>NZ_CP046171.1:6624575-7949490 GCF_011801125.1 Nocardia brasiliensis
TGGTTCAGGCGGCAGCCCAGGCGGGGCGCAGCGTGTTCATCGGCGGACGATCGGCCAGCGACACCTCGGTGTGCTGCGCGGTGAAGGCGTCCCCGATCAGCGGGAACTGGGTGAGCGCGGCGCCGGAGTCCTGCACGCCGCTTCGGCCGAGCACGGTGCCGAGGATCTGCCTGCTCATCACGCCCAGGTCGGCCAGCGGCCGGTTGCGGTGCGTGCGCACGCCGAGGTTCACCTGGCCGATCGCGGATAGCCCGACCTGGTCGTAGGTGTCGAGCAGCAGCCCGATCTCCACGCCGTAGCCGGGGGCGAACGGGACCGCGGTGAGCAGTTCCCTGGTGCCCGCGTACTCGCCGCCCAGCGGTTGCAGCACCTGGGAGAGCTCGGGCCGCAGCGCGGCGAGCAACGGGCGGGCGACGAGTTCGGTGACCCGGCCGCCGCCGTGCGCGTCCACCGCGCCGCCCTGGCGCAACGGCCTGCGGTAGTAGGCCTTGACCAGGTGCATGTCCTCGACGGTGAGCAGCGGCCCGAGCAGCTTGGGCACGAACGCCGGGTCGGGGTCGATCAGGTCGGAGTCGACGAAGGCGATGAGGTCGCCGCTGGTCACGGCCAGCGACCGCCACAGCACCTCGCCCTTGCCCGGCACCGGGTCGAGTTCGGGCACCGCCTGCTCCCGCGTGATCACCTGCGCGCCCGCGGCGCGGGCCCGCTCGGCGGTGGCGTCGGTCGAGCCGGAGTCGAGCACGATCAGCTCGTCGACCAGGGTGCCGAGCAGCGGCCGGATGCTGGCCACCACGTCGGCGACGGTGTTCTCCTCGTTGAGCGCGGGCAGCACCACCGATACGGTGCGGTCCGCCTTGGCGGCGACGAGCTCGTCCACCGTCCAGTTCGGGGTGTCCCAGGTGTTCGTCGTGGCCCATGGCGGGCCGTATTCGCGGCTGTGGGGGTGGTGAAAGTTCATACCAAACCTCGCAGGGTGCGTGCTGGGGGCCGGATGCCCTGGATGGCGGCGATCATGTCCACTACCCGCCGGGTCGCGGCGACTTCGTGAACGCGGAAGACGCGGGCACCGGCGGCGGCCGACCATGCCGTTGCCGCCAATGTGCCCTCCAACCGCTCGGATAGATCGACACCTAGAGTCTCCCCGATGAAGTCCTTGTTGCTGAGGGCCATCAGGACCGGCCACCCGGTATTTACAAGAACGTCCACTCCGCGCAACAACTCGAGCCCGTGATAGGTGTTCTTGCCGAAATCGTGAGTCGGATCGATCAGAATCGAATCTTCGCGCACCCCCGCCGCGGCCGCGTGTTCGGCCGCACGCACCAGGGTGGCGGTCACTTCGGCCAGGATATCGGCGTAGCGGACCCGGTGCGGCCTGGTGCGCGGCACCGCGCCGCCGGTGTGGCTGCACACGATGCCGACGCCCTGTTCGGCGGCCACCGGCACCAGATCCGGGTCGGCGCCTGCCCAGGTGTCGTTGATCAGGTCCGCGCCCTCGCCCACCGCGGCCAGCGCCACCTCGGCGCGCCAGGTGTCGATGCTGATCAATAACTCCGGGAACTTCGCGCGGATGGCGGCGACGAACGGGACCACCCGCCGGGCTTCCTCCGCGGCGTCGACCAGCGACCCCGGCCCCGCCTTGACCCCGCCGATGTCGACGAGATCGGCGCCCTCGTCCACCGCGCGCAACACCGCGTCCATCGCGGCGGCATCGGTGAACGTGGCGCCCCGGTCGTAGAAGGAATCGGGGGTGCGGTTCACGATCGCCATGACCAGCGCCCGATCCGTCGCCACCGGCTTGCCGCACAAGGTCGGAAGAGGTGAAACGGCGGCGCTGAACATCCCCCGACTGTAGCCAGCGATCCCGTCCTCGGGTATTCAGGCCCGTGCCCGCGGCGGTCGGCTCAGCCCTTCGGGGCCTGGCCGGCGGCTACCTCCTCCGGGTATTCCGGATAGAAGGGGACGTAGCCCTTCGCACGGCCCGCGAGGACATAGAGGGCGTGATCGTCGTCGGGGGTGTAGCCCTGCTTGCGCAGTTCCACCTTGCGGCTCTTGAAGGTGGAGGTCTGTTCGAGTTCCTCGACCACCCGCACGAACAGCGGGACCGCGTAGCCGGGCAGCTGCCGGTAGGCGAGCTCGCCGAGCGCCGCCCCGTCGAACTCCGCGCCGGGACTCAGCGTCACCGCCGCCATGCCCGCCTTGCCGTCGGTACCCGGGATATCCACACCGTAGACAACCGCCTGCGAGATCGCGTCTGACCTGGTCAGCGCGGCCTCGACCTCGGTGGTCGCGACATTCTCGCCCTTCCAGCGGAAGGTGTCGCCGAGCCGGTCCACGAACGCGATGTGATGCCAGCCCTGATCGCGCACCAGGTCACCGGTGTCGAACCAGAGATCGCCCCGCTTGAAGCCGTCGCGCACCAGCTTCGCGTCGGAGGCCGCCTTGTCGGTGTAGCCGTCGAACGGCGACCGGTCGGTGATCTTCGACAGCAGCAGGCCGACCCCGCCGGTACCGACCCTGCGCAGTCGACCGTTGCTGTCCCGCTTGGCTTTTCCGGTCTCGTCGTCGTAGTCGACCACGGCGTAGGGCAGCGGCCCGAAGCCCGCGGTGCGATCAACGCCGAACGCGTTGATGAAGGCGATATTGACCTCGCTCGCCCCGTAGAACTCGACGATCCTCTTGATCCCGAACCGCGTCTTGAACTCGTCCCACAGCTCCGGGCGCAGCCCGTTGCCGACGGCGAGCCGGACCTTGTGCCTGCGATCGGTCGCCTTCGGCGATTGGTTGAGCAGATACCGGCACAGCTCGCCGATATAGATGAACGCCGTCGCCTCTTCCCGGATGACCTCGTCCCAGAACCGCGACACCGAGAACTGCCTGCCGAGCGCGAACGTGGCGCCCGCGCTCAGCACCGCCGACAACGCGACGGTCAGCGCGTTGTTGTGATAGAGCGGCAGGCAGCAGTACAGCGTGTCGTTGCCGCGCAGGCGAATACCGAGCCCGCCGAGGCCGACCATGCTCTTGGTCCAGCGCAGATGCGTCATCACGCTGGCCTTCGGCAGGCCCGTGGTGCCGGAGGTGAAGATCAGGAAGGCCCGCTCCTTGGCGGTGATCCGCGCGCACACCGGCGGATCGCCGTCCGGCGCGTCCTGGGCCTCTGCCTGTAAATCCTTGCTGTACAGCACGTTGGACGGCGGCTCAGGCAGCGAGTCGAGCGCCTGCGCGCATTCCTCGCCGACCACGTTCAGCACGCTGTTCAGCAGACCGAAGCTGTGCGCGAGCACTTGGTCGCGCTGGTGATGGTTGAGCAGGCCGACGGTGGCGCCCAGCTTCGCCGCGGCCAGCACCACGAACAGGGTCTGCGGCCGGTTGGTCATCAACACACCCACCACGTCACCGCGCCGCACCCCGCGCGCGGCGAGCACCGCGGCATACCGGTTCACCTCGTCGTTGGCCTGACGATAGGTGCAGCCCGCCCCCTCGAAGCGCAGGAAGATCCGGTTCGGATGCCGGTGCGCGGCGCGCTGGAAGTACAGCCCCACCGAGGATTTGGCGTCCGGCCCGACCAGCATGCCCGGCGCGTTGCGCAGCATGCCCGGCGCGTCGAGCGCCATCGCGGGAAGATTTTTGGCCAGGTCTAGCAAACTCACCGTCGAACGACCGTCGGAACTCACAATCCCGCTCTCCTCATGAAAAACCGGTGCTCACGCCTCCAGCGCCGCGAAGGCGGAGGGTATGTCGGTGACCACGGTGACGCGGTCCATCGCGGGCTGAGGCACGAACTTACGGTCGTAGAGTTCGTCGAGCCACTGGAACAGGCCTCGGTAGAAGCCGTCCGGGTCCAGCACCACCACGGGCTTATTGTGCTGTCCCAGATAGCCTCCGGTCCAGGTTTCGAAGAACTCTTCCAGCGTGCCGATGCCGCCGGGCAGGGTCAGGAAGGCGTCCGCGCGATCCTCCATGATCTGCTTGCGCTGGCGCATGGTGTCGGTGACGACCAGTTCGTCGGCGTCGACATCGGCGACCTCGCGGTGCACCAGATGCTTCGGGATCACCCCGATGGTGTTCGCGCCGCCGGTCCGCGCCGCCGTCGCGATCGCGCCCATCATCGACACGTTGCCGCCACCGGAGACCAATTGCCAACCGCGCCGGGCGATCTCGGACCCGACCGCGGTGGCCAGATCCAGGTAGACGGGATTGACGGTGCTCGCGGAGCAGTAGACGCAGACGGCGAAGGGCTGTCCGCTCACCACTGGTCCTCCGTGCCGATCGCATCCGCCGCGCCGCCGGACTCGGCGTTGGACAGGATGATCTGCACGACCTCCTCCACGCTGTCGGTCACGTGGATCAGGCCGAGGTCACCGGGTGAGATCTTGCCGGAACCGCCGAGCGAGTCCCGGATCCAGTCGACCAGCCCGGCCCAGTACCTGCTGCCGAACAGGATGATCGGGAAACGGGTGATCTTACGGGTCTGCACCAGGGTGAGCGCCTCGAACAGCTCGTCCAGGGTGCCGAACCCGCCGGGCAGGCAGATGAAGGCCTCCGAGTACTTCACGAACATCGTCTTGCGGACGAAGAAGTAGCGGAAGTTGATGCCCAGATCGACCCAGTCGTTGAGGCTCTGCTCGAACGGCAGCTCGATGCCGAGGCCGATCGAATAGCCGCCCGCCTCGCACGCGCCCCGGTTGACCGCCTCCATCGCGCCGGGACCGCCGCCGGTGATCACCGCGAAACCGGCCCGCGCCAGCGCGGCGCCGATGGCGAGGCCCGCCTGGTACTCGGGATGGTCCGGCTGGGTCCGCGCCGAACCGAACACCGTGACCGCGCGCGGCACCTCGGCTAGCGCGCCGAACCCCTCGACGAACTCGGCTTGGATGCGCAGCACCCGCCACGGATCGGTATGCACCCAGTCGGTGTCGCCGCGGCGGTCGAGCAGGTTGCGGTCGGCATTGCCGACCTCGCTCGCGCGCTCGCGCCGGAACATGACCGGTCCGCGGAACTTGGCTGTCGACTTCGGCTTGTTGGCAACCTCGCGGTCAGCGGCGTCGGTGGACATGCGATCCAAACTACCGGCAGGTTGTCGAGGCAACCGACCCGAGCCGGGAAGCTCACCCGCTTTTCGCCGGGAATTCCGGTGCCGGTCGATTCAGTCCGCGTCCTGCCGGTTTCCAGTGAGGTAGGCGCGCAGCATGGCGGTGACCGCGGTGATCTGGTCGACCGGGACGTGCTCGTCGCGCTTGTGCGCGAGATTGGGATCGCCGGGACCGAAGTTCACCGCGGGGATGCCGCGGGCCGCGAACCGGGCGACATCGGTCCAGCCGTACTTGGCGCGCACCCCGCCGCCGCCATGGTTGTGCACCGAGGCGATCAGGTCCTTCGCGGCCGGCGCGGTCAGGCCGGGCAGCGCGCCAGGAGCCGAGTCCGTCACCTCGAAGCTCACGTCCAGGCCGGCGAAGACCTCGTGCACGTGCTCGATCGCCTGCTCGACCGTGCGGTCCGGCGCGAAACGGAAGTTCACGTCCACCTCGGCGGCGTCGGGCACCACATTGCCCGCCACCCCGCCCGCGACGCGCACCGCGGACAACCCCTCGCGGTAGACACAGCCGTCGATGTCGACCTCGCGGGCCCGATACTCGGCGAGCCGGTGCAGGACCGGCGCGAGACGGTGAATCGCGTTGTCGCCGAGCCACGCCCGCGCCGAATGCGCGCGCACGCCCGCCGTCGACAGCCGAACCCGCAGCGTCCCTTGGCAACCCGCCTCGATCCAACCGCCGGAGGGTTCGCCGAGCACGGCCAGATCGCCGTCCAGCCACTGCGGCAGCTCCCGTTCGATATGCCCGAGTCCGTTGAACTCCGAGGCGATCTCCTCGCAGTCGTAGAAGATCAGGGTCAGCTCGTGCACCGGCTCGGCGACCGTCGCGGCCAGGTGCAGGAACACCGCGTCCCCGGACTTCATGTCCACCGCCCCGCAGCCGAACAGCACCCGCTCGCCCGCATCGTTCACCGCGAAATGGCTCGGGACATTGTCGGCGATCGGCACCGTGTCCAGGTGCCCGGCCAGCACCACCCGCGTGGGCAGGCCCCGATTCGTGCGCGCCAGCACCACATTGCCGTGCCTGCGCACCTCGAACCCCGTCGTCTGCTCGCGCAACGCCCGCTCGACGAGATCGGTGATCACCGCCTCGTCCCGCGACACACTCGGAATATCCACCAGAGCTTGGGTCAGCGCGATCGGGTCCGCCCGCAGATCAAGGGTCACACCCCCACCCTACGACCGCACCCCACCCCCCACTCCCGCACCGGGCGGGTGTCCGGTTTCGGGATGTGGGGCGGGGCGGGAGGAGGGTCACCGTTGGCGGCAAAGGGTCGGTAACCTCTGTGGACGTGAGTACTCAGGGAGCAGCAGCAGTCGGTATCGCCAACGTGACCGCGGACGGGACCGTCCTGGACACCTGGTACCCGAATCCGGAGCTCGGCGCGTTCGCCGAGACCGGCACCAAACGGCTGGACGAGGCGCCGGCCGAATACGCGGCGCTGCTCGGTTTCGACGAGGCGCGCGGGGTCGACGTGGTCGCGGTGCGTACCACGATCGCCGACCTGTCCGCCGCGCCGGTCGACGCGCACGACGTCTACCTGCGCCTGCACCTGCTCTCCCATCGCCTGGTCCGCCCGCACGAGGTGAGCCTGGACGGACAGTTCGGCCTGCTCAGCAACGTGGTGTGGACCAACCACGGCCCCGCCGCGGTGGAGGGCTTCGAGGCCACCCGCGCCAAGCTGCGCGCCCGCGGCCCGGTCACCGTGTACAGCGTCGACAAGTTCCCGCGCATGGTCGACTACGTGGTGCCCTCCGGTGTGCGCATCGGCGACGCGGACCGGGTCCGCCTCGGCGCGCACCTGGCCGCGGGCACCACCGTCATGCACGAGGGCTTCGTCAACTTCAACGCGGGCACCCTGGGCAACTCCATGGTCGAGGGCCGCATCTCGGCAGGCGTTGTGGTCGGCGACGGCTCCGATATCGGGGGCGGCGCGTCCATCATGGGCACCCTGTCCGGCGGCGGCACCACCGTCATCTCGATCGGCGAGCGTTCGCTGCTCGGCGCGAACGCCGGCGTCGGCATCCCGCTCGGCGACGACTGCGTCGTCGAGGCGGGCCTCTACGTCACCGCGGGCACCAAGGTCACCGGCCCGGACGGCACCGTCGTCAAGGCCAGCACGCTCAGCGGACAGAACAACCTGCTGTTCCGCCGCAACTCCGTCACCGGCGCGGTGGAAGTGGTGCCGCACAAGGGCACCGGCGTCGAACTCAACGCCGCCCTGCACGCCAACGACTGACCCCACCCGCCTGCGGTCGCACCGGCCACCGCAGGTGGTTCAGGTGAGGCGCTTTTTCTGGACCTTGCCCATCGCGTTGCGGGGGAGGCTTTCGACGAGGCGGACCTCGCGGGGGCGTTTGTGGACCGAAAGTTGTTCGGCTACATAGGCGATCAAGTCCGCAGGCAGCGTTTCCGGAGTGGGGACGCGAGGGACGACGAAGGCGACAATGCGCTGGCCGAGGTCCGGATCGGGTAGGCCTGCCACCGCTACCTCGGCGACGCCGGGATGGCCGAGCAGCACGGTCTCCACCTCGCCCGCGCCGATGCGGTAGCCGCCGGACTTGATGAGATCCACCGACTCGCGGCCGACGATGCGGTGGAAGCCGTCGGCGTCGATGGCGGCGACGTCGCCGGTCTTGAACCAGCCGTCCTCGGTCCAGCTCTCGGCGGTCGCTTCGGCACGGTTCAGGTAGCCGTCGAACAGCATCGGGCCGCGCACCTGCAGCGCGCCGATGCTTTCCCCGTCGTGGGCGACCTCGCCGCCCGCCTCGTCGCGCAGCCGCGTCCGCACGCCGCGCACCGCGGTGCCGACCCAGCCGGGGCGGCGCTCGCCGTCGGCCCTGGTGGACAGGGTGATCATGGTTTCGCTCATCCCGTAACGCTCGATGGGCGCGTGACCGGTCAGTTCGCGCAGCTTCTCGAACACCGGGACGGGCAGCGGCGCGCTGCCCGAGACGAGCAGCCGGGCGGCAGCCAGTTCCTTTGCCGCCGCGGGGTCTTCGACGACTCGCGACCACACGGTCGGCACGCCGAAGTACAGGGTGCCGTGCGCGGCGGCGTAGGCCTGCGGGGTCGGCTTGCCGGTGTGCACCAGCGGGCTGCCCACCCGCAACGGACCGAGCAGCCCGAGGATCAGTCCGTGCACGTGGAACAGCGGAAGTCCGTGCACCAGAGTGTCGTTCGCGGTCCACGCCCACGCATCGGCGAGCGCGTCGAGCCCGGCGGCGATGGCGCCGCGACTCAACAGCACCCCCTTCGGCAGACCGGTGGTGCCGGAGGTGTAGAGCACGAAAGCCGTTGCCGCCGGGTCGGGTTCGGGATAGGTGTGCCACGACCTGGCGTGCACCCGGACCGGAACCACCGGAAGTTCGCTGCCCTCGGGCGCCTTGCCGAGCCACGCCTGCGCGCCGGAGTCGGCCAGGATGTGCGCGAGTTCGGCGGTACCCGAGTCCGGCGGCACCGGCACCACGGTCACCCCCGCGATCAGACAGCCCACCACGGCGAGCACGGTGTCGACGGTCGGTTCGGCCAGCACGGCGACCCGGTCGGCCCTGGCGACCCGTTCCGCCACCGAGGTCGCGGCGCCGAGCAGATCACTGCGCGACAGCGTCACCCCGTCGATGGTGACGGCATTCGGGATGTCCGCGCCGCCTGCGACGGCGAGCGGGTGCAGGGAGCGGAGCAACAGCGGCGGACCGAACGACATTCGCCCAAACTACTGCGCCGCACCCCGCCGCAGCGGCACCGGGCGCGAACCCCGATGTGACGGATGACACACAATCATGGCGGGCCTGCTCGCCTGCGACGGACACGAGTTCGCCACGACGGCATGTCACGCCCGTCCGCACGGTCCGCACGGTGTTATCTCGACGGAGACGGGCATACCGCGCGAAGGGCACGGCAAGGAGAACTCGTGAACCGTGGCACCCTGGCGGTGCTCGCCATCGCACTCTGCTGTGCCGTACCGACGCCCACGACGGACGCGACACCGTTCGGCTCCGAGATAGTGCCGCCACGTACGGCCGTCACGCTGCGCACCGCGGCGGGCGGCGGCTGGAGCACCGCGAACGAGCACGAGTCCCGCGCGGCCCTGTCGCTGGTCAAGCTGTATCTCGCGGATTACGCCCTGCGCCACGGTGACGGCGCGGCGAGTGATCGGGAATGGGCCGAGCGGATGATCCGCTACTCCGACGACGGCGCCGCGACCGCGACGGAGGCCAAGTATCCGCAGGCGATCGCGGCCGTTGTCGCCGAATACCATCTGGTCGATACCCATCCCCACGGCGAGTGGGGCATGGCCGCGACGAGCACCGCGGATGTCGCCGAGTTCCTGATCACCAAACTGCGCGCGGATCGCGGCTCGCCGATCTTCGAATGGATGGCCGCCGCGGGCGCGACGGCCGCCGATGGCACCGAACAGGATTGGGGCACCGCCCGCTGGCCGCTGGTGCTCGGCACCAAGTGGGGTTGGTCCGATCTGGGGCCGCTCGATGTCGCATCCGCTTCGTACGGAACAGGTTTCGTGGTGGTCGCGCATACGCACGGCAGTCCGGCCGAGCAGACCCTCGACCTCATGGCCGCGTCGCCACTGGCCGCCGTCGGCACGCTCGTGCCGAGATAGCCGCCCTCACCGGCGATTACACGACTACGGCACGCGGAACGAGACGACAATGTGATCGCGGGCGAACTGCCGGATCGCCGCGTCGTCGTGCAGCGGGATGACGGTCTGTGGCGTGAGCGCCAGCGACAGCGCGGTGCGCGCGATCATCTCCGCCAGCGGTTCCGGGTCGTACTCGGGCAGTTTTCCCTCGCGCTGGAGCCGAGTGATGAACTCGGAGAGATAGTCGCGGCCCAGTTCGATGATCGGGGCGCCCTTGATGGTCAGGAAGGGCAGCAGCAGTTCGGGTTCGGTGGCCAGCAGCCGATGCACGAGCCGGTTGTCGCGCAGGCCCGTGATGAACGCGGCGAAGAGCTCGACGATCTGCTCGTGCGCGCTCGCCTCCCGATCGACCTGCTGTTGCAGCGCCGCGTCGACCTGCTCGACGAACTCTCTGGTCTGGCGAAGTCCGACCGCTTCGATCAGTTCGGACTTGCTCGCGAAGCGCCGGTACAGCGTGGCGAGCGAGAGCCCGCAGCGCCGCGCGACCTCGACCATGCTGGTGCGCTTGATGCCGAAGTCGAGGAACGCCAGCAGTGCGGCATCGAGCACCCGTGCCTGATTGCGATCCTCCGGACCCGCGCTCCGGATCCGCGGCAGGAGTCTGGTCAACTTCGCCATTCCTCTACCCTAGCCCCGCTAGTGAAACGATGATGCACTAAGTATCGCAGCGACCCAATCGTGGCCGCGTCGCCATTGACAGCCCATCTACTCGATGAGAAGGTGATATATAAACCTTCTCATCGTACGCAGGCGTCCCGCGCCGGCGGACACAGAAAGCCGAGGTCGACGATGACCGCACTGCTGCGCGCCGACGAGCACGGGCCGGGCGAGGTTCAGCCCTTCGAGCCCCTCACACCCGAAACCATCCAGCCGTACCTGGACGGCCTCGCGGCATTTCTCGGCGGCACCGCCAACGTGATCATGCAGCTGAGCCTGCGGCCGGTCGGGCGCGGCGTGCTGGAAAGCACGGTGGACAGCGGCAAGGTCACCCTGCATCCGGTGAAGCGGCTGCGCACCACGCTCACCTATATCGCCGTCGCGATGATGGGCTCCGACGAGGAGCGCGCGGCCTACCGCGAGGCGGTCAATCGTTCGCATCGCCCGGTGCGCTCCGGCGCGCAGAGCCCGGTGAAATACAACGCCTTCGACCCGAAACTGCAACTGTGGGTGGCGGGCACGATCTACTGGGGCCTCGACGACCTGTACACCCGGATGCACGGCTCGCTCGATCCGGCCGACTCCGAGGCGCTCTACCAGTACAGCGCCCGGCTCGGCACCACCCTCCAGATGCGCCAGGAGATGTGGCCCGCCGACCGCGCGAGCTTCCTCGCGTGGTGGGAGGAAAACCTGGTGCAGTACCGGATCGAGCCCGCGCTGCGCGACTACTTCGATGACCTCATCGACCTGCGGATGATGCCGCGACCGGTCCAGCTCGCCTTCGCCGGGCTGCAGCGCTTCATGGTGGCCGGGCTGCTGCCGCAGCATGTGCGCGACGAGATGCGGATGAGCTGGACCGAGCGTGATCAACGCCGATTCGACCAACTGCTGCGGGGTATCTCCCTGGTGCACAACCGGCTGCCCAAGCAGGCGCGGCTGTTTCCGTTGAACGCCTACATGTTCGACCTGCGCAGGCGGATGCGGCTCGGCAAGCCACTGGTATAGGCCTGTCCGCCGGTCGTTTTCACGACTTGCTGACCAACGCGCGCAGGAAGAACGTGAGATTGGCCGGTCGTTCCGCCAGCCGCCGGGTCAGATAGCCGTACCACTGGCTGCCGTATGGGACGTACACGCGCACGGCCGTGCCCGCCGCGGCCAATCGGCGCTGCTTGTCCTCCCGCACCCCGTAGAGCATCTGGTGCTCGAATCCGCCTGGACCACGGCCGGTCTCGCGGGCGAGCTGCTCGGCGGCGACGATCGGCACCGGATCGTGGGTGGCCACCATCGGATAGCCCGCGCCCCGCATCAGCACTTCGAGGCAGCGCAGGTAGGAGTCGGTCACCTCGGCAGCACGCTGGAAGGCGACCTCGGCCGGTTCCCGATAGGCGCCCTTGCACAGTCGCACCCGCGAATCGGGTCCGGACAGCGACCGGCAGTCCGCCTCGGCGCGATGCAGGTACGCCTGCACCACCGCACCGAGCCAAGGGAATTCGGCGCGCGCGGCGAGCACCGTCGCCACCGTGGCCGCGGTGGTGGTGTGGTCCTCGGCATCGACGCTCACCCAGACATCGGCCCGCGCGGCCGCCGCGCAGAGGGTGCGCAGGTTCGCGGCAGCGACCGCGGGACCGTCGCCAGGCAGTGCCTGACCGAGCGCGGACAGTTTCACCGAGACCTCGACCGGTGTCGCCGTGATCCCCGGTAGCGCAGGGCGTTTCAACGCCGACAGTTCCGCGATCAACGAAAGATACTCCGACACCGTGGCATCGGCCTGCGCGCGATCGGTGGTGTTCTCCCCGAGGAAGTCCACGCTGACCATCCGGCCGCTGCCGAGCAGCGTCCGCGCCACTTCGATGAGCTCGGCCCTGGTCTCCCCCGCGACGAACCGCTCGACGATGCCCGCCGTCAGCGGCAGCCCGGTGACCGCGCGCCGCAGCCGCGGTGACGCCGCCGCCGCGAGGATCACCGGGCGCAGCGGGTTCACGGCGCGTCCGAGTCCATGTGCGGGTAGCGGTATCCGGTGGGCGGGACGAAGGTTTCCTTGATCGCGCGCGGTGCCACCCAGCGCAGCAGATTCAGCGGCGAGCCCGCCTTGTCGTCGGTGCCGGAGGCCCGAGCGCCGCCGAAGGGCTGCTGGCCGACCACCGCGCCCGTCGGCTTGTCGTTGATGTAGAAATTGCCCGCCGCGAAACGCAGTGCGGCACCGGCCTGTTCGATCGCCCGGCGGTCCTGCGCGAACACCGCGCCGGTCAGCGCGTAGGGCGCCGCCGATTCGGCCTCGGCCAGGATCGCCGCGAACGCGCCGGGTTTGGCGTCGTCGTAGACGTGCACCGACAGGATCGGCCCGAAATACTCGGTCGCGAACGATTCGTCGCGCGGGTCCTCGGCCAGCAGCACCGTCGGACGCACGAACCAGCCCTCGCTGTCGTCCCAGGTGCCGCCGACCGGAATGGTCAGCCCCGCCGCCCTGGCCCGCTCGATCGCCGCGACGTTCTTGTCGAACGCGCGCCGATCGATCAGCGCGCCACCGAAATTCGACAGATCGGCGACATCGCCATAGGTCAGCTCCGCGGTCTGCCGCAGGAACTCATCGCCCATCGCGCGCCACACCGACCGCGCGATGTAGGCGCGCGAGGCCGCGGAACACTTCTGCCCCTGATATTCGTAGGCGCCACGAATCAGCGCCGCCCGCAACGCGTCCGGGTCCGCCGAGGGATGCGCGACGACGAAATCCTTGCCGCCGGTCTCCCCGACCAACCGCGGATACCCGTGATACCGGCCGAGATTCGCCCCGACCTGCTGCCAGAGCTGCTGAAAGGTCTTGGTGGAGCCGGTGAAATGGATACCGGCCAGGCGCGGGTCGGCCAGCGCCACCGCCGACAGGTCCCGGCCGTCGCCGGTCACCATGTTGATCACCCCCCGCGGCAGGCCCGCCGCCTCCAGCAGCCGCATCGTGTAGAACGCCGACAACGTCTGGGTCGGCGACGGTTTCCACACCACGGTGTTGCCCATCAGCGCGGGCGCGGTCGGCAGGTTGCCCGCGATGGCGGTGAAGTTGAACGGGGTGATCGCGTAGACGAACCCCTCCAGCGGCCGGTAGTCCAGCCGATTCCACACCCCGGGACTCGATTCCGGCTGCTGGGTCATGATCTGGCGCGCGAAGGCCACATTGAACCGCCAGAAGTCGACCAGCTCGCACGGCGCGTCGATCTCGGCCTGCTGGGCCGACTTCGATTGACCGAGCATGGTCGCGGCGGCCACGGTCTCGCGCCACGGCCCGGCGAGCAGATCGGCGGCGCGCAGGAAGATCGCCGCGCGCTCGTCGAACGGCAGCGCCCGCCAGCCCGGCGCGGCCGCGCTCGCCGCGTCGATCGCGCCCTGCGCTTCGGAGGTGGTGGTATCGGTGTAGGTCCCCAGCACGTGGCGGTGCCGATGCGGCGCGACGATCTCGTGGCGCGCGCCGCTGCCCGGCCGGTGCTTGCCACCGATCACCAGCGGCACCTCCGCGGTGTCCGCCGCGATCTCGGCCAGCTTCGCGACCAGCAGTTCACGCTCACGACTACCGGGTGCGTAGGAGTGCACCGGCTCGTTGGCAGGAGTAGGGACAACCGTGACAGCGTCCATAGTTCAGGCTAGCGCCGTCCCCGCCGGACGGAGCGGCGTCGCACGGGAACGGCCCGCGTGTCGTCCTACGTGACCCGCAGGCTCGCGGGACGGGGGCCGGTCGACCGGCCCGCGGTGCAGGTCAGGCGGTCAGGCGCGCGGCGGCCGCGCCGATGCGCTCATCGGTCGCGGTCAGCGCGACGCGGACGTGTTCGGCACCGGCCGGTCCGTAGAAGTCACCGGGCGCGGCCAGGATGCCCCGCTCGGCCAGCCAGGCCAGCGTCGTGCGGCACGGCTCACCGCGGGTGGACCACAGGTACAGCCCGGCTTCGGAGTTGTCGATCCGGAAACCGGCCCCCTCCAACGCCTTTCGCAATACGTCGCGACGGGCACGGTACCGTTCCCGCTGCTGCGCCTCGTGCGTGTCGTCGCCGAGCGCCGCGGTCATCGCGCCCTGGATCGGGTACGGCACCATCAGGCCGGCGTGCTTGCGCACCTCGAGCAGTTCGGCGACCAGCACGGGATCGCCCGCGACGAATCCGGCCCGATAGCTGGCCAGGTTCGAGGTCTTCGACAGCGAATGCACGGCAAGCAGATTCGTGTGGTCGCCGTCGCACACCGCGGGGTCGAGGATGGAGACCGCGCAGCCTTCCCAGGTGAGGCCGAGATAGCACTCGTCCGAGGCGACGATCACGTCGCGTTCGCGGGCGAACTCGACGACCTTGCGCAGGTGGTCGACGCCGAGCACCCGGCCCGTCGGGTTGGACGGGGAGTTCACGAAGAGCAGGGCGGGCTTGCGCGGGCCGAGCTGGGTGAGTCCGTCGGCCCGCACGATCTGCGCGCCGGCCAGCAGCGCGCCGACCTCGTAGGTCGGGTAGGCGACCTCGGGGATGACAACCAGATCCGCCGCGCCGAGGCCGAGCAGCCGGGGCAGCCCGGCGATCAGTTCCTTGGTGCCGATCACCGGCAGCACGGCCGCCGGGTCCAGCCCGGTGATCCCGTACCGCCGCTGCAATGCGTCCACCACGGCCGCACGCAGCTCGGGTGTGCCGTGCGTGGTCGGATAGCCGGACACCGCCGACGCCGAGGCCAACGCGGTGCGGATCAGCGGATCGACCGGATCGACCGGCGTGCCGACCGACAGGTCGACGATGCCGCCGGGATGGGCCGCCGCCGTCGCCTTCGCCGAAGCGATGGTGTCCCAGGGAAAATCGGGAAGCAGGCTGCTGACCCGGGTACGCGTGCGCACGGCCTGGTTACTCGCTCGCCATCGGCGGGAGTTCCTTGATGAACGGCGGGTCGTAATCGACCTTGCCGACCTTGGTGGCGCCGCCCGGCGAGCCGAGCTCGTCGAAGAAGTCGACGTTGGCGTTCACGTAGCCACTCCACTGGTCCGGGGTGTCGTCTTCGTAGAAGATCGCCTCCACCGGGCACACCGGTTCACATGCACCACAGTCCACGCATTCGTCGGGATGGATGTAGAGCATGCGGCCACCCTCGTAGATGCAGTCCACGGGGCATTCCTCGATGCATGCCTTGTCCTTCACGTCAACGCACGGTTCAGCGATGATGTACGGCACTGCCGTTCTCCTAGTCTGTCCTCACCTTGCGGGGATAGTCCGCCCAGCGAAACCCTATCCGGACACCCCACGCTACTCCGGGTCAGCCTTGCCTAACTTCGGATGTTCCGCACGCCACTGCGGGCAAGCGAATCCAGCGGGTGGGTCCGTTCCCTCGCATCGGCCCGGCGCGCCGCGTTCGCGGCGGGCCGGGCCCGATCCGACTTCGATCAGCGCGCCGGAGCCGAACTCGCGCCGACGTGGGCCGTCGTCATGGTCAGCCTACGCCGAGCCGACGGTCAGCGGCAGGGCCGAAACCTGGTGCCGCGGAACGCCGTACGTCGTGGTCCGCTCGCGGGCCGGACGACCGATCCCCGAGGCGATGTCGACCAGTTCCGCGACGGTCTTCGCCGAGCCGTGCTGCGAGCCCGCCATCCGGGAGATGGTCTCCTCCATCAGCGTGCCGCCCAGGTCGTTGGCACCGCTGTTGAGCATGACCCTGGTGCCGGTGGTGCCGAGCTTCACCCAGCTGGTCTGGATGTTGTCGATCCGGCCGTGCAGCATGATCCTGGCCAAAGCGTGCGCGGCACGGTTGTCCCGGTTGGTCGGGCCAGGCCGTGCCGCGCCCGCCAGGTACAGCGGGGCGCTCTGATGCACGAACGGCAGCAGCACGAATTCGGTGAATCCGCCTGTCTCGTCCTGGATTCCGCGCAGCACCCGCAGGTGCCCGACCCAGTGCTTCGGGTTGTCCACGTGCCCGTACATCATCGTCGAGCTGGAGCGCAGCCCGATCCGATGCGCGGTGGTGATCACGTCGATCCACGCCGAGGTGGGCAGCTTGCCCTTGGTGAGCACCCAGCGCACCTCGTCGTCGAGGATCTCGGCGGCCGTGCCGGGAATCGTGTCCAGGCCCGCCTCCTTCAGCGCGACCAGCCAGTCCCGGACGCTCTGCCCACCGCGGGAGGCGCCGTTCACGATCTCCATCGGGCTGAAGGCGTGCACGTGCATCGATGGCACCCGCTGCTTCACCGCGCGCACGATGTCGGCGTAGCCGGTGACCGGCAGGTCGGGGTCGATGCCGCCCTGCATGCAGACCTCGGTGGCACCGTCGACGTGCGCCTCCCAGGCCCGGTCGGCGACCTCGTCCATGCTCAGCGTGAACGCGTCCGCGTCGCCCTTGCGCTGGGCGAACGCGCAGAACCGGCAGCCGGTGTAGCAGATGTTGGTGAAGTTGATGTTCCGGTTCACCACGTAGGTGACGTCGTCGCCGACCGCGTCCCGGCGCAGCTGGTCGGCCAGCGCGGCGACCGCCTCCAGGTTCGCGCCGTCGGCCGTGGCCAGCGCCAGGTAGTCGGCATCGCTGAGCCCGGCCGGGTCGGTCTCGGCGGCGCGCAGCGCGGCGAGCACGTCCGAGTCGAGCCGCTCCGGCGCCGTGACGGCGAGGTCGCGGGCCTGTTCGCGAATGGTGTCCCAGTCGCCGAACGCGCCGACCACGTCCTGCCCGAGCGCGGAATCGCTGCGGCTCTCGGTGTTGCGGCCCTCGGTGTCGATCGAGGTGTTGAGATCGACCCGGCCCGCGGACTCCCAGGACTGATCGGGCTCCTGCCAGGGCAGGCCGACCGGCATCGCGTCCGGGTCGGCCAGGCCGGTCTCCGGGTCGCTCAGCGCCGCGACGTGCACGCCGATCCGCGGGTCGATCCACGGGCTGCCCGCGCGCACGTACTTCGGGTGCGCGGAGGTCCGCTCGACCAGCTGGTATCCGGCCGCCTCGGTGATCTCGCGCAGCGCGTCCAGGTTCGGCCACGGCCGCTCCGGGTTCACGTGGTCGACCGTGACCGGCGAGACGCCGCCCCAGTCATCGATGCCCGCGTCGATCAGCGCGAGGCAGTCCTCGAGCGACACCAGGTTCGGCGGCGCCTGCACCGGCACATCCGGACCGAGCAGCAGCCTGGTCACCGCGATGGTGGCCAGGAACTCGTCGATGCCGGCGTCGGGCACATCGCGCATCGCGGTGTCGTCCTTGGCGCGGAAGTTCTGGATGATGACTTCCTGGATGTGCCCGAAAGCCTTGTGCTGCTTGCGGATCGCCATGATCGACTCGGCCCGCTCCTGCAGCGACTCGCCGATGCCGACCAGGATGCCGGTGGTGTAGGGCACCGAGAGCCTGCCCGCGTCGGTGATCGCGCGCAGCCGGACCGCCGGGTCCTTGTCCGGGCTGCCGTAGTGGCAGTTGCCCTTCTCGCTGAACAGCCGGGTCGCGGTGGTCTCGAGCATCATGCCCATGGACTGCGCGACCGGCTTGAGCCGCGAGATCTCCTCCCACGACATCACGCCCGGGTTCAGATGCGGCAGCAGGCCGGTCTCCTCGAGCACCATGATCGAGACGGCGCGCAGGTAGTCCAGCGTGGAATCGTAACCGCGTTCGTCGAGCCACTGCGCGGCCTCCGGCCAGCGGTCCTCGGGGCGGTCACCGAGGGTGAACAGCGCCTCCTTGCAGCCGAGCGCGGCGCCGCGGCGCGCGATGTCGAGCACCTCGTCGGGCTCGAGGAACATGCCCTTGCCCTCGGCACGCAGTTTGCCGGGCACGGTCACGAACGTGCAGTAGTGACATTTGTCCCGACACAGTTTCGTCAGCGGGATGAAGACATTGCGCGAGTAGCTGATCGTCTTGGGCCGACCGGCCGATTCCAGCCCGGCGTCCCGGACCCGGGCGGCACTGTTGCTCAGATCTTTCAGGTCATCGCCGGTGGCGTGCAGCAGGACGGCGGCCTCGTCCACGTTCAAGGTGACACCGTCGCGCGCCCGACGCAGCGCGCGGCGCATGGCCGACGGCGAGGGCGGCAGGGTGGGGATACTCGGGTTCGGCAGTTCCGTCACGACTCGGCCTCGCTGACGCTCGGCTCGGCCGCGGCGGGCCGTGCGGTGCCTGTGGTTCCTTCGCTACGCTCACTCACGGTTTCGATCATGCGCTAACCATCCGGACCTGTCTCCTTCCGAAGCCGTTGAGCGAAGACAACCCCGCCCCGCACCACAGTATTCCGGCGTCGCGGCCCGGTGCCGGTCACCGACAGGTTCCTGTCACGGGAACGGCAACGGCTGTGCCACGCGGCAATTCCGCCGCGGGTAGCACGCCGATCCGGCGTTCCCATGCAACCATGACAACCATGTCGTTGCCGCGCACGATCATGGCCGATCCGGCCTGGCGCCCCAGTCCCAAAGCCAAACTGCTGTGGACCGTTCAGGCCGTGCTCGCCTGGGTGGTGCCGTTCGCGGCGCAGATCGTGTGGGCGGTGCTCGACTCCACCCATCGCGGCTGGCAGCTCCTGGTGTTCCTGGTGACGCTGGCCCTCGCCGTACTGAACATCGTGGTGATGCCATGGTGGCGCTACGCGGTGCACCGCTGGGAGATCACCGACGAGGCGGTGTACACCAGGGTCGGCTGGCTCAGCCAGGAGAGCCGGGTCGCGCCGATCTCCCGGGTACAAACCGTCGACACCGAACGCGGTCCGCTCGAGCGCCTGCTCGGGCTGGCGACCGTCACGGTGACCACCGCGTCCTCGGCGGGCGCGGTACAGATCTCCGCGCTCGACCTCGCGGTCGCGGAGGAGACCGTGACCCGGCTGACCCGGATCGCGGCGCAGCATCGAGGAGACGCGACATGACCGAAATCGCGCAAGCGCCCACCCCCGAGACCGATCAGCCGTGGTCGCGGCTGGACAAGCGAATGTTGCTGGTACATCCGGTCACCGAGGTGGTGAAGTTCATCCCGGTGCTGATCGGCTCGGTGATCCTCGGCACCAGCAGCGGAAACCACATCTGGAGCGTGATCCCGCTGGTCGCGATCGTCGGGTTCGCGCTCACCCGCTGGTTCACCACCGCCTATCGGGTCGGCCCGACCCACGTCGAGCTGCGCACCGGCCTGATCCAGCGCAAGAAACTGTCGGTGCCGCGCTCGCGGATCCGCTCGGTGGACATCGAGGCCGACCTGCTGCACCGGGTGCTCGGGCTCGCCGTGCTCGCGATCGGCACCGGGCAGCAGGCGGATTCGGGCGAGAAGTTCGAACTCGACGCGCTCGATGCCCGCCTGGTACCCGAACTGCGCGCCGCGCTGCTCGCGCACACGGCGCAGGCAACGCCTACGGACGCGACGCATGACGAAGGTGGACAACAGCTTCCGTCCGACGCGGCGGCCACCGCGCCGCCGGACGCGCGGGAGATCGCGCACTGGCAGCCGCAGTGGGTGCGGTACGCGCCGCTGTCGCTGACCGGTTTCGCGATCATCGCCCCGATCGTGGGTGTGGCGTTCCAGTACGGCGTCGGGCAACTGTTGTTCCGCTCGGATACGGTGCGGCGGTTCGAGAACGGCGGCGCGCTCGTGCTGGCCGTCGGCGTCTTCGCGCTCGTCGTGCTGGTCGTGGCCGTGGTCAGCCTCGCCGCCTGCGCCCGCTATCTGACCACGTATTTCGGCCTGCGGGTGCTCGACGACGGCCGCACGCTGCACCTGCGGCACGGGCTGTTCACCACCCGCCAGATCACCCTCGATCTGGCCCGTTTTCGCGGCGCGACGGTGAACGAGCCGCTGCTGCTGCGTTCGGCGGGCGCCGCCGAACTCGAGGCCATCATGGTCGGGGAGAACCCGAGGCAGAAAATCCTGCCGCAGGCGCCGCGCGCCGCCATCGAACACACCCTCGGGCACCTCCTCGCCCGGAACAACTTCGCGGACAAGGCGATCGGCACCCCGGAGACCGGCGCGGCCGATCCAGGCAACGCGCCACTGCGCCCGCACGGACCGATCGCGCGGCGGCGCCGCTACACCCGCGCGCTCGCGCCCGTCGCCGTGCTCGCGCTCGGCATGGCTGTCGCCGCGTCGGCGGGCGTGCGGATTTCACCGTGGTGGTGGCTGGTGCCGGTATCGCTCGCGCTGCTCGCGATCCCGCTCGCGCGGGACCGCTATCGCGGCCTCGGCCACACCGTCCTCCCCCAAACCGCGTCCAGCCCAACCTGGTTGATCACCCGGTCCGGTTCGCTGGACCGGGATCGGGACTGCCTGGAGGCGCCGGGCGTGATCGGCTGGACGGTCCGTCAGAGCTTCTTCCAGCGCCGCGCCGGTGTCGCCACCGTCGTCGCCGCCACCGCGGCGGGCAAGAAGCGCTACCACGTCATCGACATCCCGATCGAGCAGGCCTGGTCGTTGATCGAGGCGGTGACGCCGGGCCGGCTCGGCTGACTCGGCGGCGGCACTCGACGAATCACGGTCAGTGCTTGGCGAACAACCCGGCGTTGACGCGGAAATAGATCAAGATCAGCGGCGGCACCAGCCCGCAGAACAGCAGCAGCACGGTGCGCCAATCGCTGGACAACATGATGTCGCCGCCGGGGCCCGCGCTCGCGCAGACCAGGAACCCGAAAGTCCATGCGGCCAAGGGCAAGAACATCGCCGAGGTCCGGCTGGAGACCGAGCGCGCGCCGAGCACGAGCAGCACGTTCACCAGCCCGGCCAGCACGCCGGTCACCGGGAACGCCGTGGCGCCCAGGTAGGTGGGCAGATACAGCACCTCCAGCACGAGCGTGATGAAGGCGTCGAGCACCAGGGCGACGAGGATGATCGGGGGCAGCAGCGCGGCGACGGTGTCGCTCGACCTGACCGGTGGCGCCACGGCGGCATGGTCGTCGATGGCCGGCCTCACGGCACCGGCGGAAAGCCGAGCAGGGTCAGCAGAGTGCTTTGCATGTGCACGAACCCGTGCAGCACGGACAGATACAGCTCGTGCTGCGCGGGCCAATTCGGCCGCATGCTCTCGACGAACGCGACGATCGCGTCCTGGACCGACCAGTTGTACATGGCAGCGAGTCTATTCCGGCGACCCGGCGGGCGGGACCGGCATGATCACTTCTCGCCGTCCAGCGGAAGGTTGGCGACCACCGGGAACTCACCGGTGTAGCCCATCCGCTCCTGCGCGATGGACAGCACCCGCTTGCGCGCGACCAGCCAGCCGACGATCAGCATCGGGATGATGATCGCCAGCGAGGCCACGGTCCAGGTGCCCACCGGGTAGTCGAATCCGGTCAGCACCACCACGAAGAACAGGAACACCAGCGTGAGCAGCCCGGTATAGGGCGCGCCGAACATACGGAACGCGGGCCGCTGCACCTTGCCCTGCTTGGACCAGCGCCACAGCTGCAGCTGACACAGCACGATGGTGGCCCAGGAGGCGACGATGCCGAGCGAGGCCATGTTCAGCACGATCTCGAACGCCCGGTCCGGCACCACGCCGTTGAGCGCGATACCGACGAGCGCGATCAGGCTGGTCAGCAGGATGCCGCCGTAAGGAACGCCATTGCGACCCATCACGCCGGTGAACTTGGGCGCGCTGCCGTTCATCGACATCGACCGCAGGATGCGCCCGGTCGAGTACAGACCGGCGTTGAGGCTGGAGAACGCGGCGGTGAGCACCACGAGGTTCATCACGCTGCCGATGCCCGGCACGCCGAGCATGGTGAAGAAGGTGACGAACGGGCTCTCCTTGGCGGTGTAGGCCGTGTACGGGAGCAGCAGACCGAGCAGTACCAGCGAACCGACGTAGAAGATCGCGATGCGCGCGATCACCGAATTGATCGCCCGGGGCATGATCTTGGCCGGGTTCTCCGTCTCCCCCGCCGCCGTGCCGACCAGTTCGACCGCGGCGTAGGCGAACACGACGCCGGAGACCACGACCACCAGCGGCAGGATGCCGGTGGGGAACAGTCCGCCGCTGTCGGCGATCACGCTCGGCCCGGTCGGATGGCCCTGCACGGTGAAGCGGCCGATCAGGAAGATCGTGCCGACGATCAGGAACGCGCTCAGCGCGAACACCTTCACCAGCGCGGCCCAGAACTCCATCTCGCCGAACCACTTCACCGAGACCAGGTTGATGCTGAGCACCAAGATCAAGGCGATGAGCGCGAGCAGCCACTGCGGGATGCTGCTGAAGCCGGACCAGTAGTGGAAGTACTGCGCGATCGCGGTGGTGTCGGCGATACCGGTCATCGACCAGTTGAGGAAGTACATCCAGCCGGCCACGAACGCGGCCTTCTCCCCGAAGAACTCACGCGCGTAGGAGACGAACGAGCCGGAGGACGGGCGGTGCAGCACGAGTTCGCCGAGCGCGCGCAGGATGAGGAACGCGAAGAATCCGCAGACGCCGTAGACGAGGAAGAGTCCGGGACCGGCGTTGGCCAGCCGACCGCCCGCGCCGAGGAACAGACCGGTACCGATCGCGCCGCCGATCGCGATCATCTGCAACTGCCGCGGCTTGAGACTCTTGTGATAGCCGTCGTCTTCGATGCTGAGGTGCGCCCTGTCACCGACCGCTGTCATGAACCGCTTCGCCCTCCACATCGATGATTGAGATCACGGGAACGGTACCCGGCGTGCGGTATCGCGGCGACAGCAACCCTCAGGCTACAGAAAATCGCAGCTCAGACACCGCGCCGGAACGATTCGGAGATTCGCGTCAAATCCGACATGGAATGCGGCAGCAGTTCGTCGCCATCGACGGAAGTTCAGTGATCGAGTCCAGCGAAGAGGTCATGTTCACGGCCGTCGGCACCGACCGGACCCCGTCGCCCGCGCACGAGGACGAAGCACTCCTCCGGCAGTACCGGCTGAGCAACATTGTTGGACAGCGCGAACTCGCGTCCCGACGGCGCCACCGTGACCTGCGTGGCATGCGCCCGCAGCGCGGCGCGCTTGGCGGCGAGCGCGTCCGAGACGTCGATCGTGGTCGTCACGGTGTGGCTCGGCACCGCGGCGAGCTCGCCCTCGGCGGGCAGTCGCCAGCCCGCGGGCAGCCGGCCGGGCAGCCCGTCCACGGTCCGCTTGGCCAGCGCGGCGGTGTGCTGGCGCAGCATGTCGGCGTCGGTGACGGTCCAATAGAACTTCGGGGTGTCCCAGCCGCGATCGGCGGCGGCGTGCACCGCGGCGGTGGTGATCTGGTGCGCGCGAATGTGATCGGGGTGGCCGTAGCCGCCGTTCGGGTCGTAACCGACCACCACCCGGGGACGCAGTTCGAGCAGCACCTCGGTCAGCGCGTCCACCGCCTCGGCGCCCGACTGCACGAACACCCGCGGCTTCCGCGCCGCGGGGGTGCCCGCCATGCCCGAGTCACGCCAGTGTCCCGCCCCGCCGAGGAAGCGCGGCGGCGCGGCATCGAGGGCGGCCAGCGCCCTGGTCAGCTCGAGCACCCGGTAACCGCCGAGCTGATCGGCGTGCTCGGCGGTGAGCTGGGCCCACTCGTCCCCGATCACCTCGCCCTCTTCGCCGAGCGTGCAGGTCACCACGGTGACCGGGACGCCGCGGCGGCGGTAGTGCGCGATCGTGCCGCCGGTGGTGATGGACTCGTCGTCGGGGTGCGCGTGCACCAGCAGCAGGCCGCCGGTCATTGGATCTTCCGCCACTGCCCGGCATCGCCGAAGATGCCGACCTGGATGCTGCCGTTGAGCGAGGCGCCGTCCACCCGCGGACCCGCCGCGGCCACCACGTTGTCCTGGACGATGGGCAGCACGGTGGCCAGCTCCCACAGCTTCGGCTCGGCCTCGGCGAGCACCCGGCCCGGATCCATCCCGCGCAGCGCCTCATCGATCGGCACCTGCAGGCTCGGATCGCACACCCCCGAGAGATTCGCGGGCGCGCGTCGCTCCGGCGCGGTGGCGGGCGCGGTGGTGCCGCCCTCGGTGATTTCCGGTGGCGGACAACCGTATCGGGACGCGAGCACGGTGGCGGGATCGCCGCCCGCGCTCTCCCAGCCGACGATCGCGTCGGTGGTGCCCTCGACCAGTTCGCGGCCGTAGAGCTCGTCGGCGGAGATGCCGCGCACCGTGGCATCGATTCCGGCGCTACGCAATTGGTCGGCGGCGGTGTTGGCGACCGCGATCGCGGTGAGGTCGCCCTCCACCGCGCCGATCCGGATCGTCAGCGACTTACCATTCTTCGCGATCGGCCGCGGTGTCGGCGCGGGTGAGGTCGGCGAGTTGACCGGCGGTGGTTCCGGCGCACGGCCGTAACCCGCCTCGGCCAGCAGCGCGAACGCCTCGTCGGCGGGCAGCCGGGGCGGCTCGGTCGGCGCGTAACCGAGGTCGGAGGGCGAAAGTATCTGGGCGCGAATCGGATCCACCCAGCCGCCGGTCTGCGCGCCGACCGTGGCCAGCAGCGCGGGATCGAGCAGGGCGAGCACGGCCCGGCGGACCCGGATATCGCTCACCGGTCCGGTCCGTCCGTTGAGCACCAGCTGCAGCACCCGCGACTGCGGCATGATCGCGGTGCGCACCGAGGGAATGGCGGCCAGTTGCGCCCTGGTCGCGACCCCGCCGTGCACCAGGCTCATCTGAGCGTCGTTGGTGCGCAACGATTCCGCCAGCTGCGCTGGAGTTCCACCGCGGCGCAACAGGATCTCGTCCGGCGCGGCCGGGGTGCCCCAGAACCTGGCGTTGCGTTCGAGCAGGATCTCTTCGCGCTGCGGGTCGATGTTCTTGATCAGGAACTGCGCACCGGACACCCGGATGCGCTTGACCCAGCCGTCCTGGAAACCACCGGGCGAGTCCTTCATCAGATGCGAGGGCACCAGATTGGTGAACAGTTGCCGCCACGCCGGATACGGCTCGCGCATCCGCACGGTCACCGATTTGCCGCCGTCGGCCGAGTCGATGTCCGAGATCAGCCGGTAGCCGGCGGAGTCCACCACGCCGGGCTGGGAAATCATCTGCTGCCACAGGAATTGGAAGTCCTCGGCGGCGATCGGCGCGCCGTCGGACCAGTTCGCCTCGTTGCGCAGCGTGTAGCTGATCGTGAACGGTTCCTGCGCGGTGACATCGGCGGTGGCGATGAGCGAGGTGTCGGGCACCCAGTCGGTGACGCCGGGCGCGACCGGGCTCGGCACCGGACGGAACGGACTCGGCAGCACCATCGAGGCCAGCGCGGCGGTGGCGGGCGACTGATCCGAACGCAGGTGCGGGTTGAAACCGATGCCGATGGTGTCGATCGCGACCACCACGGTGCTCTTGCCCGGCTTGGCCTGCGTGGTCTTCGGGCTGTCGGTGCTCTCGATCGGCGGCGGCGGGTTCGCGGTGCACCCGGCGAACACCGTCAGCGACGCCGTGACGACCAGCAGCAGCACGCGCCACGCCGCGCGATCGCGCCGCGGGCTCACGCGGCGCACGCTACCGCGTCGAGCCGCCTCGCACCTTTTTCTACGCCCGCTTTCACGCCTGCGGACTCTACCGCACCGGTCTGGCGGAATCCCGGCAACGCCGAACGGTCCGGATAGCGACAATGTGCGCGAAACAGCGCGGACCGGCGGAGGTTATTGCCCGAACCGCCGCATGGGGGCAAACATTCGGCATTCGCATTACCCGCGACGACTTCTGTTCAGACGTCCGATATTCGCTACCGAAACCGTCCGGCACGTCCCGTCCATGCCCTCGACCCGACGCAAGCGCAGGCCGTTGCCGCCCGTGTCAGGGCCGGGAAACCACCGGCGGCACACCGCGCCGAGACAGTACTCCCCCAGCTGTCCGACACGAAAACCATCACGGTCGAGCAATTCTCGGAATACGCACCGGCGATAACGTTGCCCACAAATAGAACTCGGCGGGGGCATTCATACCGGACGGACGGTCGCCGACGAATGCCCACGGCGCGATAAAACGCGGGGCAATTGCCCCGACCGGCTGCCGAGAATTTCCGGAGAATTCAACTCGGACCCGGAACCACCCGGAATCCGAGCCTTCGGGCAACGGGCTCGCGGCGGCCGCGATCCCGTTGCCCTGGAGACGGTTACAGCGCGGCGCGGTCGCGCGCCTTGCGGCGCGACAGGTCGCGGGCGCGCTCGGTCGCGTTGAGCACCACCTTGCGCACCCGGACCACCTCGGGGGTGACCTCGACGCACTCGTCACCGGCGCAGAACTCCATCGCGCCTTCCAGATCGAGCTGCAGCGGCTTGGCCAGGGTCTCCATCACGTCGGCGGTGGAGCTGCGCATGTTGGTCAGCTTCTTCTCGCGGGTGACGTTGATGTCCAGGTCCTCCGCGCGCGGGTTGATGCCGACGACCATGCCCTCGTAGGTGTCCGCGCCCGGCTCCACGAAGAACTGCCCGCGGTCGGCGAGCTGGATCATCGCGAACGGGGTGACCGTGCCCGCGCGGTCGGAGACCAGCGAGCCGGTGTGCCGCGCCCGGATCTCGCCCGCCCACGGCGCGTAGCCGTGCGAGACGGCGTTGGCGATGCCGGTGCCGCGGGTCTCGGTGAGGAAGTCGGTGCGGAAACCGATCAGACCACGCGAGGGGACGATGAATTCCATCCGTACCCAGCCCGCGCTGTGGTTGGTCATCTGCACCATCTTGCCCTTGCGGGCGGCGAGCAACTGGGTGATCGCGCCGAGGTACTCGTCGGGGCAGTCGATGGTCAGCTCCTCGTACGGCTCGTGCACCTTGCCGTCGACCTGCTTGGTGACCACCTGCGGCTTGCCGACGGTCAACTCGAAGCCCTCGCGGCGCATCTGCTCGACCAGGATGGCCAGCGCCAGCTCACCGCGGCCCTGCACCTCCCAGGCGTCCGGGCGGCCGATGTCGAGCACGCGCAGCGAGACGTTGCCGACCAGCTCCTGGTCCAGGCGCGACTTCACCATGCGCGCGGTGAGCTTGTGCCCCTGTACCCGGCCGACCAGCGGCGAGGTGTTGGTGCCGATGGTCACCGAGATGGCGGGCTCGTCGACCGTGATGCGCGGCAGCGCGACGGGATTGTCCAGGTCAGCGAGGGTATCGCCGATCATGATCTCCGGGATGCCCGCGATGGCGACGATATCGCCCGCCACGGCGACCTCGCCGGGCTGACGCTCGACACCGACCGTCTGCAGCAGTTCGGTGATCTTCACCTGCTTGACGCCGTCGGCGTGCATCCACGCGACGTTCTGGCCCTTGCGCAGTTCGCCGCTGTAGATGCGGACCAGCGCGAGGCGACCGAGGAACGCGGAGGCGTCGAGGTTGGTGACGTGCGCCTGCAGCGGCGCGGCCGGATCGCCCTTGGGCGCGGGGATGTTCTCCATCAGCACGTCGAACAGCGCGTCGAGGTTTTCCGCGTCGGGCGCGTTGCCGTTCTCCGGACGCTCCTTCGACGCCTTGCCCTCCCGACCGGACGCGTAGAGCACCGGCAGGTCCAGGGCGAGTTCGGCGGCCTCTGCGGCCGCGTCGTCCAGATCGGAGGCCAGGTCGAGCAGCAGGTCGTGGCTCTCCTCGACGACCTCTTCGATCCGCGCGTCCGGACGGTCGGTCTTGTTGACGACCAGGATCACCGGCAGCGACGCGGCGAGCGCCTTGCGCAGCACGAACCGGGTCTGCGGCAGCGGGCCCTCGGACGCGTCGACCAGCAGCACGACACCGTCGACCATGGACAGGCCGCGCTCGACCTCGCCACCGAAGTCGGCGTGGCCCGGCGTGTCGATCACGTTGATGACCGTGACCGAGCCGTCCGGGTGATGCCGGTGCACCGCGGTGTTCTTCGCGAGAATGGTGATGCCCTTCTCGCGCTCCAGGTCACCGGAGTCCATCACGCGGTCGACGAGTTCGGCTCGCTCGGCGAACGCGCCGGATTGCCGGAGCATGGCGTCGACCAGCGTCGTCTTACCGTGGTCGACGTGGGCCACGATGGCGACGTTGCGAAAATCGCGCGCAGACGACACGCTGAATCCTCCTGCTGTTAGGTGTAGGTACCGGCTGCAACTGATGTCGGCGCGATCGGGGCCCTGCGTGGTTACGCAGGCTTCCTCCTCCGGGGCCTGACGCTCGCGCCGGGCTCCCTGCAAACAGGTGGAGAATGAAACTCACCGGGCATTGCGGCCGTCTATACAGTACCTGTGTCCGGGTGACCGTAGCGTTTCAGGCACTCGACTTAGGGTATGCTAACCGGCGTGGGCAAGGTCAAAGCAAAGCAGGTTTCGCGCCTGAAACCCAAGAAGAAGTGCTGTCGCAAGAAGACGCGCTGCCTGAAATGCCCTGTCGTCATTATGCGGATGAAGAAGTGCGAAGCCGCAGGCATCCGAGGTAAAGACCTGAAAAAGGCGCTCAAGGTGGCACGCGCCGCCTGACCCGGCCCCCGGCTCGACCGCCCCGCCCACCGCGTCGCGCCCGCCCTGTCCCGCAATGACGGACATCACTGCGCGCACAGGAGTAGAACCGGGTTATGAGCAAGCCATTGCTGACCGAGACCGAACTCACCGAGGCCCTGTCCGCACTCCCCGAATGGACCCGCGACGGCGCGGTCATCGCCCGCACCGTGCAAGCGCCCAGCTTCCTCGCGGGCATCGAGCTCGTCGGGCAGGTCGCCGCGGCGGCCGAGGCCGCCAACCATCACCCCGATATCGACATCCGCTGGCGCAAGGTGAGCTTCGCACTGTCCACCCACGATTCCGGCGGCCTCACCGTGCTGGACATCGATCTCGCGCGCGAGATCGATCGGCTGGCAAGCGAACTCGGCTGACCCGAGCCGTAATCAGGCGGCGCGTGCCCGGCCTTCGACGGTCGGCACCGCCGCTTCGCCCCGTTCCCGCCGGGTGCGCCCCGCCTGGATCACCCAGACGAAGAGGACCAGCGCGCCGAACACGTTCACCGTGCCGAGCCAGGCGAGCACGGCCGGGCGCGGAATGGTCCAGATCGAATCCTGGAAGAACGAGAGCACCCACGGGACGCCGATGAGCGTGGTCAGCAACCAGTAGCCCGCGATGATCTTCGCCCCGCGCACCTCGCACAGCGGCCCGTACCACAGCCACAGCACCGTCGGCACCAGCCAAACCCAGTGGTGCGACCAGGAAATCGGCGAGACGAGCAGCCCGAAGAACTGCACCAGCACCAGCGTGCCCATGCGGTCGTCCGGCTCCAGCGCGCGCCACGCCAGCACGGCGAGCACCGCGACGACCACCACCCCGGCCAGCCACCATGGCCCGGATTCCACGTCGTAGCCCAGGATTCGGCTCATCGCACCGCGCAGCGACTGATTCCACACCGAGCCGACCGGCCCGATCCGGTCGGCGTCGCCGAGCAGGGTGCCGAAGTACTGCCGGGCCGCGTGCGGCGCGATCAGATAGCTGAGCCCGACCGTCGCCCCGAACACCAGCGCCGAGCAGACCACCGTGGCCCAGCGCCTGCGCGCGGCGAAATAGAGGCCGCTGATCGCCGGGGTCAGTTTGATGCCCGCGACGATGCCGACCAGACCACCGGAGACCCACCACCGCGAGCTGCGCACCGCGAGCATCGCCCCGAGCACCAGGAACACATTGACCTGGCCGTAGTCGATGGTGGTCCGCACCGGCTCCATCCACACCCCGAGCGCGGTCCAGCCGATGATCCCGCTCTGCCATTGCCTGGCCCGCTGCGCGCCGAGGATCAACTCGATCGCGATGCGTACCACGCCGTAGAGCGCGGCGACGGTGGCGAGCAGCCAGCCGACCGAGACGAGACCGAAGGGCAGATAGTGCAGCGGGAAGAAGACCAGCGCGGCGAAGGGCGGATAGGTGAACGGCAGCGGGAAGTCCGGCGTCTTCTCCGCATAGGTGAATTCATAGAGCCGATCGGTCAGCAGCGCCGCCGATCCGTCCACGTAGACGTGCAGGTCGACGACGTTGCTTCCGTTCTCGGTGAACAACATCCAGCTCAACCTGGCCAGCACGGACAGGCCGAGCGCGAGCACGGCCCATCGAAGGTGACGGTTCAAATCCAGGCTTTCGGCTCGGGCGGGCTGCGTCGTCCGACACTCGCGCGATGCGGGTGTTCGGCGACAAGAACGGATGGCTCCGATTAGATTAACCGCAGCGCCGATCCGTGCCGTTCCGACCTCGAATCACTGATAACATTTACATCACCTTTCACACCAGTAACATCCTTCACGCGCTACCGTCTGATAACACTGATCGTCCGCACGACCTGTAGGGAACTGCCGCTGTACACATAGCCGTGAGATCCCTAGAGTGACCCCCGAAACGATGGCTTTTCAGCATCGACCCAGATGTACCCGAGGTAAGGACGGCTAGACCAGTGCTTCGCACCCGAGGATCGCGGATCGCATTGTCCGCGCTCGCCATCGCGGCGAGTGCCACGCTTGCCGCGCCGACGACAGCAGTCGCCGCGCCCGCGCCCGCGCCTGCGGCGACTCCGAACACCGTGCCCATGGTCCCCGAGGGCGTCCCGGTCGACGCGCTCGCCGCCCTGGCCCCCGCCATCGTCGGCTCCATCGCGGGGCCGGCCGATATCGCGGCAGGCCCGCAGTCGGCCATTCTCGATCAGGCCCGCGCGCTGCTGGCCACGCTGGGCCTGCCCCCGCAGATCAAGTCCACGCTGGAGCGGATCATCACCTTCCTGGACGGCAGCGGTGGCGGCGGCCCCGAACTGCCGCAGGAGGGCCCGGTCATCGCCCAGTTCCTGTACCCGACGATCGGCAAGGGCTGCATCGGCCCGAGCGCCGACTCCGTCGGCACCGCACTCGCCGTCGCGGGCCCGGCCCAGCTGCCGCCGCCCGGACCGAAGGCGGGCCAGGCCGGCTTCGTTTTCACCGCGCTCGGCACCAAATCGCCTACGGCGGAACAGAACCCGCCGATGACGGTGCAGTGGATGAACCTGGACACCCGCCAGTCCGGCACCCTGCCGCTGACCGACGAGGCCAAGATCAACCCCGGCGGTCCGGCCACCCTGTCCGCGATCGCCGACACCGGCGCGGGCCGGGTCATCGCGGTGATCTCCGGTTCGCTGACCACCCAGGCCGCCGACGCGGAACCGCGCACCTGCTCGTTCCTGCCGACCCTCGGCTTCTTCACGGTCTAGTCCGTCCGATCCGCCGGCCGCCGCGCCCATGACGCATGTCGTGGGCCGGCGGCCGCGGTAATTCCGGGGCACGGCCGGCGAGTTACCCGCGTGCTACCGAAATCCGCTGTCGCGGAACGTTCGACACGGTGCCCGGTCGTCGCGCAACGCTGCCTATTCAGGGCAGATCGTGGTAGACCCTAACTATGGCGACGACCGAACACTCGATACGTCCCGGCCACTCGATTCGGAGCAGGCGCTCCCATCGGTCGATCCTGTCGTTCCGCTCCGAGGGCTCCATTCTGTCCATCGGCTCGGCCTATTCGATCCTGTCGATCGGCAGTGTCGGCTCGGTGCTGTCGATCGGTTCGGTCGGCTCGTTCGGGTCGGCGCTGTCCTCGTTCTCCTTCACCAGCCTCGGCTCGGCGTTCTCCGGGCTCTCCCGCTGGTCACTGTTCTCCTGGCTCGGCGACCACGAAGCGCCCGACAGCAGGCCAACCCTGCGGGTCGTGCCCGACGACGAACCGGACCTGCGCGTCGCGCCGGTCACCCACAGCCAGACCTAGTTCTTGGACGGGGCACTAGCCCCCGCCACGCGATTTCGGTCGCACCGGCCGCCTAGCGGTGGGTCACCACTGGCCGAAGTCGTCGTGCAGGATGTTGTTGACGTCGATGCCGACACCGTCCACCGCGCGCTTGTCGATCTCGAACTGGTGCAGATCGGCGGCGGGGTGCACGTACCCCTTGGGCGTGCCCCAATTGTGCTGCCAGTAGTAGGTGGCCAGACCGGCGGCGACGGCCAGATCGATGGTCGGCGAATTGCCGTACACGCCGGTGTTCTCCGGGCCGAGCACCTGCTGCCAGCCGCGCAGATAGGGCGCGACCTGCGTGGTGAGCTCGACCGGATCCGGGTTGTCGTCGATCGATGCGTAGATCGGCACGTTGTCGGGACCGCCTGCGGCCCGGTGCAGTTCGAGCCCACGCTGCGCGTGTTCGACACCGGCGTCGAAGCCACCGCGCCAGTCCGCGGTCGGCCCCTTACCGAACTGGTAGCAGGACACGATGTGCAGTCCGGCGGCGTGCAATTGGTCGACCTCGCCGGCGAGCAGCGGCTTGCCTGCCATCCATTCCGCGCCGGGCCGCCGATCCGAGACGTAGCGGATCACCCCGAGATGCCCGGCGTCCTTGATCGCCTGGGCCGAGGGGACGCCACCGGAGTAGTCGATCAGTGTGCCGAGCGGTTGCCGCGCGGCCGCGGGTGCCGCAGCCGCGGTCATCCCCAGTGCGGCCGTGGCCGCCGCGTAACCGAACAGTCGACGACGGGATAGAGCGGTAGAACGCATCGCAGGACTCCTTCGCGCAACCCCGACCGTGGATGGCAGTGCCTCATCGGCCCTGCCCAGGCAGCACAGCTGGCCCGGCGCACCTTCCCCAAACCGTTCACACGCGCGCCGGGAGCCTCGAACGTGCACTCATTTCACCACAATCACATGGGAACCGCCAGGCCCACGGGACACAGCTGTTCACATTGGTCACACACTGAGTGCGCTGAGCAGGGGTTCGGCACTGTGCCGGGTGCGATCCGGCCTGGGGCCCCTCGAGCTCGGGCCGGATGTCTCCGCGGGTCAGCTCGTCACCCGGCAAGAAGGAGGCATCACGACGTCGCATCGTGCCGACGACGGCCAAGCGGCGAGCTGGACCGCGGCGGCGCCGGACGGGACCGAGACAGAACCTAGGTCGTGCCGTCGATGCGGGCCGCGACGTCGATGGTCCGGCCGGAACTGTCCGCCAGTTCCTTGCCGACGACACCCGCGACCTGTGCGATGACCTGCTTCTTGATGCCTGCCAGGGCGCCGAGCGTCGCCGCGCGCACCCCGTGCGCCTTGAACTCCAGCCGGATGTCGTCGCGGTCCGGCGGCGGCACGTCGATGACCACCAGCAGCGGATCGGCGGCGCGCGCGGTCAGCACCAGCGGCACCTCGACGTCGGCGCGATAGCGGTTGGCCTTCAGCACGTCGACGGTGATGTCCAGGCTGACCGGCAGCGTCAGGTCGAAAGCCCGTGGCATATCGGCCTTGTCGGCCAGCTGCGGCACCCGGATGTTGCCGCGCACGGTGACCGTCGCCGCGTTGCGCGGACCGGTCTTGAGCGGCCCGACCTCGATCGGCCGTCCCGCCATCTGCTCCACCACGTGCAGCACCCGGTCGCGGGTGACGATCCTGGCGAAGAACCGGTGCCCGAACTCGTCGTAGCCGATCCAGTCGAACTCGGCCTGCTCGCGGTGCTCGGACGGGGTTCCGCCCACCAGCGCTTCCACGTCGAACACGCGGGCCCGGCGCGCCTGCGGGTCGGCGAGCATGCCGTTGACCCGGGACGCGACCTCCCGCTGCACCAGGCCCGCGATCGGATCGAGCAGCATCTCCAGTGCCGAGTCCTCGGCCTGGGCACGCAGCACGAAGCTGATGTCGCGCTGGGTGATCGGCGGGATATCGATGACGATCAGCAGCGGATCGGCGGTGCGCGCGTGCAGCGTCAGGTCCACCTCGACCCGCGCCTCCAACCGCAGCTTCTTGCCGCCGAGCATCACCTTCAGCGCCAGTGACACCGGCACGGTGACCTCGAAGGTGACATCCGGGCCGCTGTGCAGCACCACCGGCGTGCCGACCTTGCCCTCGGCGACGAACCCCGCGAGCCCGGCGGGGCCGATGGAGAACGGCCCGATCGTCATGCCGCGCCCGGTCACGCTCGACACCGCGGCCTCGACCCGATCCTTCGTCACCGCGTGCGTGACGAAGCGCTCGCCGAAGGCGGCGTAGTCGATCCAATCGGGATCGCTGCTCGTTTCGTCGGTCGGCTGCATGTGTTCCGGAACCTCACCACTCGATGGGACATCCGACACGGTACGCGACCGACGTTGCCCGGAACTTGCGTGCGGCTCAGGCCCTGTCTCATGAGTCCGGCCGGATGCGCCGGATGGGACTCATGAGACAGGGCCAGACCCGAGATCCCCGTCCTGTCGATGAGGGGGAGACAGGGCGGGGATCGGCGACGGCGCTGCCGGGCGCCGCCGGTTCTATCGTAGAACTAATTGCCCACCTGCCGGAATGCCTGTTTGCCGCACAGTGGCCGCCGGCCCGTTCACAGCCTGCCGAATCCGACGATCCCCGGCACCTGCGCGAGCCGGAACCGATGCAGCCCGATTTCACCGAGCTCGTTGCCGCCCAACGTCGTCACGGTGTCCGCGTCGGCGGTGAGCACGAGATTGGTGTGCTGGCCGAACGGACTGTCCGCTCGATAGAGAAGCACGTCTCCGGTGCGCGGCCGATAGTCACCGAATGGGACAAATCGGTCAGTCGCGGCATAGAACTCCTGCAGGGTGTAGACGCCGGGTATTCGCCACGAGCCCGAATTCGGGTTGGCCAGGGGCACACCGGACTCCCGCATCACCCAGCTGACGAAGTCGGCGCACCACGGTTCCCGCACGCCCTCGGCGTACTTCTCCCCCGCGCCCGGCGCCGTGAACTCCCGCTCGGCCACCGCGAGCACCCTGGCCTGCGTCGGATCGAGCGCCGACCGGTCGATCGCGGGGAACTCGGTGAGCCGCTCCCCAGCGAGCGCGGGCGGATGCGCGCGGTCCTGCCACCAGCGCACCCCGACCACCCCCGCCCCCACCAGCGCGGCGACGACCACTATCGCCACCAGCCAGACCGCGGCACGACCGCGTCCAGCGGCGGTGCGGACCTGTTGCTCGGACATCTCTTCCCCCGGTTCGTCATGGTCGCGTCGCTCGCTACCTCCTATCGAATTGGACGAACGGGCGACCCGAACGGTTCCCTGGCGCTCGGGCCATGACCGGTGGCGGCGGTCCGCATCCGATGCACCCCACCCGCCACACCACCCGCATTTCCCTCCCCGCAACGGGAATCCGCGATATGGTCCGAAAAACCGGGCGACGGGGAGGTGCGACCCTGGACACGCTGTGGACTTTCGTAGTACACCGGCGACATCAGCTGCTCATCGACTCCTACCTGCATGTATCGGCGGTGCTGCAGTCGGTGCTGCTCGCGACGATCGTCGCGGTGCTCGTCGGGATCCTGGTGCACCGCAGTCCGCTCGCCTCCGCGCTGTCCACGGCCGCCGCTAGCGCCATCCTCACCGTGCCGTCGTTCGCCCTGCTCGGCCTGCTGATTCCGATCCTCGGCCTCGGCGTCGGCCCGACCATCACCGCGCTGGTGCTCTACGCGCTGCTGCCGATCCTGCGCAACACCATCATCGGGCTGTGCTCGGTGGATACCGCGGTCACCGACGCGGCCCGCGGCGTGGGGATGAACCGGCTGCGCGTGCTGGCCGCGATCGAACTCCCGCTGGCCTGGCCCGCGATCCTGACCGGCATGCGGGTCAGCACGCAGCTGTCCATGGGCATCCTCGCCATCGCGGCATACGCGAAGGGTCCGGGCCTCGGCAACCTGATCTTCTCCGGACTCGGCAGGCTCGGCAGCCCGAACGCGGTGCCGCAGGCGCTGGTCGGCACCGTCTTGATCGTCGTGCTCGCGTTGGTACTGGACGCCGGCTACGTCCTACTCGGACGTCTCACCACCTCGAGGGGAATCCGTGACTGACACCGAAACCCGTTCCGGCGCCGCACCGACGGCGGTCTCGGGCGCGCGGATCGTGCTCGACGCGGTCACCAAACATTATCCGGGGCAACGTGATCCGGCTGTCGAGCAGGTGTCGATGACGATTCCCGCCGGTGAGATCGTGGTCCTGGTCGGCCCTTCCGGCTGCGGCAAGACCACCACCATGCGCATGATCAACCGGTTGATCGAGCCGACCTCGGGCACCATCACGATCGACGGCCGCGACGCCGCCTCGATCGATGCCGACCAGCTGCGTCGTGGCATCGGCTACTCGATCCAGCAGGCCGGGCTGTTCCCGCACATGACGGTCGCCAAGAACGTCGCGACGGTGCCCGGACTGATCGGCTGGGACCGCAAGCGCATCGCGGCACGCACCGACGAGATGCTGAACCTGGTCGGCCTCGACCCGGACACCTATCGCGACCGCTATCCGCGTCAGCTCTCCGGCGGTCAGCAGCAGCGGGTCGGGGTGGCCCGCGCGCTCGCCGCCGACCCACCGGTGCTGTTGATGGACGAACCGTTCGGCGCGGTCGATCCGATCACCCGCGGCCTGCTACAGGACGAATTGCTGCGCCTGCAAGGCGAATTGGGCAAGACCATTGTCTTCGTCACGCACGATTTCACCGAGGCGGTCAAGCTCGGCGATCGAATCGCGGTGCTGGGCAGCCGATCCCGCATCCTGCAATACGACACACCCGCCGCGATCCTGGCCGATCCCGCCGACGAGACGGTCGCCGGTTTCGTCGGCGCGGACGCGTCGCTCAAACAGTTGACGCTGACCCGGGTGCAGGACGCCGAGCTGGGCCAGTGCCCGACCGCCGTCGAGGACGAACCGATCGACGTCCTGCGCACCGCGCTCGCCGAACAGGATTGGCCGTGGGCCCTGATCCTGGACCGGCAACGGCGGCCGCTGCGCTGGGTCTCGACCGACCATCTGGCGCACGCGGATTCGTTGCGCGGGGTCGGACTGGCGATCGGCGAGCCGCTCTCACTGCGGTCCACCCTGCAGGACGCGCTGGAAGCGCTGCTCGCCGACCAGACCGCGAACGCGGTGGTCACCGGGAAGCGCGGCGAGTACGTCGGGCTGATCACCATCGACACCCTGGTCACCCACCTGTCGGAGCTGCGGGCCGCGCACGGCTCAGGCAGCACCTCTGCCCGTGCGCCCGAATCCGGCCCGCCCGCAGCGGGTGACGCGCCATGACCGCGACCACCGGCACCACACCCACCGGCACCGAGCCCGCAGCCCAGCGCCGGGCCGAGCGGATCCGGTTGATCGCCCAACCGGTGCTCGTCGTCCTGCTCGCCGCGGGCGTGCTGGTGTGGGCCTTCGCCAGAGACCTGACCGCCACCCAGCAGGCGAGCCTGAACACCCGCAACATCGTGACTGCCACCTGGCAGCACATCCTGATCACCGCGACCGTCGTACTGATCGTCGTTGTGGTGGCGGTACCGCTGGGCACCGTGCTCAGCCGCCCTGGATATCGCCGTCTCGCACCGGTTTTCGTCGGCATCGCGAATATCGGCGCGGCCGCGCCCGCGATCGGCCTTATCGTGCTGTGCTACCTCGCGACCCGCACCACCGGGTTCTGGATCGGGGTCGCGCCGATCGCGTTCTACTCGCTGCTTCCGGTGCTGCGCAATACGATCCTCGGCTACCAGCAGGTGGATCGCACCCTGATCGACGCCGGGCGCGGGCAGGGCATGTCGGCGGCGACAGTGTTGCGCCGCATCGAGTTTCCGCTCGCGGTGCCCTATGTCCTGGCTGGCCTGCGCACCTCACTCGTCCTGGCCGTCGGCACCGCGACACTGTCGTTCCTGGTCAGCGCAGGCGGTCTCGGCATCCTGATCGATACCGGCTACAAGCTGCGCGACAACGTCACGCTGGTGGTCGGCGCGGTGCTCGCGGTGGCGCTCGCCCTGCTGGTCGACTGGCTCGGCGCGCTCGCCGAACGGTTCCTCGGACCGAGGGGGCTGAAATGAACCGGTGCCTGCGAGGTTTGACGCTCGCGGCGGGACTGGTGCTGCTCGCGGCGTGCGGACTGGAGTCCGGTGCCGCGGTGCCGCTGCGGGTCGGTCCTGGCAGCATCCGTCCGGTGCCCGAACTCGACGGCGTGCGCATCGTCGTCGGTTCCAAGGACTTCACCGAGCAGAACATCCTCGGTTATCTCATCGAGTTCGCGCTGTCCGCGGCGGGCGCCCAGGTGCGCGACCTGACGAACATCCAGGGCTCCAACAGCCTTCGCGACGCGCAACTGCACGGCCAGATCGACGTGGCCTACGACTACACCGGCACCGGCTGGGTCAACTATCTCGGCATGGAGCAGCCGATCCCCGACGAGGTCGGTCAGTTCGAGGCCGTGCGCGCCGCCGACCTCGACGCGCACGCCATGGTGTGGACGGCGATGGCGCCGATGAACAACACCTATGCGCTGGTGACGAGTTCGGCCACCGCGCGCCGGACCGGGGTGCGCACCCTCTCGGACTACGCGAGACTGGTCGAAACCGACCCCGACACCGCAGCCACCTGCGTCGGCACCGAATTCAATGTGCGCCAGGACGGTTACCCCGGCATGGCGCGCAAATACAACATCGATGTCGGCAAGGTGCGCAAGCAGATCGTCCAGGATCCGATCGTCTATCAGGCGGTCGCCGACGCAAAGCAGTGCCGGTTCGGTTCCGTCGCCGCCACCGACGGCCGCATTCCGGCGCTGGATCTGGTACTGCTGCAAGATGATCAGGGCTTCTTCCCGAAATACAACGCGGCCGTGGTGATGCGCGAGTCCTTCGCCGCGGCCCACCCGCAGGTGGCCACCATCCTGGAACCGATCTCGCATCGCCTGACCAACGAGACCATCACCGAACTGAACCGGCAGGTCGATGTCGACGGCCGGGAACCCGCCGACGTGGCGCGCGATTGGCTGGTCGCCGCGGGCTTCGTCACCGCCCGCTGAGCCGAACCGGCTGTGCCACACGCACTTTGCTGTCCCGCCCGCGGAATCGTCCTCGGTTCCACGTGCGGGACAGCAAAGGGCGGCCTGCGCGGCGGCATCAGATCCGCGGGTCGCGTCCGAGGTAGCGCAGCAGGGCGGCGACCTCGGTGTCGTCCGGCTTGCCGTCGACGATGGCGGCGTAGGCGCCCCACTGCCGCAGCGGCTCCACGATCTCGGCCTCCTGGCCGCTGCCCGGCGCGGGGTGCAGCGCGCGGGCCGCGGTGAGCAGGCGGCCTGCCAGTTCGTCGGTGAGCGGCGAGGGCTGACCGGTGGCGACCGCGATATCCCAGGCGTGCACGGCGGCGTCCAGCGCGCACATCACCGCGGCCACCGGGGTGGCGAGCGCGCCGTGCGGCAGCGGGGTCGGCACGGTGTCGGTGCCGTCGGCGACGGTCGCCCAGGCGGTGGCGGTCTGCTCGATCGCGGTGTCCACCAGCTCCTGCGCGGGGCCATCGATGCTGCCGGACGGCTCGAAGGGGTTGTAGGACGGGCCGGTGCCGATGCCGAGGAACTGCGCGAAGGCCAGCTGATCGCCCGCGGCGTGCTGCACCACCTGGGTCACGTTCCATTCCGAGCACGGGGTCGGCAGCTGCCACTGGTCGTCGCGGACGCCGGCGACCACGGTTGCCAGGGCGCGGTAGGAGTCGGTGAGCACGGCGCGCCAGACGGGGCTGAGGGTCGCGGCGGCGGTGTTGGTGGCGTTCATGTCGGAGCCTTTCGAGTGGGTGTTTCTTGCTGCTGACATGAGCCTATGCCGCAATTAGGCTAATATCGTTCCTAATATGTCGACGAGGAAAATGTGATGCCGACCACAGTGCGGGTGCTGCGTTTGCTGGCCCTTCTCCAAGATCGCGCGCACACCGGGCGGGAGCTGGCCGAGCGGCTCGGCATCACCGACCGCACGCTGCGCCACGACATCCAGCGGCTGCGCGAACTGGGCTATCCGGTGCAGGCGCAGCGCGGATCGGTCGGCGGCTACCGGCTCGGGCGCGGCACCACGATGCCGCCGCTGCTGCTCGACGACGACGAGGCGGTGGCCGTCGCGGTGGCGGTCGGTCTCGCCGAGGACGGCGCCACCGGCATCGCCGACATCGGCGACCACGTCACGCGGGCACTCGCCAAGCTGGACCAGATTCTGCCGAAACGCTTGCAGCGCAAGGTGACCGCACTGCGCGAGGCCACCGCGATCGGCCCGGCCACCACCGGCTCACGCGAGCCGGACGCGCCGGTCCCCGCCGCGGTGCTGACCACCCTGGCCGGCGCGATCCGCGACGGCGCCACCGTCTACGTCGAACAGGACGAGCGGTCCACCGAGATCGAGCCCTATCGGCTGATCAACTGGCAGCGCCGCTGGTATCTGGTCGCCTACCTGCTCGAAACCCATTCCTGGAGCGCGATTCCCGTCGCCGGGGTGCGGCGCGCGAGCGCGGGCAGCCGCCGCTTCGCGGCCCGCACGCTGCCCGAGGACGACCTGGTCGCGTTCGTCATGCGGCATATCGCGACCACCGGATGGAAGGTGCAGGCCCGCGTCACGGTGCTCGCCTCCGCCGAAACCGTGATCGCCAGAATCAATCCCGCGGTCGGCGTGGTCGAGGCCGTCGACGCCGACACCTGCGTGCTGCGCACCGGCGCCGACGCACTGGAGACCATCGCCATCTATCTCAGTATGCTGATGATGGACTTTCGCGTCGAGGACCCGCCGGAGCTGGTCGCCCACATCCGCACCCTGGCCCGGCGCTACACCGCGGCCGTGCCGCCGGACTGAGACGCGAAGGGCCGATCCGGACGAATCCGGATCGGCCCCAGCGCGATTCGAGGTCAGGCGTGGCCGACCGTGCTGGCCGCGTCGGCCGCGCGGCGCATCGGGATCAGCGCGGTGAGCACGATGGCCACGATGGCCGCCGCGGTCGCGATGAGGAAGGTGGTGTGGAAGCCGTCGCGCGAGGGCAGCACGTGCGGGCCGAGCTGCATGGTCATGTGCGCCAGCACCACGCTCATCACGGCGGAGGAGGTGGACGTGCCGACCGAGCGCATCAGCGAGTTGAGGCCGTTGGCCGCCGCGGTCTCGGTGATCGGCACCGCGCCCATGATCAGCGCGGGCATCGCGGCGTAGGCCAGGCCGACACCCGCCGCGACGATCATCGAGGCGACCATGATCTCCCAGACGCTGTTCATCAGCACCACCGCGCACAGGTAGCCCGCCGCGATCACGGCCGCGCCCAGCGCGAGGGTGACCTTCGGACCGCGCGCGGCCGACAGCCGCGCCGACACCGGCGAGAGCAGCATCATCACGAATCCGGTCGGCGCCAACGCCAATCCGGCGTTGACCATGGACAGACCGAAGCCGTAGCCGGTCTGCTCCGGCGCCATCAGCAGCTGCGGGAAGGTCAGCGACATGCCGTAGAGCGCGAAGCCGACCGCGATCGAGGCCATGTTGGTGAACAGCACGCGGGGCCGGGCCGAGACCCGCAGATCGACCAGCGGCGAACCCTGCCGCAGCTCGTACGCGCCCCAGCCGAGGAACACCACCACCGACACCGCGAACAGGATCAGCGTCGGCGCGCTCGCCCAGCCCCAGTCCGCACCCTTGGTGATCGGAATGAGCAAGGCCAGCAACGCGATCGACAGACCGAGCGCGCCGCCGAAATCGAACTTGGCCGGTGTGCGCACCGGGGACTCCGGCACGAAGACGAAAACCAGCGCGGCACAGAGGACACCGAGTCCCGCCGCGGTCCAGAACAGCATGTGCCAGTCGGCGTTCTGCGCGATGGCCGCGGCAAGCGGCAGACCGAGCGCGCCGCCGACACCGAGGGTCGCGCTCATGATCGCCATGGCCGAACCGACCTTCTCGGCGGGCAGTTCGTCACGCATGATGCTGATGCCGAGCGGGATCGCGCCGACCGCGGCGCCCTGCAGCGAGCGTCCGACGATCTCGGGGATCAGCGAGGAGAACGTCGCGCACACGACCGAACCCGCGACCAGCAACAGCAGGTTGGCGAACAGCACGCGACGCTTGCCGAACATGTCGCCGAGCCTGCCGCTGATCGGCGTCGCCACCGCACCGGCGAGCAGCGTCGCGGTGACCACCCAGGAGGCGTTCGCGGCCGAGGTGTCCAGCAACGTGGGCAACGACGGGATGATCGGAATGACCAGCGTCTGCATGAGCGAGACGACGACACCGACCATGCCGAGGGTTGCGATCAGCACGGCCGGCGCCGGACGCCGTCGGTCGTCGGTATCGGAGACGGTCGAGGACGCGTCGGCAGCAACACTCACGAATGTGCACGCTACACACGATGTGTATCGTGCACAATTTGATATCGGCGTGACGCACACGACATAGTGTGGCCATGTCCGATTCCGGTCCGGCCGCCGACGCCGCGCTCCCCCGCCTGGTCTACGAGCTGACTCTGCTCGCCCGGCACTTTCCCGCGTCGCTGCTGCGCAGACCGGGCTTCCAGCTCGACCGCTCCGCCTTCCTGATCCTGACCAGGCTCGAACACGACACCCCGCTGAGCCTGCGCGAGCTGTCCGAGGCCTTCCAGCTCGACATCTCCACGATCAACCGCCAGGTCGCCGCGATGCTCAAGCAGGGTCTCGTCGACCGCGTGCCCGATCCGGCAGGCGGTATCGCCCGCAAGATCCAAGCCAGCGCCAAGGGACTGGAGGCGCTGGCCTCCGACCGCATGCAGAGCCACGACGGCATCGGCGCCGTGGTCGCCGACTGGCCCGGCGCCGACATCGAACAGCTGGGCACGCTGATCGCCCGCTTCAACCACTCGGTCGAACACCTCGAGGACAACCCGTGGCCCCGTCCGCCCGAGGTCCGCTGATCCACCGCCGGCGGCTGACCATGAGCGTCGCCGGCGGACGAGCGCGCCGCGCGGCGGGGTGTCGACCCACTCGCCGAGCCTGCGGGATGCGCCGCGGACCCGGCGCGGACGAGCGGTCCGGCCCGGTGCGGTCGACCGGCCGAGTCCTGCCGCGACCGGCCGTGCGAGCCGGTGCGCGGATGCGTCGAGGCGAGACGCGCACCTGTGCAACGTGATCCGTGGAACCGTGGGTCGGGCGTCCGGTACGCCGCTAGGCTCGGCGGCTGGGTCGGGCTCGACAACGGAGGCGATTCGATTCCTACAAAACAACCCGCATGGTGGGACCACTATCTGGTGGCCTTACTCGGGCTCGTGCTCGCGGCCGGACTCACCTTCGCCGCGATCGCCGCGGCCGCGGGCGGCGCCTATCCGCTGGCGATTGCCCTGGCGGTGCTGGCGGTCCCCTTCGCGATTCCCACCGTGGTGCAGGTGCTCGGCGAGCTGCTGATCTACCTGATGATTCCCGCCGCAGCGGTCGGCTTCGTCCTGTTCCTTCCGGTGCTGGCCGTAAGCCCCGGCGCCAGAGCCTGGGTACGGCTGCGGTGGCGCAGATACCGCGCACACCAGCTCTGACCTGCCCGGACACGCTCGGACGAAGATCACATAGACCGATTCCGCACCGTCCGTAGAGTTGGCGGATACGAGCTTTTGCCACGTAACCGAGGGACGGAGGCCGCAGGTGAGCGGTGGCAGCTGGGATCCGCGCGGAATCGCCTGGTGGCTCCCCGGGCTCGCCGTATTGCTCGCCGGGGTGTTGCTGTATTCACCGTTCGGGGTCTCCTTGGTGGCGGGACGCGTGGTCGTCGCCGGTGCCATGGTGGCCGTGAGCGCGTCGGCGGCGGCACGGTGGTGGTGGACGCGGCGCGGCACGGTGGAACCGGAAACCAGCACGCTGACACCGGTGCGCAAGCACGACCCGCAGGCGCGGGCGCAGGCCCGCCGCCTCGCGCGCCGCGGCCATGCGCTGGCGGCCGAAGCCCTACTGGCCGCGGGTTTCGCCGCGCTCGGCGCCGCAGCGCTGACCATGCCGGTAACACTGGCTTTCGTATGGACCGGTGCCTTCTTCCTCGTAATCGGCGGTTGCGGCCTGGCCGCGCGGGCAGAACGCGACGAGGTGCTCGTCGCCTCCACCGCGCTGGCCGGCTGGCAGCTGTTCGCCGGGCTGGTTCTCACGACGCTGCCCTATCGCACCGGCCTCGATTTCACCGCGTGGACGATCGGTGCGCTGCTGGTCACCGGTGCCGCGATGGTGCTGCGCGGAGCCCGGCTCAGCGCCCCGCTGCCACGGGCGAGCGCCATGCGCTGGTGGCGTCCGGTGGCGCTCGGCGTGCACATCATCGTGCTCGCGGGTGCACTCGGCTGGTACGGCACGATCGTCACCCAGGCCGTGCGACAGCGCGACGAGCAGGGCCGCCTGGCCGCGTTCTACGAAGTGCCACAAGGACTTTCCCCCGCCGCCCCCGGCACGGTGATCCGTTCGGCACCGCTGTCGCTGCCCGGCGTGCACGGCCATGGCCGGCGCATTCTGTACTGGTCGCAGGACGGTCAGGGCCGACCGACGGTCTCCTCCGGCGTGGTCATCGCGCCGCTCGGCGACGCCACGAATCGGCCCATCCTCAACTACACCCACGGCACCGTCAGCCTCGGCGCCGACTGCGCGCCGAGCAGACAGTCCGACTTCGCCGCGACCATGCGGCCGTGGCTCGACGGTGCGCTCGACCGCGGCTGGGTGGTCGCGGCCAGCGACTACGCGGGCGCGGCTGGCACCGGCGACGGCGAGCACTACCTGGTCACCGCCGACCAGGGGCGCGACGCGGTGAACGCCGCCCGCGCCGCGCGCAACCTGCCGGGTACCGGCGCGGGCACCGACATGGTCATCTACGGCGTCTCGCAGGGCGGTCTCATCTCGCTGGCCGCCGCCGCGCTGACTCCCGGCTACGCGCCCGAGTTGCACCTGGTCGCCGACGCCGCGAACGCCGCGGCCTCCGATATCGCGGGCATTCTGCGGGCGCGCCCGCCGCAGCTGGTCAACGGCTGGGCCGTCGTTCCCTTCCTCACCACGCAGTTCCCGAAGGTGTACCCGAACCTCGACCCCACCGCGCTGCTGACGCCGCAGGCCGCACTGCGCAATCGCGAGATCGCCGCAGCCGGTTGCGCCGCAACACCTTTCAGCGCTCTACTGCCCCGGCTCACCGCACTCCCCGGCATGGGCGAATATTTCAAGGGCGACCCGCTGGCCGACCCGGCCTGGCGACGAGCCTTCGAGGAGAACCGCGCGCCGGACATGCCGCCCGGCATTCCGGTCTATCTGGCGCACGGCCTCGACGACGAGCTGGTCCCGCCGAAATTCACCGCGGCCCTAGCCCAGCGCTATTGCGCCGCGGGCACCGACGTCACCACGCAGTGGAACCCGGGCGTCGGCCACGACAACGAGAACGAGCAGGCCGTCGCGCCGAAGGTGCTCGAGTGGTTCACCGCGCGCCTCGCGGGCCAATCCCCACCCGGCACCTGCGGCCTGCCACTGCCTGCGAGCCTGACCGAGCACTGACCGCCCCGAGTCAAGCGACGTAGGGCCGTTCGGCCCGCGCCTCCCGCAAAGCCGTTCCCCACCAAACGATTTGGTCGAGTAGCTGGTCGGCGGCCCGGCGCGGCGCTTGCGGGTCCACCAATTCCCCGCTCGCATCGAAGAGCTGGGCGGCGCCGTGGAAGCTCACCGTGTCCCGCACCGTGACCGCGTGCAGCTCGGCGAAGACGTGCCGCAGGTGTTCCACCGCGCGCAGGCCGCCGGAAACGCCACCGTAGGACACGAATCCGACCGGCTTGGCCCGCCACTCGGTGAAGTGCCAGTCGATCGCGTTCTTCAGCGCCGCCGGATAGCTGTGGTTGTACTCCGGCGTGACGATGACGAACGCGTCCGCCGCGGCCAGCCGGTCGCCGACGGACCGAAGTGCCCGCGCGTCATCGAGTTCGGGCTCGTTCGTCAGGTGCGCGGGCAGCCGGTCCTGCGCCAGATCGATGACCTCGACCGCGATGTCGGCGCGCTGTTCGGCGCACCGCGCGAACCAGGTGGCCACCGTCGGGCCGAACCGCCCCGCCCGCGTGCTGCCCACGATCACTGCCAGTCGAACCGGATTCTTCGCCATCACAATTCCTTTCGAGATACTTGATGCCGACGGATAGCCTCAAACATCAACAAAGGTTGAAGTCAAGCTCGGCCGGTCACGGCAGCACCAGGACTGCGAGCACCGGGCGATGATCCGAGCCGGGAAGGTCGAGAACGCGCAGGTCGCGGACCCCGAAACGGCGGTCGGCGAGCACCCGATCCAACGTGACCGCCGGAATGAGGTCACCGTCGTAAGGTCCCCAGGTGCCGACCAGACCCTTGCCCCGCACAAGGGCCGCGTCCCGATAGCCGGAGTTCAGTAGGTCGCGCATCACCGAATGGTCGAGGGTGGCGTTGAAATCGCCGGCCAGAATGCGCAGCGGACCGTCGGGGGTGGCCCGCTGCTGGCGGCGAAAGCTCTCCCGCCACGGCTCGATCGCCGCACTACTCGACGGCGCCGCAGGATGCGCCGATTCGACGAATACGCCGTAGTCGGTAAGTTCCGCTATGGCCTGGGTGAATCCCCACGGATTCTTTCGGACGCCCGCGTCCCGCAAGGGGATTCGCGCGAACACACCCGATCCGCCGACACCCGCCGCGGGATAGCTCACGCGGTGCGGAAAGTACGGCGCGAACGCGGCGGCGAACTCCGGGGTCAGCTCTTGCACCGCGACAACGTCCGCGTCCCTGGCCAATTCCGCCAGCCGAGCCGGATCCACGCGCCCCATCAGCACATTCACCGACATGACGCGCAGTTCCGGACCGCGCGCGCCCCGCATCGCGTCGCCGTCCTCGAGCCACCGCGGCACCACGCAGGCGGCCAACGCGATGACGACCACGGCCGCGACCAATGCCGGATACCGTTGCCGCAGCAGCACGGTCCACAGCAGCGGCAGCACCGACAACGCCGCCACATAGGGCGTGAAAGCGATAAGCTGCGCCATCGGATACCACGAGTCGAACCCGCCGATCCGCACCACCACCCAGGCCGCACCAGGGAGAGCCGCACCCCACGCCGCAAACGCTTTCCATCGCACCGCCCACACAGTAGACGGGGGTATGTGCGCAGTTGTGTTCGATTTGTGGGGATTTCGTGTCGATTCCGTCAGTTCGCGGCGCAGAGGGCCGCGTCGACTACCTTCATGACGTCCGCAGTGGGTTGCGCGGTCTCGGGCACCTGGTTGACACTCACCGTCACCGCCCGTCCGTCGGCGGTGACGCCGCCGCGGGTTTCGAAACCGTCGATGTCACCGCCGTGGCCCCAACTGTCCTTGCCACATGGCAAGCGGCGGTACATCAAGCCGAGCCCATAGCCCGCCGGGGGTCCGGAAACCGGCAGCGGCACAGTCTGTTTCATCTCAGACAACTGGTCAGGTGACAACAGCTCGCCGCGCATCAGCGCGGTGAAGAACCGGTTGAGATCCGCGCCGGTCGACACCATCGCCCCCGCCGCACCGGCGGCCGTCACGTTCTGGCGCGTGTAATCGACCCGCGCATCACCGAGCACGGCGTAGCCCACCGGATGCGGACCGCGGATATCGGTCTCCTCGGCGTCCGGATAGTAGGTATCACGTAGTCCGAGCGGTTCGATGATGCGGCGGGCGATCTCCCCGCCGAGCGACCCACCGGTGACCTGCTCGACCAGCAGGCCCGCGATGGCGTAATTGGTGTTGGAGTACGCCCATTGCGCGCCCGGTTCGAAATCCGCAGGCAGGGTCAACACGTCACGGACCACCGCATGGATGTCCGTGATCCCCCAGCGCACCCGATCGGCATGCATATCGACCTGCCTGGGCTTCGCCTCGGACCCGAACTCGGCGGCATACTCCGGCAGCCCGCTGGTGTGCTGCAACAGATTTCGCACGGTGATCCGGTTGCCGTCGATCCCAGGCCCGTGCACCAGCCCGGGAAGATACCGCTCAACCGGCGCGTCCAACTCGACCTTGCCCTCGGCCACCAGCTGCAGCACGACCGTGGCCACGAACGGCTTGGTATTGCTGCCGATCCGCACCCGCGCGTCATCGGCGATCGGGGTCCCGCGCTCGATATCCCCCAGTCCGGCATGCGCGGTCCATACCTGGCCCCGCTCGGTGACCACCACTTGCGCCCCGGGCAGGTGATCCTCAGCGATCAACCGGTCCAACCCCGCCACGACCTCGGCCTGCCCCGCCGCACCGAATACCGTTGCGTCCCCGAAACTCTCCGTCGAGGCACACCCCGTCACCAATACCCCCGTAAGCACCACTACTGCCGATAGCCGACGACAAACCCTGTTACGCAACCGATTCCCTTCCCACACCGCAGCCACGCTACGGACCGCACCAACCCCTTCCCATCCAGTGAGCCCCCGTCTTTCCGGTAGTGCTGGCCCCACCACCCGGCAGTTGTCGCCCGACCTCCGACCCACCCGGCACGATCACGGCTTGGAGTCCAGTCAGCGCACCGAGGCACCCCTCGCGGCCGGCGAGTACGACACGTTCGATGTCTCCGGCTTTCGCGATATCTTCGATAAATCCCCGAGCTGTAATTGCCGAGCGGCTATCGAATTCGCCTCCCCACTCCGGCCGGCTACGCCGCTCTGAAGTTGCAGGCTTGGTGCAACCGCTCCGCAAACAGCGAATACCAGGATGCCGCCGACCTCACGTCCGCGTGCGGCGGTACCAGCTATTCGGTCACGACTCTACGAACCCGCGACAGGACGAGCCGACCCGCTGATCCGCGCCGACATGGATGCGGACTTGACCTCTTCCCTGTCAACACGGTCGACGCCTACGACTTCGCGATCGTCGACCTACCGGCGATCGACAAGGCGGCCACCGTGGTGCACCGCGGCAGCATGCAACAGGCGCTGGAACCGTGGCAGGCGCTCGGCCGCTGGATCGACGAAAACGGTTATCGCACTGTAGGCCCCAGCCGCGAGGTCGCGCTCGTCTACACCGAGGACGAAAGCGGCTGGGTGACCGAACTCCAGGAGCCGATCGTCGCGAAGTAGCGCGACCAAGATCAGGGGGAACTGGTGGCGGGCGGCTCTCGGGCGATGCCGCCACCAGTTCCCCCTGATCTTGGTCAGATCCGCCCCGCGACTCCTTCGCTCGCAGATAGCCACTGACCTTGGGCTAGTCCATAGCCTGCCGCAGATAGGTGCGCATGTCGGGTGGGCCTCCGCGCCTCGGTTTTGTCCGCCCATGTCACCGCCACGAGTAACGAACCCGATTCGGCTGCGATGTGATCCAGACAACACCGATTCAGGAGGTTCGGAATGTTAACTGTGAAGCGACTCGCGGCGGGGGCCGCCGTTGCCACCGCCACAGCGGCCACTGTCCTCGCCGGTGGCGGCGTGGCCCAGGCCGACGTGCCGGTGTGGGAGGCCAACTGCCACGTCTACAACATCTTCAACACCGGCGGCATGGCCAACTGTGAGCTGCCGACCTGGCACCAGGTGAAGCTCACCTGCGTAGCCTGGCCCGTCCCCTTCACTTACTGGAAGTACGGCCCCATCCAATACGGCCAAAACCAGTCCTGGGCCAGCTGCGACTCCTTCAACGCCCTGGTAAAAGTCGAGGTGATCCAGGCCTAGAGGTGCTCGACTCGAACTTCGGAGCCGAATACCTCTGCGCTTTCCCCGGCAACCCGACTGCGGCAGGTCCCGCCCCGTTGCCCCGCACCCGGCCGGATCTCCCGAGCCCGAGCGCGTGCTCGCGACGAGTCGAGTTCGCACAGCGGGGCGCGGCAGGTTGGCTGCCCGAACCCTGGCCGGGCCCTTGGAGATCGACCGTCAGTCGGCGGTGAGGTCCCCTTACCTCACCGCGTCAAACATAATGACAACCACTTGTCCTCAGTCACGCCAAAACCCCTCTCGGAAAACAGATTCCGTCAGCTCGGGAAGGGTTCGTCAGCAACAATCGGACAGTCCGCAGCAGCTCCGCGAGTGGATCACACCGTGTCACCATTGTCGGTGATGCCCGGTTCCGGGCACGAAACCGACCGAGGAGCAGCATGGGCACCTACCGCTTCGATCGCGGCTATGCCAGCCCGTACTTCATCAACGACCAGGAGTCCAACTCCGCGATCCTGGAGGAACCGCTCATCCTGTTGGCCGAGGACACCCTCGCAACCCATGCGGATGTCCTCTCGATCCTGGACTCCGTGGCGAAGACTGGCCGTTCGCTGCTGATCATCGCCCATGACACGGAAGGACCGGCCATGGAAATGGTGGTCATCAACAACTCCAGGCGTACTGTCAAGGCGGCGGTCGTCAAGGCGCCCGGCCTCGGCGACCACCAGGCTCACTACCTCGCAGACCTCGCGGCCGTCACCGGCGCACATCTCATCAGCAAGTACTACGACCTGCCCGCGGCGAAGGCAACCCTCGACCACCTCGGCTCAGCCCAGCGAGTGACTGTCACCAAGAACCAAACCACGATCCTGGACGGCGCAGGCAACCCTGACCGCATCAATCAGCGGATCAAAGAGACAACAGCGATCATGGACGTAGTCACCGACGACGTCGACAAGCAGCTCCTGCAAGAACGCCTGGACCAGCTGATCTCCGCAGCCCAAACCCCCACCACGACCTGAGCCCCGCCGAAAGCGGAAGCGGCGAAAAGCTATACGTTGAACCTGAATTCGACGACGTCGCCATCGTTCATGACGTAGTCCTTGCCTTCCATGCGGACCTTGCCCGCGGATTTGGCGGCGGACATGGAGCCGGCTTCGACCAGGTCGGTGAAGGCTACTACTTCGGCTTTGATGAAGCCGCGTTCGAAGTCGGTGTGGATGACGCCTGCGGCCTTGGGGGCGGTGTCGCCCTGGTGGATTGTCCAGGCGCGGGCCTCTTTCGGGCCTGCGGTGAGGTAGGTCTGCAGGCCGAGGGTGTGGAAGCCGGCGCGGGCGAGGGCGTGCAGGCCGGGCTCGGTCTGGCCGATGGATTCGAGGAGTTCGAGGGCGGACTCGTCGTCGAGCTCGAGCAGTTCGGCTTCCACCTTGGCGTCGAGGAAGACCGCATCCGCCGGTGCGACAGCGGCTTTCAGCTCGGCGACCTTCGCCTCGTCGGTCAGCACCGCCTCGTCGGCGTTGAAGACGTAGAGGAACGGCTTGGTGGTGAGCAGCGAAAGCTCTTTGAGCAGTTCGGTATCCACCTTGTTGCCCGCGGCGAACAGGGTGGTGCCCTCGTTCAGGATCTCCTGCGCGGCCTTGGCGGCGTCGGCGATCGGCTTGCGATCCTTCTTGATCTTGGCTTCTTTTTCGAAGCGCGGGACCGCCTTCTCCAGGGTCTGCAGATCGGCGAGGATCAGCTCGGTCTCGATCACCTCGATGTCGGCGGTGGGATCGACGCGGCCGTCGACGTGCACCACGTCGTCGTCGGCGAACACCCGCACGACCTGGCAGATGGCGTCGGCTTCGCGGATGTTGGCGAGGAATTTGTTGCCGAGCCCGGCACCCTCGGAGGCGCCCTTCACGATGCCCGCGATGTCGACGAACGACACGACGGCGGGCACGATGCGCTCGGAACCGAAGATCTCGGCGAGCTTGTTCAGCCGCGGATCGGGCAGCGGCACCACGCCGACGTTCGGCTCGATGGTCGCGAACGGATAGTTCGCGGCGAGCACGTCGTTCTTGGTCAGCGCGTTGAAGAGCGTCGACTTTCCGACGTTGGGCAGGCCGACGATTCCGAGGGTGAGACTCACGAGATCAAGAGTCTACGCGCCAGACCCGCTCCTACCTGCACCGGCCGTCTTCCCCGACTTCCCGCACCCGAACAGCACCGGGTGCGGGAAATCAGGGACCCGGTCAGGGCACGAGCACGACCTTGCCGAGGTTGGCGCGCCCCTCGATCACCCGGTGCGCCGCGACGGCGTCCTCGAGCGCGAACTCGGCGTGCACGACGGGCCGCAGCAGGCCGGAGGCGAGGAACTGCCACAGTTCCTGCCGCCAGTGGTCGTACAGGTCGGGCTGATCCTGCGCGATCCGCGCCATCTGGAACCCGATCACCGATTTGGCCCCCACGAGCAGGTCGTAGGCCTCGATGGTGCCGCCGCCGGAGCTGTAGGCGACCAGTCGGCCGCCGGGCGCGACGGCCGCGATGGCGGGCCCGAGCAGATCGCCGCCGACCGCGTCGAGCGCGTAGTCGACGGGCGCACCCCACGATTCCCGGCCGTAGTCGACAACCTCGTCGGCACCGAGATCGCGCACGAACTCGGCCTTGGCGAGATCGGAGACCGCGCCGACCACCCGCGACGCCCCACGCAGGCGGGCCAGCTGCACGGCGAGGTGGCCGACGCCGCTGGCCGCCGCGGTGATCAACGCCGACTCGCCGTCCTTGGGTTGCGCGGCGTCGAGTGCGCCGAGCGCGACCAATCCGCTGCGCACCAGCGCGACCGCGTCGACCGCGGACCCGCCGTCGGGGATGGGCGACGCCATGGCCGCCGAGAGCAGCGCATAGTCGGCGTATCCGTGCCCGAACACCAGGCCGGTCACGCGATAGCCGGGCTGATAGCCGGTGACGCCGTCACCGACGGCGACCACCTCACCGGCGATCTCGCCGCCGAGCGCGATCGGCTCGCGCTGCTCGCGCACCTTCCGCACCACCGGCAGCGTCACGCCGATCGCCTCGACCCGCACCAGCAATTCGCCAGGACCCGGCGTCGGCACCTCGACCGCCACGACCTCGAGCACTTCCGGACCACCGCTGCGCTCGTACTGGACCCGACGCATCACACCTCCACAACTCATCAGAAGTGGCCACGGTAACCGCACATCACCCTCGATCCACACCCCCGAGTGCGACATCTCACCGGCGGACCGCGGCGGCGGTGATGCGCCGTACCCGCTGCACAGCACCTTGCGCCAGGGCCGTCGCGGAGTAGCGTGACCAGCATGGAGCCGAGCGCCGAGCGGGTGACGGCCCGGCCGGCGCCGGTGCTCGCGCCGTTCATCGACCACTATGTCGGCTACCGAATCGTGGGGTATCCGGCGGGCCTGCATCGCGGCCTGCCGTCGGCGCACATGACGTTCATCGTCAGCATCGGTCCGACCATCGACGTTGTCGCACAGACCGATCCGCGCCAGTCACCGCAGGACTATCGATGCACCCTCGGCGGCTTGCAGGCCAGTTCGGCGCTCATCTCCCACACCGGTGATCAGGAGGGGGTCATGGTCGCGTTGACCCCGCTGGGCAGCCGGGCACTGTTCGGGACGCCCGCGGCGGAGCTGTGGGATGTCTCGGTGGAGTTGGCCGATGTGGTGGGGCCGGTCGGCATGGAGCTCTGGGAGCGGTTACAAGGCCCGGCCACCTGGGCGGAACGCTTCGCGATCTGCGACCGGATCCTCAGCCGCATCGCGGCCCCGGATCGACTGGTCGGACCGGAGCTGACCTGGGCGTGGCGCAGTGTGGTCGGGTCGGGCGGCGCGGTGACCGTCGGCGCGCTGGCGGACGAGATCGGCTGGAGCAGACAGCATTTGGCGCGTCGCTTCGGCGCCGAGTTCGGCCTGAGTCCCAAGCTGGCGGCCCGGATCGCCCGATTCGAGCGGGCCCGCCGGATGCTGCAGCACACCCCCTCGCACATCTCCATCGCCCAGGTGGCGGCCGCCTGCGGCTACTACGACCAGGCCCATCTGAACCGCGACTTCGCCGAACTCGCGGGCGCCAGCCCGACGACCTGGCTGGCGGACGAGGCCACCTCCGGCCAAACCAGGACGAGATCCAAATAGGGCGAAACTACCGCTCCCACACCAACATATCGCCGCGGGTGACCGGCCGTGCGCCCAGCGAGACGATGGGTGATCCGCGATGTCGGCCACAGCCCGGGCGGCGGAGGGGTTACATCTGTCCAAGACGGGGCGGGGGTTGGGGGTGAGGGTGTGGGTATGACGAATCCAGCGAAAATCGATGCGAACACACGGACCGCTGTTTGGCCGACGTTGACCTTCACGGACTGCCGGGCTATGGCTGCTTTTCTTGCCGAGGCGTTCGGCTTCGAGGAGACCGCTATGTATGCCCGTGCGGACGATCCCTCGGTGATCGAGCACGGGGAGATGCGGTGGCCGCTCGGCGGCGGGATCATGTTCGGCAGCTCGTGTAAGGACGCGGGCGTGTTCGGGCAGCGTCCGCCGGGCAACGACTCGACCTATGTGGTGTGTGAAGACCCTGACGCGTTGTTCGAGCGTGCCTCGGCGGCCGGGGCCGAGGTGATCCGCGGCCTCCAGGACGAGAGTTACGGCTCGCGCGGCTTCGTGGTCCGTGACCCCGAAGGCAACCTGTGGAGCTTCGGCACCTACTGGGGCGAATAGTCTCAGCGGTCTCGAACGGCCCGGCGACCGGTGCGGGCCCGGGCCGTTCGCTCAGCGTCCGCCCAATCCGGTCATGGCGATACCGTCGACGAAGGCGCGCTGCGCGATCGCGTAGACGACGAGCAGCGGAAGCAGGAGCACCATCGCCGTGGCCATCAGCAGCGGCCACTGGGTGTGGTATTGGCCCTGCAAGCGCACCAAACCCAAGGTGGCGGTGGCGATCTCGGTGCGCTGGATCATCACCAGCGGCCACAGGAAGTCGTTCCAGACGGTAATCCAGGTGAGCACCGCGAGCACCATCAGCGCAGGACGGGTGTGCGGCAACAACACCCGCCAATAGACCTGCCACGGGGTGCAGCCGTCGAGGATCGCCGCCTCCTCCAATTCCGCGGGCAGGGTCGCGAAGAACTGCCGCATCAGATAGGTGCCGAAGGCACTGCCGAACAGTCCGGGCACGATCATCGCCCACGGCGTATCGACCCAGCCGAGTGCCCGCATGAGCAGGAACTGGGGCAGCACCGTGACGGTCAACGGCACCATGAGGGTGCCGAGATAGGCGACGAACAACACTTCGCGGCCACGAAACCGCAAGCGCGCGAACGCGTATCCGGCCAGGGAGCAGAAGAACACCTGCCCCGCGGTGACGCAGCCCGCGTACACCGCGGTGTTGACCAGCATCCGGCCCAGCGGCAGCAGCTCGAAAACCGCTGTGTAGTTGGACCAGCGGGGATGCTCGGGCAACAGCGCCTGTTCGGCGACCTCGCCTTCGCCCTTCAACGACCCGGACAACGCCCAGAGGATCGGTGCGAGCGCAACCCACCCGATACCGACGAGCACCGCGTATATCCCCACACCGCGCACCGTCCGGCGCAGGATCACCCGCTGCGCACGGCCGCGCGTCACAGCGGTACCGCAGCGCGCCTGGCGAAGCGCAGTTGAATCAGCGTGAGCACCAACAGGATCGCGAACATCACCCAGGCCAGCGCCGAGGCGTAGCCCACCTCGTAGAACCCGAAAGCGTGCTGGAACAACATGATGCCGAGCAGATAGGTCCCGGTGTCCGGTCCTCCGTTGCTCCCGGTGAGCGCGTACACCTGATCGAAGGCCTGCACCGAATTGATGATGGTGATCACGAAGACGAACGAGAGCGGCCCGCGGATCAACGGCAGCGTGATCGCCGAGAACCGCCGCAGCGCACCGGCTCCGTCGATCCGCGCCGCCTCGTAGAGCGGCTCGGGCACGCCCTGCATCGCGGCGAGCAGAATGACCGTGGCGAAAGGCAGGCTTCGCCAGACGGTCACGATGCTCAACGACACCAACGCCAGGTGCGGGTCGGTCAGCCAGGGCAGCGGACCGAGGCCCAGCCACCCCAGTCCGAGATTCAGTATCCCGTCGTCGGTGAGGATGAACCGCCAGACCACGGCCATCGCCACGGTGGAGGCGACCAACGGCAGAAAGGCCAGCGTCCGGAACAGCCCGACACCGAACACCTTCCGGTTCAGCGCCGCCGCGATCCCCAGCCCGAGCACCACCGTCGGCACCAGGGTGAGCACGGTGAACAGCGCCGAATTGCGCAGTGCGATGGGGAACAACGGATCCGCCCCGAGCAGACGCCGATAGTTCTCCAGTCCCACGAACCGCATCGGCCGGAACAGGTCCCAGGCGTGCAGGCTGAGATAGAAGGAGAAGCCCAGCGGAAACAGCAGGAACACCGCCACCGCGGCCACGTTCGGCGCGACGAAACACCAGCCCGCCCGCTCGTGTCGCCGCGCCAGCCCGCCGCGCGGGGCCGCGCGGCGCCGCGGCCGTGTTCGCCGGCGCGACAACTCGTCAGAGTTCATGAGGCGTCCAGCAGCGCATCGACGGCGGCCGGGTCGAGGGCGGTGGCGGGCACAGCGCCGCGCAGTACCCGGTTCGCGTCGCGTTCCAGCAGCGCGGAGATCTTGCCCCAGGCCGGAGTCACCGGGAACGGTCTCGAGTTCTCCGGGCCCTCGGTGAGCACGGTGAGGTTGCGCAGGTCCCGGTGCGCCGCAAGGAAACCCGGTGTGCGCATGGCGGACTTCAGCACCGGCGTGAACAGGCCGGAGGCGGCGATGACGGCCTGCCCCGCCGGCCCGGTCGCGAATTTGACGAACTCCCAGGCTTGTTCGATCCAAGGGCTGTCCGCGGCGATGGCCAGCCCGGTGCTGCCGACAGCGGTGACCGCGCCCGGTCCACCGTGCGGGCCGACCGGAAGCACCGTGACATCCATGCGAAGCCCGTCGCGACCGGCGAACTCCGAATACAACCAGTGCCCGCCCAGGACCATCGCCGCCCGACCGGCCCGGAACAGGTCCGGCGCCGAGATGGACAGCCGGTCGGCGACTTTCGGCGCGACACCGTGCCGCAACGCGAGATCGGCATAGAACTGAAAGCCCGCCGCGAAGCGGGGATCGCCGAGATTGGTCCTGGTCGGCGCCACCGAGGGCGTGAACCACGGCGACCCGTTGTTCATCCCGAAGCAGGCCGCGGAATAGTAGGGCACCCAGGCGTCGGCGAAGCCCCAGCGCCGAGCGCGGGTGAGAGTTCGTGCCGCGTCAAGGAATTCGTCGAACGACCAGGCTTCGCGCCAGCGGGCCGGCGCGGTCAGTCCCGCCTCGTCGAACAGATCACGGTTGCAATAGAGGAACACACCCGACCACTGTTCGGGCAGCGCGTACTGACCGCCCGCGTAGGTGAACGTGTCATACAGCGCCGGATAGCTGTCCGCGCGCAGCATCTCGGCGTATCCGGTCTCGCGGTCGAGCAGCGTGCGCAGATCCAGCAGCACGCCCCGCTCGGCCAGCCCGGCGTAGAGCAACTCCCAAGCCATCACCACGTCAGGGCAGTTGCCGCCCGCGCAATAGGTGAGCAGCTGCTGCTGAGGATCGGGCCCGGACATGATCGTGCGAATCCTGATGTCCGGGTGGCGCTTCCGGAATTCGTCGATGATCAGCGCGCGCACCCGCGCCTCTTCGGGCCTGGCCTGGAAAAAGAACGTCAGCGCGTCGTCGTCGGCCGCGCATCCGGGCGTCGCGAGCACCGGCGCGGCCAGTGCCGCGCCGAGCAGCGTGCGACGGCGAACCGGTGCCACGATGCCTCCACAGTGGGTCCGACCAACGAATGCCCGAGCCAGCATGGCAGCATACGGATGGCAACATCGTGGAGCGAGGGAACACGCCAAGCCCGCGCCGGCGACCTCGACCGAGACCCCGCCGAAGCACAGCTACGTGGGCCACCCGTACCCACGCGCACGCCGCTACTCGTAGGAAGACACAGCACGAGTCGCCGCGCCGAGAACGAAATGCAGCGAATGTTCAGACTTGGCTAAGTCCGGCTCGAGCGCGCTTCAGTTCAGCTACGTTGTCAACGTTTCAGCAAGTCAAGCTCGATCTCACGGGAGAGTAGTTCGCATGGCGACCATCGAATACCTCCGGACTGATCCCGACCTACCTCCCGTTGGTGTCGTGGACCGTTCGCCTATCACCCCCACCAAGAAGGCCATTTTCGCGGTGATCGCCGTCATCGGCGCGATCGCCTGGGCCGTGCTCGCCATCTCCAGAGGCGAGTCGGTCAACGCGGTGTGGATCGTGGTCGCGGCGGTCTGTACCTATGTGCTGGCCTACCAGCTGTACGCCAGGCTGATCGAACACAAGATCACCAAGCCGCGCGACGATCAGGCCACACCCGCCGAGATCCTGGAAAACGGCAAGGACTACATGCCGATGGACCGGCGGGTGCTCTTCGGGCACCACTTCGCCGCCATCGCGGGTGCGGGTCCGCTGGTCGGTCCGGTCCTGGCGGCGCAGATGGGCTACTTGCCCGGCACACTGTGGATCGTGTTCGGCGTCGTGCTCGCCGGCGCGGTGCAGGACTACCTGGTGCTGTGGGCCTCGACCCGCCGCCGCGGTCGCAGCCTCGGGCAGATGGCACGCGACGAACTCGGCGTGGTCGGCGGCATCGCCGCCATCATCGCCGTGCTGGTGATCATGATGATCCTGCTCGCGGTGCTCGGCATCGTCGTGGTGAACGCGCTGGCCGCGACCCCCGACAAGGACGGCGTGCTGCACGGCGGCAGCCCGTGGGGCGTGTTCTCCATCGCGATGACCATCCCGATCGCCCTGTTCATGGGCGTCTACCTGCGGTACCTGCGCCCCGGCAAGGTCGGCGAGATCTCCCTGATCGGTTTCGCGCTGCTGCTGCTCGCGATCATCTCGGGCAACTGGGTCGCCGAATCCGGCTGGGGCCAGGACTGGTTCACCCTCTCGGGCACCACCATCGCGTGGTTCCTCATCGCCTACGGCTTCATCGCCTCGGTGCTGCCGGTGTGGCTGCTGCTCGCGCCGCGCGACTACCTGTCCACCTTCATGAAGGTCGGCACCATCGTCCTGCTCGCGGTCGGCGTGCTGATCACCATGCCGGTGCTCAAGGCACCCGCGGTCTCGCAGTTCGCAAGCTCCAGCAGCGGTCCGGCCTTCGCGGGCAGCCTGTTCCCGTTCCTGTTCATCACCATCGCCTGCGGCGCGCTGTCGGGCTTCCACGCCCTGGTGTCCTCGGGCACCACGCCGAAACTGCTGGAGAAGCAGTCGCACGCCAGGATGATCGGCTACGGCGGCATGCTGATGGAGTCGTTCGTCGCGGTCATGGCGATGATCACCGCCAGCATCATCGACCAGCACCTGTACTTCGCGATGAACGCGGGCGCCGGTGTCACCGGCGGCACCGCGGAAAAGGCCGCCGCCTACACCAACAGCCTCGGCCTCAGCGGCCCGCCGGTCACCCCGGGCCAGCTGGAGCAGGCGGCCAAGGACGTCGGCGAGACCAGCATCGTCTCGCGCACCGGTGGCGCGCCGACGCTCGCGGTCGGCATGTCCGAGGTGCTGCACCGCTTCCTCGGCGGCACCGGGCTCAAAGCGTTCTGGTATCACTTCGCGATCATGTTCGAGGCGCTGTTCATCCTCACCACGATCGACGCGGGCACCCGCGTCGCGCGCTTCATGCTTTCGGACTCCCTGGGCAACCTGGGCGGGGCGGCCAAGAAGTTCAAGGATCCGTCGTGGCGGCCCGGCGCGTGGCTGTGCTCGGCGATCGTGGTCGCCGCGTGGGGCTCGGTGCTGCTGATGGGTGTCACCGATCCGCTCGGCGGCATCTACACCCTGTATCCGCTGTTCGGTATCTCGAACCAGTTGCTCGCCGCGATCGCGCTCACCGTCGTGCTCACCATCGTGATCAAGAAGGGGCTGATCAAGTGGGCATGGATTCCGGCCATCCCGCTGGTCTGGGACCTGATCGTGACGATGACGGCGTCCTGGCAGAAGATCTTCTCCGCCGATCCGAAGATCGGTTACTGGAAGCAGCACAGCATCTACAGCGCCGCGCTCGACGCCGGAAAGGTAGTGGCGCCGGCCAAGACGGCCGAGGATATGGAGAAGGTGGTGCGCAACAGCTTCATCCAGGGCAGCCTGTCGATCGTCTTCGCGGTGCTGGTATTGATCGTGGCGATCGTCGGTGTGCTGGTCTGCGTGCGAGCCTGGCGCGCGGGCGGCGGCGAGAGCAGCGAGACACCCGACGAACCGTCGAAGATCTTCGCGCCCAGGGGCTTCTTCCCGACGTCGACCGAGAAAGAGGTGCAACAGGAATGGGACGCCCTGATCGCCTCGGGGCAAATCCGGCCATCGGGCGCGGCGAAAGCCGTGCATTGACACTCGGTGCTACCCCGCAGCACGGCCGGTCGGCTCGACCGGCCGTGCTGCGGCGCCTGCGGGCGGCCCGAAAGGCCTGTGGCACAGCGGTTCGCAACGTCGTGTGGTGGTTCGACTCGATCCTCGGCGGCCAGGATTATCAGCGCTATGTCGCGCACCTGACGCGTAACCATCCCGGCTGTGAAATCCCCACCGAGCGCGAGTACTGGCGCGGCAGGCACGCGGACGCCGACACCAATCCGCAGAACCGCTGCTGCTGAGCGGCACCGAGTTCCAGCATTTATCCGCGTTCTCCGCAGCTCAGCGGCACGTCGGCGATCGTGGCGAATTTCCGCTAGCGGAGAATGCTTCCAAATGACATTGTGGTGGGCGTGACGATCACGGTGTTGGATTTCGAGCGGTGCTACCGGGCGGTGTCGACCAGAGACTCCCGATTCGACGGACAATTCTTCACCGCGGTGCGGACCACCGGAATCTATTGCCGCCCTTCGTGTCCGGCGATCACCCCGAAACGGACGAACGTCTCGTTCCTGCCGACCGCCGCCGCGGCGCAGCAGGCGGGGTATCGGGCCTGCCGCCGCTGCCTGCCCGACGCGGCGCCCGGCTCGCCGCTGTGGAACACCAGGGCCGACCTGGCCGCGCGCGCGATGCGGCTGATCGGCGACGGTGTGATCGAGCGCGGTGGCGTGCCCGCACTGGCGGCCACCCTGGGCTATTCGCAGCGGCAGCTCACCCGTGTGCTCACCACCGAACTCGGCGCCGGGCCACTGGCTCTGGCGCGTGCGCATCGGGCGCATACGGCGCGACTGCTGATCCAGACGACGGCAATGCCCATGTCCGACATCGCTTTCGCAGCGGGCTTCGCCAGCATCCGTCAGTTCAACGACACCGTGCGCGAGGTATTCGCGGTCAGTCCCACCACCATGCGCACCGAGGCGCAACGGGCCAAATCCAGCTCGAACAGCCGCCAGGCGCCACCGGTCAACGGCTCGCTCAGCCTGCGGCTGCCCTACCGCGAGCCGCTGGACCGCGCCTGGCTCGAATGGTTCCTCTCCGCGCACGTGGCGCCCGGAATGGAGTTGTGGGAGAACCGTTCCTACACCAGAAACCTGCGCACTCCGCACGGGTACGCGACCACGCGGCTGAGCTTCCAGCGCGATCACGTCCGCGCCGAGCTCGCGCTGCACGACATGCGCGACCTGGCGCCGACCGTCGCCCGCCTGCGCCACCTGCTCGACCTCGACGCCGATCCGGTCGGCATCGACGAGGTGCTTGGAGTCAGCGCGGGACAAGACATTCCGACGCCGGAAGCCGCCGATCCGCACACCACCCGGCTGCCCGACGCCGGCGCGGGCGCACCGCCGGACGCCGAGGACGTGCCCGGCGCGACCGCCACCCGCCAGCCCGTGTTCAGCCCCGGCATCCGGGTGCCCGGCTGCCTCGACGGCCCGGAGCTGTTGCTGCGCACCATGATCGGTCAGCAGATCTCGGTCTCGGCCGCCGCCACGCACACCGCGCGCCTGGTCGAGGCGCTGGGCGACCGTGTCGAAGGGCCCATTCCGCTGCTGTTCCCGACCCCGGCCACCATCGCCGAACGGGGCGCCGAGGTGCTCACCGGCCCGGCCCGGCGGGTCCGCTCGATCATCGGTGTCGCCGAGGCGCTGGCCGGCGGCGAACTCGCGCTGCACCAGGGCCGCACCGCCGCCGACCTACGCCGCGACCTGCTCGCGCTGGACGGCGTCGGCCCCTGGACCGCCGACTACGTGACCATGCGGCTGCTCGCCGATCCCGACGTGCTGCTCAACACCGATCTGGTGGTGCGCCAGGGCGCCGCGCTGCTCGGCGTCGACCTGGCCGACACCGGACGCTGGGCGCCGTGGCGCTCCTATCTGTCCATGCACCTGTGGAAGGCCGCGCTGACCGACCGCGCCAAGACCACCGCCGGAAAGGCGAGCCGAACATGACCGCAGCCACCACCCGTCGCACTACCGCGCGCCACCGCGGCACCGGCACAGCCGATTTCGCGACGACGGACACGCCGATCGGCCCGTTCACCGCGCTCACCGACGCCACGGGATACGTGCTCGCCGCGGGCTGGACCACCGACGCGGAGAACCTGCGCACGCTGATCCATCCGGCGCTGCGCCCGACCGAACTGCGCCACCGGGATTCGCTCGGCCCGGTCACCCAGGCCGTGATCGACTACCACCGCGGCGATCTCACCGCGATCGACACCGTGCCGGTCCGCCAGCATTCCGGGGAGTTCCTCCTGCACGCGTGGGAGGTGTTGCGCCAGATCCCGGCGGGCAGCCCGATCACCTACACCGAATTCGCCGCGGGCGCGGGCCGTCCCGATGCCACCCGCGCCGCCGCGAACGCGTGCGCCCGCAATGCCGCGGCCCTGTTCGTCCCCTGCCACCGCGTCTTCCGGATCGGCGGTGCGCTCGGCGGCTTCCGCTGGGGCCTGCCGATCAAGCGCTGGCTGCTCGACCACGAGGCCTGAGCAACCGGCCGCTCAGGCGACGGTGGCCTCCAGGCGGGAGCCCGCGCGGCCGCGACGCACGTGCAGCCGACTCGGAATGCGCTGACGCATCTCGTCGACGTGACTGACGACGCCGACGACGCGACCACCGGCACGCAGCTCGTCGAGGACCCCCATCACCGCGTCGAGGGTGTCGGCGTCCAGGCCGCCGAAACCCTCGTCGATGAACAGGGTGTCCAGCACCAGACCGCCGGACTCGGCGGCCACCGTATCGGCCAGCCCCAGCGCCAAAGACAGTGCGGCCATGAAGGTTTCCCCGCCGGACAGGGTTTTCGCCGGACGTATCGCGCCGGTGTAGTCGTCGCGAATGTCCAGGCCGAGCCCGCCCCGGCGCCCGCGCGGGCCCGCCTTGTCCGAGTGCACGAATTCGTAACGGCCCCCTGACATTCGGCGCAGCCGCACCGAACCCGCCTGCGCCACCTCCTCCAGCCGGGCGGCGAGCACGTACGAGCGCAGCGACATCCGGCGATTGTTCGCACCGCGCCCCGCCACCACTTCGGCGAGCCCGGCGAGTTCGTCGTGGGTGCGCTGCAGCGGTGCGATCCGATCGACGGCGGCCCACAGCTGGCCGCCGAGGTCCTCCAGCTGACTCACCCGCCGGTTGGCCTCGGCGTGCGCGGCGACCGCGGCGTTGAGTCGCGTTCGCGCGGCATCGACGAGCGCCTCGACCTCGGCCAGATCGCCCGGCTCCCGCGCCGCGGCGTCCTGGATCTCCGGCTCGGCGAGCACGGCCTGCGCGTGCGCGCGGGCGTTGTCGGCGGCGGCCAGCTCGGCATCGATCTCCTGCTGCCGCTGCGGGGTTCGGCTCGCCGCGTTGACGACTCGCGCGTACGCGGTCAATCGCGCCACGTGCTCGTCCGGCGCGGGGATCTCGCCGTCCGGCACGAAACCCGCCGCACGGGCGAGGCTTTCCACCCGGTCGGCGATGACCGCGACCTTCTCGCGCGCGGCGACGGCCGCGGCGCGGGCCTCGCGCAAGGCGGTGGCATCGGCGACCAGGGCGGTGAGCCGGGCGCGGCGACGGTCGATGGTCTCGTCCGCGCCCGCCGCGACGCGCAGCCGCTCGGTGAGTTCCGCGAGCCGGGTGTCGGCCGCGACGATGTGCGCGGCGACGGTGCTGCGGCGCGACTCGGCCGCGCGGAGCTCGTCGTGCAGCCGAGTCTCGTCGGTGCGCAGGCGCGTGAGGTCGGCCGACAACGCCTCGGCCGTGGCCGCGAGCTCGGCGGTGTCCTCGTAGCGATCGGTGGCCGCGCGCAGGGCGGCGGCCAGCTCGACCCGGTCGGCGTCGCCGCCGCGGGCGATGAGCGCCTCGATCTCGCGCTCCAGACCGGTGATGCGGGCCTGCACCCGATCACGCGCGTCCTCGGCGGCGCGTTCGGCGGACACCGCCGCGTCTTCGGCGTCCTTGGAGACGGCGTCGGCGGTGGGGCGCGCCGGCGCCGGGTGTGCCGCGGAACCGCATACCGCACACGGCAACCCGTCGACGAGCCCACCGGCCAGTTCGGCGGCCATGCCCGCCAACCTGCGCTCACGCAGGTCGAGCACCCGCTCCTTGGCATCGTTGTGTGCGGCGCGCGCCGTCTCGAACTCGATCCTGGCGTGATCCAGATCCGTTTTGCGCGAGGCGAGTTCGACCGCGGCCCCGGCGGCGGCCTGCAGACGTTCGCACTCGGCGGTCAGGGTCGGCAGCGTAGCGGCCGCGCTCGTCGCCTCGCGGAGCCGGACATCGAGCGCGGCGAGGGTGCCGGGCAGCTGGTCGCGGCGCTTGGTCAGCTCGGCCAGCCGGGCGGTGAGCGTGCTGCTTTCGGCGCGTAGTGCCGTCAGTTCCGTGCCGAGCCGGGTCGCGGCCGTCGCGTCGGCGCGCACCTCGTCCAGCCCTCCGATCTGCGCACTCCACCGGCGGATCGCGGCGTCGATATCGGCGTCGTCGCGCACCGAGGGTGCGCGATCACCCTCCACACCCCTGCTGTCCGGGTCGGACGACGCCGCGGCCTGCTGGTCCCCGACGTCGATCAGCTCCGCGCCGCCGAGGTCCGAGGCGCCGGGCTCCAGCAGTCGGGTGGCCAATCGGCTTGCCGCATTGCCGGTTTCGTTTTCCGTGGCGCGCATCAGCATGACCGCGTCCCTGGCCTCGTCGATCGCGGCAACCACCGGTTCGGCGCGCCGGGCCGCGTCGAGTTCGGCCCGCAGCGCGCCGCGCCGGTCGGCAGCGGCGGTGTACTGCTCGAGCTGGGCGTGCGCGGCGGCCATCCGGCGACGCAGCCCGTGCAGCCGGCGCTGCTCCTCGGCCATGCCCTGCACCCGCGCCGACTCCTGTTGGCAGCGTTCGGTTTCCGCGGCCGTGCCGGTCAGGTCGGTGCGGGCGGCGGCGAGTAGATCCTGCGACCAGCCGACGGCCTCGAGCGGACCCACGGTCTCGGTGGCGCTCACCCCCGCCGCGACACCGACCTTGGCGATCAGCCGGTCGATCCCCTGCTTGCGCGCCTCCAGATCGGCGGCGGAAGCCCGGCGCTTGTCCGCGAGCCACTGCTCGGCGCTGCCGAATCGTTCGGTGTCGAAGAGCTTTTCGAGCAGCTTCTCCCGATCCTCGTTCTCCGCGCGCAGGAAGCGCGCGAAGTCACCCTGCGGCAGCAGCACCACCTGGAAGAACTGGTCGGCGCTCATCCCGAGCAGCCGGATGATCTCGTCCCCGATGTCGGGTATCCGGGACAGGTTTTCCCCACGGCCGTCCAGCCAGGTCAGCGTCGCCTTCGCCGGATCGGTGCGCATCCCGGTGCCGCGCCGCTTGGGCCGCTCGAATTCGGGGATGCGGGTCAGGCGCAGGCGGCGGCCGCCCAGCGTCACCTCCAGCACCACCTGGGGCGGCGTCTCGTCGGGTGCGTGATCGGAGTGCAGGCGCTTGCTCTCACCCCGCGCTCCGGGGACCTTGCCGTAGAGCGCGAACGCGATCGCGTCCAGCACCGTGGTCTTGCCCGCGCCGGTCTGCCCGTGCAGCAGGAAGAGCCCGTCGGCGCCGAGCGCGTCGAAATCGATGACCGTGGTCTCGGCGAACGGGCCGAACGCGGTCATCTCGAGCCGGTGCAGCCTCATGCGCTCGCCACCGCGGGTGTACCACTCACGCCGACAGTTCCGTCGCCGATTCCGTCGCGGTCAGCACGCGGTCGGGCTCGGCCACCGCGGCCGCGAGTGCCCGTTCCAGCCAAGCCATTTCGCCCGTACTGGGCGCCCCTCGCACATCGGTCAGAAAGGTCTGCGCTACTTCGGTGTCGCGGCGGCCGTGCACCCGTTCACGGTAGCGCAGCTCCGGATTGCCCTCCGGGCGTACCCACTCCACGTGCACCGCGTACGGGAACCGTTCGCGCAGCTTGCGCATGGCGTCCACGGGCCGGGCCGAGTCGGTGAGGACCGCGGCGACGTAGTCGTCGGTGGCGGCCTCGTGGCTCGCGTCGGTGAGCAGCTCGTCCAGGGTGCCGGTGAGCTTGCTCAGCCCGCGGACCACCGGCAGGTCGTGGCGGCGCACCTGGCGCAGGCCCGCGGCATCGAGGTCGACGAGCCACACCGCCTTGCGGTGGGAGCTCTCGGCGAACGAGTACGGCAGCGGCGAGCCGCAGTAGCGCACCGACTCCGACAGCGTCTGCGGCGAATGCAGGTGCCCGAGCGCGACGTAGTCGATGCCGTCGAAGGCCGACATCGGCACCGTCTCCACGCCGCCGACCGAGATGGACCGTTCCGAACCCGTCGCCTCCCCGCCGACGACGAAGGCGTGCGCCAGCACCACCGCGCGGACCCCGGGACGCCCGGCGCGATCGGCCCGAATCCGCGCCATCGCGGCGGCCAGGATGTCGGCGTGCGAACGGGCCTGCGGTACACCGAGTTCCGCGCGCGTGATCTCCGGTTCCAGGTAGGGAATGCCGTAGAACGCCACCGGGCCGTGCGCGTCGTCCAGCAGGACCGGCCGGTCCGCGTCGGCGACCGTGGTGCGCAGGTGCAGGCCGCCCGCCGCCGCGAAGCTCGCGCCCGCCCCCAACCGCGCGGGCGAATCGTGATTGCCCGACGTGGCGACGATCACCGCCCCGGCGGCGCGAATCGCCTCGAATCCCCGATTGCACACCGCGATCGCGTCCGCGCTCGGAATGGAGCGGTCGTACACGTCGCCGGGCAGCACCACCACATCGACCGACTCGGCGGCCACCAGCTCCGCGATCGCGGTCAGTGCCCGAGCCTGATCGGCCAGCAGATCGACCCCGTGGAACGTGCGCCCGATGTGCCAGTCCGAGGTGTGCAGCATCCGCATGCCGCGAAACCGTAGGCGAGTGCACCGACAGATATCAATTGCCGAGCCCGCCGTGTCGGATAGCCGCGCACCTCGCGCGGCGTGTCCACGGTGTTTCCCGGTCCGGGTCACGCAAGCCCCGTTATGGATTCGCGGACAGGTCCGAGCGTGCCTGCGCCAGGCGGTATTTGCCGACACGGTGCGGGCGGATAGCCGACCTGGCGTTCTTGTCGGTGTCGTGCGGCACTATCGGCGCTATGACCGCACCGATGCTCGTCGCACTGATGCTGGTGTTCGCCGCAGGGGTTGGGCTCGGCTGGCTCGGCCACGCCGCGCGCGCCGGACAACGCGCGGTGGCAGCGGAGGCGAGACTGGCCGCGGCCACCGACAACGAGCGGCTGCTCCGGCAATCGCTCAACGCGGCGAACGAGGATGCGGCACGCAGGCATTCACATGCCATCGGCGCGCTGATCGATCCGCTGCGGGACGCGGTCGGCGCGTTGCATCAGCACATCCAGCAGGTCGAGCACCATCGCATCAACGCGTACTCGGGCCTGCGCGAGCAGGTCGCCGGGATGCAGCGCACCTCGCTGCAGCTGACCAGCCAGACCAGTCAGCTGGTCGCCGCGCTGCGCGCGCCGCAGGTGCGCGGCCGATGGGGCGAGATCCAATTGGAGCGGGTGGTCGAGCTCGCGGGCATGACGCGGCACTGCGATTTCGACACGCAGGTGTCCCGGGCGGCCCGCGGCGACGGTGCGAACGACCGGACCGGAACCGTCCGTCCGGACCTGGTGGTGCACCTGGCCGGGGGCAGGCACATCGTGGTCGACGCCAAGGTGCCGTTCAGCGCGTACCTCGACGCCAGCACCGTCGACGATCCCGATGCCCGTGCCGAGCATCTGATCCGACACGCGAAGCACCTGCGCGGCCATGTCGACCAACTGGCCGACAAGGCGTACTGGGCGGCCTTCGATCCGGCGCCGGAATTCGTCGTGCTGTTCGTGCCCGGCGATCCGTTCCTGGACGCCGCGCTGACCACGGATTCCGGATTGCTCGAGTACGCCTTCGGCCGCAACGTGATCCTGGCGACGCCGACCACGTTGATCGCGTTGCTGCGTACGGTGGCTTTCGGCTGGCGACAGGAGGCGCTGTCGCGGGATATGGCAACCGTTCAGCAATTGGGCAAGGAACTCTACGCGCGGCTCGGTATGACGGGCAGGCATCTGGATCGGCTCGGCGCGCAACTCGGTAAGGCCGTCGACGCTTTCAACTACACCGTGGCCTCGGTGGAATCGCGGGTGATGGTCACCGCGCGCAAATTGCACGACCTGGAAGTCTCGGAACAGGAGGTCCCGGCAATGCAACGGGTCGACGCGGTGCCGCGCTCGGTGGGCTTCGCCGACGCCGACGATTAGGCCAGGGAACCGCCGTGCCATAACGCCCCGGGGCGCGGCGGCAGTTAGTGTTCATCATGTGGCTGCTTCCCAACGTGTGCGAACCCGGGTGCCCGCGCCGCATCGTTCGATCCTGCCGACGGTCCCGGGCATCCCGGTGGGCGCGGCGGTCCTGATCGCGGTTGCCTGTACGTTTCTCGGGTTCTTGATCGACGCCCACGGCGACGCTACCGATCTCACCGGTACCTTCGCCGCGCTGTACATCGTCGGTTGTGTGGCAGCCGTGCTCGCGGTCCGCTACCGCGCCCTGTTCACCGCCATGGTGCTGCCGCCGCTGCTGCTGTCGATCGCCGTGCCACTGGCCTATCAGCAGCTGACCGGCCGCCCGGCCAGTTCGATCAAGGATGTACTGCTGAACCTGGCGGTGCCGCTGGTGCAGCGCTTTCCGACGATGATGCTCGCGACCGTGCTCGTGCTGCTCATCGGTGGCGCTCGCATCCTGCTGCAGCGCCGCATCGAGCAGGCCGAGGGCGGCACCGAGTCGCGGCGCGGCGAAAGCTGGGGCCGCCCCTCGGCCAGGCGCCCGCGCGGTGGCCGCGAGCGCGGCTCCGCACTCGCCGACTCGGCCCGGCGGCGTTCCCGCCGGCCCAAGGCCGATCCGGACGAGGCAGGTCTCGACGAGGCGCCCGCCCGCCCGAGCCGTCGCGCCGCGGCGGCCCCGGTCGCCGATGCCCCGCCGCGCGTGGCCCGCTCCCGCGAAGGCAGGCCCGCCGCGCGCGGTGCCGCCCGGCCCACCGCGGCCATGCCGCGCACCGACACCGACCCGCCCCGCGGCACCACCGCCCGCCGCCGCGGCGACCTACCCCCGCCGCACCCGCAACCCAACGTCCGCTACCGCGAACGCGATTCGAGCCGCACCGAGCGCCGCCGCCCCGAAAACCTCTGAGCCGTCCCCCGACTCGGACCGGCCCACGTCAAGGCCACCCGCCGTCTTTCACCCGCGCGCCGCCATATGCACGCACATTTGCAAGTACATTTTGCTACTTCCAGTGCCAGACTCGATGGCGTGAACGCAGAGCATCGCTTCGACCACACCGCGCCGACCGGTACCCGCGGGATCACCGACATCGGTGATGTGCCCACGGTGCTCCGCCGGATGTTGGGGTTGCGCCTCCAGCAGCTGCGTAAGGAACGGGGGGTGACCCAGCACGAGGTCGCCACGCAGCTCTACTGGAACGCATCCAAGGTCAGCCGGATCGAATCCGGCATGGTCGGCCTCAATCGGCCCGACCTGGTCGAGTTGCTGACCTGCTATGGCGTGATCGATCCCGAAGAGCACGACCGGTATCTGTCGCTCGTGCAGCTGGGCAACCGCCCCGGCTGGTGGCACAGTGACAGCGACTCGCTGCCCAAGGGATTCGAGCTGCTCAGCCTCGAGGGGGCCGCGCGCACGATCCGCTGCTACGAACCCGGGGTCGTCCCCGACCTGCTGCAGACACCCGAATACGCAAGGGCAGCACTGCGTCTGCGGCATCCACATCGCACCGGCGCGGAGATCGACGAGCTGCTGGCCGTGCGCCTGCGGCGCCAGCAGATCCTGAACCGCGATCCTCCGCCCTACCTGTGGGTCCTGGTCGAGGAGAGCGCCTTACGCAGGCAGATCGGTGGCGTCACGGTCTGGCGGGCTCAGCTCGAGTACCTGGCGCGGCGCATCCAACAGGACAACATCGTGGTCCAGATCGTGGACGAGGCCGCGTTCGGGCCCGCGATCGTGGACAGCGCGTTCGTCTATCTGCGCTTCGTCGAGACGTTGCTGCCGGACGTCGTGTGCATCTCGCAGCCGAGGAGCACGCTGTATATGGAGGACCAGAACAACATCGCCCGCTATCTCCAGATCGCGGACCTCCTCGCCGCACAGTCCGCGCGACCGCGGGAGACGGAGCGGCTGCTGCGAACGCTGCTGGAGTCCGTGTGACCGCGCATCCACCGCAGGAGGAGCGCGATTCGCAGCCGAGTCCGCAGCCCGCGGCGCCGCCGTGGCGGGAGCTCGCGGCCGCCGTGATCACCGCCGCGCCGGTGGGTTTTCTGGTCGACTGGCCGACAGCGGCGCAGGTGCTGCTCACCGTCTTCGCGGGGCTGGCCGGCATGCGCCGGGTCGCCGACCGCGAATGACGGCCGGGGTCAGCTGCGGGTGCCGGTGCGCAGCTCGCGCGGGAGGGCGAAGACGAGGGTCTCGTTGGCGGTGGTGACCGGCTGTACGTCGCCGAAACCGTGCTCGGCGAGCATGTCGAGCACGCCGCGCACCAGGATGTCGGGCACCGAGGCGCCGGAGGTGATGCCGACCGTCTGCACACCGTCGAGCCAGGCGGTATCCACCTCGCGGGCGAAGTCGACCAGGTGGGCGGCCTTCGCGCCGGCGTTCAGCGCGACCTCGACCAGCCGGACCGAGTTGGAGGAGTTCTTGGAGCCGACCACGATCACCAGATCGCATTCCGGCGCCATCGCCTTGACCGCGGTCTGCCGGTTCGAGGTGGCGTAGCAGATGTCGTCGCTCGGCGGATCCTGCAGCGTCGGGAACCGCTCGCGCAGCCGCCGCACCGTCTCCATGGTTTCGTCGACGCTGAGCGTGGTCTGGGAAAGCCAGATCACCTTCGACTCGTCGCGCACGGTGACGTTGTCCACCGAGTCGGGTCCGTCGACGAGCTGGATGTGTTCGGGCGCCTCGCCCGCGGTGCCTTCCACCTCTTCGTGGCCCTCGTGGCCGATCAGCAGAATGTCGTAGTCGTCGCGAGCGAAGCGCTTCGCCTCCTGATGCACCTTGGTCACCAGCGGGCAAGTCGCGTCGATGGTGTGCAGGTTGCGGGCGGCGGCCGATTCGTGCACCGCGGGCGAGACACCGTGCGCGGAGAACACGACCAGCGCGCCCTCGGGCACCTCGTCGGTTTCGTCGACGAAGATGACACCGCGCTCGCGCAGCGTCTCCACGACGTGGCGGTTGTGCACGATCTCCTTGCGCACGTAGATCGGCGCGCCGTGCTTGTCCAGCGCCTTCTCGACGGTCTCCACCGCGCGGTCCACGCCCGCGCAGTATCCGCGCGGTTCCGCTAGCAGCACCCGCTTACCACCGGCGCGCTCGGCGGTTCCGGCTCCCGTCGAGCGGGCGATTCCGAGGTTCAAGGGTATGGCCGTGGACATGCCGACAGCTTACGTGCGGACACGGGCCACGCGCTGGCCGGGCGCTGGCTGCCAGGGCGCCCCGACCGGCCCCGCACACGGCCCCGACGTGGCGGGGACCGGCATGAGCCGACCTGACACACGCCACCGCGACGGTGCGTCGACTCACCTTGTGACCGGACCACATCGAGCCCGGACCCGGCGCGCGAACCCCGCCGCGGCCGACGGCGAGGCGTGCGGCCCGCACGCGTATTCATCCGCCAGAATCACACCCCGTGATTCCCGACCTTTGCTTAGCACACCATTTCGGGCAGGCTAGGACCATGTTTCGACCACCCTTCCTGGCCCGGGTAGCCGCCGGGGCGGCCGTGTACGCCATCGAGGAGACTCGTCGGCTACCCACGGCCGCAATGAATTTGCCGATCACCGCCATCAGCCAGATGCTGCAGACGACGATGCACGTCCAGCAGTTCGTGACCAGCCTCGCACTCAAGGGCGACGCGGTCTTCGACCGGTTGGCCAATACTCCGCAGGAGCAGCCGGAGTGGGCCACCTTCGACGAGGATCTGCCCGCCGAGCCCGCCACCGGTCAGATCCGCGCGAGCCGCTTCGACCTGTACGCCGACGACCCAGAGCCCGCCTCCTTCACCGCCCCCGCCGACGCCGCGAGCGAGCGCAACGGCCATGGCGTCACCCTGCACGCCGTCGAGCCGGAACCCCTTGCCGCCGTGGCAGAACCCGTCGCCGCCGCGACGGAACCCGAGATCGAGCGCGCGGCCGACCCCGCGCCGCGGATCAGTGTGCCGGAAGTAGCCACCCGCTACGACTACGCGAACATGACCCTGGCCCAGTTGCGCGCCCGCCTGCGCATGCTGAGCCTCGAAGACCTTTCCGCGCTGCTGGACTACGAGCAGCAGACCCTCGCCAGGGCGCCGTTCGTGACCATGCTGACGAATCGGATCGCCACCGTGCGGGCGCAGTGACCGAACCCCGGACCTCACCGTCGCAGGCGGGCCGGGAAACCCCCGGTCCGCCGCGCGAATCCGGCCCCGCCACCCCGGCAGGCCGGGAGAACTCGGCCGAACAACCGTGGCCGGTCCGCTCGGTCGCGCTCAAGGTCGCGCAGTGGATCGACCGGCTCGGCAGCATCTGGGTCGAGGGGCAGATCACCCAGATCAACCTGCGCCCCGGCACCCGCACCGCGTTCCTGGTGCTGCGCGATCCGTCGGCCGACATGTCGCTGTCGGTCACCTGCGACCCGGATCTCATTCGCCGCTCACCCGTTCCGCTGCAAGAGGGCAGTCGCGTGGTGGTCTACGGCAAGCTCGCGTTCTTCACCGGTCGCGGCACGCTGTCGCTGCGGGTCAGCGAGATCCGCCCGGTCGGCGTCGGCGAACTGCTCGCCAGGATCGAACGACTGAAGGCACTGCTGGCCGCCGAGGGACTGTTCGATCCGCGCCTGAAGCGGCCGCTGCCGTTCCTGCCCAAAACCATCGGCCTGATCACCGGGCGGGCCAGCGCGGCCGAGCGCGACGTGCTGACCGTCGCCCGTAATCGTTGGCCCGCAGTACGTTTCGAGATCCGCAATACCGCCGTGCAGGGACCGACCGCGGTGCCGCAGATGCTGGAGGCGCTGGCACAGCTCGACCGCGACCCCGAGGTCGAGGTGATCGTGCTCGCCCGCGGCGGCGGCAGCGTCGAGGACCTGCTGCCGTTCTCCGACGAGGCGCTCTGCCGTGCGATCGTCGCCGCGACCACCCCCATCGTCAGCGCGATCGGGCACGAGCCCGACAACCCGCTCAGCGATCTCGTCGCCGACCTGCGCGCCGCGACACCCACCGACGCCGCCAAGCGCGTCGTGCCCGACGCCGCGGCGGAACTGGCGGGAGTGCGCGACATGCGCGCCCGCTCGGCCGCCGCGTTGCGCGGCTGGGTCGAGCGCGAAACGCGGGCACTGAGCCAGCTGCGCTCGCGGCCGGTGCTCGCCGACCCGCTGCGCGAGATCGAGCGCCGCACCGAGGAGGTCGAGCGGCTGCGGTCCTCGGCTCGGCGCTGCGCCGAGCAGTTCATCCGCACCGAGGCGACCGCGACCCGGCATCTGCGCGAAAAGCTCACCGCCGTGGGACCGGCCGCGACTCTGGCCCGCGGTTACGCTGTCGTGCAGCGCGTTACCGGCACCGAACGACACGTCGTGCGCACCATCGAGGACGCGCAGGCGGGCAGCCAGTTGCGCATCCGGGTGGCCGACGGCGCGATCACCGCGGCGGCGCTGGGCACCCAGGCATTGGGCTCGCAAGCGACGGGCTCGCAAGCGACGGGCTCGCAGGCGGCGGGCACCCGAGCCGACACCGACGACACCGAGACGAACAGGAGCTGACCTTGGCCGAGGCCGAGTCCGAACTGGCCGAGATCGCCACCTTCGGTTACGAACGCGCCCGCGACGAACTGGTCAATGTCGTGAAGATGCTCGAGCAGGGCGGCCTCGATCTGGACGAGTCGCTGACGCTCTGGGAGCGGGGCGAGGCCCTGGCCAATCGCTGCGAAGAGCACCTGGCCGGCGCCAGAAAGCGCGTCGAGGACGCCCTCTCGCGCACCGACCTCGAGGACGAGAAGTGACGATCCGGCGCGCCACCCCCGACATCCGCACCGACGACATCGCGCGCAGCCGCGAGTTCTACCGGCTGCTCGGCTTCGAGGAGGCGATGGATCTCGGCTGGGTCGTCACCATGGTGTCGCCGTCCAACCCGACCGCCCAGGTCCTGCTCGTCGGGCCGGACGCGGAGCAACTCCAGCCGGACATGAGCGTCGAGGTCGAGGACGTCGACGCGGTGCACGCGGCGATGACCGCCGCGGGCGCCGACATCGTCTACCCCCTACGCGACGAACAATGGGGCGTACGAAGGTTTTTCGTGCGCGACCCGAGCGGCACCATCGTCAACGTGGTCAGCCACCGCTGAGACCCGCGCTCAGGCGCCGGATTTCAGGGGCGGCGCGGCGACGATGGCCTGGGCCAGGGTGGTGAACGCGGCGCGGTCGCCCGCACCGGTGATGAGCACACGAGATTTACCGAGATCGGCGACCCACGCCGGTTCCGAGCCCGGTTCGGAGTAGACGACCCACTTCTGGTCGCCGATCTGTTCGGTACCGGTGGCGTAGCGCGAACCGAGGACGTAGCGCGAGAGCGCCTCCTCGGTCGCGTTGCTCTGCGTGAACCGCATGTAGGTGCCCTGCGTGGTGATATAGCCGACAGTGCTGACCGGTCCGCCGCCGGTGCCGCTGATGGATTGGCGGCTGCCCGAGTTCGGGGTCCAATCGGCGGGCACGGCCGGATTGCGGATCGGGAACGGCAGCGAACGCGCGTCGGCGTCGAGCGCGGCCCGCACGTCGAAATGCGGGATCTGGCCCTGCGTCGGGCCGTTTCCGGCGAAACTGCACTGGCTGGCGAGCCCGGCGAACACCACCGCGATCAGCACCAGCGGGATCAGCGACCAGAACAGATCCCGGTAGTCGTTCAGGATGCGCGGCTTTTGGTTGGGCACGGGTTCCAGTATCCACTCGCCCCCACGGTGTTCCTTCTCGCACCCCGATCCACCGAGCAGGGTGTACGGCCGTCTCAAACCGAGTGAGACAATCGTCCGGTACGTACCGACGCACAGGAGGCACCCCGCAATGACGGCATCTTCCCCGACACCGAGCCGCCGCGAGGCGCCGGACCGCAACCTCGCGCTCGAGTTGGTCCGCGTCACCGAGGCCGGGGCGATGGCCGCCGGCCGGTGGGTCGGCCGTGGCGACAAAGAAGGTGGCGACGGCGCGGCCGTCGACGCGATGCGGCAGTTGGTCAACTCGGTGTCCATGCGCGGCGTCGTTGTGATCGGTGAGGGCGAGAAGGACGAGGCCCCGATGCTGTTCAACGGCGAACTCGTCGGCGACGGCACCGGCCCCGAGGTCGACTTCGCGGTGGACCCGGTGGACGGCACCACCCTGATGTCGAAGGGTTCGCCGGGCGCGATCGCCGTGCTCGCCGTCGCCCAGCGCGGCGCGATGTTCGACCCGTCCGCGGTGTTCTACATGAGCAAGATCGCGGTCGGCCCCGACGCCGCCGACGTGGTGGATATCTCGGTGCCGATCAGCGAGAACATCCGCCGGGTCGCCAAGGCCAAGGGCCTGTCGAAGTCGGACCTGACCGTCTGCATCCTGGATCGTCCCCGCCACGCCGACCTGATCCAGCAGGTGCGCGACGCGGGCGCGCGCATCCGCCTGATCTCCGACGGCGACGTCGCGGGCGCGATCGCCGCGGCCCGCCCCGACTCCGGCACCGACATCCTGGTCGGCGTCGGCGGCACCCCGGAGGGCATCATCGCGGCCGCCGCCATGCGCTGTATGGGCGGCGAACTGCAGGGCATGCTCGCCCCCACCGACGACGAGGAGAAGCAGAAGGCGATCGACGCAGGCCACGACCTGGACCGCGTGCTCACCACCGAGGATCTGGTCGCGGGCGACAACGTCTTCTTCTGCGCCACCGGTGTCACCGACGGTGACCTGCTGCGCGGCGTGCGCTACTACGGCGGCGGCGCGTCCACCCAGTCGATCGTCATGCGCTCCAAGTCCGGCACCGTCCGGATGATCGACGCCTACCACCGCCTGACCAAGCTGCGCGAGTACTCCTCGGTCGACTTCATCGGCGACGAGCACGCGGTCCCGCCGCTGCCCTGATCGAGGTTTCACCGACGACAGCTGTCTCCGGCCTGTCTCGGGTCCGAGCGGGCCGAGCGCTTGCGCCGCGGGCGCGATCTCATCCGCTCGGGCCCGGGACATCCGGGCCGCGCCGAGGGCGTGGCCGAGCCAACACCGCGTGGCAGCCCCGCACGGATCATCCCGGGCATATGGTCGGAAACATGGCAGACGAGACGCAGTACCGCATCGAGCACGACACCATGGGCGAGGTCCGGGTCCCGGTGGATGCGTTGTGGCGGGCGCAGACCCAGCGGGCCGTGGAGAACTTCCCGATCAGTGGACGCGGCCTGGAGCGCGCGCAGATTCGCGCGCTCGGCCTGCTGAAGGGCGCGTGCGCCAAGGTGAACAAGGACCTCGGCCTGCTCGATCCGGCCAAGGCCGACGCCATCATCGCCGCCGCGAACGAGATCGCCGCGGGCAAGCACGACGACCAGTTCCCGATCGATGTGTTCCAGACCGGCTCGGGCACCAGCTCGAACATGAACGCCAACGAGGTGATCGCCTCGATCGCGAAGGCCAACGGCGTCACCGTGCATCCCAACGACGACGTGAACATGTCCCAGTCGTCCAACGACACCTTCCCGACCGCCGTGCACCTGGCCGCCACCGAGGCCGTGATCACCGACCTGGTGCCCGCGCTCGAGCATCTGCGGCTCGCGCTGCTGGACAAGGCGACCGAGTGGCGCACGGTGGTCAAGTCCGGCCGCACCCACCTGATGGACGCGGTCCCGGTGACGCTCGGCCAGGAGTTCGGCGGCTACACCCGCCAGGTCGCCGCGGGCATCGACCGGCTGATGGCGACCCTGCCCAGGCTCGGCGAACTGCCGATCGGCGGCACCGCGGTAGGCAGCGGCCTGAACGCGCCGGACGGCTTCGGCGGCAAGGTCGTCGCGGAGCTGGTCCGGGCCACCGGCATCGACGCGCTGCGCGAGGCGCAGGACCACTTCGAGGCGCAGGCGGCAAGGGACGGACTGGTTGAGGCCTCGGGTGCGGTGCGCACGGTCGCGGTGAGCCTGACCAAGATCGCCAACGACATCCGCTGGATGGGTTCGGGCCCGCTCACCGGCCTCGGCGAGCTGCAGCTGCCCGACCTGCAGCCCGGCAGCTCGATCATGCCGGGCAAGGTGAATCCCGTTCTCCCCGAGGCGGTCACGCAGGTCGGTGCGCAGGTGATCGGCAACGACGCCGCGGTCGCCTTCGGCGGCGCGAACGGCGCGTTCGAGTTGAACGTCTACATCCCGGTGATGGCGCGCAATCTGCTCGAGTCGATTCGCCTGCTCGCCAATGTCTCTCGGCTCTTCGCCGACAAGTGTGTGCGCGGTCTGGTCGCGAATGTGGATCACCTTCGCACACTTGCCGAATCGTCGCCGTCCATTGTGACCCCGCTGAATTCGGCGATCGGTTACGAGGAGGCCGCCGCGGTAGCCAAGGAAGCGTTGAAGAACAAGAAGACAATTCGACAGACGGTAATCGACCGGGGCCTGCTCGATGAAAAACTCACCGAAGCAGAACTCGACCGCCGATTGGATGTGCTGTCGATGGCGAAGGTGAAAGACGAGAAATAGAAATACTATTCGAGCGTCACGCCGGGCTCCCTCCGGCAGCCCCGGCGTGACGGTCGAAGAACGTGCGCGCGGGTACGTCCGCCGAAGTAGACGTACCCGCGCCGGGCATCACAGGAAGATGCCGAGTGCTGCCAGGAATGCACCTGCGCCGAGCGCGACCAGCGAGACAAGACCGCCGACGATTGCTGTGATCATGTTTCTTTCCTTTCTTGCTCCCGCCGAAGCGGGCTTACACACAGCTAATCGCGGGCTATGCGATGTGCGTTTCACCACATTTTGGCGAAGCAAGAAAAGAAAACCGGTCGACGCCAGAAATCCTGGCGCCGACCGGGAGAAATTCAGCGCAGGTACGCGAGTTCTTCGCGCGCCTTTTCTCCGAGCTCGCCGAGATCGGTCCGCGTGAAGACGTTCCACCGCTGCAACAGCGGCTTGAACACCAGCTCGTCCTGCGCGGCCGGATCGTAGATGCCCGCCGCGGCGAGCACGTCGTCGCTGTTGCGTCCGTCGGCCAGGGTCACCGACGGCACCGCGAAATCGGCGATCCGATCGGCGATGGCCCGCATGGTCTGATCCGGCGCCACGTTGAAGCCCGCCTCGACCATGTCAGCGAAGAAGACGGCCTGCAGCTCGTCGTCGCGCGCGATGCGCTCGGCGATCGCGGTGACCATCGGGCTCTCGCCGAGCGCGGCGGTGTTGCGGTGCCGGATCGCGGCGGCGACCTCTTCGAAGGCGCACGCGGCGAGCACATCGAGCAGGTGCATGCCGGGGCGGCGGAAGCCGGTGGTCATGTGCTGCATCCGCATCCGCTCCAGCTCGACCGGGTCCACCGACCTGGTCACCATGAGGAAGTTGCGGATCAGGATCTCGTGGCGGTTCTCCTCGGCGGTCCAGCGACCGACCCAGCGCCACCAGGGGCCGGTGCGCAGGTACTTGCCGAGCTCGCGGTGGTACGAGGGCAGGTTGTCGGCGATGAGCACGCTGACGGTCAACGCCAGCTTGGCAACCTCGCTGAGTTCGGACTGTTCCGGATCCCAGTCGATACCGCCGAGGAATGAGAAGTTACGGCCGTCGTCCCACGGCACGTAGTCGTGCGGCTGCCACCCGTCGGCGGCGTCGATGTGACGGCGCAGGGTGGATTCCACGTCCAGCGCGAGCGATTCGAGCAACTCGCGGTCGGTCAAGAGAGTTTGCACCAAGACAACCTAGCGGTTGAGCCCGTAGTACGGGGATTCAATGAATGAGACCGGACAGGCGTCCGGGACCGCCCCCGGCGATCCCGGACGCCGACGTGCCAACTACTTCATCGTGACGGTCGTCTTGCCGTCCACCCAGGTGATGGTGCCACCGGTGAAGTCGCTCTCCTTGCCGCCCGCGATGTCCTTCTCGTCGCTGGTGGGGTAGCCCAGCTTGCCCTGGGCGCCGCCGTTCTCCTCCCACGCCTTGCGGATCTCGCCCCAGACGATGTGCGCCTGGCCGTCCTTGGCCTTGTAGACCGTGCCGCCGGCGAAGTCCTGGTACTTGCCCTCCTCCGGGCCGGACTCCTGGGCTTCCAGCGGAGCGCCGAGCGCACCGGTCGGGCCGCCGCTCTGCATGTACTTGTCGAAGATGTCACCGGAGACGGTGACCTCGCCGCCCTGCGTGGCGATCTTGGTCTCCTCCGCCGCACCCGAGGCGTGCTCGTCGCCGCTGTGCATCGCGGCCGAGGTGGCCGTCACCGACGCCGCGGCGTTGTCGTCGTTCTTGTCCTCATCCTTGCTACAACCCGCGACGATCAGGCCAGCGGCCGCGAGCAGGGCAGTGTATCCAGCCGTTCGTCGAGCGAAGTGGTGCATTTCCATCCTCTCGAAAGTGGCTACCGCGGACGTCCCCGGCACGGCGACGCCGCTGGCAGCCTAGGCCGATGTTCAGCAAAGACCCGGCGAATCACCAAGTGACACGCCGGGTCATGCCGAACAGCTATAGCCGGGATATTACCCGTCGACTGTGAGCTGAAACACACCGCCCAGATCAGGCGTTAGGCCCGTACTCCTCCAGCATCTCGGTCACGAGCGCCGCGATCGGCGACCGCTCGCTGCGGGTCAACGTGATGTGCGCGAACAGCGGGTGACCCTTCAATTTCTCGATCACCGCGGCCACGCCGTCGTGCCTGCCGACCCGCAGGTTGTCCCGCTGGGCCACGTCGTGGGTGAGCACCACCCGTGACCCGGTGCCGAGCCGGCTGAGCACGGTGAGCAGCACGTTGCGCTCCAGCGATTGCGCCTCGTCCACGATCACGAAGGAGTCGTGCAGCGAGCGGCCGCGAATGTGGGTGAGCGGCAACACCTCCAGCATGTCGCGACTGAGCACCTCCTCCATCACCTCGCGGCTGGCCAGCCCGTCGAGGGTGTCGAAGACCGCCTGCGCCCAGGGGCCCATCTTCTCGCTCTCGCTACCCGGCAGGTAGCCGAGTTCCTGGCCGCCGACCGCGTACAGCGGCCGGAACACCACCACCTTGCGCTGAGTGCGCCGCTCCAGCACGGCCTCGAGGCCCGCGGTCAACGCGAGCGCGGATTTACCGGTGCCCGCCCGGCCGCCGAGCGAGACGATGCCGACGCTCTCGTCCAGCAGCAGATCCAAGGCGATGCGCTGCTCGGCGGAACGACCGTGCAGGCCGAACGCCTCGCGCTCGCGCACCAGCTGGACCCGCTTGTCCGGGGTGACCCGGCCGAGCGCGCTGGAGCTGCTGCCGAGGAGCCGGATTCCGGTGTGGCACGGCAGTTCCCGTGCGCCGTCGAGATCCAGCACCGACTCCGCGTAGAGCTGATCGATCTGGGCCGAGCTGACGTCGAGTTCCACCATGCCGGACCAGCCGGAGGTGACGACGTCCTGCGCGTGATACTCGTCGGCCTGCAAGCCCACCGCACTCGCTTTGACCCGCAGCGGAATGTCCTTCGACACGAGCACCACCTGGCGGCCCTCGGCCGCGAGATTGAGTGCGCACGCCAGGATTCGGGAATCATTGGTGTCGGTGCGGAAGCCGACCGGAAGGACCGCGGGATCGGTGTGGTTCAGTTCCACCTGCAGCGTTCCACCCTCGGCGCCGATCGGTACCTGCTGATCCAGTCTGCCGTGCTGCAGCCGCAGATCATCCAGGTTGCGCAGGGCTTCCCGCGCGAACCAGCCCAATTCGTGGTGATGCCGTTTGCCTTCGAGTTCGCTGATGACCACCAGCGGTAGCACGACGTCGTGTTCGCCGAAACGGGTGAAAGCCCAGGGATCGGACAAAAGGACCGAAGTGTCGATGACGAAGGTATCGGCCGGGGAATGCGAGGGGTGTGCCCCCTTCGCGGCGGTTCCGCCTTTCGCGGAACGGGATTGCGCCGAGGGAGCGGGAACGGAGCGTGAAGCAGTCACGGTGGGCTCCTCTTTGTCCGCGCGGCACCCGCACGAACGATCTCGCTGGACCGGTCCGTCCTGATGGACCCGACGTTGCCGTCAGATGCCACGAGGGCCGGGTGCCGGCCCCCTCGTACTGAATAGCTCAGTCACGGTCAGGACCTCCCGTACGAGCCACACCGCCGCGGCCCGCACCATCGACGCTACCGCCGAACCACGCTTCCCCGCTTCCGCACAGGTAGGCGTGTCCGTGAATTTGTCGTTAACCTCACCTCCCGTCCGCTATCGCCGTGCCCGCGCGATCGGTCCGGGCGGCCGCGGATTCGCCGGTGCGGTCCGGGCCCCGCCGCCGCGCGGCCCGCTACAGTCGCTGGTATGGCCGGTAACGAGGACCTGGACACGCTGTCGTCGAAGGAACTGCACGACCGAGCGGTGAAGCTTGCCGTGCGACACGGGGACGTGAAGTTCCTGTGGCGGCTGCTCACCTCGATCCCGGCCGCCGAGGCCGCCGCGGGCAACCTCGGCGAGAGCGAGGCCGACATCAAATACGTGCTGCCCATGATCGACGACTACCTCCACGCCGGCGACGGCGAGATCGCCGAGGTCTTACGACCGATCTACCTGGAGTACCTCAACGAACACCGCTGACCCAGCACTTCAGGCCGCCGCCCAATCGCAGGATCCACACCAGTTCTCGGGATCCACACCGGTTCTAGCGGCTCAGAACTGGTGTGGATCCCGGGAAAGGGTGTGGATCCGGAGGCCCGGCGGGGTTCGTTTGGTACGACGGACCGCGAACTCCTAGACGACCGCATGCCTTCGGGGTTCCATGTCGCGGTCAGGCGGGGGTTTCCGGCCGGGCTGGGTGGTGGTGTCGATGATGCCTGACCCATCCAGACGCGGCTTGCGCACAGTGGTTGTCTGTGGCCCGTCGCTGGTCGTTGTGGTGGTGCTGGTCGAACCGTCCGGCCCCTGCATGGACTGGGCGACAGTGGTGGTGCCGTCCGGGTTGGGTGTGATCGTTATGGTCTTCCCGTCCTGGGTCGTGGCTGTTGACGGAACCCCGTTTTCGACCAGGAGTGCAGTTGCGAGAGGGCTCCCACTTCCGTCCAGACCGGTCGTGGTGTCCGGTGTTTGCCCTGGTGCGAGCCCGGTCATTCGGAGCACCTCGACGGTGCCTCTTGGATCACGACATTGCTCAGCTCGGATTTGGCGGCTATGAGGTTCGTCTGGACACCGTTCGCGACGCCCTGCGCATGCTGCAACAGTTCCAGCGTGTAAAGCCCGGCTTCAGCCATCAGTGGTATACCGGCCGACCATCGGAGCAGGTCCGAGAGTGTCGTAGCCGGAAGCCAGAGGTCACCGCGTGCCCCTTGAAGAGACCGTCCAAAGTCACTTGAAGGAGTCCTCGCGGGATGACCGATATCCAGCGTCTCGACCCGAGCCAGCCCTTCGACACCCAGGTCGGGGCCCTGGATGTCACGATCCCGAAGCCGCGGTCGGGTAGCTACTTCCCCCGACTGGCTGCTCAAATGTCGCAAACGCACCGATCGGGCGTTGATCAGCATGGCCGCGACCTGCTACCTGCCCGGCGTCGGCCGCGACATGATCGAATCCGCGGAACGGTGGCGAAAAGCGGTCGATAGTACGCGGATTCGAGAGTGAATCAGCGCGACAATGCGGCCCGCGCGATGCCTACGACGGTGCCGCGCAGGAAGTTCTCCCAGCTGAAGTGGTCGTCCCACAGGATGATTCGGCCGTCACGCACTTCGAACGTGCCCGCCACCCAGAACGCGACCCGTACCCGCCCCACCCGCAGCACATCGGTCCGGTCGGTGAGCACGATGTCCCCGTTCGCCGCAATATGATGCATCCGCACTTCGAAGCCGAACACGTCACGGTCGAGGCCACGCAGAATCTTGCGCGCCAGCCCACCCCTGATATCGGGCAACGTGGTGTTCTTCCAGACCAGATCCGGATGCAGCAACTCCAAGGCCTCGGCGACCGCGCCGAGCTCGAGCGCGGCGAAGAACTCCCGCACCGTGGTGATCGCATCCTGCTGTAACTCGAGTTTCCGGCTCATGGTCCGACCATAGGCCCCTAGCACACGAAACCGCGCGGCTCCAAGAGAACCGCGCGGTGTGCCGTGTGGCCCGGTCGCCCGACGTTCGCCCTGGATCAGGGGAGAACGGCGCAGGCGGGACCGAGGTTGATGCCGGTGCCGACCAGGATTTCGCCGCGGCGCGAATAGACGTCGTAGTCGTCGTCACCCAGGAGCTCTAGCACGATGATCCGGTGCTGGCCCTTACGGTCGGGAGTCCACGTGGTGCGGGCCAGTCCCGACGCGTCCGCGACGAGCTCGCTCGGCCGGAACTGCCGGTAGTCCGCGGTCTTCGGGTCGTCACCGATCTGGTCCAGGATGGCGATCGTCCTACCGGGATCGGTGGTCACGGTGACCTGGTACGAGCAGCCGGTACCACGGGCATCGGCCGAGCTGCCGAAGCTTTGTCCCTGCTCGACATGCATATTCGTGACGACTGCTCCCGCGTGCGGTGCGGCGAGCGCGATCGTCGCGGCGGCCGTACCGAGCGCCGCCAGCATCGTGGCGGCCGCTCTATTGGATCTGAGCACGTTGAAATTCTCTCTCTAGCAATGGCATTCCCCAAATGGGTGAAAGGCGAACCGGCACAGCGGCTGACCCCCCGCCCTCATCTTTCAGGGCTTCCCGCCCAACTTCAACCCTGAATTCCCTTCTCCCCCTACGCGAAAGGCATCGATACGCCGGACGACGCCGCGCCGCCGACCAGCTACCGATCAGCCCATGGCACGGGCGCCGATCAGGACGCCGAGGCCGTCGAGGATTCGACCGATACCGAAGCGCAGCGCACCGACACCGCCTGCTGCCGCGCCTTCTTCGGTGAACGCGGCTACCGATCGGGGGTAGTTCTCGGCCGCGGCGGCGACCATCTCGGCGAGCTGGCTCGCGATCCGGTTCTGGAACGCGCCCGCGTCGACGACGGGAACCTGCTGCACGAGGCTGCGCACATGCCCGGCCAGCAAGACGATGGAGTCCAAGCACTCCGCGGCGGTCAAGCCGGTATCGGCCAGGGCGGCGAGGGCGGACTCCATCCATGCCATCTCGTTGGGGCCCATGGGGCGCGCGCCGACGGTGAGTTCGATCGCCCACGGGTGGGCACGGTACCGCTCGAACAGCGTCTCGGCCCAGTCGGACAGCGCCGTCCGCCACGCTGAATCCTGCGGCACCACAGTTCTTTCCGGTGGCGCGCCGAGCGCGGTGTCGAGCATCAGCGCGGTCAACTGTTCCTTGCCGGGCACGTATCGATACAGCGACATCTTGGTGAAGCCGAGGCTTTCGGCCAGCCGTTGCATGGACAGGTTCGCGAGGCCTTCGGCGTCGGCGATCGCGATCGCCTCGGCCACGATGCCCGCGAGTGAGAGAGCCGGTTTCGGTCCACGCTTAGGCCGCTGCTGGATGCCCCAGAGCAACTCCACGGTGGTCGGCGTCGGCATGCCCGGATCCCTTCGATAAACGGCTTGACTTTAAAACTGTGTCTACCATACGCTAATCTGCGTCCAACGGAAACAGAATCCGTGAGACGCAGATGGAACAGGGAGCAACCGTGCAGAACAAGTCCGTCCTCATCTCCGGCGCCAGCATCGCCGGGCCCGCCCTCGCCTACTGGCTGCACCGCTACGGCTTCGACGTCACCGTGGTCGAACGCGCCCCGGCGTTGCGGCCAGGCGGCCAGGCCGTCGATTTCAAGGGCCGCACCCACTTCACCGTGCTGGAACGGATGGGCATCCGCGCCGACCTCGAGGAACGCCGGACCGGCACCACCGACACCGTGTTCGTCGACGACGACGGCAACCGCCTCGCCGTGATGTCCGGCGACTTCACCGGCGGCGACCTGGAAATCCTGCGCGGCGACCTCGCCGAGGTGATGTACAAGCGCACCGCCGAACACTGCGAATACCTGTTCGGCGACTCGATCAGCGCGCTCACCGAACTGCCCGACGGCGTGCACGTCGAATTCGAGCACGGGCCCGCGCGCACCTTCGACCTCGTCTTCGGCGCGGACGGCATCCACTCCCGAGTACGCGGGCTCGCGTTCGGACCGGAACAGGACTACGTCGAATACCTCGGCTATTACTACTGCGTCGCGGGTGCGAGCCCGTGGAGCGCCGAGCGCAGCGGCCCGCGCGAACGCGCGATCGGCTACGGCCACAACGCACCGGGCAAGCTGGCGATCACCGGTGGCGCCAAGGCACAGCAGCTCTACATGTTCGCCTCGCCCGAGCTCGACTACTCGCGCGACGACGCCGCCCAGCGGCGGATCATCGAATCGGTGTACGCCGACGTGCGCTGGCAAGTACCGCGGATGCTCGACGAGATGAACGACTTCGACGACTTCTACCTCGACTCGCTCAGCCAGGTCCGCATGAAGGGCCGCTACACCAAGGGTCGAGTAGCCCTGCTCGGCGACGCGGCCTACGGAAACACCTTGGCCGGCTTCGGCACCGGGCTCGCCGTGGTCGGCGCGTACGTCCTCGCGGGCGAACTCGCCCTCGCCGGTGGCGATTACGCGGTGGCCTTCGCACGCTACGACGAGATCATGCGGCGCTACGCCAAGATCGCGGGCAACAGCAACGCGGGCAGATTCCTCGCGCCGAAGACCGCACGCGGCATCCGACTGCGCAACTGGTTCCTCGGATCGCGGCTGTTCACCCTGATGACCAGGTACGCCGACAACGCCGCCAACGACATCGACCTGCGGGACTACCCCGCCCTCGTCGGCGTCCCCGAGATCAACTGAAACCGGCTGGCGCACTTCGGATCGCACCCACCGCAGGTTCCAGGGCGACCGGTACGCGACGGTCCCGCCGCGATCCCGGGACAGCGGCGAATCGGCTGTGTTTCGATGGAACCGATGTCGGGCGAGGCGCGTCTATAGGGTCAAAGGCACTGACGAAAGGAGACGGTGATGGTGGACAGCCCGTTTCCGGGATACATCGAGGATGCGAAGTCCGGGGCACTACAGGTGCGGATGGATCCGCAGGGGTTCGTCGATATGGACAAGGCGTGCCAAGAGCTGATCGATGCGCTCGTCGCGGTACAAACCGATGCCCGTGAGATCGGCGAGCGGCAGTATTGGGGTCTTGGCGAAGGCAATCCGCGTCTGTCCTCCGCCATCGAGCTGGTCGGCATGTTCCGCGACAAGGCCTTAGGCGGACCCAACAACGCCTTCGACACCCTCACCGACTACATCGCGGTGGCCCAAGAGATCCAAACCATGTTCACCGCGATGCGCGACACCTATGCACGCGTCGACGCCGGGTTCGCCGCCAAGCTGCGGGAGCTCGGGGCATGAGCTTCGGCCGCTATAGAAAGTCCACTCCGCGAATCGGTTTCGCGGCAACAGCGGCCGGGTTACTACTCGTTACCGGTTGCGTCGGCGAAAAGGCCGGTGGCACAACGACAACCGACGCACCATCGACCCCATCAGCGGCCGCGACAACCACGGCCGCAACGAACCCGCACACGGCGTTCGATCCGTGCTCGGCGTTGACGCCGCAGATCCTGGCCGCCCATCAATGGGATGCCAAGCCGCCGGAGCCCAAGCAGGACAGTGCCGCTGGCGTCACGTGGCAAGGTTGCCGCTACGTCGCCAAGGCGGGTTACGGGTTCGTGGTGGAGACCACCACCGGCACGCTCGCCGAGGTGCGGGAGAAGTTCCCGGCGGCCAGCGAGATCGCGACGGGCCCGCGCAAGGCCCTGCGGTATGAGGCACGGCCCGACATACCGGGCGGATGCTCCATCAATGTCGAGATGCGGTCCGGATCGCTCTACATCCTCACCAACGTGCCGCAGACACCGGCGAACAAGCACCTGGGTGCTTGCGAAATCACCACCGAAATCGCCCAAGCAGTCGCACCATTGCTGCCGGAGGGCAGCTGAACCACCCTACGGGGGAGCGAGCATGAAACAGACCGACGGCCGCGCGATCACCAATCCCGAGAACGCGCAAAGCTTTACGCACGCCGAGATCAAGCAGGCGGCCGACGAGATGAACCCCGACGGGGTGGCCGGTGCGCGTGACGCCTGGGCGAAGATGGCCACCGCGGTGACGGACGCGGGGCATCGGTTCGAGACCGCGATCAAGCAGGCGGTCGAACAGCATTGGGAGGGTGCGGCGGCCGAGCAGGTGGTGCGCGGCATCCGCGAGTACGCGGCACGGGTCGGCGAGTTCGGTGAGTCGTTGCACGCGCAGAGCACGCCGCTGTCCCAAGCTGCCGGTGCGGCCGCGAAATTCAAGATCGCGGTGCCTGATCTGGTGGAGACGGCGACGAATCCGCGCGGGCCGGAACTGCGCAACGCGAGCGAGGAGCAGGCTCGCGACGACATGACCACGCAGTACATCCAGCCGTACGGCACCACCGCCCCGGCCATTCCGACATTGCCGCCGCCGATCAACCCGGTCGCCGCGCCGCCACCAGGCACCGGTACGGGCACGGGCACGGGCACGGGCACGGGCACGGGCACGGGCACGGGCACGGGCAGCGATACCGGTACCGGCCCCGGCCAGGCCTCGGACGACGACAGTTCCACCCCGTCCGGTTCCGGCACGTCGACCGAGCACAGCGGCGACACCGTTACCGAATCATCCGAGCAACCGGCCGAGACCGGTTCCGACGCAGCGGAGCCGAGTATGGAACCCGCTGGCGCGCAGTCGGCTTCGACCAATCCCAACCCGACCACGGCGACGACACCGGCGTCCACCACGCTGTCGAATCCCGCAACGCCCGGCGCAGGCCCGTTCGGCGCTATTTCCAGCGCGGTTCCTTCCTCGACGCTGCCGAGCACATCACCCGTGCCGTCGACGGTGGTCTCGGCCGCGCTCGACGGGACGCCCGGCAGATCGGGCACGCCGACATTCGATCGCCCGAGCGGTGTGGCAGCCCCGGTCAGCGACCCGGGCACGTCGCGTCCCGCCGCACCGTCGACGACACCGGGCGCCGCGACCGCGCAACCGGCCGCTGCCCCGGCGCGTACCGGAATGCCCGGCGCGGCAGGCTATTCCGGCATGGTCCCGCCGAGCCTCCGTCCGCGCCGCGACGGCGACGACGAGCACAAGGCGCCCGGCTACCTACGGACCGAAGAGCACGCGAAGGAATTACTCGGCGAGGTGAAGCCCACGGTGCCGCCGGTGATCGGGGTCGAATGACGTCGCGGTGGTCGCTGTCGGCAGAACAGTTCGCGGCGGCCTGGTTCGGGACCGGCCTCGATCGCCTGCCCTTTCCGTTCCGCTTCACCAGCCGGTTCCCCGGCCTCCACGAATACCAGCAGTACCAGCAACGCTTCCGGGAGGAACTGGCCAGGCAGGAGCGAATCCCGCTGGCGCGCACCATCACCGCGCTCGCACGACCCGATTGGCGAATCGAGCTGTTCGGCTGCGACAACACCCGCGACGGCATCGAACTGCGCGCCATCGGCGGCGCCACCCGCAGCGGCGTCGGGGTGATCGCGCAGCAGGATCAGGCCCCAGACGGCGGGCGGGTGCAGCTGCGCCGCTGCCGCGCCGAACAGCTCGCGAACGAACTGGTGCGGCTGCTCCCCGACGCGGCCGCGGGCAACACCGGTGAAAAGAGCTTCCTGCTGGACGATCTCAACGACGCTCGGCCCGACCCGTTCGGCAACGCGCCCGCCGGCGCGGTGAAGGAGAAGTATCGACGGTTCTGGCGGCAGTCGTGTACCACCCGCGGCATGATCTCGGTGCTGCTCGGCCCGCGCAACGCCGAACCGTTGAGCACCGGGCGCCTCCGCTGGATCGACACCACCGACGGCCGCTACTACGAGGTTCCGGCCAACCGCGCACTCATGATTCGGCCGGGCACCAGCGCCGACATCCGGCGCTACCTCGAGGAATCCGTCGCCCGAGCCAGAGCCCGAATGGATTCCGGGTAAAGGCTGATCGTGTTTCGTGTCAACGACGTTGGCGGATCGCCTCGGTGAGCTGATCTGCTTCGTAGCGGTGCCCGGCGGCGTTGGCGTGCAACGGTTGTGCCGGTGCGCTCGGGACGAGGCCTTCGGACCAGCGGTCCTGCTCCGGGGCGCACGCGTCGTGGCCGACGCTGCCCGGGTAGACGTCGACGAACACCGCACCGTGCGCGGCCGCGGCGGCCGCGAGCAGCGCGTTGATCTCCCGCACCGCGGCATCGAGCCGATCGGCCATGGGCGGCGGGATCGGCAGCGCGGGGAAGCAGCCACCCGCGCGCACCCGTTGGACCTTGCCCATCACGAAGATGTCGGCGCGTGGGGCACGCGCTGCGATGTCCTCCAGCAGCACAGCGATTTTCGTGGCCAAGGCGGTGCCGGACCAACCGTCGCCGACGAAGTCGTTGACGCCGAAATCTACGGACACGATGGTGGCGTCCGCGCCTACCGCATCCAGTTGCGGGCCGTTGGCCTGGCCGAACAGCAGCGGCTGCGGTGCGTACGCCTCGGCGATCTTCGCACCGGAGCAGGACGCGTCGCGCAGGGTGAGCCCGAGGGCCGCGGCGCTCAAATGGGCATAGTTGCGATCGGACCGGAAACATCCGAGCGGATCGAGCTGGTCGGCGATGAACGGCCCCGCCGCACCGGACTCCCCCAGCGACACATAGATTTGCGGCGGCTCCGCACCGGCCACACCCACCGTGCTCGCCGCCAGCAGCAGCGCGCAGACCACCCGAACCACCAGCCTGCTCACCACCGGTTGCCTCCACGCCGAGTCGTCCCCACGCACCGCCGAACCCCGCCCGAGCACCCTATCCACGCCCGCCTCGGCAACCGCGCCGACACGCCCACACCCCCACCGCGACGCCAATAGGACCGCACCCACACCCACCGCGCAAAGGCCAGGGCCCGCCGACACACGGGGCCCACCTACGACCGCGGGCCAACACCCCAAGCGAAGAGGATGTGCGGCCGCCGACGACGCGGGCCGACGACACGGGCCGACGACACCTGCCCGCACCTCCGGAGGGAGGGTGCGGGCCCACGGTGGTTCGGGGTGGCTCAGCCGAGCAGGCGCCAGTCCTCAAGGCCGTCGTAGAGCGGGACGCTCTGGGCGAGCTTGGTGACGCGGGCGCGCAGGGCGTCCACGTCCGAGGTGCCGGCCAGGGCGCTCGCGATGACGTCGGCGACCTCGGTGAACTCGGCGTCGCCGAAGCCGCGGGTGGCCAGGGCCGCGGTGCCGATGCGCAGGCCGGAGGTGACCATCGGCGGGCGCGGGTCGAACGGAACGGCGTTGCGGTTCACGGTGATTCCGATTTCGTGCAGCAGATCCTCGCCCTGCTGGCCGTCGAGCTCGGAGTTGCGCAGGTCGACGAGCACCAGGTGCACGTCGGTGCCGCCGGTGAGCACGCTGACGCCCTTGCCCTGCACATCGGCGGCGCTCAGGCGGTCGGCGAGGATCTTCGCACCGGAGAGGGTGCGCTCCTGCCGCTCCTTGAACTCGGCGCCGGCCGCGATCTTGAAGGCGACGGCCTTGGCGGCGATGGCGTGCATGAGCGGACCGCCCTGCTGGCCGGGGAACACCGCGCTGTTGAGCTTCTTCGCGAAGTCCTGCTTGGCCAGGATGAGGCCCGAGCGGGGTCCACCCAGGGTCTTGTGCACGGTCGAGGACACCACGTCGGCGTGCGGCACCGGCGACGGGTGCAGTCCGGCCGCGACCAGACCGGCGAAGTGCGCCATGTCCACCCACAGGTAGGCACCGACCTCGTCGGCGATCGAGCGGAACGCGGCGAAGTCCTGCTGACGCGGGTAGGCCGACCAACCCGCCACGATCACCTTCGGCTGGGTCTGGACGGCGATGCGGCGCACCTCGTCCATGTCGATGCGGTGGTCTTCCTTGCTGACCCCGTAGAAGTGCGTCTCGTAGAGCTTGCCCGAGAAGTTGAGCCGCATGCCGTGGGTCAGGTGACCGCCGTGCGCGAGATCGAGGCCGAGCAGCTTGTCGCCCGGGTTCATCAGCGCCATCAGCACCGCGGCGTTGGCCTGCGCGCCGGAATGCGGCTGCACGTTGGCGAATTCGGCGCCGAACAGTTCCTTGGCACGGTCGCGGGCGAGGGTCTCGACGACGTCGACGTGCTCGCAGCCGCCGTAGTAGCGTCGGCCCGGGTAACCCTCGGCGTACTTGTTCGTCAGCACGCTGCCCTGCGCCTGCAGCACCGCGCGCGGCACGAAATTCTCCGAGGCGATCATCTCGAGCGTGTCGCGCTCGCGGGCGAGCTCACCCGCCATCGCGGCGGCGAGCTCCGGGTCGAGCTCACCGAGAGATTGAGTATTGACCGAGGCCGTCGTCTGCGTCACCGCCTCAGTCTATGGGCCACCGGTGCGCCTATCAGCAGGGGGTTCGCCCCCCTACACCGACCGGCGACCGCCCGCGAGGTCACCGCCGCGCCGAGCGATCGCGCGCGTCGGCGCCACAGCGGCTACTGCGGCACGGGGAGGTACTGCTCTAGCAGGACCGTGAGGTGCCGATGGGTATCGCGCAGCGGTTGGGTGGATTTCATCGCGCGGGATTGGATGATCGCGCCCTCGATCGCGCTGAACACGAAGCTGGAAAGCGACGCCGCCTCCGTGTCCGGGACACCAGCGGACACCATTGCGGCCCCGAGCTTTTCGTGCCATTCGGCGAAGGCGGCGCCCGCGGCGGCCTGCACGTCGGGCTCGGATTCGGCGAGGGCCGCACCGACGATCGGGCATCCGGTGCGGAACGCACTCGACTCCAGCGCCGTGACCCACCAGCCGGTCAGCGCCTCGAGCCACTGATCGGCCGGCCGGCTCGTGGTGATCTTCTCGATCACCGCCACGAGCCGGGTGCCCGCGACGGCGGTAGCGGTCGCAACCAGCTCGCTCTTGCCCGCGGGAAAGTGCTGGTAGAGGGAATTGCGCGACGCCTTGCCGCGGTCGAGCAGCGCGGCAAGGCCTGCCGCGTGCACGCCTTGCTCGCAGACCAGCTGGATCGCGCTCTCGATCAGCCGGGCGCGTGGGCCGCTCATCCGGGCTCCTTCCAGGAGACGGTTGCGTGAACCGATCGGTTCATGCTCCAATCATGACAGATGTGGACCGATCGGTTCACCGAAAGGATTGCATCATGTCGGAAACCACCCTCGACCTCGCCCAACTGTCCGGCCTCGAGCTGCTGCGGACCGCGATGACCATGCCGCAGCGGCCGCCGTTCATCGGCGATCTGCTCGGCATGGAGGTCGACCTGATCGAGCAGGGCAAGGTGGTCTTCGCGCTGCACACCAGGCCGGACTTCGCCAATCCGCTCGGCACCACGCACGGCGGCATCTGCGCGTCGCTGCTGGATTCGGTGATGGGTTGCGCGGTGCACAGCACGCTGGCGGCCGGTGTCGGGTACACGACGCTGGAGCTGAAGGTGAACTACATCCGCGCGGTGCCGACCGACGGCAGGCGCATCACCGCCACCGGCACCACCATCCACCTCGGCCGCACCACCGCGACCGCGGAGGGTCGCGTCGTCGACGAGCAGGGCCGCCTGGTCGCGCACGGCACCACCACCTGCGCCATTTTCAATGGAAACCGCTGACACACAAGGAGAACCGCTATGCGTGAACGCAGCCCGAGTGCAGCCGTCCGAAAGTTCCGCCGGGAGCGACTGCTCGGCCGCTACCTCGCCAATCCAGCCGTAAGTCTGCTCGAGCGCATCGGCATCCGGTCCGCCATGCTCGCCGAGCTGGAGACCACCGGAGCGAAAACCGGTCAGCCGCGCCGAGTTCCGGTGACCGTCTCGATCGACGCCGACGGCGCCTGGCTCATCTCCCAGCACGGCCGCCGCTCCGGCTGGGCGCGCAATATCGTCGCCGACCCCAAAGTCCGCCTGCGCCAAGGAAAACGCTGGTACACCGGCACCGCCGCCTTCGTGCCCGACGACGATGTGGTCGCCCGCGCGCGCAGCTTCGCCACCGGCCGCGTCCCCGAATCCGCCGCCGAGTGGACCATGAAAGCGCTGGAGAGCGACCCGATTTCGGTGCGCATCACCTTCACCGCCGCCTGACCGTTTCGACGCTGGACACTCCGCACGAGGTACCCCCGATCTATAGGGGCACAACAATTCGGGTCACTCGGAAAGGTAACGGGACAAGCACTTTCGATCGGTTAACCGGGTGCATAGTCCGTTCGTCGAGGAGTCAGCATGCTTGCCTTCGTCGCAGTTCCGTCCAACCCCATCGAAGGGCTGCTCCGCCAGCTCTCCACCATGATGTGCAGCCTGTCGGCGGGTACGTCCTGCTCGGTCATCCAGTAGGACACACGCGTCCGCCGGGTATGCCGGCGGCACACCACCGCGAGTGCGCGGTGGTCCGGCCGGTCCGGGCCGGAGTGGATCGCACCGTACGGCACACCGCCGCGCAGTCGCCTCTCCCCGATTCGCGCCCGCTGCCACTGCCCGGCAGCGGGTGCGAATCGCGTTCGGCCCGTCCCGGGGCCGAACTCAGCTGTGCAGGAACTCAGCCGCGGCGGATCGCGCCCGGTGTGAGCGGCTCGTCGAGCAGCCGGCGGAAGCGGTCGGAGCGCTCCCCTGGATCGACCGCCTGGTCCAGCCAGCCGCCGAGCAGGCGATAACCCTCGACGTAGGTGGAGATGTAGGCGCGCCACAGCGGCGACGAGAGGAAGCGCAGCGACTGCCGGGCCCGGTCGGGCGTGACCAGGCTCCAGGTCTGCAGGAACTCGGCCACCTCGTCCTGGGTGCGGTGCCGGTCGTGCAGCAGCAGCGCCGCGTCCTGCCGAACGCTGAGCAGCTTCGCGGAGGCGTTCGAAAGTCGTTCCGCGCGTTCGCCGTCGAAACGCAGCCCGAGGTCGGCGTAGATCTCCTGCGCCCACTTGCCCCAGCCGGGACCGACCAGCGAGCGCAGCGCGAGGTCGGCCAGGCCCTCCGCCATCAGGCACTGCGGCGTGTTCACCAGGAACAGTGTCTGTTCGGCCTGGCCCGCGGCGACCAGCCCGGCCTCCTTGCGGCAGTGCTCGGTGTGGTGACCGGGGTAGGACTCGTGCGCGATCAGCTGCGGCAGGTGCGCCATGTGCTGTTTGAGGTCGGAGTTGATCGCCACGCGGGAGTGGAAATTGCCGAGGTAGTAGTTGAAGCCGGACCACGGCTTGTCGCCGACCACCTCATAGGTGACGTGCTCGTGATCGGGCAGCGGGTAGCGCTCGCGCACCAGCTCGCGCAGCGCGCTGGAGAACGCCTCGACGCATGCGGGCAGTCGCTCGGGCGGGATCTCGTCGGTCTTGCGGTGCGCGGCCACCCGCTCGGCCAGCGGTCCGTCACCCGCGAGAACCTCGTCCATCTGCCGGTGCGCGTCGCGGTAGTCCTCGACGTCGGCGGGTGCGATGTCGACATCGAAGTAGGCGCGCACCTCGTCGACGAAGCCGATGTCGTCGCCGGCGAACTTGCGTCCGGAGCATTCCAGCGCACGCAGGTGCACATCCAGGAACTCGGTGCGTTCGGCCGTCAGCCCGGCGTCGGGCAGCTCGGCCCGCAAGCCGGCCGCCCGCTGCGCCAGCTGACGCGGCTCCGGTGCGGGTGCGTTCGCCACGTCCCGACGCAGTGCCGGATCACCGGTGTACGCGTCGACGAACCCCTCTTCCAGCCGGTCGAATGCCAAGCCGAGCCGCAGGTACTCGGTCACGAGTGGATGCGCTTCCATCCGACCGACATTAGCCGTCGGGCGCGTCCGGCGCGCGCCACATTCGACCGGTTACCAACCGGTACCGGTACCCCGCTTTTCCCGCGATATCGGCGCAGAGCAGAATTCGGCTATGCGGCGAAAGCTAGACCGAATCTCACTGAGCCGGCAGGGTATGTGTGCGTGTTTGCCGAAGTGGAGCGTCGGGTAAGTGGCACGAATGAGCGAGCCGAGTCCGTATGTGGAATTCGACCGGAAACAGTGGCGAACTCTGCGTAAGTCGACTCCCCTGGTGCTCACTGAGGAAGAACTGAGGGGCCTGCGCGGTCTCGGCGAACAGATCGACCTCGAGGAAGTGGCCGAGGTTTATCTGCCGCTCGCTCGACTCATCCACCTCCAGGTGGCCGCGCGGCAGCGGTTGTTCGCCGCGACCGCCACCTTCCTCGGCGAGACCCACCCCGACCGCCAGGTGCCGTTCGTGATCGGCGTCGCGGGCAGCGTCGCGGTCGGCAAGTCGACCACCGCCCGCGTGCTGCAGGCGTTGCTGGCCCGCTGGGATCACCATCCGCGGGTCGACCTGATCACCACCGACGGATTCCTGTATCCCACCGCCGAGCTCACCCGGCGCGGCATCATGCATCGCAAGGGTTTTCCGGAGAGCTACGACCGCCGCAAGCTGCTGCGATTCGTCACCGAGGTGAAATCGGGCGCGGCCGAGGTGTGCGCGCCGGTGTACTCGCACATCTCCTACGACATCGTGCCGGACAAGTTCCACTGCGTGCGCCAACCCGACATCCTGATCGTCGAGGGCCTCAACGTGCTGCAGACCGGTCCGCGGCTGATGGTCTCGGACCTGTTCGACTTCTCGATCTACGTCGACGCCCGCATCGAGGACATCGAGAAGTGGTACGTGCAAAGGTTTCTCACCCTGCGCGAGACCGCGTTCGCGAACCCGAACGCGCATTTCCACCACTACGCCGGATTCACCGACGACCAGGCGACACACGCCGCCGAGGAGATCTGGAACAACACCAACCGGCCGAATCTGGTGGAGAACATTCTGCCCACCCGGCCACGCGCGACGCTCGTGTTGCGTAAGGACACCGACCACGCCATCAATCGGCTGCGGCTGCGCAAATTGTGATCCCGCTTACAATTTCCACGCGTCGTCGAGGCGTTTAGCCACATTGATATCGCGGGCCGCGGCAATGTGCGGTTTGTCGATCTCTTTGGCGATATAGCGGGCAATGAAACGCCGGATCTCGTGATCGACGCTGGCGAGGATGCGCAGCAGCTGACCGCGCATGGTGGCGGTGGCGACGTTGATCCGGACGTCGCTCGAGCGCGGGGTGGCGATGTCGATGAGCACCCGCAGCGGCGCGGCGGCGCGCACGGTCAGATGCAGATGGATGTTGCCGTCGACCTCGAACCGATGCCGGTCCAGCGCCAGATCGATGAGCATGTCCACGTTGAGCGGGATCTTCAACTGGAACGAGATCACGTCCTCGACCTCGCGGCGCACCTGCGCCTGCCCGAGTCGCACCTGCGCGCTGGCCTTGGCCAACTTCGCCGGACCGACTCCGATCGGGCCGAAATCGAAAGCGGCGCCGGTCAACTGGTCGAAGGCGCCGAGGATGCGCTGCTCGGAGACGGCGTACTCGAAGAAGCGCCGCCCGAACTCCTCATAGCTGAGATACGGCTCAGGGACCGGTGCGCCGCCTACCTCGCTCACGCCGCCCTCCCCACCGGCGCGAGCGCGCGGGCGCGCCGGACTAGATACCGAACCTGCGATGCCTGGCCGCGTAGTCGCGCAGTGCCCGCAGGAAGTCCACACGCCGGAACTCCGGCCAGTACGCCTCGGTGAACCATATCTCCGAGTATGCGCTCTGCCACAGCAGGAACCCGGACAGACGCTGCTCGCCGGAGGTGCGAATGACCAGATCGGGGTCCGGCTGGCCGGAGGTGTAGAGGTGCTGGCCGATCGCGTTCACGGTGATCGATTGCACCAGATCCTCGCCGGTCTCCCCCGCGGCGATCTCCTGCCGGACCAGCGAGCGCACCGCGTCGGTGATCTCCTGCCTGCCGCCGTAGCCGATGGCCACATTGACGTGCACCCCGTTGCGGTCCTCGGTGCGCTCGGCGGCGGTGCGGATGCGCTTGGCGATCAGCTCGGGGAAACCGTCGAGCGAGCCGACGACGCGCACGCTCCAATTCTGTTCCGGCGCCGACAGTTCCTCGACCACGTCGGTGATCACTTCGAACAGCGTCTCCAGCTCGTCGGGATCGCGCTGCAGGTTCTCGGTGGAGAGCAGATAGACGGTGACCATCTCGATGCCCTCAGCGTGGCACCAGCCGACGAGCTCGGCGATCTTCACCGCGCCGACGCGGTGGCCGTGGCTCACATCGGTGAAACCGTTCTCCCGAGCCCAGCGCCGATTACCATCGCACATCACCGCGACGTGGCGGGGATGTTGTTTGCCGGCCAGCTGCTTGGTCAGCCGGGCCTCGTAGATGCGATACGGCAAACCCCGCACCTGAACCGGAAGCTCCACGCGGGCCACCCTACGCCCCACGGACAGGATCCTGTCAGCCGCCGCACCTCCCGGTACAGTGACGGAGGGGCGGTAACCTACGGTTCCGTAGGTTACCGGTGAGTTCAACCAGGAGGTAGCTCGTGTCCGAATCCGTCGGTGCCACCGATCCCGGCGTGGTCGAGGACTCGGCGCCCGAGTCGCTCGCCGAGGCGCTGATCAAACCTCGGATGCGCGGTTGGATCCACACCTGGGCGGTCGGTATCGCCGCCGTCGCCGCGATCGTGTTGATCGCGAAGGCCGCGACCGTCTCGGCGACGGCGGGCTGGTCCACGCTGGTCTACGGGCTGACCGTGTGCGGCCTGTTCGGCATCAGCGCGGTCTATCACCGGATCACCTGGCCGACCACGCGGGCCCGGATCCGGATGAAACGCGCGGACCACTCGATGATCTTCCTGTTCATCGCGGGCAGCTACACGCCGTTCGCGTTGCTCGGCCTGCCCGGCCGCACCGGACAGACTCTGCTGATCGTGGTGTGGGCGGGCGCCCTGGCCGGAGTCGCGCTGAAGCTGCTGTGGCCCACCGCCCCACGCTGGGTTGGCGTGCCGCTCTATCTCCTGCTGGGCTGGGCGATCGTGCCCGTCGCCGGCCAGCTGAACACCAATGTCGGTATCGCCCCGCTGATCCTGCTGCTCATCGGCGGCCTGATCTACAGCGGCGGCGCGATCCTCTACGCCACCGAATGGCCCAATCCGTGGCCGGCCGTGTTCGGTCACCACGAGTTCTTCCACGCCGCCACGGTGCTCGCCGCGCTGACGCACTACGTGGCGGTCTGGCTGGTCGTACTCCGCTGACCGGCCCAACCCGCCGGGTGACCGCCCGGTTTGCTCTAAGCTGCTCGTTCGTGTTCCTCGTCGCGGTCCGCAGGCCGCATCGGCCCGAGCGGCACGCGACATGATCGCGCGGCTGGTCATCTGGGCGCTCAAAGCCCGCGCGGGCTTGGCGGCCATGGTGATCGCGGCCAACTTCAGCGGATTCGGCGTCATCGTCACCGAGCTGTGGCTCAGCGGGTCGCTCAGCATGCTCGGCGACGACCGGCTCCGATCGGTGATGCTCGCGGGCATCTATCCCACGTTGGGCTTCCTGGTCGGGGTCGGCCTCGCCCTCCGGGACCGATCCTCGCACTTCGGCTGGCTCGATCAGGGGCGACGCCCGACCGAGAGCGAGGCGAGGCAGGTATTGCGCCTGCCGATCATCATTACCGTCCGCGCGTTCGCGGTGTGGCTGACCGGTGTCATCGTCGCCACCGTCACGCTGATGTATCTGGCGCCCGACAACGATCCCGCGGTGCTGGCCGCGCTGTTCATGCTCGGCGGGTTCGAATCGGTCGGGCTCACCTTCCTGATCGTGGACCGGTTGATCCGGCCGACCATTCCGGTGGTCGCCGCGGTGCTCGGACCCACCATGCACTGGAGTTCGACCGTGCTGGTCCGGGTCGTGGTGAGCTGGGCGGTGGCGGGCGCGCTGCCGCTGCTGATGCTGATCGTGGTGCTGGCCAATCCGGCGGCCGCGCCCACCGACCGCATCCGCACCGGGGTCTACCTGTCCATCGTCGGCCTGACCGTCGGCGCCATCGCGACCGCCTTCCTCGCTCGCGCCGTCGCCTCACCGATGCGCACGCTGCGCCGGGCACTCGACCGGATCACCAAGGGCGATCTCGACGTACGGGTGCCGGTGGGCAGCACCAGCGAGATCGGCAGGCTGGAGAACTCCGTCAACGAACTCGCCGCGAATCTGTCCGAGCGCCAACGCATGCGCGACCTGTTCGGCAGGCATGTCGGCAACGAGGTGGCCGAGCGCGCCCTCGCCGGCGGCGTCGACCTGACCGGCGACGTGCGCACGGTGACCGCGCTGTTCGTCGACGTGACCGGCTCGGTCGAGCTGTCCACCGGGCTGCCCCCTGAACAGTTCGTGGCCAAGCTGAACCGGCTGCTCGCGACCGTGGTCGCGGCCACCGAGGAGAACAACGGACTGGTCAACAAGTTCGAGGGCGACGCGGCGCTGTGCATCTTCGGCGCCCCGATCGACCTGCGCGACAACGCGACCCCCGCACTGCGCGCCGCCCGCCGGATCCGCGACGAGGTGGTCGCCGCGGGCGAACTCGACATCGGCATAGGCGTCGCGCACGGATCGGTCTTCGCGGGCAACGTCGGCTCCGACACCCGCCTGGAATACACCGTCATCGGCGACGCCGTGAACGAGGCCGCCCGCCTCACCACCGAGGCCAAAGAGGTGCCGCGGCGAATCCTGGTGAGCGGCGCGGTCATCGAATCGGCGGCCGCACACGAACGCGCCAAATGGGTGCACTACGAAACCATCCTGCTCCGCGGCATGCAGACCCCCACCGCCTGCTGGACCGACCTCGACCGGCGCACCGGTCCCGAGTCGGCCAGTGCCAGCGGATCGGCCGGGCCCACTACTGCCACCGGGCCCACCGGATCGACCGTGCCCACCGCTGCCACTGAGTCCGTCGCCGCCACCAGCACCACCAGGTCAACCGAACCCACCACCGCCACTGAGTCCACCACTGCCACCAGGACCACCGGACCCACCACCGCCACCGGGCCCGCCGCTGCCACCGATGTCGCCGGGACTACTGGGGCTACCAGATCGACCGAACCCATCACTGCCACCGGGTCCGCCGCTGCCACCGGTGTCTCCGGGGCCACCGGATCGACAAGTGCCGCAAGTACCGCAGGTGCAAGTCCGGTCATCGACCGCAATGGCACCGCCGATCCGACTACCGATCGCAGCACGGTCACCGAAGCGCGCACGGCCGCAACGGAGACCGACTGACACCGAGGTAAGACCAAGGCACGAACTGGTCAATTGATCACCAGGTAATGGTGGCGTTGGGCTCTCGGCCGATGCCGCCACCACTACCTGGTGAGCGAATGACCAAGTCGCAAACGAGCGCGTCGGCAGGCACCCGTGCGTGTCACGAGGGGCTTGATCGCGGTAAGTGTCCGGGGCATCACGTCCGGCGACAAGGATCCGCCCGATCGCAGTGGTGAGCCTGGAGAAACACGGATCCACTGGATCGCGCGGAATCAGACCGTCCTTCACCTGCTGTCCGCGCACCGCGCGAGCCGACGCGACCCCGGTTGTCGAAGTCCGCAGTGCCACAGCAGAATCCACCCGAGATCCGGCAGCGTCCGCCGCGCACACGGTCGAGCGGCGCCGCGAAGATGCTCGGCGCATCGAACCGGAGCGAACAGTACCCAGTCGATGACGCTGTTGGCGGCCAATGCGGCCTTGCTCGACGGCGCGAGTCGGACCTGTTCCAGAGCCCGCCCGTACTTTCGTGTCCCTCACGCGTGTCTTTCGACAGACACGCGCGCAGGGTAATGGGAACTGCGCGGCGTCGGCCGGCTCGATTCCGCGACGGAACAGATCACCTAGTCGAGGTTTCGCTCCAGGGCGGTGCGTAGTTCATCCGTGGTGCCCACCGGGAGGTCGCAGACCGCGCCGCGGCATACGTAGGCGGCAGGTGCGCCGTGTAGCAGGGGGCGATCCGCGAGGAGCGGCACCGCGTCCGGTGCGGCGGCGATGATGACCGCTCCGCCGGGTGCCGTCACTCGCGCTGTCGCAATCAGTTCCGTTGCGGCACTCGCAGACTCGGCGGCGATGGCGATCTGCAGCGGGCCTTGCAATGCGGCCTCGGCCACGGTGAGCCACTGCCCGGCCGAGCGCGGCGCGCGGGCCAGCACCACCGCGCCGCGCAGCAGGGTCTGCTCGGCCAGTTCGCGATACGGCACGGCAAGGCCGGGCTCGCTGCTGCCCGCCGCCGTGAGCAGGGCTTCGGCCAGCGCCGACGCGCCCGCCGGAGTCGCACCGTCGATCGGGTCGCGCGGGCGGGTGACCAGGGTTTCCGCGTCGTCGGCGGTGTCGAACCAGCTGCCGGGGGTCGCCGGGTCGGCGAAGTGCTGAATCGCGGTGTCCAGCAAGCGTTGCGCGTGCCGGAGCCAGTCGAGCTCGCCGGTGGCTTGATGCAACGCGAGCAGGCCGGTGACGAGCCACGCGTAGTCCTCGAGCACGCCCGGCGACGTACCCGCCGTACCGTGCAGCGACGCCCGACGCACCCGGCCGTCGATCACGTGCTCGGACAACAGGAATCGCGCGCACCGAGCCGCGGCCGCCACCCACTCGTCCACGCCGAGCGCGGCGCCCGCCTCGGCCAGCGCGGTGATCGCCATGCCGTTCCACGCGGTGACCACTTTGTCGTCGCGTTCCGGCTGCGGACGGCCGTCGCGGACCTTACGCAATGTCGCACGCACCCGTTCGAGCCGATCGTGCTCCGCCGCTTCGGGTTCGACGTAGCGGGTGAGCACCGACGTGCCGTGCTCGAAATTCCCGGCCTCGGACACCCCGAAAAAGGTTGCGGCCCAAGTACCGTCGTCCGGACCGAGCACATCGGTCAGCTCGTCCGGCGTCCACACATAGGTGGCGCCTTCCACCCCCGGCTTACCCGGCTCCACGTGCGTGTCCGCGTCCAAGGCGGAGGCGAATCCGCCGTGCTCGGTACCGAGATCGTCTAGCAGGAACCGCACCGTCTCCCGAGTGATCCGGTGCGCCAACGACTCCCGCGACTCCCGGCGCGCCAGGTGCGCGTAAACGCGCAGCAATTGGGCGTTGTCGTACAGCATCTTCTCGAAGTGCGGGATCACCCAGGCGGCGTCGACCGAGTACCGCGCGAAACCCCCGCGCAGCTGGTCGTAGATGCCGCCGCGCGCCATCGCGTCGGCCGTGCGGGCGACCACCGCGTGCACCGCGGGATCACCCAGGCGCTCCCAGCTGCGCAGCAATCCTTCCAGCAGCGCCGACGGCGGAAACTTCGGCGCCGCACCGAATCCGCCGTGCTTCGGGTCCTCGTCCCGCAGCACCGCCGCGACCGCGTGATCGAGCAGTTCCGGCGTGATCGTGAACTCCGAGTCGGGTAAGCCCGCGGCCTGCGCCTGCAACGCCGCCGTCACCTGCGCCGACGCCTGGTCGACCTCGTCGCGCCGGTTCCGCCAGGTATCGGTGATCGCGGCGAGCAACTGGGTGAACGACGGCATCCCACCGCGCGGCACCTTCGGGTAGTACGTCCCGCAATAGAACGGCTCCCCCGCCGGGGTGAGGAAGCACGTCATCGGCCAACCACCCTGCCCCGTCATCGCCACCGTCGCGTTCATGTAGACCGCGTCCAGATCGGGCCGCTCCTCCCGATCCACCTTCACACACACGAAATCGACGTTCATCAACGCCGCCGTCGCCTCGTCCTCGAACGACTCGTGCGCCATCACATGGCACCAGTGACAACTCGCGTATCCGATCGACAGCAGAATCGGCACGTCCCGCTCTGCCGCCTCCGCCAGGGCAGCGGCATCCCACTCCCGCCAGTGCACCGGATTGCCGGCATGCTGACGTAGGTAGGGAGATGTCGCACCGGCCAATTGGTTCACACTCCCAGCCTGCCACATCAGGATGCCGCCGAACCCGACCCATGCTCGCCTCTCGCGCCCGAGGCCAACCCGGACTAATCGTTGCGTTAGTCCGAGTTATCAGGCGAACTCGGACTAACGTGGCGGCTTTCCGTGTGCCCAACCCATCCTGTCCGCGGAGGAGGCGGAAACACTGACAAGCGCTTCGTGCAGCAGCGTTTTCGCGGCAATCAACCGCCTCGCCGAAGCTGGCGTACTGCGGCCGCTGAGCGATCGGAAACGCAACCGGATCCGGGGCGCCTGCTCGGTGCTCGACGGACCTCGGTGTCCGGATCGCCGACACGGCTCGGCCAAGGTGATCATGGGGTGCGGCGCGGTCAGTCCTTGACCACGGCTTCGGTGGCGGTGCGGCCTGCGGTGGTGACGCGGTCGAGGAAGTCGGCGAGTAGTTCGAGTTGTTCGGGGGTGTAGTCGGCGCAGAGTTCGTCTACGGCCACGTTCATGCCCGACAGGAGGTCGTACATCTCGCCGAGTCGGTCTGGGAGGGAACGGACGACGACCGCGCGGCGGTCGTCGCTGGCGCGTTCGCGCACGATCCAGCCGGCACGTTCCAGCCGGTCCAGTACGCCGGTGAGGGTCGCGGGGTGCACGCCCGCGTGCTTCGCGAGTGCGCTGGGGCTCAGTGGGCCGTGGGTATTGATCAGGTCCAGGCAGTCGAAGTCGATGTCCTTGAGTTCGAGCCGGGCGCCGACCTGCCGATTGAGCAGGGCCAATTGGCTGCGCACGGCACGCAGCGAGCCCTTGATCCGCGTCGTCGTGCATCACGGCGGTCTCGGTGATCGGCATGCGCCGCAACGGCTTCGGCGCAATCGAAGGCCAGTCGAGGTGCCGACCGACACCATGATCATCACCGCGACCAAGGCGGCCATCGGAATCCGCGCCACCAACCCGCCGAGCCCGACGGCCAGAATCAGCAGGAACACCCCGGCCAGGAATGTTCGTCATCATCGGAGCCACCGGAACAGTGGGCCGGGAGGTCGTCGGACAGCTGACATAGCTCGGCGCGGACGTCACCGCCGTGACCCGCGACCCCGCCGCCGCGCAGCTGCCGCCGGAAATCACTGTGGTGCAGGGAGATCCGTCGATACCGAGCATTCCCGGCGCGACCTGGACCGGCGTCGAGGCGGTGCACTACGCGCGCGTCCCTGGCCCCACCACCGACACCGTCGAAAGCCTGCTGGGCCGACCGGCACTCGACTTCGCCGCCTGGGCAGCCGAGCACGCCGCTGCCTTCGGCCGCTGAAGCCGGACCATTTGGTTGCGCGCGACGCAAATAACCTTTGTCAGAGTTGCGTGGCGCACAGCACTCCCGAATTCCTAACCTCGTGGTCATGGCACTGTCCATCCGATCGGCGGATCCCGAAAAGAGCCGCCCCAGAAGGGAATTCCTATGAGCACGACATCATCCGACGCCGCCGTCACCGCGTTCATGCTGGTGAAGACCACACCGGAATGGCTGGCACTGACCGTTGCGCAGCGCGTCGCCGCCTTCGAAACCGAAGTCCTACCCGCCATCAACAAGCGGACGAAGGGCGTTCGCTCCCGCTTCTTCGACACCGAGTTCTACTCGACCCGCGTCACCGACGTCTGGATGTGGGAGGCCGACGACCACGAGTCCTACCATCTGCTCATCGAGGCCCTCCGCGAAACCCCCTTCTGGGACCGCTATTTCGAGATCGTGGATCTCCTGGTAGGTGTCGAGAACGCCTACGCGAAGAACTACGACCTGCACCCTTTCGCCACTGTGAGCACGTAACCGCGTACCCGGGCGCTACGCGACGCCGGGATCTTACGGAAGGGATTTGAAGAGGACGGTGGTTACCGGGGCGGCGTCGGTGCAGGGGTCGCCGAAGTCGGTTTGCACGCGGGTGTTGCGGACGGCGAAAGCGATGCTGCCGTAGGGGGCGGGAGTGGCGATGTTGCAGACCAGCTTGTGGACGTCGGCGACGTAGCGGAATTGAATGACCTTTCGGCCCTGGTATTCGGTGCGGCGCAGGTCGGTGTAGGCGCCGGGTTCGAGCATGGTGTCGATGGTGCGGTCGGAGGCGGCCATGACGAGCTCGAAGGCGCGATCGCCGGCCTGCCATTTGCACATCTGCCAGGTCGGGAAGGCGGAGTCGGTGAGGCGCTGCTTGGTCGCCACATCCAATCCCGCTGCGGTCAGGGCAGATTCGGGAAGGGTGCACGGATCCCAGAACGCGTCGGCGGCGGGAGCGCTGGACGGACTCGCGGTGACCGCGGTGCCGGGTGCGGCCGGGCCGGGGTTGCTGTCCGGAGCAGAAGGCGCGGCAGTACCGGGCGCCGCCGGGCCGGGCGCAGCGGGACCGGGAGTCTCCGGAACAGAAGGCGCAGCGGTCGCACCGGTAGCGGTCACGGAGGCACTGCTCGGTGTAGCCGTGCTCCGCGCGGGCTCGGCGTCACAGCCGGCGAGCAACAGCACCACACCACCGGCCAGGGCCACACCACACCGCGCGGTCATCGTTCGGAACATGCTCGAATTCCCTACTGCCAGTGGTTTTCCCACATCGATCAAACGTGCTTGTTTCGCTCTCATGCTCACATGCCCGAATGATCGGTCGCAAGCACTGCGATGCCCCCAAAAGTAGTGCGCACGAACGAATTTGCCGTGCTCACAGCGGTTTCGCGGTGCGGAGGGGCGCGGTCTGGCATGGTGTCCAGAGGTGATCACGTCGGTGAGGGGGCAGGCTGTTTACGTATCGGGTCGAGATCTTCGAGGGCGAGCGGCACAGTCCGGTGTGGTGGCAGGTCGCGAACTCGGGGTGGGCCGCGGAGGTGTCCGCGGCGCTGAAGGAAATGGCGGTGCGGCTCGAGCTCGATCTTCCCTACCATCCGAGCGAGCGGTGGTGCTGGTACCGGTATGAGGTGCGCTGGCCGGACGGCGCGATCCTGGAGGGGTTCGAGGGCGCGGTCGAACCGGATTCCATCGCCGACGATCTGCGCGCGCTGGCCCGCGCGGTGATCGCGGTGAGCGTTCGCGATCTACGACGGAGCACCGAGTAGCGCGCGGGCCCGCCGTGTCGTCCCGCTGTGCTTGACTCTCCGGTCACTGGAGCATCGAGGCTGACCTTTCGTCCGCGAACCCGACAGGAGGACCAGATGAAGCTCGACCTGGCCAAGACCGACAAGCACTACTACCACGCTCCGACCGACCCGATCCGCCGCGTTTTCGGTAGCTACCGATACGTGACCGTCGCCGGCTCGGGCGCACCGGAAGGGCCGGAGTACAGCGCGGCGCTGGAGACCCTCTACCGCGCCGCCTACGGCGCGAAGAAGGTGGCCAAGTCCGCCGACCAGGATTTCGTGGTGCCGAAACTGGAGGGACTCTGGTGGGTGGAATCCGATGAACCCCCCTTGACGGTCCCGCGCGAGCAATGGCATTGGAAGCTGATGATTCGCATGCCGGAGTTCGTCACCGCGGATCTGGTGTCGGGCGCGAAGTTCGAAGAATTCAGCGAGGGCGACGCCATTCAGGCGTTGCACATCGGTCCGTACGCGACCGAACCGGACACCCTGGCCCGAATGGACGCCTTCATGCGGGCCGAAGGATTGACGATGAACGGCCGTCACCACGAGATCTATCTCACCGACCCACGCCGCTCGGCGGGCCCGAAGAACAGGACCATCCTGCGGCATCCGGTCCGGCCCAGCGCTGACCAGGCCGCGCGCAGCGCCGAAAAATAGGATGCGCCGGTCGAATTCGACCCGATACAGTACGCAGAGCGCCCAACGCGCGGGCAACGGTGATCGACGTTTGCCTATAGCGTGCTCGAAATGTCCTGGGCGCGAGTGAAATCAGTCCACCCTGCTACTCCGCCGGAAAGGGCAGAATTGCCATGCGCAAATTCAGCGGCACGCGTCCGAGCGACGACGCAGCTCGGATCATCGCCACCACGATATCGGACGCCCACGCCGAACAACACGCACTGCACCGCAGTCACAGCGGCCGTCTCGCCTACCAGCACACGGCCTCGCACGAGCTGTTGCTGCTCGCCGCGTCGACCGTGGTGCGGATTCGGTAGCCGCGCGCCCGCACTACGGCGTGCGCGCCAGCACCTCGCGGCCGACATAGCCGAGCAGCCTGCGATGCGCGGACGCCCCCTCCTCGACCGCGACCTGAGCACCGAAGACCCCGGGCACCCGGAACTTATCGATGCCACCCCTGGTCCGCATGATGGCGAGGAGTTCGCCGCACAGCTCGTCGTCGGCGAGGTCGGCGCGATCGATGGCCACCGCGATATCCACTCCGTGCACCACGAGCTCGGTGAGATGGACCAGTGCCGCCGTCGACGCGGGCACCGTGCCCAACGACGTGCGCACCCGGTAATCGAGCGCGTCGGGCCGGTGCCAGGCGGCCCGGTCCACCTCCGCCGCCGCGGCGTAGGCACCCTGCGGATCGCCGCCGAGCCAATCGGATTCGTGATCGGCGCCCGAATCCGTGCCGCTCAACGCGGCCGCGTAGACGTGCATACCGCCCACCATGTGGTTCAACACGGTGCGCACGTCCCACTCCCGACACGGTGTCGGCGCGGCCAGCGAGCTGTCGTCCAAGGCGGAAACGATGACGCTCGTCGCCTCGAGTGCACGGTCGATCTGTCCGATCACGTTGTCCATGAGCTTCCTTCGGTCGAGCGGTCTGGCTGAATTGGTAACACAGGCAGGCGAAATGCGGAGGCCGTTGCGAAAGCTGCTCTCGCCTGAACAGGTTGCCAGCAGTGTGCTTCTCGGTGGCCGACAGGAAAGCAATGTGCGTGCCGAATACAACTCGTTACAGTGTGCAATGCCACGGGTGCGCGCGCAACGTGCACCGCGATATCTGAAAACTGTTGAGCCACTACTGTTACCACCGTAGAGTGCGCTACGCGCCGGAGCGGAGGCCAATCGCTTCCACTCGGGTCCGACGAGATTTCATACCCCGGTTCGCGGTTATCGAAACCTGATGTGCCGATTGAATTCACATCGATGTCGCAGAACACACATTGCCGGTTCAGTGGCCCGACAGCCGATTTCCGCCAGTGAAAGTCAAGGAATAGTAAAAGATTTTGCCACGGGAAGGATCCGGAGACCAGGTCAATCGATGTTCCAGCACTCCACCGCGATATCCCGGAACCCGCGCCCATCCTTTTGAAATGCCACGACGCACACCCGCCCGCGCCCGATCCCGTGCACGATCCAACTCGGATCCACCTCGGTGCCGGACGCGGAGAGGTCACGGTCGATGCCGGGGCCGGTGAAGCTGAGGAACCCGACGAAGCCACACCCCTGCGCCGACGCCTGATATCCCTCGGCACCGCCGACCACGCGCAGGCGGATCGGCGCCACTGCGGCACCCATAGTCACGACCTCCACGACATCGAACCAACGCGGCGCACACCGCGCGCCACCACCAGTCTAGCCACCATTTACCTTCCCCCACTTCCCCTTTCACGCGCCGCGCGTCCCTTGGTTATCCAACAGGGATGCCCACCCCTGTGATCCAGCTCACATATCGATCGTGGCCTGCGACGACTCGGTTTTCCACTGCGCATTCGCGAAGGACGACGGTGGGTAAACTCACGTCGGTGCAGCGCAGTACCGGTGTGCTATCAGGAAGGTCGGTCGTGCGATCGTCTAGAACCCGAACCGGCGCGGGTGTCGTCGCGATACCCAGGCCCGCGGGCCCGCGCGTGCGCGGCGCATCGCTGCGGCAGGCAGAGCCCAGGCGGGCCGCATGACCGAGCAGCGCGGCACCGACCCCGACTTACACGCGGATCTTCTTGCGGCCCTCGGCGTCCCGATCGACGACGAACTGCTGACCCTGGCACTGACGCACCGCTCCTACGCCTACGAGAACGGCGGGATGCCGACCAACGAGCGCCTGGAGTTCCTCGGCGATTCGGTACTTGGGCTGAGTATCACCGAAAGCCTGTACCTGCGGCATCCGCAACGGTCGGAGGGCGATCTGGCCAAGATCCGGTCCCGGGTGGTCAACATGCACGCCTGCGCCGAGGTCGCGCGCAGCCTGGGTCCGGCCGGGCTCGGCCCGCACCTGCTGCTCGGCAAGGGTGAGGAACTGACCGGCGGCCGCGACAAGACCAGCATCCTCGCCGACGGCATGGAATCGCTGCTCGGCGCGATACACCTGCAACACGGCATCGACGTCGCGCGCGAAGTGGTGCTGCGTCTGTTCGACGACCTGCTCGAGCGGGCCGCCAAGATGGGCGCGGGCCTGGACTGGAAGACCAGCCTGCAGGAGCACACCGCCGAACACGGTCTCGGTGTGCCCAGTTACGAGATCACCTCGACCGGGCCGGACCACGACAAGGAGTTCACCGCGACCGCGGTGGTCGGCGGCGTCGCCTACGGCACGGGCGTCGGGCGTTCGAAGAAGGAGGCGGAGCAGAACGCGGCCGCCACCGCCTACACCGCGCTCACCCAGCAGCAGAGCTAGCAGCGCTGACGGTTGGTCAGGTGCGCAGCGGCGGTCCGTCCGGGCCGCCCTCCTCGGCGCGCGTAGTGATGCCGTGCTCGGTGCCCTCATCGGCTTCCTGATCCGGCTCGGGGTGATCCGGTTCGAAGGTCGCGGGCAGCCGCTTGATGTGCTTGTTCATCGAGCGAACCAGCAGCACCGTGCCGGCCAGCAGGATCAGGATGATCAGGAAGCCGAGCGGCGAGGCCTTGCCGAACTCGGGTCCGGTCGGCGTGCCGGGAGATGTCTGAGCGAGCAGAACCAACATCACCGCTGCTCGTCCTCGATACCGGCGAACAGGTCGGTCTCCGGCAGCGCGGTGCGCACCCGGGTCTTGGCCAGCTCGAATTCCTCGGTCGGCCAGAGCCGCTGCTGCAGCTCGAGCGGAATGGCGAAGAACGCGCCGTTCGGGTCGATCTGCGTGGCGTGCGCGCGCAGGGCGTCGTCGCGCTGCGGGAAGTACTTGGCGCACTCGATCTGCGTGGTGACCCTGGAGAACACGTCGCCGCGCTCGGGCACGTACTTGCGCATCCGGTCCAGCCACTCCTGTAGCGGGAAGGGCTCACCCATCCGCTCGTACTCCTCGGCGAAGACCTCCATCCGCCGTGCGGTGAAGCCGTGGTCGTAGTACAGCTTCAGCGGCGTCCACGGTGCACCCGCGTCGGGGAAACGCTGCGGATCGCCCGCCGCCTCGAACGCGGCCATGGAGACCTCGTGGCAGCGGATGTGGTCCGGGTGCGGGTAGCCGCCCAGCTCGTCATAGGTGGTCATCACGTGCGGCTTGAACTCGCGCACCACCCGGACCAGCGCCTCGGTGGCCTCCTCCAGCGGGACCAGCGCGAAGCTGCCCTCGGGCAGCGGCGGCAGCGGATCACCTTCGGGCAGCCCGGAATCGACGAAGCCGAGCCAGTGCTGGCGCACGCCGAGCGCGCGGGCCGCCGCGGCCATTTCCTCGCGACGGATCTCCTCGATCCGATCCAGGACGCCGGGCGTGTCCATCGCGGGGTTCAGGATGCTGCCGCGTTCCCCGCCGGTCAGCGTGACGATGAGGACGTCGTGTCCCTCGTCGGCGTACCGCGCGGTCGTCGCGGCACCCTTGCTGGATTCGTCGTCGGGGTGGGCATGCACCGCCATGAGGCGAAGGCCACTCACGTCTCGTTCACCATCGCTCTCGCTCGCGGGTGTCTGGTCTTCGTTCCCTATAGTTCCATTCGACCGACATTTGTTCCGACTTACCCCCCGGGAGCGACCTCATGGGCGAGCGCGACGACGCCACGGCTCCGGCGGCGATCCGCAGGCCGACCGACCGGTACGGAAAGCAGCCGTCCGCGCGCCCCCGCTGGTTGGCCCCCGCGCTCATCGCGGCCGTCGCGGTGCTCGGCTGCGGCGTGGCCTTTCTCGGCTGGCAGAAATACGGCCCCGAGGACATCGAGTCCGAGCAACTCGGCTACACCGTTGTCGACGATGCCACGATGTCGATCCGGATCAAGGTCACCAGGAAGGATCCGAGCCGGCCGGTGGTCTGCTTCGTGCGCGCGATGGCCCGCGACAGCGTCGAGGTCGGGCGCCGTGAGGTGCTCATTCCACCCTCTGACAGCGGCACGATCCAGCTGACGACCACCGTGAAGGCTTCCGAGCGACCCGCCTCGAGCAGCATCTACGCGTGCAGCGCGGACGTGCCCGAATACCTGCGGGCGGAGTAGCCCGCTACCGACCAGCACCGGCGCCAGAGTCGATTTGCCGCAATCGCCGCAGCAAATGTCCTCGAAATTAACTCCGACCTGCATGTTTGTGATTCATGCTAAAATGGCCTGACACACGGTTCCGGGGTTCGGAGCCGTGTTTGCTGCATTGGCGGCCAGCGCTATCTGTTCCGGACCACGAGCTTTGCCCGGAACCAGGGTCTGTCGGGGTTCGAAGAACTTCCCAGGATCGCTCTAGCCGTCGACTGGTGCGTGCCCGCCCCACGGGTGGGTACTGCGGCAGTTATCAGGGAATCCCGGCCTGCCGGGAACAACTACTAGGGAGTGATCGAGATGACTGAGACGCAAGTGACTTGGCTGACCCCGGAGTCGCACGACAGGCTCAAGGGAGAACTCGATGCGCTCATCGCCAATCGTCCCGTTATCGCTGCCGAGATCAACGAACGCCGTGAAGAGGGCGACCTCAAGGAGAACGGCGGATACCACGCCGCGCGTGAGGAGCAGGGCCAGCAGGAGGCGCGCATTCGCCAGCTGCAGGAACTGCTGAACAACGCCAAGGTCGGCGTGGCGCCGACCAAGTCCGGCGTCGCGCTGCCCGGCTCGGTCGTCAAGGTCTACTACGACGGCGACGAGTCCGATACCGAGACCTTCCTCATCGCGACCCGCGAAGAGGGCCTGAACGACTCCAAGCTGGAGACCTACTCGCCCGCCTCCCCGCTGGGCGGGGCGCTCATCGACGCCAAGGTCGGCGAGACCCGCGAGTACACGCTGCCCAACGGCAACACCATGAAGGTCACCCTGGTCAGCGCGGAGCCCTACCACAGCTGACCTCGCGGGCCGGGTCGCCGCGCGACCCGGCCGAATGTTCCCCCTGAGACACGAGCGGCCGCACCCGTATTCCAGGTGCGGCCGCTTCGTCATCTCAGGCGTCCCGTCAGCTCGCGAGCGCCTGCTCGACATCGGCGAGCAGATCGGCCGCGTCCTCGATACCGACCGAAAGCCGCACCAGATCGGCGGGCACCTCCAGGGCGGAGCCCTCGGTGGAGGCGTGGGTCATCGCGGCCGGGTGCTCGATCAGCGATTCCACCCCGCCGAGCGACTCGGCCAGGGTGAACACCTTTGTGCGCGAGCAGAACTCGCGAGCGGCGTCGGCGCCGCCGTGCAGCCGCACCGAGATCATGCCGCCGAACCGGCGCATCTGCTTCGCGGCGACCTGGTGCCCCGGGTGCTCGGGCAGACCGGGGTAGATCACCTGCGCGATCGCCGGGTGTCCGGCAAGGAACTCGACCAGGGTCTCCGCGTTGTCGCAGTGCCGGTCCATCCGCACGGCGAGCGTCTTGGTGCCGCGCATGGTGAGGAAGGCGTCGAAGGGGCCTGGCACCGCGCCCGCGCCGTTCTGCAGGAAGGCGAACGCCGCGTCGAGCTCCGGATCGTTGGTGATCAGCGCGCCGCCGACGACATCGGAGTGCCCGCCGAGGTACTTGGTGGTCGAGTGCGTCACGATGTCGGCGCCGAGCAGCAGCGGCTGCTGCAGGTACGGGGTGGCAAAGGTGTTGTCCACCACGAGCTTCGCGCCCGCGGCGTGCGCGACATCGGCCAGCGCCGGGATGTCACCAATGCTCAGCAGCGGGTTGGTCGGGGTCTCGACCCACACCAGCTTGGTGTTCGGGCGGATCGCCGCGCGCATCTCGTCCACGTCGAAGACGTGCGCGGGCGAGTGCTCGATCCCCCACTGGCTGAACACCTTGTCGATCAGGCGGAAGGTGCCGCCGTAGGCGTCGTCCGGGATGACGATGTGGTCACCGGGACGCAACGTGGCCCGCACGGCACAGTCGGTGGCGGCCATGCCGGAGGCGAAAGCCCGGCCGTACCGGCCGGATTCGAGCGCGGCGAGGTTCGCCTCCAGCGCGGAGCGAGTCGGGTTACCGGTGCGGGCGTACTCGAAACCGCCACGCAGACCGCCCACCCCGTCCTGAGCGAAGGTCGAACTCGCGTAGATGGGCACGTTCACCGCGCCGGTCTGCGGATCGGGATCGAACCCGGCATGCACGGCCCGTGTCGAGAACCCCAGCCCAGCTGTGCCTTCGGTCCGCTCGCTTCGCTCACTCATGAACCACACCCTAATTGGCCGCATCGTAGGGGCAACCCTCTGGTCGGGCTACCCGCCCGTAGAACCGTCACGCTCGCCGCGTTGTTCCGCGCGCCCCGCCGTCGCGACCGGAGCCGATCGGACAGATCCCGATACTTCCGGCCGATGGCCGATCTAATTCCACAGCTAGACCGCTTGGGCAGAAATATCTTCCGCCACTTGGGGCAGTGAACCCGATCTCACCGGCGCGACCGGCAATTAGGCTGAGCGCATGGTCACTGTGGAAGAACTGTTCGCGATCGATTCCCTCCTCTCCGACGACGAGCGCGAGATCCGCGACACCGTCGCCGCCTTCGCCGCACAACGGCTGCGCCCGCACATCGCGGACTGGTTCGAGGCGGGCACCTTCCCGGCCCGCGAGATCGCCCCCGAACTGGGCAAGGTGGGTCTGCTCGGCATGCACCTCGACGGCTACGGCTGCGCGGGCATGTCGGCCACCATGTACGGACTCGCCTGCCAGGAGCTGGAGGCGGTCGACTCGGGCGTGCGCAGCATGGTGTCGGTGCAGGGGTCGCTCGCGATGACCGCGATCCACAAGTACGGCTCCGAGGAGCAGAAGCAGCAGTGGCTGCCCGAGATGGCGGCGGGCCGCGCGATCGGTTGCTTCGGGCTCACCGAGCCGGATTTCGGCTCCAACCCCGCCGGCATGCGGACCAGGGCCAAGCGCGACGGCACCGACTGGGTGCTGAACGGGTCGAAGATGTGGATCACCAACGGCTCGGTGGCCGATGTCGCGGTGGTGTGGGCGCAGACCGAGGACGAGGGCAAGCAGGTGATCCGCGGCTTCCTGGTGCCCGCGGGCACCCCGGGATTCACCGCCCGTGAGATGCACCGCAAGCTGTCGCTGCGCGCTTCGGTGACCGCCGAGCTCGATCTCGACGACGTCCGCCTGCCCGCCGAGGCCGTGCTGCCGGAGTCGCGCGGGCTGGCCGCGCCGCTGGCCTGCCTGAGCGAGGCGCGCTTCGGGATCATCTTCGGCGCGCTCGGCGCCGCGCGCGACTGCCTGGCCGCGACCATCGACTACGCCCGCACCCGTGAGGTATTCGACAAGCCGCTGGCCGCCTACCAGCTGACCCAGGCCAAGCTCGCGGACATGGCCCTCGAGTTCGGCAAGGGCCAGCTGCTCGCCCTGCACCTCGGCCGGCTGAAGGACCGCGGCACGGTGACCCCGCAGCAGGTGAGCGCGGGCAAGTTGAACAGCACCCGCGAGGCCATCGCGATCGCCCGCGAGTGCCGGACCATTCTCGGCGCCAACGGCATCACGCTGGACTATCCGGTGCTGCGGCACGCGAACAACCTCGAGTCGGTGCTCACCTACGAGGGCACGGCCGAGGTGCATCAGCTGGTGCTCGGGCGCGCCCTCACCGACGCGAATGCCTTTCGCTGACCGGCGAATACGAAGCCGGTAATTTGCTGAAACACACCGATCGAATAGTGGTGAAGGGGAGAATCGTCACAGTTTCATCAAGACACGCCGGTTGCTAGCATCGCAACATGTTCCTGCTCGGCCCCGCGTTGCTCGAAGTGTCGGCGCGCAAGATATTGAACCGCCTGCACAAGACGCACGGGGTACCGGCGCTGGCTGCCGCGGCACAGTTGCCCGCGCTCTCGGCGGCACTCGACCAGCACGCCGCGGCCGTGCGCGACATTCTCGAATGGGGTGTCGAGGACGCCGCCAAGGTGCCTGCGCCGGTGCTGCTCGCGGGTTACGCGCGCGGGCTCCTCGATCAGGTCCGCGAGGCCGCGACCGGCGCGGAAGGGACCGGGCTCACCGGCGCCGCGCCGGGCGATCTCGGCAGTTGGGCCAGCGCGGACTGGCTGCAACTACGCCTGGCCGGGGTCTGCCTGCACGCGGCGCGCACCACCGCCTGAACCGAAAAGACGTCCGCCACCAGCTCGGCTGATGGCGGACGTCGTTGTCGGAGGACGAGATTCAGCGATCGATGCCCGGTTCGCGGTAACCCATGTACTCGCCCGAACGCTGGTAGGAACCACCGCCCTGCTGGTATCCGCCGCCCTGCATCGCGCCCTCGTCCCACTGCTGGCCCTGCTGGCCGCGAGCCGCCTGCTGATCCATCCACAGCTGCTCCCGCGAGGCGTCCTCACGGCCCCGCGAGTACGCCTCGGCGTGCCCCTTGACCGCGGGCATCTCCTCTTCCAGCCCGCTCAGCCAGTTCTCCCAGCGCTGCTGCATCGGGCGGACCATCCCGCCGCCGACACCGACCACCAGGATGCCGCCGATGGTGGCGAGCACCGTGATCAGGATCGGCATGGTGACCGACATGGCCACCCCGATCTGGTTCAACGCGGCCACGATGCCGACGCCCCAGATGAACACGGCCGCGACGCGGCCGATCATCGCGCCGTAGGAGAGGCCGCCGAGCATGTTGCCCACCAGGTCGCGCACGGCGGCGGCGATCGCGCCCGCGACCACCACGATGATGATCGCGACGGCGGCCTTCGGCAGCCAGGAGACGATGCCGTCGAGCAGGTCACTGACCGGGTTCGGCCCGAACACGCCGAAGCCGAGTTGCAGCGCGATCAGCAGGATCGCGTAGTAGGCCAGCTTCGCCAGCAGGTCCGAGGCGTCATAGCGACTGCGCGCCATCATCTGCCGCAGCCCGCCGCGCTCGACCAGGCGGTCGAAGCCGACCCGGTCCAGCACCTTGTCCACGATGGTCGACACGAGCTTCGCGACGATCCAGCCGATGAGCAGGATGACGAGGAATCCGGCCAGTTTGGGGACGAACGTGGCGACGGAACTCCATGCGTCGGAGAAGCCCTGCTGGAAATCGATAGCCAAACTGGAGGTGTACATGCCCATCCCTTCGCTATCCGATTAGCCGGGGCGGTTTGCCGAGGCTGCTTCAAGGCCGGTTATACCCCGGCGACATCACTCGAACCCTATATTTGCAGCTAATTTGCCACATCGACGCATTCCGCGCGACAAGTAACTCGAACGATATGCCGGACCGCACGAATGAATGGTGGATCGAGCCGGTCACGGACGACGTGCACGCCAAGGCCGAACCCCGCGACGGCACAACGCGCTTCGGGGCGCGGCACTCGCCTCAGGCGACGAACTCGGGCTGCGGCGTGAATTGCCGCGCGGACAGCCAGCGGATGCCCCGGGTCAGCAGCGGCAGCATCAGGACCATCAGCAGTAACCGCAGGCTCTGCACGCAGGTGATCAGCGGTAGGTTCGCGTCCATCGATTCGGCGGTGGCCAGCACGGCGTTGATGCCGCCCGGCGTGGTGGCCAGGTAGATGTCGGAGAGCTCCAGGTCGACGAAAGTCGCTACGGCGAAAGCCAATCCGGCGACGATGGCGGAGAGCGCGACGATGGTGACCGTCATCCCGGGAATCATCCGCGCCATCTCGGTGACCACGGACTTGGTGAAGCGCGTGCCCACCTCGAAACCGATGAGCACGAAAAGCAGGTCCTTGAACAGGTTCGTCGGCGCGTAGCCGTGACTGACGCCGACTGCGGTCAACACCGCGGTCAGCACCATCGGCCCGATCAACGCGGGGCTCGGCAGGTGTACTCGCCTGCCCAGTTTGGTGCCGACGATGCAGAGCATGATCGCGATGGAGAGCCCGGCCACCTGATCGCCGCGCCCGACGATCATCCAGCTCGGCAGGTCGGGATTGGTGACGGCGGCGCCGAGGGTGGCGTGCGTGGTGGAGAGCCCGCCCGCGTTGTTGTTCAGCAGCGCGCCGAGCGCGGGCGCGCTCACCGCGACCAGGGCGACCCGCAGGTACTGCATGAACGCGACCTGCCGCGGGTCGGCGTCCATGTCGTCGGCGCAGGACACCACCGCGGCGGAGCCGCCGGCCAGCAGGCCGAGGGTCGCGGTCGGCAATTCGACGTGCGCGACGCGGGCGAACACCACCGCGACCAGCAGGCTGATCACCAGCGTCGCCACCGTCACCGCGAGCACGGGGAACAGGGCGAGCCCGATGCTGGACAGCAGCGAGATCTCCAGATAGCTACCCATCAGCACGCCGAGCATGCCCTGCACGCCGATCGTGAGCGTGCGCGGCAGCGGGGTCGGCAAGTTCCCGGTCAACGCCAGCGCGCCGCCGACAAGGATCGCCAGGATCATCTGCGGCGCCGGGAAGTGCACCCGATCGAGTAGATGGGCGCCGACAAGCACCGAGGCCAGCAGAGCCACCCATCCGATCACTTGCCTGCGCGTCATACCCAGGAATTGTTGCGGCCGCTAATGAACAATCCGTTACGGCTCCGTTATCGTGATTTACAGGTGGCTGTGATCCACGACGCAATTGCGCCATTCCCCCTGTCATAGCGGGGATTTCGGGGTCCGGAACACACCGTTCCCGGTGCTTGGATCGTCATCGTCGGCCCGACTGGCGAACCCGCCGTTCACCTTCTCGAACCTACCCCGCGCCCCCGGAGCACACCGGCCGGCGCGGTGCCGCGTGTACTATTCGGCCCGAATCACCCCCACCGCGGGAGCTCGGGCACGGCCGGGCTGAGAGGGCGGACCCCAGCGCTTCGCCGACCGCCTGAACCTGTCCGGGTAATGCCGGCGTAGGAAGAGCGTTTTCGGGCATGTCTTCATCGACCCTGCACAACTCCGAACGGCACGAAGCACCGTTCACCCTCGACGAGCCCGCCCCCAAGGTGCTCTCGTTCTGGGACCAGAGCGCATTCTGGGCAAATCTCGGCGTCAGCCTCATCGCGTTCTCCGGCGCGTACACCGTGCTCGCGCCGAACTCCGACGGCGCGGCCCAGATCTCGATCGCGGCGGGCATTCTCGCGATGATCGTCGGCACGGTCGTCGGCGGCGTCATGCTCGGTCTGGCCGCCGTGCCCGGCGCGCGCACCGGCAAACCCGCGATGGTGCTGCTGCGCGGTCTGTTCGGCGCGAAGCTGAGCTACCTGCCGACCGTGCTCAACATCGCCCAGCTGATCGGCTGGGGCACCTTCGAATTGATCGTCATCGGCGACGCGGCCGACGAACTGTTCGGCGGCGGCCCGCACTGGCTGTACGTGGTGGCCGCGGGCGCGCTCACCACCGCGCTGACCATCTGGCCGCTCGGGTCGGTCCGGCTCCTGCGCCGGTTCGTCACGGTCGGCGTGGTGATCGCGCTGGTGTGGTTCTACATCCAGTTCTTCCGCACCGGACTGCCCGATCTCACGGCCAACCCCGGCCCGCACGGCAGCGGCCCGTTCGGCGTCGACTGGAATCTGTTCTGGATCGCCACCGACGCGGCGCTGGCCGTCTCCATCTCCTGGGTGCCGGTGGCCGCCGACTACACCCGGCATTCGCGCAGCACCGGCAGCGCGTTCGGCGCGGCGAGCGGCGCCTACGCGCTGACCCAGATCGTGGCCTACATCCTCGGGCTGTTCGCGCTGGCCCGCGCGACCGGTGACGGGCAGTACTCGCCGTTCCTCCAGGTGACCCTGGGCGGACTGTTTTTCTTCATCTTTGTGCTGCGCGAAGCCGATCAGTCCTTCGCCAACGTGTACTCCACCGCGGTGTCCATCCAGAACCTGTGGCCGCGACTGGACCGGCGGGTGCTCTCTATCGGGCTCGGCGTGCTGATCACGTTGCTCGCGTTGCGGCTGAACATGGCGAACTACTTCGGCTTCCTCGGCCTGATCGGTTCGGTGTTCGTGCCGTTGCTCGGCGTGCTGGTCGCCGACTTCTTCCTGCGGGCCAGGGGCGAGTGGAACACCGCTGCCGACGCCCCGCCGCGCTGGGGCATGGTGCTCGCGTGGCTGGCCGGTCTCGCGGTCTACCAGCTGATCAACCCGGGTGACGCCGGGTTGTGGACCGATTTCTGGGTGCGCGCGCAGGAGCTGCTGCACTTCAGCAAGCAGGCGTGGATGAGCGCGTCGCTGCTGTCGTTCCTGGCCGCGGTGCTCGTGGCCTGGATATTCGGCCGGGTGGCGGCCCTGCGCGCGGCACGGTGAGCCCGGCGGCGTTGCTGTCACGATGGAGACATGGGCCAGATCCGGATCGGCACGTCGGGGTGGGTGTACCCGCCCTGGCGCGGTGTCTTCTATCCCAAGGGCGTGCCGCAGAAGCGCGAGCTCGAGTACCTTTCGCAGCGGTTGAACAGCGTCGAGATCAACGGGTCTTTCTATGCGCTGCAACGCCCTTCGAGCTATCGGAACTGGGCGAGCATGACCCCGGACGACTTCGTGTTCGCGGTGAAGGGCAGCCGATTCATCACCCATATGAAGCGGTTGCGCGACGGCGACGAGCTGCTGGCGAACTTCCTCGCGTCCGGCCTGCTCGCCCTCGGTCCGAAACTGGGTCCGATCCTCTGGCAGCTGCCGCCGAACTTCCAGTTCGAGCCGGACGTGCTCGACGCCTTCTGCGCTCATCTCCCGCGCACCACCGCGGCGGCCGCGCGGATCGCCGAGCACCATGACCACCGGGTGGACCCCGCGCACGTGCGCACCGATGCCGACCGTCCGCTGCGGCACGCGCTGGAGGTGCGCCACCCCAGCTTCGTCACCCCGCGCTGCTTCGAGTTGCTGGCCGCGCACGGGGTCGCCCTCGTCGTCGCCGACGCCGCGGGCAAGTTCCCGCTGATCGAGGAACGCACCGCCGACTTCGTCTACATCCGCCTGCACGGCCACGACGAGCTCTACGTCAGCGGCTATACCGACGCCGGCCTGGACATGTGGGCCGAGAAGATCCGCGCCTGGTCGGTCCACCACGACGTGTACTGCTATTTCGACAACGACGCCAAGGTCATGGCGCCGCGGGACGCGCTGGCGCTACGCGACCGGCTGATCGACGCGCACCCCCGCTGAACTAGCGGGGGTGCGCGGCCGAGCTAGGCGTTCAGGAAGCCGAGCAGATCGTGCCGGGTGATGACGCCGACCGGCTTGCCCTCCTCGACGACCATCAGGGCGTCGGTGTCCGAGAGCGCCTTGGTGGCGGCGGAGATCGGCTCACCCGCACCGATCAGCGGGAACGAGGCGCTCATGTGCTGGGACACCGAATCCGTCAGGTGCGCACGGCCTTCGAACACCGCCGACAGCAGATCCCGCTCCGAGACGCTGCCCGCGACCTCGCCCGCCATCACCGGCGGTTCGGCGCCGACCACGGGCATCTGCGAGACGCCGTATTCGCGCAGGATCTCGATGGCGTCGCGCAGCGTTTCCGACGGGTGGGTGTGCACCAGGTCCGGCAGAGCGCCCGACTTGCCGCGCAGCACATCGCCGACCAGGGGTTCGGCGGTGCTGCCGTCGAGGCGTTCGCGCAGGAAGCCGTAGGAGGCCATCCACTTGTCGTTGAAGATCTTCGACAGGTAGCCGCGGCCGCCGTCGGGCAGCAGCACCACCACGACCGCGTCCGGGTCGCGGCGCGCGACCTCGATCGCCGCGACCACCGCCATGCCGCACGAGCCGCCGACCAGCAGCCCTTCCTCGCGGGCCAGGCGTCGGGTCATGTCGAACGAATCGGCGTCGGAGACCGCGATGATCTCGTCCGGAATGGCCGGGTCGTAGGCCGAGGGCCAGAAATCCTCGCCGACGCCCTCGACCAGGTAGGGCCGGCCGGTGCCACCGGAGTAGACCGAGCCCTCGGGGTCGGCGCCGATGATCTTCACCTTGCCGCCCGAGACCTCCTTGAGGTAGCGACCGGTGCCGCTGATCGTGCCGCCGGTGCCCACGCCCGCGACGAAGTGGGTGATCTTGCCCTCGGTGTCGCGCCAGATCTCCGGACCGGTGGTCTCGTAGTGGCTCTCCGGGCCGCCCGGGTTGGAGTACTGGTCCGGCTTCCACGCCCCGTCGATCTCCTGGACCAGGCGGTTCGAGACGCTGTAGTAGCTGGCCGGGTCCTCGGGCGCGACCGCGGTCGGGCACACCACGACCTCGGCGCCGTAGGCGCGCAGCACGTTGCGCTTGTCCTCGCTGACCTTGTCCGGGCAGACGAAAACACAGTGGTAGCCGCGCTGCTGGGCGACCAGCGCGAGACCGACACCGGTGTTGCCGGAGGTGGGCTCGACGATGGTGCCGCCGGGTCGCAGCTGACCGGACTGCTCGGCGGCCTCGATCATCTTCACCGCGATCCGGTCCTTGGAGCTGCCGCCCGGGTTCAGGTATTCGATCTTGGCGGCGAGCAATCCCGCGGTCGGTTCGATGACGGAGTTCAACCGGACCAACGGCGTGTTGCCGATGAGGTCCACGACATGGTCGGCGATGCGCATGCCCCCATCGTTCCAGACGGCGCAGAATCCGCCCGCCCAGGTCGGCCCGCGCCGCCGTGTTCGCGCTGGATGCCAGGTCATCCACGCCACGCACACCCCTACCGCGCGACAAACCGGAAATTCGGTTTGCCCGCGCTTAGGATCGCCCTCATGAGGCAGCCGAACATCGCTCGTGCCGTTCTCGTGCCTGCCGCCGCGGCGTTGGCCGCGCTGGCCGGACCCGGTACCGAGGCCAACGCCGTGACCACCGAGTTCCCGCAGGTGCCGACGCTCGCGCACGGTGGCCTCTGCTGGACCACCCTCCGCACCTGGGCCGATGTCAGCCCGGCATGGCCGGGGCGCGCCATCCTCAATATCCAGGCGCTGCCACTCGTCGGCATCGGTCCCGGTGAATATCCGCTGGCACCGGTCTGCGAGGTGAACACCACGGTCGACTGGCGCAACACCACCACCGGAGCGACGGGCCGCTACTCCGACACCGTGGTGGCCGGCATGTACGGCAGCATTCAGTACGCGCTGTTCCAGGACACCGGCCCCGGCCGCGTCGAGGTTACCGTCACCACCGACGCCGCGAGCGTGCCCGCCCACGGCTCGTTCGACGTTCCCGCTCCCCCTGCCCCGCCTGCGTGAAGTCGGTATCTTTAGCTTCTGTGAACGCACCTCGGATCGGCTGGCGGACAGCCGCGGTCACGGGTGCCGCGACCGTGCTGGCCGGTTCCGGCGCGGGCACCGCGTGGTGGGCCGCGTATCGACTGCTGACGGCGCAGGCGGGCACCGCGCGCGGCGTGATCGGCCGCGACACCTCGAAACCGCCTGAGGCGGACGGCATCTACACCGCGGGCTGCCTGGAGCCGGAGCCGTGGCGCGCGGGCAAGCACGCCGACCTGCACCTGATGATCTTCGGTGATTCCACCGCGGCGGGGGTCGGCTGCCGAGTCGCCGACGAGGTGCCCGGCGTGCGGCTGGCCCGCGGCCTCGCCCTGGCCACGAATCGGCGAATCCGGTTGAGCACCAAGGCGATCTCGGGCGCCACCTCGAAGGGGTTGTCCGGACAGGTGGACGCGATGTTCGTGGCGGGACCGCCGCCGGACGCCGCGGTCATCCTGATCGGCGCCAACGACATCACCAAGAAGCATTCCGTGCGCGCCTCGGCCCGCAGGCTGGCCGCCGCGGTCGCCCGGTTGCGCAGGGCCGATGCCGTGGTCGTGGTCGGCACCTGTCCCAATCTCGGTACGGTGACCGCGATTCCGCAGCCGCTGCGCACGGTCGTGCACAACTGGAGCCTGCGGCTGGCGCGGGCGCAGACCCTGGCCACCACCGCGGCGGGCGGGCTCCCGGTGCCGATGGGGTATCTGCTCGCGCCGGAATTCCGGGCGCAACCGGAGTTGCTGTTCGCCGAGGACGGTTTCCACCCATCAGCGGCGGGCTACGAACTGGCCGCGGCACAGTTGCTTCCGGTCCTGCTCGAGGCGCTCGGCGAGCCGACCCCGGGTGCTGGTTCCCCGCGACGCGACGTAGATTCGACAAGAACCCGCGAGTAACAAAGCGGGGGCGCTCGTACCCTCCGACAAAGGAGTCCTCATGCCTGAGGCTGTCATCGTCTCGACTGCCCGTTCCCCGATCGGCCGGGCGGCCAAGGGATCGCTGGTCGACATGCGGCCCGACGACCTGACCACCCAGATCGTCCGCGCGGCACTCGACAAGGTGCCCGCTCTGGACCCCAACCAGATCGATGACCTGATTCTCGGCTGCGGTTCGCCGGGTGGCGAGTCCGGTTTCAACATCGCCCGCATCGTGGCCGTGCAGCTGGGTTACGACCTGGTGCCGGGCACCACCGTGCACCGCTACTGCGCCTCGTCGCTGCAGTCCACCCGGATGGCCTTCCACGCCATCAAGGCGGGCGAGGGCGAGGTGTTCATCTCCGCGGGCGTCGAGACCGTGTCCCGCTACAAGAACGGTTCCGCCGACAGCTGGCCGAACACGCAGAACGAGCTGTTCGCCGACGCGCAGGCGCGCACCGCGAAGACCGCGGAGGGCGGCGCGGGCGCGTGGCACGATCCGCGCCAGGACGGCCTGATCCCGGACGCGTACATCGCGATGGGCCAGACCGCCGAGAACGTCGCCAGCTTCACCGGCATCACCAGGGAAGAGCAGGACCGCTGGGGCGTCCGGTCGCAGAACCGGGCCGAGGAAGCGATCAAGAACGGCTTCTTCGAGCGCGAGATCACCCCGATCACGCTGCCCGACGGCACCGTCGTTTCGAAGGACGACGGCCCGCGTGCCGGGGTCACCTACGAGGCGGTCAGCCAGCTGAAGCCGGTCTTCCGCCCGGACGGCACCGTCACCGCGGGCAACTGCTGCCCGCTCAACGACGGCGCGGCCGCGCTGGTCATCATGAGCGATACCAAGGCCAAGGAGCTCGGTCTGACCCCGCTGGCCCGCATCGTATCCACCGGTGTGTCCGGCCTGTCGCCCGAGATCATGGGCCTCGGCCCGATCGAGGCGTGCAAGCGCGCACTCGCGTTGGCGGGCAAGACGATCGACGACATCGACCTGGTCGAGATCAACGAGGCGTTCGCGGTGCAGGTGCTCGGCTCGGCCCGCGAGCTGAAGATCGACGAGGACAAGCTGAACGTCTCCGGCGGCGCGATCGCGCTCGGCCACCCGTTCGGCATGACCGGCGCCCGCATCACCACCACGCTGCTGAACAACCTGCAGACCTACGACAAGCAGTTCGGTCTGGAGACCATGTGCGTCGGCGGCGGCCAGGGCATGGCGATGGTCATCGAGCGCTTGAGCTGAGTCATCACGAAAGAGACCCCCGGCCTGCGCCGGGGGTCTTTTTTGTCGGTCGCTGTATCAGTCGCGCTGGAAGTAGCTCAGCAGCCGGAGGATCTCGATGTAGAGCCACACCAGGGTGACGGCCAGGCCGAGGGCGACGCCCCAGGCAGCCTTCTCCGGCGCCTGGGCGCGGATGAGCTGGTCGGCGGCATCGAAGTCGAGCAGGAAGCTGAACGCCGCGATCGCGATGACGACCAGGCTGAACACGATGGCGAGCGGGCCGCCGTCGCGCAGGCCGAGGCCACCGGAGATGAAGAAGCTCGCGATCAGGTTGCCGAGCGCGAGCACCAGCACGCCGATCATCGCGCCGACGATCATCCTGGTGAAGCGCGGGGTCACCCGGATGGCACCGGTCTTGTAGACCACCAGCATGCCGGCGAACACACCGAAGGTGCCGAGCACCGCCTGCGCGATCATCGCGCTACCGCCGACGCCACCGAACTCGATGTTGGTGAACATGAACGACAGCGCGCCGACGAACAGGCCCTCGAACACCGCGTAGGAGAGCACGAGGACCGGGTTGTCCATCTTGTTGGCGAACGACGCGATGAGCACCAGCACCAGGCCGACCAGACCGCCGCCGATGACGAACAGCGGGGCGAGGGAGGTGTTCGCGTTGGTCAGGCCGTAGGAGATGATCGCCGACAGGGCGAGCACGCCCAGCGTGATGGCGGTCTTGGTGACCACGTCGTCGATGGTCATCGCCCTGGCGCCCGCAGGCGCCTGCTGGTAGGGCTGGGGCTGCTGGTACTGCTGTCCGTACTGGTTACCGAACTGCTGACCCAACTGTCCCGCGCCGGCGACGCCCGACCCGAAGTTGGCGTAGCCACCGCCCTCTTGCCGAGGCAGGTTTCTGAAAACCGGATTGCTCGTGGTACGCACTTGCGTCCCTTTCTGGTCGTTGCCGCTGATCGTCGAGCTTTCGCTCGATCATCCAACTGCTTGGTCCAACGTTCACTGCCTGGTTCCAGTTCCCGGAAGGGCTTTTCCGGGCTCCAGCGCCTAGGCGGACAATTCGGACTCTACCGCTGCTGCGCGTCGTGCAGACCACGCACGGACCGAGTGACCGTGAATTTGCGGTTGCGGCCGACCACATCGGTGTGGCCGACCATCCGCTCGATCACCCCACGGTAGTTCAGATGGGAGTTGAACACCGTCCACAGCTCGCCGCCTGGCCGCAGCACCCGGCCGGTCTCGGCGAACATCTTGATCGCCGATCCGGTGTGCACGGCGGCGCCGACGTGGAAGGGCGGGTTGCACAGGACCAGGTCCGCACTGTTGGCCGCGGCCGAGGACATCGCGTCGTCGCGCACCACGCTCACCCGATCGGCGACCTCGTTGACGACCACCGTCGCCCGCGCCGAGGCCACCGCCGCGGCCGACTGATCGGTGCCGACCACTTTGATGGCGGGCCGCGCCTTCGCCAGCGCGACGGCCAGTATCCCGGTGCCGCAGCCGAGGTCGATCGCCTCACGGGCGTCGGGTTTCATCCACTTCAGGTGCTGGAGCAGGAACCGCGTGCCGATGTCCAGGCGCGCGCCGGAGAAGGCGGCGCCGTGGGCGACCACATCGATGTCGAGATCGTCGAGCCGATCCCGGACCGGAAACGGCGGACTGCCCACCGGCTTCGGCCCGGTGACCAGCAGCGTGCGCGACTTCTGCCGGCCACGACTGGCCCGCACCTCGGAGAACGACTGCGCCAGAACCTCGTTCATCGATTTGGTCAGGTACTTGTCCCGCCCGCCCGCGAAGACCACCACCTCGGGGTCGGCGTAGCGCGCGATGGCGTCGGCCACCTCGGACAGCCCGGCCAGCGCCCGGGGCAGGCGCAGCAGGACCACGCGCACGCCGTCGAGCAGCCCGGCGCCGAGCGGGTGCGCGGTGTAGCGGTCGGCGAAACCGAGCGCGCGGGCATTGTTGGCCAGCGCCAGCTCGCCGGTGAGCAGATCCTGATGCACCCGGACCGCGCGCAGGTCGTGTGCCGCGATGGCACCGATGGTCAGCGCGCCGTACGCGTCACCGATGACAGCTATCTTTCCGCTATCTTCAGTGGTCAGCGCATCGGCGGCGACGTCGAGGATCAGCCGATCGGCGGCATCGACGGCGTAGAGGTTTAGCGCCTCCACGTCCGGATACCGCCGCAGCCGGCCGAGTACCTCCTCGATATCTGTCACGACTCAAGTGTGCTAGATCGTTGCCCTGACGTCACATCGACCCCGGCAATTCGCCGGCTTCGCGCGGCGTGGCGTCGCATCCGCCCACCGAAATACCCAGCAGCACAGCCGATTCAGCCCGGACACCCCTGGCGCGCCGCCGGTAGGGCTCAGCACGCGCCACACCCCCTACCGATACCTTCCCCATTCGGGTCGCCGAAGTCGGCGCCGGAGTCGGGAAACCAGACCGGCCGCCCCGCGATCGTGACTTGGCATGCGGCATCGGCTTGTTCGACGAAACCGACGAGCCACGACGCCGCGCCTGTGATCTACGTCGCTCGGCCACACCGGGTGGATACCGGCGGCAGCGAGCATCGCGAGCGGGTGCACGGGCATGCGCGTCGCATCGACCCGCCCCACCCACGGTGGCCGTAACCCGCTGTCCGACAGTGCCATTGTCGAGCAGACGCGAGTTGCACGATATTCGCGCCGACCGGGGCGGTTCCGTGGTAGGCCTTCACCGCTCTCGCGTCACGGTCGGCCGCGCGTGCCGCGACACCGCCGCGGCGACGGGCGGGGCCTGCCACGGGGCGCAGGCCGCGACGGCCAGGAGCGGGTGCGCATGTGCGGCACACCGGCGAGAAGCCCCGAGACAGCGGCGAATGGATACCCGGCTTGCCGAAAATGCTTGCTCCACAATACTTTCGACCTCCTTCGAGCCGTCCGGCCCGACCCGGCGGGAAGTAGACCAGCAGCGGTGACGAGCCGAACCGCGCGCCGATCCACCGGAGGCGACCCCACTGCGGCAAACATCGAGAAACCCGCAAATCCCGCGCACAGCCTCGCCCAACGTTTACCATCAGCCACATGCGCAACAGGACGGTGTTGACGGTCGCCGCGGTGGCGGTGCTGCTCGGGGGCTGCGCCGACGACGGCTCCACCACGGACACCCCTGCCGCAGGCTCCTCGACCACCGGCACCCTCGCCGAAGCGCCGCAGGTCCCCCGTGACGCGCTGCCCAAGCGCGGCACCGCGTCCAATGACGCGGGCCTCACGGTGACCGGCATCCGGATCGGGCACCAGCCCGGTTTCGACCGCGTGGTCTACGACCTCGGCGGCAAGGGCACGCCGGGCTGGATCGTGCAGTACACCGACCGGGCCGTACAGGATGGCAGCGGCAAGCCGATCGACGTCGCGGGCACCGCCATCCTCGAGGTGCAGATCCTCGGGTCGGCGTATCCGTTCGACAGCGCGGTCACCCCGTACGCGGGCCCGGACCCGGCGACCGACCCGAGCGCCCCCGGCATCGCCGGTGTCTATCGGACCACCGTGTTCGAGGGCACCACCCAGTCGTTCATCGGTGTCCGGGCCGACCGGCCCGGGTTCTCGGTCAGCACGTTGAGCAACCCGACGCGCCTGGTCATCGACATCGCCACCCCGAAGTCGTAGGTACCACTAGGGGGTATCGCTCGGCGGTGCGCGGGCCGTCACTACACTGGCCGCGTGGTCGAACGGCACCTCCCGCTGCGCGCACCCGGGCTCACCCGGGCGCTCGGCGTGCTGGTCCTGCTGGCCGGAATCCTCACCATGCACACCGCGGTCTTCGCCATGCCCGCTCACGGGCATGCCCAAGGCCACAGCGCGCCTGCGCACGGCGGGTCGGCGCCCACGATGCCGGGTAACGGTCCCGTCGCCATGGTGGCCGTGCCAGCACCGCGGTCGACTACCCCGGACCACACCGCCGCCGGTGCACACGGCACGAGCGGACCCGATTGCGGGGGCCCGGGGTGCTCCGGCACGCACGGCGCTATGCACGGCTGCGTGTTCATCCTGGCCGCCATCGCGCTGCTGCTCGCCTTGGTCGTGCTCTACCGCCTGGCGCTCGACCGATCGGGCAACGCCGTCACGCCGCCGCGGCATCGACGGCCGCGGCGCGAACGCGCGCCCCCGTGGACAGTGCTCTCCCTCGCCGAATTGTCGATTCTGCGGATCTGACAGGCACGCGGTGACCGCTCGCACGGTCGCCGCCTCGTCGTGCCCGAAACCCAGTCATTCGCAATACGCAAGGAGCACAACCATGTTCATCAGCCGTACCCGGATCACGATCGCCGTCGCCGCGGTCAGCACCGTCACCGCGCTGTTCGCCGCTGGCTGCGGCAGCGACGACTCGAACGGCATGCCCGGCATGGACCACAGCGGTTCGAGCCCGTCCGCGTCGTCGAGCGCCCCCGTGGCCCGCACCGATTTCAACGATGCCGATGTCACCTTCCTGCAGATGATGTATCCGCATCACGCACAGGCGGTGGAGATGGCGAAGCTGGTGCCGAGCCGCAGCCAGAATCCGCGGTTGCAGGCCCTCGCCACCGCCGTCGAGCAGGCGCAGGCGCCGGAGATGCAGCAGATGACGGCGCTGTTGCAGAGCTTCGGCAAGTCCGCGCCGAGCGCCGGCGGACACGGCGGACACAACATGCCGGGCATCATGACCCCCGAGCAGATGAGCGCCCTGCAGGCCGCGTCCGGCCCGGATTTCGATCGGCAGTGGCTGACCATGATGATCGAACATCACGCAGGTGCTATCACCATGGCCGAGACCGAACTCGCCGACGGCAGCAACGCCGAGGCCAAGGCGTTGGCCCGCAGCATCATCGACGCCCAGCGCACGGAGATCGACATGATGCGGGGCATGCTCGGCCAGAGCTGACCCGCACGACCCGGGTGCGCCGGGGCCGCCGTGGTCCCGGTGCGCTCGGCTGCGGTAGGTATCGGTTCCTCATCTATCTGAGTCAGTGCAGGTGACGGCCCGTGCCGCGACGTACCGTCGAAAGGTCCGGCATCGGGCAGTACCGGCCCGGCCGGATCTGTCGAAGGAAGGGGCCGACATGCACGGACTGGAACGCGCCGGGTTGGCGGCCGCGGGCGCGGCGACCGCGGCGGGCGTGCTGATCATCGGCGCCTGCTCGCAGCAGATCTCCGGCACCGCCGAGGTGAACCGCACCGACCTGGCGGCGTACACCTCCGAGGTCACGGCCTCCTCGATCGCGGCATCCGCGGCCAGGGCGGCCGCCATCGAACGCGCGACCGGATCGGCCTGCGACGCCTTCCTGAGCGCGAACGGCCGTTCGGTCCAGGCCTTCAACGATTACATCGGCCTGACCAACGACCGCGGCCGCAACGACCCCGAGGCCAATGGCAAGGCGGATATCGCCGTGACCGCGTTGCACGACGGGGCGAAGTCCGTCGACCAGAAGGTGACCAAGGAGGTGCCCACGCACATCGCGGACGTGCTGCACGCCTACCGCGACGACACCAACGCCCTCGCCGACGCCCTGGCCCGGCGCGCGGACACCGACGCGCTCAACGCGGGCATCGACAAGTTCAACGCCACCAAGGACACCGCGCTCGCGGCCTGCGCGGGTCACGGCACCCGCTAAGCCCCGCCCGCTACACGGCACGCTCGAGAACTGCTCCAGCAGCGCGTTGAAAACGCGGCCCGGTGTGTCGACTGTGTCCATACCGCCGGGCGTCATCGCGCCACGGGCGGCAGGCACTTGGTCCGGTTGACCTCGGCCAGACGCAGGCTCGCGCGTGCGAGGTCGGGGCCGACCGACTCGATCGTGGCCGTACCCTTCGCGATGGCCCGGTAGCTCGTACTTATGGTGGCGAGGTCACCGGCGGCTTCGGCGGGCGCGATGGCCGCTGGACATCTCACCGGCCTTCCCTCGCATTTCAGCAGATTCGCTACCGCGTCCCGGAGCTCCGGTCGAGGATCCGGCACAGCACCGCGGCGAGGCACTCGGCCGGACTCGCGACCGTTCCCGGGCTCCGCCATGCGATGACCTGGTCGGGACGAACCAGCACCGCCCCTGTTGCGTCGATGCCCGCCAGGGACGGCCACTCCGGCGCTTCGATCGCGGTGGCCGCCACCGCGATTCCCAGACTCGCCGCGACCTGCTCCGCCGCCTGCGCCCACGCGATACCGTCGACGCCCGTGAGCAGCGCGAAATCCGTGTCGACGAGATCGAGCGTCGAGCGTTGCGCATCGATCCACAGATGCGGGAGCCGCGAACCCGGTGTGCCGTCCAGCACCAGTGCCACGTCCTCGGTGTCCGGCAGCCGCGGCGCGGCGTCGAGCACGGCCGTCGAGTCATAGCGGTACCCGAGTTGCACCACCGGTGCGGACGCCATACCGACCGCGGCCCGCGCTGCCGCGCCACCGGGACTCGTATCCCAGTGCAGGCGTGGGTGTTCCACGCGCAGCAGCGCCTGCGTCAACGTGCCGGCGGCGACCGCGCGACGTTCGGTCGAATAGGTGCGCAGCAGGCCCGGCCCGGCCTGCCCACGCAGCACCGCCGCCAGCTTCCACGCGAGGTTGTGCGCGTCGGCAGCACCGGTGTTCAGCCCGAACGCACCCTGTGGCGGCACCGCGTGCGCCGCGTCGCCGACCAGGAAAACCCGCCCCGCCTGGAACTCGTCCGCGAGCAAACCCCTTACCCGCCAAGGCAACCGGCTGCGGATCTCGACGTCCAGCAGCGGATCACCGACGGCGGCGCGCACCAGGGTCCGGCAGTGTTCCTCGGTGAACCCCTCGCGCGATTCCCCCTGTTCCGGTTGGTAATCGGTATGGAAGATCCAGTCTTTCGCACCGTCCACCGTGACGAACATGCCGCGGACCGGGCCGGTGATATCGCAGGTGGTGAAGTGCCGACCGCCGGTGTATCGGCCCAGATCCGCCCGGAAGAGGATGCTCATGTTCGGGTTGCCCAGCGCCCCTGGGCCGGTCGTACCGATACCGAGGGCATCACGAATACCGCTGCGGGCACCGTCGGCCGCGATCAGGTACTCGGACCGGACCGTCGTGCCGTCGTCGAGCCGGGCGGTGACACCGGAGTCATCCTGTTCGACCGATGCCACCCGGGTCGAATACCGAAGGGTCGCACCGAGTTCCGCCGCGGCGGGCGCCAGCACGGTATCGAGGCGATCCTGCGCGCAGATGCCGCGGATCAGCGCGGGACTGATGCGCGGCGAGCCCCAGCCGGTCCGGGTGGGCGGCGCGTCCGGCAGGGCGGCCAGATCCACCGCGGCGAGCGTCGGGCCGGAGATCTTGCCGAGACTGCCCGCGGACATGTCGACGGCGAGCGCGTCGACGGCATCGGCGAGCCCGGCCTGCCGCAGCAATTCCATGGTGCGCGGGCCGATCCCGGTCGCCCGCGGGTGGACACTGGGACCGGACGCCTGCTCCACCGCCATGGCGGCGACGCCGTGCCGCGCGAGGAAGACCGCCGCGAACAGGCCGACCGACCCCGCTCCCACGATCAGTACGGGAACCCGTGTTTCGGTCATACACACTCCTCGAGGCTTTATCGTTCGCGTTATGGCTACACTGTAGCCATAACGTCCGCGCAACAGAGGGAAGCGATGACGGACTCGCCACAGTCGGCAGCGCTGGTCTGGACCAAGCAGCGGCGCGTGCCGAGCCGCCGCGCACCCAGCGTGGAACGCATCGTGCGCACCGCGGTCGAGATCGCCGACGCAGAAGGACTCGATGCGGTGTCCATGCGTCGCGTCGCCACCGCACTCGGCTCCGGCACCGCGTCGCTGTACCGCTACGTGGCATGCCGCGACGATCTGCTCGACCTGATGATCGACGCGGTACACGGCGCGGCGCCGCCACCCGAGCTCACCGGAGACTGGCGCGCCGATCTACGCGCCGTGGCCGAACACACGCGCGCGACCTTGATCCGGCATCCGTGGCTCGGGGCCGAACTCACCGGGCGGCCCGCGCTCGGCGCGAATTCGCTACGCCTGCACGACATCGCGCTCACCGCGGCGGGCGCGTTCACCCGCGACATCGACCTCGCCGCCGCCGTCGTCGACACCGTGCAGGCCTACGTCTTCGGCGCCGTGGCGCACCAGCTGGCCGAGGAACGAGCCCGGCGCCGCACCGGTCGCACCGAGGCCGAGTGGCGGCAGTCAGTCGCACCGTACCTGCGCAGCGTGCTCGACAGCGGCGCATATCCCGAGTTCGGCAGGCGGGTTCGCGAGGCAGGCGACCCCGATCCGGCGCAGCGCTTCGCGTTCGGGCTGGAGTGCGTGCTGGACGGGATCGCGACCCGGAGCCGGAATCAGTTGTAGGACTTGCCGACTCCGTCGAGCAGGCGCTCCAGGGTGTCGAAGGTGGGTGTGGTGATCACATCGGCGAGGTCGGGCACGACCGGCACGTGATGATCGGCGGCCACCGCGGCGAACTGTTCGGCGGCACCGGTGCGGAAGCCGTGTTCGGCGGCCAGCCGCTGCAATTCGGGGTCGGTGGCGAGCAGTCGGCCGATCCGATCGCCCGGCTCGCTGAACGGCACCAGCGTGTGCCGCGACAGGATGGTCGGCGTCGGGTACAGCATCGTCATCCGCGGCTTCAGCAACCCGCGCACCGCGGCGTCGACGAACTGCGCCTCGTACATCCAGACCAGCGGCGTCGGCCCCATCCCGGTTGCCAGATAGGTCTCGAACGGTCCCTCGCTACTGCCCTGGGTGTACCCCTGGCCGACGAAAAGCCTTGCCACCGTGGGCAGGATATCTTCCTCGGCGGAGCGTCCCTGCACGATGGTGTTGTTGTTGGCGACGTAGCCCGCGATCGCGAGGTACATCGCGGCGGAGTTGGAGCTGCGCGGATCGGTCGTGGAGATCAGCACGTTCTTGCTCGTGGGGTAGACCGTGTTTTCCGCCAGCTGATCCCAGCGCGTGTTGTTGCCGACCATCCGCAAGTACGGCCCCATGTCGAAGGTCGGCACCGGGCCCGGGTGCACCACACCGGCTTTGGTGAGCAGGTCCGCGATCGGCGTGAACGTCGCGATCGCCAGCGGCGAGGCGAACGGCAGGTACTTCGCACTCACATTGCGCTGCCGCTGGATTCGCTCGGCCGCCTGCTCGCTGGACGGAAAGGCGAAGTCGTAGCCGGTCAGGTCCACCGAGGTCGCGATCTGGCGCGAGCCCGCCGAATCAACCTGCGCCCGCAGGCCGTGGCGCGCGAGCACATCGATCACCCGCTGGTCCTGGAACAGCGACATCTTCTCCGAACCGACCACACCGCGCACCACGGCGAGCGGGGCCGCCGGTGCGGCGACCCTCGACGGTGCGCTCGGTTGCCGCACCGCCAGCGCCACCGCGACGACGGTCACCACGACCAGCGCGGCCACCGCCGCCGATACCACCGCGGGCACGAAACGCCTACTCGCCGACCAGGGTTCGCGTACCTCGTCGGTATCGACGGCGGCGCGATACGCGGCGACACCCTTGCGGGTCTTGGCCTGCTCCTGCTCCTGCGGGACGGGCGTCAACTGTCTGCGCGCGAAGCGCTCGACCAGGATGGGCACGAACTGGCGCACCGGATGTCCTTCGAACCGCTTGCGACCCGCGGCGACCACGGCCTCGATGTGCTCGGGCGAGTGTGTGTCACCGAAGTTTTCGATCAACCGCCGCGTCATCTGACGGATCGCCTGTTCCTCCCGAACAGCGTCGGCAACCACCACGTATCTCCTCGGCACGTCCATCGGATCACCTCGCGCGACGGCCCGCCCGACCGATCGCGCCGGCCCACAGTAGCCCTCGGCGAGGTGCGAATACCGCGTCATGACGGCCCGCCCACAGAAGTTCAGGACAACCTCGCCGGGCCGCCATCCGCTGTTGTGCTGGTGTTCGCCGAATCGGCCCGAGCGCGCGGGTGGGGCGAGCGGCTATCGTCGGCAACAGTCGCCGAGCAAGGAGAGAGTCATGGGTCGGACCGCAGTGGTCACCGGCGCTTCGTCCGGAATCGGGAAGGCGACGGCCGCCGCGCTGGTCGCGCGGGGCTATCGGGTGATCGGCACCAGCCGCAAACCGGAGGGGATCGAGGCCGACGCACGGGTGCCCGGCGTCGAGTATCGCGCGCTCGACCTGACCGACAGCGCCTCCATCGAGACGTTCGTCGCGGAGCTCGGTGAGATCGACGTGCTCGTCAACAACGCGGGCGAGAGCCAGGCGGGCCCGCTGGCCGAGCTGCCGTCCGACGCCATCGAGCGGCTGTTCCGGCTGAACGTGCTGGGGCCGGTCGCGCTCACCCAGGCCGTGCTGCCCGGCATGCGCGCGCGCCGCTACGGCCGGGTGGTGATGGTCGGTTCGATGATCGCCAGCTTCCCGATGCCCTACCGCTCCTCATACGGCGCGACCAAAGCGGCGTTGAAGGGTTTCGCGGTGGCGGCGCGGTTCGAGGAGTCCCCGTTCGGCGTGTGGATCACCACCGTCGAGCCGGGACAGATCAACACCGGGCTGCGCGAGCGCCGCACCAAATACCTCGACGAGGGCTCGCCGCACACCGCCGACTTCACCAGCTTCATCGCGAAACTCGATGCGGCGCAGGGGAAAGGGATCACTGCGGCGAAGGTGGCCGACACCATCGTGCTGGCGATCGAGGCCGACCGCCCGCGACCGCTCTATGCCGTGGGCAGCAACGCGCCCGTCATGTTCGCGGTGCGACGGCTGCTGCCGCGCACCGTGCTGGAGCGACTGATCGCCCGCGCGCACGGCCTGTCCCGCTAGGCCGCCGCGCTCAGACCGCCAGCTGCGCCTGCCACATCCAATGCAGCTGCTCGAGCCGGGCGGCGAAGCCGATGAACAGGTCCTGGGTCACCGGGTCGGCCTTCTCGGTCGCCTCGATCCGCTCCCGCAGCCGGGTGATCACCGCCGCGAGATTGGCGACGACCTGGTTGATGACCTCGGTGTCCTGTTGCCAGCCGTCCGGGAAGCCCGCGGCGCCCGACTCCTTGGCGACAGTCTCGGCCCGACCGTCCGGGCTGACGCCGATCGCGGTGGCCCGCTCGGCCGCCGCGTCGGTGAACTCCCGCGCCGCCGTCACCAATTCGTCCAGCGCCAGGTGCACCGACCGGAAGTTCCGCCCGACCACGTTCCAGTGCGCCTGCTTCGCGATCAGGGACAGGTCGATCAGGTCGACCACCGTGGCGCGCAGCGTCTCCCCCGTGATCTTCTGCTGTTCCGGGTCGAGGGTGCTGGTGATGGGCTGAGTCATCGTTCACGCCTTTCTTGTCGGAGCCATGTCACCGACTGCCTACCCGGTTCGACGGCGCTGAATCGCCCGCTCACCAGTGACGCGCGCCATGCGCCTCCAGGCGCGCGGCGTGCTCGGCCAGGATCCCGGCCGCGCCCGCCGGTGGCGTCTGCTTGCGCCAGATCGCCCGGAACTTCCTGCTCAGCACCACCGGCCCGGCCAGGCACACCTCTACCAGCGCCCCGCTGGCCAGATCGCCCGCCGCGATCAACCGGCTCAGCACCGCGGGCGCGACGGCCGAGCGCGCGGCGGCGCAGATCGCGACCGCCGACCCGAGTTCGGCCGCGGGCCGCGCGGGCTGGCACTCGGCCCCGAGAATCTCCCACACCGTGTCCCTGGTCCCTGAGCCCTGCTCGCGCCACAGCAGCGGCGTCGTCGCCAGCTCGCGCAGCGTGACCGGCTTGCGGCGGCGTGCCCACGGGTGCGACTGCCCGACGACCACCACCAGCTCGTCCGCGCCGAGCACCCGGCTGCCGAGGCCCGGCGGCGGGTGCGGCCCCTCCACGAAGCCGATGTCGGCCACTCCGTCGCGGACCAGCGCCTCGACGTGGCGGGTGTTGTCCACCTCCAGCGACACCGCCACATCCGGACAACTGACACGCAAAGCGTTGAGCCACTGCGGAATCCGATGATCCGCGATAGTCTTCGACGCGGCGACGCGCAGCCGGGGCACCTCCGCCGCGTGCAGCGCCGCCACCCCGGCGTTGAACGACCGCGCCGCCTCCAGCACCAGCCGGGCGTGCGCCACCACCGAACGCCCGGCCTCGGTCAGTTCCGACCCGGTAGGTCCCCGATCGAGCAGTTGCAACCGCAACCGCCGCTCGAGGGCGCTCACCCGCATGCTCGCCGCGGGCTGACTGATGCCGTGCTGACGAGCAGCGGCACCGAGACTGCCCAATTCGGCCACGGACACCAGCAGATCGAGCACGTCCAATTCAGGTGTCCCCGGCGGTAGCCTCATAACCATCGATTATGTGTGACCACGGACACGCCGACATCCCCAGAACGACCCACACCCCCATCAGCCGCACTTATCAGTTCCGGTTATGAGGTGCTGCCGGATCGGTGGGTAGTGCCGCCACGCGGCCGACTCGAATGTTGTACGCGTGACTCGCTTTCGACATTTCGGGCCGGGTTTGCTGCTGGCGGCGCTGATCGCGACGGTGGCCACCGTGCTCGGCCGAATGGTGCCCGTGATCGGAGCGCCGGTGCTCGCGCTGGCCATCGGCGCGGTGGTCAGCGCCGTTGGGCGAGGGACGGTTTCGGACACCGGACGATTCGGGCCCGGCTTGGTCGCGACCAGGAAGCGCCTGCTCGGCGCGGCCATCGTGCTGCTCGGCCTCGGGCTGCCGGTCGGATCGGTACTGACGGTCGGGCGCGAGACCGCCGTGGTCCTGCTCGGCACGCTGGTGCTCGGCGCGGCGGCGGCCGTCGTCATCGGCAGAATGCTCGCACTCGAGCGGGAGTCGGCGACCCTGGTTGCGGTCGGCACGACGATCTGCGGCGCCTCGGCGATCGCGGCGGCGACCGCGGTGCTGAAGCCGAACCGGGATCGGGTGGCGTACGCGCTCGGTACCATCTTCGTCTTCAATGTCGTTGCCGTACTGGCCTATCCGCCGCTCGGACACCTGCTCGGCCTGTCCCAGGAAGCCTTCGGACTATGGGCGGGCACCGCGATCAACGACACGTCGTCGGTGCTGGCCGCCGGGGTGATGTTCGGCCCGGCCGCCGCGCATTTCGCGGTGATCGTAAAACTGGTCCGCAGCCTGATGATCGTCCCGATGTGTCTCGGCCTGTATTTCACCAAGCGCCGCGCCGACTCCGAGACGACCGCCAAAAACACCGTTCTGCAGTCCTTTCCACTGTTCGTTGTGCTGTTCCTCGTCGCGTCGGTGATCGCCGGGCTCGACATACTGCCCACCGCGGCGGCGCCCGCGCTCGCCCACCTCAGCGCCTGGCTGATCGCCGCGGTACTCGCCGCGATCGGCACCTCGCTCACCTGGCGGCAACTGCGCAGCGCCGGAGCACGCCCGCTGCTGTTCGGCGGACTGCTCGCGGTGGTCCTCGGCGTCTCCAGCCTCGCACTACAACTGGCCACCGGCTGGTGGTGAACACATAAACCCTGCAAGACTGCCACCTTGAACACCGTTCAAGAAAATACTTGAACGGTGTTCAAGTTCGTTGGTAGGTTGATCGACATGACTGCTGTATTGCTGGATCAACTGGTGGACAAGGCATTCCGACGCGAGGCACCGACGACGGACGAAGCGCTGGCGGTGTTGTCCGAATCCACCGAACTGCTCGACGTGGTGGCGGCCGGCTCCCGCGTGCGGCGCGCGTTCTTCGGACGGCGCGTCAAGCTGAACACCATCGTGAACATGAAAAGCGGCCTGTGCCCGGAGGATTGCGGCTACTGCTCACAGCGCCTCGGTTCAGCGTCCGAGGTGCTGAAGTACTCCTGGATCACGCCGGGCAAGGCCGCCGAGGTCGCGGATCAGGCCGTGCGCGCCGGGGCCAAACGGGTGTGCCTGGTGGCCAGCGGCCGCGGGCCGGGCGAGCGCGATATCCGGCGCATCGAGGACACCATCGCCGCGATCAAGGTGGACAACCCGCAGGTCGAAGTCTGCGTCTGCCTCGGCCTGCTGAGCGAGGGCCAGGCCGAGCGACTCGCCGCCGCCGGTGCGCACGCTTACAGTCACAACCTGAACACCAGCGAGGCGCGCTACGCCGAGATCTGCTCGACGCACACGTTCGACGATCGAGTGGACACCCTGGTCAAGGCGAGCGCCGCCGGTCTGTCGCCCTGCTCCGGAGCCATCTTCGGGATGGGCGAAAACGACACCGACATCATCGATCTCGCCGTCGCCCTGCGCGCGCTGGACCCGGACTCGGTGCCGGTGAACTTTTTGATCCCGTTCGCGGGCACCCCGCTCGGCGATCGCTGGGAGCTCACGCCGCAGCGCTGTCTGCGCATCCTCGCGCTGTTCCGCTTCTACTTCCCCGACGTGGAGGTCCGCCTGGCCGGCGGTCGTGAGATCCACCTGCGCGCACTGCAACCGCTCGCGCTGCACCTGGCCAACTCGATGTTCCTCGGCGACTACCTCACCAGCGAGGGACAACCCGGCACCGACGACCGTCAGATGATCGCCGACGCGGGTTTCACCGTGGAGGGCGCCGAGGAGCAGACGCTGCCCACCGCACGCCACGATCTGGTCGCGATCCGCCGCCGCGGCGCGGGCACCGACCTGCCCGCCAACGCCTAGTCGGCCTTCCGATCACCCGGTGCGGCAATACCTCCGGCCAAGCGGTCGGCGGCGTCGAGGTGATCGCGCAGCCCGAGATACTCCCAACGCTGCAGGGCCAGCGGCACATTCCCTTCGCGCCACAGTCGGTCGTGGAAGGCCTTCATGTCGAAATCGTCGCCGAGCACGCGCACCGCGGTGCTGAGCAGATCGTGGATCTGCAACTTCCCGATCTGGTAGCTGAGCGCCTGGCCGGGGAACCCGGCGAAGAAAACCGCCTCGTCCCATGCCGTCTCGTCATCCAGCGGCACATCGGCCGCCAAACGGGCTGCCGTCTCCTCGATGGACAGTTCGCCCAGCGCGAGGGCGATATCCACCTCGACCCGTAAAGCCCGCAGCCGCATGGCGTTCGCCACGAAGATCGCGCCGGCGGGCGCGCCGTCGAACAGACCGGCCTGCCACATCAGTTCTTCGTAGTAGAACGCGATGCCCTCGTTGGGCACCGAGTCGTAGAACCAGCGCCGCGCGGGATTGTCGTGCCGCCAGCCGAACGCGACCTGCTGCGCGTGCACGCCCTCGTGCACGATCGCGGTGCGACTGTCGAAGGCGGCGGCCTGTTCGAAATACGGCAGGTCCGGCGCCGGGTCGGGGACGTAGCGCAGCGCGTCCTCGTCCCGGCGCGACGGCCCGGTGAGGTCGTCGCAGACGCCGAGCCAGGCGAGCGGGGCCAGATACGGCGGGCACGGCGCGAATCGGTAATGCCGCAACCACTCCGGCTGACCGAGCAGCCCACGCCCGTCGGCGAACTCGCGCACCGCCAGTTCGTCGCGGTGCTGCCGCTCGACGTGCGCACGCGCGTCGGCGGGCAGCGACGGACTCGGCACATCCCGGAACCGGGTGCGCAACACCGTCTCGGCGGCGACCGCACGGTGCCACTCCTGGCGGCCCATCTCGCGCAACTGCCGCGCCGAATACGGCAGCAGCGCGACCTTGTGCAGATAGAAGGCCAGCGCATCCGGGCCGACAGGCTCGGCATCGCCCAGCGACGGCAGCCGCTCGGACAGCCAATCACGGTATGCCGCAACGGCATCGGCGGCGACGCGGGTCGCCGCGGGCAGTTCGGCGGCGTACTCGGCGGGCAGGAACGGGAGCAACGCCGTCATCGCGGCTTCGAGCGATCCCGCCGTCTCGTCCAGCTGTCGCACCGCACTGCGGGCGAAGGGCGCGCTCGCGTGCTCGGCGAGATTCGCCATGGCCTGCTCGAGCACCAGCGGCACATGACGCAGCAGCGCGCTGATCGATGCCGCCCGCACCTCGTCGAAAGGCGGTGGTGCCAGCAGAGTTACATAGACCGCGCCGAGACTCTGCTGCACATAGAAGCCGGGATCGCGTTGCCAGCCCCGGATGAGCTCCAGCTCCCAATGCACCTTCGCCAGCGCCGAACCCAGCAGCCTGCCGTCGACCTGCACCGTGACCGGCTCGTCGGACAGCTCGAGCGCCGCGTGCCTGCCGGTGAGCTCGGCGAGCACGGTCCGGCGTTCCGCGATCGCGGCGGCCGACCAGTCGGGCAGCCAGCCCGCGGGACGTTCGACGCGGGGCAGATCGTCACTCGAATCGGGTGCGGTGGCGAGCCGCCAGTTCCAGAACTCCTCGGCAAGCTTCGCTAGACCCATATCCGCACAATACAATTCGCCCCCGACACGGGATGCCGGATCGAATTCCGCTACTGCGAGCCCTCTTCCGTGTAGCGCCGCCAGCATGCCTCGAGCTCGCCGACCATGTCGATCGACGGGTCGATCAACCAGCGCGCCTGCAGTCCGTCGGCGAGGGCGAAGAACATGGTGGCCGCGGCCTCGGTGTCGATCCGCGCGGACAGCGCGCCTTCCTGCTGCATCGCGCGCAGCGCCGCCGCGAACCCCGCGGTGCCGACACGGTAGCGCTCGAGCATGTAATCGTGCGCCGGATGGCGCGGGTCCGCGGCGGCCGCCTGCATATGCGTGAACAGCTCGATCAGTCCCGGCACCTGGGTATTGCGCCGGATCACCGCGACGAAGGCCTCCGGTGCCGAGCCGCTTATCCGCGCGAGATCGAGCTCGTCGCGTTTGCGCAGCACCGCGACGAAAAGCTCCTCCTTGGAGCCGAAATAGTGCAGCAACCCACCCTGGCTCAGCCCCGCGGCGTCGGCCAGCTCGGCCACCGAGGTGGCCAGGTAGCCGCGCTCGGCGATGGTGCGCAGCGCGGCGTCGAGGATCTGCTCCCGCCGTTCGATGCCTTTGCCGTAGGGGCCCCGTTTCGCCACCGAGCCAGTGTAGTCAGGCCGTGGCGGACCTTGTCATCCAAAACCGAGCACTGTACGGTTTTTGTCACGGATCGTCCGCGACCACCGAAAAGGCCGACGGTCACCTAACGAACGGGAGCACACCGCCGATGCGACTCCGTCTCCGCGACCTCGGCTCGGCCGCCGTCGCCGCCGCAACGCTCGTCCTGGGACTGCCCGCCACGGCCGCCGCGCGACCTGAGCCGCCCGCCCAGGTCGAACCGCTCGGCGCGGACTTCCTGTGGGGCGTGGCCGCCTCCGGCTATCAGTCCGAAGGGCATGCGCCGGACAGCAATTGGCGCCGCTACGTCGAGGCGGGCAAAACCGAGGACCCCTACGGGGATTCGGTCGACTTCTACCACCGCTATGCCTCCGACATCGACCTGGCCGCAGGCCTCGGTGCCCGAGTGTTCCGGATCAGCGTCGAATGGGCACGGGTGCAGCCGGAGCCCGGCGTGTGGTCGGCCGAGGGATTCGGCTTCTACGACGACGTGATCGCGAAGATCAAGGCGGCCGGGATGCGACCGATGATCACCCTCGACCACTGGGTGTTCCCCGGCTGGGCGGTGGACCGGGGCGGCTGGCACAACCCGGGCATGGTCGAGGACTGGCTGGCCAACGCGCGCACGGTGGTCGATCGCTATGCCGCCGCCGACCCGCTCTGGGTCACCTTCAACGAGCCGACCTTCTATGGATTAAACGAATTACGCCATGGCGGGCTCTCCGCCGCCGAGGTGCCCGTCATGCAGAACCGGCTCGCCCAGGCGCACAACACCGTCTACGACTACATCCATCAGGTGCAGCCGGGCGCGCTGGTCACCAGCAACGTCGCGTATATCCCCGGTGGCGAGGACGCGGTCAACAAGCCGTTCGTCGACCAGATCGCCGCGCGACTCGACTACATCGGCATCGACTACTACTACGGCAGTTCTCCCGACACGGTGACATCGATGGTGCAGAACCTCACCAGGCTGTGGCAGAACCCCTTGCAGCCCGAGGGCATCTACTATGCCCTGCAGCATTATTCGCGTGCCTTCCCGGGCAAGCCGCTCTACATCGTGGAGAACGGCATGCCGACCGAGAACGGGCTGCCCCGCCCCGACGGCTACGCCCGCGGCGACGACCTGCGCGACACGATCTACTGGATACAGCGAGCGCGGGCCGACGGCATGAACATCATGGGGTACAACTACTGGAGCCTCACCGACAACTATGAATGGGGCAGCTACACACCGCGGTTCGGCCTCTACACCGTAGACGTGCTGACCGACCCGAGCCTCACCCGTAAACCCACCGACGCCGTCGCCGCCTACACCGCCATCACGCGTGACGGCGGCGTCCCCGCCGACTACCGGCCGACCCGCGCCCCGCAGCCATGTTCACTGGTCGACCCGCCCGCCAGCTGCACCGATCCGGTCACCGTGCCGCGCTGAGCGACCGTACGATTCGCCGACGACGCGGGAAATCCCGCCGCACAGAGGAGCTTTCGATGAACGGCAGATGGCGGCGATTGCTGCTGACGGGCCTCGCGTGCGGCCTCTGCGTGGCAGGCGCGCAGGCGGTTCCGGCCGCGGCCGATCCGGGCGGCACCGGCAGTGCGCTGCCGGGCAAGGACCCGGACGGCAGCATCCCGCCCACCGGTTCGGACGACTGGTCCTGCCGACCCGCGCGGGCCCACCCGCGCCCGGTCGTCCTGGTGCACGGCACCTGGGGTAACCAGAACGATTGGGACGTACTCGCGCCGAGCCTGAAAGTCGAAGGCTACTGCGTCTTTTCGCTCAACTATGGCCGCGATACGTCGAGCGTGCTCGGCGCGCTGCCGGGAATGTACGCCACCGGCGACATTCCCACCTCGGCCGCGGAGCTGGCGGCCTTCGTCGACCAGGTCCTGGCCGCCACCGGTGCGGCGCGAGTCGACCTCGTCGGGCATTCGCAAGGCGCACTGGTGGCTCGCCAGTACCTCCGCTTCGGCGGTGGCGCAGACCATGTCGCGCAGCTGATCTCGCTCGCAGGCACCAATCACGGTTCGTCGATGCGCGGGATCGCGCCGCGGCTGCCACCCGGCGTCGTGGCCGCGTTGCCCACCGTACTGACGCCGGTCGCCGGAATCGCCGCGGCACAGCAGCTCGTCGGCAGCGAGTTCCTGCGCACCTTGAACGCGGACGGCGACACCGTGCCCGGCATCGCCTACACGGTCATCGCCAGCGCCCGCGACGATGCCTCCACCCCACCGGAAGCCACCTTCCTGCAGGCCGGTCCGGGTGCGACGGTCGACAACGTCTGGGTCCAGGAGCTCTGCCCCGCCGACGCGTTCGACCACGCCACGCTGCCGCAGTCGCCGACCGTCGACTTCATCGTCAAGCGGGCACTCGACCCCGGCTACACCGGCGTCGTCGCCTGCGAATAGCCCGGGCGCGACAAAGACGGGCGGTAAGGCCGTGGCCCTACCACCCGTCTTTCGCGATAACGCTAAGCGCGATCGTGCACCAGCCGAGGATCCGGATCCTCGTCCGAGGCGGCCGCCGCCTGCTCGCTCGACACCGTCTCCTCCAGCACCGCCTCGCCGCGGGCGACCATGCCCGCCTCGTCGGAGAGCTTCAACTGCGGAATGAACAGGGCAAGCAGGAGAATCACCACCGCGCCCGGGATGAGGTACCAGAAGCCCGGCACCAGCGCGTTCACGTAAGCGCCGACGATCGCGTCGTGCAGTTCGGCGGGCAGATTCTTCACCACCGAGGGCACCAGCGCGCTCGGGTCGAGTTTCGCCGCCAGCACCTCCGGACCGTGCGACATGAACGCGTCGGTGAGCCCGTCGGTCAGTCGGCTGGTGAAGATCGACCCGAAGATGGCGACACCGATCGCGCCACCCATCTCCCGGAAGTAGTTGTTGGCACTGGTCGCGGTCCCGATCTGGTCGGGCGCCACCGCGTTCTGCACGACGAGCACGATGATCTGCATGATCAGGCCGAGCCCCGCGCCGATCACGAACAGCATCGCCGAGACGAGCCACATCGCGGTGTTCGCGTCCAGCCTGGTCAGCCACAGCAGGCCGAGCAGCATGGTCAGCGCGCCCAGCGGCGGATACGCCCGGTAGTTGCCGGTTTTGGTGATCGCGGTCATCGACCCCATGAGGGTGATCATCATGCCCGCCATCATCGGGATCAGCAGCAGACCCGAGACCGAGGCCGAGGCGCCGGTGGCCATCTGCAGGTAGGTCGGGATGAAGCCGATCGCGGCGAACATGACCAGGCCGACCAGCATGCCGATCGCGGAGGTCAGCACGAAGGTGCGGTTGCGGAACAACCACAGCGGCAGCATGGGTTCCTCGGCCCGTGCCTCCACCATGACGAACGCCGACACCACGATCACCAGCGCGGCGATCATCGATACGATCGTCGTCGAGCCCCACGCGTACTGCTTGCCGCCCCAGTCGGTGATCAGGATCAGCAAGGTGGTCGCCGCCGACATCAGCAGCACACCGAGGTAGTCCGGCTTGGTCTTGGGCCGATGGCTGGGCACGCTGAGGTAGCGGAAGGCGATGACCAGCGCCGCGATACCGATCGGCACGTTGATCCAGAAGCACCAGCGCCAGCCGAGGGTATCGGCGAAGAAGCCGCCGAGCAGCGGACCGGCCACCGAGGTGATGCCGAAGACCGCACCCATCGGCGCCATGTACTTGCCGCGATCCTTCGCGGGCACCACGTCGGCGATGATGGCCTGCGCCAGGATCATCAGACCGCCACCGCCGACACCCTGCAGGCCGCGGAAGACGATGAACTCCCAGAAGCTGGTCGATGCGGCGGCGCCGACGGACGCGGCGGTGAAGGCGGTCACCGCGAACAGGAAAAGCCAACGCCTGCCGAACATGTCGCCGAACTTTCCGTAGATCGGCATCACGATGGTGGTGGCGAGCAGATACGAGGTGGCGGTCCAGGCCATGTGCGAGACACCGCCGAGCTCGCCAACGATGGTCGGCATCGCGGTGCCGACGATCATCTGATCGAGGCTGGCCAGGAACATGCCCGCGATGAGCGCGGAGAAGATGAGCCAGATTCTCTTCTGGGTCAGGACAATCGGGGTTGGCGGCGAATCGGCCGTCGAGGTCATCGGTCGCGTCTCCTTGTTTTCTCATCAGGCAGGTCGAACAGCCAGGCGGCCATCGCACAGTGCTCTGCCACGGCCGCTTTGAACGACCGGGAGGTATCGGCGGCAGCGGACAACACCGCCCTGGTGGTGATGGTGGTCATGACTCCCGCTGCGAGCGCGGCGAATTCGGGCGCGACCGGCGCGCCGGATCGGGCGGTCAGCAGCTCGGCGACCATGGCCTCCTGCTGCACGCCCGCGGCCATGAAGGACGCGACCACCCGCGGCTCGGCCTTGATGATCGCGATGACCAGCGAGATCGCTTCGCGCACTTCCTCTTCCGGCTCGATCGCGGAGGCGAACAGCCAGGTCAGGTCGGCCATGAGCACGCCGGTCGGGCCGCCAGCGACGAATTCGGCGCGCGCGGCGGGCGTGCCGATCTCCTCCACGGGACCGACGATCGCGTCGAGCTTGGTGTCGTAGTAGTTGAAGAACGTGCGCGGCGAGACCCCGACGGCCCTCGCGATGTCCTCCACGGTCGTCGCGTCCACCCCGCGCTCGACGGCAAGGCGCCGGGCGGCCATGCAGAGATCGAGCCTGGTCTTGCGCTTCTTCTGGGCGCGCAGACCGATCGGCGGTTCCGTGCTCGCGGGGGACGACATGGCCGAAAATTTAACACAAACTGCAAAATTTCAGAAAGTGCAATATTAAGTGACCTCGCTCACCTCCGCCCGCGATGCGTCGCCCGAATCCATGCGATCTACGGCCAAGATGCGTATCTGATCACAGTGTTCCTCCCCACAGGCGCAATCGCCCTGGCCATAAGCTTGTTCTCAGCTTCTTTACCTACTGTTTAACTTAGTAGATCAGCAGAGAGGCAACGACGCCATGCAGCGACTCCCCCAGCGGTCGACCAGTTCCGGGCACCCCCGCCGACGTGCCACCGCACTCGCCCTGATCGTCGGATTCTTCGGCGCCGCAACGGTGCTCACGTCCGGCAGCGCCGCGGCCGCCTTAGACGACAGGCCGGGCCGCGACACTTCAGGCGCGCACCACGTCGACCCCGAAGGCATCCACCACACCGACAACAACCCGTTGCGCCAGAACGAGCACCAGCAGGCGCAGCGCGAGTACTGGGCCAAGCAGCAGTCCGCACCGACGCCGGGCAGGGGCGGCGGGGGCGAATCGACGACCTGGACCGCGGTGCCGCGTCCGGACGGCGAAGGCTGGGTCGTCTGCAAACCCACCGCCGCCCGGTGCTGACATCCGAGCCCGAAAAGCACTGTCACGCTTGCTTTATCGACCGAATTTCGCGGATCTCGCGACCGGTCGGCGAGGGAGAGAGAAGCCGATGAACACCACCGCACGCACCAGTACCGCCGCCGCACTCGGCCGCGGGGCGCTCGCACTGCTCGCGACAGTCGCCCTCGCGGGCGGGCTCACCGCGGGCGCAGGCACCGCCGCGGCGAGCACGGCCGGTGCCGGGACGCACTGCCTCTGGGCGGGCACCAGCCATCCGCAGGGTGCGACCGTGGTCGCCGGCGGCCAGAGCTTCCGGTGCGAGACCGACCGCGGCGCGCCGTCGTGGTCCCGAGGTCCCGCCGACAACAGGCCGAGCACGGTCCCCAACCCGGGCGCGTACACCCGGCCCGCGGGCCTCTTCAGCGCGGGCGCGCGCCAGCCGGGCACCGAGTACACCGACTACTGCGTCGGCAGCCAGCTCATCGAGGGCAACGAGGACGTCTACCAGGTCGTCGCCGCCCGCGACGGCTCGCTGCGCTGGCAGGCCGTCGCCCCGGTCGCGCAGTGGAAGTTCGACCCGGACACCCCGCGTCCCGGACCGTCGACCCGGTCGGCGAGCCTCTGTATCGACGGCAATCTGACCTGATCCGGCGCACGCGCCGTCACAGACTGGTCGCCGCGTCGCCGATCGCCTCGTCGAGGATGGATAGACCGAGGCTCAGCTCCTCCTCGGTGGCGGTCAGCGGCGGGGCGATCCGGAAGACGCCGCCCATGCCGGGCAGCTGCACGATGTTCATGTGCAGGCCGAGTTCGAGGCAGCGCCGGGTGACCAGCGCGCCGAGCTCGTCCGAGCCCTGCTTGGTCTCGCGATCGACGACGAGCTCCAGCCCGGCGAGCAGTCCCCGGCCGCGGATATCGCCGACCACGCTGTGCCGCTCGGCAATTCGCGCCAGGCCGCGGCGCAGGAACCCGCCGAGTTCGGCGGCGCGTTCGTCGAGCCGGTCCCGGATGAGCACGTCGAGCACGGTGTTGCCGACCGCAGCCACCAGCGGGTCGCCGACATGGGTGGTGAAGAACAGGAACCCGCGCTCGTGCGCGGCCTGTTCGATCTCGGCTCCGGTGAGCACCGCGGCCAGCGGCAGCCCGGCACCGAGCGTCTTGGACAACGTGAGGATGTCGGGCACCACCCCGTCCCGCTCGAACGCGTACCAGTTGCCCGTGCGGCACAGACCGGTCTGCGCCTCGTCGAGGATCAGCAGCATGCCGCGTTCCCGGCACAGCTCGCGCAGTCGCGCGAAGTAGCCCGGCGGCGGCTCGATCACCCCGCCCGAGCTGAGAATCGGCTCGACGAGGCAGGCGGCCAGGCTGCCCACCGATTGCGCGTCGATCAGGTCGAAGGCGAAGTCGAGTTGCCTGCGCCAGTCGAGTTCGCCTTCGGCCGTGGTGAAGTCGGGCCGGTAGGCGTGCGGCACGGGGATGGCGAAGTTGCCCGGTGCGGCCGGACCATAACCTTTGCGCCCGGCGCTGTAGGTCGCGCCCGCCGCGGCCTGGGTCATGCCGTGCCAGGAACGGGCGAACGAGACGATCTCATGTTTTCCGGTGACCAGCTTGGCCATTCGGATCGCCGCCTCGTTGGCTTCGGCGCCCGTGGTGAGCAGCAACGCCTTGCTGAGCGAATCGGGCAGCGTCGCCGCCAGCCTGCGCGCCAGCTCGACCACCGGACGACTGAGCATGCCGCTGAACAGATGGTCGAGTTCACCCACCTGCCGCCGGACCGTCGCGACGATCTCCGGATGCGCGTGCCCCAGAATCGCACTCATCTGACCGGACGTGAAATCCAGTATCTCCCTGCCGCTTTCGGTGTAGACGAAGCTGCCCGCGGCGCGGGCGATGATCTCCGGACAGAACGTGCCCGCGCCCGAATAGCGCACGAGATGGCGATCGGCATCGCGCCAGAATTCGGTGGCCGACAGCGGTGCGACGGTAGAAGAAGCCATGCACCGACGGTAAGTCGGCCGCGAGCGACGCGTCCAGCTCACAATTCCGGCCGTGCTGTACGGCAGAACCGAACAATAATGCAGGCATGCTCAACCCGTGGCGCCTGCGCCTGCTCAGCCAGTTGGACACCCTCGGCACCGTCCGCGCGGTCGCCCAGGCCGCGAGTATGAGCCCGTCCAGCGTCTCCCAGCAGCTCGCGGTGCTCGAGTCCGAGACGCGCACCCGGTTGCTGGAACGCACCGGCCGGCGCGTCCGGCTCACCCCGGCGGGACTGCTGCTCGCCCGCCGCGCCCGCGCGCTGCTAGACCACATGGACACCGTCGAGGCCGAACTGCGCGGCCTCGGCGACGAGCCGGTCGGGTTGATCCGGCTCGGCGCCTTTCAGAGCGCGATCCATTCCGTGTGCGTGCCCGCGGTGCGGCAGCTCGCGGTCTCGCACCCGCACATCGACGTGGAGCTGCACGAGCTGGAGCCGCACGAGAGCATGCGCGCGCTGCGCGTCGGCGACGCCGACATCATCATCACGACAACGGATTTCGTCGAGCAGCCGCTCGGTCCGGACATCGATATCGTGCCGCTGGCCGCCGATCCGATCGTGCTCGTGCTGCCGCCAGGCCGATCCGCGCGCGGGCCCGCCGATCTGGCCGCCTACGCCGACGAGCCGTGGGCATTCGATATGCCGAAGTCGTACATGGCGAATCTGGCGACCCGGCTCTGCCGCGAATCCGGCTTCGAACCACGCATTGTGTGCCGCTTCAGCAACTATCTGATGACGCTGCAACATGTCGAAGCCGGGTTATCGATCACGCTGCTGCCCGGTCTCGCGATCGACCCGCGTTTCCAGGTCACCACCAGGGAATTGAGCACCCCGGTCACCCGCACGATCACCGCCGTCGTCCGGCGTGGCGCGCCGCCGCGCGCCGCGGTGCACACCGTGCTCGCGGCCCTGCGCCGAACCGGAGAACTGCCGGTCAGCGGCACTATTACCAAGTAAAAGACCATTAGTTTGTCGAATATCTAATACTTAGTTATCGTTTCGTTATTGTTTATATGTGTGTTCCGATTTGCTTCAGCGGATTTATGCCGAATGATGACAACTCGGATCCGCTTGGACATAGATCACCGTGATGTTCTCGAATGTATTCGAAGACTGTGGTGTGGTCCGATTTCGCCATCAGACGCGGCGTCGCGTGACCCGCCGGAGCCTTCGAGACGACCATCGGAGGACCTGATCATGGCATCGAAGACCGACGACGTCCGAACTACCCGCTTCCTGCGCCGAGTGCTCTGGTGGGCACTCGCCGCAGGCGTGACCCTCGCAGGCGCGCTCGCCGCCCTGCTGGTCACCTCCGGCAGCGCGGCGGCGCAGCCGATCACCGTGCCCGGCATCGGCACCGTCCAGATTCCGGACGAATCCGCCCTCCCCCCAGGCCTTTCCGGAACGGCGGCACCGCAGCCGGAGAGCGCGCCGATCGCGGCTCCCCTGCCGACCGAGTTCTCCGCGTTCGGCCATACCTTCACGCTTCCGACCATCCCCGGCTTCGAATTCCCCGGCCGCACCGGAACTCCCGGCAGCAGCACGCCGAATCAACCGCTGCTGCACGAGGCTCCGTCGCAGTCGCCCGGCGAGGTCGCGGTCGAGGCCGCGCGCACCAAGCTCGGCGCGAGCTACGGCCCGGCCGCAGGGCCGGACTCGTTCGACTGCTCAGGGCTGGTCCAATGGTCCTACGGCCAGGCCGGCGTCGACCTGCCGCGCACCAGCCACGACCAGCTCGCCGCCGGAACCCCGGTCACCCGTGCGGATTTGCGCCCCGGCGATCTGGTGTCGTTCTACGGCGGCGGCCACTCCACCCTGTACGCGGGCGACGGCAAGGTCATCCACGCCTCGACCTACGGCGCCAGCGTCACCGAATCCTCGATCGACGCAATGCCGTTCGCCGGCGCATGCCGCTTCCGCGACTGACCGGCGACCCGCTCAGGCGTCCTCGGCCGCGTCAGCCACGGGGCGCGCGGGCGGTCCGGACAACCGGACCACGCCTGCCTCGAGATCCACGTCGAGGCGCGGGCGGTGGCCTTGACCGGAGCTGTCCTCGCTGCCCTCGTCAGCCAGTTTCTGGCCCGAAAACAGTTCTCCCATGACACCCACGAATCCACGATAGCGCGGTCTCGCGAAACCACGGGCCGATGCTCGCCGGTCCGGTCGATTACGGAGCGACCCGGGTGTCAACCGCGACCGGGGCGGTCTGGGCCGGTGCTGTCGCGGTCGCACTACGACGCAGCGCCAAGGCGATCGCCGCGAACAGCGCGACGGTGAGCCAGATGTAGGCGTTGCGATAGAACAGCACCGGATGTCCGCGCGTGGCGTAGTCGAACACGCTCACCAGCGTCGGATCGAGAAAGGCAAGCACCCCGCCGGAGACGAGCAGCGCGGTCGCCACGAAGGCGAGCGGGATGACCAGCCCGCCGCGGCGCAACGCGAGATCACCCAGGTAGATGAGCAACGGCGCGAGCCAAACCCAGTGGTGCACCCAGCTGAACGGCGAGACCGCCGTCATCGTGACGCCGACGCACACCACCGCGGGCAGTTCGCGCCCGGACAGCGACAACCGCCGCGCCAGATACAGACAGATTCCCGCCATCACCGCCGCGCCTGCCAGCCACAGCAGCTGATGCGCGCCCGCCACACCGGCCGAACGCGCGATCATGCCGCGCAAGGACTCGTTCGACAGATTCCCCGGCTCACCGACGCGCGCCGGATCGATGAACGCGCCGCCCCAGAAAGTCATCGAATCCTTCGGCAGCACAACGAAACCCAGCGCAACCGTGGCGGCGAACGCGCCGCCCGCCGCCGCGGCCGCCCGGTAGCGCCGGGTGAGCAGCAGGTACAGCACGAAGAAGGCGGGTGTCAGCTTGATGCCTGCCGCGATGCCGGTCAGCACACCCTTGCACCGCGACGAATCGGGCAGTGCCAGATCGGCGATGACGAGCAACAGCAGCACGATGTTGATCTGTCCGAAGGCCATGGATTGCCGAATCGGCTCGCACCACAGCAGCAGGCCGCCGATAGAGCAGGCCGCGACGACGAGGCGCGGGTCGCGACGGTAGCCGAGCAACGACAACGCCGCCAGGCACGAGCCGACCAGCATCGCGAAGTTCCCGAAACCACCGGCGAGGGTGTACAAGTCGCCGTGCAGCCAGCGCAGCGGAACGAACAGCAGCGCGGCGAACGGCGTATAGACGAATTCCCAGACACCGCGGGTATTGCCGAGCAATGGACTGTCGTAGACCGAAACACCGCGGCCCACCCGGTCACCGGCGATCTGATAGACGCTCAGATCCATCAGATGCAGCATCACCTGCCGGTGCTCGAGCACCTCCACCAGGTAGTAGCCACCGGCGGTGGTCCCGGCGAGCAAGAGCGCCCACCACACCACCGGTGCGATCGTGCGCTGCTCCGGCCCGGACGACGTCTCGATGTTCTCGATCGTCGAAGACGACAAACCCACTCCCAGCAATCGGACTCCGTTTGCGCCACCCCACGGTAGCGGCATCGCCGCGCGTGTTCCACCGCGGCCGTGCCGAACTTATGGCCGTGGCACCGGATATCTCCGTATTCGCTCTCGTTGCCGTCGCCGCCGACCGGCGACGGCAGGTCAGACGCCCGCGGCGCCACCCTGCATGGCGATGACGAAGCCGCCCTCGCCGTTGGCGTCGGTGCCCGTGTCGAGGACCTTGTCGTCCAGGAAGGCCGCGGCCTGCTGGTCGAGGAAGATTCGGGAGCCGTCGGCGTCGAGGACCTGATCCTGCGCGCTCGGCGCCGCGGCGACCTCGAGTTGCAAGGTCTCGGCGCCGTCGGTGGTGGAGATGCGCAGGCCCGCCTCCTGCGGCGTGCCGTCGGCGGAGGTGATGGTGCGGACAACCTCGATGGCGGTGGGGGTGAGCATCAACATATGTCTGGTTCCTTCCCGCTGTCGTGCGAGTCAGCCAGTGGCGGCGGACTCCGGAAACGCAGGCCGACCGTCGACATGCCACAGCGGCGGCCGGCACCGGCGTTCTCTGAGGGGTAGCCACGAGCCGTGCCGCGAAACTCCCCATCCCGAACCGATTGGCATTCCCCCTGCTCGGTGCGGCACTGTGACCCTCGCCGCACACCACCGGCCAGCGGTCAGCGACCCGATGCGGCCGACGCTCAGTTGACCCGCGGCTGGCTGATCGCGCACAGCCAGGTGCCGTCGGGCTGCTTACGCAGCACGTCCACGGTGATCTCGCCGGTGGGCCATTCGTGCGCGCTCAATGCGATATCGCCCGCCACGAGCGGATCCTGCCGCTTGCCGATCTCGAAAGCCGGTGCGGTAGAGAGGAATTGCGCGTACGCCTCGCGGATCGCCCGCAGCCCGTTGACGACGGGACCGCCGGGCACGGCGAGCACCGCGTCCGGTTCGTACAGCGCGGCCAGCCCGTCCGCGTCGCGGGCCGCGACCAACTCGACGAACACATCGATCACGTCCTCCGGTCGCGAGATCCCCGCCCGGCGCTTGCTCTCGTTCATGCTCGCCAGCGTCGCAGACCCATGCCATTCCGCGCGAAAATCCGCGCAGCCCTTGTCAACTCGAAATCCGAGCGCATTGCGCGCGAGCCGTGGCACGAACGGTTCATATTCTGAATCTGATGAGTTTTCGTATTTGATAGCATTCGGGGATGACCGCGCCGCCCGGACGTCGTGAGCGGAAAAAGGCCGCGACTCGTCAGAAAATCGCCGATACCGCGTTGCGCCTGTTTCTGGAGCGCGGATACGACGCGGTGGGCATCCGGGAGGTGGCCGACGCCGCCGATGTGGCCGTCACGACGCTCTTCGCCCACTTCCCCACGAAGGAAGCCCTGGTATTCGAGCGGGGCGACGACTTCGAGCAGCGGCTCATCCAGGCGGCCACCGGCCGAGCCGCCGACGAGCCGCTCATCCCCGCGCTGCGTCGCGAGATCCGCGCCCAGGTGCGGCATTGCACGAGGGCCGACGTCGCACCGCTGTGGCAGATGATCGACGCCTCGCCCGACCTGCGGGACTACGACCAGACGATGCGGCTGCGGCACGCGCAGTCGCTGGCCACCGCCATCGCCGGCGATCTGGGCCTGTCCTCGACGCCGACAGCCTGCCGGGCCCTCGCGCGTTTCGCGATCGACGCCTACTTCCTCGCGCGCGAGGCTCCCGATCCGGACGTCGCGGTGGACGAGGTCTTCACGATGATCGAGACCGCCTGGGCCGCTACCGAATTCAACTGACCCGGCGCCAGTCCGCCAGGTCGGCGTGTAGCTCGCGCAGGGCCGCGTGCACCGAGCGGTAGCCCTCGTACAGACCGCGCAGCCGCCCGACCGGCGCGGCCGGGACGAACGACCGGTCCACCACGACCGCCGCGCGTGCCGCCGTGGCCACGTCCGGGTAGAGACCCGCGCCGACGGCGCCGAGCAGGGCCGCGCCCAATGCCGCACTGTCGAACACCCGCAATCCCTCGACCGGGCGTTCCAGCACGTCGGCGTGGATCTGTCCCCACAGCGTGCTACGTGCCCCGCCACCGGAGAACGTCACGCTCGCCAACGCGAATCCGCAAGCCGTCTCGACCGATTCGAGAACATGCCGCCCCGACATGGCCACCCCCTGCAGTACCGCGAGCGACATGTCCGCCGTCGTTGTCGCCGAACTCAATCCGAGGAAGCTCGCGCGAACGTCGGCGTCCCACAACGGTGCTCGTTCACCCGACAGATACGGCGTGAAGAGCACACCGGGTGCGCCCGCCGCGGCCGACTCGAAGACCTCCGCCAGACTCAGGCCGGACACCTGGCTCCACCAGCGCACCGCGTCCCCACCCGCCTGGGTCGGTCCGGCATGCACATACAGCCCGCCGCGCGGCGGGAAGGTGACGATCCCGCCCGCCGGGTGCGCCTGTTCGGCGGCGCCCGCGACCACCAAAGATGTTCCGCACGAGATCATTCCGCGGCCCGCCTCGGTGGTGCCGGTACCGAATACCGCGCTGTAGGCATCCATCGTGCCCACCACCACCTCGGCGCCGTCGACCCGGCCGACCAGCGCCTCCGGTGCCAGGATCTCCGGCAGCCGCGCGTCGAGGCCGTCGACCAGCGCCACCGCCTCCGGCAGATACCCGTCCGGCCCGGCCACCCGCACCGCGGCCAGCAGATCCGTCGCCACCCTGCCCGTCAGCTTGGCGGCCACGAAGTCCTTGGGCCCCAGCACCCATCGCGTCTTCGCCCACAGCGCCGGGTCGGTGCGGGCGAACCAGGCCGCGCGCGCCCCGACGAAGGAGGCGTCGAGCGTGATCTGCGACCCCCAGATCCGCACCTTCTCCGCGGGGTCGAACCGGCTGTCGAATTCCCTGGCGATCTCGACGCAGCGCTGGTCCTGCCAGATGATCGCGGGCGCCAGCGGCTCCAGCCGATCGTCCACGCACACATGGGTATTGACCTGACTGGTCAGCCCGATCGCCCGCACCGCCCCCGCGGGCACCGCGGCCAGCACCGCGCGCATCCCGGCGACACACCCGTGCCACCAGTCCATCGGATCCTGCTCGGCCCATCCGGGTTTCGGCCGACTGATCGGGTACGGCGTCACATGCGCCGCCACCTGCGCCCCCGTCGCGCTGAACGCGACCACCTTCACGGCGGTGGTGCCGATGTCGATGCCGAGCAGGAGTTCACCCGAATTGCCACCAGACGCAGTGCTCATGCGGGCAGTTTTCCAGAGGGGCGAGCAGCGTCCGCGCCGGCCGTGGTGACCTCGGCCGGTCCAGGTCGGAGCTGCTGAACGCCGAACGCCGGATCGACACCGCGGGAATGCGGAGTCGACCCGGCGTCCGGGTGGGGCTGACTACGGGCTCGCCCTCTCGGCGATCACCGCGAATTGCCGAGCGTCAGGGCAGGACCTGCGGGATGACCGCCGGGGCGACCGCACCCAGGATCGCGCCGATCACCGCGGCGAACAGCACGTAGCTGATGCCGCTCGCCACGAGGCAGGCGAAGTAGCCGACGACGAAGACCAGGATGGCCGGGATGCACAGGATCGCGGCGACGCCGAGACCGACGGCGGCACCGGCCGCGAGGCCGTTGGCCACCGGATCGTGGTTCTGCGCGTCCGGATTGGTCGCGATGGGCTTCAGCTCGCCCGCGGCGACCGTGTTCAGCTCACCCTCGACCTCCTTGGTCACCTGCGGGGTGACGACCAGGGTCTTCCCGTCCTGGGAAATCTGCGGCGCCAGCGCGATCGTATTGCCCGCCGCCGTCTTCATCGACATCGGGAACTCGGTGACCTTCGCGCCCGACGCCGATTCCACCTGCACCGCGGTGGCATCCGCGGTCAGGGTGAACTTGCCGTTGTGCAGCTCGGTGGAGATGGACTTCAGGTCGGGCGCGGTGGTCGTCTTGAATTCGACGCCCTGCTCGTTACCCGTCGCCGTCAGGCTCTCGGCCCAACGCTGCTGCTGCGTGGTGTAATCGGTCGCCGACGCGGTGCCCGCGCTGGCGAGCGTCGCCACCACCGCGAACGGCAAGATCACCGTGCTCAGGACCTGACGTCCCGCGCGCGTGACATTCTTATGGAACATTTCGTTTCTCTCCCGCCCCTGAATCCCCATGGAACGCCTTGTCCCCCAGTCGAATCGAAGCGTTGATATCGGTCGAACGAAATATTCATATCCGACGATCCACGTAAAACCGAAAAATGTGACGAGCGCCACTCTCACCCTTCGTGTGATCCCCCGAATTCTTGGGGCAGCAGGCGTGAACCACTGAGCGCCACCCGCTATCGCCGCCAAAAGAAATGGTGCACAACCCCGCTCGGGCTGGGCACCCGTTCCAGGTGGAACCGGTCGGTCAGCTCGTCCGGGGTCTGCCACAGGCGCAGGCCGGTGCCGAGTTCATATGGGGCGACGGCGATGTGCATCTCGTCGATCAGATCGGCGGCGAGGAACTCGCGGACAGTGGTGACCCCGCCGCCGATGCGGACATCACGGCCATCGGCGGCGGCCTTCGCCTGCCGCAGCGCCTCCTCCGGGGTGGCGTCGAGGAAGTGAAAGGTGGTCTCGCCCCGCGTGAACGACGGCCGAGCATGATGGGTGAGCACGAACACCGGCGTATGGAACGGCGGCTCGTCGCCCCACCAGCCGCGCCAGTCCTCGTTGGGCCAGGGACCACGGATCGGACCGAACTTGTTGCGACCCATGATCTCCGCGCCGATGCCGCGGGCGAAGTCGCGCACGATGTAGTCGTCGAGGCCGCGACCGCCGCCCGGGTCGGTGCGGTTGACCCAACTGGCGCAGGCGCCGGCCCAGGCGAACAGGGCACCCGGGTCCGCGTGACCGAACGGATGCTCGAGGCTCTGCTGCTCCCCTGCCGCGATGCCGTCCCGGGTGACGGTGAAGCAGTGGACTCGTACACGCTGCGTCATGGCTGAACCTTTCTCTGATGCTCTGTGGACTGACCCGTGGTCGTCACCGATGCGCGTGATACGACAGCGGCGGCGAAAAAACTTCTCGGAAATTCCCGGCCGCCTAGTGTCGTGTCTGCCAGTTCGGTGACGACCTCTGATGAACCCCCACTCCGGATGGTTCACCCCGACGAGGAGGAACAGTGAAGTACTTGATCCTGATGCAGGTCGATCCGGCCGTACTCGAGCAGCTCACCGAGGAGCAGCAACGGCAGATCCAAGAAGGTCACGCCGCGTTCATGGCGACCACCAAGGAGCGCGGAGAGTTCATCGCGACCCAGGCGCTCGCCGACCCCAGCCGGTCGAAGGTCGTGCGCAGTGTCGCCGGGCAGCCGGAGGTGACCGACGGTCCGTTCGTGGAGAGCAAGGAGTTCATGGGCGGGTTCTACCTCCTCGATGTCGAGGACGAGGCCCGCGCGGTAGAGCTGGCCAAGCAGATCCCCGACGCGCGCATTCCCGGTCTCGCGCTCGAGCTGCGGCCGGTGATGTTCGCCGACATGGGAGACCAGTGAGCACTGCGGCTCCGACGGGCGAGGGTTCTTGGCGCGAGCTCGCGCGCCAGGCCCTCGCCCGGCTGCTGCGTACGTACGGCAGCGCCCAATTCGACCTGTGCGAGGACGCGGTGCAGGAAGCGCTGCTGCAGGCGCACCGGCAGTGGCCGACACAGTTCCCGGACGACCCGCTCGGCTGGCTCACCGCGACCGCCCGTCGCCGCTACACCGACCGGGTGCGCAGCGAGGCCCGCCGCCGCGAGCGCGAGACCCGCGCGGCGCTGTTGCATCCGCCGGTAACGCCGGAGGCCGTCCAGCAGGACGACTCGCTGCTGGTGCTGCAGCTGTGCTGCCATCCCGACCTGCCGCGGTCCGGGCAGATCGCGCTGACGCTACGCGCGGTCGCCGGACTGAGCACCGCGCAGATCGCCAATGTCTATCAGATACCGGAAACTACTGTCGCGCAACGGATCACGCGCGCCAAGCGGCGCGTCGCCGAGCTCAGTCAACCGCTGCCACCACCCGGGCACGCCGACGAGCGGATCACCGCCGTGCTCGGGGTGCTCTACGTGATGTTCACCGAGGCGCACCACACCACCACCGGCGCGCCGACCCGGGACGCGGATCTCGCCGCCGAGGCGATCCACCTGACCCGGCTCCTGCGCCGGAGCACGCCCGGGTCCACCGAGGTCACCGGCCTGCTCGCGCTGATGCTGCTCACCGAGGCCAGGCATCCGGCCCGCGTCGGTCAGGACGGACAGCTCACCCCGCTCGACGAGCAGGACCGCACGTTGTGGGATCGAGAGCTCATCGCGGAAGGACTGGAGCTGGTCGCGCGGGCCGCGCCGGGCGCCCAGCCGGGCCCCTATCTGCTGCAGGCCTGCATCGCCGCCCTGCACGCCGAGGCCACCGACACCGAGGCGACGGACTGGGCCGAGATCCTCGCGCTCTACCGATTGCTCGAGATCGTGACCGAGCATCGCAATCCCACGATCGCACTGAATCGCGTTGTCGCCCAAGCCATGGTCGATGGCACCGCCGTCGCACTCACCGAACTCGACGCACTCGCCGCCGCCCACCCCGATCTCCCGCGCCTGCACACCGTGCGGGCGCACCTGCTGGAACGAGCCGACCGCATCGACGACGCGACCCACGCCTACCGCCGCGCCATCGCCGCCACCGTCAATCTCGCGGAGCAACAACACCTCCGGCACCGCCTACGCCGCCTCGTCGAGAGGCAGACCCGCTAGGCCGTATCCAGATCGACTTTCAGGCCGGGATCCTTTCGCGCCTGGATCGGGTCTGCCCGCAAGACAGGGACCAGCGGTCGGCGGTTCGGCACGGTCGGATGTGTACACATTGGTGTACGTTTTCGGGGTGCTTATGGAGACGATGTCGGTCCGTGAGGCGCGTGCGCAGCTGACGAAGATTCTTGCGCGATTTCGGGGCGGCGATCGCACGCCGGTGCGGTTGGGGTCGCATCGCAAGACCGAGGCCGTCCTGGTTCCGGTCGGCGTCTTCGAGGAATTGGCCTCCGGGCATGCCGGGAATCTCGCCGAACCCGTTCCGGCGGAGGAGCCCGCGGCCGACGCGGCGAGTGCGCCCGCTCCCCGTAGCTACGCGGGTCGAGGGGTGGACGCGCGGCGGGCGGAGCGGCGGGCGCGCTTCATCGATGCCGCGCTGACCGTCTACGCGGACAAAGGCTTCGCGAACACCGCGCTGACCGATGTGTGCGCGGCGGCGAAGTTGTCCCGCAGGCAGTTCTACGAATTGTTCGACAGCACAGAGGAACTGCTGGTCGCCGCGTATGACGACTGTCAGCAGTTCTTTCGCACGGCCGCCCTCCAGGCGCTGGCCGGCGCGTCGACCGCGGATCCGGCGTCGATGATGCGCACCGCGATCGACGCGCTCTTCGCCGCGGCGGAGGCGGATCGGCGCCGCATGCGGGTGACCTACGTCGAGATCGTGGGTGCGAGCCGCCAGGTAGAACATCACCGCGAGCAGGTGCGCGAACAGTGGGCAGTGTTCCTCAACGGATTACGCACCCAAATGCTCGGGGTCGCCCCGCTCCCCGAAGACGCGGTGATGTTCGCGACCTCCGCTCTGGTGGGTGCGATGAACGGCCTGATGGCCCGCTGGTGTCTGCACGAACCGGATTATCCGAGAACGGAATTGGTCGACATCACCACCGCGATCATGACGACGCTCCTGTCCGGCGACCCGCCGCGCTGGCGCGCGGGTGCGCCCTCGGCGTGACGCCGACGGTCAACGGGGAGTGTTACCGAGCGCCAGTACCGCTCCCGCGACCTGCCCGCCGACATCGATGATCAATCGGAACACATCGAGCGGAACGGGTTTGCCGTTGCACCACAGGATGTTGCACGCGGTGGAGGCGTAGGGTCCGACGCCGAGCAGGATGCTTGCGGCGTTGACCGGGTCGACCACCTTGGCGAGGTCGTCGAGGCTCTTGATCGGCAGTGGCGGGTGGCCGAGGCCGTAGGGGTCGACATAAGGTTCGGCGGGCACATCCGCGACCGCCGCGGCGATGCGCTGGTAGAGCTCCTTGTTGTCGGGATTGCCGCTGCCGGTGAGCATTCCGACCGGGTTGCTCAGGTCGATGCGCAACGGGATGCCCATGCGGATGACGACCATGTCGCGGCTGGGGATGACGGTGACGAACTGGCCGAGCGCGCCCTCGAAAGAATACATATCGCGCGGCGCGCCGGGAAACTGCGGACGATCGTAGGCAATCGCGGTGGGAACCTCGGTGCCCTTGTAGGTGTCACCGGAGTTGAGCCAGGTGAGGAACCCGTAGCCGGGATTGGCGGCGGTGCCCGTGGTGGCCTGGGCAATGTAGTCAGCGTCGATCAGCTGGTGCGCTGCCCACCGTCCCTGCTGCAGCATGAGCCGGCCAAGTCGCGCCAGATCGTCGGGGCGCATGGCGAGTCCGCCGTTGACCGCCGTATTGCCGCTGCGGTCGCGCAGCCAGATCCAATTACCGCGCTCGATACCCAAGGGCTGGAACAGCTCTCGTTGCGCGTAGTCCTGAAAGTCACTGCCCGTCGTGCGCTTGATGATCTCGGACAGCAGCGCGATGACATTCTGCGCGTATTGAAACGTCGAGTCCGGCGCGTGCTCGGCCGGTGCGGCGAGCGTCTGCAACACCGAATCGGTCTGCAGCCCAGCGAGATCCGCGGGCCAGCTGAAGTGCAGGCCCGTGGTCTGCGTCAGCACCTGTCGCACGGTGAGATCCGCGTGCGCGGCGTCGGCTTGGGGGAAGAACCTCGACAGTGGGTCGTCCACGCCGAAATAGCCCTGCGTGACCGCGCGGCCGACGATCATCGCGGTGACGCCCTTGGTGGCACTGGCCAGCGGCAGCGGCACATTGCCGGTCGGGGTACGGTCGCCGATCAGGCAACCGTGCCGGTAGACCTGCACCGCGACGCCACCCGCGCGAGTGCCGAAGTCGATGGCATCGGTCAGCTTGACCGGATCCATCCGCACGTCTTCCGGGGTCGCCCGCGGAATCGTTTGTCCCGGAGCCGGTTCAGCGCACGTGCTCGCACCGGGCGACTCGGCGTAGGCCGCCGGCGTGCCGAGTGACGCCGCGGCGAGTATGACCGCGGCACACCAGGCCGCGCGGCGCGGCACGGTGAGTCCCCGTGCCGCTGTGCGGGCTTCGGTCATCGGGCGAGTCCGTCCGCGAGGGCGTTGCGTTCGACGCTGAAGAAACTCTTGTCGTCCTTCAACTTCCAGTCGGGGCCGACGAAGAACTGCTTGGCGGTGTCGTCGCCGAAGGCCAGATACTTCAGCCAGGCCAGTGCCACACCGGAGGCCCGGAATCCCTCGGGTCCGTCGACCGGACCGAAGTGCGTCACGCCGCGAGCATTCGCGATCCAGGCCGGCGCGGTGAACTGGGTGTTGTACTCCCACCAGCGAACCCACGCGAAGTCGGGCACGACGAAGTCGTTGTAGCCGGTCAGGTAGAAGGTGGGGACGTGCACCAGCGCACCGATGCTCAGCGGCCCCGGCTGTAGCGCGAGGACGCCGGCGACCCGCAGCTTCGGATCGATCAGCCCCGCGATCGGCGGAAACACCGTCGCGGCCTGTAACGAGGCCTGGCCGCCGCCGGAGTGCCCAGCGAAGACGGTCCGTGACAGATCGACCTTGCCGAACAGCGGGGAATTCGCGTCCCGATTCTGGGCGATTGCCGCCGCCAACCCCAGAGTCGGCATTTCGGGCAGCGAATTGTAGAAGTCGTAGGGCAGCGTCACGACGAAGCCGTGGCTGGCGAAGTACCGCGCCATCGCGTCGTAATTGCCCGGGTTGGACAGGGTTCCGCCGGTGAGCACGATCAGTGGTGCCGTATCCATGGTCGCGATATCGGCCGGGAAGTAGGAGTGCACACCGACCGGCATATCCAGCCCATACGGGAAGGCCGCCGTGCATTGCAGCGTGTCCCTGTTTCCGGCGAGCAGCACGACCATGTGCGCGATCAGCCCCGCCACCGACTGCTGACAGGGGCCGACCCTGGCGCCCGTGACGACCTCGTGCGGCCCCATCGATTCGAAAACACTCTGCACCGTGGTGCCGGGAGCGATCTCCTCCGCGGTCCCGGGCGCGGCCGCCAGCACCGAACCCACCGCTACCGCGATCGCCACCGCGACGGATGCGGCCACGCGCCGCCAAGTATGTACCCCGGCCACGAGTTCCCCTTTCGGGCCGACAAGTCCCACTCAGGCATACCGAACCAGGGGCGACGTCGACCGTTTCAACAGACACGAGTGTGAGACCAGTCCGTCTCACTAATGGGATTACTATTACACACTGTGATGCCGGTCGCAATAGGCGAAGGAGTCGCCGATCACATCGATCAGTGAGAATGACTTGCCGAGCTGCGCATAACCGGCTGCATCCCCTTCTACCAAGCGGCAAAAACAGACCACCCGGCGAATCAGCAACCCGCTATGTGTACACATTCGGGTACACGTCGGCGGCGAGCACCGCCCGGCCGCTGTTTTCGTCGCCGCGACGGACGCACCGACTCCGACATCGAGATTCACTATGTTCTCGGACACCGCGTTTACCACGGCGCACTCAACGACCGGCTACGTGGTTCCTGCCGCAGCGCGCGGTCGGCTACGTCCTGAGCTGGCACGGGCTCGGCTTCTCGGCAACCAGGTCCGCCGCCTGGCGTTCCCCGAAGTGCTCGGCCCACGCCACCACGGCCCCGAACAGGAATCTGGGCCATCGAATTCCACGTACGCGCCGACGGATTCGGCGCCAAGTTCGAAGAACTACTCGTGGTCGACCACGACAAGGCGTACTGGCTCGACGACATCAGCCAAGAACACATCACGATAGACCCCGAGAGCCCCTGAACAATTCACCCGATCGGCACCGAACCAACCCGCCGCGCACCCGCGGCTTCAGACCCGAAGGACTACACAGTGGCCGAAACCAGCAATGCCCACGAGGAAGAGCCCGACCGGCTCGCCGATCTCGAAGAGCCCGACATCGACGGCCCTATACCGCACTCCGCCAAAGATTTCGTCGAAGACTCCAAACCAGGCCAGGGCACGGGCCCCGAGGAACTCACCCCCTTAGGACCCGCCGTAACGCAACAGGACGGGGGATGGAGCGCGACCGCATCCGAGACGTAGCCGTGCGGTGCTGCTCTAGTCAGTCCCAGCCGGCCCGTCTTCATCACTGGAAAAGATCGATATCAGTAGCCAGATGGCGCCGATCGGCCCGGCAATGCACAGTATCCAGTCGTACCACCGCGGACCACCGGTGATGACCACCCAACACGATGGCAAACTCAGAACAAGGTACAAGGTCGGCAAGATGAACTGCTGCCAGACCGGCCACGCCCGCGGTCTGTACATACAGCTCCTTCCGTCGCCGCCCGGAACCAGACCGAGTAGCCAGTTCCAGCTACCAAGCAAGGTGCATATTTACTCTGCGATTTCCAATCCCCTCTATAAGTTTGGCAATAGTACAGCTATCGATCCCGTATTCCAGCTTGACGTTCAAGACAGGCACCGCTGCTATCGAGGCCATTCCGAACGCCCAGACGGCCGCACAGCCACCCCTGCGTGAGCAATCCCTGCGTCGGCCGCCGCGGAACGCAGGGCTCGCCGAACTTGTGGGCAACCGGCGGCGCTATCGAGTTGCCGGTGGTGCGGCAGCGCGATGAAGGATTCGACACGGCCCCACACGGGCCAATGCGCTGCCGTCGCCGCTTCGCCCGGCTTCGGCCAGTGCGATGCTGCCCATTCGCTGAGGCTCGTGCGCTGACCATTCGTCCGGACCACGTCGGTTGCGACCAGTAGGTACGGACTCGGATGGCTGGCTGGATGCTGGGCGCTGTGGTGCGCCACGCGGACAGCTCGACCGAGGTAGCTCACCGAAGCGCATCGCATCGCAAGTCGCCTTCGAGCATTCGGAAGTGTTGAACAGAACCGAGAATTGTTCTGCTGCAGTCATTTTGCATGAGAGTCGATATGGTCGAGGAGTTCGACAAGTCGGATCGGGATACCTGAATCCACCTGCGCCGTAATCGATCTCGACCATTACGGGAAGGACCGCGGCACGTGATCGACATACCGACGCGAGACAGAGCCCAAGACCGCAGACGAGTTGCATGGGGTTTGCTCACGCCAGCGGCACGACCGTGATCTGCACGAACAGAAATAGGTGGCTTTAACTGTGAACGACGCTCGGGCCGTTGACGGTTCGGAAATGGCCAGGGCGGGCCGAGGTCACGGCTAAAGTAGGATGTTGATGGACAACAGGCCTCAACGATTCAGCTCGCTTATCGCCATACGCCAAGGAGCCCGGTGCGGACGATCGGAGAAGTCGGAGCCGCGACCGGCTTGCCGAGAGGCGCGAGGAAATCGTTGCCCGACACGCTGATCCAGGAGTTGGCTATGTCCGACCCGTTCGGAAAGATCGCTTCTCGTAGCTGGGGCGTCCAGGGGTATCGACCGGTGTCGCGCCACCGACAGGCGGTGATGCATGGCGACGGTCGCGATGTGGTGGTAACGGAGACCGTCGCCGTGATAGAACAAGCAGGAGTACATGGTTTGCCGGTACGAGCGCTGTTGCTCCGGTGCCCGCCGGCGAGGTCTTGAACAACTCGGGTACATGCCCTCGACCGTGGCGGGATCGCCGCGGTCGAGGTGGTGATCCGACCACCCGAAGTCTCTGGCCTCGAACGTGCCGATAGAAAGGCAACACGCAGTGGATCTTCATGACGTCCCGCGCGGGCCCGGGCGTTTGCCGGTACTCGGCCACAGTTGGAAAATGTCGCGTGATCCAGTTCAGTTCATGGTCGATCTGGCCGACATCGGAAAAATCGTACGTGTCGATATCGGCAGTCTCGCTGTCTATGTCATCACCGATTTCGAATTGCTCCACCGAATGCTGGTGGAGAACCCCGATGCCTATGAGCGAGGGCTCCTCTTCGAGCGGATCCGGCTCATCTTCGGAGAATCGCTGATCGTCGCGGACGGTCAGCAGCACAGGGATCTTCGCCGCATGCTGCAACCGGCGTTCCACCGGCCGAAGCTGGAAAACTACGCGCCTATCATCAAGCGTAATGCGGACGCACTGGCGAATTCGTGGCAGCCGGGCCAGATTGTCGAGGCCCGTGCCGCACTGCTGGAATTGGTGATCACCAATCTGCTCGAGTCCATGTTCTCGCACAAACCCGATGCCGCGGAGCTACAACTCATCTCGAGCCTGATCTCGGACATAGGCGCGGGCGCCATAGTAGGCAGCATACTGCCCAAGAAACTGGCGAGTCTGCCCTTGCGGGTGAACCGCAAATTCCTGTCGGCCGGAACGCAACTACGCGGCTACTGTCAGGAACTGATCGTCGCGCGCCGGGCCAGCGGTGACCGCCGGGACGACCTAATCGATACCCTGCTGTATTCGCCCGAGAACGAACACCACAGCGACAAGTTCTTGGCGGAACAGGCCGTGACCATTCTCTTCGGCGGAATCGACGCCACGACGGCCACGCTGACCTGGGTTCTGTACGAGGTGTCGCAGCGTCCTGCGGTGGCTTCGACGCTGCGGCAAGAGATCTTCGCCGCAGGCGAACTCGGCCCGCAGAGCCTCGATCAACTCGATTTCCTGAACCGATTCCTCAACGAGGTCACCCGAATCCATTCGCCGCTGTTGCAGACGAGACGAAGCACCACCGCGGTCGAACTCGGCGGTTTCACATTCCCCGAGGGGACCAATATCGGCTACAGCATCGCGGCTATTCACCGCAACCCGCACCTCTTCACCGAGCCGGACACCTTCGACCCTGATCGGTGGTCGCCGACCGGCTCCGCGGCGAAATGCAAGAGCTTCGCCCCGTTCAGCATCGGCAATCAGAAGTGCATCGGTCACAATTATGCCTGGATAGCGTTGCAAACGACGGTGCACAGTCTGCTGTCGAAGTGGGAGTTCCAACCGGTCGCCACCGAGAAGCTGCGGCGGGTCATGGGCCCGATCCCCGCGATGGGGAGGCTTCCGCTCGAGGTTCGACCGGTCTCGGTGTTATCCCCCCGACAAAAACTCTGACGGCCCCTGCTCGGTCAGGGTGCGCCTGATTTGGTGAGCGTTGTTCTGCGGAGTCCGGACACCCGGCGGATGAGGATCGGCAGCACGGCTGTCGCGACGAAAACGGCGACTGCCACGAGGACGAAGTACAGCAGCGAACCGTTGCGGCCGAAGCGCGGGAGGAAGGCGACTTCCTGCCCGGTCGCGGCGACGGCGTTGAGGAACGGCGCGTAGGCCTGCAGCGCGGATCCATGGGGTAGCAGATTGATGGAGTTCTCGACTACATACACCCAGAACAGCAGCACGGCGACGGCGGCGGATGGGGTGCGAATCAGCGACCCGACCGCGACACCGACGCCGCACGCGGCGAACGCATAGCACGGGACGGTCCAGAGGAACCGGATACCGGCGGAGTCGGTGATGTCGACATTCCCATAGATCTGGGGGAACTGGTGCGGCAGCGTGACCATGACGACGACGAGCAGCACCACCGTCGATATCGCCGTGATGGCGCCGTAGTAGATCCACCGGGCCAGCGCGACCGTCCAGGACCGGGGAAACAGAAAGGCGTTGAGATCGCTTGTCTGACCGCGCCATTGGGTGGCGTGGGCGTAGGCGGTGGTGACCATCATGACCGACACGGACATGGTGATCACCCAGTACACCGAGTTGGTGGTGGAGACCGTGGCCAGATAGCTCTGTCCGGGGAGGGTCGCGAGCCTTTCCGCGACGGCGGCGATGCCGAACGTGACGATCAGCGGCAGCGCGAAGGTGAGGGGGACGGCGACTGCCCACAGGAAGCTGCGTCCGGCGGTGCGGGTCCATTCGGCGGCGACGCCGCGGCGAATCAGGGCGGCTGCACCGGGTTTTCTCATGAGGCAACGCCGAACGCGACGTCGGTGGTCAGGCCTGCGATGCGCAGATAGGCGTCCTCCAGGCTGGTCTCGCCCGGCCCCAGGGTGTTCATGAGGTGGGTGAACGGCTGGTCAGCCAGAATGCGCTGACTCCCGATGACGACGATGTGGTCGGCGTTGCGTTCGACCTCATCGAGCAGGTGGGTGGCGACCAGGACACAGGTCCCGGCATCGGCCAGGCGGCGCAGCAGTCCGCGTATCCAGCGGATGCCCGCGATGTCCAGACCATTGAGCGGCTCGTCGAGCAACAGGGTGCGCGGCTCGGAGAGCAGTGCGGCGGCGATGCCGACGCGCTGGAGCATGCCGAGCGAATAGTGCCCCAGCCGACGATCGGCCACCCGGACGAGGTCGACGAGTTCGAGGACCTCGCCGACCCGATCGGTGGAAAGTCCACGGGCACGGGCGATCCAGCGCAGGTGCCGACGCGCGGTGTGGCGGGGGTCGAAGGCTCGGTAGTTGAGATGCATGCCGAGCGTCTCCGGTGTGGCCTGGTGAGCCCGGACGAGAGCACCGTCGACCTCGACGGTGCCGGCGGTAGGCGAGATGACGCCGCAGATACACCGCAGCAGCGTGGTCTTGCCGGTGCCGTTGAGACCGATCAGGTAGGTCAGCGCCCCGTCCGCCACGGTCAGTTCGGGGACTTCGAGGACGGTGACGCCTGGATAGCTCAGGGTGAGGTCACGGATATCGATCACGGTGCTCGGCGGCCGGTCAGAAGTCGCAGCCCATAGCCAGCCCCACGGCCTTGACGCCCTCGCACACGGAGCTGTTGGACAGCTTCCAGACGCCGTCGAGACGCTTCCAGACCACGCGCGCAACCAGATCCGGCTGTCCCGCCGACTTGCTGCGCAGCATGGCGGTGTGCACGTTGCCGTCGTGGGTCTCCGGACCGGAGACCTCATTCGACCCGCGCGGCGCGCGGTACCAGCCGATGTTGTAAAGGGTGCGCGCGACCACAACCGCACGCATGCCGCCTTCCATATGGGCGGCCTTGGCCTCGTCGGAGCCGGGCAATTCAATCAGAAAAGCGAGTTGGTCATCGAGTTCCTGGAGGGTGGGGACATCCGAGGTAATGAGATCTCCGGGAGCGGCGGCCGCGATAGGGGCATTGACAATAGATACGCCGGACGTGACTACGGTAACCGAAACAATAGTTGACACGATACCAGCGACAGTTTTGAGGGTCTTCATCAATTCATCCTCTGATCGACTGGGACAGCAATCTGATGCACGCTCGAATGTGTGGGCGTCCAACAACAATTGGCATGTCAGAGATTACTCCGATCCGTCCCGGATACTCAGGGTTTGCGCCCGATTCCACCGAGCATGACCATTCGGGTATCCGGCAAGTCCGGACGCAACCACTGCTGCACCGGCACCACACCGGGTTCGAACAACTCGAAGCCGGCGAGGAATGCCTCGGTCTGCGCGGTGGAGCGGAAGGCGACCTGCGCGGAAGTCTCCTTGTTGGCGGCGAGCACCTCGAGTATCTCCGGGGCGGAATCGAGCGAGCCGTGGGTGAGCGCCACGTAGCTGCCCGGCGCCATGTGATCACGGAAGGTGGCCATGATATCGGCGGGACGCTCGTCGTCCATGACGTAATGCAGGACGCTGATGAGCGTGATGGCCACCGGCTCGTCGAAGTCGATCAGACTCTCGCTCTTCAGCTTATCGAGGATGTCGTGGGGATGGCGAACATCGCCCAGCAGAGCCGAGACGCCCTGCGGGCCCGCCAGCAGCGCGTCGCAATGGACCTGCACGACCGGGTCGTAGTCGACGTACACCACCCGTGCCGACGGCTCGATCTCCCGCGCCACCTCGTGCACGTTGGGCGAATTCGGGATACCGGAGCCCAGATCGACGAACTGACGGATACCGGCCCGCGCGGCCATCTCGACCGCTTTGAGCATGAAGCTCCGGGTGAACCAGGCCAAGGTCTTGAGTTCGGGTGCGCGAGAGAGCATTTGGTTGGCTACATCGCGGTCGGTGTCTTGATTGTCCTTCCCGCCCAACAGGTAGTCGTATACCCGGGCAGAATTCGGCTGCCCGACGTCGAACGGGTGTGGGGTTCGGCTGCTCTCCAACGTAGGCCCTTCAGTTCCATCGACCACAGGCATAACCGTAGCCGATCGGCACCTCAGACGGGTGCTCCTCTAGAGATCTGTCGTCCGGATGTGGTGGAAATACGCATTACTCGCACGAGGCGCAGGCCCTGCCTGGCCGATCCGGCCGCCCGATCCAAGCCATCACGAACCATGCTCCGACACAACACAATCCAATACTCTACGCCGAAGCGACCAGCATCTACTCCCCAGTTCTGGCGCCGGCCAGGCTCGCCGTGCGCCCGGCGCGACGAAGAGTTCGCCGCTACCGGCGTTCGTGTGCCACTGTCGACAGCCCTGTTGACGACGCTTACCACGCGATGATCGAGCGGGAGTGCCGCTGCCGGGTACGGTGCCGACCGCAGTTTCGCGCGTTCGCCTCGGTTGCGCCGCTCACGAGTCCGTTTCGGCCAGGGCGACCGCGTGCGCTACCGCGGACCGCGCGGCTTCGATGGTTGTATAGCGGCCTAGACCGCAGGGGGCCGCGACGTCCAACGTACCGCCGTAGGCCGCCTCCGCCGCCGCCAGACTCTGTCGCGCTTGCGCGAGCGGCTGCGTCGGATGTGCGAGCCCGGCGATAACACGCGTGGTGGCAGGCAATTCGAGGCGCGCCATGGGTGCGTAGTACCGCGACCGAACCGGCGCCTGCTTGCCGTCGCCGATGGGCATGTGGATGAAATCGAGATGCCTGCCCGCGGGCCAGTATCGCGCTATCGCGTTGGCCAGCGCGACGACCGCGGCCGCGGACCTCGGCGCCACGACCGGCTTGCCCTCGAGGCTCCCGAAGCACAGGTGCACACCGAAATGGGAATCATGCGGTGCCCGTGCGACGAGACGTCCGATCGCCCGTCCCACCGCGTTGGCCAAGCGGCGCCGCAGAAAGGGGGGCGCCCCCGCACAGAGGAGCGTCTCCGCCGCCAGTTCCAATTGGAATACGACGTTGTCCCGCAACGCCGCATCGATGCGGACGATCTCCCGGACAGTGGCGTCGAAGATCGGGCGATAATAGGGGAAGGCTCGGTCCCCACGGCTGCCGGAGCGGCGGCGCGGCGTGAGCATCCGCGCCTCGAAGGCGATGAAGCCGATGACAAAGGGCGTCGGAATGCCTACTTGCAACCGAAGTCCGGGATCGGTTCGACGCATGTCGGCCAACGCTTCCCCGGCACGCACCGCCTCCTGCGCGTATCCGAGCGCGGCGTCGAGATCAGCCTCGGCAAGCGCCCGGCCCTCCCGCAGCCGGAACGTGTCCCTGGACCGCAGCGTCGACCAATCACCGCGACGCACGGGTGCCAGCGCCGGGAACTTGCCGAGCCGATCGATGATGGGTCTGACATACCATTGGGCGCGATATGGATCCGCTTCACCGCCCGGGACCATGCCGTCCAGGAATTCGCCTGCGGTATCGACAGCGAACGCCATCGCCTTCTCTGGACTGTCCAACTGAGTGGGCAAGCTGCCCACGAAGTGAATCCTACGCTTAGGCTGCACAGCGCCAGTGTCGCATATCACCCGCCCCGGTATGTAAACGTTCGCCGTGTCACCGGCTCGCGCCCGCGAACCGAGTCCGCGGTCGATCGCGCCCGACTAACCCGTTCGCCACAGTACGCTCCGCGGATTCCATGTAATACAAAGCGACGGAACACTTTTACCCGCTCCCGGCCGGATCGGCGCGTTCATCGGAGGCTTGCGCGTTTCGCGAAATCGAGCAACAAGAATCGGTGTCACGACACAACTGATGGGTTACTTTTCCTCGCTGAGGCAGCGACGAATCCGCCCACCGCACGCGGCCGGATTCGGCACGCCCAGACGATCAGCGCCAACTCGGCCGCCGATTCCTGTTCTCTTGCCGGGGATTTGGCCAGGCCGCAGTTGTGCGAACCCCCACTCTTCAGCAACGCGAAACTCCGGCGCTAAGGTATCGCCGCGTACCCCACGGCGACCCGACCCGTTGCCATGAACCAGCACACGGTCGCGTCCGGCAACTCCGGCGAATAGGAACGGCCGCCTTCCGCGACGGACTGCCGAGCTGAGCTGAATTCGAAGGGCACGGTCGCATAGTCATTGTGCGGGTGCGCCGATTTCCGCGCCCCCTGGGCCACGATGAATATCCCACTGTCGGCCCGACCACGGCCTCGGTTCGGACCTGTACCACGGCAGCGGTCCGGCACCTCGACGAGCAGGACTACCGACAGCTCATTCATACTCCTATGGGCCCACCACAGACGCTGGCACCAGAATCAGCCTGTCGCGGACTCAGTGCGAACCCGATAACCGCGCTGACCAGGCCGACGACGCAGAAGAAGGCTCTTCACCTGCGGGTTCGTGGTGCCCCCAGTCGGACTCGAACCGACACTTGGCGGATTTTAAGTCCGCTGCCTCTGCCAATTGGGCTATGGGGGCCGTCCGGGACAGACTACCGAGTCGTACGGTTGTACCGGAATTCTGAGGGTTGAAGATGGGCAATGTGTCGTATATGGGAGTGGGGAAGTCGGGCAGTTGACCAATGTCGTGCCGACCGGTTGCTCTGAAATCGCATGGTCGCGAACCGGTTTGGGCGGGGTGGCGGCCGAGCGGCGAGTGGGGACGGCGGCGGGGGCGCTGTCCAGTGGGCTTATCGCCGCGGGGGTAAGGGGATGCGGGTGAGATCGGTGGCGATGTGGATCGGGCCGGTGAAGTGGGCGCGGGCTTCAGCGAGATGGACCGACAGGTCGCGGTAGCGCTGGGAAAAGTGGGTGAGCACGAGAGTGTGCGTGCCTGCCGCGGCGGCGACGCGCGCGGCTTGGCCCGCGGTGAGGTGACCGTATTCGGCGGCGAGCCGCGCCTCGGCGTCGAGGAAGGTGGCCTCGATGACGAGCAGGTCGGTGTCGGCCGCGAGTTCGTGGACGCCGTCGCAGAGCCCGGTGTCCATCACGAAGGCGAAGCGCTGACCGCGCCGCGGCTCGCTGACCTCGTCGAGAGTGATGGTGCGGTCGGACAATTCGATGCTGCCCCGCTGCTGCAACTGAGCGATGACCGGACCGCGCAGGCCGAAGTGGAGCAGCCGATCGGGCAGGATGCGACGGCCGTCCGGTTCGGTGAGCCGGTAGCCGAAGGTGTCGACGGGGTGGGCGAGCGGCACGGCCGAGACGGTGAACGGCGCGTCGGGAAAGTCCACGGCGCCGGCGCGCTCGATCGGACGCGGGCGCAGTTCGGCCCGGTGAAAGTAGGAGGTGGCGTTGACCAGGCGGTCGTAATAGTCGAGGCCGGAGGCCGGGAAGCACACGTCCACCGGGTGCGGCACCTTGTCGAGATTGATCCGCTGCACCACCCCGGCCAGCCCGAGGCTGTGGTCCCCGTGGAAATGGGTGATCGCGATCCTGGTGATGTCGGTGGCCGAGACGCCGGCGTAGGTCATCTGCCGCTGCGTGCCCTCGCCCGGATCGAACAGCACGCCTTCGTCGTCCCAGCGCAGCAGATATCCGTTGTGGTTGCGCTGCTTCGTCGGTACCTGGCTGGCGGTACCGAGCACTACGAGCTCCCGCTGCGACACCCGTGCCACGCTACTGGTTTCGAGTCGTGCGGGTGGCACGGGCGCGAGGCGTCCGTGCCACCACACGAACTACTCGACCGGTTCCTTGCCGAGCAGGGAGTGCCTGCGGCTGTAGGCGAAGTAGATGACGAAGCCCAATGCCATCCAGATGACGAACCGCAACCAGGTCTCCACGGACAGGTTCAGCATCAGCCAGAAGCAGGCCAGCACGGCGAGCACCGGGATCACCGGAACCAGCGGAACGCGGAAACCACGCGGCAGGTCGGGCCGGGTGCGACGCAGCACGAGCACGCCGATGGAGACCAGCACGAAGGCGAACAGCGTGCCGATGTTGACCATTTCCTCCAGCGTGCCGAAGTCGACGAACCCGGCGAGCACCGCGCAGACAACGCCGACGATCGCGGTGATCCGCACCGGCGTGCCCTTGCCGCCGGTGTGCGCCAGCTTGCGCGGCATCAGCCCGTCGCGCGACATCGCGAACAGCACTCGGGTCTGGCCGAGGAACATCACCATCACCACGGTGGTGAGGCCGGCCAGCGCGCCGATCGAGATGATGTTCTTCACCCAGGTATCGCCGTGGATCGCGAAAGCCGTTGCCAGCGTGGCGTTGTCACCGGCGAGCTCGGTGTAGGGCACCATGCCGGTGAGCACAAGCGAGACCGCGACGTAGAGGATGGTGACGATCAGCAGCGAGCCGAGGATGCCGCGCGGCACCGCCTTCTGCGGGTTCTTGGTCTCTTCCGCGGTCGTGGCGACCACGTCGAAGCCGATGAACGCGAAGAACACCAGGCTGGCCGCGGCGAGCAGGCCGTACCAGCCGAACGTGCTGTGCCCGGCGCCGGTCAGGTAGGAGAACAGCGACTGGCGCAGGCCCTCGCCCTCCGCACCCGGCTGCGACGGCGGCACGTACGGCGTCAGGTTCTCCGACTTGAAGTAGGTGATACCGACGATCAGCACCAGCGCGATCACGCTCAGCTTGATCGCCACCGCCACCGCCGAGACCCGCGAGGACACCTTGGTCCCGGTGGCGAGCAGCACGCCGAGCACCGCGATCAGCAGCACCGCGCCCCAGTCGAACGACACCGAGCCGATGTGCAGGATCGGCGTCGTGCCCATCACCTCGCCGAGGTACTGCGACCAGCCCTTGGCCACCACGGAGGTGGCGAGCGCGAACTCCAGGATCAGGTCCCAGCCGATGATCCAGGCGACGAGCTCACCAAAAGTGGCGTAGGAGAACGTGTACGCGCTGCCCGCCACCGGAACCGTCGAGGCGAACTCCGCGTAGCAGAGCGCGGTGAGCCCGCAGGCGATCGCCGCGAAGACGAACGCCAGCGACACCGACGGCCCGGCGACATTGCCCGCGGTGCGCGCGGTGAGCGTGAAGATGCCCGCGCCGATCACCACCGCGACGCCGAAGACCGTCAGGTCCCATGCGGTCAGGTCCTTGCGGAGCTTGGAGTCGGGCTCGTCGGTGTCCCTGATCGACTGTTCGACGGATTTCGTCCGGAACAGACCGCCCCATCTGGTCTGCTGTCCGATTGCGTCGTCCGGCTCGCGGATCGCCACACGTTCTCCTCACTCTGGTCTTACGGTCTAGCTGGTTCTATGGCCGGTCGGGGTTAGTGCACGCCTGCCATGTGCTTGCTGATCCTCGGTGCGATCGCGGCCACGACCACTCCGGCGCACACCGCTACGGCGCCGATGATGCCGAAGTAGGCGATTTCGTGGTCTTGGTCATAGAACCGAGCCAAAGTACCCGACATCGAGGTACCGATGCCAACCGAGAAAAAGTACAGCGCCATCATCTGTGCCCGGAAAGCTTCCGGCGCAAGCTGGGTGGTGACTGCAAGACCGATCGGCGAGAGCAGCAGCTCCGAGACGGCGAAACCGCCCATCACGACGAGCACGAGCAGCGCGGGCACCGTCGCGCCGCTGAAGCCGGCCAGCGGCACGAACAACAGGAACGCCAGGCCCATGCCGATCACGCCGAACGCGAACTTGCGCGGCGTGCTCGGGGCGCGCGAACCGAGCTTGGTCCACAGGATGGCGAACAGCGGCGACAGGGTGATGACCCAGACCGGCTCGACCGAACCGATCCAGTTGGACGGGGCGGTCCAGCCGAAGATGTTCCAGTTCATCCGTTCGTCGGAGTACACCGCGAGCACCGTGAAGATCTGCTGGAACAGCGACCAGAACACCGCGTTGGCGATGAACAGCGGGATGAACGCGCGCACCCGGCTGCGTTCGATCGGCGTCACCTTGGCGTTGGTCAGCATGACCACGAAGTAGATGACCGAGGCAACGGCGATCACGATGGTGGTCGCGTCCGGCAGGTTGTCCAGGGTCACCAGGCCGATCGCCCACGCGACGGCGACGAGCGCCCCGGCCGCCGCGACCAGGCCGAGCACCGGACCGATCGCGGTGCGCGGCAACGGGTTCGGCACCTCGCGCCCGTGCGTGCCGAGATTGCGCCGGAAGACCACGTACTGGGCCAGGCCAAGGGTCATGCCGATCGCGGCGGCACCGAATCCGTAGTGGAAGCCCAGCCGCGTCTGCAGCAGGCCGGTGAGCAGCGGGCCGATGAACGCACCGAGATTGATGCCGAGGTAGAACAGCGTGAATCCACCGTCGGCCCGCGCGTCGCCCTTCGGATACAGGGTGCCGAGCAGGGACGAGGCGTTGGCTTTCAGCGCGCCGCTACCCAGCGCGACCAGTACCAGGCCGACCCCGACGCCGGTCAGTCCCGGCAGCACCGCCAGGGCGAGGTGCCCCGCCACCACCACGACGCCGCCGTAGAAGACCGTGCGCTCCATACCGAGGACCCGGTCTGCGATCCAGCCACCGAGCACCGTGGACAGGTAGACGAGGCCGCCGTAGGCGCCGACGATGCCTACTCCGGTGCTTTTCTCGAGTCCGAGTCCGCCCTCTGTCGTGGAGTAGTACAGGTAATAGCCGAGGATGGTGACCATCCCGTAGTAGGAGAATCGCTCCCAGAGCTCCACGCCGAACAAGTTCGTCAAGCCGATCGGGTGACCGAAGACTGTTCGTCCCGGGGTCACCTGTTCGGCGGTTGTTGCTTCCGACATCCTCCGACCATCCCATGTTTGCGGCGAATTGTGGGCATCCACACACGAAATTAACCTTCCCCAGTCGAACATCGAGGTGTCGTCGCCGTGTTATGCCGAATTTGTATCGCCGAATCCTGCAATGATCAGAATCGCAGCACATTCTGATAGTAGATCCCCTGAAGTCGCGGGCCCGGCCCGCCGCCGTTTTCGGCCTCAGACACTGGGCATGCCGGAACCAGCGGGGCACGATGGCGAGCAGCGCCCGGCCCGCCCGACGACGAAAGTGACGTTGCGATGGATCCTGTCGAGATCACGGTGTCCGCCTCTGCCGAGGACACGTTCGCGGTACTGGCCGACGGTTGGCTGTACCCACTCTGGGTGGTCGGCGCCTCGCATATTCGCGATGTCGATCCGGGCTGGCCGAAGGTCGGCACCCGGATCCATCACAGCGTCGGTCCGTGGCCGCTGAACCTGTCCGACACCACAAAGGTTCGCGAGGTCGATCCGCCGCGGATGATCGAGCTGGAGGCCAGGCTGTGGCCGGCCGGCTCGGCCTGGATCCGGTTGGAGCTCACCGAGATCGGTGCGCGGCGCACCCGGATCACCATGGCCGAACGAGCGATCAGCGGCCCGGCCGCGTTGATCCCCGCCACGGTGCAGGAACTGGCACTGGCCATGCGCAACAAGGAGTCACTGTCGCGCCTCGCCGATCTGGTGGCCGGCCGGGCGCGCGAGAGCGACCGAAAGACCTAGGCGCATTCGCGATCGGAACGGTCAGGCGATCGAGAGGGCGATCCCGTCGAGGATGTCGTGCTCGCTGACCACGAGCTCGGAAATGCCCGCGCGGCGGGACAGTTCGTCGGCGAGCACCTCGGCGATGACGGCGCCGCCGCCGATCACGTCGACCCGGCCCGGGTGCATGGGGCCGAGGGCGGCGCGCTCGTCGTGCGTCATGGCGATCAGCCGATCGCACACCGCGCGCAGGTCGCTCGCACCGAGGCGGGTGAGATGCACTCGCTCCGAGTCGTATTCGGGCAGATCGAGCGCGACGGCGGCAATGGTGGTCATGGTGCCCGCGACCCCGACCCAGGTGTGCGCGCCATCGACCGGCACCCGCGCGAAGGCCTCGGTCAGCCGTTCGGTGGCGAATTCCCTTGCCGCGGCGACCTGTTCGGCGGTGGGCGGGTTGCCGGGCAGGCAGCGTTCGGTGATCCGCACGCAGCCGATATCAGCCGAGAACGCCGCCCGCACGCCCGTGCTGTCGCCGAACACCAGCTCGGTCGAACCGCCGCCGAGATCGACAACCACGAAAGGCCCTGCGGCGCTGTCGAGTTCACCGATGGCGCCGCGGAACGACAACCGCGCCTCCTCGTCGCCGGTGATCACCTCGGCCTGCGCACCCGGCACCACGGTGCCGAGTTCGGCCCGCGCCATCGCGAAGAAGTCTTCCCGGTTCGCCGCGTCCCTGGTCGCGGAGGTGGCCACCATGCGAACCCGGCCGACACCCGCCTCGCGCATCAGCGTCGCATAGTCGGCCAGCGCGACCCTGGTGCGTTCGATCGCCTCCGGCGCGAGCGAACCGGTCGCGTCGACGCCCTGCCCGAGCCGCACGATGCGCATCTCGCGATGCACGTCGGCCAGCCGTCCGTCGCCGAGCACATCGGCGATCAACAGCCGGATGGAGTTGGTGCCGCAATCGACAGCGGCTACCCGATCGCTCATGCTCGCGCCCCGTCTTCCTGGCTGCCGGCACGCTCGTACTTCGGCCAGTCGGCCGGAATCGCGGTGCCGCGCAATCCATTGTCGGCGGCCAGCGCCACCGCCTCGTCGCCGAACGGGTTCACGCCCGGCCCCTTGGCCAGCGCGTGCGCGATCAGCACGTGCAGGCATTTCACTCGCTCCGGCATGCCGCCGCCGGTGAAATCGGTGCCGAGCGACTCGATCTCGTCGCGCTCGGCCAGATAGCTTTCGTGCGCGGCGCGGTAGGCGGCGGCCAAAGCCGGGTCGCTGCCGAGGCGTTCGGTCATCTCGCGCATCACGCCCGCCGACTCCTGCCTGCTCGCCTCTGCGGTGAGCCGCGGATCGGTCAGGTAGTACAGGGTGGGAAAGGGCGTGCCGTCGGGCAGCCGCGGCGCGGTTTTCACGACGGCCGGGATCCCGTCCGGGGTGCGATAGGCCACCGCGAGCACGCCGCGCGGTTCGCGGCCCAACTGCTTGGCGATGATCGCGAGATCCTGGTCGTTCGGTGTCACCTGGGTCCTTCCGGTCCTGGCGGGGGCGCGGCGGGTGGTTCCGGCACGGGCGTGGTGGTCGCGTCGGGAGTGGGTTGTGGTTCGGAAATGCTGTGCCACAGTTCGGTGTACCAGGGATCGGGTTCCCTGGACTTGGTCACCGCGGTCGGCGGTGCGGCGGCCTCCATGCCGGGCACCTGCACGATGTAGGGGGTCTCGCCGGGCATCACCAGGCGCAGCCGGTCGCGGGCCTCGGACCGGATATAGGCCGGATCCTGCTGCTGGGCCCGGCGATCGCGCAGCCGCGCCAGGTCGGCCTCCAATTCCCTGCGCTGCTGCGCCAATTGGGCGGCCTCGGCCCGCTGGGTGAAGTACGTGCGCATCGGCACGGCCAGGGTCAGCGCCAGCGCGCACACCACGATGGCCAGCACCACCGCCTTGCCGGTGGACAGGCCGAGTATGGTGCGCTCGTGTTTGTCCGAGCCGTGCTCGGCGCCGCGGGCGGCCACCTTTTTCGGCGTGGCCTTCTTGTCCTCGGACCGCCTGCGGGCAGCCCGCTTGGCCGCGGCGGGCCGGGCCGCCGTCTCGGTGTCGGACCCGGCCTTGGGCCGCGAGCGGGCGGCACGCGACGTGCGGCGGTCCCCACGCCCGGCTGGACTGGTTCCACGCGCACGTCGCTCCGTCATAGCGAACCCCTGTGTGACTAACCCTCGAAGGCGAAACGCGGGAACGCGGCGTCCCCGGCGTAGCGGGCCGAATCGCCCAGCGCATCCTCGATACGCAACAGCTGGTTGTACTTGGCGACCCGCTCGCTGCGCGCGGGCGCACCGGTCTTGATCTGACCGCTGCCGACCGCGACGGCGAGATCGGCGATCGTGGTGTCCTCGGTCTCGCCGGAACGGTGGCTCATCATGGTCTTGTAGTTGTTGCGGTGCGCGAGCTCCACCGCGTCCAACGTCTCGGTGAGCGTGCCGATCTGGTTCACCTTGACCAGCAGCGCGTTCGCGGCGCCGCGGGCGATGCCCTCCTCGAGGCGCTCGGGGTTGGTGACGAACAGGTCGTCGCCGACGATCTGGATCTTGTCGCCGATCTCGTCGGTGAGCGCGACCCAGCCGTCCCAATCGTCTTCCGAGAGCGGGTCTTCGATGGAGACCAGCGGGTAGGCGCCGAGCAGTTCCGCGTAGAAGGCGGTCATCTCGGCGGCGGTGCGCACGCCGCCCTCGAACTTGTAACCGCTACCCGCGGTGTAGAACTCGGTGGCGGCGACGTCGAGCGCCAGCGCCACGTCGGTGCCGAGCTTGAGGCCGGTCTTGCCGATCGCGGAGCTGATCAGGTCGAGCGCCTCCCTGGTGCCCGCCACGTCGGGGGCGAAACCGCCCTCGTCGCCGAGACCGGTGGACAGGCCCTTCGCCTTCAGCTCGGCCTTGAGCGCGTGGTACACCTCGGCACCCCAGCGCAGCGCCTCCTTGAAGGTGGGCGCGCCGATCGGGGCGACCATGAATTCCTGCACATCGACACTGGTGTCGGCGTGCGCGCCACCGTTGAGGATGTTCATCATCGGCACCGGGAGCACATGCGCGTTCGGGCCACCGAGGTAGCGGAACAGCTCCAGCCCCGAGGACTCGGCGGCGGCACGGGCCACCGCGAGCGAGACCCCGAGCAGCGCGTTCGCGCCGAGGCGGGACTTGTCCGGGGTGCCGTCCAGGTCCAGCAGGACCTGATCCACGGTGCGCTGCTCGACCGCGTCCAAGCCGATCACCGCGGGCGCGATCTCGTCGAGCACACCCTCGACGGCCTTGCGCACGCCCTTGCCGCCGTAGCGATCGCCGCCGTCACGCAGCTCTACGGCCTCGTGCTCGCCGGTGGACGCGCCGGAGGGGACCGCCGCCCTGGTCAAGGTGCCGTCGTCGAGGGCGATCTCGACCTCGACAGTGGGGTTTCCGCGAGAATCGAGGATCTCACGAGCTCCGACCTGTTCGATGATGGCCACGAAAACGACACTCCTTCGGCTGCAGGCACGGTAGGTCTCACGGGAATTGCCGTGCGCTGCGAGCCTAGCGCCCAGCGCGCGGGGCGGGTAACCGGCACTCCGATGGGCGAGGTCACACCCGTCGGCCGACGCTGTAGGCCGCGGCCCGGTCGCGCACGGTGTGCAGATAGCTGGTGGACTGGTTGTAGGTGAGCAGCGCCTGCTGCCAGCCGTGCTCGGAGGTGAGATCGCCGCCGCTGACGCAGAGATAGCGGGCAGCGGTGAGCGCCGCGTCGTCGATGTTCTGCGGGTCGGCCACCCCGTCGCCGTTGGCGTCGACACCCCAGCGCTGCCAGGTCTCCGGGATGAACTGCAGCGGGCCGATCGCGCGATCGAACTCCGGATCACCGTCCATCTTGCCGCCGTCGGTGTCCTTGACCAGGGCGACACCGGGTTTGCCGTCCAGCGGGATGCCGATGATCGGCGGCCGCACCACGCCATCGGCGTCGATGTGCGAACCGCGATAGGTGCCGTGCTTGCTCTCCACGCTCGCGATGCCTGCCAGTGTGGTCCAGGCGATGCCGCACTCCGGCTTCGACCGCGCGAGCACCGCCGCCGCGTAACCGTAGGCCTCCAGCGCGACCGGCGGAATCGACATCCGGTCGGCCTGGTCCTCGGCCCACCCGCGCAATTGCAGTGCGGTGCGGCCGGGACCGTCGAGATCGATCACGGGTAGCGGGGTGCCGGGGCCGGGCGGGATGCCCTCGGGGATCGGGGGGAGATCACGATCGATCCCACAACCGGCGAGCACGAGGGTCACCATGGCGGCGACCACAGCGCCGGTTTTCTTCAGGAGCACCCCATCCATCATCCAGATCCGGCCGCGCAAGTCGAGGAATTGCCTGGTCGTCACGCTTCGGCACGGATACCTCCGTGCGTTGCGCACGCAAGCCGCTCAGCGCAGCAGGTCTCGTGTCGCGGGATGGTCCGGCGCGGCCAGGACGATGTCCGTCGCGCCGGACTCGACGATTCGCCCGTGGTCGAGCACCACCAGGCGCGGGCAGTGCGCGGCGACCAAGGCCATGTCGTGGCTGATGACCAGGAGCCCCATGGCGCGCTCGGCACGGAGGCGATCCAGCAGCGCCATGAGCGAGGCCGCGGTCGCGTGATCCAGCGCCGAGGTGACCTCGTCACAGATCAGCACCGCGGGCTCGGCCGCAAGGGCGCGGGCGACCGCGACACGTTGGCGCTGGCCACCGGAGAGCTGATGGGGGTAGCGACTCGCCAGTTCCGGCGCCAATTCCACCGCGGCCAGCAATACCGTGACATGCTGTGCCACCTGACGTCTCGGCACACCGCCGATGCGGCGCAGCGGCCTGCCCAGGGTCTGCGCGACCGTGCGCCGCGGATTCAGCGCCGAGCGCGGATTCTGGGTCACGAGCTGAATACCCTTGCTACCAAGTGATTTGCGCGCGCCCTGCGCGAGCGGCAGCGCCGCACCGCGCAGCTCGAGCGTCCCCGTCGCGCTACGGTGCAGCCCCGCGATCACCCGCGCCAGCGTGGTCTTCCCGGCGCCCGAGGCCCCCACCACGGCGAGCGCCGACCCGGCCGCCAACTCCACCTCGATCCCCGCCAGCACCTCCCGCCCCGCTATCGAGGCCGCGATCCCGTTGCCACGCAGCAACAACGGTGTGCCCTCCGGCTGCTCGTGTTCCGGCAGAGCGCCCGCGCGGACCTCGACCAGAGCACCCGCACCCGGCGAATGATCCTCGGCGACAACATGTTCGGGGCCATCGCTGATCACGTCGACCGGCGCTTGCTTCGGCCCCGCGTACCCGATCTGTTCCGCAGCGCCGCCGGCGCGCTGCTCGGCACTACGTCCCGGCGGTTCGGCCTCGGTGTCCGCGGCCGCGGCGTCGCCACCGCCCAAAGCGCGCCGGGCAAAGGCGTCCTCGAGGTCGGTGACCGCCGACGCATTCGCGAGATCGCCATCGGCAAGGTCGTCCGCGGCCTGGCCGACGGTTGTTCGGGCAGGGAGCAGGGGTGCGACGGTGAAGGTGCCGAGTTCGATCGATTGGTCGGCTATCGCGTGAATGGTGGCGGTGTCGTGGCCGGAGAGGAGGATGGCGGTGCGATGGGTGGTGGCGACCTCGGTCAGTAGGCGGGCGATGTCGGTGCGCAGGGCTCCGTGCAGGCCGGCGAGCGGTTCGTCGAGGACGAGCACGCCGGTGCGGCGGATCAGGGCGCGGGCCAGTGCGATTCGGCGCTGTTGGCCGCCGGAGAGCTCGGCGGGCCTGCGGCGCAGGTGGGCCGCCGACAGGCCGACCAGTTCCAGCGTTTGGACAAGGGTGTCCCTGGTGGCGTGCGCGGCCACCTCGCGCAGCAGGGCGTGCACGCGCATCAGCGGATTGAGCGCGGAGCCCGGATCCTGGCCGACGTAGGCCACGTGCGTCCGCCGGAACCGTTGCAGCGCGGCGTTGTCCAACGCGAACACGTCATGATCGGCGACGACCACCGAGCCCGACCGGGTGGCGCCGCGCGGCAGATCGCCGAGCAGCGCCCGCATCAAGGTGGTCTTTCCGGCACCGGACGGCCCGGTCAGCGCCGTGACGGTGCCCGCAGCGATACGAAAATCAAGCGGCCCGAACAACTCCTGCCCGTTCGAACCCCGCACCGCAAGGGCGTCGACCACCACCGGCGGACGCCGCACCGCGGTCGGTTCCGCCGACACCACCACCGCGTTACCGTGCCGCGCTTCGACGTTCATGCGTCCTGCCCCTTACCGAAGGCCGACACGGCCAGGTTGACGCTCACCGCGACGATCGCGATCGCGAGGCTCGGCGCGAGCACGGACCAGGGATTCAGCAGCATGCCGCCGGCGTTCTCGCGCACCATCACCGACCAGTTGCTCGCGCCGAGGGTGGTGGGCAGCTGCAGGAACGAGGCGGTGCTGACGAGGTAGACGGCCTCGACGAAGCGCAGCCCGAGCTGCGCGGCGAGCACCTCGCGCAGGTTCGGCACGACCTCACGGAACACCAAGTGCCACAGCGTCTCCCCGCTGGCCCGCGCGGCCTCGACATAGCCGGACGCGGCGACACCGGCGGCCGCGGCGGCGAAAACCCGTGCGCAGTAGGGGGTGCCGAACAGCAGCGCGACGACGAGCAGCCCGTAGGCGCCCGCGTCCGGCCACGAGGTCAATACGAGCAGGATGCCGAGCACAGCGGGCAGCAGCATGACGAAATCGGTGGCGCGTTCGATCAGCGTGCCGATCCGGGGGCGCAGGGCGGCCACCGTGCCGAGCACGCACGACAATCCGGTCACGGCGACCGCGATCACGGTGGCGAGCAGCAGCAGACCCCAACCGCCGTACAGCAATTGGCTCAGCACATCGCGGCCGATCCGATCGGTGCCGAGCCAGGCGTCGGCGCTCGGATCGCCGAACGGGATGCCCACGGGAGCCTGCGCGGCGTGCGGCGCGAAGCTCGGTCCCAGCACCGCGAGCACCGACACCAGCACCGCGGGCAGCACGGCGAGCAACCGCGGCAGGTTCACCCGGCGCGGGCGCGTGGCGACCGGTTCGGCGGCTCGGTCGCCGGAAATGTTCGCCGCGATCGTCCTTTTCATCGACTCCCCCGCAACGACCAGGCGCGGATCGCGTCGGCGACCGCGAGCACGCACATGATGACCACCCCGGACAACGCGACCACCGCGGCCACCACCGACACATCGCGGTCGGCGACCGAGCCGGCCAGCACGGCGCCGAGGCCCGGATAGTTGAAAATGGTCTCGACCACGAGCGCACCGCCGAGCACCATGCCGACGGTGGTCGCGAAGCTCGCCACGATCGTCGGCAGGGCGAACGGCAGTACATGCCGCAGCAGCACCGCTCTGGTGCCGATCCCGTCCAGCACAGCACTTTCCACGTGCGGTGCGCGCGCCGCGTCGACCAGCGCGGCCCGCACCACCCTGGTGTTCCAGCCGATCTGGGGAATGGCCAGCGCGAGCACCGGCAGCACCAGCATGTCGGCCCGCACCGGAAACCCGGAGCGCCCGGTGACGGTCACCGCGGGCAGCCAGCCGAGGGCCAGCGCGAAGAGCAGGATCAACAGTGTCGCCAGGACGAATTCCGGTATCGCGGCGGCGATGGTTGTCGCCGGTTGCAGTGACCGCGCACCGGCGCGGCGCAACAGCGCTGCACCGCGCCGCGACACGCCCGGCCCGTGCTTCGACCCGGCCGCCCTCGACCGCAACGGATTGCGCGCCGCCTCCTGCCGCACCGCCCACCACGCGCCGAGCAGCAGCGACACCACCACCGTCACCGCCAGCGCGAGTCCGCCGAGCAGCAGCGTCGGCGGGAACTTGTCGGCGAGTAACTCGTTGATCGAGCGCCCGCGCGCGGTGTGCCCGAAGTCGCCGGTCGCCACGCCCGCGATCCAGTCCCAGAAGCGTTGCGGCAGCGGCCGATCCAGGCCGAGCTCGTGTTCCTTCGCCGCGATCCGCTCCGGTGTCGCTTCCCGCCCGAGCACCGCGCGCGCCGTGTTGCCCGGCAGTAGGTCGACGACCACGAAAACCGTTGCGAGCAGCGCGATCAGCAGCACGACCCGGCGCGCGAACAGGCGGGCGAACAGGCTGGCGAACGCCATCACCCGGCCAACCAGGCCCGTTCCAGCTGCACCCGGGCGAAGCCGCCGAGCGTCGGCAGACCGTTGACCCGGGCGGCGGCGATATCGATGCCGTCGGCCATACCCCAGACCAGGTAGCCGCCACGATCGTGCTCGATCTGCTGGAGTTCCCGGCAGGCCTGGGTGTATTCCGAGTCACTCGGCGCGGAAAGGGCTTTCGCGGTGGCGGCGTCGAACGCGGCGTCCTTGAAGTCGGTCTCGTTGCGATTGGAACCGCTGGACATCAACTGCTTGGCGAAGAACAACGCCGAGTCGTTGGTGCCCCAGGAAACGGTGTACAGCGGCGCCTTCAGCCAGGTCTGGTCGTAGAAGGCGTTGGACTCCTGCGTGACCACGTCGAGGCGCACGCCGATCTCGGCCAGCTGGGTCGCGATGACCTTCGCCGACTCGACCTCGCCGGGCGCCTCCGCCTTGGTCACCAGCGGATAGGTGCGCCCGGTGTCGAACGCGGCCTCCCGCAGCAGGGTCTTCGCCCGTTCGAGGTCGCGCCCGCGCTGCGCGATGGACCTGTCGTAGACCGGGTCGGCGGTGCCGAGAATGTCGTTGGCCACCGTGCCGTACCCCGAGTGCACCTGCGACACCAGAGCGTCGCGGTCCACCCCGAGCCGCAGTGCGGTGCGCACCCGAGGATCGGCGAAGGGACCGTCCGAGCAGCGCATCGCCACACCGAGCATGGTGTCGTTCGCGCGCCGCACCACCTTCAGGTCGCCGCGCCCCTCGGCGGTCCGGCCCGCGATGGCACCGACATTGGACGCGAGGTCGATCTGGCCGCCGAGCACCGCGTTGCCCAGCGCCGTCACGCTCTCGAACATGCTGACCTCGATAGCGTCGAGCAGCGGCGCGGGGCCGTGCCAGCGCTCGTTGCGCACCAGCCTGGCATTGCCGTTGTCGTAGGACTCGAGCCGGAACGGCCCGGTACCAATGCCTTTGGTGAAGTCGGTGGTGTCCTTTTTGACCGTGAAGGTCATCAACCGGACCAGCAGCGGCAACTGAGTGTTCGGCTCGGGTACGGCCAGCACCACCCGATTCGGGCCGTCGGACACGATATCGGCCACGTCGGCAGGCATTTTCGAGGCGCCGCCGACTGTGCGCAGCCGTTGCAGCGACCACACCACGTCCTCGGCGGTGACCGGTGTGCCGTCGTGGAAGGTGGCGCCGTCGGCCAGGGTGAACGTCCAGCGACGGCGCTGCGCGTCCGGCTCCCACGCGGTGGCCAACCGCGGCAACACATTCGGATCGCCGCCGGGAACGGTCAGCGCGTCGTACACCAGGGAGGTGATGAGGAAATCGCTGTCGTTGCTGAGGTTGGCGTGCGGGTCGCGTTCGATCCGCGCCGCGGTACCGAGGGCGCCGACCCGCAGGGTGCCGCCACGCTGCGCCGATCCGGTGCCGTCGCGATCGTCGGAGCACGCGGCGACGAAGAGTACCGCGCCTACGCCGAGCCCGGACCTGATCAGCTGCCTACGGTTCAATCCCATTGCGCTGCCTTCTTCCTCGTGATCCCCGCGCCCTAGCACAAAATGCGGACACGGGCGAGGACAGGCTAGCCTAAACCTTGCCACCCCTCATCGATACCCGGCCGCAGTGGCAGTGAATCGGCCGATCGATCCCCAGTTCCGAACCAGCAACCGAAGTTCACCCCGGCGGCCATAGACTTCTGCTATCTTTCGACAACTCGCTTAGGTAAGCCTTGCTTAACGGAGTGCGAGCGGCTAGCTTCGCAGGGCGACGTCAATTCTGCTCTTTTCAACGATGCGAAGAAGGGATTCCCTCGGTGAAAGGCGTTCTCTCCGAACGTAAAACGCTTCACCCGCAGGATATCGAACGCCGCGAGTTCCCCGCCGCCGCCGGACGCGCGGTGCGTGAGCTTGCGCGAGAGATATCTACCACACTCGACGCGACACTCCCCAACCCTGCCGAGACGGCGCGAACGCTGACCGATCCGGTGCTCATCGCGCAGATCGACGCACGAGTCGGCGCGTTGCCCGCCGAGGTCCGACAGGTCATGCGCCCACCCGCGACCGCGGCGGGCGCGACCATCGTGAGCAAGCTGCCGCTGACCGACGACGAACTCGGCCCCACCCCGCCCAGCTGGCGCGAGGCCGCGCAGTGGAGCGGCTCGCCCGCGCGCCGCGCGCGTTCGTTCGAACTCGATCTCGTCATGCTGTTGCTGGCCCGCGCGGCGGGCGAGCCGTTCGGCTGGCAAGGTCAGCAGGGCGGTCGACTGGTCAACAACATCCTGCCCTCCCCCGGCCACGAGCACGAGCAGTCGGGCGCGAGCAGCAAGACCCTGCTCAGCCCGCACTCCGAGGATGCCTTCCATCCCGCGCGGGCCAACCTGCTGATGCTCGGCTGCCTGCGCAATCCGGACCTGGTCGGCACCACGGTGTCCTCGGTGCGCCGGGTCGAGCTGAACGCCGAGCAGCGGCGCGTGCTCAGCACGCCGGTGCTGCCGATCCTGCCGGATGTCTCCTACGGCACCGGGCACGAACGGTATTCGGCGCCGCCGCTGCCGACGCTGTGGAGTTCGGCGGGTCCGGACGAGACCACGCTGCGCTACGACCCTGCCTACACCCCGCTCGACGACGCCGACGCGACGTTCCGCGCGGCCTACGCCAGGCTCACCGCGGAACTGGAACGGGTCTGCGTCACCGCCGCGCTCTGCCCGGGTGAGCTGCTGCTGGTCGACAACGACGTCGCGGTGCACGGCCGAGTGCCGTTCACCGCGCGCTACGACGGCACCGACCGGTGGCTCAAGCGGGTGAACGTCCGCCTGCCGGAACGACCGCGCCGGGCCGAAGAGACCGACGAGAATGGTTACGGGCAACGGATCGTCGCCCCGTTCCGAGCAGCAGGCAGTTCCGCGTTCGTGTCCGGTGGCCGCGGACCGTCCCGAACGGACGGAAGCCGGGCGGACCGCCCGGCGGGCACAGAGCGGGATGAAGCACATGATCGAGGATCCGTTGAACACACGTGACCGCAGCACGCCCTTACGGGTGCTGAGCCGCAGCGACCTGGCCGGCGTGCCGATCACGCCCGGCGAGGTGGTGCGCGCGGTGGAGGACGCGTATCTCGCGTTCGCCGCGGGAGATTCGGACAATCCACGCAAGCTGAGCGTGGCGAACCCCGACGGCTGGTCGGTGTCCTACGCGATGCTCGGGCGCGACGGACGCCGCCGGGTGGTCGCGATGAAGACGTCGTACAAGTTCGATCCTGGACACGACCGCAGCACCAAGCGCTACTACACCACCATCACGCTCTACGACGACAGCACCGGCGCGCCGATCGCGCTGATGGACTGCGCCAGGGTCGGCGCGCTGCGCACCCCGGCGGTCTCGGCGCTGCTGGTGCGCGAGACCGTGCGCCGCGGCGCGGAGAGCGTATTGCTGATCGGCACCGGAACCCAGGGGCGCAACGCCCTGCCGCACCTGCTCGCCGCGAACCCGCAGCTGCGCAAGCTGATGCTCTACGGAACGCATCCGGAAGGCCTCGACGCGGTGCGTCGGCACCTCGCCGAGTACTACCCGCACGCCCTGCTGGAAACGGTCGAGGACCCGCAGGCCGCCGCGGCCACCGCCGACGTCGTGCTGGCCACCGCGGGCCCCGGCACCGAGGTCGCGCTCGAATCCGCCGACCTCGCACCGGGTTCGACGGTGGTCCTGGTCGGCTACGGGCTGGCGCCCTCGGCCCTGGTCGACGCCGATCGGGTGGTCGCCACCAGCGCCGAGCAGATGGCACTGACCGGCACCGACATGGCCGGGCCGGACGGCAAGCTGCGCGCGGTGGACGCCGAACTGCCGCAGATCCTCAGCCGCCGCGCGGTCGGACGCCGCACCGACGAGGAGCGCATCTTCGTCTACAACAGCGGCCTCGTGCTCACCGATATCGCGGTCGCGCACGCCCTCGCCGAGCGCGCCATCGAGGAAGGGCGGGGCACGGAGGTTCCGCTGTGGGACTGACGGCCCAGCCGACGCACAGCGCGACGCCGCTGCCAGCGCACGCCGACACTTGGGAGCGGCGAGCGTTCGACGATGCGAACCTGCTCGGCGATATCGCCTTTGCCGTCGGCGGTCCGTTCCACCTCATGTATCCGCCGCGGGTCGCCCGCAATATCGCGAGCTTCTACGCGGCCTTCGCCGAGGCCGGAGTCGACGGTGTCGTCTTCTACGGCAAGAAGGCGAACAAGTCCGCCGCGGTGGTCCGCGCCTGCGCCGAACACGGCGCGGGCGTGGACGTGGCGAGCGTCGGTGAGCTGACCGCCGCACTGGCACAGGGCGTTCGCGGCGACGAGCTGATGGTGACCGGTCCCGCGAAGTCCGACGAGCTGCTCTGGCTGGCCGCCCGGCACGGCGCGCTGATCGCCGTCGACGATCTCGACGAGCTCGAACGACTTGTCGCACTCGGCACTTCGGCACGCCGGGCCCGGATCCTGCTGCGGGTGCTGCCGCCCGCGTCGACCAGCCGCTTCGGCATGACCGATGCCGAGATCACCGCCGCGCTTGCCGTTCTCGACGGCGGCGACTCGGTTCGACTGGAGGGCTTCAGCTTTCACCTGTCCGGCTACGACGCGACCGCGCGGGCGGAGCTGGCGGCGACGACGATCGAGCGCTGTCTGCACGCGCGCACGCTCGGCCATCCCGCCACGACGCTGTCGATCGGCGGCGGATTCGGCGTCGACTACGTGCCCGCTGCGGCATGGTCCGCGTTCACCGACCAGGTCGATCGCTCGTGGTTCCACGCGGGTAAGTCGTTCGACTCGTACTACCCCTATCACTTCCCCGTGCCCGGCGCCGCGATGCTCACCGCGATCCTGGCGCACGACGGGCTCGCACAACGACTGCGCGACAACGCCGTTCGCCTCGCGATCGAACCGGGCCGGGCACTGCTCGCCCAGGCAGGCTGCACCGTCTTTCGAGTGCAGGGCAGCAAGATCCGCTACGCCGACGACGCGCCGTATCGGCTGCTCACCGTCGACGGCACCAGCCTCAGCCTGTCCGAGCAGTGGTTCGACAGCGAATACCTGCCCGACCCGCTGCTGTGGCCGCCTCGGCCCGGCACGCCGACCCCGACCAGCGTCGGCGCCGCCACCTGCCTCGACTCGGACATGCTCAGCTGGCGGCGGATTCCGCTGCCGCGGGCCGCCGACGTCGGCGATCTGCTGATCTACCCGAACACCGCCGGTTACCAAATGGATTCGAACGAGTCCGCCTTCCACGATCTGCCGATACCGCCCAAGATCGTGTTGCACGACGCGACGGGCGATCGGTTCCGCTGGACGCTCGACGGCTGAACCCCACCCACCACCCCGACCCGAACGAGGAGATCTCCCATGCCGCTCGTCACGCGTGTGACGGACCTGATCGGCCGCACGCCGCTGTTCGAACTGGCGGCGACCTCGACCGGCACCCGGCTGCTGCTCAAACTCGAACAGTTCAATCCGACCGGCGCGGCGAAGATCAGGATGGCGCGCGAGATGGTGCTCGATGCCGAGCGTCGCGGGTTGCTGGCCAGTGGCGGGCATATCATCGAGTCGACATCCGGGAATACCGGGCTCGGTCTCGCGGTAGTTGCTGCCGAACGTGGGTATCGCTTCACCGCGGTGGTCGATCATCACGCATGTAAGGACAAGCTGCGCGCTATGCGAGCAATGGGTGCGGAACTGGTATATGTCGCCGACGACGGCGACGACAATCTGGCCACTTCGGCGCGAGAGGACCTCGCCGAGGCGATGGCGGCCGAGCGGCCGGACGCGTACTTCACCGAGCAGCACAACAACGATGCCAACGCGGTCGGCTACTACGCGGTCGCCGAGGAGTTGCTGGAGGACGTGGAGCGGGTCGACATCCTGCTGTCCTCGGTGGGCACCGGCGGGTCGCTGTTCGGCACGGCGACGCGGCTGCGCCAACTCGGCAGGCCCGCCCGCGTGATCGGCGTCGAGCCGGTCGGCTCGATCGCCTTCGGCGGCGAGGGCGGCCCGTACTGGCAGTCCGGCACCGGAACCCCGCCCGGTGCCACCATCGGTACCGCCGTGGACTATTCGCAGTTGGACGAGGGCGTCAAGGTCACCGACGTGGCGGCCTTCGCGACCGCCCGCGCCGTCGCGGCCGAGCTGGGCCTGATGATCGGCGGCTCGGCGGGCGGCTCGGTGCACGCCGCGCTCACGCGCCTCGAGGAGTTCCCCGCGGGCTCGACCGTGGTCACCATCGTGTGCGACGGCGGCGAGAAGTACCTGGACACCGTGTTCGACGACGGCTGGATGGCCGAGCGCGAGCTGCTCGACCCCGCCGCCGAGGCACAGGTGCGCGAACTGCTGCACCGCTACACCCCCGCCGCCCGGCGCACCGAACTGGTCGAGGCGCGATGAACCGGCCGCCCGAGCATCGAACCCAGGCCGACGGCCGCACGTGCGCAGCGGAGGCGGTGCGGTGATAGCACTGTCGGGCTACCGGGCCGACAGCCGTCGGCTCACCGCGCTCGCCACGCCGATCGCGATGACGCAGTTGGCGCAGATCGCGGTGTCCACCACCAATATCGCGCTGATGGGCACGCTCGGCGTGCAGGCCGTCGCCGCGGGCGGGCTGGCGTTCGCGCTGTTCAACCAGATCCGCACCATGTGCGTCGGGCTGATCACCGCCAGCGGCAACCAGATCGCGACCGCGGTCAGCGCGGCGGGCAAGCGTGGCGAATCACCGGATGACGAGATCAAGGACGTGCTGCGATCGAGCTTCCTGATCGCCACCGTCGCTGGCATCGTCGGCGGCGCGGTGCTGATCGGGCTCGGCTGGGCGCTGCAGTGGCTCGGGCAGGACGCGGGCGTGCTCGCCGACGCCCGGCCGCTGATGGTGGCGCTGGCGCCGGGTCTGTTGCCGTGTCTGTGGTTCCAGGTGCTGCGGCAATACACCGTCGGCATGCAGCGCCCGCAGGCGCTGCTGCTGGTGACCCTCGGGTCGGTGGTGTTGAACCTGATCCTCGCGCTCGGCTTCATCCACGGCCGCGCCGGGCTGCCGCGGCTGGGCATCACCGGCATCGGCGTGGCCACCTCGCTGGTCTTCCTGATCACCTTCGGGGTGTTCTGGGTGATGGTGCGCCGCGACGCCAAACTCGGTGCCACGCTGCCACTTCGGCCCTGGCCGGTGCGGCGCTCGACCGTGCTGGCCGAGCTGCGGCTCGGTGCGCCGATCGCGCTCACCTACGGCTCGGAAGCGGGCATGTTCTCCGTGCTCGCCCTGGTGATGGGCAGCATCGGACCGGCGGCGTTGGCCGCGCACAACGTGGTGTACCAGATCATCTACATCGTGTTCCAGGTCGCCATCGGTGTGTCACACGGCGCGTCGATCCTGGTCAGCCACGCCGTGACCCGGGACGAGTTCCCGCACGCGCGCGCACTGGCCTGGCTCGCGCTGCGCCACGTCGCGGTCGTCGCGATGCTCACCGGAGCGGTCTACGTGATCGCGCCGAACCTGGTGTTGCGGCCCTTCCTGAGTTCGCAGGACACCGCCACCGTGCAGATCGCGCACACGCTGCTGCTGATCGGCATCGTGCTGCAATTCTTCGACGCCGCGCAGAACATCGGCACCGGGCTGTTGCGCGGGCTCAAGGAGACCAACGCGGGCTTCCGGCTCTCGCTGATCGGCTACTGGGGCGTCGGGCTTCCGGTCGCTCTGCTGCTGGCCTACCCGGCCGGCCTCGGCGCCGCCGGCGTCTGGTGGGGACTCACCGCAGGCCTGGCCACGACCGCGGTCCTGATGCTGCGGCGCTACTTCGCACTGCTGGACGAACGCGAGCGGGACCGCCGCCGGGTGGTGCCGGAAGTCTCCGAACACCTCGCCAGCCCGAGCTGATCCCTCGTGCGGGCCCTCGGTGATCGCGGCGGATCGCGGCGCGATCACCGGGCCCGAGCGTCGATCATCGGCTCAGATGTTGACGCCGTAGTCGCGGGCGATACCCGCCAGGCCCGAGGCGTACCCCTGGCCGATGGCACGGAACTTCCACTCGTTGCTGTGCCGGTACAGCTCGCCGAACACCATCGCGGTCTCGGTCGAGGCGTCCTCGGTCAGGTCGTAACGCGCGAGTTCGATGCCGGTCGCCGCGTCCACCACCCGGATGAACGCATTGCGGATCTGGCCGAACGACTGTCCCCGCGCGTCCGCGTCGTGGATCGACACGGGGAAGAAGATGTTCGTGATCGACGGTGGAGTCGCGCTCAGGTCGACGTTGATCACCTCGTCATCGCCCTCGCCCTCACCGGTGAGGTTGTCGCCGGTGTGCTCGATCGAGCCGTCGGGCGAGCGCAGGTTGTTGTAGAACACGAAGTGCTGATCCGACAGCACTTTCAGATTGGGACCGGTGGCCAGCGCACTCGCGTCCAGGTCGTAGTCCGCACCGGTGGTGGTGCGCACGTCCCAACCCAGACCCACCGCGACCTTACTGAGGTTGGCTGCCTGCTTGGACAGTGAAACATTGCCGCCCTTGGCGAGTGTGACGCTCATGATCTCCTTCCATGCGGCCGGTTCAACCGCCGTGGTTCTCGATGGTGCTATCCCGAAACCGGTTGAGCCGGTTCAGTTCTGGTTGTCCGCCCAGGAGCGCAACGTGGCCACCCTGCCCTCCAGGGCCTGCAATTCGGCCGAGTCGAGCACGGTGCGCTGGATGCCCTTGTCGACCTCGAAGGCCGACTGCCGGTGGTCGTCGATCGTGTCGACGTCGATTTGCACCGCCGCATAGTCCGCGGCATCGGGCATCTGCTCCGCGATCACCTTCGCGGCGCCCCTGGCACACAGCGCGACATTGCCGCCGCCGAGGATCAGCAGCGCCACCTGCGGGCGTTCCCGCAAACGGGCCAGTGATCCGCGATCGAACTTGAGGCTGAGCAGAATGCGCCGATCGCCCGCCCGGACCGGCCAGGACACCGGGATCGCGTGCGGTGCGGGATCGGTGGTCACCAGCACCGCGATGGTCTCTCTCGGCCACTGGGGTAGCACGTCCAGCACGGGATGATCAGCGTGATCTGTCGAGTGGTCTTGACGTTGCGCAGGGCTCGCTCCGGCCGCCATCTTGGTCACCTCATGGATCGTCACGCGCGACGGGCTGTGCCGCGCTTGCCTAACCAGTCTAAAGTGCTGGGCCACTTGCCCGCTGGCGCTGCCCCCGATGTCCCGCGGATCTCAGCGGACTATCAGGCCGAGGTGAGGGTAGGTATCGCTAACCGGGACGCCCAGGCACGCGCCATGTCCCTGGCCCGGATATCGGTGGACGCGTCGTGGCGCGCGTGCTCGCCGAACTGCGCCGCGCCGCACGCGATCAACCGCGTGGCGGCGATCTCGCCGCCGCGGTTGAAGGTGTCGCCGTAGACGCTGTCGCCGAGGCCGAATACCGCGAACCGCAAGCCGGTCAGGTCCGGCGCGCTCGCGTCGAGCTGGTCGAAGAACGGTTCGGCGCCCGTCGGCAGATCACCGTCGCCGTAGGTGGAGCACACGATGATGTGCACATCGCGCACGTCGAGATCGTCGACGGCGAACTCGGCCATATCGTAGATCGACACGTCATGCGCCGAGAGCTCGTCGGCGACGCAGTCCGCGACGGCCTCGGCCGTGCCCATCTCGGATCCGAACAGTATGACGACGCGCACCGAACGTGCTCCCTTCTCACCGGCTCCAAGGTTGGTGAGGCTAGCCTAATTTAGCACGCCTACAGTTGCCAGCCCTTCGTCGCGGACCGGCCCGGACATGACGACGATCACGACGCCCGCCGCCCGGCCGACCACTCACATTCGAGCGGGCCGGACGAAATCGGAGCTACGCGGGAACGTTGCGGGCGCACGCGCGGCGAGTGGCAGCGGAACGGCAGCAGGTGGGACGGGATGTCCCGATTGACGAAATGTCACCTTGGATGCATCATTCGTACAGCTCCCATTGTTGTCTGGGACATCTTCCTTCGCCGGCCGATGACTGTCCGGCCCAGCCTGCTGTATCTCGTGCGCATGCTCGGTCGTTCGCGCCACGACGCACGGATCCGGCACGACCATCTGTGACGCTTTGCGTTCTGCCGTGAGTGAGGTGAAAACGAAATGGTTTACCGCTCGTCTACATACCGCGTGATCAATTCGTCCCTGCGCTACGGCCTGGTCCCCCACTTCTGAATGCGACCGCGCCGGGCGCGGCGCTGTCCCAGCCGAAGTCGACGATTTCGGCGGGGTCGCCGCTCGGCTCCGGCGCGGTGCCTAGATCTCGTACTCAGGCAATGCATTTCGAGAAGTGGAGAAACCGATGATGGACATGGGGGCAGTGAATTCCGGCGCGATCGAGATGGCGACCCCGCCGTTGGCAGGCAATCTCGCGGTATCCGAGGCGATGATCGCCGATCTGGGCTACCTGCGCTCCGAACTCGCGGCGGCGGAGGTGCCGTTCCTGCTGGTGCGCGACCGCGACCACCGGCTGGTCCTGGCCGCCGACGCGGCACATCACTCGATGGTGCGGCGGGTCACGGCGGCCGCGCTGACCGCCGGGTTCACCTGCGTGGAGTTACAGCGCAATGTGTTCCGGCTCGGCCGCGACCACGACCCGGCCCATCACGTCGAGCTGGAGCTGTGGGAGTACCACGGTGACACGGTCGAGTGCCCGCGCCCGAACGCGCTGACCCGCAACGTCTTCGACCTCGCCGACATCGAGTACACCCAGGTGCTGCTGTTCGACCGGGCATGGCCGACCCTGGTGGACATGTTCGCCGCGCAGACCAGCGACGTGAACTTCGACATCGACCTGGTGTTCTCCTGGGTGGACGGCTCCGACCCGGAGTTCCGCGCCCGGCGCGCGGGCATGCTCGCACAGGTCGTGGTCGGCGAGGGGGACGACGCGGACGCGCGCATCCGCCAGATCGACGAGCTGAAATACGCGCTGCGGTCGGTATACAAGAACGCGCCATGGATCCGGCGGATCTTCATCGCCACCGATTCCACCGTGCCGCAATGGTTGACCACGCATCCGAAGGTGACGATTGTCCGTGCGCTGGACCACTTCTCGGATACCAGCGGGCTGCCCGTCTTCAATTCCCACGCGGTGGAATGCCAGTTGCAGCACATCGAGGGGCTCAGCGAGCACTTCCTGTACTCCAACGACGACATGTTCTTCGCGCGTCCGGTGCGGCCGTCGATGTTCTTCACCGCGGGTGGCGTGAGCCGTTTCATCGAGGCGGACACCCGAATCGGTCCCGGCCGGAACAACGAGCGGCGCAGCGGTTTCGAGAATGCCGCGCGGGTGAACCGGGAACTGCTCGCGAACCGTTTCGGCCACGTCATCACCCGGCATCTGGAACACACCCCGGTTCCGTTGCGCCGCAGCGTATTACTGGAAATGGAAGCGGAGTTCGCCGACGACTTCGCGCGCACCAGGACGAGCAGGTTCCGCGCGGCCACCGATATCTCGGTGACCAACTCGCTCTACCACTACTACGCGCTGCTCACCGGTCGCGCGGTGCCGCAGGAAGCGGCGCGGATGCGCTATGTCGACACCACGAGCCACAAGGGCCTCGCGCTGCTCGACGGGATCGAACGTCGTCGCGATGTGGATTTCTTCTGCCTCAACGACGGCAGCTTCCCCGAGATCAGCGAGGCCGAGCGGGTGCGCGCGGTATCGGAGTTCCTGAACCGCTACTTCCCGGACCCCGCGCCGTGGGAGCGGCTCAGCGCACCGTCTCGTCTGATTCCGGAGTCGTCGCCCGGCGCCGCATGACGTGGGGGATGCGCGCGGCGGGCGGGATCACGATGCCCTCGGCCGCCAGCGTGTCCCTGGCCTCGTCCGCGCTCGACGGTGACCCCACCGTCGGGCCGCGGTCGATCGGCACCACCGAGTGCACCACGGTGTCCGGGTAGACGTGCACGTAGTTGAATGCCTGGGCGCCGTCGCGCCCGCGCAGGCCGCCCGTGGCCACGCCGAGATCCTGGCTGTAGCAGGTCGAGGAGGCCACCGAGACCGGGATGCCCGCGAAGGTGGCGCTGGTGGAGAAGTGCAGGTGCCCCGCCAGGATGGCGCGCACGTCGCTGCCGTCCAGCACGTCGACCAGCCTGCGCTGCTCGCGCAATTCCACGGTGACGGCGAGGTCGAGCACGCACGGGATGGGTGGGTGATGCATGGCGAGGATGGTGCCGAAGGGAGCGGGCTCGGCCAGCACCGAGCGCAGCCAGGCCAGCTGATCGTCGGTGATCTCGCCGTAGTGGTGCCCGGGGACCGAGGTGTCCAGCGCGATGATGCGCAGGCCGTCGATCAGGTGCACCCGGTCCAGCGGAGCGGTCGAGGCGCGCTCGCCCAGCAGCTTGCGGCGCAGGGTACCCCGGTCGTCGTGGTTTCCGGTCACCCACACGATGGGCGCGGGCAAACTGCGCGCGAACGGCTCGACCATCGCCTTGAGCTTGTCGTAGGCACCGGGCTCGCCGCGATCGGTGAGATCGCCGGTGAACACCAGGGCGGTGGGCTTGATCCCGCTCGACGCCGCCTGCTCGAGCAGCTGGCGTAACCGCACGTCGGCATCGACGTCGCCGTACAGATCGCCGTCGCCGGAGATCAAATGGGTGTCGCTGAAATGGAACAACACATGGTCGGGTCGCGGGTGCTCCGCGACTCTGCTGATGTGCACCGGACCGAACGTCCTCCCCGGCGGTTTGCCCGCCATTGGCTTCGGATTCCACCGCCACAATAGCGAAGGACTACCGACTGGTTTCCCGCCGGACGGTGACGACATGCTTGCGGGAAGGTGAGAATTTCATGTCGAATCCCGTGCCGGACACCTATCAACCATTCGCGAACAAGGGTGCGTGTGTTATCGCCTGCCGAGCGCGTCGGCGGCACGCATCGCGTCCAGGACCATCCCGGCGTCGACCTCGAACGGCTCGTTGTGCATCGTTTCGCCCGGCGCGGTGGCCCGGGTCGCGATCGCGGCCAGCGTGCTCGCCCCGGCGTCGGCCAGGCCGAGCGCGGCGAGGGTGGTCGGCAGGCCGACGGCGGCGCAGAAGTCGAGCACCGTGTCGATCTCGGCGCTCGGCGCGCCCTCCAGCACCAGCTGGGTGAGCACGCCGAAGGCGACTTTCTCACCGTGCAGATACGCGTGGGTCTGCGGGGCCGCGGTCAGCCCGTTGTGCACGGCGTGCGCCGCGGCCAGCCCCGAGGATTCGAACCCCAGACCGGACAGCAGCGTATTGGCCTCGACGATCCGTTCCAGCGCGGGCGTCACGGCCTGCTCGCGCACCGCGGCCAAGGCCTGGCGGCCGTCGGCGAGCAGCGTGCGGTAGCAGAGCTCGGCCAATGCCGTGGCGCTGCGGGTCGACGCGCCGCCGCGCATGTTGCGCACCCGCGCCGCGGTACAGGTCCTGGCCTCGAACCAGGTGGCGAGCGCGTCACCCATGCCCGCGGCGAGCAGCCGGGCCGGGGCCTGCGCGATGACCGAGGTGTCCACCAGCACCAGCGCGGGATTGCGGTGCACCAGCTGATAGGTCTCGACTTCGCCTGCGGCGGTGTAGATCACCGACAGCGCGCTGCACGGCGCGTCGCTGGAGGCGGTGGTCGGGCAGCTGACCATCGGCAGACCCAGGTCATCGGCCACGGCGCGAGCTGAATCGAGCACCTTGCCGCCGCCGGCGCCGAGCACGGCGGTGCAGCCGCTCTCGCGCACCGCCTCGGTGATCTGGGCGATCTCCGTCCTGGTGCAGTCGCCACTCGAAACATGCACGGAATAGGCGATTTTCGCATCCGTCAGCGAGCGTTCCCAGGTGTCGGCCAGCAGGCGCCGCGCGCTGCCGCCCGCCACGATCAGCACCGGGCCGTCGAGCCCGAGCCTGCTCAGCTGCTCCCCGAGCGCGGCGGTGGCGTCGCGCCCCTGCACGTAGTGTCCCGGTGACGAAAACACGCTCAGCATCCGGTCTCGACCTCCCGTTCCACTCGACTCCGCCCTCCTGCGGACTCCGTCGCAACGCTACGCCCGCGCCCAAGCCATCGTCAGCGAACAACCGGACGGCCGAGCCACAGTGCACCGGCGACCACGCGGTCGGCGGGCGTCCCGGATCGCCGAGAAACGTGCCGAAGTCCCTGGACAGAGCCTACGTCCAGTACTTGCGCCACTCGGCGGCCGTGAGCGGAGCGCGCTCACCGCGGGCGAGTTCGGCCGCGTCCTCGGTGGCGCGGATGGCGGCGGCGAACTCGACGGTGGCTTTGCGCAGCCGTTCCTCGGCACTGTCGGGGCCACCCAAATGCACGACAGTGAGTTCGGCCGGGATGAGGTCGTCGGGCAGGCCTGCCTTGGAGCTGCGCTCGCGCACCTTCTCGGCGAGCGCGAGGGCGGGCTGAGCCATCGCGATGCCGTCCAGGCAGGAGCGCCGGGCCTTCTCCGCGGATTTGCGTTCCTCCCAGGCGGATTCCTGGGCGGCGATCTTCTCCTCGAGCGTGGTATCGGCGGCGAACTCGGTGTCGCGCAGCGAGGGACTGCGGTTGACGAGCTTGGCGACCAGCGCGGCGGCCACGTCGTCGACCGTGAATTCGCCTGCGGCCTCGGCGATTCGGGAGTGGAACAGAACCTGCAGCAGCAGATCGCCCAACTCCTCCTTGATGGTCTCGGCATCGCTGTGCTGGATCGCGTCGAGCAGCTCGTAGGTCTCCTCGAGCAGGTACGGACGCAGCGAATCGTGGGTCTGGGTGACCTCCCAGCCACCGAACTGCCAGAGCCGGTCCATCACCTCGACCGCGCCGGCCAAGCCAGCGGCGATCACGGCGGTACCGGATCGGGCCGCGCCCTCCGACTCGGCGCCGGTGGACCTGCTGGCGGCGGCATGCCGGGCGGCGCGCAGGATGGCCTCGTCGCGGTCGGTCATCGGGCGACCGTCACCTCGGTCGCGGTGGTGAGATCCACTGCGCCCTGAGCCTTTCCGTCCAGGGCCAGCAGCAGGTCGGCGACGTACTGGAGCAGCACGACGTCGCGGACCCGCTCGGCGCCGACGCTGTCCTCGACCCGCGGCAGCGGCAGCGAGATCACCCCGCTGGCCGCGCGATATCCGGCGCTTGGGTAGATCCGCTTGAGCCGCATCTGTTTGGAGTCGGGCAGATGCAGCGGCGAGATCTTCAGCGTGGTCCCGGTGACCGCGATCTCGGTGACCTCGTATTCGCGGGCCAGCAGCCGCAGCTTCGCCACCGAGACCAGGCGGCCGACCTCCACCGGCAGCGGGCCGTACCGGTCGACGAGCTCCTCGACGACCGAGGCGAGGGTCGAATCATCCTGTGCGGAGGCGAGTTTGCGATACGCCTCGAGCCGCAGCCGATCGCTGGCGATGTAGTCGGGCGGGATGTGCGCGTCGACCGGGAGATCGATGCGCACCTCCTTCGGTTCCTCGGTGACGATCGGCTTACCGTCGGCGGCGGCCCGGTAGGCCTCGACGGCCTCGCCGACCAGCCGGACGTACAGGTCGAAACCGACGCCCGCGACATGCCCGGACTGCTCGGCGCCGAGCACGTTGCCCGCGCCACGGATCTCGAGGTCCTTCATCGCGACCGCCATGCCCGCGCCCAGGTCGGAGTTCTGCGCGATGGTGGCCAACCGGTCGTAGGCGGTCTCGGTGAGCGGCTTCTCCGGCGGATACAGGAAATAGGCGTAACCGCGCTCCCGGCTGCGCCCGACCCGGCCGCGCAGCTGGTGCAGCTGCGAAAGGCCGAGTGCGTCGGCCCGTTCCACGATCAGGGTGTTGGCGTTGGAGATGTCGAGGCCGGTCTCGATGATGGTGGTGCAGATGAGCACGTCGAACTCGCGCTCCCAGAAACCGGCGACGGTGGACTCGAGCGCGTCCTCGTTCATCTGGCCGTGCGCGACCGCGACCCGCGCCTCGGGCACCAGGTCGCGAATTCGCTTGGCCGCCTTGTCGATCGAGGACACCCGGTTGTGCACGTAGAAGACCTGGCCGTCGCGCAGCAGCTCGCGCCGGATCGCGGCGGTGACCTGCTTGTCGTTGTACGCGCCGACATAGGTGAGCACCGGGTGCCGCTCCTCGGGCGGGGTGAGGATGGTCGACATCTCGCGAATACCGGCCAGGCTCATCTCCAAGGTGCGCGGAATCGGTGTCGCCGACATGGTGAGCACGTCGACGTGGGTGCGCAGGGCCTTGATGTGCTCCTTGTGCTCGACGCCGAAGCGCTGTTCCTCGTCGACCACCACCAGCCCCAGGTCCTTCCAACGCACGCCGGTCTGCAGCAGACGGTGCGTGCCGACCACGATGTCGACGCTGCCGTCGGCCATGCCCTCCAGGACCGCGCGCGCGTCGGCCGGGTCGGTGAACCGGGACAGGCCCTTCACGGTGATCGGGAAACCCGCGACGCGCTCGGTGAAGGTTTGCAGATGTTGTTGCGCCAGTAGCGTTGTCGGCACCAGCACGACCACCTGCTTGCCGTCCTGCACCGCCTTGAAGGCCGCGCGCACCGCGATCTCGGTCTTGCCGTAGCCGACGTCGCCGCACACCACCCGGTCCATCGGAACCGGCTTCTCCATATCCGACTTGACCTCGGCGATGGCGGTCATCTGGTCGACGGTCTCGGTGAACGCGAACGCGTCCTCCATCTCCTGCTGCCACGGGGTGTCCGGCCCGAAGGCGTGTCCGGGCGCGGCTTGCCGGGCCGCGTACAGCTGCACCAGCTCACCGGCGATCTCGCGAACCGCCTTGCGCGCCTTGCGTTTCGTGTTCGCCCAGTCCGAGCCGCCCAGCTTGGACAGGCTCGGTAGCTCACCGCCGACATAGCGCGAGAGCTGATCGAGCGACTCCATCGGCACGAACAGCCGGTCACCCGGCTGGCCGCGCTTGCCGGGCGCGTACTCGATGACGAGGTACTCACGCCGGGCGCCGCCGACAGTGCGTTCGATCATCTCGACGAACCGGCCGATGCCGTGCTGATCGTGCACCACCATGTCCCCCGCGCTCAACGCCAGCGGGTCGACCTGGTTGCGCCGCTTGGCAGGCAGCCGCTTGCCCTCGCCGGGTGCGGTGACCCGGTTGCCGGTGAGATCGGACTCGGCGACGACGACCAGCCCGGCATCATCGAAGATCAGGCCGTCGTGCAGCGAGCCGCACAGCACACCGACCAGGCCCGGCGCGGGTTCGGCGCCCGGTTCCATGGCCGCGGCGGGCACCTCGGCGTCGGCGAGACGTTCCAGAACGCGTTGGGCCGTACCGTGTCCGGCCACGACGACCACGGCGCGACCGCCGGTGGTCACGTGGGCGCGCAGCGAGGCGAAGATGGTCGCGACGAGTTCGTCGGAGCCGCGCGCGGCGGGCCCGGCCTGCACCGGCAGCACCACCTCCGCGGGCGCACCTGAGGTGAGCGGGGTCAGCGTCCACCACGGCAGGCCCTGCTGATCGGCGCTCTCGTGCACGGTGGACAGCGGACGGTAGCCGGAGGCGGCCAGATCGAGGCCGTGCGCGCCGAGCGGCGCGGCCGCGCCGAACGACGCCGCGGTCCACGACGCCTCCAGGAACTCCTCGCCGGTGCGCACCAGATCGGCGGCGCGGGTCCGGATCTTCTCCGGATCACACAGCAGGACATGGGTTCCCGCGGGCAGCACCTCGGTGAGCAGGCACAGCTCGCCGGGTTGCAGCACGGGCAGCAGGGCCTCCATGCCGTCCACCGGGACGCCCTGGGCCAGCTTCTCCAGCATCTCGGCCAGGGCGGCGTCGGCCGCGTTGTCGACCGCGACCTGCGCCGCGCGCGCCCGCACCGCGTCGGTGAGCAACAGCTCGCGACACGGCGGCGCGACGACGACCTCGACCGACACCTCGCTCAGCGAGCGCTGGTCGGCGACCGAGAACGGGCGCAGCTCGGTGATCTCGTCGCCCCAGAACTCCACGCGCACCGGATGATCCGCGGTCGGCGGGAAGAGGTCGAGGATGCCGCCGCGCACCGCGAACTCACCGCGCTTGCCGACCATGTCGACCCTGCTGTAGGCGAATTCGACCAGGCGCGTGAGTAATTCGTCGAAATCCAGTTCGGCGCCGACGCGCAGCACCACCGGCTCGATATCGCCGAGGCCGACGGCCATCGGCTGCATCAGCGAACGCACGGTGGTCACCACCACGCGCAGCGGTTCGGCGAAGACCGGGTCGTGCGGGTGGGCCAGCCTGCGCAGCACCTCGAGCCTGCGCCCGACCGTGTCCGCGCCCGGCGAGAGCCGCTCGTGCGGCAGGGTCTCCCAGGAGGGGAACTGCGCGACCGTATCGCCGAGCATCTCCGCCAGTTCGACGGTCAGATCATCGGCCTCGCGTCCGTTCGCGGTGACCACCACCAGCGGCCGCTGCGCCGCGATCGTCGCGGCGACGAACGGGCGCACCGCGGACGGGGCGACCAGCTCGACCGAGGACTTGCCGACCAGCTCGGCGACGGTCTGCAACGCGGCATCCGCACCGGCGACCGCCGCCAGTCCGGCCAGCGGTGGACGATGGGTCGACATGTACAACTCCTGAGCTCAAGCTGCGGTTTCGAGCGGCCAGCCAAAGTTTAGCTGCCCGCCCCGAGGCGAATACCTGCCCGTCTCCCCGCGAATTCGGGCCGGGCCTGGACGTCTCGACCGTAGCGCCGGCATACGACAATTCGCCGTGGCGCGCTCGTCCCGTGCCCGCTGAGCTACCCGTGTACCGACCGAGCCAGAACCTCAGGGCACGTAGCGGCGCAGGCGCCTGGCGGCGAACTCGCGGAAGTAGGCGAGCTTTTCGGCGGGCACGATCGAGGGCAGCAGGAAGTACCAGACGCGCTCCATGCGGGTCGCCATCTGGTCGATCGACTCGGTGCCGACGGCGATGATGTGCACGCCCGCGGTCATCTCCTGCAGCAGCATGCCGATCACCTCGGCGTCGAGCTCCGGCTGCAAATCGCCCTGGGCGATGGCTCTTTCGGAGAGGACGCGGTAGGTGTCGCCCCAGGTCTTGGCGATGTTGTCGCCCTGGGCGCCGCGGTAGTCGCCGATCTGATGGGTCAGCTTGAGCATCGCGCCGACCATCGGATCGTTCATGGACAGATCGGCGACCACGTAGGTGATCCCGATGCACGCCTCCAGCGCGGGCACCCGGGGATCGAAGAAGCCCTGGCACGAGCTGACCAGGCGCTCGTTGCCCTGATCGACCACCGCGCGCGCCAGCTCTTCCTTCGAGCCGAAGTGAAAGTACAAGGCGCCCTTGGTCACATTGGACTGCGCGATGATCTCGCTCAGACTCGCGTTCGCGTAACCCAAGCGCAGAAAGACATCGGCAGCGCCCGCAAGAACGGAGTCGCGGGTGATCTCCGCGCGCGCTTGCCTAGCCATCAGATCCGCCTGTCATCCTAAAAACCAGCCATCCTGAAGTAGACCGACATCACGAAGTAGACCGACTTACCGCCCGAACAGCACCCAAAGGATGGGTGAACCGTACCACCAGGTGCCCGCCCGGCAGCCAATTCGAGCATTCGACCGGACTCACTGCGCAATTCGCTGGTTAACAACCCGAATCACTCCCCGGTACCGGCGCGCCACTCCGAGCTGAGTTGCGGGTCGGCCTCGAGATGACTCAGCCCGTTCCAGCACAGGTTTACCAAATGCGCGGCGACAACCTCTTTCGAGGGCTTGCGCTCGTCCAGCCACCAGGTCGCCGCGGTGGCCACCTGTCCGACCAGCGCCTGGGCATAGAGGGTGGCCAGGCTGGTGTCGAAACCACGGCGCTCGAAATCCCCGGCGAGGATGTGCGCCACCTGGTTCACCGCCTCGTTGAGCAGGCTCGAGTAGCGGCCCTCGGTGTTGCCCGCGGGCTGATCGCGCACCAGGATCCGGAAGCCGTCGGTGCGTTCCTCGATGTAGGTCAGCAGCGCGAGCGCGACCTGTTCGAGGCGGACCCGCGAACGATTCTGCGTGAGCGAGGACACGATCATGTCCAGCAGCATGGACATCTCACGATCCACGACGACCGCGTACAACCCCTCTTTACCGCCGAAGTGTTCGTACACCACGGGTTTGGAGACCTGCGCGCGCTGCGCGATCTCCTCGATCGACGTTGCGTCGTACCCGCGTTCGGCGAACAGCGCGCGACCGATCTCGATCAGTTGCTGCCGCCGCTGGGTGCCAGTCATCCGCGGACGCGGCGCTCGCTGCGTCTCGCTCCCCGACATCGCCACTCCGCCTCCCTTCGCCTCCGCACATCCGGTGCCCTAACTGTTCCAGACAGCTCGGTGATTCGCCCGCGCTCCCCCGCAACCGCGCGTTTTCCGTGCCGACATGTCGGTGCCCGCCCGCACGGGCCGCGCCCGAATACGCCTGGTGGGTAACCTTGATTTCGAGGACGTCCTCGGTCGCGCCGGATGATCTTCGCGGGCCCGCGGCGTCTCCGTCGAACTCGGCATTCGCCGAGATGCGCAACAATATGCGAGGATCTTCCTCGTGCCGTGGTACAGCGGTGGGTGTTTCCCGATCCGCCGATGTGACAATCCGCCGTGGTGTAATGGCAGCACCTCTGATTTTGGTTCAGATAGTTCAGGTTCGAGTCCTGGCGGCGGAGCTCGGCAAGCACGATGACTATCGTTGGCCCGCACGATGAGCACGTGGCCCGCCACGATGAGCAGAGCCCAGCACGATGACAGGCAGCCGAGGGAGATCCATGCCACAGCAGACCGCCGTCGTCGTTCTCGCAGCCGGTGCCGGGACACGAATGCGGTCGAAGACCCCCAAGGTGCTGCATTCACTGGCCGGTCGAAGCATGCTGGCGCACGCGCTGCATGCGGCGAACGAGATCGACCCCGCATACCTGATCACCGTGGTCGGCCACGACCGGGAACAGGTCGGCGCCGCGGTGACCGCGGTCGCCAACGATCTCGGTCGCGAGATCACCCCCGCTATCCAAGAGGAGCAGCTCGGTACCGGGCACGCGGTGCAGTGCGCGTTGGCCGCGCTGCCCGTCGGCTTCACCGGCGACCTGCTCGTCACCTCGGCCGACGTGCCGCTGCTCGACGGGCACACGCTGTCCGCGCTGCTCGACGAGCACCGCAGCTATGCCGAACGTTCCGCGGTCACGGTGCTGACCTTCGTGCCCGACGATGCGAACGGCTACGGCCGCATCGTGCGCGACGCCGACGGCCAGGTGGTCGAGATCGTCGAGCACGCCGACGCCACCCCCGAGCAGGCCGCGATCACCGAGGTCAACTCGGGCGTCTACGCGTTCGACGCGGCCGTGCTGCGGACCATGATCAGCCGGTTGTCCACCGCGAACGCCCAGCACGAGCTCTACCTGACCGACGTGCTGCGGCTGGCCCGCGAGGCCGGGCATCCGGTGCACGGCGCCCGCCTGGTCGACGCCGCCAAGGTGACCGGCGTCAACGACCGGGTTCAGCTGGCGGGCGCGACCAGCACGCTCAACCGCTACATCCTGGAACGGCACATGCGCGCCGGCGTCACCATCGTCGATCCCAATTCGACGTGGGTGGACGCGAATGTGCGGATCGGCCGCGATGCCATCCTGCGGCCCGGCGTTCAGCTGCTCGGTGACACCGTGATCGGCGAGGACGCCGAGATCGGCCCGGACAGCACCCTCACCGATGTCGTGGTCGGCGACGGCGCAAGGGTCGTGCGCACGCACGGCGAGGGCGCGATGATCGGTCCCGGCGCGGCCATCGGCCCGTTCAGCTACCTGCGGCCGGGCACGGTGGTCGGCAACGCGGGCAAGCTCGGCGCGTTCGTGGAGACCAAGAACGCCTCGATCGGCGCGCACTCGAAGGTGCCGCATCTGACCTACGTCGGGGACGCCACCATCGGCGAACACAGCAACATCGGCGCGTCCAGCGTGTTCGTGAACTACGACGGAGTGAGCAAGCACCACACCACGGTCGGGTCGCATGTGCGAACGGGAAGTGACACGATGTTCGTCGCCCCGGTAACGGTGGGTGACGGGGCGTATACGGCGGCGGGTACTGTACTGCGCAGAAGCGTTCCGCCCGGCGCACTCGCGATATCCGGCGGGCCGCAGAAGAACATCGAGGGCTGGGTGCAGAGGCACCGTCCCGGGACGGCCGCGGCGCGCGCGGCGGCAGAAGCCAACGCCGCCAAAGAGAACTCCGGTCAGGCAATCGAGCAAAAGGATGGCAAACAGCAGTGACCGCGTCATGGATCGACAACCAGAAGAACCTGATGCTCTTCTCGGGACGCGCTCATCCTGAGCTGGCCGAACAGGTCGCCAAGGAACTCGACGTCCACGTCACCCCGCAGACCGCCCGCGACTTCGCCAACGGCGAGATCTTCGTTCGTTTCGAGGAGTCGGTCCGCGGCTCCGACGCGTTCGTGCTGCAGAGCTTCCCCGCGCCGCTCAACCAGTGGCTGATGGAACAGCTCATCATGATCGACGCGCTCAAGCGCGGTTCGGCCAAGCGGATCACCGCGGTGCTGCCGTTCTACCCGTACGCCCGCCAGGACAAGAAGCACCGCGGCCGCGAGCCGATCTCGGCGCGCCTGGTCGCCGACCTGCTCAAAACCGCGGGCGCGGATCGCATCATCACCGTCGACCTGCACACCGACCAGATCCAGGGCTTCTTCGACGGCCCCGTCGATCACATGCACGCGCAGCTGCAGCTCGCCGAGTACGTGCGCACCAACTACTCGCTCGACAACATCACCGTGGTCTCGCCCGACTCCGGTCGCGTGCGCGTCGCGGAGAAGTGGGCCGACTCGCTCGGCGGCTCGCCGCTGGCGTTCATCCACAAGACCCGCGACCCGCTGGTGCCGAACCAGGTGAAGTCGAACCGGGTGGTCGGCGAGGTCGAGGGCCGCACCTGCATCCTGATCGACGACATGATCGACACCGGTGGCACCATCGCAGGCGCGGTCAAGGTGCTCAAGGACGCGGGCGCCGGTGACGTGGTCATCGCCGCGACGCACGGCGTGCTGAGCGACCCGGCCGCCGAGCGCCTCGCCGCCTGCGGCGCCAAGGAGGTCGTGGTCACCAATACGCTGCCGATCACCGAAGAGAAGAAGTTCCCGCAGCTGACCGTGCTCTCGATCGCCCCGCTGCTGGCTCGCACCATCCGCGAGGTCTTCGAGAACGGCTCGGTCACCGGCCTTTTCAACGGCAACGCGTAAGTAGCTCGCCGCGCACTCGAACGGTGCGCGACACAGGCCATGAGGTGGCCCCGGACGAAGTCTCCGGGGCCACCTTTTTGTGCTCCAGGCTCCGGCGGCCACACCGATCCGCGAGGATACTGAGTGGTATGGACCGTGAACCGTTGCATACCGACATGGGTGACGACGACCAGGCCGACGAGATCCGCGAATACACCCGCAACGTCGAGGATCCGCCGGCCGACCTGCGGATTCGTTACCGAGAGAACGACGACGACGGCAGGCTCGGCATCGGCGACGAGCTCGGCCAGGAGTGGACCGCGCGCGGGCAGCGCGCCGCGGACGACGCGGACGACGACCGGCCCGCGGAGGTGGCCGCGATCGAGATCGTGGCCGACGACGAGCTCTGATCGGTGGCGCACCGGGCGGCGCGCCGGGACCGCTCGGCGCAATCGGGTATGACCGCTCGCCGGTCGTGGTACGCATAACGGGAGTATTCGGACCCAATCCGTCCGCTGTCCGCGCGTAGCCGCAGCGAAGACGACCACACGCGAGGGTGGGCGATCGGACGTACGAGGAGGGCGCGATGAGCACGCCAGACGATCCGAAACCGACCGGCGCCGGCGCGGAACCAGCCGATGCACCCTCCGACGCGCCACCGAGCGCGCCGGGACCGGACCCGACCGATGCCGCCCCGCCGCCGTCGTTGTCGAAAGATGTTGGCGCGGCCGATCCTTCGAGCCAGCCGTACACCCCGCCACCCGCGCAGACCGGTGAATGGTGGCAACCGACCGACGCGCCCGCGGGCCCGTTGGGCGGGCAGCCCCGTGGGCCGGGGCCGAGCGATCAGGCCGTGTGGGGGCAGCCGTCCCGGGGCGGCGATCCAGCGGGCAGTCCCGCGCCCTCCGGCGGGCAGCCGTCCTGGGGCACGACACCCGGCCCGTCGAGCGAGCAGCAGTGGGGTGCGCAACAGCCGTATCCGGCGTATCCGAGCAGTGGGCAACCCCAGGACGCGACGGATGGTCCACCGCAGTACCCGCAGGGCGGCATCTACAACTACCCGCCGCCCGGTGGACCACAGCCCGGCGGCTACCCGCAGCAGGCCTACCAGCCCTACGGCACCCCGCCGCCGTCCGGGTCGCAGGTGTACTCCATCGTCGGGCTGGTCTGCGCCGTCATCTCGGTGTTGTTCTGCCCCATCCTGTTCGGGCCCGCGGGCATCATCCTCGGCATCGTCGGTCACACGAAGGGCGAACCGCTCGGCAAATGGGCCGCGATCGCCGCGGGTGCCGGCATGGTCATCGGCCTGCTGGTGGGGTTCCTCGTCTTCAACGGAGACCTCACCACGTAAATTGCTCGGTATGAGCGAGGCGCAGTCGTGAGTGGGTTCAGCGGATTCCCGCTGGCGGGCTTGGACTTCTACGAGGACCTGGAGGCCGACAATTCCAAGGCCTTCTGGAACACGCACAAGGAGGTCTACGAGACCGCGGTGAAGGCGCCGATGCTGGCGCTGACCGCCGAGCTGGAGCCGGATTTCGGTGCGGCCAAGATCTTCCGGCCGTACCGGGACGTGCGCTTCGCCAAGGACAAGTCGCCGTACAAGAACCACCAGGGCGCGTATGTGTCCGTCGCGCCGAGCACCGGCTGGTACGTGCAGATCGGCGCGGCGGGGCTGTACGTCGCGGGCGGCTTCTACGGCGGCTCCGCCGAACAGCTCGCCCAGCTGCGCACCACCATCGATCACGAGGTCCGCGGCCCGGAGCTGGAGAAGATCCTGGCGAAGCTGAAGAAGACCGGTTTCGCGATCGGCGGCGAGCAGCTCAAGACCAAGCCCAAGGGCTACGACGCCGACCATCCCCGCATCGGCCTGCTCCGGCACAAAGCGCTGATCTGCCAGAAGGAATTCGGCGCGCCGCCGTGGCTGGACCAACCGCGCGCGGCCAAGGAGATCCGCACCGCCTGGACGGCGATGCGGCCCCTGGTCGATTGGCTCGGCGCGGTGGTGTCCGGCGCGACTACCCGGTCGCCGCTGCTGTCCTGATCACGCGCGGGCCGATCACGCGCGGGCCGCGAGGAAGAGCGCGAAGCGATCGTCCTGGTCGGTCCACACCTGTTCGGTGCGGAAACCGGCGCGATCCAGTTCCGCGGTGAGCCCGTCGATACGGAACTTCGCCGAGATCTCGGTCCGCAGCTGCTCGCCCGCGGCGAACCGCACGGTGAGATCCAGGTCGCGGACCGTGACCGTCATGTCCTCGGTCGCGGTCAACCGCATTTCGATCCACCCCCGCTCGGCGTCCCACAGTGCGACGTGCTCGAACTTGTCCGGCGCGAAGTCGGCGCCGAGGCGGGCGTTCAAGACGTGCAACACATTTCGATTGAACTCGGCGGTGACCCCGGCCGCGTCGTCGTAGGCGGGCACCAGCACGGCAGGATCGATGACCAGCCCCGCGCCGAGCAGCAGCTGCTCCCCCGGCTCGAGCACCTCGTAGATGCCTGCCAGGAATTCGGCCCGCTCGGCCGGGACCAGGTTGCCGATCGTGCCGCCGAGGAAGGCGATCATCCGGCGGCCGCCGCCCGGCAGGTTGTGCAGGGTGTCGGTGAAATCGCTGACCACACCGTGCACCGCGAGGCCGGGGAACTCCGCCGCGATCTCATCGGCGGCGGCGCGCAGCGCGGCGGACGAGACATCCTGGGGCACATAAGTTTTCAGTGGCCCCCCGGCGGTCAACGCCGACAGCAGCAGTCGCGTCTTGGCGGCCGAGCCCGCGCCCAGTTCGACGAGCACCTCGGCCTGCGCCAGCCTGGCGATCTCGCCGACCACCCGTTCCAGCAGCGCGCGCTCGGTCCGGGTCGGGTAGTACTCCGGCAGCTCGGTGATCCGCTCGAACAGTTCGCTGCCGCGCGCGTCATAGAACCACTTGGGCGGCAACCACTTCGGGTCGGCGGTGAGACCGAGCCGGGCATCGGTGCGCAGTGCCGTGGTGAGGTCGTCGTCGGATAGGTGGATCTCCAGCGTGGGTGCGGTCATCGCGAAAGGCCTTTCGTGCCGTCGGGCATGGAGGTGATGGACAGGTGGCCCGGGCGCGCGGTCACCAGGCTGCGGTCGGGGATCGATTGCCAGTTCGGGTCGTCGTCGTAGGGTTCGGAGGACAGCACCGCCGCGGTGTCGGTCACCAGGGCGGACAGGGAGTGGTAAACCGTGCTGGCCCACAGCGTCTCGCCGTCGCAGAGCAGCAGGTTGAGCCGGGCGTCCGGCGCGTGCCGCAGGACCGCGGCCACCAGCAGGCCGAGCGCCGCCGCCGGTGTCTCGACGAAGCCGCCGGGCTGTGCCCCGGCGAGCAACTGCCGCATCAACACCCAGAGCGTCGCCGCGTCGGTGGGCGCCTCCGCGTCGAGCAGCTGGGCGGTCTCGAGCAGCCGCGTCGCGCCGAATCGGGTAGCGGCGACGTCCAGATCCGAGGATGCCGCGGTGAGTACGCGCCGCCAGTCCGCCACCTTGCCGTTGTGGCTGAACGCCCAGCGCTCCGCGGTGAACGGCGCGCAGGCCGCCCGCTCGATCGGCATGCCGACCGTCGCGGACCGGATCGCGCCGAGGACCGCGGTCGAACGCAGCTGCGGCAGTACCTCTTCCACCGCGGGGTCGGTCCAGATCGGCGCGGCATTGCGATATCGGCTGACGATCGGTTCGGCGCCGCCCGCCCCGGTCGCCGCGGAGCGCCACCACGCGACGCCGAAGCCGTCGGCGTTGATCGTGCCGCCGCCGCGCATGTCCCGGGGCGCCCACGCCTGTGTCCGTAGGGAATGGCTACCGCGCGTGAGCATTTCGCCGACACCGACGGCGGGACCGAGGTACCCGAGGTGCCTGCACATCAGCGGCGCCTCCTGGCGCGCGTTGACACGGTTTGCTCACTCACACGCACCCTCCCCTTCGCGCAGATCGCGGGCCAGCCGGAAGCCGGAGAAGATCTGCCGCCGGATCGGATGATCCCAGTTGCGGAAGGTGCTGCGGCAGGCCACCGGGTCGGTGCCGAAGGAACCACCGCGCAGCACGCGGTAGTCGCCACCGAAGAAGACCTCGGAGTACTCCCGGTAGGGGAACGCACGGAACCCCGGGTAGGGATCGAAGCCGGAGGACGTCCACTCCCAGACATCGCCGATCAGCTGGTGCACGCCCGCCGGCGTCGCGCCCGCCGGATAGGCGCCGACATCGGCCGGTTCCAGGTGGCGCTGACCGAGATTCGCGGTGTGCTCGTCGGGTTCGGTGTCGCCCCAGGGGAATCGGCGCTCGGTCGCGGTGGCCGGGTCGTAGCGCGCGGCCTTCTCCCATTCGGCCTCGGTCGGCAGGCGCTTGCCCGCCCAGTTCGCGTACGCCTCGGCCTCGAACCAGCAGACGTGCACCACCGGCTGATGCGGGCGCAGCGGCGTCATCACGCCGAACACCCGCCGCCACCAGTGCCCGGCCGGGTCGCGCTCCCAGAACCGCGGCGCGGACAGCTGAGCCTCCTGCCGGTGCGCCCAGCCCCGCTCGGACCAGAGCTCGGGCCGGTCGTAGCCGCCGTCGTCGAGGAAGGCCAGGTACTGCTCGTTGGTCACCGGTGCCGCGTCGATCGCGAAGCCGGGCAGCCGGACGCGATGCGCGGGACGCTCGTTGTCCAGCGCCCACGGGTCGGTGTCGGTGCCCATGGTGAATTCGCCCGCGGCCACGATGATCTCACCGCCGACCGGGGCGGCGACGGTCGGCACCGCGCGCGCCCGCAGCACCGGCGCTCCGGCGCGCAGCTGGTGGGTGGCCAGCATGGTCTCGTCGTGCTGCTGCTCGTGCTGGGCGATCATGCCGAACGCGAAGCCGCCGTCGACCAGCGGCGAGCCGCGTAAATCGCTGCTGTCCAACACATCCCACACCTTGTCGCGCACGGTGCCGACATAGTCGCGGGCCTCGGACGGATCGAGCAGCGGCAACGCGGGACGGGTCGCCCTGGCATGTTTGAACGCGTCGTAGAGCTCGTCGATATCGGAGCGGACGGCCTCGCGCCCGCCCACGTCACGGACCAGCCACAGTTCTTCCTGGTTGCCGATGTGCGCGAGGTCCCACACCAGCGGGCTCATCAGCCGCGAATGCTGCGCTACCAGCTCGGCTTCGTCGATGCAGTCGGTCAGGGTCAGGGTGCGGCGGCGGGCGCGAGCGAGCACATCGGCGATGCGGTCGCGTAGTCGCTCGGTGCCGGAGTTGTCGGCGAAGGGGAGGTAATGCACGGTCACGGTAGGTCTCCGGGGTTGGTTGCGGTCGGCGCCGGGCCGGGCGCGCGGCAGCCGGACGCGGGCCCGCGTGTATGCGCGCGGGCCCGCTCGGGTCGGGAGTGGGGTACGTGGTGCCGGTGGCCGGACGGCTCCGGGCCGCCCGCTGGGTCACCGTGTCGCGGACACGTCCGGATCACCGAGGTGCTCCTCGACCGCCTACCTCTGTGCGAACCGCGGCGTCCGCGGCGGTGGGTGGGCGGCCGCTACGACATCGTTCGGCGGCGAGTTCGATCACGCGGGCGGCCTCGGCGTCGCGCGCGTGCGCGGCGGCGAGGCCGAGCAGTTCGACCGCCACCGACCGAATATCGGTGTCCGCCAAGCCATATCGGGCGGCGTCGAGCCAGTGCCCGGCCAGTGGCGCGGCGACCGCGGTCGCCGCCGCCACCACGGACTCGGCCGACATCAGCGCGTCGAGCACGTGGATCGGCACCGCCCAGCCCTCGCCGGGCTGCGCGTCGAGGTAGCGGACCTCCAGATAGCCGGAGGCACGGACCGGTGGGAACAGGGTGGTGAGGTGATAGTCGAGATCGTTGCGGTCGGGCCTGCGGCCCACCTCGTCGTCCAACGCGCCGGAGAGCCAGTCGGCGAAGGTCGCGCCTGGCGGCGGCAACCATCCGGTATCGGCACGATGGCCGTTGGCCGCTGGCGCGTCGTCATCGGGTCTTCGCACACACAGCAGCGGCACGTCGAGCGCCCATCGGCTGTAGCCGCGGATCGGGTCGGCCCAGTCCATCAGCGGGGGCCGGGTCCTGGTGTTGTCCAGGCGCAGCCACGCCCGCATGCGCTGCGAGGCCCACGCGCCCGCCGGAGCGCCGTGCAACGTCGGCGAGCAGGCGAAGGCGGCGAGCAGGGCGGGGCCGATGGCGTAGAGGGCGGTCCAGCGCGCGGTGATCTCAGCGCGATCGGCGCCCGCGTCCACGGCGACCTGGGTCGCCGCGGTATTGCACATCATGAGTTTGCCGTAGGGCCCGATCCCGCCGAAGGTCTGCTCCATGGCGCGATAGCGCGGCAGCTGTAGCAGGCGTTTGGGTCTGCGGTGCGCGTCGGCGGCGGCGGAAACGGTCCGGATGGACCGGGATTCGAGAAGTTCCCGCAAGCGGCGGGCATCGTCGCGGAGCGAAAGACACAGCTGCGCGGCATCAGCGAACGGTGCGCTGGATAATTCGATCTGACCACCGGGTTCGATGGTGACCCGGCTGCCCCCCGGCAACGCCAGAGCGGGTGAATCGGGGGCGATGGACCGTGGTGCGTGCGGTCCGAGGGCATCCGCGAGAGCAGTCAGCGGCGGACGCGGGGCGGCCGAGCGGCCTGACGTCGAACACCCACCCTGCACGGTGAGCCATTCCAGTTCGGCGCCGATCAGCGTAGGTGGTCCCTGCTTGAAGCAGACACCGCCGATATACGCCTCCGCGGCGGCGCGCGAATTGAGCTCCGGATTGTGGTTTACGCGGCTGACCAGCTCCGAGTGTTCCAGCGTGACCGCCATACCAACCTCCACTATGGGTCCGAAAGCTGTGGTTTCGTGTCCGCCGTGATTCCGTTATCGCGACGTTGTGGTGTCGTGCCCCGCGCGTTGCGATCTCTCCAGAGTAGCGAGGGGCACCGACAAGAATCTGACGGAAATCTGAATACGGTGCCCACCAGAGCGGCCGCGCACGCGCACTACTGTCGCAAGCATGCTGGATAACGCACGCGTCCGAGCCGATACTCCCGGCTGCGCCGACGGCGCCGAGCCGGGTCAGGTCTTTCTCGACAGCGCCGGGTCCTCGCTGCCGCCGCGGGTCGTCCTGGACACCGTGATCGCCCACCTGCGGCGCGAGTCCGAGATCGGCGGCTATCGCGCGGCGAACGAACGGCTCGACGATCTCGCCGACGTGAAGACCGCGATCGGCGCGCTCATCAACGCCGCACCGGACAGTATCGCGCTGAGCGACAGCGCAACTCGGTCCTGGGCCGACTTCTTCTACTCGATCCCGCTGGCCGCGGGCGACCGCATCCTGATCTCCGAGGCCGACTACGCGAGCAATGCCATCGCGGCCCTGCAGCGCGCCCGCGCGACCGGCGCCACGGTCGAGCGGATTCCGAGCGATCACACCGGACAGATCGATCTCGACGCGTTGAGCGCGCTGGTGGACGAACGGGTCCGGCTGGTCTCGCTGCTGCATGTGCCGACCAACGGCGGCCTGGTCAACCCGGCCGCCGAGGCCACCAGGATCGCGCGTTCGGTGGGTGCGCTGGTGCTGCTGGACGCCTGCCAGTCGACCGGGCAGCTGCCGATCGACGTCGCCGAGCTGGACGTCGACGCGCTCTCGGCCACCGGGCGCAAGTGGCTGCGCGGGCCGCGCGGGACCGGATTCCTTTATGTCCGACCGGAATTGGCGACATCCATGGAGCCACAGCGACTCGATCTGCACAGCGCCGAATGGACCGGGCCCACCGAATACCGGCTCGCGCCCGACGCGAGCCGCTTCGAGTTCTGGGAGTGCGATGTCGCCGGGCGGCTCGGCCTCGGCGCCGCCGTGCGCTACCTGCTCGAGCTCGGCCCCGAGAACGTGTACGCGGCCATCGCCGAGCGCTCGGCGTATCTGCGCAAGGCGCTACCGGAGATCACCGGAGTCACGGTGCGCGACATCGGTATTCGGCACAGCGGCACGGTGTCGTTCACCGTCGACGGGCGCGAGCCGATCGCCGTGCGCGACCGGCTCGCCGAGCGCGGCATCACCGTGACCGTCAGCCACGCCGGGTCGACGCTGCTGGACATGACCGCGCGCGGACTGAAATCCGTTGTCCGCGCATCTCCGCACTGCTTCGTCAGCTTCGCGGAGCTGGACCGGTTCGTCGCCGCGGTCGCCGAACTGTAGCCGGTGCTGCGGCGCGAGCCCGGCCACCGGGCTTGCGCCACAACGCCGTTCAGGCCAGATGCAGATCGAGGGCGCGTTCGACCAGTGCACGCACGTCGACCGTCGGACCGACCAGCGCCAGGCTGCGGTTGGCGCGCAGGGCGGCGATGCCGTGCAGGTTGGTCCACAGCGCGATCGCCCGCCGCGCCGGCTCGGCCCGATCGGGTGCGGCCGCGCCGACCAGCGCCTCGAACCGCGCGTACAGCGGCAGCGTGGTGCCGCGCAGGTTCTCCCCCGAGCCCTCGAGCAGGTCGTGCCGGAACATCAGGGTGAACATCTCCGGCCGCGCGCCGGCGAACTCGACATACTCGACGCTCATCCGCGCCAGCCGCTCGCGCGGCGGCGCCGCGGCCACGTCCACCGCCGCGAACCGGTCGATGAGATCGCCGAAGCCCCGCGCGGCGACGGCGGCCAGCAACGCGCGATGCGTCGGAAAGTGCCGCCGTGGCGCCCCGTGTGAGACACCGGCGGCGCGCGTGATCGCCCGGAGGCCCAATTGCGCCGCGCCCACCTCTTCGAGCAACTCGACGCCCGCGTCGACCAGGCGTTCGCGCAGCGGTTGCGTCTCGACCATGCAGACATTGTCTACCGAACCCATCAATTCTCCTCACGCCGGGTGTAGACACTGTCTACTATCGTGCGGTAGACAATGTCTACACATTCTTTCAGGAGGTCTACGTGTGGTACTGGCTCTTCAAATACGTGCTGCTCGGCCCCGTACTGCGGGTGCTGGGCAGGCCCGAAGTCGAAGGGCTTGACCAGGTTCCGCGCACCGGACCGGTGATCATCGCGGCCAACCACCTCGCGATGATCGACTCGCTGTATCTGGCTCTTGTCCTGCCCCGCCGCGCCACGTTCCTGGCCAAACAGGAGTACTTCACCGGCACCGGCCTGCGCGGACGCTTCCAGCGCTGGTTCTTCTCGGTGTCCGGGCAGGTGCCGGTGAACCGGACCGGCGGCAGCGCCGCGGCCGACGCACTGGCCGCCGCGACCCGGATCCTGGAATCCGGCGGCGTCTGGGCGATCCATCCCGAGGGGACCCGATCCCCGGACGGGCGGATCTACCGGGGGCGCACCGGAACCCTGCGCGTCGCGATGGCGACCGGAGCGCCGGTGATCCCGGTCGTGCTCAGCGGCACCGATCGGGTCAACCCCCGCGGCAAACGACTCCCCCGCTTCGCCAAGGTGCGCATCGGCTTCGGTGCGCCGCGCTACTACCTGCCCGCCGACCAGCAGCGCGCCGCCCGCACCGCCACCGACGAGCTGATGCGCGAGATCGCCGCGCGCTCCGGCAGGCACTACGTCGACCGGTACGCCGCGACCTTCCGCTGAGCTCGCGCGCCGACCCGCGACACTCCAGCAACCGCCGACACGCTGAAAAAGGGTTAACGCCACGCGGTAATGGCGGGATAGTTGAGTGCGGGCCGGCAGGCGGCCGGAGCCGGTGATGAGGGAGTAGACGTTGAGCAGGTTCACCGACGAGATGTATGCGACGGCGCAGGCGTCGAGCCGGGGGCTGGTGACCGGTGAACCGGACGCACCACTGCGCCGGAGCTGGGGTGAGATCCATCGGATCGCCAGGAGGATGGCGGGCGGCCTCGCGGCGGCGGGCATCGGGCACGGGGACGCCGTCGGCGTGCTCGCCGGCCTGCCGGTCGACATCGCGCCCGCCTGCCAGGCGATCTGGATGCGCGGCGCGTCCATCACCATGCTGCATCAGCCGACCCCGCGCACCGATCTGATGATCTGGGCCCGCGACACCGAGACCGTGCTGACCATGATCGAGGCGCGGGCGGTGGTGCTCGGCGCACCGTTCGAGGCGGCCGAGCCGCTGCTGCGCGAGCGCGGCATCACCGTGGTGCGCATCGACCAGCTGCACGAGGGCGCCGACACCGACCCGGTGCCGACCACCGAGGACGATATCGCGTTGCAGCAGTTGACCTCCGGTTCCACCGGATCGCCCAAGGCGGTGCGGATCACGCACGGCAACTTCTTCGTCAACGCCTACGCCATGTTCGACCGGGTGAAGTTCCAGCTCGACGACGATGTGATGATCAGCTGGCTGCCGCTGTTCCACGACATGGGCATGGTCGGATTCCTCAGCGTCCCTATGCAAATCGGCGCCGAGGTGGTCTGCGTGACCCCGATCGACTTCCTCAAGCGCCCGCTGCTGTGGGCGGAGCTAATCGCCAAGTACCGCGGAACAGTCACGGCCGCACCGAATTTCGCCTACTCACTGTTGGCGCGTCGACTCGAACAGGCCGACGACGGCGCGTTCGATCTGAGCAGTGTGCGCTACATGTGGAACGGGGCCGAGCCGGTCGACCCGGACACGATGGACGCCCTGGCCGCCTCCGGTAAACGCTTCGGGCTCAACCCGATGGCGCTCACCCCGGTGTACGGCATGGCGGAAACAACACTGGCCGTGTCGATTCCGGACCCCGGGCTGGGGCAGGTCGTCGACGTCATCGACGCCGATCTGCTGGAGGCGCTCGGCAAGGCCGTCCCGGTGGCCGACGAGCATTCCCATCACGGCAATGTGCGCCGACTGCCGACGCTGGGCTACCTGGTCGACCATCTGGAGGGCCGGGTGGTCGACGCGGAACGCCAGCCGCTGCCGTCACGTTCGGTCGGCGTGATCGAATTACGTGGCCCGGCAGTCACTTCCGGGTACGTCACGGTGAACGGATTCCAGCCCGCGCAGGACGACGCCGGTTGGCTCGACACCGGCGACATCGGCTATTTCACCGACGAGGGCCTGATCGTGGTGTGCGGCCGGATCAAGGACGTCGTCATCATGGGCGGGCGCAACATCTATCCCACCGATATCGAACGCGCCGCAACCCGGGTGGCGGGGGTCCGTCCCGGCAACGCGGTGGCGGTGCGGCTCGACGCCGGGCAGAAGCGGGAAAGCTTCGCCGTCGTGGTCGAGAGCAACGACTACCAGAACGCCGAAGAGGTCAAACGGATCGAACGCGAGATCGTGCACGCGGTGTTCTCCGAGGTCGGCGCCCGCCCGCGCACCGTCGCGGTGCTCGGCCCCGGCGCACTGCCGAAGACCTCGTCGGGCAAACTCCGGCGCGCCGCCACCGCCGTCCATCTGCGCTGAGGCGGCGAACAGCCGGCAAGTCGATCACGTCGGCGGCGCGGTGGACTCGCGCCGCCGATGCTCAGTGCACCCGGTTCTGCGCGGCTTCCAGCCCGACCCGCAGCAACAGCTCGACGGCGTCGGCGGCCTGCTCGACGATCACCGGAATCTCTTTGCGCTCGGCGGTCGCGAACGGCTTGAGCACGAAATCGGCGGGATCCTGGCGGCCCGGCGGGCGGCCGATGCCGATGCGGGTGCGCAGGTAGTCCTTGGTGGTCAGGGCGCTGGACACGGAGCGAAGGCCGTTGTGGCCGCCCTCGCCGCCCCCGCGCTTGAGCCGGATCTCGCCGAACGGGAGGTCGAGTTCGTCGTGCACGACGATCACCTCGGTGGGCGGCACGGAGAAGAACTTCGCCAGCGCCGCGACCGGCCGACCGGACAGGTTCATGAAGGTCCGCGGCTTGGCGATGAGCACCTGGCGGCCGTCGAGGCGGGCCTGCAGCAGGTCGGCGCCGGACTTCTTGTGCACCCCGAAACGGCCGCCGACGCGCTGCGCGAGCACGTCGGCGACCAGGAACCCCACGTTGTGCCGGGTGCGCTCGTAGTCGGCCCCTGGATTACCCAGTCCGACCACGAGCGCGGGCCCGGTCACGGATTCGGTCATCTACTGACCTGATTTCCCAGTACTTACTCGGCGCTCGCGGCTTCGCCTTCGGCGGCCTCGTCGCCTTCGGCGGCCTCGGCCTGCGGGGCGGCGATGACGTTCACGATGAGGGTCTCGGCGTCCACGTTCAGGGTGACGCCCTTGGGCAGGGTGAGCTCGCCCGCGTTGATCTGCGTGCCGGCCTCGACACCCTCGACCGAGACCTCGATGGACTCGGGGATGTTCAGCGCGTCGGCCTCGATGGAGATGGTGGTGGCGTCCTGGGTGACCAGGGTGCCCGCGGCGGCCTCGCCGGTGATGACGACGTTCACATCGGCGCTGACCTTCTCGCCCTTCTTGACGATGAGCAGGTCGGCGTGCTCGATGTAGCGGCGGATCGGGTGCACCACAACGGATTTGGTCAGCGCGAGTTGCTTCTTGCCGTCGATGACGAGGTTCAGCACCGCGTTGGTGCCGTGCTCGCGCAGGATCGCGGAGAAGGCCTGGGCGTTGACCGACAGGTGCTGCGGGTCGGCCTGGTGGCCGTACAGGACGGCGGGAACATTGCCGGCCCGGCGGGTACGGCGGGCGGCGCCCTTGCCGAACTCGGTGCGGACGGCGGCTTCGAGAAGGTTGGCGTCGGACATGACTGGATCTACTCCCTACGGCGGTTCCGGGCTGTCAACAGTGCGCCAGGGACTGTGTGCGCCCTGGCTCGATTGGTCTACTCGTCGGGGCAAGAGGATGCGAACGAGGACGGCCGGAAGCCGCGCCGCGTCGATCACGGTGAACGCAAAATCAGGTCTGCGGTCACCCTCGCCGAGACAACCCGAACACCATACCGCAAGGGTTGTACACACCAGGAATCGGGTGACCCCGCCGGTTGCGGGACGCGGGTCGAGTCGCGATCGGGCCGATCGCGTAGATTGGACCGGTTGCCGATCAGGTCGTCTGTGAAAGGTTGTTGCGTTGACCGCCTCCCCCGAGGGTCTGCCTGCCGAGGTTTCCCGACGGCGCACATTCGCGGTGATCTCCCACCCCGACGCCGGTAAGTCGACGCTCACCGAAGCGCTCGCGCTGCACGCCAGGATGATCTCCGAGGCGGGCGCGATCCACGGCAAGGCAGGCCGCCGCTCCACCGTCTCGGACTGGATGGAGATGGAGAAGGCGCGCGGCATCTCGGTCAGTTCGACCGCGCTGCAGTTCAACTATCGCGCCGAGGGCGCCGACGAGGACAGCGTGATCAACCTCGTCGACACCCCCGGCCACTCCGATTTCTCCGAGGACACCTACCGGGTGCTCACCGCCGTCGACGCCGCGGTGATGCTGATCGACGCCGCCAAGGGCTTGGAACCGCAGACGCTCAAGCTGTTCCAGGTGTGCAGGCACCGCGGCATCCCGGTCATCACCGTGATCAACAAGTGGGACCGGCCCGGCCAGGCGCCACTGGAACTGCTCGACGAGATCAGCGAACGGATCGGGCTCACCCCGACGCCCCTGTTCCTCCCGGTCGGCATCGCGGGCGACTTCCGCGGCCTGCTGCGCCGCGGCGCGGAGGGCGCTCCGCTCGAATACATCCACTTCACCCGCACCGCGGGTGGCGCGACCATCGCGCCGGAGGAGTCGCTGACCCCGGCCGAGGCCGAGGCGCGCGAGGGCGAGGCGTGGACCACTGCGGCCGAGGAGAGCGAGCTGCTCTCGGCCACCGGCCAGGACCACGATCAGGAACTGTTCCTGGCCGGCCAGACCTCCCCGGTCATCTACGCCTCGGCGATGCTGAATTTCGGTGTGCGCCAACTGCTGGAGACCCTGGTCGCGCTGGCGCCCGCGCCCGGCCCACGCGCCGATGTGCACGGCAAGGCCCGCGAGACCACCGAGCCGTTCAGCGCCGTCGTGTTCAAGGTGCAGGCGGGCATGGACGCCGCGCACCGCGACCGGCTCGCGTTCATGCGCATCGTCTCCGGCGAGTTCGAGCGCGGCATGGTCGTGACGCACGCGCAGACCGGCCGTCCGTTCGCCACCAAGTACGCGTTGACCGTGTTCGGCCGGGAACGCACCACGGTCGACACCGCCTACCCCGGCGACGTGGTCGGCCTGGTGAACGCGACCGCGCTGGCCCCGGGCCACACGCTGTTCGTGGACAAGAAGGTGGAGTTCCCGCCGATCCCGTCCTTCGCGCCGGAACACTTCGCGGTGCTGCGGGCCGAGAGCGCGGGCAAGTACAAGCAGTTCCGCAAGGCCATCGACCAGCTCGACTCCGAGGGCGTGGTGCAGGTGCTGCGCAACGATATTCGCGGCGACGCCGCGCCGGTGCTCGCCGCGGTCGGCCCGATGCAGTTCGAGGTGGTCACCGCGCGGATGACCACCGAGTTCAGTGTCGAGACCCGGATGGAGAACCTGCCATACACGCTGGCCCGGCGCACCGACGCCGCGTCGGCGGACGAACTCGACCGCCAGCGCGGGGTCGAGGTGTTCACCCGCAGCGACGGCGCGCTGCTCGCCCTGTTCAGCGACAAGTGGCGGCTGCAGTACATCGAGAAGGAATTCCCGAGCCTGACCCTCGAGCCCCTGGTCGCGACCGCGGACTGAGTTCTCGCCCGCCGCCGGGCCTCAGCCCGCTTCCGGCTCCGACGTGGCGCCGGGGTCGCGCTCGACCGAGGAGATGACGCCCTCTTCGCGCGAGATGAGACCCCATCTGCTCGAGGTGAGCCGCAGGCTCGGCAGATCGCTCAGCGACAGCACCACCTCGTAGGTGCGCTCGTACCCGGTGTGCGAGATGCGCCAGTGGCCGTCGGCGCAGCGCACGTATTCATCGGAGTAGAACGCCGCACCGCGCAGCAGCATGTTGTGGCCGGGGATGAGCACGGTGTCGGCCAGATACCAGGTCCCGGTGGCGGTGTCGCCCTCGACATCGATCTCGGGGTGATCGCAGCGATGCTCGGTGATCACGTGCGGGCCGAGGGTGTTGCGCATGAAGGCCAGAAACGCGTCACGCGACTCGAATTGCAGATACTCGCTGTAGGTGGCGGTCGCCTCGGGGATCATGGTGTCGGCGAACTCGTCCCAGGACTTGGTGTCCAGGGTGCGCAGATAGCGGAACTTCAATCTACTGATGGCGGCGACGTCGTCTCTTGCCGTACCGCCCGCTCCAGGGGCGCTCGGCTCCTGTCCGTCGGCGACACCCGCCCCCGGGTCGCCGCGGCCCTGCCCGTCGGTTCCCTGATCCATCCATCAACAATCCCATCCGAAGCCGCCGAGCTGCGCGAATTACCGGATTTGGCTCGCGCGCGTCTCGGTTTCGGCCTGCTGGGCGGCCCGGAAAGAGTCAGTTGCCGATGGTGAAGCAGGTGCGGCAGAAGTCCTCGCCGAATTCGGTGAGGCGCAAACTCTTGCGCACGATCTTCGGCGCGCGGCCCGCCTTCTTCAGCGCGGCCTCCACCACCGGCTGCACCTCGAGCACCATGTAGCGGCTGAGCACCACCGGGTCCTCGGAGATCAGGGTCAGGCCGAGCCGCCTGAGGTTGATCAGGTACGACCGGGCGCGGTCCGGATAGCGCACCCCCGCCTGCTCCGGCACCGAGGTCAGATCGCCCTGCACCAGTTCCGAACCGATGCCGAGTGGACGATTGGTGCGCACATCGACCGAGGGCTGCGGGCCGTTCTGCGCCATGAAGCGCAGGATGCGGGCCTCGTCGGGCGCCAGTTCGTCGAGGATTCGGTCGTAGGCCGGGTGCACGTCCTCGGTGAAGTAGACATCGGCCGACCGGGCGAGCAGCGCGTCGCCGCGCCTGCGGAGTTCCTCTGCGCTCGCCGAGCGCAGATACGAACCGACCGCGAGCGCCTGCGGCGCGCCGCCGTGATTGCCCGGCCCGTTCGGCGTCGGCACGTAGCTGACGATCTCGCGCACCGAACCCTCGGTGACGCCGAGCGCGCTACGGGCTATGGAGCGCAACGCATTTCCGGTTCGCTCGGCGATATCGGCGGAGGACTCACCGTCCAGCGCGGCCTGGGTGATCTCCTTGGTGACCTCGTAGGTGGTGCCGACCGCCCACTGCCCGCCGCGCACGACACTGCCCGCCGCGACCCCCGCGGCACGGAACACCCCGCGAATCAGCCGCGCCTCGTTGCTGATCTGGCGCTGTTCGACGTCGGAGCTGCGCTCCACCGCGCGGGAGCCGGTTCGAGTGATGTCCTGTCCGGCCCTGTCGTTTGCCACGTCTACTCCGATATCGCCAGGTGAACGAATCCGCCCCACAGATTACTGCCCCCTGTGTCGTTGGTCATTGTCGCGGTCGAAGCGAGCAGGCGCGGCATTGCCGACAAACACTGTGACCGATATCTCGGCGTGGTTCACCGCGGAGCCACCCACCGGAGCCGAACCGTTCGGTCTCGCCACAATAGAGTCCCGATGCCGACAGGGTGCTACTTTGATGTTCCGGTGAGGCGGCGGTCACCGGTGTGTCGGCAGGAGGGTGTCGTGTTAGAGAGCGTGTTCGGAATCCACCCGACAATCCTGCTCGAGCTATTGACGATCCCGCTTTTCACCGGGGTCATCGGGTACATAACCAACTGGACCGGCGTGCTGATGCTGTTCCGGCCGATCGCGTTCCACGGGGTGCGCCTGCCCGGGCTTCGCGCGTTGTACCCGTTCCTGCCCAAACGAATTCAGGTGCTGCCCCTACTGAGTTATGACGGGCGATTCGGCTGGCAGGGCATCGTGCCCTCGCGTGCGGACAAGATGGCGAGCATCGCGGTCGACAAGGGTCTGGCCAAACTGGGCAGCGTCGCCGACTTCTACCGCGAACTGGAACCGGACAAGCTCGCCGAACATCTGGCGAGCATCGCCGACGAACAGATCCAGGACATCGTCGAAGAAATTCTCAAACGGGAACATCCACAGCTCTGGTACAATCTGCCGACTCAAGTGCGCGAGATGGTGCACGCGCGGGTCAAGCAGCAACTGCCCGATATTCTGCGCGAGCTGACGGATGAATTGGGCGCGAATATTGATCAACTGCTCGATGTGAAGCAGATGGTGATTCGCTACTTCCAGGCCCGGCCGCAACTGCTCAACACGCTGTTCCAGGTACTCGGCGCGAAAGAGCTGCGGTTCATGATCAACTTCGGCTTTTTCTTCGGCGCGCCGATGGGCGCGATCGTGGTCGCCGTGCTGCACCTGACCGGCTGGTCGACCCTGGTCGTGCTGCCGATCGGCGGCGTGATCATCGGCTGGGTGGTCAACTGGGTTGGCATCAACATGATCTTCGCGCCCGCGTACCCGAAGTGGTGGTGCCCGTGGCGGCAAGGCCTGCTGATCAAGCGCCAGTCCGAGATCACCGACGGCTACGCGGAATTGGTGTCCAGTCAGGTGATGACCGTCGCCAACATCGGCGACGAACTGCTCAACGGACCGCGCTCGGACCGGACGATGCAGATGCTAGAGGACACGCTGCGTCCGGCCGCGGACCGCGCGCTCGGCCCCGCCCGGCCCGCGGTCAAATTCATGCTCGGCAGCCGCGAATACGACGCGCTGCAGGACACATTGACCTCCGAGGCCATGACCATCGCCCCGATCGCGTTCGCCGATCCGGAGTTCAACGTGCGCCAGGGCAGGCACATCAACCAGTACATCGCCAGGCAGATGGCCGCGCTGAAGCCGCCGGACTTCGTCGACATGCTGCGCTCGGCGATCAAACAAGATGAGTGGCTGCTTTTTCTGCATGGCGGCGTGTTGGGTCTGTTCGCCGGATACGCTCATATCCTGATCTTCGGAACAGGAGTGGCGAGCACATGGCTGTAGCGAAATCCGACCCCGGCGACGATGCCGGGGCCGTCGAGCACCACCCCGTGGACGCCGTGCCGTCCACGGAACTCGCGCGACGGCCGGACAGCTCGGTCTTACGCGGCGACGAATCCCCTTCGCGCGTCTCCTATCCCGTGGCCACCGTGCGCGCGGCAACCGGCGTCGCACGGGTCACCTGGAGCGCGGTGACCGGTGTGACCGCGTGGGGTGTCGACACCGCGGTCGGAGTCGGCGCGACCGTCGTGCAGCGCAGCATCCAGGGCGTGCCGCCGCGAGAAGTGCTGGCCGAGGCCGAATCCGAGGTGCGCGATCGGGTGCGCCGGGCACTCGGGCTGCCCGAGACGCCGAACGAGCCTGCCGGACAACCCGTTCCGACGCTGCGCGAGCAGGGCGCGGCGCTGTTGCGCCTGTCGGCGGGCACGCACGGCGAGGACGAGAACCATCCGGCCTTCGCGGGCATGCTCGCCGAGCTGACCCCCGACGAGGCCCGCATCCTGCGCTTCCTGCACATGGACGGCCCGCAGCCCTCGATCGATATCCGCACCGGACGCCAGCGACTCGGCGCGGAACGGGCCGCCTCCATGCTGACGCTGGTCGGCGAGCAGGCCGGACTGCGTTTCCCGAACCGGATCCAGCAGTACCTGACCAACCTGCGCAGGCTCGGACTGGTCGAGCACACCCGCGAGCCGGTCGGCAACCCGAACCGGTATCAGCTGCTGGAAGCGCAGGCGCCGGTGCGAGAACTGTTGAAGCGCTCCGGTTTCGGCACCAAGGTGACCTACCGCAGCGTGGGGCTCACCGGGTTCGGCGCGGACTTCGTCCGCACCTGCATTCCGGTCGTCGTGTCCGACGACCGGGCGGCCGGACACTGACCGGGTACGAACCGGCCGGGACCGCCTAGACGTTCTCGGCCAGTTCCATCCAGCGTTCCTCGGCGGCCTCCTTGTCGGCGACCACCTGCTTGAGTTCGGCGTTGAGGGTGACGAGCTTGTCCGGGTCGGTGGCGGCGTCGGCGAGCGCGGTGTGCAACCGCTGCTCGCGTTCGTCGAACTTCTCGATGGCGCGTTCCAACCGCGCCAGTTCCTTGCGCGCGGCGCGCTGGGCCGCGGCATCGGTCACCGGGGCCGCTGACTTGGCCTCGGCCGTGGCCGACCGCGCGGCGGCCTGCCCCTGTGCCGCACGCTTTTTCAGGTACTCGTCGATGCCGCCGGGCAGGTTGGTGAGCTTGCCGTCGCCGAACAGCGCCCAGGTGGTATCGCAGATGCGCTCGATCAGATAGCGGTCGTGACTGATCACCACCAGGGTGCCCGCCCAGTTGTCGAGCAGGTCCTCGAGCTGTTGCAGGGTATCGATGTCGAGATCGTTGGTCGGCTCGTCGAGCAGCAGCACGTTCGGCTCGGCCATCAGGATGCGGGTCAGCTGCAGCCTGCGCCGCTCGCCGCCGGACAGGTCGCCCACCGGTGTGCGCTGGCGCGCTGGGCTGAAGCCGAGTCGCTCAGCCAGCTGGCCCGCGGAGATCTCCTTGTCGCCGAGCATGATTCGCTGTGCGACCTGCTGCACCGCCTCGAGCACCCGCATCTCGGTCGGCAGATCGTCGAGTTCCTGTCGCAGCCAACCGATCTGCACCGTCTGACCCTGAATACGCTTGCCCGCGGCGGGTTCGGTGTCCCCGGCCAGGGTGCGCAGCAGCGTCGTCTTACCCGAGCCGTTCACCCCGACCAAGCCGACCCGCTCGCCCGGCGCGAGCCGCCAGGTCAGATCGCGCACCAGCTCCCGGCCGTCCGGGGTGGTGAGGGTGGTGTCCTCCAGCTCGATCACGACGCGGCCGAGGCGCTTGCGGGCGAACGCGGCCAGCGAGACGCTGTCGCGCGGCGGCGGCACATCGGCGATCAACGCCTCGGCCGCCTCCACCCGATAGCGCGGCTTGGAGGTGCGGGCCTTCGCGCCGCGGCGCAGCCAGGCCAATTCCTTGCGGGCCAGATTGCTGCGCCGCGCCTCGGCGGCATCGGCCTGCCTGGCGCGTTCGGCGCGCGCGAAAATCCAATCGCCGTAACCACCCTCGTAGCTTTCGACCTTGCCGCCGACCACCTCCCAGGTGGCGGTGGCCACGGTGTCGAGGAACCAGCGATCGTGGGTCACCACGACGAGGGCGCTGCGGCGCTCGAGCAGATGCGCGGCCAGCCACTGCACGCCCTCGACGTCGAGATGGTTGGTCGGCTCGTCGAGCACGAGCAGGTCCAGGTCGCGCACCAGGGCGGCGGCCAGCGCGACGCGGCGCCGTTCCCCGCCGGAGAGGTTGTCGATCGAGGTCTCCAGGCCGAGCCCGGCGATGCCGATCCCCTCCAGCACCGAGCGGATGCGCGGATTGGCGGCCCACTCGTGTTCGGCGACATCCTCTTTCATCGCGTCGTCGGCGAGCCCCGCCAGCACGACGGACCCGACCGTCGCCCCCTCCGGCAGCACGCCGCGCTGGGTGACCACCGCGAGCCGGAGCCCGCCGACCCGGCTGACTCGGCCGCTGTCCGGCGGTTCGAGGCCGGTGAGCACCTCGAGCAGGGTCGTCTTGCCTCCACCGTTGAGACCGACGACCCCGATGCGCTCGCCCGCGTGCACGCCGAGTGACACGTTGTCGAGCAGCGGGGTGATCCCGAAGCTCTTGGAGACTTGCTCGAGGTTGATCAGGTTGGACATGGATCCTTCCGGGCTGCGCGGTGCGGGGAGCGATACTCGCCCTGAGCCAGGGTACTGAGCGCCGCCGCACCGGCCACGACCAGCTGAGCGGTCCGCCGGGTTGCGGAGCGAACAGCGTTCGTCTACATTCACTCTACGAACAAGGTTCGTAACGAACCATGTTCATTCGACGAGGGCTTCCCGGGAACCAGAGCCGCGGGTGGAAGCCCCACCTCGCCGGGCGAGGTGCGTGAGGGCGGCCGATCCCTTCCCCCTTTCTGGAGGTCTCCCATGCATGTCGGTCTCGGCCTGCCCATTTCCGATCCCGTGACGCTGCTCGACTGGGCAAGGCGCGCCGACGCCGGTCCATTCAGCACGCTCGGCCTGCTCGATCGACTCGTCTACGACAACCCCGAACCGCTCGTCGCGCTTGCCGCGCTGGCCGGCGCCACCACCCGCATCAAGCTGCAGACCGAGGTGCTGATCGCGCCGCTGCGCGAGCCCGCGCTGCTGGCCAAGCAGGCCGCCACCCTCGACCGCATGTCCGGCGGCCGCTTCGTGCTCGGCCTCGGCGTCGGCGGTCGCCCCGACGACCACATCGCCTCCGGGACCGACCTGCGCACCCGCGGTCGCCGCCTGGACGAACAGCTCGCCGTGCTGCGCCGGATCTGGGCGGGCAAGCCCTACGCCGCCGACTGCGGCCCGATCGGCCCGGCGCCACTGCGCCCCGAGGGCCCCGAACTCCTCTTCGGCGCCTTCCAACCCGCCGCGATCGATCGGGTGGGGCGCTGGGGCGGTGGGCTGCTCGCCGCCGCGGCGCCCTCGTGGGCGGGCGGCCTCTTCGAGACCGCCCGCCGCTCCTGGACCGAGCACGGCCGCCCCGGCGCGCCACGCATCGTCGCCCAGGTCAATGTCGCACTGGGCGACCCTGATCTGATCACCGCCGCCCGCGCCGCGATGGGCGCCTACTACGCGTTCAGCGGCCGAGCCGACTACATGGTCGACGCCATGCTCACCACTCCCGCCGACATCCGCACGGCGATCACGCAATTCGCCGACCTCGGCGCCGACGAGGTCATGTGCTACTGCTACGGAAGCGATGCCGACCAGGTCCAGCGCCTCGCCGACGTGATCGCCTGATCAGTGCTTTCCGGGTGCCTCACTGTTGAGTACCCGCGCACCCGCGACCGGCCCGCTGGCGGTGCGGACGCTGCGGCACACACCCGCGCCCGCCAACTCGGCCGCCACCGCCACCGCGGATTCCTCACTCGCACAGAGGAATGCGCAGGTGGGTCCGGAGCCGGAGACCAAGCCCGCCAGCGCGCCCGCGTTGACGCCCGCACGCAGGGTGCGCCGCAGCTCCGGCTTCAGCGACAGCGCCGCCGCCTGTAGGTCGTTGCCGAGCAGCGGGGCGAGCTGCACCGGGTCACCGAAGGCCAGGGCCTGCATGAGCTGCTGCGGTTCGCCGAGCCGGGGCGGAGTGCCGTTGGCGCGCAGCCGATCCAGTTCGGCGAACACCGCAGGCGTGGACAGCCCGCCCTTGGCCAGGGCGAGCACCCAGTGAAACGTGTTGCGGGACAGCACAGGGAGCAGCCGCTCGCCGCGTCCGGTGCCGAGCGCGGTGCCACCGTGCAGCGCGAAGGGCACATCGCTGCCGAGTTCGGCGGCGAGGGCGGCGAGTTCGTCCCGGCCGAGCCCGAGATCCCACAGTTCGTTGAGGCCGACCAGCGCCGCGGCGGCGTCGGCGCTTCCGCCGGCCATGCCGCCCGCCACCGGAATCCCCTTGGCGATGGCGATTTCCACCAGGGGTGCCCGCCCCGCCAGGTGCGCGAGCCGCACGGCGGCTTTCCACACCAGATTGGTGCGATCGGTCGGCACCTCCGCGGCGCCCTCACCGGATACCCGCACCGCGAGCGAGGCGGCCGGGGCGATCTCCAGATCGTCGCTGAGCGAGAGCGCTTGGAACACTGTCGTCAGGTCGTGGAAGCCGTCCGCGCGCAGGTCACCGACACCGAGATGGAGGTTCACCTTGGACGGTGCCCGCACGGCGATGGGACTTGGGACAACTGACAGCACGATGCCCTAGCGTAACGGGTGGGCTCGGCGGTTGCTCGCGTCGATATGCGCCTTTCACCCGATGTGAATCTTTCGGTTACGGCAATCCGCCGCCGAGAGCATCGATCCAGCGCCGCACGTCGCGGCAACCATCACCCGAGGCGGCGGACCCGATGATCCGGGTCACGTCGGCAACCCGGCGATCACCACTTGCCAGCCATACCCCTTAGGGGTATGTTCGAATCAGTCGGGGGTACCCCCGGCCCGTATTATCGAAAGAAAGCGAAGGAGTCGGAGATGCCCAGTTCCACCTACACCGTCGCGGGGATGACCTGCGGACACTGCGTGAGCTCCGTCAAGACGGAGATCGGCAAGATCGACGGTGTCACCAGCGTCGACGTCGACCTCGCCTCCGGCGCGGTCACGGTCGCGAGCACCGCCCCGATCGCGGACGCCGCCATCGCCGCCGCCGTGGACGAGGCCGGGTACGAAGTCACCGTCTGACCACCCGACCCGGTCGAAACCGGCCGGTCCCCAGGGTTTTTCGGATACCGGAAGCCGGACGGCACCCCGCCGTCCGGCTTTCGCGTGCGGGCACTAATATGACGTTTTCTGTAGTGTGCCCCACACGAATCATCCACAGGCTCATCCACATCCGGCGATACCGGCGGCCGCGGCGTGGCCACCGCATGGCAGCCCGTCGGCCCTCAGCGAGCCATACCCGCGATGAGCTGGGCTTATTGCGTCACGCGGATCGATAAGGCGGGCAATCGAATCGGCGGCTGGCCCACGCCGCAAATCCGGCTCCGGCCATCCCTTGACCCGAGTTATCCACAATGCGCATCGCCGAAACAGCTGGTCGGGAAACCAGGTCAGGCCTGCGCGGCCAACCGGACGAACGCCGCGGTATCGAGGGTCTCGCCCCGCGCCGTCGGGGCGATGCCCGCGGCGACCAGGCGCCGTTCGGCCTCGGCGGGCGAACCGGCCCAGCCGGAAAGCGCCGCGCGCAGCGTCTTTCGTCGTTGTGCGAACGCGGCGTCGACCACCTCGAACACGCGCCGCCGGTGCTCGGCATCGATCGGCCACGGCGGTTCGGCATACCGTTCGACCCGGACCAGGCCCGAATCGACCCGCGGCACCGGCCAGAAGACCTGGGTACCGACGGCGCCTGCGCGCCGCACCTTGCCGAAGAAGCCCGCCTTCACGCTCGGCACGCCGTAGATGCGGTTGCCCGGCTCGGCGGCGAGCCGATCGGCCACCTCCGCCTGCACCATCACCAAAGAGACCGCGATGCTCGGCAATTCGGCGAGCAGATGCAGCAGCACCGGCACCGCGACGTTGTAGGGCAGGTTCGCCACCAGCGCGGTCGGCGTCGCGGGCAGGTCGGCGGCCGCGACCCGCAGCGCGTCGGCGTGCACCACCGACAGTCGGTCGGCCAGCTCCGGCGCCCGATCGGCGACAGTGACCGGCAGGTGCCGCGCGAGCACCGGATCGATCTCGACGGCGACCACCGAGTCCACCACGTCGAGCAGCGCCAGCGTCAGCGACCCCAGCCCGGGACCGACCTCGAGCACCACGTCGTCGCGACCGACGCCGGCCGCCGCGACGATCCGGCGCACGGTGTTCGCGTCGTGCACGAAGTTCTGCCCGAGCTGCTTGGTCGGCCGGACGCCGAGTCGCTCGGCCAGCACCCGCACCTCGGCGGGCCCCAGCAGGGCGGCACTCCCACGACCAGCAATTTCGGCTTCGGACACCCAGAGAACCTATCAATCCCCGCCCGGCGGGCCTACCGCTCGGCCGGGCTCGCCTTGATGCGGTCCAGGAAGGAGTCGATGGCGGTCTGCATGGACGGACTGATCTCGGTGTGCCGACCGGTGCCGACGACGGTCTGGAAGTCGACCCGGTTGGCGGCGAACTGCGCGACCAGCGCGGCGTGCAGCGGGGAGGGCACGACCGTGTCGGTGGCATTGAGCAGCAACAGGATCGGCGCGTTGTATCCGGCGGTCGGCACGGTCAGGTATTCGTTCAGCGCGGAGCGGATGGGCTCGGTGCCCAGCGACTCGTCGAGCAGGTCACCGACGCCAAGGCCGTGCACCCGCTCCCCGATGCGGTCCAGGCACAGCGTGCCGACGCTGTCCAGCACGGCCCGGCCCTGCGGGGTGAGGTACTGGTCGACACGCACGTCGGGGTGGGCGGCGCGCAACCCGGCCAGGATGCTGACGAAGAAGCTCATCGCGCCGTCGGTGTCGGGCAGCGCGGGCACGAGCGGACCGGCCAGCGGCAGCACCTTCTCCACATCGGACTCGGGATCGATCGATATCGTGCCGCGGAAATCCAGGTCCGGCGCGTAGGTCACCTGCCGATGCGCGGTGGCCAGCGCGGCCTGCCCGCCCTGTGAACCACCGAAAACCGCCCAGGTGCGCGAGAGTTCGGGATGGGCGGCGCGCGCCGCGTGCAGCAGGTCCAGCGTGGCCGTCGCCTCAGTGCTGATCTCGAGATAGGGATGCGGACCGGTGTTGAACCGGCCGAGCCCGAGATAGTCGGGCGCGACCACCGCGAAGCCGCGGGCCAGGAAACTTTGGATCAGCCGTTCCTCCCTGGCCCGGCTCTCCGGGTAGGGCCGGCCGGACGGATCGGACTGCCCGCCGCAACCCATCCCGAGCCCGGTGGTGCCGTGGTCGTAGGCGATGATCGGCCAGCCCGCGGCAGGCGGCGTGCCCCGCGGCACGAACAACGCCCCGCTGGCCGGCCGCGGCGTCCCGTCCGAGCCGCGCATCCAGTACTCGAGCACCGAGCCGCCCGAGGTGCCGCGCCAGCCGTCCGGCCGCGCGGTCTCCGAGATCAGCGACCCGGGGGCCGCCGCGTTGGCGGGTGCGGCGGGGACGAGCAACGCGGCGCTCACCGACAACGCCGTCACCGCGATCGCTCGCTTGCACATCTGGACAACTCGCACCGCACACCTCACAACCCGACCCACACGTCCCAAACCTGGACGAGTGTATAGATCAGCCGGATAGTGCCGGGTCAGCGTGGCGCGGCCCCGAAGCACAGGCGAAATCCCGGTCGCACCACAGTGACCCGGGTCACCCTCAGCTGATGCCGAGCCTGCTGGTGCACGCGGGCCAGGCGCCCCAGCCCTGCCGGGCCCGGGTGATCTCGGCGATGGCGATCTGTTCCTCGCGGGTGGCGAGGTCGGCGCGGGGCGCGTACTTCAAGCCGCCCTGACGTTCCCAGGTGCCCTGATCGAATTGGATGCCGCCGTAGTAGCCGTTGCCGTTGTTGATGCTCCAGTTACCGGTTGACTCGCAGCGGGCCAGCGCGTCCCAGATCGCGCCGTCGCGCACCGGCGGCACCTCGGTGCCCGGCTTGGCGCCCTTGCGAATGGTTTTCGGCTGGGCCGTGACGGTCACCGTCGAGTTGATCGGCTTGCGATCCACCTCGACGCCGTTGACCATCGTGACGGCGAAGGTGACGTCCTGCACCCCGGGCGCGCCCGGGGTCTCCACCACCGAGCGGCTCATGTTCATGGTCGGGTCCTCGATCACGTTCTCCGGCGGATCCAGCGGCAGCGTCTCGGTCCGCTGCTCGATCCGCTTGCGCGTCACCGTGATGCGCTGCCCCTCGACGAGCGGCGTGGACGCCGCCGGCTCGACCGTGTCCTGCTCCAGCAGCGGAACACCCGCCACCGTGAGGAACTCCCCCACCGTCGGCGCCGCGAGCCGGACATCGACGAAGGAACCGTCGCCGTCGCGCAGCGAGACCGAGCGCGGCGTCGCGACCTGGAGCGCGGCGCCTTCCAGCGGAAGCTTCTCCGACCGCGCCGGGGAGACGTACACCTCGGCGGGCAGATCCAGCTGTTCGAGCGCCTCGCCCGCGGTCAGGCCGGTGGTCCACACCTTGCGCGCCTTGCCGTCGACCCGCAGCTCGACCTCACGGGCGCGATTGAGCGTGATGGTCGCACCGTCGCTGATCCGCGCGGCCAGCGCGGGCGCCACTTTGTCCCGCTCGGTGACGGCGAACCCGGCCGCGCGCAGCACGCCGCGCACATCGGTGGACATCGTGGTCTCGAACAGCTTCTCGCCGTCGACGACCACGGTGACCGTCTTGCGGTGCACGATCGCCAGGCCTGCGCCGACGATCAGCGTCATCAGCAGCGCCGCGACCGCCGCGTACAGCAGCGGCGAGCGGGACTGGTTGATCCGCGCCACCGGCCACAGCATCGCGGAGCGATCCCGTGGAGGGCGGTTCTCGGAGGACGGATGGGCCATGGTCACAGCACGATAACGAAGGGGTCGGGGGCCGACAACCTAAAGTCGCTTCAGCTGGGGCTTTCAATATCACGGAGCGATATCGACGCCGCAGGTTAATCACGAAACGGGGCTATGACAGTGACGTAGGACACATTTCGCATGTCCAGGGCCCTTACGGGTATCCGCGCGCGGGCTCGCGGAATTAGACGGATGATCAGATTCCGTAGACGCGCCGCGCGTTCGCGGTACTGATCTTCGCGAGTTCCGCCGGGTCCTGTTCGCGCAATTGTGCGAGTGCGCGCACGGTGTACGGCAGGCAATACGGTTCGTTGGGCGCACCGCGAAATGGATGCGGCGTCAGATAGGGCGCGTCCGTTTCGACCAGAATTTGCGCATCGGGCACGACCTTCGCGGCCTCACGCAACTCGTGCGCATTCTTGAAACTCACCGTGCCGGAGAAACTCAGCACATAGCCCTCGGCCACACACGACAGCGCCATATTCGTGTCCGAGGAAAAGCAGTGGAAGATCACGGTGTCCGGCGCGCCCTCGTCGAGCAGCACGGTCAGCAGATCATGATCGGCCTCGCGATTGTGGATCATCAACGGTTTGCCCAGCCGCTTCGCCAGGTCGATATGCCAGCGGAAGCCCTCGATCTGGGTCTCGATATCGGCGCAGCCGTCGAGCTTGCCCGGCCAGTAGTAGTCCAGGCCGGTCTCGCCGATCGCGACCACCCGAGGATCGGCGCCGAGGCGTTCCAGTTCCGCCTTCGCCGCGTCGTCGAGCGCGTTCGCGCGCGTCGGATGCAGCGCGACCGCGGCGTACACCCGCGAATCCCAGTGCGCCGCTTGCACGGCCCATCGCGCCGCGGCCAGATCGTCGGCGACGGTCACCACCTGGCCGACGCCGACCGAGGCGGCGCGGTCCACGATCGCCGCGGTCGAGGCCGCGTCGGTGGCGCCGCAGGCATCGAGATGGGTGTGCGCGTCGATGATCGGCGCGAGCGGCTCCGGCAGGTCCGGAGCTGGGCGCTTGCCGCTCACCGCGGACCCCCGGCGACGCCGGCGAGCGTGCAGTGGATGTTCACGCGAACGAGGAAGAGCACGCGGATTACAGTAGACCCACCATGAGCGACGTCGACCGCCCCGCCTTCTACATCACAACGGCCATCGCGTACCCCAACGGTGCGCCGCATATCGGGCATGCGTACGAGTACATCTCGGCCGACGCCATCGCCCGGTTCAAACGTCTCGACGGGTACGACGTCTTCTTCATGACGGGTACCGACGAGCACGGCCAGAAGATGCAGCAGACGGCCGCCGCCGAGGGCATCCCGGTGCAGGAGCTCGCGGCGCGCAACTCGGATGTGTTCGAGGCGCTGGACAAGACCCTCGAGATCTCCTTCGACCGCTTCATCCGCACGACCGACGAGGACCATCAGGCGGCGTGCGTCGCGATCTGGGAGCGGATGCTCGCCAACGGCGACATCTACCTCGGCAACTACTCGGGCTGGTACTCGGTGCGCGACGAGGCGTTCTACACCGAGGAAGAGACCACGCTGCTCGACGACGGCACCAGGATCTCCACCGAGTCGAAGACGCCGGTCACCTGGACCGAGGAGTCGAACTACTTCTTCCGCCTCTCCGCCTACCAGGACCGGCTGCTCGCGCTGTACGAGGAACATCCCGAATTCATCGCGCCCGCCACGCGGCGCAACGAGATCGTCAGCTACGTCAAGGCCGGTCTGAAGGATCTGTCCATCTCGCGCACCACCTTCGACTGGGGCGTTCCGGTACCGGGCCACCCCGATCACGTGATGTACGTATGGGTCGACGCGCTGACCAACTACATCACCGGCGTCGGCTTCCCGGATACCGAATCCGCGGCGTTCCAGCGGTTCTGGCCCGCCGACGTGCACATCATCGGCAAGGACATCACCCGGTTCCACACCGTGTACTGGCCCGCGTTCCTGCTCTCGGCCGGCGTGCGGCTGCCGAAACGCGTTTACGTGCACGGGTTCCTGTACAACAAGGGCGAGAAGATGTCCAAGTCGGTCGGCAACGTGGTCGACCCGCTGGAGCTGGTGCAGCACTACGGACTCGACGCGGTGCGCTTCTTCCTGCTCCGCGAGATCTCCTACGGTCAGGACGGCAGCTACAGCCACGAGGCGATCGTCGGCCGGATCAATGCCGACCTGGCCAACGAGTTCGGCAACCTGGTCCAGCGCAGCACCAAACTGGTGGCGCGCGACTGCGGCGGCGCGGTGCCGACCCCCGGCGAGTTCACCGCCGACGACCGCGCGCTGCTCGACCTGGCCAACGGCCTGCTCGATCGGTGCCGCGCCGAATTCGACGCCCAGCAGCTGCATCTCGCGCTGGAGGCGATCTGGCTGACCCTCGGCGAGACCAACCGATACTTCTCCGCGCAGGCGCCGTGGGCGCTGGCCAAGTCCGGCACCCCGGAGGACCTGGCCCGCGAGGCGACCGTGCTGTACGTGACGCTCGAGGTGCTGCGCATCGTGGCGATCCTGGTGCAGCCGGTGATGCCCGGTTCGGCGAGCAAGATCCTCGATCAGCTCGGCCAGTCCGAGCGCACCTTCGCCGATATCGCGACACCGATCGCCGCGGGCATCGCATTGCCCGCGCCGGAACCGGTGTACCCCAAGTACATCGAGCCCAAGGAGTAATCGCGCCCCGGCGAATCAGGCTCTGCCCGCACCACGTGCGCGACGCTGCCGGACAGTGTCGCGCACGCGGTGCGCCGAAACCCCTACCGGTGCGTAATCGCCTGGCGCGCAGCGGGATAATGCGGGGTTACGGTGACTCGTGGTCGGCCGACGAGGGAGGGCAAGTATGCGCCGAGAGTTAGCGACAGAAGGCACGGCACCGACGGCCGGCGGCGCGGAACCGAGTTCCGGCTTCGCCGACCGGCATCGCGCCGCCCGCGACGCCGTCCTGGTCTCCCAGCGCGGACGACTGATCGAGGCGATGGTCGAATGCGTGGACTGCAAGGGGTATCCGGCCACGACGCTCACCGATATCGTCGCCAGGGCCCGGGTCTCGCGCAGCACCTTCTACGAGCATTTCGCCAACAAGGAGCAGTGTTTCGTCGAGGCGGTGCACACCGGCGTCGACATTGTGGCGGGCCGGATCGCCGAGGAGCTCGCGCAGCTGGCACCCGACGCCGACCCCACGGCGCGGATCGCCTCGATCGTCGTCACCTTCTGCGAAACCGTGGCCACCGAACCGGATTTCGCCCGGCTGATCCTCGTCGAGTCGTTCAAGGTGAACCAGCAGGCGGTCGACTACCGCGACCTCGCGGTCGACCGCTTCGCCGAGCTGTACCGGATCTTCTACCATCATGCGCGCCAAGCAGATCCGAGTCTGCCCGAACTCTCCGACGAGTTGATCACACTCATTCCCGACGCCATCGGCGAGCGCACCCGCCGCGTCATCGTCGCCGACGGCCCCGCCCACGTCCCCGCGCTGGCGCCGCTGTTCATCGACTTCGTCACCACCGCCCTCGGGCTCCGAACCCGTTCGGACGCAGCAGGATAGGCCTCAGAACAGCGCCCGGCACCGCGTCCGGAGCGCGGACGCGGCACCGGAACGACTCACTTCCAGCGGGCCAGGAGCCGCTCGATCTCGGCGGTGAGGGCGCGCTGCAGGAACGGGCCGAAGCTGACCCGGGCCACGCCCTGCGCGGCGAGCACCGCCTTGTCGGACTTGTCGGGCAGACCGACCATGCTCACGGGCAACGGCAATTCGCCGGTGAGCCTGCGCACGTCGGCGTCTTCGCGCGCACCCGCGGGGAAGAGCACGTCGGCACCCGCGGCGGCGGCCAGGCGCAGGCGTTCGATCGCCCGGTCCACCCGGTCGGCCTTGTCACCGTCGGCCCGGATGAACAGGTCGGTCCTGGCGTTCACCACCACGTGCACGCCCGCCGCATCGGCGAACTGGCGCAGGCCGTGCACGAAGTCGGCATGCTCCTGCGGCGCGCGCAGCCGCCCGCCCTCGCTGTGCACCGTGTCCTCGATGTTGAGGCCGACGGCACCGGCCTCGAGCAGGCCCTCGATCAGCTGGGCCGGCTCGAGGCCGTACCCGGATTCCAGGTCGACCGACACCGGCACCTCGACCGCCTCGGCGATCTGACGCACCCGGGTGAGCGACTCGGCGAAGGTCATCCCCTCGCCGTCGGCGCGCCCGAGCGAGTCCGCGACCGGGTGGCTGCCCACGGTGAGCGCCGAAAAGCCAGCCGCCACAGCGACTTTCGCGGACCATGCGTCCCAGATGGTCGGCACGACCACGGGCTCGCCAGGACGGTGCAGCGCGAGAAATTCCTTTGCCTTGTTCTCCAGAGAAGTCATAGGACCATCTTCGCTCAGCCCGAGCCTGCGTGGGGGTCCGCACCCGCACCGGCCAGACCATCGACCCGCGCGCGACAGACCGTCAGCCCCACCCCGGGCGGACCCTCAGTCCGTGCCGTCGCGGCGCGCGGTCAGTACGGCGTCGTAGAGCTCGTTGCGAGAGACGTTGTGGTCGGTGGCGATTCGGGCGCAGGCGTCCTTGAGGCGCAGGCCCGCGGCGGCCAGCGACTCGACCTCGGCGACCAGATCGGCGGGATCGGCCGCCTTCGGCTGCGCACCTGCCAGCACCACGGTGATCTCTCCGCGCGCGCCGTCGACGGCCCAGGCGGCGAGCTCGGCGAGGGTGCCGCGCACGACCTCCTCGTAGGTCTTGGTGAGTTCCCGGCAGACGGCGGCGCGCCGGTCGGGGCCGAGCACCTCGACCGCGTCGGCCAGGCAGTCGGCGAGCCGATGCGGCGCCTCGAAGAACACACAGGCCCGCGGCTCGGCGGCCAAGGTGCGCAACCACTCTCGCCGCTGCCCCGACTTGCGCGGCGAGAACCCGTCGAAGCAGAACCGCTCCACCGGCAGCGCGGAAAGGGCAAGCGCCGTCGTGACCGCCGAAGGTCCGGGCAGGCAGGTCACCGGCAGATCCCGCTCCGCGCAGGCGGCGACCAGCCGATAACCGGGGTCGCTGACCGACGGCATGCCTGCGTCGGTGACCAGCAGCACCGTGCGCCCGGACTCGATCTCCGCGAGCAGCGCCGGGATTCGCGCGGTCTCGACGTGGTCGTAGAAGCTCACCACCCGCCCGGTGATCGTCACCTCCAGCGCCTTGGCCAGCGACTTGGTCCGCCGGGTGTCCTCCGCCGCGACGATGTCGGCCGAGCCGAGCGCGTCGCGCAGTCGCTGCGACGCGTCGCCGATCTCGCCCATCGGCGTCGCCGCGAGCACCAGCCTGCCCGCCCCTGTCGCGTCGTCCGCCACCGTTCTCCCGTCTCGTCACTGCCCGCCGAAAACCAGACCTGAGCCTAGCTGTCTCATCAGTCCGGGCCGGATGCCTCCGCGGTTCAGCTCGTCGCCCGGCAAGGCGGAGCAGGAGCCGATACCGGGTTGTCTCGGCGACGACGACACGCGGCCAGGCCGCGAGCCGGACCGCGGCGGCAACTCATGCGACAGGGCCTCATGCCTCGTCCGATGCCGAAGTTCCTGGGAGTGCCTGCCGCGCGCGGGCAGTCCACCGGAAGACCCGTCGCCGGAAGCGTTCCGAACGCCCACCCGCTACCTTCGGTATGTGATCGTGACCACGCGGCGGGCACCCGCGTGCTATGTGATCAACACAGCGGCGGGCTCACCGATGCACGACCGCGCGGGGCGCACAGCATACGATCGGGGCGTGACACAGGTGACCGACCAGCGCGCGACCGCACCATTCGGGGCGGTGCCCTCCTGGTCGAGCCCCGCGCCACGGCGCCCGTCCCCCGATTTCGGGCCGACCGATACGCTGCGCGGCTGGCTGGTCACCGCGTTCCTCACCGCGATCGCCGCGGTCACTCGGTTCACGATGCTGAACTACCCGACCGACGCGGGCACCCCCGTGTTCGACGAGAAGCACTACGCGCCGCAGGGCTGGCAGATGCTGACCGGCGGGTGGGTCGAGGACAACCCCGGTTACGGGCTCGTGGTGCACCCACCGATCGGCAAGCAGCTCATCGCGATCGGCGAGGCGATCTTCGGCTACAACGGCTGGGGCTGGCGCTTCGCGTCCGCGGTGGCGGGCACGCTGCTGGTCCTGCTGGTGATCCGCATCGTACGCAGGATGACCAGATCGACACTGATCGGCGCGATCGCGGGCATCCTGCTGATCGCCGACGGGCTCACCTTCGTCTCCTCCCGCATCGGCATGCTCGACATCTTCCTGGCGCTGTTCGTCACCGCGGCCTTCGGCTGTCTGATCGTCGACCGGGACGAGGTGCGGGCCAGAATGGCGCGTGTCGACGCGGAGGGCCGGATCGGGGTGACCCGCTGGGGACCTCGACTCGGCGTGCGCTGGTGGCGCTTCGGCGCGGGCGTCATGCTCGGCCTCGCCTGCGGGACGAAATGGTCCGGCGTCTATTTCATCGTCGCGTTCGGGCTGCTCAGCGTCTGCTTCGATCTGGCCGCCCGGCGCGCGTACGGCGTGCGAAGTCCCTGGTACGGCACCGCGATCCGGGACATCGGGCCCGCGCTGTACGCGCTGGTGCTGGTGCCGCTGGGGCTGTACGTGGCCAGCTACTGGGCCTGGTTCGCCAGCGAGACCGGCATCGACCGCTACATGGCGGGCAACCCGTCCGCCCCGGCGGACCCGATCGGCACCGGCGGCTTCTGGTCGCACATCGCGCCCGACGCCCTGCGCTCGCTCTGGTACTTCAACGCCAGGGCCCTGGAATTCCATGAGGGCCTGACCAATTCGGCGGGCAATCACCATCCCTGGGAGTCCAAGCCGTGGACCTGGCCGATGGGCCTGCGCCCGATGCTCTACTACTACGCCGACAACGGCGTCAGCGGGTGCGGCCAGACCCAGTGCGTCAAGGCGGTGATGCTCATCGGCACCCCCGCCATCTGGTGGCTCGCGCTGCCCATGATCGCGTGGCTGCTGTGGCGCGGCGTGGTGCGCCGCGACTGGCGCAACGCCGCGGTGCTCGTCGGCTACGGCGCCGCGCTACTGCCCTGGTTCCTCACCCTCGACCGGCAGATGTACTACTTCTACGCCGTCGCCCTCGCACCGTTCCTGGTGATGGGCATGGCGCTGGTGCTCGGCGACGTGCTCGGGCCGTCGCGGCGAATACCCGTGCCGCGCAGCCCCGTCGGCACCTATCTACCGGTGGCGCCGGACGAACGTCACGCCCTCGGGCTGCTCGCCGTCTGTCTGTATCTCGGCCTGGTGATCGCCAACTTCATCTGGCTGTGGCCGATTCTCACCGCGCTGCCGATCACGCCGGGCAATTGGCACGACCACCTGTGGCTGCCCAGCTGGCGCTAGCGGCACCGGCTCAACCGTCCAGCGCGGCCTTCACGTAGCGCAGCGCCGTCGCGTCGTCGAGGCCGAGTCGCCGCACGGTGGCGACGTAGGCCGTCGCCGCCCGACCCGCGACATCACGGGTCGGATCGCCCGAGGAGGCGATGAAAGAGCCCTGCCTGCCCCGGGTTTCGACGACGCCGTCGGCCTCGAGCTCGCGGTACGCGCGGGCCACCGTGTTCGGCGCCAGGCCGAGCTGGGCGGCCAGTGCGCGGACCGTGGGGATCTTCGTGCCCGCGGTCAGCACACCGGAGCGCACCTGCGCGATGATCCCCATGCGTAACTGCTCGTACGGCGCGACCGCCGACTCATGTGACACCGTGATATTGAACATCGCTCACTCACAAGTCATCCCGGGAAAGTGGACAGGACAGACAGCGGGGCCCGCCGCGACCGGAACCCAGTTCGGAGCCGGGGATGCGCAACACCTCGATGCCCGCATCCTCCAACCGCGCGTTGGTCATCTCGTTGCGCTCGTAGGCGGCCACCACGCCGGGCGCCAGCGCGAGCGTATTGTTGCCGTCGTCCCACTGTTCGCGTTCCGCGGTGACGCCGTCGAGCCCGGTGTCGATCACCCGCAGCTTGTCGATGCCCATGGCCTTGGCCGCCGCGACCAGGAACGGGTCGGGTCCGCTCACGCTGACCCGGCCGTCGCCGTTGCGGCCGCTATAGTTTTCGTCACGTTGAATGGTGAACGCGCACAACGAGTCCCGGACCGCTGGATACATCACCATGGCGTCCTGGTCGACCATCGTGCAGACGGTGTCCAGGTGCATGGTCGCCCGGTTCTGCGCGATCGGGACGACCAGCACGGTCTGCGCGAGATCGTCGTCGAACAGGCTGCGCGCCAACGCCTCCGCCCCTGCGGGCGTGGTGCGCTCGCCGACCCCGACCGCCACCACACCCGGCCCGAGCAGCAGCACATCGCCACCCTCGATGGGCGCGGTGTGCGATTCGTAGGCGCGGCGCACCCCGAGGAAGCGCGGATGGAAGGCGTAGATCAGGTCGGTCAGCGAGGTTTCCCGGATCCGGGCGGGCAGCGCCAGCGAGGTGATCGCGACGCGCGGCCCGACCCAGAACGACGAGTCCCTGGTGAACAGCAGGTTGGGCAGCGGGTCGATGACGAAGTCGGCGCCGTGGTGCATCCGCCGGACCAGCGAGGTGGCGTCCGGGCCGAACGGCAGCTCGTCGAAGGTCATGCCCGCCATCAGAATGTTGGCCAAGTCCCTGGCCCGCACACCGCGCAGGAACGCGGCGAGCTGATCGGCCAGCGCGTGGCCGAGCCTGCGCGCGTCCACTGCGGCGGAGATGCCCTGAATGCGGGCCGCGCCGCTGACCGAGAGCGTCTCGGCGAGCAGGTCGGCCAGCAGCAGCACCTCGACCCCGCGCTCGCGCAGCACACCGGTGAACGCGTCGTGTTCCTGCTGCGCGCGCTCCACCCACGGGATGCCGTCGAACAGCAGCTGGTCGTTGTTGCGCGGGGTGAGCCTGCGCAGCTCGTCACCGGGCCGGTGCAGCAGCACCGTGCGCAGCGTGCCGACCTCCGAGGTCACCGTCAACCGCGAACCAGGACCGTCCGGGTCCAGCCCGTCCGCGTCCGCACCCTCTCCGTGCCGCGCGGGCACAGCGTCTGCTCCCATGCTCAGACCGTAGTTCGCCGCGGCCACAAGAGCACGTAATTCGAGCCTTCGTTGCGCTGTTGCCGCGTCGGCAGCTAACCGGGGACGGCGCGCACCGCCGCCGCTTTGGTTGACGCATCCCCCTTATGACCTGGCCAGAAGCCGCGCCGACCAGGCGAACCACCGGACATGCCGTTGTCCCGTTTTCACCCCAGGCCGCCCTAACCTCAAGTATTGTTGAGGCGAATGGAGGAGCGTGAATGTCGACAGCCGATTGGCGTGCGAAGGAGCTGACCCCCGGGCAGCTTTCCGAGCGTAGCGGAGTAGCAGTGTCCGCGTTGCACTTCTACGAACGCGAAGGACTCATCAGCAGCCGCCGGACCAGCGGTAATCAACGCAGATACGCCCGTGAGACATTGCGGCGCGTCGCCTTCATCCGCATCTCCCAGCGCGTCGGCATCCCGCTCAGTGAGATTCGCGACGCCCTCGATCAACTACCGGAAGGCCGCAACCCCACCCGCCGCGACTGGGAAACCCTGTCGACCAACTGGCGCGCCGATCTCGACGACCGGATCACCCAGCTGATTCGGTTGCGCGACAACCTCACCGGCTGCATCGGCTGCGGCTGCCTGTCGCTCGGCAGCTGCAAGCTGGTCAACGAGCACGACCGGCTCGGCACCGAGGGGCCGGGCGCCCGCGTGCTCGACGTGCAGCTCAATTGCGCTGGGCGCCCAGCAACCGGGTGAATCGCGCACTCGCGCGGCGCATCACGAATTCGTAGGGATAGGCGAACTTACGCGCCCACCAGTAGCCGAACCGGATGTCGAAGGACGTGTAGATCAGGAATCGGTTGCGCGCCATGCCGCGCAGGATCGCCTTGGCCACATGCTCGGGCGCGACCGCGTGCTTAGTGAACGACTCGGTGAGGCGCTTGATCCGCGGGGCCTCCCGGTCGACGCCGATCAGTTCGACGCTGTGCACCAGCGGCGTGTCCACCGCGCCCGGCACCACCAGGTGCACCGCGATGCCGTGCTGATCGAGATCGAACCGCAGCACCTCCGAGACGCCGCGGATGCCGTACTTGCCCGCGCTGTAGGCCGCGTGCCAGGGCAGCGCCAGCAGGCCTGCGGCCGAGGACACGTTGACCAGCGCACCGCCCCTGGCCGCCCGCACCATCGGCGGCACGAAGTTCTCGATCACGTGGATCGGGCCCATCAGGTTGACCTCGACCATGCGCCGCCAGTGCTTGTGCTCGAGGTTCTCCACGGTCCCCCATGCCGAGGTGCCCGCGATGTTCATCACGATGTCCAGGCTGCCGTGCTCGGCGTGCACCTGATCGGCGAACGCGGTGACGGCGTCGTAGTCGGTGATGTCGAAGGCCTTCGCGACCAGCACGATCCCGCCGTCGCGGCGGATATCGGCCACCGTCGTGTCAAGCCCGCCTGCATCGATATCGGTGAGCACCAGCTGCGCGCCCGCCGCCGCCGCGGCCTGGGCGGTGGCCCGGCCGATACCGCTGGCAGCACCCGTGATCAGCACTTTCGCGTCGCGCACCGTCCTGCGGCCCGATCGCCCCATACCTCGCACCACTGCATCCCCATCTCGAATTGCTCGAACCGGCTCACCGCAGGGTACTTGGACCGGGCTCATCGGCCCAGTACGGCGAGCATTCCGGCCACCGCGCGGGCCCAGGTGTATTGCTCGGCGCGGGTGCGCGCCGCCCTGCGCCTGCCCGCGGTCGGCAGCGCGAGCACCTCGGTGACCGCCCGCGCGAACGCGGAGCCGCGATCGGCGGCCACCGCGCCGCACTCGGCGGTCACGATGTCGGCCAGTGCCGAGGACCGGCTGGCCACCACCGGCGTGCCCGCCGCCAGCGCCTCCAGCGCGGCGAGACCGAATGTCTCGTGCGGGCCCGGCGCCAGTGAAACATCCGCCGTGGCAAGCAGTTTCGCGACCTCAGCGCGTTCGGAGATGAAGCCGGTGAAATGCACGGCGGGCAACCCGCCGCTCAGCGCGGGCAGTGCCCGCGCCCGGCGCCGCAGGGCGTCGCGGCGCGGCCCGTCGCCCGCCACCACCAGCCGCACCTCGGTGCCGGCCTTACGCAGCGCCGCGACCGCCTCGATGCTGCGCTCCACCCGCTTCTCCACCGACAACCTGCCGCAGTGCACCAGCAGCGGATGCTCCGGCGCACCGAGGTCGGCGCGCAGCCTGCCGTCGTGCCTGCGCGGGCTGAACAACTCGAGATCGACGCCGAGCGGCACCAGTTCGACGTTCGGCGCGCCGATCCGCAGGAACTCCTCGCGGGCGAACTCGGTGGTGCAGACCACGATGTCGTACTCGGCGGCGGTGCGCCCGTTGGCCACATCGGCGCAGCGCCGGGCTGCCGCGCGCGGCAGCACCTGACCGAGCAGCCGGTCGAGCCGTTCGTGCGAGATCATCACTCCCGCAACGTCGCGGCGGCGGGCCCAGCGGCCGAAACCGCGCAGGGTCAACCGGTCCGACACCTCGAGCACGTCGGGCCCCAGCCCGGTCAGCACGTCGGCGACCCGCCGCGGATCGGCCGCGCGATAGCCGCCGGTCCACGGAATCGCCAAGGCGGGCAACGTTATCCGCACCACTCCGGTGGGCAGCAGCTCTTCCGCGCGACGCGCTCCCGGCACGATGAGCACCACCTCGTGGCCCGCCGCGACATACCCCTCACCGAGGTGATGCAACGCAGTGCGCAACCCACCCGAGCGCGGGCCGTAGAAGTTCGCAAGCTGAACTATGCGCACCTCGCTGATGGTGCAGCCAGTCGGGTGATCTTCGGAACCGATGCGCCCAACGCGGCATGAACAGCCGTGAAAGACCCAGCGAACCGGCCAGGGCCTGGCTAATCCGCCGTGTCGTGCCAGACTCGGATCAGCCCGTGCCCGAGGTGCGTCGGGCGCACCGGCCACAGCTCGGCCCGCACCGCGAGCCAGTCGGTGCCGTCGAAGCGCACCCGCAATCGCAGCTCGATGGCGTCCGCGTCGGCCGTGGCCGCGGCCAGCTCGGCGCACACGGCCCGGAACCGCGCCATGTCGTCCGGATGCAGGCTCGGGCGTTCGACCGCCCAACGGTCCAGCGGCGGCGCCGGGGCCGTTGTCCATTCGTAGATCAGGCCCGAGGACAGCGAGACGAAGCCGACGCCGTCGCCTGCCCGCCGCGAGACGGCCCGCAGCATGGTCATGTCGACATCGGCCCGGCCCGGTCCGGCATCGGCGAATTCGAGCATCACCGCGCGGATTCGGCGCGCCACCGGGTCGGCCCTGGTGATCATCTGGAAGCTGCGCACCTGACCGTCGTCGCCGAGCATGTCCACCGCGCTCTGATGCCGTCCGGTGAGCGCACCGACCATCTCGAAGTACTCGATGCGCCCCGCGAAACGCACCATCCGGCCGAAGGCCTCGGGCGGTGTCCGGATCACCCGCACGTCCTCGGGTGCCCGCGCGAAGATCAACTCCTCCAAACCCGGTCCGTGATAGGCCAATTCGGTGTCGGCCTGCCAGTCCCACGCGGCGACGCCCGGCCGTGCCGACGGGTGTAGCTCCTCGGGCGCTGCCCACACCTGCACGCCGTGCACCTCGGCGAACGCGCACCGGATGGGCACACCGAGCACGAGCAGGCCCGCTACAGCGCGGCGCACTTCGGCGGCCGTCTCGACGCACTCCTGCACCACCTCGGTGATCAGCTGTGCCGCGAGGGCATGCGGTTCCCGCCGGATCCGCAGCAGGCTGCCCCAGTCCTTGACCTTCGCGCCGTCGGCCACCAGCGTCGGCACCTCGAGCGCGCCGGTGGGCGTGCGCCCCAGTGTCTCGATCAGCAGCCAATCGTGTTCGAGTCGTCGCTGGCCACAGCCGCCGGTCATATGCCGGCCGCACCCCGGCTCGCTCGCGGCAGATCGAGGTCGAGCGGGATGCGCCCCACCGCGAGGTGCGCCTCCACCTCGTCGGCGGGCATCGGCCGCGCGATCAGAAAGCCTTGCGCCCGATAGCAACCGAGGCCGACCAGGGTGCGCGCGGCGACCGCCGTCTCGACGCCCTCACCGACCACGCCGAGGCCGAACGAACCAGCAAGGCCGATAATGGATTTCACGATGGCCAGATCGTCGGTGCTGGCGCCGAGGCGCTGCACGAAACCGCGGTCGATCTTCACCGCGTCGACCGGGAGCGCCTTCAGGTGCGACAGCGAGCTGTAACCGGTGCCGAAGTCGTCGATGGCGATCTGCACGCCCATGCGCTTGAGCCCGCGCAGCGTCACCTGGGTGCGCGCCAGGTCCTGCACCACCACGTGTTCGGTGATCTCCAGACAGATCGAGCTGCCGTCGATGCCGAACAACCGCAGGATGTCCTCGATCCGCTCCACGAAATCCAGGCTCACCAACTGCACCGGCGAAACATTGATCCGCATCACCACATTCGCCGCGAGGCCACGGCGGCGCCACTCGGCGAACTGCGCACACGCCGACCTGATCACCCAGCGGCCGAGCTCGCCGGCCAGGTTGGTCGCCTCCGCCACGGTGACGAACGCCGCGGGCGGCAACAGTCCTCTGGTCGGATGCATCCAGCGGACCAGCGCCTCGAGCGCGACGACCCGGCCGGTCCGCAGATCGACCTCCGGCTGATAGTGCAGCAGCAGCGAGCCGTCGGACACCGCGCCGCGCAGATTCAGCTCCACGTCGTCCTGCAGCTCGAACTGGGCGCGCATCGCGTCGGTGAACACCGCGACACCGTTACCGCCGCCCGACTTCGCCGAAAGCAGCGCGTGATCGGCGCGGCGCAGCACGTCGGCGACGGTGGTCTCGCCGGGAATCCCGACGGCGACACCGATGCTCGCCGCGCGGCTCACCGACTCCCCGCCCACGGTCACCCGGCGCCCGATGAGCTGCTGGATCCGGGTGCCCTCCTCCTCGGCCGCGACCGCGTCCATCGGCTTGGCGGGCACGATGACGAACTCGTCGCCGCCGAGGCGCGCGATCATGTCGTCGGGATCGAGGTGCTCGCGCAGCCGCGAGGAGAGCGTGCGGATGAAGTTGTCGCCCGCGGTGTGCCCGAGAAAGTCGTTGAGCGCCTTGAGCCGGTCCAGGTCCAGGAAGAACGCCGCCACCGGCCCCGGGCTGCCCGGACGCAGCCGCTCATCCATGTGCTCGAGCAACGCGCGGCGATTCGCCAGGCCTGTCAGGTCGTCGTGCAGTGCGATGTAGCGCAGCCGCTCCTCGGCCACCACCCGCGCCTGCAACTGCGCGAACAACGCGGCGATCGCCTTGAGCACGTTGAGTTCGCGGGTACTCCACTCCCGATCGCCGGTCTTGATGAAACCGAGCACGCCGGTCGACTCGCCGCGGGAGAGCAGCGGGACGGCGGCGGTGGTGACGACCGGGATGCCGGAGGCCCGCCGCATCGTCTCCTGATAATCGGCGAACTCCGGTGTCGGGCGCGCGATCATCGGCTCGGTCGCGTGCTCGAAGGCACGGAACACCGGGTCGGCGCCCTCGAAGTAGACGACCTCGAGTGGGTCCGGGTCGGGCACCTGCGGTCGATGCGGCCACTCCGCGATCAGCACAGAGGCCCGGCGCTCGCGATCGGTGTGCCGGACGTAGCTGAAGTCGACGTCGAAGTATTCGACGAGCTGTGCGAGTACCCGTTCGGTCGCCTCGGCCATGGTCGTGGCGTCGACACCCATCAGCTCGGAGGCGACCTGGGTCACCAATGAGTCGAGCGTCCGCCGAGGCACCTTGTCTCCGATCACGCTATCCACGGGTGTCCACGCCCGGCACCGGACGCCGCCTGCTCTTCGCCGGGGCTGCGGCCGGATCGCTCAGGCATTGCACCAACGCCATGGTCTCATGCTCAGGTACTTCGAGTAGATCCGAGAAACGAAGCGACGCCAGTGTATCCACGGTATAGGCGAAATTCGTGGCCGGTGCGCTGGGGAGTCGCGCTTTTCGGCTGCTGTGTGCACCCATCGGTCACCCCACCGTTCCCGGGTCGGCATCCCGCGCTGCGTGACCACGCTGCCCGACCCGCGTCGGCGAACCTTGCAATCCGTCGGCAACTGCCCGACCAGCTCGATTATCCCACCAGACCGGATCGACCCGAGGTCGATCTTGCCAATCGAGGCCCTGCGGGAAATGGCCTGCAATCGCCTCGCCGCTGCCACCAGCAACCCGGGTCCGCGCGTGCGCGGCGCTCGCCTCGACAGCCATACCGTTCCTACTCCGTTGCTCCGCATCCGCACGCGGTCATCGAACCGGGGTCGACATCTTCACCCGTAATGCTGCTTCTCGGACGAGTTTGCCTAGGGCAGTATCCGTCATCCGGCAAGAATTGACCAGATGTCTGGTTAATCTTCCGAAAACTGGGCGTCAGCCTGCAAATCACCCCTGGTCAGAACCCATACCACGATCGAGACGGATAGCGTGTCGACCGGTCGGTTCTAGCGTAGCTAATCTCTAGCTAGTTAGACCAGGATAGAGATGAACAACTCCACCGAATCGTGGCCCTGCCAGATCTCGATCTCTTCCCGGTAGGCGCGGGTGATCTCCGCCGAGGCCGTCGCGTCGTCGACCTGGGCCCACACATCCTCGACCGGGTCGTGGTAATCCCCGTTCGGCGCGAAGCGCGCGTATACCCCCTTCGGCACCCGGACCAGCACATCGCCGATCGGCACCGCCTCGGGTTCGCGGTAGTCGAAGCAGACCACGGCGTTGTAGTTGCCCGCCGGGTCCGGCACGTACACCGTGTACATCGGACGGTCGGCGCCCTTGCGGTCGCGCAGCCGGTCCTTGAGGAACTCGATCAGGTCGCTGTTGCTGACCTTGAAACTCGGGCGCACCCGCGGCACCACCAGGCCGCCATAGATCGCCTCGCCACGCACCGCGATCGCATAGGTCATGACCGCGCCTCACCTGAACACATAACCGCCTCGATCATCGCGCGTCGACCGCCAGGTACAGCTCGATCTTGTACGCGTGCGGGTAGCACTCGAAATCGCCGGTGTAGGTCCGTTTGATCTGGTTGTGTTCCTCGGCGTACGCGATCTGGGTCCACAGGTCGGTCATCACCTGCGGGAAGTTACCGACCGAGGAGAACCGTGCATAGGTGCCGCGCGGCAGCCTGGCCACCAGATGCCCACGGGTGACCTCGCCGAACGACGCGCACTGGTAGCCGACGATCTGGGTGTTGTAGGTGCCGAGCTCGCCGGTGTAATCGGTATAGGCGCTGGCCAGGGGCCCGCCGAGCTCTTGATGCAGCACGGCCGCCCAGGCGGCCTCGAGATCGTGGTCCCGCAGTTCTCCGAGCGCACGCTTGGGGCTGCGCACCGGCAATCCGGCAACCCACGTTTCGTCCCGCTCGACGATTTCAAACTGCATGGAAAGACTCTTTCGAGGTGAATCCGGGGGCGAGGCCCGCATCCGGTCGGTCAGAAAGGCCATGCTATCAACACAGACCGGGTGGTAACGATCACATGTCCGGGTCGTTATCCAGGCTCACCAGCCTGCTGAACTGGACAGATGACCTGACATGGTCGAATTCAGGACACGATTCGGCCTGGGCCGGTCGGCCGAAAAGCTACATCGCCGGCCTCGGTCAGGCGGGGACTCGGAACTCTTCGACAACTACGGTGGACGGTATGTCACGTGGCGAGCGCAAGTCTCGGTGCCGGTGCCCGGCGGTCATGCCCGCATGGCTGCGCGACGCCGCGACACGGCGGGTCCGATGAGCGAGACCTACCGCAGCATCGCCGAATTGGACGCCGCGGTCGCCGACTGTTTCGCCTGCCCGCGGCTGGTGGCCTGGCGCGAGCAGGTCGCGCGGACCAAACGCGCCGCATTCCGGGACGAAACCTATTGGGGCAGGCCCGTGCCCGGCTTCGGCCCGGACGATGCGCGGCTGCTGCTGGTCGGCCTCGCGCCCGCCGCGCACGGCGGCAACCGGACCGGGCGGATGTTCACCGGCGACCGCAGCGGCGACGTGCTGTTCGCGGCACTGCACGCGGTGGGCCTGGCCAGTCAGCCGACCGCGACCCACCGGGACGACGGCCTGCGCCTGTGCGGCGTCCGCGTCACCGCGCCCGTGCACTGCGCGCCGCCGGACAACAAGCCGACCCCGGACGAGCGCGACCGGTGCAGGCACTGGCTCGCCACCGAATTCGCTTTGCTCGCACCGACCGTCCGCGCCGTCGTCGTGCTCGGTGGGTTCGGCTGGCAAGCCCTGCTCCCCGTGCTGGCCGAGGCAGGCTGGGCCATCCCGCGCCCCCGCCCCAAATTCGGCCACGCCGCCCACTACCTCCTAACCCCCACCACCCCCACCCGCGCCCCCCTGCACCTCTTCGGCTGCTACCACGTCAGCCAGCAGAACACCTTCACCGGCCGCCTCACCCCCTCCATGCTCGAATCCGTCCTGACCACCGCCAAATCCGCCGCCAACCTCAAATAACCCCTCCGCGAAAGCCCATCGGCGATGCGGCGTGAACGGTGGGGCGGGGGTCTGTGGGGATGGGGTACGGTCCGGGAGTGACGGGTCGGGGTCTGGAAAACGTAGTAGCGCAGGGTGTGTCGGTGGGGCAGCGGGGTGCGGCGTTTGTCGATGTCGACGAGACGTTGGTGCGGGAGATCACCTTTTTGTCGCTGTTCGGTTTCGATGCCGAGCGGCGTGGTGAGCTCGACGGCCCTGCCACGCTTCGGGAGTTCTTCGCGCTGCGTGAGCGGGGCATGGGCCGCGCCGAATCGCATCGCTGGTTCTATCGGTTGTGGGCCGGACGTGCGGTCGCCGATGTCCAACGCGTCGGCCGAGAGTGGTTCGCCGCACGGCTCGCGACACCCGGGTTCTTCAATCCCGCGGTGCGGCAACGTCTTCAACAGCTCGCCGCCGCGGGCGCCCGAATCGTGCTGGTATCCGGCTCGTTCGACGCCGCCCTGCGCCCGATCGCGGACGAGATTCGCGCGGACGACATCCTGTGCACCGAGCTGGCGGTCGAGAACGGCTGCTACACCGGAGAAGTCAGCGCAACCATGGTTGGCGACGACAAGTCGGCCGCGCTGCGCGCCTATGCCGAGCGGACCGGGATCGACCTGTCCGCCTGCGCCGCCTTCGGCGACCACCATTCCGACACCGCGATGTTCGACCTGGTCGGCCACCCGGTCGTCGTCGGTGACCGGGACCGCGCGCTCGACGACTACCCCGCCGAACGACTGCCCGGCTGAACGGTTCTCGAAGGCGGGGGACTCGTTCCTGATGCGTGCTCCGCACGATCCGCGCGCCCGCAGCGGTGACCTCGACGAGGGTGGCCCGCCCGTCCGCCGGGTCCGGTGTGCGCCGCACCGGTCCGTCGCGCTCGAGCCGGTGCACGGGCTGGGTGATGGCGGGCTGGGTGATCTGCTCGGTCTCTTTCGACGCGGTCAGTCGCAGTGGCCCGTGGTGCGCCAGCGTGTGCAGCACCGACAGCGTGGTGAAGGTGTGCTTCTCCGCGGCGGGCAGCCGGATGGAGCGGCGGCCATATGCCGGAAGATAGCTGCGCTCTCCGCCCGCGTGGCAGAATTGACCGCACTATGACTGTCCTGACCAGCGCTGTTCCCGATCGACTACCGCGCGGCCCGCACCGGCTCAGCCGCGACGAGGTGACCACCTCGCAACGGGACCGGCTGTGCATCGCCGCACTGGAGGCGATCGCGGAGCAGGGCTACGGGCCGACGACGATCGCCGATATCGTGCGCCGCGCCAAGGTGGCCCGGCGCACGTTCTACGGACTGTTCGACAGCAAGGAGGAATGCTTCACCGCCGCATTCGATTTCGTGGTCGAGGTGGTGGAGCGCGAACTCGATCGGGTGGTCGCCGAGTCCGGCGCCCGCGGCTTCCGCGACCTGGTGCGCAGCACGCTGGCGGCCTACCTGGACTTCCTGGCGGCCGAGCCCGCGGCGGCTCGCGCGCTCCATGTCGAAACCCTCGCCGCGGGCCCGGGACTCACCGCACACCGGGCCCGCGTGCAACGGATGTTCGCCTACCGCATGCTCGCCGCGGCCCGGATCGGTGTGCGCGACGGCGAACTCGCGAAGGCACCCGACCCGCAGTTGGTCGATGTGCTGACCGGCGGCATCGACGACCGGGTGCGCGCCACCCTCATCGAGTCCGGCCCGCACGCACTGCCCGCACTGGCACCGGTCCTGAACCGAGCGGCCTCGGCACTGCTCGGCTCCGGCTGAGCCCGCTCACCAGCCGGTGTCACCCGCGACCGGAATGTTCACCCAGCTGGGCTGATTCGGGTCCAGCTCCAGATGCTGCGGCTTCAATTCGCTCTCGTTCAGCAAGGGGCGCAACGGAATACTGCTCGGGAAGTTGCCCGCGAACACGTCGACGCGCAGTCGATGGCCCGGCTGCAGCACACCGTCGGTGGCGAAGACACCGAGGTCGACCACGGTAGGCCGGCCGGGCACGAGCGGTTCGCGGCTGTCCAGGGTGAGGATCGGATACGGGTCGGTGTAGTCGCCGTTGGGCGCGCGCGTCGATTTGTCCTCGTCCACCGCGCGCAACGAGGCGGTGCGCTGGCCGGTGCTCCACACCGTCGAACGGCCGTCGGGCGCAACGTCGTTCACGGTCACCGTCCAGTAGCCGTCGGTGGCGTCGAGCACCGTGTTGAGGTGCACGGCGATCGGGCCGGAGATCTGCGTCGCCGCACGCACCGGCGCCGTCGTGAACGTGAGCGCGTTCGTCTCGCTGATCCTGGCGTCCTTCGTGCAGACGTCGAAGGCCGCGATGATGCCCGCCGTGCCGTGCGCCGCGTCGCGGGAGCACAGGGTGGACAGGCCAGGCGCGATGGTCACGCGCGCGGGTCCGCCGGGCGCGGCGGTGAGACTGCCGTCGTGGCCGCTGCCCGGCGCGGTGCCCGAGGGTGTCGCGTCCAGATACATACGGCGGTAGTCCATTCCGGGGCGCGGGAACGCCGGGGCCGTGGTCCAGCCGCCACCCTGTTGCCACAGGTGGACCTGCTCGTAACCGTCGATGCCGTTGTCGATCCCCTTGAGCCACTTGTCGAACCAGGCGCGCTGCAGCACGTCCAGCGCGGGCGGCGCGCCGGGAAGGCCGAGGCCTGCACCGGTGGTCACGTGATAGGTGTCCCCCATGACCAGCTTTTTCTGCTCGTCCGGCACGTTCACCGCGTTGAAGATGCGCGGCGAGGAGTAGGTGAAGATGTCGTGCCAGCCACCGTAGACGAAGGTCGGCACGGTGACCCGTTCCGGGTGCCCGACCCACGCGGTGCGCAGCGAACTGGTGTCGTCGAGGATCGCCTGCATCTCCGGCTTGATCTGATCGATGCTCGGCGTCCCCAGCGCCTCGATGATGATGTTGAAGAAGGTGAACGGGTCGCGCACGCGATCGGCCAGCCAGGTCCAGTCGAACTTGCCCCCGATGATGGACACCAGGTCGGGAATCAGCTTGGTGCCATCCACCGCGAGTAGCCATTCGGGGATGAACCCGATGCCGAGCGCGCCGCCCGGCGCCGCGACATCGCGGATCAGGTCGCTGCCAGGCACGATCGGGAAGATCGCCCGCAGGGCCGCGGGTTGCCGTTCGGCCGTGTGCAATTGGTTGATCGCGGAATACGAGATACCGCTCATGCCGACCTTGCCGTTGGACCACGGCTGCGCGGCCGCCCAGTCCACCACCTCGACGCCGTCCTGCTGCTCCCGCTCGCCGAAGACCTGCCACATGCCCTGGGAGAAGCCGGTGCCGCGCACGTCGACGACCACCTGGGCGTAGCCGCTCTGCACGAGCTTGCGATCGACGGCGAAGGTTCGCGCCGCGCCACCGGGCAGCGCCCGCATGAGATCGCTGATGCCGCTCATGCCGTAGGCCGAGAGGTCGAATCCCTGCAGAATGCGCAGCAGCGGTTCACCGAGCCCGGGCACCGCGAGGGCCGAATCCGCGATATTCGCAAGAAGTTTCGTATAGGGCGTGAGATTGACAATGGTCGGCATCGGTTCGGCGACCGGCTGCCCGGAGGCATCGGCGGGCCGGTACACATTGCCTTTCAACACCGTGCCGTCGCTCATGGTGATCGGCACGTCCCAGTCGATATAGACGTTCGGATATTGCTGCGGGCCTTGATGAGTCGCGGTGAATTGCGCGTCGAGCGAATCGTTGCCCGCGGCCGCCTGCCCGGAAGTGAGCGATACGGTCACGCCGGCGAGCACCGTGCCAGCGGTGACGATGGCGGCCAGCAACCTCATCGGACGTCGGCGTCTGATCATCCTTCGCGAACCCTCCCACAGTGGGGAACTACCTCGTTCCCCTCAACGAGGGGTTACAGTAACCTCCGTCACTGCGGCACACAATGGTGACCGGTAACACTTCTCGGCATGTGGACACCGAATCCTACGTTCAACCTGTCGGCGCCAATCCCGTACCCCGCGTCGGCTATTTCCGCATGCCGCCGCTCAGGGCGCCGGGAAATGGTCGGCGAGGAATGCGCCGAAGGTGTGCCTGGAAATCTGCGCGCCCCAGTCGCCCCAGGTGAAATCGAAGATGTGTTCGCCATAAGGCACTGCGATCAAACGATTCTCGACGCCGACCCGGCGCAACCGTTCGGCCAATTCGGCCGAACCCCGATACGGCGCAACATGATCCCTGGTGCCGTGCATGATCAGCGTCGGCGGCACGTTCGGCCGGACGTAGGTGGCGGGCGAGGCCGCCTTGTATCGCTGCGGGAACTGCTCGGGGCTGCCACCGAGGTAGTCCTCGAGGAAGGTGTGCATCCGCACGGGCAGCCCGCTGTCGCGCCACGCTTCCGCCAAATCGGGTATCGGATGGAAGACCGCGACCGCGGCGACCGACGTATCGGTCACCGCGCAACTCGGCGGCACCCGGTCGTCGGCGTAGGCGGCCATCAGCGCCAGGTTGCCGCCCGCCGAGCCGCCCGCGACCATGACGCGTCGCGGGTCGATCCCGTACGCCCGAGCCTGCTGCTTGACCCAGCCGACAGCGCACTTCACGTCCGCGGGCGCCTGGTTCCAGGTGGGCGGCGGCGCGAGCCGGTAGTCGATGGCGAAGACCGCATAGCCCTTGTCGTTCAGCCACTCGTGCCACTTGGGCGCCTCGCCGCGATCACCGTGCGCCCAGCCCCCGCCGTGCACCCAGACCACGGCGGGTCGCGGCCGCGACGGCGTCCCCGCGGGCAGCTTCACATCGAGCTTCAGTTCCTGGCCGTCGATGGTGTGGAAGACGGTGCTCAGCTCATCGACGGGCGCGCCGACATTCGACCCGCCGGTGAAGTACTCGCCGAACGACAGCCTCGCGTCGTGGCGCACGGCGGTGCCCCACGAGGCAGCCAGCGGGAATCCCGCGACGACCACGCCGAGCAGGCAGACCAGACCGGTCACCGCCGACGCCTGACGCACCCCGGTGCGCCCCTTCGGCGCGAAGGCGGCCAGCGACAGCACGAACCCGGCGACGCCCAGCGGAATCAGGTACAGCCCGTAATCGCTCACCACGTGCGTCAGTGCCACGAAGGGCGCGGGAATCCGCACGGCGAGGATCACGTACGCGAACAGCATCAGCACCGCGGCCACCACTGCGGCCAGCGCCGTCATGATCCACCGAATGACCATCCGATCATTAACCCACGACCGCCCGCACCAGCGGCGATGGCACGCCGACCATCGGATTACGGCAACCCCGGCTTACCGCGAAGAGCGGCCGAGCAAGCGCCGACCGCCCTGGCGAACGGCGCATCCACACCCGCGTCGGCGAGCCCGCGATTCCGTTGCCAAAATGCAGCCTTCCCCGTGTGGCGACGCGCCCGAGGTGCCGCAAGGATGTTGGTGTTCAACACGTTTCGCCCCACGAGGAGCTTTTTTCAGTGTCCCAGAGCAATCTCGAATTAGTCACCCAGGTGTACCACGCGTTCGGAGCGCGCGACTTTTCGGTCATCGAGCGACTTTTCGATCCGGATATCGAGATCAAGGAGGCCGCGCAACTGCCGTGGGGCGGCACGCATGTCGGTCACAACGGTGCCAATACCTATTTCGGGACGATGCTGGCGCACATCGACGCGAATGTCGTGCCGCAGAGCATCTTCGCCGCAGGTGACGACGTGGTCATGACAGGGCGCGGCATCGGGAAGACCACCGGGGGCGAGGTCGCGTTCGACGTGCCGAACATCCACGTGTGGCATCTGCGCGACGGTCGCGTCGTCGGCTTCGACAACTACGTCGACACCCCGGCCATGCTGGCCGCGCTCAACGGGGCGCCACACACCAACTAGATCGTGATCGACTCCGCCCGGGCCGTACCACCCGACGCGGCACCCGTGGCACGCTCCCGCCGATCCGGGGGCACCCACCGGCCGACGGTTCCTCGAGAAACCGTCGGCCGGTTCGCGTTTCACCGCAGGGAGCGGCGCTGGACAGGACTTAGGGCACAGGTAGCGGCGGCGCGGCCGGAAAGGTGACCGGCAGGGCCGTCACCGCCCGATGGAACGGACCGGGCCGCCAGACCAGATCGCCAGGACGCACCGCGAGACCGATCTCGGGCAAGGCGTCCAAGAGCTGGTCGATGGCATCCTGCGCGATCAGATAGGCCAGCGAACTGGCCGGGCACACGTGCGGTCCGGCGCCCCAGGCCAGATGGGATCGGTTGCCCGCGTATTGGTTCCCGGCGATCGCCGGATCGGTGTTGCACGCGGTCATGCTGATCACCACCGGCTGATGGGCGGGCAACCAGACGTCGTCGATCAGGATCGGCTGGCGCGGAAAGCTGATGCAGAAATTCGCCATCGGGGGATCGTTGAACAGCACCTCGTCCAACGCGTCCCGGGTGGACAGGCTGCCGCCGAGCACGCTGCCGCCGAAGCGCTCGTCGGTGAGAATCAGCAGCAGGGTGTTGACGATCAGATTCTGTTGCGGCTCGATGCCCGCGCCGTACAGCGTCGCCAGCTGGTGCACCATCTCGGTATCGGTCAGCTCGGCCGGATGGCGCAGCATTCGGGTGGTCACGTCGTCGCCGGGCGCCGTGCGTTTACGCTGCGCCAATTCCTGCAGCGCGGCGACGAGCATCTTGTTCCCCCGGTCGGCGTCGACCCCCTCGAAGATCGCCGCCATACCGGTCGCGGCCTGCTGCGCGATTTCGGCGGGACAGCCGAGCAGCGCGTTCAATACCGCGAACGCGAGCGGAAAAGCGTACTGGCGCACCAAGTCCGCCGACCCGTCCATGCAGAACTCGTTGATCAGCGGTATCGCGATCTCGGCCACCGTGTCGTGCAGGCCGTACTGATCAACCTTGTCCAGGCCCGCGAGATTCACCTGCCGATACCGCGCGTGTTCGGCGCCGGCGCTGCGCAGCGCGTTCGGCCGCCACTGCATCATCGGCAATACCGGGCAATCGGAGGCGACATTCTGCTGCCAGGCTCGCGGGTCGGCCGGAAAATGGTCCGGGTCGTTGAAGATCCGCACCGCGGTGTAATACCCGATCACCAAGGTGGCGGGTACCCCGGCGGCCAGCTCGACCGGCACCAGTGACCCGTACCGCTCGCGCATCCGCCGATAGGCGTCGTGCGGGTCGGCGGCGAACTCCGGTGAATACAACGACACCCGTGGGCCGTCGTGATCAATGGGGGAACCGTGCGGTGCGGGACCGGACCGGCTCTCTGCCGCGGGCGGGGGCAACGTCATTGCGCAGACTCCAGGCGTTCGTTCTACCAGCCTCGTGAGAGTAGGCAGCAAACTGTTCGGCTGTGTCGGAAACCGCCGACAAACGGCCGTGGGAAGCGTGAATCCGTTCCGGGCAGAAAGACATTGACGCACCGGCCGCCGGAGACATTTTCCGCCGCCACTCCGGCCGACATGTTTGCCACCGCCGCACCGCGATGGTTCTATTGGGCCGCGCCGAATGGTTGTGGCCCGACATCTGATGACGGACTTGGCATCGAGGCAGCCGATCTGCTGAGCAGACCTGTTGTGTCGGCGAAAGGAACCGTGCCTCGATGGCTACCCTTCGGTGTCGCTGGGGTGTTGCCGAACTCGCTGCGTGCCTCGCGGTGCTGCTCGCCGCCGCGCCGGCGGCCGCCGAAACCGACGCGGACTGGACCGTACCGCCCACCGGTGCGAACGACTGGTCCTGCGCGCCAGCGACGGCCTATCCGCAGCCCGTCCTGCTCGTGCACGGGACCTGGGACAACCAGAGCGCCTGGGACACCCTCGCCCCGCAGCTGAAAGCGCATGGCGTGTGCGTATTCTCGCTCAATTACGGGCACGCGCCGACCAGCATGCGCGGGTCGGTGCCCGGCGTGTTCGGCACCGCCGACATCCGGACCTCGGCCAAGGAGTTCGCCGCGTTCGTCGCCAAGGTGCGCGCCGCCACCGGCGCGGCGCGGGTGGATATCGTCGCCCACTCCCAGGGCGGCCCGCTGGTGCGGCAGTACCTTCGCTTCGACGGCGGCGCCGACCGCCTCGACCCGTCCCGCAACCTGGTCGACCACCTCGTCACCATCGCCGCCACCCACCACGGCACCACCGCGGACGGCCTCGGCTATCTCCTACCCACCGGCAGTGCCGCCGCGCTGTCGGACAGCATGATCGCCAGAGTGCTCGGCACCGCGGCGGCCCAGCAGCTGGCGACCAGCGAATTCCTGCGCACGCTCAACGCCGGGGGCGACACCGAACCGGGTATCCACTACACCGCGATCGCGACCCGGGTCGACCATGTGGTCACGCCGCCGGAAGCGACGTTTCTGCGCGCGGGGGTCGGCGCCACCGTCGACAATGTCTGGGTGCAGGACGTGTGCCCCACCGACACTTATCACCACGGCATTCTGCCGCACTCGCCCGCCGTCGCCTATTTGGTGCACAAAGCGCTCGGATTGCCGTTTTCCGCTGATCCGTGCCCGGTCGAACAATCGGAATAACGCCGTCCCGATCCCCCAATCCGAGGGGCGCAAACCAGACCGAGAACCCGGTTTGAACAGGCGAAACACCGTATGGACACGCCGAATGGGCGCGCGCATCATGATGCTACGTCCGGTGCCGTTTGTCGGGGGACCGTCAAAGGAAACCCGCACGGATTGGAAAGACCCATGTTCATCAGGACCCTGTCTATCAAGAAATTGGTGGCGACCGCGGTATTCGCCGTGGCGGCCACCGGAATCACCATGGCGACGGCACACGGCGAAGCCGAATTGGCCGATATCAGCGTCAGCGCCGTGGACGGCCCCATCGGCTACACGACCACCCTCGCGGCCGATCACTCCGCGGCCACGGTCACCCTGGCCTCCGGCCGGTTCGTCCTGACCCCGGACACGGTCCAGGTGGTCGCCGACGACGGCGCGGTGGTCGGCGCGATTCCGACCACATTGCGGGTGGATGTGGGTCGAACCCTTTCCGTCACACCGGCTTTGGCCAATGACACGACACTGACCCTGACTCCGGTCGGCGGACCGACGCCGGTCGCGGCCAGCTCGCATGACCTGCCGTTCATGCACACCGTCGGCGGCGGTGGCGCCATCCTGGCCGGCGCGGTCGTCGGCTGCGTGGTCGGCGTCCTGATCGGGATCTGGTTCTTCCTGGTCGGCGCGCTCTTCGGATGCGCCATCGGTGCCGCCATCGGCGGGTTCATCGGCGCGGTGTCGTAGCGGCCGTTCCCTGTCCCCGCTCAGCAGCCGGGTCCGGTACGCCGGACCCGGCTGCGCTACCCGCAGTACTCGCAGGCGCCGCTGGCCGGAAGCTGGATGAAGCACTGCGCGCAGACCGCGGGACGCGTCGGCTGCGGCTTGGCCTCGGCCTGCACGGCGGTGCTCACCGACCGCTTGCCCGCCACCTTCGGCGTCAGCGGCGGCACACCCATCTCCGCGGGCATGGCCGCGCCGTGGAATTCGTAGCACTGCCACCGGGCGTAGGCGGCGTGCGTCTCGAGATCGTTCGGGATCGGCAGACCCGCGAGTTCGAGCACGTACTTGTAGGTGTCGCCGACGGTGTGGTTGCGGCGCACGCACAGCGCGGTGAGCGGCGGCTCGCCCGCCTTGTGGCAGCGCCGGGCGATCTTGCGCAGGATCGCGTCCATCCACGTGCGGGTCGGCGCGGCGGTGTGCACACCCGAAGCCTCCTGCACCCGCTCGGCCAGCTCGTTCACCGTGATGAAATGCCCGTACCCCGTGGCGATTTCCGAAAGTTCCGCGTGCGCGGCCAAGGCCCACGCCACCGTCGCCTCACGCAACGACACCGCGGCGCCGTCACCCGCCCGCCATGCTCCCGCCGTCGTGGGTACCGAATTCCTGATCACCGGACCAAGTTATCGCGCCGCCCCCGGAACCGACGAATGGCCTGGCAGCGCGTCGCGCACGAGGTTGCGCGGGGATCGCCGGAGCGGTCTGGCTCACGCTCGGCGCCGATGTGTGATCACCGCCGTTTCCTGTGAGCCAGGCCGCTGCCGGCGGCTACGGCTCGGGCCGGTGCGCCCACTCCCGAATCGCGCCGTGCGGCCCGCATTGCCACCGCACCCGCGCCCGGTTGCTCGCCGCGCCGAATGCGCTTGTCCGCCATGGCAGAACGCACTACCGTGCCGATGTGGACCTCTTCTCCCACGCCTGGACGGCGTTGCGCTCGGCGGTCGCCGAGCTCCGAGACGAAGACTTCGCCGCACCATCCGGGTGCACCGGCTGGTTAGTGCGGGATCTGGTGTGCCACTTGATTATCGACGCGCAAGACGTCCTGATCACCCTGGTGACGCCCGCGGACGACGAGCCGACTCGCGACGCGGTGACCTACTGGGCCGTCGCCGAGACCCCACCGACCGGCGACGACCCGCTCGACGCGCTGATCGTCCGGTTGGCCGCCGCCTACGAGCAGCCCCAGCTGCTCTGGCTGCACCTCGACGACGTCGGCTCCGCCGCCGGTCGCGCCGCCGACCTCGCCGACCCGAACCAGCTGATCAGCACCCAGGGCCAGGTCCTGTCCACCGCCGACTACCTCGATGCCTACGTGCTCGAGTGGACCCTGCACCACCTCGACCTGGTCGCCCATCTCCCCGACGTCACACGGCCGCCCGAGGCGGGACTCGCCCGCACCCGCGCGCTGCTCGAGCAGATCGCGGGCGGTGCCTTCCCCGCCTCGTTCACCGATACCGACGCGCTGCTGATCGGGACCGGACGCCGCGCCGCGACCGAGGCCGAGCAGGCCGAACTCGGCGAGCTCGCCGCGAAGCTACCCCTCATCCTCGGGTAGCCGGCGCTCAGTACTGGTAACTCGGGAAGTCGATGTATCCCGCCGCAGAGTTCTGGTACCAGACGTCGCGATCGGCCACCCGCAACGGCACCCCGGTCCGGAAGCGTTCCACCAGATCGGGATTGGCGATGTAGGCGCGACCGTAGCCGATCAGGTCCGCGCCCTGCGCGAGCCAGTACTCCCCTGCGGCCTTATCGGAGGGCAGCGGCCCGATCTGCCCGCCGGGATTCAGGATGAACGCCGTCGGCCAGGCCTTGCGCAGCGCGACCAACACCTCCTCGTCGGCGGTGGCCAGCACATCGATGAAGGCGAGGTCGAGTCGGCCAGTTCGGCGAGCAACGCGCTGTACAGTCGCGGCACGTCGGCTTCGACGATGTCCCAGATCGTGCCACCCGGCGAGAGGCGGATGCCGACCCGATCGGCGCCGACCGCGTCCACCGTCGCCGCCACCGCCTCGACGGCGAATCGGATTCGGCCGCTGATGGATCCGCCGTAGGCGTCGGTGCGCTGGTTGACGTTGGTGGACAGGAACTGCTGGATCAGATATCCGTTCGCGCCGTGCAACTCGACACCGTCGAACCCAGCGTCGATCGCGCGCCGCGCGGCATCCGCGTAAACCTGTGCCTCACCGGCGATTTCGGTGAGCGAGAGCGCTCTGGGCGCCGCCGCGGGTTGCATACCGCTCGGGGCGAACACGTCGGCGCGCAACGGCACGGCCGAGGGGCCGACGGGCTGGAACCCCGCGATCTCCGGGTGCCCGACCCGGCCACCGTGCATGATCTGCGCGAAGATCCGACCGCCGTTGGCGTGCACGGCATCGGTCACCGGCCGCCACGACGCGGCCTGCGCATCGGCGACCAAGGTGGGGACACCGGGATTCGACTGGCCTTGCAGGCTCGGCGGAATCCCTTCCGAGACAATCAGTCCCGCCGTCGCCCGCTGCGCGTAGTAGGTCGCGTTGGCGGCGATCGCCATGCCGTCGGCCCCACCCCGCACCCGCGACATCGGCGCCATCACCATCCGATTCGGCAACCGCAGATTGCCGAGACGATAACTGTCGAACAAGCTGGTCACAGTGATTTCCTTTGCGGTAGTCGCGATTTCGAACCCCGCTGACTACGCTAAAAGCTGACGCTGACGTCAGAGGCAAGTCGACGTGAGCCAGATCACCGGGAGTGAACCATGCGGATAGGCCAACTCGCCGCCAGGACAGGGGTCAGCGTGCGGGCGCTGCGCTACTACGAGGAGCATCACCTACTCACCGCCGAGCGCACCCCCAGCGGACAGCGCGTCTACGGCGAGGCCGCGGTGCGCCGCGTCGAAATGATCCAGCGGCTCTACGGCGCCGGGCTGTCGAGCAAGTCGATCCGGTACATCATGCCGTGCATGGCTTCCGGGGACTCTTCCCCGGAACTCGTGGATTATCTTGTGGCCGAACGGGATCGGATCGACCGGCAGATCGTCGAGCTGCAACAGACCCGCGACGAACTCACCGTGTTCATCACCAACGCGGCCGAGTCGGCGGTCACCGGCATATCCTGCGCGCCCCAGTAGCGGTTTACCTGCCGTTCTCGAAGACCGTGCGATGGTGTCACGTCCGCGGGCGACCGACCCCGGAACGGACAAAAGCCCCGCACCCCAACGGGTGCGAGGCTTTCCTACCTGCGTAGATCAGATAGCGCGAACGTCCTGGGCCTGGGGGCCCTTCTGTCCCTGGCCGACCTCGAACTCCACGCGCTGTCCTTCTTCAAGGGACTTGAAGCCCGAGCCGGAAACAGCGGAGTAGTGCACGAACACGTCAGCGCCGCCACCGTCTTGCGCGATGAAGCCGAAGCCTTTTTCAGCGTTGAACCATTTCACAGTGCCTTGCGTCATTACTTTACTTCACACTTTTCTGTAGATGAGCCGAGCAAATCACTGCGATAAGCCTGGTCTCACCCGACAACCATCGCACGTCTTCCTGAGAAAATCCCAAATTGTGAGCCAGCCAACCCCCGGCCGCTGCCGGGCCCGAGGGCAAAACACCAGGTTGGAGTCGCGATCGAGGCCGTGATGCGGCAGGGTGATTCCACCATGACCGACTACGACGATCCCCCGCTGCCGAGCAGGTGGCGCCACGGCGCCCGGCTGGCACTGTGCGTCGCGTTCCTGCTCGGATTGTTCTATCTGGTCGCCATCGCCCGGGTCGTCGACGTCGCGGGCGTGCGCGACGCGATCGGTGCGACCGGCCCGGCCGCACCGCTGCTCTACGCCGCGGCGGCGGCACTGCTCGGCGCCGTCTTCGTGCCGGGACCCATTCTGGCCGCGGGTAGCGGGCTGCTGTTCGGTCCGGTGCTCGGCACCTTCGTCACGTTGGGCGCGGTGGTCGGCACGGCAACGACCGCGAGCTTTCTCGGCAGACGCGCGGGACGCGACAGCGCCCGCGCCCTGCTCGGTGCCGACCGCGCCGACCGCATCGACGCCGCCGTCGAGCGCGGTGGCCTCTGGGCGGTGGTCGGGCAGCGGTTCGTGCCGGGCATTTCGGATGCGCTGGCGTCGTATGTCTTCGGCGCGTTCGGAGTTCCGTTGTGGCAGATGGCCGTCGGCGCGTTCATCGGCTCGGCGCCGCGCGCCTTCGTCTACACCGCGCTCGGCGCGTCGATCGGCGATCTGTCGGCGCCCCTGGCCTACACCGCGATCGCGGTGTGGTGCGTGGTGGCCGTGCTCGGCGCCTTCGCCGCGCACCGCGGCTTGCGGACCTGGCGCGACCACAGCCGCGCCGGGGCGTCGGCGCGGGACGCGGCCGACGACACCGACCGGCCCGAGAGTCACTAACCGATCGGCAGCACGCTGAAGATGGGGTGATAGACCCAATCCAGGATGCGCTGCGCGTCGTCCTTCGCGGCGACGGCGCCGTAGGGCGAGCTGTGCAGAACCACGCCGATCAACGGTATTCCGGCCCGAACGGTGTGGAACAGCAAGCAGGTTCCCGCCGCGTTGGTGTATCCGGTCTTGATGCCCGAGGCCCCGGGATACTGCCCGAGCAGCAGGTTCGTGGTGTGCCAGACGTGCTCACGATTGCCCGGTCCCGCCGGGATGTGGTAGTCGGGCGTGCCGACGATGTCGCGCAGGACCGGCTGCCGGATCGTGCGCAGCCCGAGTGCGATCAGGTCCGCCGGAGTCGAGTAGGTGGCATCGTCCGTCGGCGTCGGCAAACCACTGGGGTCGGCGAAAAACGTTCCGGTCAAACCCATTTGCCGTGCGAGACCGTTCATCCGCGCCAGGAAGCCCGTTTGGCCGGGCCCGAAGGCCTCGGCGAGGGTGTAGGCAGCGTCGCAGCCCGACGGCAGCATCAGCGCGTAAAGCAGCTGACGCGCGGTGAGCACCTCGCCGGGGGCCAGGCCCGCGGTGCTGCCGTCGTGACGGATGCAGTAGGCGATGCTCTCCGCGGGCACGGCGACCGGCCGATCGAGGTCGCCGCTCTCGGCCACGACCAGCGCCGTCATCACCTTCGCGATACTGGCGATCGGGAGCGGGGTGTTCAGCCCGCGCGACCACAGCACCGTGCCGGTGAGCCCATCGGCCAGCGCGGCCCCGGACGCCTGCACACCGTCCGGCTCCGGCGTCGTCCAGGGCAACTGGCTTTGCGCGGGAGTGGCGGCGACTCCCTGCCCGACCGCGACGAGCAGCACACCGGCGAGAACCGCTTGCAACAGTCGGGCGAATATTCGCATGGGCTGCATTCTGCCGTTTCCCACCGACGACCAGCGGTATTTCCACGCGCGTCACCCGGGAGAAAGTTCGGCGACTCGGCCCCGCACGAAACAATTCGGCGATGAGCTATCCCTTGGCCGCCAAAGCGCCCGCGGTCACCTCCAAGGCCGACGCGGTGCATGCCACGACACCGATCGAGAGTTTGGCCTGCGGCGAGGTGCCCCGGGTGGTCAGCGCGCCGAAGGCATCCCATGCGTCGACGGCCGCGCTCGCCAACAGGCTTCTCGACAGCACGGAGGGGTCTGACCCGGCCGCCGACAATGTCACGGCGCCGATGAGGACCTCTCGGACGCCGAGCATCTTGTCGGTGACCCGCAATTCGGGAGTGTCACTTTTCGACCCGAAGGTGGTGGCATTGAGCAGTTTCGGAGTGAACATATATCCGACGCCCAGCAAAATTCGGGCTACGCTCAGCGCGGTGGACAATGGTCGAACCAACCTGTTCATATTCGCAATACTCCCCTTTCGGCGCATGTCGACGCCAGGACACGGGTATGACAATTCCGGCCAATCCACGTCCGGCACCAGGCCCAGGTCGGCCGTGAGGGCCGAGACCTGGTAGCCGTTCGAGCCGACCGCCGCGACTCGAGCGGGTGCTCGCCCAGACCGCGAGTGAAACCCACAGGCGGCACTGTCCTTACGCGCACCGGCTGACCTGCGGCGGCTACGGGGATCGGCGGTCGGCGCGGCACTTGTCGGTGCCGTCACATACCTTGAGCGCATCGTGATCGACCGGGAGGGAGAACGATGGCCTCGAATCCGAGTGCCACGCCGGCGCAGTCGGCTTGGGAAAACGCTTCTGTAGTGCGGGTTTTGCCCGCCGTGGCACCGCGCAAGCTGAACAAGGTGCCGTTCGTGGAGCTTGCCGACGGACGCCTGCAGGGCGTGGTGTCGAGCGGCTCCGACATCGCCCGCGTGTACGTGGCCTCGGTGACCGCGGTGACGCACGGGCTGAGCTGCAGCACCAACAACAACCGGCCGTGCGGCGGGCTGAACCAGGGGTGGACCTGCAAGCACCTGGATTCGCTCATCGATGAAGCGGTGCTCCAGTACGGACCGGATCGGGTGGCCCGATTCCTGCGCGTCGAGGTGCCTGATGGCGCTCGAATCACCAGCTGCCTCAACGGAACTCGCGATCCGGCTCCGGCCGCCGCGGTGTTCAGCCGGTTCCTGCGGCACCTGACCTACCTCGAGCTGCCGGGCAGCACGACGCCGATCCCGGAGCTGCACTGGTTCCCCGCGGGGGTGGGGCGCTGATGCAGCCGATCCAACTCGCCGCGCTGGCCGATGCGCCCACCGGCGTCACGGCGGCCATGGACGCGGTGCGCGGTTTCGACAACGCGCTGGTCAACGGCCTCGCGCGAGTCTCAGAGCCGCAGCACGCGGCACTGGCCGCACTCGCGACCGCGGTGGCGGGCTCCCCGCTGGCCGAGGCCGTCGCGACGGCAGTGACCAAGGTGAGCACGGGCGCACTCGGTTCCGAGGAACTCACCGCACTCGCCGCCGCCCGTGCCGCCCTGCTAGGCGCGGTGCACGACGCACTCGTCGAACAGGCCGATACGGCGCTGGGCCGCAACCGATTCGAGTGGACCGCCACGTCGGACGCCACGGCACCGAACCCGCTCGCGGTGGGCTCGCGCGCCTGGCTCGGCGAGCTGGCCATCGCGGGATGGCGCGGCGTGGACCACGATCTGGTGGCCGCCGCCGATCACACGGTGGCCGCGCTGCTGGCCGAGCCCGCGCTGCGCCGGCTCGCAATGCTGCTGGACGGCTTCGCCGCCGAACTCGGTGCCTGCGCCCCTGTCGCCACCATGGACCGGATACCCGCGCGCCGCTGGGCCGACCTGTGGACACGCGCACTGCTGCTCACCCGTCGCGTACCGGATTCCATTGCACCCGAGCAGATTTCGGGTCGCCTGCTACCCCTCGGCGTCGACGTGCACGAGCACGGCACCGCGGTGCAGGTCCAGCTGCACGGCGTCCTCGAACTCGCGGGCGCACCGTCACGCCGGGTCCGGGCATCGGTGGCGGCCGCCAAGGTGGACACCATTGTCGGACCGGCGGTGTGGCAGCTGCTGAGCTCCCACGCCCAGTTGTGCACCGCGCTCGCCGAGCAGCGCGCACTGGAGCTCACCGACATGCCCCTCACGGCTACCGGCGACCTGCTGTGGGACGACGACCGCGCGAAGGCCGGTGCGACGGCAGATCCGTTCGTCACCGCCACCGTTCAGTTGCCGCAGGCGCACGCGCCCGCGGTCGCACCGCTGGATCGCGACCCGGTGCACATCGCCGAGCCGGTCCTGCTCGAGGGCTACCGATTCCGCGATGACGCAATGGAATTGGGCGATCAGCTCATCCGGGTCGAGCTCGACGCGCTGCCTGCCGCGGGTCCGCTCACCGCGGCAGGCGTCACCGGCTCCGTCGCCACGATCGGCCTGCTGCGCTGGGATGCCGAGGGCTGGGCGGTACGACCGTTGGCGATTCGCCGCAAGGTCAAGAGCGCGCTCACCGCCCTGCACAACGGCGATTGGGCGCTCGGCCCGACCGACCCCAAAGTCGCCAAGGCACAGGCCAAGTCGGGCGACGCCGTCGCGGTGCTGCGGGAGCGGGCGGGACGGTTGCTGCGCCAATGACGACATCGCGAAGCGAACCGAATCATGAGACGCGGCGCCAGATCCTGTACTGGCGTCTGCTGGCCGGTGTCTTCAGCGCCGAGCAACAGCCGACCCTGGAGCAGGCGAGCGCGGGCATCGTCGACGACCTGGGACTGCCGCTCGCGGTGCTCGACCCGGGTATCTCCGTCGACAGTGTGGTGCAGCGCTATCCGGAGATGACGGCGGAGTTCGAGCGCCTCGACTTCACCGAGGACGCGGCGAGCACGAGCCCGGCCGACTCCGACGATCCACCGCCCATCGACGCGGCCGAAGTGCGGACCGCGGCACTGGTGTGCAAACTGCTGCTGAATGTGTTCGCCACCGGGTCCGGCCAGGTCAGCGCCACCCAGCTGGCGGGATGGCAGTCCGATGCCGACTGGCTGCGCCGCTGCCTGGGCGAAGAGCAGGCCGGTGCCGTGCACGGCGTGCTCACCGGCCTGGAGGGCGAACTGGTGTCTCGCATGCGATTGCGCGAGGTACTCGCCGACCCGCACCTGGCCGCCCAGCTCACGCCGAGCATGTCGCTCATCGAGCAACTGCTGCGCGACAAGCACAATCTGTCCGGTGTCGCGCTGGCCAATGCCAAGCGCCTCATCCGCCGCTACATCGACGAGGTCGCCGAGGTCCTGCGCACCCAGGTGCAGCAGACCAGCGTCGGCACCGTCGACCGCTCGATTCCGCCGAAGCGCATCCTGCGCAATCTCGACGTGGACCGGACCATCTGGAAGAACCTGCCCAACTGGAATCCCCAGGACGAGCGCCTCTACGTCGACCGGCTCTACTACCGCCAGACCGCCAAACGCACCGTCCCCGCCCGCATGATCGTGGTGGTGGACCAGTCCGGTTCCATGGTCGATTCCATGGTGAACTGCACCATCCTGGCGTCGATCTTCGCGGGGCTGCCGAAGGTGGACGTGCACCTCATCGCCTATGACACCCAGGCTTTGGACCTCACTCCGTGGGTGCACGATCCGTTCGAGGTGCTGTTGCGCACCAATCTCGGTGGCGGCAACGACGGACCGGTGGCCATGGCGATGGCCGAACCTAAGATCACCGATCCGAAAAACACCGTGCTGGTGTGGATTTCGGACTTCTACGAGTTCGACCGCTCGCAGCCGCTGTTCGAATCGATGGAGGCGGTACACCGCAGCGGGGTCAAACTCATCCCGGTCGGCTCGGTGAACAGCTCCGGCCACCAGAGCGTCAACCCGTGGTTCCGCGAACGGTTCAAAAAACTTGGTACCCCGGTGATTTCCGGACGCATCCAAAAGCTCGTACACGAACTCAAGAACTTTCTCGACTAGGAGACCCAGCATCATGAACGACGTTTTGCGCGCCCCCGCCGAGGTCAAGTACGCCGAGGAACTGGATTGGCTGGAGTCCATCGACGACGGTCCCAAGCCGTTCGCGTGGCGGCTGAGCCCGAAGATGGTGCGGCTGTTCATCCTCGGGTCCGAACGCGCCGACGGCCTGGATCGCGAGGTGGCCCAGAAGTGGTTCGGCGACCGCAGTTTCGTCGAGCGCAGCATCGTCACCCTGGCCTCGGACCGAGGGCTGCTGCTCATCGGCGATCCCGGCACCGGCAAGAGCTGGCTCGCCGAGTTGCTTGCCGCCGCCATCAGCCGCAATTCCACCCTCGTGGTGCAGGGCACCGCGGGCACCACCGAAGACCACATCAAATACTCGTGGAACATCTCCATGGTCATCGCCAAGGGGCAGTCGCGCGAGTCGATGATCCCGTCCCCGATCATGACCGCGATGGAACAGGGCGTGATCGGACGTTTCGAGGAGCTCACCCGCTCCACCAGCGACGTGCAGGACGCGTTGATCTCGATACTGTCGGAGAAATACGTCTCGATCCCCGAGCTCGACGACGACAACGTCGTGTTCGCACAGCCGGGCTTCTCCATCATCGCCACCGCCAACAGCCGCGATCGTGGCGTGAACGACCTGTCCTCCGCGCTCAAGCGCCGCTTCAACTTCGTCCGGATTCCGGTGGTGTCCAACAAGAAGAGCGAGGCGGAGATCGTGCGGTTCCGCACCACCGAGCTGCTGCGCCGCCACTCGATCGAGCTGGATCTGCCGCCGACGCTGCTCGACATCCTGTTGGAGAGCTTCGCCGATCTGCGCGCCGCCGCGGCCGCCGCCACCAGCGACGACGACAAACTCGAGTCCGCGCTGTCCACCGCCGAACAGATCGGCGTGCTCGAAGACGCCATCCTGCACAGCCAATTCTTCGGGGCGAAGGAACTGCGCGCGGAGACCCTCGCGGGCTCGCTCGTCGGCTCGCTGGCCCGGCGCACCCCCGAGGATCTGGCGATCCTCAACAAGTACCTGCACGGCGTGGTCGAGCCGCGCACCAAGGGCTCGAAGGGGAATGCCGCCTGGGGCGAATTCCTGGAAGGCGGCCGCGCGGCGATCGCGAGGCTGTCGTGACTGTCTCCGAAACCCATACCGCGACGAATACCTTTGCGGCACTGCGGGATCAATTGGCCGAGGCGGCCGTCGCCTTCGCGGGCGCGCCCGGGGCGGCGGGAGACATTCTGTCGGGCATGATCGACGATGTCGATCGCGCGCTGTCCGAGCGCTTGGAGATCTTCCCGGTCTGCCACCACTCGCCCGCCTCCGGACTGGCGATGGTGCGTCGGTTGCGCGAAAAGCAGCCACGCGTCATCTATCTGGAACTGTGCGAGGACATGCGGCCGCTGCTGGACGAGCTGCGCAACTGCCGACTCCCGGTTGCGTTGCAGGCCTTCGCCACCGACACCGCGGGGTTTCCGGCGCAATGGGCACCCCTGTCGGTGGTCGCGCCGATCACCGAGTCTTCGGCCGAATATCAGGCCATCGCTTACGCACTCGAAACTCCCGGCGTCGAATTGGTGTTGGTGGACCGTTCCACCGACCACGTGTTCCAGTGGGCGCCCGAGACCGAGCCCACACCGGCCGAGAGCGAACAGCCCGAAGAGGACGGCTTGCACGGCTCGGCGGTCGGCATCGAAATCGGTGATCTGCGACCACGTTTCGCCGAGCTGGAAGAGCACCTGCTGCACCACGGCAAGGTCCGGCACTGGTCCGAGTGGTGGGACCAGTACGTCGAACAGCCGCTCGCGGACGCCGACTACGACACCTACCGCCAGGTGATGGTCATGATCGGCAGCCTGTTCCGGCGGTTGCGCCGGGGCAGCACCGCCGAGGACGAGAACCGCGAACGGTACATGTGGACCCGCATGCGGGAGCACCTGGTCGCCAACGACATCGACCCGGCGCACGCGCTGCACGTGTGCGGTGCCGCCCATGCCGCCAGTCCGGTCGAGGAGTTCGGGCTCGCCGCACCGCGCACCGAATTCGAGATCCCCCCTCGCTCGGCCACCAAGTGGCACTACGGGCTGATCCCGTCCAGCCATTCGGCCATCGAGGCGCAGTTCGGGCTGGCCGGCGGCGCGGTATCGATCGCGGCGGCCACCTGGGCGAAGGGCCTGCGGCGTGGGGCATTGCAGTCGTTCCAGTTCGAAGGCCAACCCGGCACGAAGAAACGCGTCAAGAAGCCTTTGCTTCCAGCAACCTCCGAAACCGCGGTGGCGGACCAGCTTTCGGACTTCCTGTCGCGCCCGCCGGTCTTGGACCCGCTGGACGAGGCAGAACTGCTGGAATGGTCGGTGGATATCGTCCGGCTCGCTCGCCGCAACGGCTACCTGGCCAGCACCGCCGATGCCATCGCGGTGTTCGAGACCTCGATCCTGTTGGCGGGCTTGCGTAATCGGGCCAGGCCGACACCTTATGACTTCCAGGATGCGGCCGTCACCTGCATCGAGAAGGACCGGGTGCCGGGCCGCCGGGATGTGCGTCGGCTGTGCGAGATCCTGCTCGGCGGCGACCGCATCGGTCAGGTCGGTTACGCGGCGCTGCCGCCGCTGGCCCGCGACGTGCTCGACCGACTGGAACCCCTGGGCCTGGACCTGTCCAAGCGGACGCTGCAGCGCGCGCTGCTCGACCTGAAGTCGAGCCCGGACCTGCGGGCGTGCTCGGACCTGCTGTGGCTGCTGCGCAAGCTGCTTCCGCACGACGCCCTGCGCCCCATCATGGGCACACGCGAACTCGGCGCGACCTCGATCCAGGAGAGCTGGGACATCGGGCTCGGCAAGTACCAGCGCGCGCTGGTCGAGCTCGGCTACGAGGGCGTGAGCGTCGAGCAGGTGCTCGAACAGCGCCTGCGCCGCGCGGTCAGCGCCACGGACGCCACCGCCGCGGTCGCACTCGCCGCCGTCGAGGACGCGCTGGTCTATCTGGGCTCAGTGCGCCTCGCCGACGAACTCGGCCACCAGGCAGTCGAACTGCTCTCCGCCGAGCGCACAGTAGACGACGCACCTCACGTACTTCGCCATATCCGCCTGCTACTCAACTACTTCCGCTCCACCGAAGACGGCCTGCCCACCTGGTGCGAGCAGTTCGTCACCGCCGGATACGCCCACTACTGCACCCTGCTGCCCACCGCGTTCACCGCAGAAGAGACCGGCCCGGCCCAGGTGGCGGCCATGCTCGGCTTCCTGTTCGGCATGGAGAATCTGGCCCTGTCGCTGGGCTGTGACCACACCCAGCTGGAATTGGCCGTCCTGCAATCACATCCGGAGGCCCCCGCCAAGGTGGCTCTGCTGTGGGCGGCTCGCTTCCAACTCGGCCTGCTCACCATGGCCGAGCTGCGCTCCCGATGCGACGGCATGCTGGCCAATCCACTGCTGCTGCCGACGGTTCCGCAGTACGTCAGCGGTTTCGTCCAGGCCATCGATCCTGCTCCGGCTCTGAAGCCCTTTGTCGTCGAGCTGCTGTCGAAAGCCTTCGGCACCCTGCCCGACGCAGTCCTGCTGCCCTGGCTGCCGAAGCTCATCACCACGCTGAAAGATCAAGCAGGCGACCTGATCCCCGGCCTGATCAGCGAGGCAGGCCGCACCTTCCCCGGCTCCCTCCCCGCCGTCGACACCTTCGTCGCCCCGTGGTCACTCGAATCCCCTACCCCCACAACACCACTGGTGACAACGCCACAGGGCCCGATCAACGACCTACTCGCAACCCATCCCACAACCTGCGACGCGCTAGCCCATCTACTCGGCATAGCAGGCACTTGGCAGGACCTCCAACCTGCCGCCAGCCGCGAACTGACCGACCTGCTCAACCGTTTCCCCACCACGGCCGCCGCCCTGTCCACCCAACTGGGATAACCCCTTCCGTCCCTTTCCGCGGTCCCGCGCCCGCGGTAGCGCGGGAGGGGACGGGCCATACGCACCGGCATGCCGCGCTTCCCGTGCGCGATATGCGCGATCTCGTCGACTATCGGTCGGTTCTTGCTCTCTTGCCGTCAGGTCGTTGACCGCGGTCTTCACCGGCCGAAAGGATCGGGGTGGTGCGGCAAGCGGCACTCGTCCGCATCGCAACCACATGATCGGCCACCAGGAGGAGACCCATGACTGCCGCGCCCCACCCGGCCCGCGCCGCCGCCCAAGCCCTACACGCCGCCGTTCGAGCACGCGACAAGAACGCTTGGCTCGCTCTCTACGCCCCCGACGCCGTCATCGAAGACCCCGTCGGCCCCTCGCCTTTCGATCCGGAAGGCAATGGCCACCGCGGCCCCGCCGCCCGCTCCGCGTTCTGGGACAACGCCATCGCCCCCAACGACTCGATCGACTTCCTCTTCGAAGACTCCTTCGCCTGCGCCGACGAAGTCGCCTACACCGGCAGAGTCCGCAGCAGCAACAACGGCCAGATCCTCGACGCCGAAGGCGTCTTCATCTACAAGGTCGACGAGACCGGCAAGATCACCACCGTCCGCACCTTCTGGGAGTTCGACCGCACCATGCAAACGATGCGACCTGCCTGATCCCTCGTTCCTCACAGTCAGCCGAAGAAGTACCCCGCAGAGAGAAACTCCCCTGCCAGGGTGAAAGGCGGAGGTTGGCAGGGGAGTTCTGTTCAGTGGTGACGTGGAGCGGGCCCGACAGATACCAATTCCGGCATGTATCTCCGCCTGGACCCCGGTAGATGTCTGGTACTTGGAAGTGCGATCAGCTCAGTTGATGGCCCATTTGTATTCCTGGAGGGTGGGCTCACCGTTGGGTGGCTGCTGTAGCGAAACGGTGTTGACTATCGCGCACAACCACCATGTCGGATGCGGGCGAGGGTAGAGGGCGATCGAATTCAGTGGACCGCCGCCGCCCCAGTCCAGTTCCTGCCCGCCGCCGCAGGACCCGACACCTACCTGCGGATCGCGCGAAGGGTCGGCGATCAGACAGCGACCGGGGTGTGCGGCCAATTCGAATCGCGCCCAGCCGTCAGGTGTCATGATGGTGTTGAACACGCTCGAAAGGGCCGGGTCGCAGGTGGAATTCTCGAGCGCGTCAGCAAGCCACACCCGCGTCTCGTCGTAGTAGACGCAACGAGTACCGAACTGCACGCTCTGGTTCCGGAGCTGGATCTGCGACGGAAAGCCTGCCGCAAGCTTGTCGCCAGGAGCGGGCTGGGCAGCGGCCGTACCGGGAACTACGCACATCACGGCCAGCGCGAGCACCAGCCCGGCCAGGGATCTTCCCAGCGTGGCCACACCCTTGCGAAATGATTGATGCTTCATACGAAATACCTTCTTTCTCAATTAATCTGAATTACCCCGCCCCACCGGGCCAAATCTAGGTCGCCACCGTTCGCCCAGCAAGGAAGTCGTCGAGAGTTCGTGCATTCCGAGACGCATCGACGACAGCGAATTCTCCGGCACGGCGAGTGCATTCGGTTGTGCCACAACGGAAATGCCGAGCCGCCCCCCTCGCACGCACGACCCGCGCCACGCACTCACCAGAGGCGGTCACGTCACCACGTGAGGCCAGGACGAGTTGGCAGCCACCAGCGAGATAGATGTTTCGGGGGTCCACATGGTCGGCAGCGAGTTTGGGCGTCCGGGTGCTCGGCACCGCCCAGCAATGAGTAGAAAGTCGACTTCCCTAGAACGACTTCCAGCCATTCCACGGCCATCACCGCGGATGACACACCACGGGCCACCCTCAGGCAGCTCCGTTCATCGGCGCAGATTCCTCCCCACGATCGTGCGTCCAGCGTCAATTCCGCATTCTGGGACAAAGCCGTCGGCCCCACACAACTCGATCGAATTCCTCTTCGAAGACTCCTTCGCCTGCGCGAACGATGAGACCTGCCTGATGGAGGCGGGATCGGCTGCTCGACGAGACCGTGGGACAGCCCGCACGACCGAGGCCACTCGTTAGGTGGCAAAGCCCTACTTCGCAGTGTGGATACTCCCCACACTCGGCCGCAGAAGTTGGGGAAACCGGCTGATGCCGTTTCGCGCCTGACCGACAAGGCTCAGTGGGGCTGAGCGTTTCAGCCCCACTGGATTCGCCCGAGAGTCAGGAAGTGCATGCCGAAACCGACCACTGCGCGTTCCGTCCTTGTCACCGGCGGCAATCGCGGCATCGGCCTCGCCGTCGCGCGCCGACTGGCCGAGGATGGTCACCGGGTCGCGGTCACCCACCGAGGCACCGAAGCCCCCGAAGGCTTGCTCGGCGTGCGGTGCGACGTCACCGACACCGAGTCCGTCGACGCGGCCTTCACCGAAATCGCCGCGCACCACGGCGAAGTCGAGGTGGTGGTCGCCAACGCCGGCATCACCGACGACATGCTCTTCACCCTCATGACCGAGGACCAATTCGAACGCACCCTCGACACCAACCTCACCGGCGCATTCCGCGTCGCCAAACGCGCAAGCCGACCCATGCTCCGCGCCCGCTGGGGACGCCTGATCTTCCTCGGTTCCGTAGTCGGCATGCTCGGCACACCCGGGCAAGCCAACTACGCCGCGGCGAAAGCCGGACTCGTCGGCCTCGCCCGCTCCATCACCCGCGAACTCAGCTCCCGCTCCATCACCGCCAACGTCGTCGCCCCCGGCTTCATAGACACCGACATGACCCAAGCCCTCGACGACAAATACCGCCACCTCGCCCACCAAGCCATCCCCATGCAACGCATCGGCGCCCCCGACGAAGTAGCCGCCGTCATCAGCTTCCTCGCCTCCGACGAATCCAGCTACATCTCCGGCGCCATCATCCCCGTAGACGGAGGCCTCGGCATGGGCCACTGATGCCGGGAGCGGCCGGCGAACCGGTGCGGCGTGGGCGATGGAATATCCGTAATCTTCGTAGATTCCTCGGGGGCTGGCTCAGGCCTTCCGACGCTGGCGCCGCAGCGCTACCAAACCCGTCCATCGGGAGCACGTGCACCAGTACGAGCCCGGGGAGTGAGCGGCTCCGCCGCCATGGCCGCAACCACTCTCGATTCATCCACGCCGAAGCGACTACCGTTCGTGGCGCACGCCTGATCGAAGCAGACGGCAAACTTGTTGGGAGGCAAGGGATACGACGCCATTCAGCCGATTGATCGTGGTCGGCCCACGAACGAATGCGGGTGGGCATGTCGCCCGATGACAGCGTTTCGCCGCCGGTCCCGTGGCCACGCAGGGCCCGTACTTTGCTCGAACTAATTGCACCGCAGCGTATTCACTGCTGAGTGCGACAGCGCTGCTACTCCTGGGCACCGGGTTGGCGCTGGCGCAACCGCTGCTGGCCGGGCAGGTCATTCGAGAGGCGAGTGCGGGTGCGACCATCGCCTGGCCCCTTACGGCATTGGTGGCGGCGTACCTCCTGATGCGGTCACCGATACCGGCGGGCTCTATATTCTGGAGCGATCCAGCGAATCGGTGCTGCTCTCGGTGCGCAATCGCCTGACCGGGCATCTGCTGAGGTTGCGTATTCCCACGCTCGAATCGCTCAGGGTCGGCGACCTGTTTCCCAGGTGACGCTCGATTCGACGGTAGTGCGCAACGCCATCGGGTCCAGCCTCGTCCAGATCTTGACGGGGACAATCACTCTCGTCGGCACCGTCGCGGTGATGATCTTTCTCGACTGGATGCTGTTCTCGATCGTCTTCGTCACCATCGCCGTGGCCGCGGGAGCGATGTTGCTGGTGATGATACGCATCGAGACGGCTTCGACCCGGTTGCAGGAAAGCGTCGGAGCACTCTCCGCGGACATCGAACGCGCACTCACCGCGGTGCGCACGGTCAAGGTGAACAATGCCGAGGACCGCGAACACGAGCACCTGACCGAATTGGCAAGTGCGGCCTACGCCGTCGGCGTGCGTGCGGCCCGACTGAAAGCGCTCGGCAATCCGGCGACGCACTTGGCGGTAATGGGCTCGTTCGTTGTCTCGTTGCTGGTCGGCGGTGTCCGAGTGGCGAATCATCAGATGGAGTTGAGCAATCTGGTGACGATGATGCTGCTCGCGATGAACCTGCTGATTCCGGTCGGCGATCTCTTCAACGGCTCCGTCGGACTGCAGCAGGCCCTCGGTGCGCTCAACCGGATTCAGGCGACCCTCACACTGTCCGCCGAGGACGACATCGATGACGTCCCTGCGTGTGAAACCCCGTACCAGCACAACGAGCGACAGGGCTCCTCGACGAGCCGACGGCCATGCTGGACGCCGAAAACGAGAACGGCACGTGACCATCCAAGCCATCCGCAAAGAATGCGCCCTACTGGTAATCGCCCACCGACTCTCGACCATCCGCGAAGCCGAAACCGTCATCTTCCTCAAGGACGGACAGATAATCGACACCGGCCCCCACCACGAGCTACTCGCAAGAAGCCCGGGCTACCAACAGCTGGTGGGGTCGAAGGTGTGAACTGGCGCACCGTAGTCAGCAGTCCGCCGAATAATGCCTTTTCGACTCGCCGCTGGTGACGCTAGGAGCGCAAGCACAGCAGATCAGACACCCATTCCAGGTTTTATACGTAACATGCATTACGTGCCTGCGATTGACTGGTATATCCCGAACCTGCTAACAGGGAGGGCCTACCTTGTCTTACCCGCCGCCAATCGGACCGCCCGCATACGGCTCACCGCACGGATTTCCATGGCCGGGGCCTCCGGGCCCGCAACGCAAACGGGCAATTTGGCCGTGGATCGTCCTAGGTGCGGTGCTGCTGCTCTGCGGAGGACCAGGGCTGATCGGCGGCTTCATCCCACGCGATAGCTCGCTGTCGACATCCGGCAGTCACGATGCGGCGCCAGTCAGCGCCCACTCCGCCGAGGCCGGCGCGCTAGAAGACGGCATCGCCCCCGCAGGATCCGAGGTACGCGACGGGCAGTTCGCCTTCGTTGTCACCGGCGTCGAACCCGCGGTGGCGTCCGTCGGCTCCGGCTTCTCAGAGGTAAGAGCACGTGGCGAGTTCGTACTGATACGCGTGAACGTCACCAATGCAGGGCGTGAACCGCGTAGCTATTACGACGACAACCAGAAGCTGCTCGACAATCAAGGCCGAGAGTTCGCCAGCGATTCCAGCGCTGGACGTCGCGTCAATGACGATGTCGACGGCACACTAAATCCCGGCTTCACTATTTCCGTCGCGGTGGTATTCGATGTTCCGCCGGGAACAACACCGTTTGCGGTCGAGCTGCATGATTCGATGTGGTCGAACGGCGTCAAAGTCGCCCTTGAGTGATGGAAGCACTGGCGTCCCATACACTTCACAACACGGTCGAGGCGTCGGGACTGTTGAGCCCGACTACTGCTAGCGGCGATCCTCACCTAGCTCCGATGTTCGGATCGGTGCAGATATCAGCTACGACGCAGAGGTTCCCTCGTTGAGGCGACAGGTTCACCCGCGAATCCGAACTTGCCCAATGCCCAGCCTAACGCGACCGTCTGCCAACATCGGCGTTGGTCATGCCGTGTGGCCTTGCTGCCGAAGACTCGGTCCGGCACCGAGGGTTACGATCCTTGGCACAGTGGGATCTTCAACTGAGAAGGGGGCGGTGGAGCGTTCCCGGTTCGGTGGACACGGAGGAGATAGCCGCCTGGTAGCACGGGAGTTTGGTGTTGGGTTCGACGCGGCGTAGTTTCACCGAGGAGTACAAGGCCCAGGCGGTAGGTTTCGTCCTGGATCAGGGTCGGCCGGTGGCCGAGGTGGCGCGCAATATCGGCGTGCACGAGATGACGTTGAGGAAATGGGTGAAGAGGGCGAAGGAATCCGGGGTTTCCGGTGACCGGGAGAAGGGACTGACCGACTCGGAACAGGCCGAGTTGGAACGGTTGCGTGCGGAGAACGCGGAGTTGAAGATGCAGGTCGCGTTCGCAAAAAAAGTTGCGACCTGGTTCGCGAAAGACCAGCGGTGAAATTCGCCGCGATCGCGGACTGGGCTGCGTCGGGGGAATTCGACATCGAGTTCATGTGCCGGGAACTGGACGTGTCTCGGTCGGGCTACTACAAGTGGAAAGGCCGCGGTCGCAGCGACCGGGAGCGCGACGATCGCATGCTGACGCTGCTGATCGAGGCGATCCACGCGAAACTGCGTGGCAATCCGGGTGTTCGGCGTGTGCACGCGGCGCTGGCGGCGGCCGGGCGGCGGGTCTCGCGTAAGCGGGTGTGGCGGTTGATGCGGGCGGCCGGTCTGCAAGGCCGGTTTCCGAAACCGTTCCGGCGCACCACGATCCGGGGATCCAAGCCGGTGGACGCCGCGGATCGGATCGGGCGTGATTTCACTGCCGCGCAGCCGAACCAACGCTGGTGCGGTGACATCACCTACGTCAAGACCTGGACCGGGTGGGCGTATCTGGCCACCGTGATCGATCTGCACGATCGGGCCGTGGTCGGCTGGGCGATCGCTGATCACATGCGCACGTCGCTGGTCACCGACGCCCTCGATATGGCCATCGCGCGCCGACGCCCGGCGAAAGGTGTTGTTTTCCATAGCGATCGCGGAACCCAGTACACCTCGAAGGAATTCGCGAAATATTGTGCAAAGAATGGTGTCCTACGGTCCCTCGGCCGGACGGGATCGTGCTTCGACAACGCGGTCGCGGAATCGTTCTTCGCGACCTACAAAAAGGAGCTGGTACACGCTCGTCCGTGGCCGACGGTGAAGTCGCTGCAGAAGGAGACGTTCGACTGGATTGAGTTCTACTACAACACCGTTCGTCCGCATTCGGCGCTCGGCTATTTGACACCACGGCAATACGAGTTAGGGTACAGAGAAATCAGTCAGATCGCGGCTTGATCCCGAGTCCACAAAACCGGGAACACTCCACGGCGTGCTGAAGGCCGATATCGACCAGCTGAACAAACTCGCGGCGGTACTCGCTGGCGTCGGCAAGGACATCGATGACATCGACGTGCGTACCGGGGCAGGGCAGCTCGTCGACGCGTTGCCAGGTTGTGAGGTCACTCAGGCATGCATGCAGGCGGGTGAGTTCGTAGAAGGCGCCTACCTGCGGGTTGCCGCCCGGATGCGGCAGGTTTCCGCGATCACCACAGAGTGCGCCCAAAGCCTCGATACGACCGACGCCGAGTTCGCTCGCCGGATGAATGAGATCGACGTGACCCCGGTCGGGAGGCGCTGATGCCCACGCGCTCTCAAGTCGAGAAATGGAACATCGGCGCGCTTGGGAACTGGGCGTCTACAGTCGCCGCGAAAAACAGTGACTGTCTGACTCATCTGGACAAGGCAAAGACCCACTTCTCTAATGTGCACGCAGACTGGTCCGGCGCGGCCTACAACGCCGCCTACGACCGCGTCCTGGAAGACCACGACCAAGGGCGCAAGCTGACCGTAGAAGTCGGCGACTTGGCTACGGTGCTGACCGGTGCGGTCTCAACGCTTACCTCGTACCGAGACGCGTTGCTGAACAGGGTGGCCGACGCCGAACAGGCAACCCTCACCGTGGCCGATGACTGGCGTGTCTCCGGCGAGTCCGAGGAGACAGTCAACGCCCATCAGGGCCTGATCAACAGCGCGTACTTCGAACTCGACAATGCTGTCTCCGACACCGCCCGCAAAATCAGCGAGCAAGCTGACATCGTCCGCTCGGCAGGCGATCTCCTCGGCTCCGGCCTGGACGTGTCCGCCGCCGAGGACGAGGTCGGCCGCCTCGGACAACAAGACGGCAAGGCACTCGCCGACTGGGCCAACGCCCCGTCGGTCGACCGCGACCCCGCCGTTCTCGACCGGATCGCCAGCCAACTACCAGGGCACCCGCTGACCGACGCGGATCTGCAGGTTCTCGCCAACGGCGGCGAGGTCGACACCCTTCCCGCATCCGTGCAGGAGTACTACCGCGACTTCTACAACTCCGCAGGCAAAGAAGGTGTCCTCGCGCTGAGCGAACACCTGAAAACCCAGGAAGAGGCGGGCAACACCGTCGCCGCATCGCAACGAGACTCACTGGCCAACGGGCTCGCACTCATCAGCAACGAAGACGTCGGCACCGGCCGCAGCCCGGACGGCAAACTCACCGGCGCCGGCAGCTACCAGGACGTGCCCGCCGACATCCGAGAACTCATCGAAGCTCGGCGCACCGATCCGAACCCGATCAACGCCGACACCACACCAGGCGGGCCGACCGTCGCGCTGCAACAGCAGTGGAAAGACACCAACGCACTCGCCGACCTCATGGGTCAAACCAACCCTGGCTACGAGCCAGGAACCGAACTCGGTACCCAGCTGTACCTGAAATCCTCGGACATGGTCCAAGACCAGTTCAACCCGCCCGGCCGGGACGACGCCGCAGGCAGCTTCGCCCAATTCGCCGGACGCAACGACGATTCCGCCCACCAGATCTGGTCCGGCCAAGGCATGCCCGAAGGCTACGACCCCAAAGAAACTGTCCGCGCATTGACCGGCCACGACTGGTCCGACTCCGACAACGGCCGCGGCGCAGCCACTCTCATCGACCGCATCACCGAAGAATCCCAGCTTCCGGCCGACGACCCGCGCGGCATACGGGGACGAGAAGCATTGGCCGGACTGGGCACGATGCTCGCTCCTGAGAACGACAACAAAGTGTGGGACCAGCAGAAGGAAAGCTTCGCGAACAATCCCGAACTCGCCACCTCGGTAAGCAAAGCGATGTCAGCGAACCTGGACGCCGTGAGTACTCCTGGGCTTCCGACTGGATTTACCGAGAACAAAGTCTTCGCCGATGGGCGGGTGATCCTGAACGCCGAAGAAGCCAATCGGTTGCTCCAGTTGGGCTCCTACTCCGAAGAGGGCCGAGTCAACCTCACCACCTCCGTCGAACAGCACCGCATCGCTGAACTCACCAGGCTCATGCAGGAGCACCCTGGCAACCTGCCAGGCCAGCTCGCCCTCAGCGATGCAGGCACACTGTCCGGGCGCGTCGATAACGCGATGTGGGATGCGTTGATTGATCAGGACCAGAGGAAGGGCGAGGAAGCACTCAACCCCTCCGATGCCATGTATCAGGCGAAGATGATGGGAGCAACCCTCGCGGGCCAGATCGCCGACGACACGGTCGGCAAGCTGCCTCACGCCGATATCGCGACCGGTCTTACCGGAATCGAGGTCGGCGATACCGTGGAAAGCAAGGTACAAGAGTGGCTCGGTAAGCCTGAATACGAGTTCATGGAGCGCCCCAGCGAAGCGGTCCTGAAAGCCGAGGCCACCAACCACGCACACCAATCGATCCTGAACGCCGCCTACGCAGCTGGCCAGCTTCCACCAGGGCTGCAAACCACTGACGGGCCGGTGACGACTTCTGTGCTAGAACAGAATCCCGCCGCACGGCAAGTATTCAACGACTTCCTTGCAGAGCGGGGCCTCAGTCAGTACGTCGCCGATTACAACCAGTCGTATGCAATCGACCTCGGCCAGCAAGGAGGATCCTGATGCGCATCCAAAAGGCAAGCCTCGCTGGCGTTTTCATAGTCGCTGCGACGCTCACAGCGTGCAACGGCTCAGGTGGTGGAGAACCGACCACGTCGCCTACGACAACCGCCTTAGCGTTCCCCTACCCGCCGAAGCAGTACTACACCGGGGTCGCCGTGCCGTTGGAGGAGCCACTGCTCTCGGCCGCCAAATTCGCACTCGAGATGTTGGTTGACGATGAACGCGTATACGACCCGAGATACGCAGAAAGCATTCGACCCACGTTCCGTAGCAAAGCAGACCCCGAAGGCCATACCCGTGTTTATGCGAACCCGTATCAGCCGCCCGGCTTCGTCGACGACACCGGCGGGATGACCTTGCGGGCCGTCGGTGCCCAGAAGTTGACCGGTGACCTCGTCGAGGTGTCGATCTGCATCTACGACTCGCCTGGCGTGTACACACTGCAGAAGAGCGGTGAGATCCGCGGGCCGGTATCGTCCCAGCCGCCCTACGGACTGCGTCGAACGCAGGTGGAGTGGACCAACCGGCCTGCGGCCGATGGGTCCGTCCCACCGAGTCCGCGATGGTTGTGGGTGCACAGCGGGTTTGATTCGCCAGTGAATGCATCCACCACTGCCTCGGTGTGTGACCCATTCAAACCGGAGCCGTTCACCCAAAAGATGCCAGACCCAACAACGCCAACACCCACCCCTACGCGCTGATCACAGCCAGATAGGCCCAACCCCGTTCTAGACAAGGAAGCTCAGCGGTCGCCGGGGGCAAACGCAATGATTTCGGCATCTGGTCCCTGTTCCGGTTACCTCATTCGCTCGAGCATATCGTGCAACTTCGCTATTCGACTAAACCAGCACATGCCTACAAATAGCAGGCATTCATAATAGATTCCTTACACGGTCGACGAGGAATCGGTCGTGTACACCAATTTGATGCAGGACTCCCAACTCTGAAACCCGACCGGCGGCAAGACGCCCCCCTCAATCACAGGCTGCGCTTCACCTATACCATCGACATCGCCCACATGGAAATATGCCCGTTCGCCGGAAACGGATATCAAAGAGCTCGGCATGCAGGCAATCTCAATGCTGTACCCCATTGGAAAACTTACATGTGGAACTGATCCCACAATGGTGCTAACCTTCAGCCCGTGCGGTCTTTCAGTCAAAATTTTCAGGTCGAGAGCTTGTTCGATAACAAGCAGCCCAGTGTTTCCTTCGTCGATCTGAAGCGCGGTGCGTAGGTCCAGCAGCAGGCCGACAGACGCAATATGAGGCATGTAGCGAATGTCTAGAACGCATGCCTCCAGGAGTAGATCCTCCGTAACCAGCGGATTCCATTGAACTACTTCCGCAGCGCGGACATGGTCGCCAGAAAGCAACGATTCGAGTCGCACTGCCCGATCTTCGTTGTGACTTGTCAACTGAGCCTACCTCGGTGGGGAGTTCTATATGGACGTACGGATCGGCATTTGGAATCGTTCGACCCGTCAAGAAGTTCACGGTCTGGTCGTTTTGTTCATGTACACCACATAGCCGTTGGGATATTGATATCTTCCGGTAGTGATGGGCCCATCACCCGAATGGACGTTACCTTGGTAGCCCGGAGTCGGGCGCCGCGCGTGCCCGAACTCGGCGGAAACACACCGCCCGCCGCGCGATCCGGACGCCGACCATGACGAATGAGACACCCTCTGTCAACCTCAGGCAGCGGTGAGGGGCTGGAGTGCCCGTTGCCGGGTATCGTCTACATCCCGCCGGGCACGCCGTGGAACAACGGGTTCATCGAGTCGTTCAACCATCGACTGCGTTCGGAGTGTCTCAACCGCAATCACTGGACAAGTCTATCGAGGCCCGGGTCGTGATCGGCGACTTCAAGCTCGAACACAACCGGCGGCATCGGCATTCAGAGCTGGGCCATCTCACCGCCGGCCGATTACGCTGCCTGCTGCAGCCACACCCACCACCCCGTGGCCTGCGACATCAGCTAAAACTGGATCGAAAGCAACCCGGACTCAAAGACCGGGTGGTCCCGTCATCGGGGACCGGTCAATCCCAGTTGCGACTTAGCCGAACACAGCATGGATGCTCAGTCGGAATCTGCGTTGGACGAGACCAGTACACGGGTGGGGCCGTATCGGAGCTCTGTGCGGTCAGGCGCGCCGACGCATGCAGAAGGACGCGAGTGTGCCGAACAGTCCGGGGAGCCCGAGGATCAGAGCGAACATGAGCAGGAATCCGATACCAATATCGGCTGAGTCACGGCCGATGTTGAGGATCAGGAAGGCGCCGAATGTTACTAGACCGATTATGAGAAGTGTCGCAAACCAGATGCGTATCGTGGAATCGCTTCGTTTCTTCAGCAATTGCGCACTCGCCAAACCGGCAAATCCACCAAGCGTGCCAAGTATGCCGAAAAACGAGCATGGCACTGCCGAACCCGGCGCTGGAGGAGAGGACACTGCCCGCCAAAATGAGCGCCACCGACACCACGATCAGGTAAGTTTGCGACCGGGTCACGGCCTTGGGATAGCCCATCGTGCTCTCCACTTCGGTCTCCGCTCTTTTATCATAGGCTGTTGAGGTGACTGCTGGTCGCTGCGATCCAATACGCTTCCGCTGAGGTTTAACACGCCACCCGGCGAGGATCGTATGCGCGGTAAACGTCGCTGCATACCTTCTTCATGTCATCGTAGAGTGCGGTATTGCACGATCCGTAACCTCAGACCTGCTCAGCTCACGACTCACCGAACTACGCGACACCAGCAGACAACTCAGCGCACGCCGCGACGAACTCCTCGCCACCATCGACAAGGACCGTTCGTCCCCGCCCCGGCCATTCTGGCTGATGTCGCCGATCACATCACCGCAGTGATCGCTACAGGCAGCGACCAGACCCGCAAAGCGCTCATAGACATACTCATAGCCGAGATCAAGATCACTGGCCCCGACACCCTCATCCCGGTCTTCCGGATCCCCCAGCCCAGCACCGGCTATCAACCGGCCGCCACAAACGCCATTGGGGCCCCTACCGGCGGAAAACCGCTGGCGGGGGCCCCAATGGAACCGGTTCGGATTGATACCAATTTGGTGGAGCTAAGGGGAATCGAACCCCTGACCTTCTCGATGCGAACGAGACGCGCTACCAACTGCGCTATAGCCCCGTGCGGCTCCGGGGAACCGCGCTGTGCAACTGTAGCAAAGGATGCCGCGAGACTCCGAATCGGGGGGTTTAGCTGGGGTTATGTGTCGCCTGCCGCTACTCCCCCGCCGCTCGGCGCATGTCCCCGCTCGTGCGGTCCCTGAGGGCTCGGGCGGTGGCCGGGTCGAAGGGGTCGAGGTGGTCGAACATGGGGTCCTCGTCGTCCATCTCTAGTAGGGACGAGCGCCTGCGGAGGGCTCGGGCGGTGTCGCGGTCCATGCTGCCGCGGGGGGCGGGGGCGTGGCGGAGGTGGTCGGGTTCGCCTAGCTGGCGGTCGCGGCTCAGGCGGGCGGCGCGGCGGCGGCGGATGTCCTCTTCGATGCGGACCTGGCGGCGTAGGTAGGTGAGGTAGGCGACCAGGATCAGGCAGGACAGGCCGCAGCCCCACCAGAGCAGGGGGTTGAGGGCTACGGCGAGGCCGCCGCAGAGCAGCGCGGCGAGGACGAGGCCGAGCACGGCGCGCTGGCGGAAGGTGTAGCGGGCGGCGCGGGCGATGGCGTCGGCTTCGGGGTCGTAGCCGCCGCGGCCGCGGCGGGTGGGGACGTAGTCGAAGTCGTCGTCGTAGTCGGCGTCGGGGTAGTCGTCGAGTTCGATGCGGGCGGGCACGGTGGAGCGCGCGGGTGGGATCCGGGCGGTTGCCGGTTCGGGGCGTGCTTCACCCGACCGGTCTTCGGTCTGCACCTCGTCATCATCGACGGCGTCGTCCTGCGCCGCGGTGACTTCGGCTGTGTCCGTGTCGGATTCGGGGTCGTCGGGGATGGAATCGGTTTCCGGGTCCGTTGCCTCGGTGTCGAGATCGGCATCGGCGGTGTCGGTGTCGGTGTCGGTGAGTTCCGACGCGGTGAGCTCCGACGCGGCGGGCTCGGTGTCGGCGAGGTCCGATTCTGGGTGGGATGCCGCTGATTCGGCGATCGCGGGCAGGTCACCTTCGGTGACGGGGTCGTCGGCCGGTGTTGTCATCCGGTCCTCCGCATCATCGCTGTGGGCATACTTTCTCTGTGTGCGGCGTGGCCGCCAATTGGGATCGGTTTCGTGGCCGGCGGCCGGTCCACTCTTGGTGCGCCGCTTGGAATCTCCGCGGTGCAGCACGCGCGTGGCGAGCGCGGCATCGGTGGTCCGGCGGATCCGCGGGTGCCGGTCGGCGAGAATCGGGAACAGCACGAAGACCCAGAGCACGACCAGTCCGATCCACAGAATGGAATTCGGCATCGCGGTCAGCACCTCCGTCCCCGCCTGGATTCGGTCCATTCGGCCGGCGAGCGGTGCGCAGCACGCCCCGCGTACTTCCGGCCTCCGCGCGTCGCTACCGCACGGGCGCCGGTCGCCTCGCAGGCTCCCTGCCGGGGGCGCAGGACGCACCTCCGACGTCCGTAGGTTAATTCCGTGACGCGTCGACATCCGGCAGGCGCGCCGTGCACATCCGTCACACCTGTCACAAAGTAACCATTTCTGCCGCGCGTCGAGTGCTCCGGGAGTGTCCGGATAGTCAGAGCTGAGTAGCCCGGCCCTCCCGGATCAAACGGTCGACGACGGTGCCGGTCACCTCTTCGACGGTGATCCCGACGAGCAGGTGGTCGCGCCAGGCGCCGTCCACATCGAGGTAGCGGCGCAGCAGCCCCTCCTCACGGAAGCCGACGTTGCGCAGCACCGCCTGGCTGGCCAGATTCTCCGGGCGCACGGTGGCCTCGACACGGTGCAGGCCGACCTCGCCGAAACAGTGGTCGAGCCCGAGGGCCAGCGCGGCGGTGGCGACGCCCTTACCGCCGAGATCTTTGGCGACCCAGTAGCCGATCCAGCCGGAACGCAGCGCGCCGCGCACGATGTTGCCGACGGTGAGCTGGCCGCTGAAATGCCCGTCCACCTCGATCACCAGCGGGATCATCGCGCCGCGGCGCGCCTCGGCCTTGAGGCTCGACCACAGCGACGGCCAGTTGGAGGCGTGGTTGCGCGCCTCCCAGGCGCCGCGGCCGGTGGGCTCCCACGGCTCCAGGTGCTCCCTGTCGCGCAACCGGATTCGACTCCACGCCGCGGCGTCGCGCAACCGCACCGGACGCAACGTCACCTGCCCGGCGGCGACCCGGATCGGACCGAGCCGCGCGGGCCAGCCCGGGTGCTGGGTGACCCGGAATACGCTCATCGTCTCCACGTCTCAGCCGCGTTGCGCGAGGAAAGCGACCCTGACCTCGTCCCCGGTGCGGATCTCGGTGTCGTCGGGGTCGATCACGATCAAGCTGTTGGCCTCGGCCAGGGTGGCGAGCAGATGCGACGAGGCGCCCGCGCCGCCGCCGAGCGGTTGCACGAGGTAGTCGCCGGTGGCTTCGTCGCGCATGAGCTGCGCGCGCAGGTACCCCTTGCGGCCGGCCATGGAACTGATGGGGGTGATGGTCCTGGCCATGATGATCCGTCGCATGGGATGCCTGCGGCCCAGCGCGATCCGGATCAGCGGACGCACCATCACCTCGAACACGACCAGCGCGCCGACCGGGTTGGACGGCAGCAGGAAGGTGGGCACCTCGTCGCGGCCGAGCCGCCCGAAGCCCTGGACCGAGCCGGGATGCATGGCGACGCGGGCGATTTCGAGTTCGCCGAGCCCCTCCAGCGCCTCGCGCACCTGCTCGGAGGCCCAGCCGCCGACCGCGCCCGCGATGACGACGACCTCCGAGCGCACGAGCTGGCCCTCGACCACGTCGCGCAGCCGGCGCGGATCCGCGCTGACGATGCCGACCCGGTTCACGTCCGCACCGGCGTCTCTGGCGGCCGCGGCCAGCGCGTAGGAGTTCACGTCGTAGACCTGGCCGGGGCCGGGGGTGCGATCGATGTCGATGAGTTCGCCGCCGACCGAGATCACCGAGAGACGCGGCCTGGGGTGCACGAGCACCTTGTCCTGCCCGACCGCGGCCAGCAGGCCCACCTGGGCCGCGCCGATGATGGTGCCCGCGCGCACCGCGACGTCGCCGGGCTGGACGTCGTCGCCGATGCGCCGCACGTAGTCGCCGGAGCGGACCGGCTCGTAGATCTTGATCTTGGCGCGGCCGCCGTCGGTGAAGTCCACGGGCAGCACCGCATCGGCGAGGGTCGGCAGCGGTGCGCCGGTGTCGACCCGGACGGTCTGGCGGGGCTGTAATCGAATGGGTTGCCGGGAACCGGCGATGACCTCGCCGACGACGGGCAGTGTCAGGTCGACGAGATCGCCGTCCTCGTTGCGGATGTCCGAGCCGGCGGCGGACACGTCGACGCTGCGCACGGCGTAACCGTCGATCGCGGCCTGGTCGAATCCCGGCAACGGTCGTTCGGTGACGACGTCCTCGGCGCACAGCAGGCCCTGGGCCTCGGAAATCGCGACCCGGACCGGCCGAGGCGCGACCGCCGCGGCGGTCACCTTGATCTGCTGATCCTCAACCGAGCGCATCCAGCCCTTCCTGATCTCTTCGCACGCCACCGATTCCATCGCGCGATATCGCCTCGGCACAACCGATTCGACGCGAGATGTGAACCATCATTGGTACCCGACGGTCCACTATCGGCGAAACCCGACGCTGACCTCCGTCGGCTGCCGGCCCCTACTCGTAGGTCGTCAGCTGCGGATCCCAGTCGGGGCCGAGCCGATGTTGCAGCCACTCCCGCAGGGCAGGGCCGTATTCGTCGCGTTCCAAAGCGAAATCGACCGCAGCACGAAGATAGCCGCCCGGGTTCCCCAAATCGTGGCGCGACCCACGGTGTACCACGACATGAACCGGATGTCCCTCGGCGATCAGCAGCGCGATGGCGTCGGTGAGCTGCAATTCGCCGCCGGTCCCGGGCTCGATCCGGCGCAGCGCGTCGAAGATCGCGCGGTCCAGCAGGTAGCGCCCCGCCGCGGCGAAGGTGGACGGCGCGTCGGCGAGGGCTGGCTTCTCCACCATGCCCTTGACCCGCAGCACATTCGGATTCACCGCGTCCGGCACGGTCGCGACATCGAAGACGCCGTAGGCGCTGACCTCGTCCTTCGGCACATCGATGGCGCACAGCACGGTGCCGCCGCGCTTGCGCCGAACCCGGCACATCACGTCGAGCACGCCGGAGGGCAGCACCAGGTCGTCCGGGAGCAGCACGGCGATGGCGTCTTCGTCGTCGTCGAGCGCGGCCTCGGCCTGGGCGACCGCGTGGCCGAGGCCGAGCGGTTCCTCCTGCACCACCGAGGTGACGTCGAGCAGGCCGGGCGCCTTGCGCACCTTTTCCAGCAACTGGAACTTGCCGCGTTCGGCGAGGGTGCCCTCGAGCACCAGGTCCTCGACGAAGTGCGCGACGACGCCGTCCTTGCCCGGCGAGGTGACGATCACCAGCCGTTCGGCGCCGGAACCCGCCGCCTCGGCGGCCACCAGCTCGATGCCGGGGGTGTCGACCACCGGCAAGAGCTCCTTGGGCACCGTCTTCGTCGCGGGCAAGAACCGCGTTCCGAGCCCGGCCGCGGGCACCACGGCCGTGCGGAAGCACGATGCCGGCGCGGCATCGCCGGGTTGTCCGGCCTTTGCTGTCATGCGATTACCCTATCCATCCTCACAGCCTCTGACTCGCTGTCGAGCCGACCGGTAGTTCCGGCCAGCCTATGGTGATCGCCATGGAGATGCCCGGCGAGCGCGGGAAACATGCATGGCGCACCGAGATTCTTGCGAGACGTTCGGCACTGCCGCCCGAGGTGCACGCGGCAGAGGCGCGCGCCCTCGCCGCCGCGATCGATGGGCTCGACCTCGACAGTTGGGTCTGCGCGTATGTGCCGGTCCGCGGCGAACCCGGGACACTCGAGCTGCTCGACGCGCTGCGCACGGCGGGTGCCCGCGTACTGCTTCCGGTGACCGGACCGCCGGGCCCGCTGGACTGGGCGGAATACGCGGGCCGAGAGAGCTTGCGCCGGGCCAGGTTCGGCCTGCTCGAACCCACCGGCGCGGCGCTGACCAGCGCGGCGGTCGGCTGGGCCGAGCTGATCCTGGTGCCCGCGCTCGCCGTCGACCGGCGCGGGGTGCGGCTCGGGCGCGGAGCGGGTTATTACGACCGCACGCTGTCGGCGGCGCGGCCGGACGCCCGATTGGTGGCGGTGGTCCGCGACGACGAAGTGGTGTCCCGGCTGCCCGAGGAACCGCACGACCGCCGGATGGGCTGGGCGCTCACGCCCGGGGGCGGGCTGCAACAGCTTGGCGAAGATCACGCGACGGAATGAACGGCGGATTGGCAACGTTGGCACTGTCGGCTGTAGAGTGCCAGATGACGAAACTCGCGGAGGATGCTGTGCCAACTTACTCGTATGCGTGCACCCAGTGTGACAACCGCTTCGACATCGTTCAGTCCTTTTCCGACGAGTCGCTGACGGTCTGCCCGGAGTGCTCCGGAAAGCTGCGCAAGCTGTTCAATTCGGTCGGCATCGTGTTCAAGGGCAGCGGCTTCTACCGCACCGACAGCCGTGGTGGCGCGTCCACCGCGAGCGAGCCCGCCAAGTCCGACAACGGCAAGTCCGACAGCGGCTCGAGCTCGTCCAGCTCCTCGGATTCCAGCTCGTCCAACGGCAGCAGCACCACGGCGAGCACCGCCGTGGCCAGCTGATCCGCTGGCTGTCCCCAGGCTTTCGTTTATCCACAACCAGCCCTTTTCGGGGCCGATCGAGGGCGGTCGCGGGCATAAGCTCCGGCCATGACTCGACCCTTCGCCGATCTCGGCCGCGAACACTTCGCGACATGGCAGCGACCGCCGTGGGCCGACAGTCTGCTGGCGCGGCGCGTGCTTGCCACCGGATTGGTCGTGCTGGCCGCGGTCCTCTTTCTCCGCGGTGACCCGGACGCCGAACGCACGACGGTGGTCGTCGCGGGTCGCGACCTCGCGCCAGGACACGTCCTCACCGACGGTGACCTGCGGGCCGAGCCCCGCGAATCGGCCACCCTGCCCACCGGTGTGGTGCGCGATCCCACGACTGTGCTCGGCGCGACGCTGACGGGCGCCACGCGCGCCGGCGAGGTGTTCACCGATCTGCGCGTGGTCGGGCCCCGGCTGGCCGCCGTCGCGACCGGCGCGCGCGACGCCAGAATCGTGCCGATCCGGCTCGCCGACACCGCGGTCACCGAGATCCTGCGCGCCGGCGACCGGGTCGACGTGATCGGCGGTGCGGAACAGGGCAGCAGACCGGCCCGCACCCTGGCCACCGATGCCGCGGTGGTCCTGGTATCCGGGCCCGGCGACGGACGAGCGGTCAAGGAGCGGGTGGTGCTGGTCGCGATGGATGCTGAGCACGCCGCGGTCGTCGCGGCCGCGTCGCTGCACACCGCACTCGCCGTCGTCTTCCACTGAGCGCGACGAACGGGCCTGCCGGACGGCCCGCTCGGATGTTGTCCACCCATTTGCCATCAAGGTCAACTAGCATCGCCCGTACCGGATAGGTGTCGCCCGGCAGCTCGACTTGTCAGCTCCACAAGTAGAGGAGACATCGGCAATGCTCAAGGGTTTCAAGGATTTTCTGTTCCGCGGAAATGTCGTAGACCTGGCGGTTGCCGTGGTCATCGGCACCGCCTTCGTCGCGATCGTCACCGCGTTCACCAACGGCATCGTCAACCCGATCCTCGCCGTCTTCGGCGGCAGCAACGAGTTGGGCCTCGGCTTCCAACTGGTTGCCGACAAACCCGCGACCTTCGTTCAGGTCGGCCCGATCATCACCGCGGCGATCAACTTCGTGATCATCGCCGCCGTGCTGTACTTCGTGCTCGTGCTGCCCGCCACCCATGCGAAGAAAAAGTTCAGCAAGGAGGCGGTCGAGCTGAGCGACACCGAGCTGCTCATCCAGATCCGCGATCTGCTGGCCGAGGGTCAGCGCAGCGCGGGTGGCAAACACGAGTCCTGAAACCCGTTGCCCGGCAAAAGCACAAGCCCGTCGCGATCGCGACGGGCTTGTCTTTTCTTGTGCTGGTTGAGTTTTGGCCTCAATCAAGACTGAAAGGCTCGCCCCACAACGTGATCCACGTGACGAGCTGATCGGTTTCCACGCTGAGGCTGACGAACGCGCGCGCCTGCGCCGGTCCGCTGCACCCGTAGAGCGCGATGGTCTCGTTGGTCCAGCTGACCGAGCCGCTGCTGCCCTCGAACTGGTTGCGCGCGGTGTACACCTCGGTGCCGAGATCGCCCGCCTGCTCGAGGCCGCGCACGTAGAACGACTGCACCTGGCCAGGACCGAGCACCAGCGCCCCCTCGGTGACGGCACCGGCGCGCGGCTCGGCCGCGTCCAGGTCGCCGGTGATACCGCCGCTCACGTCGGCTTCGCAGCCGACGGTGTAGCCGGGGAAGATCGAGCCGGCCTTGCCTTCGGGCGGACCGGACAGCTCGACGCGCACCCGGCCGGAGACCGCGGCATTGCGGGGCAGCGGTAGCAGTCCCAGATACGGCTCGACCTCGACCGATTCACCGACCAGCGCGACCGTCACCACGGTGCCGTCGGCCAGCGTCTTGGTCAGCTCGCCGCCCGGCAGCGGGACGAACGTGCCCGCCTCGGCCACGCCGGTGGAACACAGACCCATCGCGACGGCGACGGCGGCACCGAGCCCGGCCCGGCGCAGCAGATTCTTGCGGTTGATCATCGTGATTTATCGACCCCTAGCGGAAACACCGAACGGGCCCGTCGCGGTGGCGACGGGCCCGCTCGTGATGTGCGAGTGCGCGAGCAGAGATCAGCCGAGGCTGAACGGCTGGCCCCACAGCGTCACGTAGGACATGACGTTGCTGGTCTCGACCTTGACCTTCACGAAGGCACGCGCCTGCGCGTAGCCGGCGCAGCCGTTGAGGCCGATGGTGGAGTCGGCCCAGGTGACCGAACCCTTGCCGTTCTTGAAGGTGATCTGGGTCGAGTGATCCTCGTTGCCGAAGTCATCGGCAACCTCACGGTCGAGCAGGTAGAACGAGGTCGCCTCGCCCGGGCCGAGAGTCAGGTTGCCGCCGCCGCTGCCGCCGACGTCGCCGCTGCTGCCGTCCCACTTGCCGCTGGCGTCAGCGCCACCGTTGGCACCGCCGCCGGCGATGTTGACCTGGCAGCCGACCACGTAGCCCGGACGGATCTTGCCCGTCGCGGTGCCATTGATCTCGACCTGCGCCGAACCGGACACCCACGCGTTGCGGTGCACCGGAGTCGAGCCCATGGACGGGTTGATGTTCGCCGACTCGTTGACGAGGCGGACCGTCACCACGGTGCCGTCGGACAGCGTCTTGGTGATCTCGCCGCCGGGCAGCGGCACGAAGGTGTCCGCATTCGCGGCACCGATGGAGAACAGGCCCATGGCGATGGTTGCGGCGGCACCGACACCGGCTGCCCGCACCAAGTTCTTACGGTTGATCATTTGTTAATTCCCTCAGGGGTTGAGTTCGTTTCAGCGAGAAAGGTGTTCAACAGTTCGACAGTCGTCAGCCAATGCTGAACGGCGCCCCGTAGAGGGTGGTCTTCGAGTAGTTGTCACCGATGATCTCGACCACGGTGTAAGAGCGCGCCTGGGCGTAGCCCGCGCAGCCCTGGATTTCCATCTCGACGTCCTGGTACTCGACCGAGTAGGTACCAGCCTTGGTGATGTCCTTCAGTTCGATCTGCACGAACTTGACGTCACCGGGGCCCAGCTTCACGCCGACGGAACCGCCGATGCCACCGCTGGTGAGGTTGACCTTGCCCGAGACGCCGACGGAGATCGCGTCGTCGGCGATGCTGACCTGGCAGCCGATGATGTAGCCCGTGTTGAGCTGGGACGCGCCGTGGGTCGAGGAGTTGTTGGTGCCGGGCTTGTTCGTCGCGCCGTTCCAGGGGCCGACCTTGCCCTCGGGCGTGTCGGTGACATCCGCGGAGGCGTTACCGGAGACCCAGACGACGCGGCCCGCGCCGTTGGCGGCGAGCGACGGCGAGACGATGGCGTGCTCTCCGGTACGGGTAATGGTCACGCCCGGTCCGAGCTTCTGGCCGTCCGGCAACGGCACAAAAACATCAGCGCTGGCGGCGCCGGTCGAAAGGAGGCCCATGGCCACGGCAGCGGCAGCGCCGACGCCCGCGACGCGGGCACCGCGGCGCAGACCGTTGGTGCGGTTCTCGCTCATACTTCCCCTCATCAGGTTTAAAACAGTCAGCCTCGACCATCGAGGCTGGACAGTGGTCCTCGCAGGCCCAGCCCAGTTTGTCGCCCTTTTGTTGCCAGTATGTAACCAGCAATTAAGGTCGCCGCGACGTGCCGGCTGGCAACGGAACCGAGCCAGGTTCCGCCGGGTCGACGCGTACGTGCCGCACCCGGGCCGATGAAGTCCAGTGTGGGTGGCTCGTGGCGAACATTAAACGCTAGGTAACGACGCTGCAACGCGAGCTTTCATAAAGATCAATGTGATGTAGATCACAGTTGATAACAGAAGAATGCTATTTGACGTGCGTGAATTGCGTGACGGAGACAGCCGGACCGACCGGACGGTGCCGACCGAGTCGCCAAAACGCCAAGCGCCGAATACGAGACAGGGCCGTATGAGAATGCGGGGCGAATCCCCGATGTGAAACATGAGCGAGTGAATCGCGAGGAATCCGACCGGACGTTACGTAGCAACTACGTAGATATCGGCAATCAGCCGTGATGCGGCGGAATCTGAGAACGCAGCCAATCATCGGTCGACGATGCGTTATCCGAATCGTGATCGCGTTCGTCGCGGGTAGTGTCTGGGAGGGTGTCGCCGAAGATAGCGGCCAGACGTGCCGCATCCCTCGCCCGGCGCGCTGCCGGACGAGGGATGTCGTCGGAAGAACTGGAAACCGTAATTATTCGACCAATCCGGAGAGCTCGCCGATCACTTTGCTGGCGAGCGGGCCGAGCGTGGCCATCCCGTCGCGCACCGCGGCCCGGGTGCCCGGCAGGTTCACTACCAGGGTGCTGCCGGAAACGCCCGCGACGCCACGGGACAGGCCGGCGTCGAGCGAACCCGCCACCCGGCCGGAGGAGCGCAGCGCCTCGCTGATGCCGGGCAATTCGCGATCGAGGACCTGCGAGGTGGCCTCCGGCGTGACATCGCGCGGCGACATGCCGGTGCCGCCGACCGAGATGACCAGGTCGACACCGCCGATCACCGCGGTGTTGAGCGCATTGCGGATCTCGACCTCGTCGGCCTGCACCGAAACCGAGGCGTCCACCAGGAAGCCCGCTTCGGTGAGCAGCTCGGTGACCAGCGGGCCGAGCGAGTCAACACCTCCATGCGCCGTTCGATCATCGACGACCACCACCAGTGCACGCCCCGCCACAGGAGCATCGATTTCCATGCTGCTCACCGTAGCGCCTGCGCCGAGAACCTCGGCGGCCGTGTCGAGCAGCGGAGTCCAACCGCCCTGCAGCACGCGCATCACCGTCCGCCGTCCGCGGGCGCACCGGTGAGGGTCACCTCGACGGTCTTCGGATTGTTGCCCTGTTCATCGGTATAAGTGACCTTCACCTTGTCTCCCGGTTGGTGCGAGCGGACCGCCGCGACGAGCGCGTCACCCGAATCGATGGTCCGGTCATTCAGTTTGGTGACGACCACGCCCGCCGGGATGCCTGCCTTGGCGGCGGGCCCGTCCGGGGTGGACTCCAGCACCCGCGCGCCGTTGGCGGTGTCCTGCTTCTGGATCTTGACGCCGATCTGCGCGTAGGTCGCGTGGCCGGTCTTGATGAGTTCGTCGGCGACGCGGCGCGCCTGGTCGACCGGGATGGCGAAGCCGAGGCCGATCGAGCCGCTCTGCTGACCGACACCCATCTCGCTGCCGCCGAGGCTGGCGATGGCGGTGTTGATGCCGATGAGCTTGCCGTTGCCGTCGACGAGGGCGCCACCGGAATTACCCGGGTTGATCGCGGCGTCGGTCTGGATCGCGTCGATCACCGGGTTCGCGGCGGCCGGATTCTGCGCGCCCTCACCGCTGGTCGACACCGGACGGTTCAGCGCGGAGACGATGCCGGTGGTGACGGTGCCTGCCAGGCCGAGCGGCGAGCCGATCGCCACGACCGGCTGGCCCACCTGCAGGTTCGACGAGGTGCCGAGCTCGATCGGGGTCAGGCCGTTCTTTCCGCTGACCTTGATGACGGCCAGGTCCGAGACGGGGTCCGCGCCGACGATGGTGGCGGGCGCGGTGCTGCCGTCGGAGAACATGACCTCCATCTTGGCGTTCGGACCGCCGCCCGCGGCCACGTGATTGTTGGTCAGGATGAGTCCGTCGGAGGACAGCACCACCCCGGAGCCCTCGCCTTCGGCCCGGCTGCTCGCGACCTTGATCATCACCACGCTGGGCAGCACCTTCTGCGCCACCGCCTGGGTCGAGCCGGCCGGTGCGTTGGAGACGTTGTTGACGTTCGGCTTCGGCTGGTCGAGCGCGTTGGTGACGACCGAGCTCCCCTTGTCGGAATGGCTGACCAGCGCGCCGACCGCGCCACCGACGCCGCCGCTGACCAGGGCGAGCGCGACCGCGCCCGCGACAAGGCCGGTGCGGATCGGCCTGCGGGGCTGCTTGGGCTCCTCGAACGGGCCGCCCTGCGCCGATTGCGCATCGAAGCCGGCGTTCGGGTCGTACGGCGGCGGCGCGCCGTAGTCGGGGCCGGGGAAGGACTGGGTGTGCTGAGGCGGCGGGTACTGACCCATCGGATGCTGCGCTTCGAACGCCCCGTACGCCTGCTGCGAATAGGCGGGGTCCGGTGCGTACGGCTGGCCCGCCGCCGCTGCCGGGATCTGTTCGGTCGGCTGCGGCCGGTGTGGCGTGGCGTTCGCCGCCTCGTCGCGCCGGTCCTGCGAATCCTCGGTCATGGACTCCTCGTTTCTCCTCAACGTCTGCCGACCAGCTTGACGACGACGACTGAGAGCGGACTGAGACCGTGCTTTCAATTGTCCGAGATGTCTACCCACTTCTCGCGGCCGCACGCGACCACCGCTACCGGGCCGAGCCTGCCCGCACCCAGGCAACAGCGTACGCATCGACCTGCGCATGTGGGAGACCTCGCGGCGCGGGTAGGGGTCGGCCGCCGAATCACTCGACCGTGGCCACGCCCGCCTCGCCGGGCAGCACGATGCGCACCAGGGTGCCGCCGCGCGGCGAGGTATCGATGGCGATGGTTCCGCCGTGCTTGGTCACCACCTGCTTGACGATCGAGAGACCGAGTCCGGAGCCGGGCATCGAGCGCGACGCCGTGGTCCGATAGAACCGTTCGAACACCAGCTCGCGCTCCGCGGGCGGAATGCCGGGTCCCGCGTCGTCGACCACCAATTCGAGCAGCCGAGAACCGGTTTCGCGCATGGTGACGTGCACCTGCGCACCGGCCGGACTCCACTTCGCCGCGTTGTCGAGCACGTTGAGGATGGCCCGCTCCAGGCCTGCCTCGTGGCCGTACACGAACCAGGGGCGCAGATCCGCGACGAACTCGATCCCGGAGCGCCGCCGCCGGACCCGCTCCAGCGCGCGCTCGCTGACCTCGCCGAGATCGACCCGGTCGTAGACCGCCTCGGGCGCGTCCTCCCGGGCCAGATCCACCAAATCGCCGACCAGCGTGGACAATTCCTCGATCTGGGCCATGACGTCGGCGCGCAGTTCGGCCATGTCCTCGTCGGGTAGCCGCGGCGCGCCCGGCCTGCTGGAGGCGATGAGCAGTTCCATGTTGGTCCGCAACGACGTGAGCGGCGTGCGCAATTCGTGTCCGGCGTCGGCCACCAATCGGCGCTGGCGGTCCCGTGATTCGGTCAACGCGCGCAGCATGGTGTTGAAACTCTCGGTGAGACGCGCCAATTCGTCGTCGCCGGTGACCGGAATGGGCGTCAGGTCGTCGGTGCGAGCGATGCGCTCGGTCGCCGCGGTGAGCCGCGCGATCGGGCGCAGCCCGGTGCGGCCGACCGCGGTGCCCGCCGCGGCGGCCAGGACCACGCCGCAGCCGCCGACCACGAACAGCAGCCAGGCGAGCCGGTCGAGCACCGCCCTGGTCGGGTCGAGCCGCTGCGAAATCACCAGCGTGACACCCGCATCCGTACGCCTGGCCAGCACGCGCTGGTTCTTGTAGGTGCGCAACGACGAGGACATCTCGTTGCGCGCCACCGCCATTTCCTGGGGGCCGATCGGCGGCTTGGCCGGTTGCGGCGGCACGTACCCGGTGGCGGCGCCTGGCGGCGCGCCCGCCGGAATCGGGTAGATGATCCCGACCCCGATGTCGTTGGAGAACAGCGTCGCCATGGTCAGCGACTGGAACGGAATGTTGTCGATGTCGCTGTTGATCATCGTCGCGGCGCGGGTCCGCAACTGTGCGTCGACATCGCCGTACAGCGAGCGGGCCACCATCGCGTAGGCCGCGATCGAGGTGACCGCGACCGCGATGGCCACCACCGACGCGGCCAGCAACGTGACGCGCCAGCGCAGCGAGACAGAACGGGTGAGCGGAATCGGCGGCCGCATCTCCGGCGGCTCCGGTTGACCGAGCCCCGCGACCACCGGCCGCTTGGGAACATTTCGTGCCATGGTCTGCCCCTACGGGGGCGTCTCCCTCAGGACGTAGCCGACACCGCGCACGGTGTGAATGAGTCGGGGTTCGCCGTCGGCCTCGGTCTTGCGCCGCAAATACCCGATGTACACCTCGAGCGCGTTGCCCGAGGTCGGGAAGTCATAGCCCCAGACCTCCTCGAGGATGCGGCTGCGAGTCAACACCCGGCGCGGATTGGCCATCAGCATTTCCAGCAACGAGAACTCGGTGCGGGTGAGGCTGATCGCCCGTTCGCCGCGGGAGACCTCCCTGGTCACCGGATCCAGCGACAAATCCGCGAACGTCATTGCCTCCGACGTCTCGCCGGGGTCGGCGGTCGTGCGGCGCAGCAGTGCCCGCAATCGAGCGAGTAATTCTTCCAAAGCGAAGGGTTTCGGCAAATAGTCGTCCGCGCCCGCATCGAGTCCGGCGACGCGCTCGGATACCGAATCCCGTGCTGTCAAAACCAGAATGGGAAGATCATCACCCGTACTGCGCAAGCGCCTGCAGACCTCGAGGCCGTCCATCCGCGGCATCATCACGTCCAACACCAACGCGTCCGGTCGCTGATCGGTTGCCTTTTCCAGGGCATCGACGCCGTCCACCGCGAGATCGACGGAGTAGCCGTTGAAGGTCAGCGACCGGCGCAGCGACTCGCGGACGGCGCGATCGTCGTCTACTACCAGAATGCGCATGCGACCAGTTTGACCGTATCGACTGAGAGGCGACTGAGAGGGGACCTCCGACACGCCGTGCCGGACCGGACGGCCCTCCGGCGACAGCAGCCCACCAGCAAACGGCGTACTCGAGCCAACTAGATCATCTGTCCAGTTAGTCTGTAGACTGTCGAACTAGTGCAACGCGAAACCTGTTACGTGTAGCCATATTCGGGCACCATCAGACCTTGTCCCCCGGATTGCCGACGGTCCGCCTGCGCGGTATGTTCCGTGCGGTAAAAAGAAGACCTTTAGTTGGTTCTCGGCGGGTAGATCCCATATACGTTGAACAGCACGTGCCGTCCCGAGGGCCCTGCGCGGAGTGGAGGCGACGGAAGCGGAATGGAAGCAAAACCGCGTTCCTGGTATTTCAGCCTGTCCAACTTGCCCGTCACGCGCAAGGTCGGCATCGTACTGCTGCTACCGGTGTTGCTCGCCTCGGCGTTCGCCGGGCTCCGCATCAAGGACGAGCTCGGCGTGATCTCCAAGCTCGACGCCGCGACGGAGCAGGCCCGCATCCTGCGCCCGATGCTCGCGTTCGGCGAGGCCACCGAGACGCTCGCGGTCGCGGCGATCACCGCCAAACCCGATGACCAGCTCGACCCCATCGCGGCCAAATTCGATCAGGCCGCGGCGGATCTGGAAACCGCGCTGCGGGTGAGCGAATCGAGCGACAGCTTCAACAAGGAACTCGGCGCCGCGATCGCGGTCGGCCGGACCATGCGCAACGGTCTGCGCACCGCCTCGCCGATGACCATCGGCGAGCAGGTCGGTGAGGTCGGCACCCGCATCGTGACCGCGACCTCGGTGTCCTCCTCGATCGAGGAGGTGATCATCCAGCGGTACTTCCTGCAGCTCGGTCTGATCGCCAACGCGAATCGCGTGCTCACCCAGGAACAGATCATGGTCGCCACCGCGGGTCCGGGCAACAACATGGCCGTGCTCGGCAACATGCTGACCACCCTCGGCGCGGAGCTCGTGATGGTGAACATCTACACCGAGCTGAGCCCCGAGTCGGCGATCAACGCGCCGACGCTGATCCAGGCGGTGCAGGCCCGCATCGGCGCGCTGAGCCAGAACCCGAACAATCCGAGCGGTAATCCCGTCATCGTCGATTCGCTCAAGACCAGCACCGACAGCTACCGCCAGGCCACGAGCACCCTGCTCGGCCTGGTCGACACCAAGCTCGCCGACCGGACCACCGAGTTGCGCAGCGCCGTGCTGCGTGACGTCGCGATCGTGGTCGGCACGCTGCTGGCCGGCCTCGCGCTGGCGCTCGCGGTCGCGCGCTCGCTGGTGCTGCCGATTCGCCGGCTGCGTCACGACGCGCTCCAGGTCGCGCACGTGGACCTGCCCAAGGAGATCGAGGTGGTGCGCGCGGGCGGCGCGACACCGGAGATCGCGCCGGTGGATGTGAGCACCACCGAGGAGATCGGTCAGCTGGCCCGCGCGGTCGACGACATCCACCAGGCGTCGCTGCACCTGGCCGCCGAGCAGGCCCGCTTGCGACTGCAGATCGGCAGCATGTTCGAGACTCTCTCGCGCCGCAGCCAGTCACTGGTCGAGCAGCAGCTGGCGCTGATCGAGGACCTCGAACACGACGAGGACAACACCGAGCGGCTGCAGAGCCTGTTCCGCCTCGACCACCTCGCCACCCGCATGCGCCGCAACGGCGACAACCTGCTGGTGCTCGCGGGTACAGCGCTGCGCCGCGGCCAGCTGCACCCGGTCCAGCTCTCGGACATGCTGTGGAGCGCGGTATCTCAGGTCGAGGACTACCAGCGCGTGGAGATCACCGCGGTGCCCGACGGCGTGGTCGCCGGTGAGCCCGCCATCGATATCGAGCACCTGCTCGCGGAGTTGATCGACAACGCGCTGCGCTACTCCCCGCCCACCACCCCGGTCACCGTCTCGGTGGCCAGGGCCGTGGACGGCGGGTATCTGATCGAGATCGTCGACCGCGGTCTCGGCATGTCGACCGAGGACCTGCGCGCCATCAACGACCGGCTGAGTTCCGGTGGTGAGGTCACCGTCGAGACCGCCCGCCGCATGGGTCTTTTCGTCGTCGGCAGGCTGGCCAAGCGGCATACGATCACCACGAACCTGCGCCGCACCTCCACCATGGCGCAGCAGCCCGGCATCACCGCGAGCGTGCACCTGCCGGGTGGGCTGGTCTCGCCGCCGCTGGATGCCACCGACCCGTCCGGCCATCCGCCGGTGCCGATGACCGGCGACTACGCGGTGTCCACCGGCACCCAGACGCGTAACACCCAGCCCCGCAACCTGGTCCCGGTGCCGAACCTGCCGCAGCAGAACTCGACGCGCTTCGACGTGACCAGCAACGGGCTCCCGCAACGCAGGCCCGCGATCCGGGTCGCCGAGGCACCGGGACAGCCGACGGTGTCGATGGCAACGCGCACCAATACCCCTGACAGCGACCCTGATTCACAGCCGCCGACCCAGCCGTGGTCGATCAACGCCCCGGCCGACGAGCGCTCGCCGTTCGGCCCGCCGACCGCCGACGAATCCGGCAACGGCGCGAAGAAGGCGGCCGACGCCGAGCCGGACCGTCCCGCGAGCCTGTGGACCGAACCGGAGCACGAGAGCTCGCTCGATCTCGACGAGCACAGCGGCGTCACCGAACCCACCGTCCGGGCGACCACGTCGCGGTCCGGCCTGCCCATCCGGCGGCCCGCCAACGCGTCACAGCCCGAACCGAGCGCGCCGGAACCGGAGCCGGAGCCCGCGCTGACCTCCTCCCGGTTGCAGCCGGTGGCCGGGGCCTCGCCGACCCCGATCTACCAGCGCATGGTGTCGGAATGGCTGGTCGAGCCCGCAAGTTCGCAAAGCGCGGAGACGACCTGGACTTCGCCCGCGGACGCGGGCTGGATGGCCGCCGAGGAAGCGACCCGACCCACCCCGACCGGGCGGACCACCGGTGGACTTCCCATCCGCACGCCGGGCGCCCAGCTCGTCCCCGGCGGTTTGGCCCAAGCAGACGAATCGGGAGCCCGTGACCCGGAGGAAATCCGGAACAACCTCACCAGGCATCTCAGTGGGGTCCGCAGTGGGCGGGCCAATGCGCAGTACAACGACGGAGGGCTTGCATGACCAACGCGAACAGCACCACGGATGAGAACCTGAATTGGCTGGTCGCCCGGTTCACCCGGGACGTGCCCGGCGTGTCCCATGCCGTGCTGGTGTCGGCAGACGGCCTGCTGCAGGCGACCAGCCCGCACCTACCCCCGGACCGGGCCGAACAGCTCGCCGCCGTCACGGCCGGCCTGGCCAGCCTCTCGATGGGCGCCGCGTCGCTGTTCGACGGCGGCAAGGTGATGCAGTCGATCGTGGAGATGCAGCGCGGCTACCTGCTGGTGATGAGCGTGGGCAACGGATCCCACATCGCCGTGCTGGCCAACAAGTCGCACGACATCGGCCGGATCGGCTACGAGATGGCGTTGCTGGTGGACCGGGTCGGCTCGGTGGTCACGGCCACCGCCCGTACCGCGGTTTGAGCGTGAGATGTCCAATCCATTCGGACCTGGACCTAAACCGACCACTCGCGTCCGACCCTATGCCCTGACCTCGGGGCGTACCGAGCCCGCCGTCGACCTGCCGATGGAGGCGGTCATCGAGACCCTGTCCTACACTGCGCATCTCGACTGGCCCACCGGTGACGTCCGCACGGATATCCTTCGGCTCGGCACGCACCGGTTGTCGGTCGCCGAGATCGCCGCGCATCTGGATCGGCCGCTGGGCATGGTCCGGGTGATGATCGGTGACCTCGTCGTCGACGGCATCCTGCGGGTGCATTCGACACTGACCGACGAAGCGAGTTTCGACGAGCGTCGTAGTTTGATGGAGAGGACTTTGCGTGGACTCCGTGCCCTATAGGAAGATCGGGCCCGACACCAACCCCGGCCAGGGCGAAACGGAAAATCGGATGGCCTCGACGAAGATCGTCGTGGCCGGCGGTTTCGGCGCGGGTAAGACGACGTTCGTCGGTGCGGTGTCGGAGATTGTTCCCCTGCGGACCGAGGCAATGGTCACCAGGTTCTCCGACGGCATCGACGACCTCGCCGATACGCCGGAGAAGGAAACCACCACGGTCGCCATGGATTTCGGCCGGATCATCCTGCCGGGCAACCTGGTGCTCTACCTGTTCGGCACGCCGGGACAGCGGCGTTTCTGGTTCATGTGGGACGACCTGATCCGCGGCGCGATCGGCGCCGTCGTGTTGATCGACACCCGCAGACTGGAGGACAGCTTCGCCGCCGTCGACTTCTTCGAGGCACGCAACCTGCCGTTCCTGGTCGCGGTCAACCGTTTTCCGAACGCGCCGCGATTCCCGATCGCCGAATTGCGTGAGGCGCTCGCCGTGCGCGAGGGCGTGCCGATCGTGGACATCGACGCACGCAACGCCAACGAGGTTCGCCAATCACTGGCCGCGGTGACCGAATACGCCATTCAGCGCCTGGCCGTGCAGGAACGCGAACAGGCGGTGCTTTGAGCTACTTCAACATGGGCTACTGGCTCATCGGGCTGTCCGCGGCGGTGTCGATGGTCGGCGCGCTGATCGGGTTCACCTGTATCCGGCAGTCGGCCAAGTCCTCGACCGGCCGGTTCCGCACCGTGTGGCAAGCGGCCGCGGCGGTCTCGATCGGCGGGATCGGGGTGTGGCTGCCGGTGTTCATCTCGATGCTCGGTTTCTCGGTGCACGGCAGTCTGGTTCGCTACGACGTCACGAATGTGATCTTGTCCGTGCTCGTTTCGGTGCTTGCGGTGTGGGCCGCGCTGACGATCAACGGCACCGTGGCGCGGGTACCGCGGCTGATCGCCGCCGGTGTGGTCATGGGCGCGGGCTTCGGCCTGATGCATTTCCTCGCGTTGGACGCGATCCGGATCCAGGGCTCGGCGAGCCTGCGGATGCCGCTGGTACTGGCCGCGGCCGGCGTCGCGATCGTGACCTCGCTCGCGGCGCTGTGGTTCACCCAGACCTGGCGTCCGCTGTCGGTTCTGGTCGGCGCCTCTTTGGTGTTCGCGGCCGGGATCGCCGGTATGCACTACACCGATCTCGCGGGTCTGCAGACCCATGTCTCCACCAGTGGGGTCACACCGCAGGGCGAGGACCTGTTCGGGTTCTTCGTTCCAGTGTTCGTGATCAGCATGATGTCACTGGCCATTCCGATCAGCGCGATCCTGGTCGCGCCGGAACGCCGCGCTCCGGTCGCGATCCGGCCGCTGCAGCCGAGTTCGAGCCGCTGAGTTCCGGCGGCCGGTGCGCGATCGCACCGGTTCGCCAATGGCCCGGAATTCCGCCGCGCGCCGATTTACAGTGAGAGCCATGCGTTTCGGTCTGGACTACGCCGCCGGTCGTCCGGGGGGCGCGGCGATCCGCGCGGCGGGGTTCGACTTCGTTGTCCGGTATCTGTCCGATGGCGGGCCGACCCTGCCCGGCAAGATGCTGACCCCGGCCGAGGCCGATGATCTGCGCGCACACGGCATTTCGATCGCGTCGAACTGGGAGACCACCGCGGCGCGCATGCTCGACGGCTACGGCGCGGGCATCGTCGATGCCCGCGCCGGCCTGGCGCAGGTGCTGCGCTGCGGCGGCCGGACGGATCGGCCGATCTACTTCTCCGCCGATTTCGATGCGACACCGCAGGACCAACAGCGCCTCAACGCCTACCTGGACGGCGCGGCGACGGTACTCGGGCGCGCGAATGTCGGGATCTACGGCGGCTATTGGTCGGTGCGCCGCGCGCTGGACGCGGGCAGCGCCACTTGGGCGTGGCAGACCGATGCCTGGTCGGGCGGCAATGTCGAGACGCGCCGCAATATCCATCAGACCTCGCGCCAGCAGATCGTCGGCGGCGTGCTCTGCGATGTGAACGTGGCCGAGACGACCGATTTCGGCCAGTGGGATTACTCGGTACAGGAGGACGGCGACGTGACGCCGGAGCAAGAGGCAGTGCTGCGCGATATCCAGATCCAGTTGCGCGGGCCGGGTTTGGCGGGCTGGCCGCAGTTGGGGACCGACGCGCAGGGCCGCAACCGCACCCTGGTGGACGGGCTGGCGGCCGCCATGGCACGGATCGACGAATTGACCGACGAGGTCGGCGAACTGCGCACCGAGATCAGCGAATTGGAGGCGACGACCGCCGATCTGGTCGAGCAGGTGGCGCGGCTGAACGGCAGGCATTGGCCATGGCCGTTCTCGTTGATCGAGGGGCCCGCGGCGGTGGTCGGCGAGCAGTTGGCCCGACTGGAGGCACTTTTGCCCGAATTGCCCGGCTTGCCGGGTAGTGTCGCGGACAAGCAGGACAGCGGCGCACCGGGAGCGCGTTCGACGCGATGATTTCTAGTGCCGCGATGGGGGGTTCGGCTGCTGTGGCGGCCCGAGCCGCGGCCGAGAACGCCTTGTAGCCAGGAAGTTTGGCGATGAGCGGGCTCTCCCGGGAACCGGGAGAACCCGCCCTCTCGCACGAGGGTACCGGCGTCGAGGCACGAACGCATCACTTCCCGAAGACTTTTCCGACACCCAATAACCAACTCACAGTACGTATTTCATTCAGCAGCTATTCTGCCGCAATTCCATTGTCCACGAGGTCACCCAGTCATCGGCAGCATGCCGATAGCTGTCCAATTGCGGACAACCCGGACAGGGGGCCGATCATCGCCATCAACCCGGCGTGACAAGTCCGACGATCGCCGTGTCCGATGGTCGGCGCGTTCGTCGCCCACGACGGCACGGCGCGCGTTATCGTCGGCTGGCACAAGGCGCTCGATCGGGCGCCGCACATTCAGGTTCGTTCGAAGGAGTTCGCATGGCCGTCAACGTGGTGCTCGACAAGGCTCTCGACAAGGCGTACGAGAACAAGTCGCTCAAGGAAATCCTCTCCGCTCCGCCCTCGGCCCTCGCCGGTCTCACCGAAGCGCACGACAAGCAGCTGCTGGAGGCGCTCAAGATCAAGTCGATCGCCGACCTCGCCAGCAACAAGTACTTCCGGCTCGCCGCGACGCTCGCGGACCTCGCCGAAAAAGAGGGATAGCAGACAAAGACGGCGTGCCCGCGCAACGTCTGCGCGGGCCCGCCGTCGTTTTCGGGTCAGATCCGGTCCAGATCGATCAATCCGCGCCGGACCGCGGCGACCAGACGACGCGGCACCTTGTGCACCACACCGCCGACGGTCACCGGCACCAGATCCGGCGGCGTCGCCTTCCACTGGGCCCGCCTGCTGCGCGTGTTCGAGCGCGACATCTTCCGCTTCGGCACCGCCATCTCAGGCCTCCCCGCGCCGGGTGCGCTTGCCGTACTTGCGCTCGAACTTCTCCACTCGACCCTGACTGTCCAGCACGCGGTGCGCGCCGGTCCAGAACGGGTGCGAGTCGGCGGTCACGTCGACCTTGATCAACGGATAGGTATTGCCGTCGGACCATTGCACGGTGTTCGCGCTGGTCGCGGTAGACCGGGTGAGGAACTGCTTGCCGGTGCCCGCGTCCTCGAACACCACCGGGTGGTAGTCCGGATGAATCCCTGTCTTCACTTCGCTTCTCCTCTCGGGCTGTTGCCCTCTTCGACCGGTATGGGCACGTCGCTGTCGCAGGGGTCGGCGTGCCAGCTGCCGAACGGGTCCTCCCATTCGGCGACCCGCTCCGGTGCGCGCTCGACCAGCCGCAGCTCGTCGTCCTCCACCAGTGCCCAGTGCAGCGCGGTACGGATCTCGGCGGGGTCGGCGTCGTGCACGAGGATCACCAGCGAGATGTCCCGGTCGCCGAACTGGTCGTCCCAGCGCAGCGCGGCCATCGCCCGCCGATCCGGATCCGCCTGCGCCAGCTCCGCTTCCGACATCGCGGCCAGCCAGCGCCCCGCGCTGCCGACGCGCAGCCCACCGCCCGCCGACTCCAGCCACGCCACCTCGTCGGGCTGGGTGGCCAGCCACATCCGGCCGCGCGCGGTGACAACGCCGTCGAAGAGCACGTCGAGCGCCTCGTGCAGCCGGGCCGGATGAAACGGCCGGCTCGCGGCGAATTCCATGAGGGTGACGCCGTAGTCGCTGCTGAGCGGCGGTTGCCCACGCAGCAGCGGCGCGTGCGCGTCGAACACCCGGCCGCGGCGCGCGTGCGCGGGGACCTTCGCGAGCAACGCCTCGACCTGATCGCTCCGCAGCGTCGCGGGGTCGTCGACCCAGGCCACGGGCGCGTCGGGCACCAGCCTTGTCAGCACTGCGGCCAGCCTGCCGCGATCGGCCGCACCACCGCCCTCGGCGGGCCCCAAAGCCAGCACGGCATCGGCGAATTCGACCTGACCGACGGCCAGTTGCGCCACCGTGCGTTCGTCGTCGGCGCGGGCGAGACCGCGTTCGGTCAGCGTCTCGTCGCCGGTCGCGTCGGCCAGCCACGTGCCGGCGTCCAGGCAGGTGAGCACCGCCTCGATGCGCACATCCCGGCTCGCCGGGGCGTCGACCCGGCCCAGGATGCCCTCGACCACCACGTGTTCGATCGCCTGACAGACGGCCTCGGCCTCGAAGGCCGGATCGAGGGCGAGCACGATGCGCTCGACGGAGTCCCGCGCGGCCAGGGTGCGCAGCAGCGGCAGCAGATCCCGGCGCAACGTGCAGGAGACACAGCCGTGCGCGAGCTCGAGCACGTCCGAGGATTCGTAGCTCGCGCTGCGCACCGTGCGATGTACAACGCCCTCGCGCAGCTGGCGCAGGTCGTGCTGCACGACGACGGTGCCCGCGCCGCCGGGAGCGTCGCACAGCGCGGTCGCGGCCTGGTGCACGCCGGTCTCGGCGAGCCCGGCGAAACCCGCGAGCACCACGACGGGCGTGCGTCGGTCGGCCTCAGGTGGGAGCACGAACAGCACCCCTTTCGATAACGATTTTCATTTGCCGTAGGTCGACGGTACATTGTCGAGCAGCCGTTGTCGAAAATGATTGTCATCTACCGGAGGGAGCCCGCATGTCGGCGCACTGCCAGGTCACCGGGCGTCAGCCCGGGTTCGGCAAGTCCGTCTCGCACTCACACAAGCGGACGAGCCGCCGCTGGAACCCCAACATCCAGCGCAAGACCTATTTCCTGCCCAGCGAGGGACGGCGGGTCACGCTGACCGTGTCGGCCAAGGGCATCAAGACCATCGACCGGGACGGGATCGAGGCCGTGGTGGCGCGCATCCGGGCCCGCGGCGACAAGATCTGATCAGGAGCAACCCATGGCATCGAAGTCGACCGAGATCAGGCCGATCGTCAAACTGAAATCCACCGCAGGCACCGGGTACACGTACGTGACCAGAAAGAATCGCCGCAACGATCCCGACCGGATGGTGCTGCGCAAATACGACCCAGTGGTCCGCAAGCACGTCGATTTTCGCGAGGAGCGCTGAGGTGGCGAAGAAGTCGAAGATCGCCCGCGACGCCCAACGCCGCGCCGTCGTGGAACGCTTCGCCACGCGGCGCGCCGAGCTGAAAGAACTGATCCGCAAGCCGGACACTTCGGACAGCGTGCGTGCCGCGGCCCAGGCTGAGCTGCGACGACAGCCGCGCGATGCCAGTCCGGTACGATTGCGCAATCGGGACGCCGCCGACGGGCGACCACGGGGTCACCTGCGGAAGTTCGGCCTTTCCCGTGTGCGTGTGCGCGAGATGGCCCATCGGGGCGAGTTGCCCGGTGTGCGCAAATCGAGCTGGTAGACAACCACTGTTCTCGTACGAAGGATCCCGTCATATGGCAGTCAAGCGAGCACCGTCGAAGAAGGTTCGCGCCGAGCAGGCCCGCCGCCCGAAGAAGAACCCCCTCATCGCCGCGGGCATCGAGAAGGTCGACTACAAAGACGTCAACCTGCTGCGCACGTTCATCTCCGATCGAGGCAAGATTCGCAGCCGCCGGGTCACCGGGCTCACCCCGCAGCAGCAGCGCCAGGTAGCCATCGCCGTGAAGAACGCCCGCGAGATGGCACTGTTGCCGTTCACCAGCCGCTAGATCGAACCACCCTCGGCGACGCCTCCCACGCGAGGCGTCGCCGATGCTTTGCATAGCGCACCCCCGGAAGCCACACCATCGCAACGAAGTTCGTCACGGTGAACACACGCTATGCAGGGAATTGCCGAAAAACCCTGTCCTGCCGGACACTTCATGCGCCCCCACTGTTCACCTATCCGACAGATAGCTCGAACACTTTGGCGCACAGCGGATTTGCAAGCAACCACTTCACTTGTGACATCGGTCACACCCGGGTGGAGTTCTGGTGTTATAGCCAGATGTACTCACACCCGGTCACCCACAGAATGTTAGATTACCTCACTGGTAACAGACCAGTAACGGACCTTCGCCGGGTGATTGAGAGGTCGTGACATGACTTTGCAGGCCGGCATTTCAATGATTGGCGTCTATCGACCCGACCGGGTCGTGTCCAACGCCGAATTGGCCCCCGGCCTCAACGTCGACAACGAGTGGATCGTCCGCCGGACCGGAGTCAGCGAACGACGCTTCGCGGGTGCACACGAGACAGTGGCCTCCATGGCCGCCGCCGCGGCCGACGCGGCACTCAGCGCTGCCGAAATGCGTGCGGCCCAGGTCGATGTCGTGTTGCTCGCCACCTCGACCGAACTCACCCAGACGCCGGCGGCCGCGCCGGCCGTCGCCGCGCAACTCGGCTGCGGCAGTCCCGCCGCATTCGATATCTCCGCAGGGTGTTCCGGATATTCGCACGGCATCGGCCAGGCCGCCGCACTGATCAATTCCGGTCAGGCCGACACGATTCTGGTGATCGGCTCGGAAAAACTCAGCACCAATATCGACCTGGCACAGGCGTCGGTCGGGCCGATCTTCGGCGACGGCGCGGGTGCGGCCCTGGTGACGCGCGTCGAGGCCGGGCATATCCGCCGGACGGTGTGGGGCAGCTCCGGCGCGTACGCCGGATTGATCCGCCAGGAGCCCACCTGGGACGAGTTCCGCGCCGACCCCACCCTCGTGCGTCCATCACTGCAGATGGACGGCACCTCCGTATTCCGTTGGGCCACCGCGACCGTCCCCGGCCTGGTGCGCGAGATCGCCGCGGCGGGCGAGGTCGCGCTGTCGGAGGTGGAAGTGTTCATTCCCCATCAGGCCAACCAGCGCATCATCGACAGCGTGGTCCGCGAGCTCGGCTGGGAGAACCAGTCGGTCGCGATCGCCGACGACGTCCGGCGCTCGGGCAACACCTCCGCCGCGGCCCTTCCCCTGGCCATCGACGACCTGGTGACCTCCGAGCGAGCCAAACCCGGACAGCTCGCGTTGCAGGTGTCGTTCGGGGCCGGATTGTCGTACGCGGGACAGGTATTCGGCCTTCCACCGGTCGCCTGATCCGCTTTGTGTCATCTGTTCGATCTGTGTTCGAAAGTGCGGTGCCAAATATGAAACAGTCATTCTCCAGTTACGACGAACCCCTTGGCCCGCACTCCAGTCGGTATTTCGGCGATGGCTACAAGAACGTGGGCCGCGAGTTCACCCGGTTGTCCCTGAGCCGGTCCAATCAGGAGGGCGCCGAGCATGCGGGCCGCGCCCGGCTGACCTATCCCAGCGGCTGGTCGTCGAAGGCGGGCGGCGAACTCGTGCCGCACGTGAGCAGCGTCGACACCGTCATGCTCGCCGCGGCGCTGTGTGACGCGGCGGTGGTGCGGTCGCGGCAACTGTCCCCGGCGGAGTCGGCGCGCTCGTGGGTGCGCCATGCCACCGTGCGGGCCGGCGCCGCGCCGCACGAGGATCTGGCCGATATTCCGGTCGTCGCGCAAGTCGTCGGCGCCTCCGACACCACCGAGTCCGAGATCGAGACCACGTTCAAGTTCCAGGTCGGCCCGCTGTCCGGCTCGCTGTCGATCGTGCACCCGCCCGGGGTCGGCGCACAGTCCGAACCCGGCTCGGACGAATTCGGCGGTCTCGCCGAGATCTTCGGTCCCGCACCGCACTACTACCTCAACGGCCTGGTGAATCACACTCTGACCGCGAGCGAACTCACGATCGACGAGACCGGCACCCGGATCACCGGACAGCACCGGATCACGCCGGGCCAGGTCGGCGGCTACTCCGGCGCGGAGTCCGCGTACTCCTACAGCTCCTCCCCCATCGACTCGGTGGTCGGCGCGGCGCAGTCGTCGCAAATCCTGCTCTACCACCTGGATTCGCTCACCCGCGCGAACAGCAACACGCTCTGGATGCGCAAGCTCGAGTTCATCACGGCCGGGCCGCACCGCCCGATCGAGGACACCTTCGAGGGCATCCTGGAGATCCGCCGCGCCTCGATCATCGATCGCGGTGGAAGCCGTTGGCGCAGCGCGGATATCCAGATCAAGGCGTTCAACGGCGTCACCGGTTCCTGCCTGCTCGCCCACCAGCTGCCGGAATGAGCACCGACACCATCCGCGGTCCGGCCGCGCTCGGTACCAGGACGCGGCTACCGGCCATCCGGCTGGCGATCACCGGTGCCCCCGGCACCGGCAAGACCACGCTGGCCACCGCGCTGTCACTGGCCAGCGGGTTGCCGCACGCCGGTCTCGCACCGGAGTCCTCGGTGGTCACGAGCGGGCGGCGGCTCGCCGAGACCGTCGAGTTGCCGGTGCGCATGTTCGAGCGGCGGGTCAGCGCCGAGGCGATCGCCGAATCCGGTTTCGTCTCCGACGGATCCGTGCTCAACGACTGGGCACGGGCCGAGTCCGTGCGGCGCGGCCGCAGCCTGCTCAGCTGGCTCACCAACCCGCGCGATATCCCGAATCGCATTTTCGAGCAGCGTTTTCTGGCCGCGCACGGGGCGATCGTCGCCCGCCGCGCGGCCGCGACCTACGACGCGTTCATCCACTTGCGACTGGATGCGGCGACCCTGGTTGGCGCGGACGCCGCGCAACGCACGCTGATCGACCGGATACTGCTCGAGACGTTGCACGCCTCGACCGTGCCCTATTTCGTGTTCGGCGGGTCACTCGAGGATGTGGTCACGCACCTGACCCGTCTGTATCGTCTTCCAGAGCTCGTACCAGCTGCCCAGGCGGTCGCCGCCGCATCGAAAGCACCTTGAGCAGAGGATAATTCGCTTATGCCCATCGGACCGACCGAGACCGCGTTCCGGCGATCGGACACGGCGACCTGGACGCTCGTCGGAGTTTCCGTCGCCACCTTCATGCTGATGCTCGACCTGACCGTCGTGAATGTGGCGCTGCCGGATATCCGTTCGGCGTTCGACTCCTCGTTCTCGTCGCTGCAGTGGATTCTGGACGCCTACGCCCTCGGGCTGGCCGCGATCCTGCTCGCCGCGGGCTCGCTGGCCGACCGCATCGGGCGCCGCAAGGTCTTCAACATCGGGATGATCGTTTTCGCGGTGTCCTCGCTGGTGTGCGGGATCGCACCGAACGTCGAGGTGCTCATCGTCGGCCGGTTCGTGCAGGGACTCGGCGGGGCAATACTTTTCGCGGTCGGCCCGGCGCTGCTCGGCCACGAGTTCCGCGGCAAGGACCGCGGCATGGCCTTCGGCGTCTTCGGCGCGGTGACCGGCCTCGCGATCGCTTTCGGCCCGCTGATCGGCGGCGGCCTCACCGAATCCGCGGGCTGGCGTTGGATTTTCCTCATCAACGTGCCGCTCACGGTGGGTGCGCTCGCCACGGGCGTGCTGAAGATGCGCGAATCACGCAGCCACGCAACGCCACCCGTGGACTGGCTAGGCATGGTCACCTTCTCGACCGGGTTGTTCTTCCTGGTGCTCGGCCTGCTGCGGGGCCAGGAGGACGGCTGGGCCAGTGCGCGGATCATCATCTGCTTCGTGATCGCGGCGCTGCTGCTCGCCGGGTTCGCGAAAGTCCAGCTCGCGCGCCGGGGCCAAGCGATGTTCGACCTCAACCTGTTCCGTAACAACACCTTCGGCGGGTTGTCGGTCGTCACCGCGCTCTGTGCCTTCACCGTGATGCCCGCGCTGTTCCTGCTCATCTCCTACGTGCAGAACCAGCTCGGCTACTCCGCACTGGCCAGCGGCATCCGCTTCCTGCCGCTGACCCTGTTGCTGTTCGTGGCCGCCGCCATCGCCGGCGGTCTGGTCACCAAGCTCGCGCCCGCGGTCCTGGTCGGCACCTCACAGCTGCTGATCGCCGCGGGCCTGGCGGCGGTGGCGCTCACCGACGTCGACTCCGGCTGGACCGCACTGATTCCGGCGATGATCCTCATCGGGCTCGGCATGGGCATGTTCAGCCCACCGCGCGCCGCGCTCTCGATCGCGGTGACCATCCCGGACAAGGCGGGCATGGCCTCCGGGGTCAACGAGACCTTCCAGCAGGCCGGCCTTGCCATCGGTATCGCGGCGGTGGGCGCGTTCTTCCAGAACCGGGTCGACGACGCGTTCACCGACTCCGATGCCGTCCGAACCGCCCTGGGCGACAAGGCCGCCGAGGTCTCCGACGTGATCGCCGCGGGCGGCGGTGCGCAGGTGATCCCGGACGGCCCGCTGCGGGCCCTCGCGGACTCCGCGTACCTGTCCGGACTGCACCAGGCCATGCTGCTGACCGCGGTGCTCGCCGCGATCTCCGGCGTGGTCGCCTTCGTCACGCTGCGCCGCGAGGACTTGAACGAGGCCGCGCTGGCCTCGCCCGGCATTCCTCCGGAGGACGACGCGACCCGCCCGCTGCCACTGCCCGAGCAGGCACGCCGAGCCGAGCCGCTGCGCGGCGAGCGCTGAACGGCCGGCGCGTGTATCTCGTAGCCGGACAGCGACGTCCGCACATCAGGCTGGCGATCTCCGGGACCTACTCGACCGGTAAGAGCACGACCACCGAGGCGCTCTCACTCGCCACCGGCATCCCGCGTACCCACGCGATGACCGCGCGCCAGCTGCTGATGGACATCGCGCCGGGCAAGACGCTCAACGAACTCAACTCGATCGAGCTGTTGCAGCTCGGACTGCGCCGCTTCGAGGAGCGGTTGCAGAACGAATCCGCAGGCGGCTCTTTCGTTTCCGACGGCTCGGTGGTGCACGAGTGGGTGTACGGCACGGCGCGCCTGCGGGTCGGTATCAATCCCGGCGCACCGTGGCCTGCCCGGGTGCTGAAGTCAGTCGGCAGCATCGGCCGCAAAGGGCCCGTGCGCGACTACACCCAGATCTTCGGCGAGATCGTCAAGGAGCGGGCCACCACGCTGTACGACGCGTATGTCCATCTGCCGGTGGAGTTTCCGATGCACGCCGACGGGCATCGCCCGGTCTCCGAGTCGTTCCGGAAGCTGTCCGATCAATCCCTGCTCGAGGTGATCCGAGGTCTCGGCATCCCGTACGAGGTGGTCGGCGGCAGCGTGCACGAACGGATCGACAAGATCATCGAGTTGTTCGATCTCGATATCGTCATGCCGATCGAGGAGGCCATCGCGGAGGCGCATCGCCGAGTCGGGGCCACCATCAAGGTGATCGAGAACGACGCGCGCTACCAGGCCGCCCAGCGCAAGAAGTCGATGGGCCAGCGGGTCAAGAACGCCATGCGGTACTGAACGCACCGCGACACAGCTGTGGGGCCCGGAGCGCATTCGCTCCGGGCCCCACATTTGCCTTACCCCGCAATGATTTACGGGATGGTCAGTACCTGGCCGGGGTTGATCAGATCCGGGTTGTCGATCCCGCTCGCGTTCGCGATCTCCTGGTAGCGGTTGCCGTCACCGTAGAAGCGCTCGGCGATCGCCCACAGGGTGTCGCCCGGCTCGACCGTGTAGGTGCGCACCTCGGGGGCAGGCGGCGGCACCTCCTCGGCGGCAGGCGCGGCCTCGGCGGCGGGCTCCGGGGCGGGCAGCGGGTTGTCGGTCTTGGTGTTCGACGCCCACAGCGCGCTGCCGTCCTTGCCGTACAGCACCACATTGCGGTCCGCCTGCACGACCAGGCGGTCCGCGTCACCCTTGCCATTGGTCTCGGTGGACCAGGCCGCACCCTCGCCCTTGTACAGGACGAAGTTGCCATCGGACTGCAGGGTGGCGCGCTCCACACCCTGGTTGTGAGTCAGTGTGGACCACACAACATTTCCGTCCGGCTCGGACAGCACAAGGTTGCCGTCGCTCTGCAGGGTGAGGCTGTACGCACCTCCCTGCAGGGACTGGCCCAGTCCGAGTTCTTCGCCAACGCGCAGCGTGTCGCCCACGGTTCTTCCTTTCGAAGGTTTTGAAGAGCATCCGACATCGACGCCCGCCGTCCACACCAAGCGCGCATCTAGGCCGAAGATACTGCTCGAGTGGGAGTTACGGAGGTATTACGCGCATGGTTCGCCGAAAGTTCACTGTGGGGTGCGTCCTATTGCAGTCTCTCGTGCGGTATGCGATGGTCGAGCGCGAGCGCGCCGACATCCGCACCCACCACTAGGGTTGTGCCATGACTCGGATGTCCGGCGGCCGCAGCGCCGCAACTGTCGCCATCGTGCTCGGCTGCCTGGTGGCCGCGGCGTGTGGCAATTCGGATGATGGTGCGGCACAACCGAAGACCAGCACGACGAGCAGCGCGGCGCCGAGCACGCCGACCGAGGACGCCGGCAGCGATCGCGGCCGCGAACTCACCGCCGATCCGACCATCGTCGGGGCGAGGCCGATCCCGTTCACCTCGTGGACGCGCCTGGCCGACGATCGGATCGCGGTCAACTTCCAGACCGGCTCGCCGGAGTGCTACGGCGTGGACGCCACTGTGCGCGAGACCGATTCGACCGTCACCGTCGAGCTGCGCTCGGGCTCCCGGGCCGATGCCACCGGCCGGATGTGCACGATGATCGCCGTGTTCGCCTCGCTCGACCTGCAACTGAAGTCACCACTGGGCAACCGGCAGGTACTCAGCGCGGTGTAGTGAGCGCCCGCGCTACGGGGCAGGTTCGCCGATCTCGGCGCCGAGCGCGGCGAACTCGGGATAGCTACCGGCTTGCGGGGCGCCCCAGGTCTGCTGAGCCATGACCCGCAACGGCTCGGTGATGGCGGCGGCGATCTCGTCGGGCGTACGCACCGTCGGGTCGTCGCACCACACGAACAGCCCCGAACCCAGGTGGTTCGCGCTCTGCTGTGGGTCCAGACGGCTGCCGTCGACGAACAGCGACGGATCCCACAGGTGATAGGTGGCGGGCGCGGGCACGTTGCCCGCCGCCACCGGCCCACCCGCGACGAAGTAGGCAGGGGTGATCGCGGCGTTGCGCACCTCGTGCCCGGCCGCGACGAGATCGGCTGGGCTGCGCGCGTTTCCGAAGTACGGCAGCGGCAGCTGCGGTATGCCCGCCCGGCTCCAGTAGTCGATCACGATGTCGGTACCGATGGCCAGGGTGCCCGCGCCGACGTGCAGTCCGTCGTTCCAGATGCGCGGCCGCTTGCCGTGCGCCCTGACGATATCCGCGCCCCAGTTGATCAGGCCGAGGAAGGCGTCCACCGGCTGGGCGGCGGGCCCGTATGTCGCGCGGGCGAACGCACCGATCTGCGGGTAGTCGTCGTAGCTCGCGAGCTGCGCGCCGTCGAGCAGGAACTCGTCGGCGCCGAGATGCCAGTAGCGGCCGGGGAACAGCGGAAGGAACTCTTCCAGGATGTCGCGCATCAGGTCATAGCCGCGCGGGTCGGTGATGTCGATCGCCGCCTCGGAGACCTTGCCCGCCGCGCTGCGCAGCTTCAGCTCGGGATGCGCGGCCAGTATGCCGTTCATATGACCGGGGAAGTCCACCTCGGGCACGATCTCGACCTGGTACCGGGCCGCGTACTCGACCAGATCGCGGATGTCCTGCTTCGAATAGTGTTGCGCGGCGGTGATTTCCGGATGCCGCGCACTCTCGAGCCGAAATCCGAAGGTGTCGGACAGGTGCAGGTGCAGCAGGTTGAGCTTCAGCTGGCCCATTCGCCGGATCTGCGCCCGCAACAGCGGCACCGGCATGAACTCGCGGCCGACGTCGAGCATGAGGCTGCGCTCGCGGTAGCGCGGCCAATCCGTCACGGTGCCACCGGGAATCGAGGTTTGCCCGCGCAGCATCTGCAGCACCGACCTGGTGGCGTAGAACGCACCGGCCGCGCCGGCGCCACGTAGCTCCAGCGTCGGACCGACCGTGATCCGGTATGCCTCAGGCGTTTCGGGGGCATCCGGGACCGGCCCGGTCGTCAGGACGATATCCCCCGCCCCGCCCGCCGTGCCGGGCTGCGCGACCACATCGCCGCCGGTGACGGCGCGCAGCGAGGTCGCGAAATCCGTTGCGGTATCGCGCAACGCGGCCTCGGCATACCACACCCGGGCCGGTGCGCCGGGGGTGAACGAGGTACCGCCGGGCCGCCAGGCCTGCACCGACGGCAATGTCCGCGGCGCGGCCGGTTCCGCCGCGGCCGGTGGCGCACCGCCGATCCCGAGCCCGGCCGCGACCAGCGCCGCGGCCACACCGGCAGCCATCATCCGCATCGACATGCCGCCCACTCTACGAAAGCGCACGCCCCGCGTGGGCGAATCACGAAGCGATTCGGCCGCACAGGCTGCGCGGGGCGTGCGATGGTCTCGGGTCAGTGCGCGAAGTGCCGCGAACCGGTCAGGTACAGCGTGACGCCCGCCTCCCGGGACAGGTCGATGGTCTCCTGATCGCGCACCGAACCGCCCGGCTGCACGATCGCCCGTACGCCCGCCTGGATGAGTTGCTGCGGCCCGTCCGGGAACGGAAAGAACGCGTCCGATGCCGCGACCGAGCCCTTGGCCCGATCACCCGCGCGCTGCACCGCCAACTGCACCGCGTCCACCCGGTTGACCTGCCCCATGCCGACGCCGACCGAGGCGCCGTCGTGTGCGAGCAGAATCGCGTTCGACTTCACCGCACGGCAGGCGCGCCAAGCGAATTCGAGATCGGCGAGGGTCTCGGCGTCGGCCGCCGGGCCCGCCACCAGGGTCCAGTTGGCCGGATCGTCGCCGGCGGCGTCGAGGATGTCGCGCTGCTGCAGCAGCGCGCCGCCGCTGATCGGACGCAGCTCGGCGCCCGCCCGGCGCGGCGGCTCGGCGACCAGGATGCGCACGTTCTTCTTGCGCTGCAACACCTCCACCGCGCCGTCGGCGTAGGCGGGGGCCACGATCACCTCGGTGAAGATCTCGGCGACCTGTTCGGCCAGCTCGACGGTGACCTCGCGGTTGACCGCGATCACCCCGCCGAACGCGCTGACCGGATCACAAGCGTGCGCCTTGCGGTGCGCCTCAGCGATATCGGCGCCGGTCGCGATGCCGCAGGGGTTGGCGTGCTTGATGATCGCCGCGGTCGGGGCAGTGTGGTCGTAGGCGGCGCGCCACGCGGCGTCGGCGTCGGTGTAGTTGTTGTACGACATCTCCTTGCCGTGCAGCTGCCGCGCCTGCGCGAGACCGGCACCCGCGCCTGCGTCGGTGTAGAGCGCCGCCGCCTGATGCGGGTTCTCGCCGTAGCGCAGCACCGCGGCGCGCTCCCAGGTGCCACCGAGCCAGCCGGGGAACTGCTCGCCCGCGTCGGCGGGCGCCTGCGCGACGCCGGGCACCAGCACCGAGGTCATCCAGCTCGCCACCGCGACGTCATAGCTCGCCGTATGCTGGAAAGCCTTGGCCGCCAAAGCGGTCCGCTCGGACAGGGTGAATCCGCCGGACTTCGCCGCGGCCAGCACCTGGTCGTAGTCGCCGGTGTCGACGACCACCGCGACGGAGGGATGATTCTTCGCCGCCGCACGCACCATCGAGGGCCCGCCGATGTCGATCTGCTCGACGCACTCGTCGGTGGTGGCACCGCTGGCGACGGTCGCGGTGAACGGATAGAGGTTCACCACCACCAGCTCGAACGCCGCGACGCCCAGCTCGGCCAGCTGATCGGCGTGCTCCTGCTTGCGCAGATCGGCGAGGATGCCCGCGTGCACCCGCGGATGCAGCGTCTTCACCCGCCCGTCGAGCGTCTCCGGGAAACCGGTGAGCTCCTCGACCTTGGTCACCGGGATGCCCGCGTCGGCGATCTTGCTCGCCGTCGAGCCGGTCGAGACCAGCTCAATGCCCGCGGCGTGCAAGCCGGTCGCGAGTTCGATGAGGCCGGTCTTGTCGTAGACACTCACCAAGGCCCGGCGGAGCGGCTTGCGCTCATGCTCGCTCATCAGGGATTACTGCCTTTCGTCCGTCGGAAACAATGCCCCGCGTCGCGACGGCGGCGACCACCTGCGCCAGCAACCGCCGCTCGACAACCTTGATGCGCTCGTGCAGGCTCGCCTCGTCGTCTTCGGGCAGCACCGACACGGCCTCCTGCGCGAGGATCGGGCCGGTGTCGACGCCCGCGTCGACCAGGTGCACGGTCGAGCCGGTGACCCGCACGCCGTAGGCGAGCGCGTCGCGCACCCCGTGCGCGCCGGCGAAGGCGGGCAGCAGCGCGGGATGGGTGTTGATGATCCGGCCGCCGAAGCGTCCGAGGAAGGCGGGGCCGAGGATCTTCATGAAGCCGGCGGAGACCACGAGGTCGGGGTGATACCCCGCGACCGCGTCGGTGAGCGCGGCGTCCCAGGCGGTGCGATCGGGAAAGGCCTTCAGCGCCACCTCGAAATGCGGAACGCCCGCCGCGTCGGCATGCGCGGTCGCCTGGCACGGCCGGTCGACACCGACCGCGACGATCCGGGCCGGGAAGTCGGCGGCGGCGGCCGCGTCGAGCAGCGCGCGCAGCAGCGATCCGGTGCCCGAGGCGAGCACGACTACGGTCGCCGGGGTCGCGGTGGGCGTCCACCGGACATGGGGCGATGCCAACGGGTCGGCGGCCGACGAAGGCGGCGGGACGGATGAGCTCAGGGCTCTACTCCTGCGGTCGATCGGACGGCGGTCGGAACGGCTCCGCCGGGTAGAGCCTAACGACCGTCTACCGGGTGACTTTCCGGCAGGTCCGCCTCGACCACCTCGGCGTCGACGATGTCCGGTGTGGTATTCGCGCCGGGGGCGCGGACCGTCTCGATGGCGGTCTGGTCTTCGACGAGTTCGCCGTCCAGCGCGTCGTCGTGGTCCTGGTAGTCGTCGTCGAGGTAGTCGCGGTCGTCGTCGGCGTAGTAGTCGTCTTCGTAGTAGTCGTCGGCGTAGTAGTAGTCGTTCTCGTCGTAGGGGTCGTCGTAGTCGGCGGGCGCGGTGCCCACCGGGACGAGAAACCAGCGCGCGAACGCCAAACCGGCGTAGCCGGGCACGGCCAGCCACGCGAAGGTGACGGCGGCGAAGATCGGCAGGTCGAGTCCGATCCGGCCGAAGGTGCCGAGTTCGCCGCCCGCCGCCGCGCCGAGCAGCACCAAGACCAGGGTGGCCGAGCCCGCGGAACACAGTGTCGCCCACGGCGCGCCGATCCGGTCGGTCGAGCGGCGCGCGAGATCGAGCCCGCCGAGCACCCCGATTCCCGCCGGGATCAACAGCAGCACCGGCCACCACGCGGGCGCCGGTCCGGTCGGCACCGCGACCATCAGCGGCAGCGCGGGAACCGGCCCACCGACCACCGCGAACAGACCGAACGATGCCGCGCCGATCTGCGCGGTGGCCCCGACCAGCACGCCGACGGCCTGCACCACCAGATTCGGCAGGTAGGCCAGCGAGAGCAGGGTCAGCCCGAGCACGCCCGCGAAGTTGCCCGCGGCCGCGTAGGTGTCCCCGACCCGGGAGACATGCAGCAGAAACGAGACGAGCGTGAGCACCGCGGCGCAGCCGAGCAGCCGCAGCACCGCGCGAAAAGCGCCGTACATACCGGAGATCGCCCATTCGGGCAGCCGCAGCAACGCGAAGACCTGCCGCCGGTTCGCGGCCGCGATGCCGCCGAGCGCCGCCATCAGATACAGCCCCGCGACCCAGGCGAACGCGGCGAGAGTGTTCGGCGGTTGCAGCGCGACGACACCGGAGGCATCCTCGGCGACCGCGAGACAGATGGCGGTGATCAGCAGGGGTCCGGCCATGGCGGCGCCGACGATCCAGCCGAGATCGGCTCGGGTGCTGCCCGGTTCGACCGCCCGCGCGCATTCGCGACCGGCCAGCCAGACCATGAGCGCGGTCGGCAGCAGCGGAAGCAGACCGAGCGAGGTCTTGCCGATCACCAGCGGAACCTGGTGCGCGCCAAGCCATCCCGCAGCGATCGCGCCCGAGGTACCGGCCAGATTGCTGCCCGAGGAGAGCAGGGCGGCCAGCATCAGCACGATGATCGTGGTGAGCGCGAACGTGGTGGGTCGCCCGGCGACCAGCACGAGGACTCTGGCCCGTTCCGGGGTCAGCGACAGAAACCCGGCACCTTCGGCGTCGGTGTGCTGTTGCGGCACACCGCGGGACTCAGCGGTCCTGCGCGCAAGGGAGTTCCTGGGGGCATTCATGACAATTCAGCGTGGCAGCTTCCCCGGCGCGAGCGGGTCAGGCGCGCCGCGAACTCGCGCCGGGAAGGACCGCTACCTGCTGTCTTGCTACTTGTTGTCTTCGGACGGCCGGAACGCCTGGGTAGCGTCGGCGGCCGGATCGCCGCTCTGCTCGCCGCCGAAGGGCTGCGCCTGCTGCGCGCCGGGCTGACTCGGCTGGCCGTAGTTCGACGCGCCGTACGGCGACTGCTGGGCAGGCTGCTGCGCCGCACCGAAGTGCTGGGTGGCGCCGTCCTCCTGGCGCGCCTGCGGCACGCTCGGCTGGCTCTGGCCATACGGCGAACCCTGCTGCGCCGCACCGTAACCCGCCTGCTGGCCGTACCCGGGCTGCTGGCCGTAGGCCTGGCCGGGCTGCTGGCCGTAGGCGGGCTGACTCGGCTGGCTCTGGCCATACGGCGAACCCTGCTGCGCCGCACCGTAACCCGTCTGCTGACCGTAAGGAGACTGCTGACCGTAGGGCTGCGCGGGCTGCTGCTGGCCGTAGCCCTGCTGCTGCCCATAACCGGGCTGGCTCTGCCCGAACGACGCGCCGGGCTGCTGCTGGCCGTACCCACCCTGGGCGTAGCCCTGCGTTGCGGGCGCGGCCGGACGCGGCGCGGGCGCCTTGACCACACCCGACTCGAACAGCACCGCGCCGATCGCCAGCGCGGCCTGCGCGAAGGCGAACACGAGCAGGATGTAGGCGCCCCACTTCAGCTCGACGCCGTCACTGAGCGTGAACGAGTGCAGCAGCAGCGCGAAGAAGCCCGCGGTCGATCCGGCCGCGGCCGCACCGGTCCAGTTCTGCTTGGGCAGCACCGACAGCGCGGCGAGCAGCCCGCCGAGCAGCAGGATGCCCAGCAGCGCGGCACCGGAGGCCTCGAACAGGCTGGCCGTCTCGCTCCCGGAGACCCGGGTGCCGCCGAAATCGACCGGCTTGGTGCCGACGAAGGGCACGAAGCCGAGCAGGAAGTTGATCACGCCGAGCGCGGCGACACCGACCACCAGGAAGAAGGGCAGACCCTTGGCCTCAGCACCGGACGCGCTCGCGCCCGCGGCGGCACCACCTGCCGTCGAACCGAGGCTTGCGGATGTGGATGGCGCGGGTGTGTTGTACCCGGAGCCCCCGGACGGGTATGACATGTCGTCGTCTCCTAGGTCGAGTCATACGTGGTCTGTGCTGGCTGGATCTTCTCTTGACGCTACTGCACTCGCCCGCCCGGGTCATCCTCACCTGACCGTCCGTCCGGCATGATTGATCGTTTCCGGACTGAACCGAACACGCGCCTGACTCGTATCCCCTACGCGGGCACCGCCCGCCACGCGACCCCCGATGCCGCACATGGTCGGTCAGGCCGCTCGGCTTCTGCCCAGGCCGAGCCCACCGCCATGCATGACGAAGGCCGCCCCCGAGCTCGGGAGGCGGCCTTCGTTCGTACTTCGCGTCGTCGATCAGACCTCGACGCTGGCCTTCTCCAGGATCTCGCGCGCCAGCGCGGCGGTCTCGGACGGCGTCTTGCCGACCTTCACGCCCGCGGCCTCCAGCGCGTCCTTCTTGGCCTGGGCGGTGCCCGCCGAGCCGGAGACGATGGCGCCCGCGTGACCCATGGTCTTGCCCTCGGGGGCGGTGAAGCCCGCGACGTAGCCGACGACCGGCTTGGTCACGTTGGCCTTGATGTAGGCCGCGGCCCGCTCCTCGGCGTCGCCGCCGATCTCGCCGATCATCACGATCAGCTTGGTCTCCGGGTCCTTCTCGAACGCCTCGATGGCGTCGATGTGGGTGGTGCCGATGACCGGGTCGCCGCCGATGCCGATGGCGGTGGAGAAGCCGAAATCACGCAGCTCGTACATCATCTGGTAGGTCAGGGTGCCCGACTTCGACACCAGGCCGACCGGGCCCTTGCCGGTGATGTTGGCCGGGGTGATGCCGACCAGCGCCTCGCCGGGGGTGATGATGCCGGGGCAGTTCGGGCCGATGATCCGGGTCTTGTTGCCCTTCTCCACGTTGTAGGCCCACGCGAACGCGGTGTCCTGCACCGGGATGCCCTCGGTGATGACCACGAGCAGCGGGATCTCCGCGTCGATGGCCTCGATGATGGCGTCTTTGGCGAACTTCGGCGGCACGAACGCGATGGAGACGTCGGCGCCGGTCTCCTTGATCGCCTCGGCGACGGTGCCGTACACCGGCAGCTCGACCGCGTTGCCGTCCTTATCGGTGTGCGCGACGGTGGTGCCCGCCTTGCGCGCGTTGACGCCGCCGACGACCTGAGTGCCCGCCTTGAGCATCAGCGCGGTGTGCTTGGTGCCCTCGCCGCCGGTGATGCCCTGGACGATGACCTTCGAATCCTTGTTGAGGAAGATAGACATTTCCGGGTTCCTTACTTGGCCGCTGCCAGTTCGGCGGCCTTGTCGGCGCCTTCGTCCATTGTCTGCGCGAGCGTGATCAGCGGATGCGCGGCATCGACGAGAATCTTGCGACCCTCGTCCACCTTGTTGCCGTCGAGCCGGACGACCAGCGGCTTGTTCGCCTCGGCGCCGAGGATCTCGAGCGCCTTGACAATGCCGTTGGCGACCGCGTCACAGGCGGTGATGCCACCGAAGACGTTCACGAACACGCTCTTGACCTGCGCGTCACCGAGGATGACGTCCAGACCCGCCGCCATCACCTCGGCCGAGGCGCCGCCACCGATGTCGAGGAAGTTGGCCGGCTTGACGCCGCCGTGGTTCTCACCCGCGTAGGCGACCACGTCGAGGGTGGACATGACCAGGCCCGCGCCGTTGCCGATGATGCCGACCTCGCCGTCGAGCTTGACGTAGTTGAGGTCGTTCTCCTTGGCCTTGAGCTCGAGCGGATCGGTCGCGTCCTTGTCCGCGAAGGCCTCGTGGTCGGCGTGGCGGAACTCGGCGTTCTCGTCCAGGGTGACCTTGCCGTCGAGCGCGAGGATCTCGTCCTGCGGGGTACGCACCAGCGGGTTGACCTCCACCAGAGTGGCGTCCTCCTTGACGAACACCTCCCACAGCTTCTGGATGGTCACGGCCGCGGCGTCGAGCACCTCGGCGGGCAGGTGGCCCTGCTCGGCGATCGAGCGGGCGAAGGCGAGATCGACGCCCTTGACGGCGTCGACGGGAACCTTGGCGAGGCGCTCGGGCTTGGTCGCGGCGACCTCTTCGATCTCCATGCCGCCTTCCACCGAGCACATGGCCAGGTAGGTGCGGTTGGACCGGTCCAGCAGGAAGGAGATGTAGTACTCCTCCGCGATGTCCTTGGCTTCGGCGACAAGGATCTTCTTGGTGATGTGGCCCTTGATATCCAGGCCGAGGATGTTCTGCGCGTGCGTGAACGCGTCGTCCGGGGTAGCGGCGTACTTGACGCCACCCGCCTTGCCGCGGCCACCGGCCTTGACCTGGGCCTTGACCATCACCGGCTTGCCGATTTCCGCCGCGATCGCGCGGGCGTCCTCGGCCGTGTCCGTGACGCGGCCCTCGGACGAAGGCACTCCGTGCTTAACGAAGAGCTCCTTCGCCTGATATTCGAAGAGATCCATGTACTCACCGTCTCGTCTGCGTTGTGATGACAACGTCTTTGTTGGCGGCCCGACGTCGGAAGCGGGTCGGGTCGGACTCTAATCAGTCACATGGACGGCCAATCGGCCACGTTCATCCTAAGTGGCGCAGGTCACGGGCCGATACGCGCGGCCGAAAAACCGCTGGCCAACGCTACTCACGAGTAGGTTGCTGACACCGCGCCAGGTAGACCCGCCGAACCCGCGCACACGGCCGGATCTACTACATGTCGTCGTCGAAAAGCCACGCCCGCGTGCCCAATGCACAGGTAGTTATTCCGTGCTGTTAGCGTGATCAATCTCACATGTTCGGACAGATGGGCCGCAGCGCTTGCGGACCCTGCAATCGTTTCGTTACCGTCAGTGCGGTCGATGTCACAGCACGGTCACGACTAGGAGGACGGCAAGCTTGATGCAGCACAGCGCTCCGCAGATGGAGAGCCGTTCCGCAGTTGACCCGTCGCAGCCGCTGATCAGCAGGCACCTCGGCCCCGCGAACATCTCCCGCTTCACGATGTGGCACAGCCGATGAACCATCGCTCCGCCTTTGCTTCCGAACATCGCGCCCGAACCGGTCATCGTTATCGCGACGACGAGCCCTCGGGTGCGCAGGCGACACCCAGTACGTCACGCGGTCCGTCGGTTGACCGGCAGCGCAACTCCCGTTTTGCCGCGCCCGCCGCGGCGCCGGTGGACTACAGCGCCCGCGAGAACTCCTGGTCGACCAACGATTCCTGGTCCCAGCAGGACGCGTGGACACCGCGGGACAGCTGGTCGCAGCAGGAGTCCTGGTCCGACGGTGCCGCCTGGAACTCGGGCGAATCCTGGAGTGCGGGTGCGGCCTGGAACTCCGGCGAGGCCTGGGCCGAGAAAGAGAACTGGGCACCCGAAGACGGCACCTGGGCACCGGAAGAATCCTGGGCGCCCGAGGCCGAGCCGCAGACCCCCGAGACTCCTGCCACGCCGACCGTGATCCCCGGCCGCCGCTCCGCCAAACGCGGTGGCGCACACCGGGTTCCCGCTCCGCCCGCCGCCCTCAAGGGTCGTGCCGCGGTGGCCGCGGTCGCCGCCGGTGCGGTGGTCGCCGCCGGACAGGCCGCGCTCGCCTCCCCGGACCAGCCGAGCCAGGCCGTCGACTACGAGGCCGCCGGGCAGATCCACGAGATCGCCGCCCAATCGGTCAGCGTCGCCGACCCCGCCGTCACCTCGCCGGTGTCCCCCCAGATCCTCAACCCCTCCGGGCCCAGCCACCTCGGCGACTTCAACGACATCCTGCAAAAGGGGCAGAAGTACGCCGAGGACATGGCCGCCGCGGAAGCCGCGAAGCTGCGCCCCCTGTTCACCAAGTTCGCCGCGGGTAACTTCACCTCCGGCTTCGGCGCCCGCTGGGGTGTCCAGCACCTCGGTATCGACGTCGCGGGCCCGATCGGCACCCCGATCGTCGCCGTCGCCGACGGCACCGTCATCGAGGCGGGCCCCGCGTCCGGCTTCGGCATGTGGGTGCGCCTGCTTCACGACGACGGCACCGTCACCATCTACGGCCACATCGACACCGCCACCGTCTCCCAGGGCCAGCGCGTCATGGCCGGCGACCAGATCGCCACCATCGGCAACCGCGGCTTCTCCACCGGCCCGCACTGCCACTTCGAGGTCTGGCTGAACGGCACCGACAAGATCGACCCGGTCCCGTGGCTCGCCACCCGCGGCATCAGCCTGGGCCCGCAGCGCGACTAGGGTTTACCGAGGTTGAGGCTCGCGGGATCCTCGCGAGGTTCTGAAGTGTTTGCAGGATCCAGCGTTTCCCGCAGGGCCTCGGGTCCTCGTCGAGCCGGGTAGCCCTCCCTTGTGCCCCGACAGTGTTAGGGCCTCCTGGCACGCCCGGCCACTCGCGGTGTCCCGCACCCCACCTCCCCCATAGCGACCGGGCTCCCTGCTACACCAGCCTGGGCCTGTGGTGAGATTCGGTTCTACTGCGGTCCGGCTCGCAGGATTCAGGAGTACTCACAGCATCCGAGCACACCCCCGCAACGCCCCAGAACCCTCGCAGAGCCCGGGTAGCCACGCCACATCCAGTGCGCCCAACAGCATTCAGACATCCAGCAGGTACCAGCCTGACCTGCAGTGAGATTCGATTCACCGCGGTCCGGACCCACAGGATTCAGGAATACTCACACCATCTCAACACACCCCCGCAACGCCCCAGAACCCCCGCAACGCCCGGGCAGTCACGCCACATCCAGTGCACCCGACAGCATTCAGACATCCAGCAGGTACCAGCCTGACCTGCAGTGAGATTCGATTCACCGCGGTCCGGACCCACAGGATTCAGGAATACTCACAGCATCCCAACACACCCCCGCAACGCCCCAGAACCCTCGTAGAGCCCGGGCAGCCACGCCACATCCAGTGCACCCAACAGCGTTCAGACATCTCAGCACATCCGGGCCTCGCGGTGTCCGGAACACTCCCACAGAGCCAGCGTCCAAAGCGACCAGACTCCCCTGCAGCGCCAGGGCCTGGCAACGTCCGGCGCGTATGGCCCGGTCGGGACAGCTTCAGACGACGGCTCGCGCGCCCGCGAGTTCACTGTGGTCAATACTCGTTGCTAGACAACGAGGTTCGCCAAGCTTCGCGCGGAGACACGGGATACCCCACACGCCCGGCACTCGCGCCGCACCACGGCCCTCCACCACATCCAGCACCCCGACAACCAAGCACTCCGACCACGCCACGCACCCGGCAACGTCCCACGCTCGACCACCAGCGACGACGGCCGGACTCGCATCGCGCCACTCCCGGTCACCACGGCGCGTCGCACGGCGAGTCGTATTGGTCGGCTGATCACCAGGTAATAGTGGCGGTGACCTCTCGGGCGATGCCGCCACCATTACCTGCTGATCAACCGACCAGCTATGCAACACCGAAGTTCGTTGCCGGGTAACGAGGTTCACCAAGCGCTTCTCGCGGAGACACGGGGTACTCCCACACGCCAGGCGCTCTCACGCCACTAGGCAGTGTTGCGAAGTGGAGTGAGGGCGGGCTGGTGCCCGCCTTCATTGGTTTGGGAGCCATTGGTTGATGGTGGCGATGTGGATCGTGGCCAGGTAGCGGACGGCGAGTTGTCGAATCGCGTTGCTACGGCCCGGTTCTGCTTGCGCCGGTTGATGCCGCGTCCGACGGCGTTGCGGTCGCGGTAGATAGTGGTGTCGAATGCGGGTGGCTTGCCGCCGGATGAGCCGCGGTTGTGGCGGTGGGCGAGCTGATCGGCGGGGATTGCGATGGCGGCAGCGATGCCGTGTTGGCGAAGCCAGGCGCGGTTGGCGCGCGAGGAGTAGGCCTTGTCTGCCGGCACCCGATCCGGGCGGACTCGTGGCCTGCCGAGTCCGAGCCGGGGCACCGAGATAGCGTCGAGGACCGCGATGAACTGTGGACTGTCGCCGGCCTGACCGACGGTGAGCAGTACCGACAGCGGTTTGAGGCCTTGTTCGCAGGCCAGATGCAGCTTTGTCGTCCACCCACCCCGCGATCGTCCCAACGCGTGATCGGCGGGCTCGTTATCGGTGCCGCCGCGGCGAGCTCCGGCGGCGTGATGATGGGCTCGCATGATCGTGGAGTCCACGCTCACCTGCCAGCGGATGCCGCCAGCCGCGTCGGCGTAGGCCTGCAGCATCTTCAGGATCAACACCCAGCACCCGCCGCGCCGCCAACGCCGGACAACCCGTAGACCGCCTGCCACGATCTCACAGCGTCAGGGGCCCTCCACAACATCCAGTACCCCCGGCGACCGAGCACTCCGACCAGCTATGCGATGCCGAAGTTCGTTGCCGGGTAGCGAGGTTCGCTTGGGCGCAGAGTCTCGACCCCGAAGGGGATTGGAGATGCTTCTGCACGTCCGGCACTTCTCGCGATGCCGATACTCCCCGCAGTGTCCAGTGGATTTCACGGCGTCGGGCGTATTGCTCATGGCTCCTCGTAGCGTCCGGCATTCGCCCCGGAGTCCAGCGCCCCGTGGCCACCGGGCACCCGGCCGTGTCGAAACCCCACAACCTCCGGCACACCGTCGAAAGCACCGGTGAGGCCGGCGTTGCGTAGCTTCGGGTCACCACGGCGTGTCGCGCGGCGGGTCGTGTTGGTCGGTTGATCACCAGGTAATGGTGGCGGCGGCTTCTCGGGCGATGCCGCCACTATTACCTGGTGATCGGCTGACCAGGTTTTACGGGCGGTGGGGTGATGATGCGCACGTACTGTTCGGGGGTGGGTGGGGCTAGCGTCGGGGTATGGCAAGTACAACGACGTACACCCAGTTCATCGCGTTGCCAACGGATGTCGTGTGGGAGGTGGTGGGGGATCCCGCGCGGTGGGCGGAGTGGAATCCGGCGGTGTCCTCGGTCCGGCTGCACGGGCCGGTCGCGGCGGGCACGACGGGTGACTATCTGCCCAGGGGGCGGGTGTTCGAAGCGATGCACGGGCGGACCGCGCCGCCGTTCGTGATCAGCACCTATGTGCCCGGTCGGGCGCTGGCGATCGAGCAACCGGAACCGGCGGGGCGGATGCGGATGGCGTGGACGCTGACGCCTCGAGAAGGCGGCACCGAGATCGAGCAGCAGCTCACCTTCACCGGACCTTCGGCGGGGATCGCCAGGGCGGTAATCGGCTCGCTGCTGGAAACCGATGTGCGTGTCTGCTTCGCGCGACTGGCCCGCCTGGCGGGGCTCACCCCTGCGGCGAACGCGCTGACCGCCGTAATCGCCGGTGGCACCGGCGCATTGGGCAAGCACATCGCCGCCGACCTGACCTGCCGCGGGCATCGGGTGACGATTCTCACCAGGCGGCGCGATCCGGGCCTGCCGTTCACCCAGGTGGAATGGGACGGCAGGACGGTCGGCGATTGGGTTGCGGGCCTGCGCAATCCGGGCCGGACCGCCATCGTCAACCTGGCGGGCAAACTAGTCGATTGCCGACCGACGCCGCGCAATGTCGACCAATTGCGGCGCAGCCGAGTGGATTCCACTCGCGCGCTGGTCGACGCGGCCGCCACCCTGGCGCGACCGATCGACTACTGGGTGCAGGCAAGCACCACCGCGATCTGGTCGGACGCGGGCGAAACCCGATGCACCGAAACAACTCCGCTGCCGATCGGCCTCCCGCAGATGACCGGGGTGGCCGAGCCGTGGGAGCGGGCCTTCGACGGCGCGAATGCCACCCGGTCGACGGTGTTGCGCACCTCGATCGTGCTGGACCCGCAGGCTCCCGCGCTGAAACGGTTGAGCCAGTTGACGAAGGCGGGTCTCGGCGGCCGGGTAGGGCCCGGCGACCAGTGGTTCAGCTGGATCCACGTGACGGACTGGCTCGCCATCGTCCGCGCGGCCCTCGGCCTGGACCCAGCCGTCACACTGCCGAACGGAGTCCTGGTGGCCGCCACCGACTTTCCGGTGCGCAACCGCGACCTGATGGCCGCCCTACGCAGCCACCTACACCGCCCACCCGCACCGCCAACCCCCACCGCGATCCTGAAAGTCGGCGCGATATTCCTGCGCACCGACCCGGCCCTCGGACTCACCGGCAGGCACGCCACCTCGGCAATACTCCGCCAACACGGATTCGTCTTCCGCTACCCCACCCTGGACGAAGCACTAACAGGCCTCCTCCCCCGCTGACTCCCGAGCTCGAAGGGAGGGAAGCACCCTAGGGTGTGGCGTTGATCGCGAGGCCGATCAGCGCGACCACCTTGATCGCTTCCAGAGCGATGTACCAGTAGTGGGCGTGCGAGCGGGGAAGGTCGGCGCCGGCCAGGACCTGGTCGGTGCGTTTGCTGAGCGGAGGACGGACCAGCAGGATCTGTGCGGCCAGCAGAAGGGTGGCGAGGACCAGCCAGATCCAGGTGGCGGTCGTCGGGGCGACGATCGCCGCAGCGATCAGCAGGAGGGCGGCCAGCACCGCCTCCACGCTGTTCAGCGCGCGGAACACCAGTCGGCCGATGCCCAGGCCGAGCGGAATGGTGACGCCGGGCGCGCGGAATTTCAGCGGTGCCTCCAGGAACGAGATGGCCAGCACCATGCCCAGCCACAGCATCGGAAACAACCACAGGAGGTGCTGTGCGACCGTGTCCATGATCGGGACCATACCGCCGCCGCCGGGCCGAAAGACAGGGTCGAACGGCCATGCCGATCGACCCTGTCGCTCAGAGCTTGACGAGTGTCCTGCTGTATTGCGGGATGAGCCGGATCTTGCCCGCGGTGCCGAAATCGATGGTCACCGTGGCCAACGGGCCGAAGCCCTCGGCGGCGACCACCTTGCCGAGACCGTATTTGTCGTCGCTGACCCGGTCGCCCACGGCGAGCACCAGGTTCGCGTTGTTCTTGCCGACGGCGCCGGGCGCGGGGCGGCGCGGGCCGCGATCGGGCCGCATGCCCGGCCGCTCGGACCAGCCGTCGCCGCGCGTCCAGTCGCGTTCCATGCCGTCGCTGTCGCCGCGCCTGCGGATACCACGGCTCGCCGGTGACCCGGCGGGCTCCAGTCGCCGCCAATCGATCAGATGTCCCGGAATCTCTTGCAGGAAGCGCGATTCCGGATTGGACACCGGCTGCCCCCAGCCGGAGCGCACGACCGCGCGACTCAGGTACAGCCGCTTCCTGGCCCTGGTGATGCCGACGTAGGCGAGGCGGCGTTCCTCGGCCAGTTCGGTCGGGTCGCCGAGTGCCCGCATGTGCGGGAACTGGCCGTCTTCCCAACCGGTCACGAACACCACGGGGAACTCCAGCCCCTTGGCCGTGTGCAGGGTCATCATGGTGACCACGCCGCTGCCTTCGTCCGGGATCTGGTCGGTGTCGGCCACCAGCGAGACCCGCTCGAGGAAGGCGGCCAGCGATCCGGGGTCGGGCTCGCCCTCGCCGACCTCGGGCAACAGTCCCTCTTCCCGGGCGGCCTCGGCGTTGTTGTGCGCCTCGGAACTGAATTCCCTGGCGACGCTGACGAGTTCGTTGAGGTTGTCCAGGCGGGCGCCGTCCTGTGGATCGTCCGAGGCCTCCAGCTCGCCGCGGTAGCCCGTGCGCTCGAGCACCGCGTCGACCACGTTCCCGACGTCGGGGAAGTCCAGGTCCTCCTGTACGCCCGCCGCCCGGATCTCCTCGAGCAGGTCGAGGAAACCGGCGATCGCGCGCTGGGCCCTGGTGTTGAGTAGCGCCACCTTTCCGTCCGCCGCGTCCCGCAGCGCCGCCGCGAAACCGATGCCGCGCTGTTCGGCGTGCACGGCGACGCAGGCTTCGGCTCGGTCGCCGATGCCGCGCCGCGGCGTGTTGAGGATCCGGCGCAGGCTCACCGCGTCGTCGGGGTTCTCCAGCACCCGCAGGTACGCGACGATGTCGCGCACCTCCTTGCGCTCGTAGAACCGGACACCGCCGACCACCTTGTACGGCAGGCCCATCCGGATGAAGATCTCCTCCAGCGCGCGGGAGTTGTTGTTGGTCCGGTAGAACACCGCGACGTCGGCGTAGTTCGCTTCGCCCTGGTCGACCAGCCGGTCGATCTCGCGCGCCACGAAGGACGCCTCGTCGTGCTCGTTGTCGGCGACGTAACCGGTGATCAGATCGCCCTCGCCGGAATCGGTCCACAGCTTCTTGTCGCGCCGGTTCTCGTTGCGCGAGATCACCGCGTTGGCGGCGGAGAGAATGTGCTGGGTGGAGCGATAGTTCTGTTCCAGCAGAATCGTTTCCGCGTCCGGGAAGTCGCGCTCGAACTCCTCGATATTGCGGATGGTGGCACCGCGGAAGGCGTAGATCGACTGGTCGGCATCGCCCACCACGCACAGCTCGCTCGGCGGCGCCTGATCCTCGTCGCGCTCGGCCCGGTGATGTCCGACCAGTTCTCGCACCAGGACGTACTGCGCGTGATTGGTGTCCTGGTACTCGTCGACCAGCACATGCCGGAAGCGCCGCCGGTAGTACTCGGCGACCTGCGGATGGTTCTGCAGCAGCGCCACCGTCTCGCCGATCAGATCGTCGAAATCGAGTGCGTTGGCCGCGCGCAGCCGTCGCTGGTATTCGACGTAGACCCGGGCGACCAGACCGGGCAGTTCGGTTTCATCCGACTCGGCGTCCGCGGTGGCCTGCTGCGGCCCGATGAGCTCATTCTTGAGATTCGAGATCGCGGTCGCCAACAGACGCGCGGTGTATTTCTTCGTATCGATTTCGAAGTCGCGACTGATCATGGTGAGCAGTCGCCGCGAATCATCGGCATCGTAGATGGAGAAATTCGAATTCATGCCCGGCAGCAAGGCGGCCTGCATGCGCAATATTCGGACACAACTGGAGTGGAACGTCGACACCCACATGTTGTTCGCGCGCGGGCCGACCAGTCCGATCACGCGCTCGCGCATCTCGGCCGCAGCCTTGTTGGTGAACGTGATCGCGAGCACCTGGCCCGGCGTCACGCCGCGCGCCGCGAGCAAGTAGGCGATCCGGCGGGTGAGCACGGCGGTCTTGCCCGACCCGGCGCCCGCCACGATGAGCAGCGGGGCGCCACTGTGCACAACCGCGGCACGCTGCTGCGGATTGAGCCCGTCGAGCAGGCGCTCAGCCTCTTCGGCACGCCGACGCTCCCGCTCGACACGCCGTTGCTCCTGTTCGGCCACCGACGGCGGCGGTTCCGGAACCGGTGCTCGCACCGCACGCACCTCCTCGACAGCCGACCGCGATTCCTCGGCGCTAGCACCGGTGACCTGCGGGTTGTCAATCGAATCCGGCCGTGGGGCGCGACCGGCCTTGGTCTGGGGAGCCACCGTGATGTCCATCGCCCATCCACGCTACCGGCGCACACCGACAGAGTTGAAGTCCCGGGTTGTCCAGCGCCGGTTCGGGGCCTTGACGGCGAACGGAGCGTGCATCGGACGGGCGAGCGCCGAGCCGAAACCGTGTCCGGCTTCTCAGCAGATTCACAAAACCAAACGTTTTGCACAACCACGGGGTCGTGGCAGACTGGCCAGATGATCAGTGGTCCTGCGATACCCCCGTTTCGGTTAACAACCGGATATCGTGATCGCGGCACTTGTATCTGAGCGCACATCCTGGGGGGACAATTCGAAGGCCCTACCAGGTCTGTTTCACGGTGAAAGAACCGATCGGTAACGAGCCCGGCGCACCAGCCGATCCACGTTCTGACACGAGGAGATGAATGATGAGCACCCCCGCAACGACGACTGGGTCCGATTCGGCACTGCCGCAGAGCGACGCGGAGATCGACAAGCTCCGTAAGGAGATCGATCGCCTCGACGCGGAGATCCTTGCCGCCATCAAGCGCCGCACGGAGATCTCTCGGATCATCGGCCGGACGCGGATGGCCTCCGGTGGGCCCCGGCTCGTGCACAACCGGGAAATGAAGGTGCTGGAGCGGTTCAGCGAACTCGGCCAGGAAGGCCACACCCTCGCCATGCTGCTGCTGCGCCTCGGGCGCGGCCGGCTCGGTCACTGAACCAGCCGACGCCGCGAACAAGTCCTCCTCAGCCGCCACCGGCGGCCCCACAACCATGCGGAATCGATAGGACGACAACCGCATTCCCAAGGCCGCCCCGGGTGTATCTCACCCCGGGGCGGTCGTTTCCACTCAGCTGCGGCCGATGCGCCTCAGGTGAGGGCGATGTACTTGGTGGACAGGTACTCCTCGATGCCCTCCGTGCCGCCCTCCCGGCCGAAGCCGGAGGCTTTGACGCCGCCGAAAGGTGCTGCGGGGTCAGAGATCACGCCCCGGTTGATGCCGACCATGCCGGACTCCAGCCCCTCGGCGACGCGCAGCGCGCGGTCGAGATCGCGGGTGTAGACGTAGCTGACGAGACCGAACTCGGTGTCGTTGGCGGCGGCGAGCCCCTCCTCCTCGGTGACGAAGCCCACGATCGGCGCGACCGGCCCGAAGACCTCCTCCCGCAGAATCCTGGCCTGCGCGGGCACCTCGCTGAGGATGGTCGCGGGGTAGAACCAGCCGGGTCCACCCGGCGCCTTGCCGCCGAGACGGACCTTGGCGCCCTTGGCCACGGCGTCCTCGACGAGCTCGCTGACCGTATCGAGTTGCTCCTCGTTGATCAGCGGGCCGAGGGTGGTATTCGGGTCGGTGCCGGGGCCAAGCACCACACCGGCGCCCATCGCCTCGACCAGTTTCTCGGTGAACTCCTCGAGCACGCCCTGCTGCACGTGGAAGCGGTTGGCCGCGGTGCACGCCTCGCCACCGTTGCGCAGCTTCGCCAGCATCGCGCCCTGTACCGCCGCGTCCACGTCGGCGTCGTCGAACACCACGAACGGCGCGTTGCCACCGAGCTCCATGGAGGTGCGCAGCAACCCGTTGGCCGAGCTCTGCACCAGCTTCTTGCCCACCTCGGTGGAACCGGTGAAGGTGAGCTTGCGCAGGCGCGGGTCGTCGATCAGCGGCTGGGTCACCGCACCGGAACGGCTTGCGGTGATCACCGAGAGCACCCCGTCTGGCAACCCGGCCTCGCTGCACAGTTGCGCCAGTAGGAGCATGGTCAGCGGGGTCGCCGAGGCGGGTTTAACGATCATCGTGCAGCCGGCGGCCAGCGCCGGGCCGATCTTGCGGGTGCCCATGGCCAGCGGGAAGTTCCACGGCGTGATCGCCAGGCACGGACCCACCGGCTGCTTGTGCACCATGATCCGGCCGGTGCCCGACGGCGCGTGCAGGTAGCGTCCGTGCACCCGCACGGCCTCCTCACTGAACCAGCGGAAGAACTCCGCGCCGTAGCGCACCTCGTTGCGGCTCTCCGGGAGCGCCTTGCCCATTTCCAGGGTCATCAGCAGCGCGAACTCCTCGGCCCTGGCGGTGATCCGCTCGAACACGGTCCGCAGGATCTCACCGCGCTCGCGGGCGGGCCGCGCCGCCCATTCGGCCTGCACGGCGACCGCCGCGTCCAGCGCGCGCATCGCGTCTTCCGGGGTCGCGTCGGCGACCTCGGCCAGCACCTCCCCCGTCGCCGGGTTGTGCACCGGGAAGGTGCCGCCGCCGGTGGCGGCCACGGGCCCACCGATCCACAGTCGCGTCGGGACGGATTCGAGAACTTCGCGTTCGGACACCATGAGCCCAGCGTAATCACCGCGCGCCGGAACAGCCCTCGCGATCAGGCCGGATATGGCCGATATGTCGGTCTGCCGGAGCGCCACGGCGAACTCTCCGGGGGAGATTGCCGTGCGCGGACGGTGGGCGGTGAGTAACCTCGGCGATCGTGAGCAGCGACATCACCGCGACGGCGGCCTGGCGGAAACTGCACGAGCATTTCGACACGATCGCGGAACGCCACCTGCGAGAGCTCTTCGCCGAGGACCCCGACCGCGGCCGCGAACTGACCGTCGACGTCGCCGACCTGCACATCGACTACAGCAAGCACCGCATCACGCGGGAAACCCTGCACCTGCTCGTCGAATTGGCGCGCGAGGCGAAGCTCACCGAGCGCAGGGACGCGATGTTCGCGGGCACGCACATCAACACCTCCGAAGACCGCGCGGTGGCGCACGTCGCGTTGCGGGTGCCCGCGGGCGAATCGATCGTCGTCGACGGCGCCGACGCGGGTGCCGAGGTGCACGAAGTGCTGCGGCGGATGGGCGAATTCACCGACGCGGTGCGGTCGGGACGGTGGCGCGGGGCCACCGGCGCCCGCATCGAGACCGTGGTCAACATCGGCATCGGCGGGTCGGATCTCGGGCCGGTGATGGTGTACCAGGCACTGCGGCACTACGTCGACGCCGGCGTCAGCGCGCGGTTCGTCTCCAATGTCGACCCGGCCGACCTGGTGGCGAAACTGGACGGACTCGACCCTGCCACAACGCTGTTCATCGTCGCCTCCAAGACCTTCTCCACGCTGGAGACCCTGACCAACGCCACCGCGGCACGCCGCTGGCTGGTGGCCGCCCTCGGCGAGGACGCGGTCGCCAAGCACTTCGTCGCGGTCTCGACCAACGCCGAGCGGGTGGCCGAGTTCGGCATCGACACCGCCAACATGTTCGGCTTCTGGGACTGGGTCGGCGGACGCTACTCGGTGGATTCCGCGATCGGTCTTGCCGTGATGGCGGCCATCGGCAAGCAGCGCTTCGCCGAGTTCCTCGCGGGCATGCACGCCGTGGACGAACACTTCGCGCAGGCGCCGCTGGAAGCGAACGCACCGGTGCTGCTCGGGCTCCTCGGCATCTGGTACTCGAACTTCTTCGGCGCGCAATCCCATGCGGTGCTGCCCTATTCGAATGATCTCGCGCGGTTCCCGGCGTATCTGCAACAGCTCACGATGGAGTCCAACGGCAAGTCGGTGCGGGCCGACGGCACCCCGGTCAGCACCAGCACCGGCGAAATCTTCTGGGGCGAACCGGGAACCAACGGCCAGCACGCGTTCTATCAACTGCTGCACCAGGGCACGCGGCTGGTACCGGCCGACTTCATCGGATTCGCCACGCCGACCGACGATCTGCCCACTCGCGACGGCACCGGCAGCATGCACGACATCCTGATGAGCAACCTGTTCGCACAGACCAAGGTGCTCGCGTTCGGCAAGACCGCCGAGGAGATCGCCGCCGCGGGGACCGACCCCAAGGTGGTGCCGCACAAGGTGATGCCGGGCAATCGGCCGAGCACCACGATCCTCGCCGCGCGGCTGACACCGGCGGTGGTGGGTCAGTTGATCGCACTGTACGAGCACCAGGTCTTCGTCGAGGGCGCCATCTGGGGCATCGACAGCTTCGACCAGTGGGGCGTCGAACTCGGCAAGCAGCAGGCGCTCGCGCTCGCCCCGCTGCTCACCGCACCGGAAGAGCCCGCGCCACAGGATGATTCGTCGACCGACGCGCTCATCCGGTGGTATCGCGACCAGAAGTAGCCGAGGCTGCGCGCCCGTCGCTGTCGTAGTGCGCGCCGCGCTGGCGCAGCACCAGGTCGGCGCGGGCCCGCGTGGCGGCGACGAGATCGGCATTGCGCAGGTCGCTCTCGCGCACCTTGATCCCGGCGGCGACCGGAGTGCGTCCGCCGGTGATGTGGCGGCGCAGCAACCGTTGCTCGAGCACCGCGCGCGGGGCGTCGAGGTACCAGCACGCGTCGAGCAGGCGGCGGACCCGCGACCACGGCCGATCCGCGACATCGTCGAGCAGTAGGTAGTTGCCCTCGACGATCGCGACGGTCTGCCGGTCGAACACCACGCCCGCCGGGATCGGCTCGTCCACGGCGCGGTCGAACACTGGCCACGGCACCGGTGCACCGACGCGGGTCTCGCGCAGCCGCCGCAGGTTCGCGAGAAAGCCCGCGGTATCGAAGGTGTCCGGTTCACCTTTGCGCGCAAGGCTTTCCGACGAACGCAAGACCTCGTTGGTCAGGTGGTAACCGTCCATCGGCGCGATCTCGGCGATCGCGGCCCCGGCCGCGCGGTTCAGCGCGTCCCGCAGCGCCACCGACAGGGTGGACTTCCCCGCACCCGGCGGGCCCGCGATGCCGAGCAGATACCTGCCGTCGCGACCAGCGGATTGTGCGCGCACCCATGCGGCGAGCGTCGACAGCGAGGTCTTCTCCATCGTCGCACCCTACCGGCACAAATGGACGTCTCACCGAGCCTGTGGCGCTCGGTGAGACGTCCGTTCAACCGGATTCGATGGTTAGGTGCGCGCCTGCTGCTGCGGCAGCTTGGTCGCCTTGGTGGCGTTGGCCACCTGGACGCAGTCGGCAGCCGTGGTGCCCGCCGTCTGGTTGCGCACGTTGGTGTTGCACGCGGTCTTCAACGCGGTGGACAGCGCCGCGTAGTTGGAGTTGGACGACAGGAGCGTCTGCGTCGTCCAGTACAGGGCCGCGGTCTTCGCCAGGCCGATCGCGGTGACGTTGACGCCGTTGAGGCTGCCGCCGTCCACCATCAGCTGCGCGGTCTTGTTGCCGACGCCGCTGTTGATGTGCACACCGCCGCTGTCACCGCTGCCGGTGTACCAGTACCGGCCGCGGTAGGTGTCGGGATCCTGGAAGGCGTTGGGGTTCTTCATGTCCCGGATCACGCCGATCGAGCTGCAGGCACCGAGCCGCCAGCGGTTGGCCGCGGTGTTGCACGGGTTGCTGGTGTTCACCAGGAAGGTGAGCTCGCCGAAGACATCGGACATGGACTCGTTGATCGCGCCCGGCTCGTTGCGGTAGACGAGACCGTTGGTGTGCTGGGTCACGCCGTGGGTGAGCTCGTGCGCGGTGATGTCCTCGGTGGTCAGACCCGAACCGTAGGCCATGTAGCTGCCGGACCAGAAGGCGTTCTGGTAGGGGCACGCGGTGGTGGTGCAGAGCCGGACGGTGGCGCGCAGCGCCTTGCCCTTGCCGTCACCGGTGTCGGAGCCGATCAGGTTGGTCAGGTTCGGCACCTTGGTGTACTGGGCGTAGAAGCGCTCGGTGTTGCCCAGGTACTCGTAGATCTTGTCGACATCCTGAATACCCGTGGGGCCCTGGCCCTCCGAGCGGGTGGAGCGCAGGCTGCCGGTGCCACAGCCGGCCCGGTTCGGGTCGATGCGCCGGTTCGCGTTGTCACACACCACCCGGTTGAGGTGCTTGGTCTCGCTCCAGCTGTCGAGGACCTTGCCGGTGTTGTTCGCGTCGACGAACACGACCCACGTCGCGGGCTCGCCCTTCTTCTCCGCGCTGACACCGGTGATGTCGACCTTGAACGCCGGGACGGACACGCTCTGCGCGTCATCCTTGGCGGCCAGCTTCGGGTCGTACCAGTACGCCTTGGTCTCGGTGACCGACAGCTGATCGAGGGCCGCCTTGCTCGCCGCGGCAACCTTCTTCAGCGCGGTCTGCTGGACCTGCGACGACGGTGTGGTCGAGGTGAACTTGCCCTCGGACTTCTTCGACAGCGAACCGGTCACCGAGATCAGCGCACCGCTTCCGGTCAGCGACTGCGCCGCCGACGCGCCGAACACCGGCACCTTGTCGATCTCCTGCCGCAGCCTGACGGTGGACCCCTCACCAACCGGGAACACCGACTCCACGACGAGATCGCCTGCGCTGTCACCGTTTCCGGACATCGCCTTCTCGACGCCCGGCGCATGCGCCTGCGCGGCGGCCGGGGCCTCCGCGGGCGTGCCCTGCGGTGCGGCGAGCGGTTCCTTGGGCACCACGAGCTGGACCGCGCCCTGCTGGTCCACGGTCACCTCTTTCGGCACCGCGGACAGGTCGGTGCTCGACGGCGCCGACGGACTCGAAGGGGGTTGCGCGTAAACGGCCGGACCGGACGCGAACACCATTGCCCCAGTAGCGATTAAAGCGAAGGCGGCATATCGCCCCGCTCTTTTTTGTGTGGGTTTCATGACCAAGTAGAACCACATTCGAGCGGTCAACTCGACTGGAGAGCAAACTGGGGAAACGGACAGCGGCACCGGAAATCGACCCGGCAACCGGCCAGCTCAGCCCGGCATATACGCGGTATCAAGATCTTTCGTCGACGCCATTGATCGAGCCGTCCGCGACCTTCCACCGATCGGCAAGATCGCCGAATTCGGTAGTGGAAAACATGTTTAGAACACCGACAGCCGAATTATGCAGCGGCGGAATTGTTTTCCGATACAAAGATCAGAGCAAAGCCCGCTCGATGATGGCGCCGGTGTCGACGCCGGTCGGCAGGGTGCCGTACGCGATGCCCCAGTCGTCGCCGAGCCTGGTGGCGCAGAAGGCGTCCGCAACCGCGGGGTGACCGTGCCGGACCAGCTGCGCGCCCTGCAGCACGAGCGCCATCAGCTCGACGATGCGCCTGGCGCGGTACTCGATATCGCTGAGGTCGGCCAGCTCCTTGCCGACGCGGCTGATCGCGTCGTCCAGCCGCGGGTTCTCGCCGCGCGCCAGGGAAACCTCGTTGAAGAACGCCTCCACCGTCTCCGGCTGACGACCCATGGCGCGCAACGCATCCAGCGCGGCGACATTGCCCGAGCCTTCCCAGATCGACATCAGCGGCGCCTCCCGGTACAGCCTCGGCATGCCCGACTCCTCGGCGTAACCGTTGCCGCCGAAGCATTCCAGCGCCTCCGCGGCATGCGCGGGCGCGCGCTTGCACACCCAGTACTTGGTGACCGCCAACGCGATTCGGCGCAGTGCCGCCTCGGCCGGGTCGCTCGTCGCTCGGTCGGTGGCGCCGGCCAGTCGCATCATCACCGTGGTCGCGGCGTCTGACTCGATCACCAAGTCGGCCAACACGTTTCGCATCGCCGGCTGGTCGATCAGCTTGGCGCCGAACGCCTCACGGTGCCTGGCGTGATGGGCGGCGAAGACCGCGCCGGTGCGCATGCCGGTGGCCGAGCCGATCACACAGTCCAACCTGGTCATGTTCACCATCTCGATGATGGTCTTGACCCCGGCGCCCTCCGCGCCGACCAACCAGCCGGTGGCGTTCTCGTATTCGATCTCCGAGGACGCGTTCGACTTGTTGCCCAGCTTGTCCTTGAGCCGTTGAATCCGAATGGGATTGCGGGTGCCGTCCGGCAGCACCCTGGTCAGCAGGAAGCACGACAGTCCGCCGGGCGCCTTGGCCAGCGTGAGGAACATGTCCGACATCGGGGCGGAGGTGAACCACTTGTGCCCGACGATCCGATAGGACCCGTCCGGTTGCGGTGTCGCCGTGGTGGTGTTGGCCCGCACGTCCGAGCCGCCCTGCTTCTCCGTCATCGACATGCCCGCGATGAGCCCGGTCTTGCTCGACGGTTCACGCAGGCCGAAATCGTAGCTGCGGGAACCGAGCAGCGGCTCGTACTTCGCCGACAGCTCCGGGTTGTGCCGCAGCGCGGGCACCACCGCGTAGGTCATCGAGATCGGGCACATGTGCCCGGCCTCGGCGGCGCCCCAGGTGTAGAACTTGGCCGCGCGGGCGACGTGCGCGCCGGGCCGCGCGTCCAGCCACGGTGCCCCGTGCAGGCCGTGTGCCACAGCGACATTCATCAGGTCGTGCCAGTGCGGATGGAACTCCACCTCGTCCACGCGATGGCCGTAGCGATCGTGGGTGCGCAGCACCGGCGGATACTCGTTGGCCAGCCGCCCCCACTCCTGCGCCGCCGAACCGCCTGCGAGCGCGCCGAGTTCGCGCACCTCGGCCTCGGCCCAGCCCGCACCCTCCCGGTGCAGGCCTTCGAGCAAGGCCGGATTCCGGGAGACATCGAACGGGGCGATGTCGGGGACCTGGTTGAAGACTTCATGCGTCTGCATCGGACACTCCTGATTCCTGCCGAGCGAGCGGTGCGCGCGATGCCGTAGGCACACCCAGTGCGCGCAAAGCGAAGACAATGAGTTCGGGGACAACCGATTCCGCGTGCGGCGCGGCGGCGAGCGGGCCGACCAGCACCTCGCCGATCGCGCCGACCAGCGCGGCCGCGCTCGTCCTGGCGTCCTGGGCGGGCAGCTCGCCGTTCGAAACCCCCTCCGCCACCGCGGATTCGAAGGCATCGGTGAACGCGCGCCGGAACCGCAACCGCTCGGCGTCGACCACGGTGTCCACCGGCTCGACGAGCAGCACATAGGCGAGTTTCGGATTCTTCAGCGCGCGCCCCGCGAAGGTCTCCACCGCCGCACTCACCCGCTGCACGGCGGTACCGCCCGCGCTCGCGGCGGTGACGGCGGCAACCTCCCAGGCAACTACCTTGTGGAAGACGGCGCTGACCAACTCCGCCTTGCCCGCGAAGTGTTTGTAGACGGTGCCGGTGGCCACCCCGGCCTCGGTCGCGACCGCGGCCATCGACAATCCGGCGTAGCCCGCGCGCGAGAGTACGGTCGTCGCGGCCTGCACGATCAGGCCCGCCTGCGCGTCGAGGCGGGCCTGCACAGCGGGGGTTCTGCGGTAGGCCACGCAAGAAGTGAACCATAAATTCATTTCTTGCCACAAGGGCGGATTCACGACGTATGGTCGAGGTCGTGAACGTACGAATCGAGCGCAACGGCCCGGTGACCACGGTGATCCTGCACCGCCCCGAGGCACGCAACGCGGTCGACGGCCCGACCGCGGCTGCCCTGGCCGACGCCTTCCGCGAGTTCGACGCCGACCCCGACGCCGCGGTGGCCGTGCTGTGGGGCGACGGCGGCACCTTCTGCGCGGGCGCCGATCTCAAGAGCCTCGGCACCGAGCGGTCCAATCAGGTCACCGAGGACGGCGACGGCCCGATGGGGCCGACCCGGATGCGGCTGTCCAAGCCGGTGATCGCCGCGGTCTCCGGCTACGCCGTGGCGGGCGGACTGGAGCTCGCGCTGTGGTGCGATCTGCGAGTCGCGGAGCAGGACAGCACCTTCGGCGTGTTCTGCCGCCGCTGGGGCGTGCCGTTGATCGACGGCGGCACCCTGCGCCTGCCGCGCATCATCGGCACCGGCCGCGCGATGGACCTGGTGCTCACCGGCCGAGCCGTCGACGCCGCGGAGGCGCTCCAGATCGGCCTGGTCAACCGCGTCGTCCCCACAGGTGAAGCCCGCAGTGCCGCAGAACAATTGGCCGCCGAACTCGCCGCGCTGCCGCAGGCCTGTCTGCGCTCGGACCGGCTTTCCCTGCTGGAGCAGGACGGCATGGACGAGCACACCGCGCTGCGCAACGAGCTGCGCCACGGCATGACCGCACTCGCCAACGGCGCGCTCGACGGGGCCCAGCGCTTCGCCTCCGGCGCGGGCAGGCACGGCGCGCGAGCGTGAGCGCCCCCGGCAGGCTGAGCGTCGTCGACGAGATCTTCCTGCGGACCCATCGCGGTCTCGGCACTCCCATTGCGCTGCAAGGGTTGTGGCGCACCGCCGAGCGGATCGATCCCGAGCTGCTCCGGCGGATCCACGCGTCGTTACGCACCGGACCGTTGGGGCGCAGGGTCGTTCGCCCGCGGGTGCCAGGGGCCCGTCGTGCCTGGCAGGTGAACACCCGCGCGCACCCGCTGGCCTGGAACCCGCGGCCGCTGTCCCCCGCCGCGCTGTTCGCCTGGGCCGACGCACAGGGCACCGGCCTCGATCCCGAGAACGGGCCCGGCTGGCGGCTGTCCGCCACGACACTGGCGGACGGGGGTTCGGTTGTCGCCCTGACCTGTTCGCACGCGCTCGCCGACGGCCGCGCGCTCGCGCTCGCCGTGGACTGCGCGCTGGGCGGCACCGCGTTGCCCGCCGAAGTACCGGCGCCGGGATCGGACTGGGCCGATGCCCGTGAGCAGTGGTCCACCGTCCTGCGCGGCACCGCACGCGCGTTGCGGCACGGCATTCCCGCGCGCCCGGTCGCCGCACCCGCGCGGACCGCCGCACCCATGGGGGGCGCCGCCTGCCACGGCGCGATCCTGCAGTGCGCGGCGGCCGATTGGGATCGCGCGGCGCTGGCGCACGGCGGCACCGCCAACAGTCTGTTCATCTGGTTGGTCGCGAACACACTGTGGGACAGTGGTTTTCCGGAGCCGAACCTGGAGGCGAGCTTGCCGGTCGACACCCGCGCCGAGCCACGGGTGGACAACGACCTGGCCATGACCGCGATCACCGTGCGGCGCGCGGACACGCCCGCATCGATCCGCGCGCACGCCCGCGCCGCCTACGAACACCGAATGTCCAGTCCGGGCGGCATGCCCGAGGAGCTGCTCCAGGTCGTCCCCGATCGCTGGGCGTACGCGCTGTCCAAGGGCGCCGGAGAGCGAGACATCTTGTGCTCCAACATCGGAACGCTGCCCGCCACGCTCCGTGCGCTCGGCACGCATCGCTGCGCCGGTGTCGCCGCACGCGCCATCCACCCCGGCCTCGACACCGCGCGGCTGCCGCGGACCCGCCTGTCCGGCTATCTGTGCCGCATCGCCGACGACTACGTCGTCGCGCTGGTCGGGCTCGACCCGGCGCTGATCGAATCCGACGGCGCCCTGGCCGATTCGGTGCTGCGGACCGCCGCGCACGTCGCGTTGCCCGTGCGGACGTGGTGATCGGCGCTCATTCCGTCGCGTCGATGTCGTGCGCGGTGAGCGCGGCGGCGAACAGCTGTGCGTGATCGGGCCGGTTGGGGTCGTAGCCGGTGACCGCGGCGATCCGGTTGAGCCGGTAGTTGAGCGTATTGCGGTGCACGACAAGGGCGGCCGCGGCCTGCTGGCGGTTGTAGTCGTTGTCGATCAGCGCGCGTAACGCGTCGAGCAGGTGGGCCTGGTCGCGCAGCGGGGCCAGCAGCGTGAGCAGCCAGGTCCGCGCGGGCCCCGGCCGGGCGAGCTGATACTGCAACGCCAGGTCGGCCATCCGGTACACCGCGCTCGGACGCCGCAGTTGGTAAGCGAGCCTGGCGATCTCACCGGCCTCCTCGACCGCCGCCGGAATCTCCGCGACATCGGCGGCGATCGCGAAGCCCGCCACCGTGCGCACGCCCGCACCCTGTGCGACCCGGCTGACGAAGGTGTCCAGCGCCGCCTCGGCCTCGCCGTCCAGGCCGGGCACCAGCAAGACCCCGCCGCCACGCTCGACGGTGCTCAGCGCCCGGTCGGACACCGCGTCGATCTCCGCTTGCACGATGCGCAGCACCGGCCGGTTCCCGCCCGCCGCATCGGACTCGGCCAGCCGGAAGACCAGCACGCGGAAGCCGCCGTCGAGCGAGATGCCGAACCGCTCGGCCAGCAGGTCGGCGGGTGTGCCGTGCACCAGCGCCTGCGCCACCGCGCGCTTGGCTTCCCGCTGCTCCCAGTGCAGGTCTTGGCGCTCGCGCAGGTACGCGCTAGCCACGCCCGGCGTGACGGCACCGAGATAGCCGAGCAGGTACGGCACCGCGGCCAGCAACTGATCACGCTGCGCGGGCGCGGTCGCCGCGGCGGCGACCGAGTTCCACGCCGCGATCGCGGCGTGGTGATACACCGAAAGCACCGTGTCCAAAGGGATCCCGGCCCTGGCCCGGCGCACCGCGATGTCGATCAGCTCGGAGAGCTCCTCCTTGTCCGGCGGACGGCGATCCGACAGCGACCGTAGGAACAGGCGCAGGTTGGCCTCCGCGGCCTGCGGCAGGTCGTCCATGGAGTCGGCGGGCAACGCCCGGTAGTAGGGCACCGCGTTGAGGACCTCGGTCAGGAGGTCACGAGTCACTTCGGGCAACGCCGACCGGATGTATCTCGACAGGTCGTCCAGCGCGGTGGCATCGGTGCGAGGAGTCACCTGCACATTGTTTGCACAGACAAACCCTTTCGCACAATAGCTGCAAGGTAACCAACTCAGTTAGTGCATGCGAACAAGGTGGCATCCCGTCCGATGCACAAATATCGCTCGGCTATCCCGTCGCCCGAACAATGACTCAGGTCATAGGACGACATTCGCGCGTATGGGCGTCAGCGGGCGGTCGGCCCGTTCGCGCACATCCGCGGGCACCTCGATGCCGGGATCCAGGTCGGCCGAGCCGATCGGGGTATCCCAGACCTGGCGCACCGGCAGCACGCCGGCCCACACACCGCCGGCTTCGACGTCGGCTGGATCGTCGTTGGGCCCGCCCGACCTGACCTTCACCGAGGCTTCGGTGAGATCGAGGGCGAGCACCATGGTGGCGGCCAGTTCCTTCTTGCTCGGCGGCCGCACGCGCGACCAGGCGCCCGGTGCGGCGTGCTCGGTGATCACCTCGAGCGCGCGCACCCGCCGCGCCGGATCGGTGATCTCCACCGCGCGGCCGTGCACCACCGCCGAGCGGTAGTTCATCGAGAAGTGCATCGCCGAACGGGCGTAGACGATCCCGTCGACCAGGGTGACGGCGACCGACACGGGCCCGGCCAAGGCCGCGCGCAAATTGCCCGCACCGGTGGAGCCGTGCAGGTAGAGGGTGTCGCCCGCGCGTCCGTAGATGGTGGGCAGCACCACCGGCGCGCCGCCGAGCAGCACGCCGAGATGGCAGACCAGACCGGCGTCGAGCACCGCGTCGAGTTCGGCCCGATCGCCGCGCGCCCGCTCCTTCGAGCGCGTCACGGTACTGCGCGGGGTGGGCGAGAGCGGGGTGCGAACATCGGCTGAGCGGGTCATATGATCAGGATCGGGCGCGCAGTGGCATTATCAAAGTGCCAATTCTACGAAATTTGCGCAGTCCACTTTGGAGTCACCCGTGCTCGACGATCTCCCCCTCGAACTCGACCGCGCGCGGCCCGCACCGCTGTCGGTCCAGGTCGCCGCCGGGTTGCGCGCCGCGGCGACCAACGGCCTGCTGCGCGGCGGCGACCGGCTGCCGTCCTCGCGATCGCTCGCGATCCGGCTCGGGGTGAGCCGCACCGTGGTGGCCGCCGCCTACGACCAACTGCACGCCGAGGGCTGGATCGACGGCAAGCGCGGTTCCGGCACCTACCTGACCACCACGCCCCCGGCCGCACCCGTACGCCCGCTCGCCGCGGGCACGGCCGACACCGACCCGGAACTGCTCGACCTGGAACCCGGCGCGCCGTGTGTGGAAACCATCGACCGTGCGGCGTGGCGGCGGGCCTGGCGCGGCGCGGCGGACCTGTCGCCGCTGACGCGCCGGGATCGCGGAGGTGAGCCGCAGTACCGCGCGGCGATCGTCGAACATCTGCTGCGCCACCGCGGTCTCGGCGCGGGCAGCGACACCACGTTGCTCGCCACGGCCGGAACCAGCGCCGCGGTGGGCGAACTCGCCGCCGCACTGCTGCGACCGGGTGACGCGGTGGCACTCGAGGATCCCGGGTATCACCGCGCCGCAGGCGCTTTCGCGGCGGCGGGGGTCACCGTGCTACCGGTTCCGGTCGATGCGCACGGGCTGCGGGTGGATTTGCTGCCACGACACATCAAGGCGGTGTATTGCACTCCGGCGCACCAGTTTCCGCTGGGTCCACGCATGCCTGCGGCCCGCCGCGTCGCGCTCGTCGAGCATGCCAGGCGGCACGGCCTGCTGATCATCGAAGACGACTACGACGGCGAATTGCGTTACGACACCGCACCTTTGCCACTGCTGGCGGCGATGGCGCCCGACGTCGTGGTGCACCTCGGCACCACGAGCAAGATCCTCGCGCCGAGCCTAGGCGTCGGCTGGCTGGTCGCCGCGCCCGCGATCGCCGCCGCGGTGCTCGCGCACCGCGATCGCACCGGGACCTGCCCGAGCCCGGCGGGCCAGCAGGTGTTCGTTTCGCTGGCCGCGCAGGGCGATCTGGCCAGGCACCTGCGCAGGCTGCGCCGCGAACTACCGCCGCGACGGGCGCTGGTGGTGGCCGAGCTGAGCAACCGCGGGCTCGACATCCTCGGCGACGCCGCGGGCACGCACGTGGTGGTGCCGCTGGCTTCGGCCGAGGCGGAGGAGCGCGGCGTCGCGCTGGCTCGCGCGCAGGGCGTCGCGCTGGACGGATTGGCCCGCTACCACCTCGGCCCGCGACGACACTTCGGTGTCGCGCTCGGCTACACCGCGCTGCCTATGCCCGAGCTGGCCGCGGGCGTCCGGATCGCCGCCGACTGCCTCGCGCGGTCGTAGCATGGTCGGCATGACCGAACAGGACGTTCTGGCACGGATCAAGGCGCTGGTCGAGCAGGAGCACAAGCTCCGCGCGCAGGCCACCAAGGGTGAGCTCGACCCCAAGACCGAACGCAGGCAGCTCGCCGAGCTCGAGGTGATGCTGGACCAGGCGTGGGACCTGTTGCGGCAGCGCAGGGCGCGGATCGACCAGGGCGTGTCCCCGGACGGCGCCGAACCGAGTTCCCCCGCACAGGTCGAGGGCTACCTGCAGTAGCCGCGACGATGTCGAGCGAAGCGAGCGAATACGACGTAATCGTGATCGGGGGCGGACCGGCGGGTGAGAACGCCGCCGCCTACGCGATCGCGGGCAGTGCGCGCACCGCCGCGATCGTGGAACGCGAACTCGTCGGCGGCGAATGTTCCTACTGGGCCTGCGTGCCCAGCAAGGCGCTGCTGCGGCCGGGCCACGTGCTCGACGCCGCGCGGGCGATGGACGGGATCACCGCCACCGGCCTCGACGTCGCGGCCGTGCTGCGCCGCCGCGATTCGTTCGCCGGGCACGACGACACCTCCCAGGTGAAGTGGGCCGAGGACAACCGGATCGACGTGGTGCGCGGCACCGGACGCCTCGCGGGCCAGCGCCGGGTCGAGGTCGACGGCCGAGTGCTGACCGCGCGGCACGCGGTGGTGCTCGCGACCGGTACCACCGCGCACGTGCCCGATGTCCCCGGCTTGCGCGAGGCACTGCCGTGGATCTCCCGCGACGCCACCAACCTGCACGAGGTCCCCGACCGGGTGGCCATCATCGGCGGCGGGGTCGTCGCCTGTGAGGCAGCGACCTGGCTCGCCGCGCTCGGCGCGCAGGTCAGCCTGATCGTGCGCGGCGGCGGCGTGCTGGCCTCGGCCGAACCCTTCGCGGGCGAACGCGTCGTCGCGGAGCTCACGAAGCGCGGCGTGCGCGTCCTACCGCACACGGTTCCGACGCACGTGCGGCGTCCCGACGAGAAGGACACCGGCGAGGGCCGGATCCACGGCGGTCCGGTCACTGTGGGACTACACGGGCCGCAAGGGGATGCCGAACTCGAGGTCGACGAGATCATCGTCGCCGCGGGACGCGCACCCGCCACGGCGGGGCTCGGGCTGGACTCGGTCGGCCTGCCGGACGGCTATGTCGAGGTCGACGACCAGCTGACCGCGCGCGGCGTGGACGGCAACTGGCTGTACTGCGTGGGCGACCTGAACCATCGCGCCGCGCTCACCCACATGGGCAAGTACCAGGCCAGGGTGTGTGGCGAGGTGATCGCGGCCAGGGCCGAGGGCCGCCCGCTCACCGCCGCGCGGTACACCGCGAGCGCCGATCACGCGCAGGTCCCCCAGGTGGTATTCACCGCGCCGGAGGTGGCCTCGGTGGGACTCACCGAGGCGGCCGCGCGCGCCGCGGGCCACGCGGTGGAAACGGTCGAACTGGATATCGCCGTGGCCGGATCCTCGTTGGCGCGCAACGACTTCGCGGGCCACGCCAAGCTGGTCCTCGACGCCGCCTCGGACACGCTGCTCGGCGCCACCTTCGTCGGACCGGAGATGGGCGAGCAGCTGCACGCGGCCACCATCGCGGTGGTCGGCAAGGTGCCCCTGGCAACCCTGTGGCACGCGGTACCCGCATTCCCCGCGGTGAGCGAGTTCTGGTTACGTCTGTTGGAGGCCCGCCGCTCGTAGCTAGCATCGGTGGATGGTGGCATCGACAGATATCCGGACCGCCGACGGAGTAGTCCGCGGTCGTCGTGGCCGCCGCGTTTTACGCTGGCGGTCCCTCCCCTACGCGGCCCCTCCGGTGGGCGAGTTGCGTTTTCGCGCCCCGCAACCGGTGACCCCGTGGACCGGGGTGCGCGAGTGCACCGAATTCGGGTTCGCCGCAATGCAGCACCGCGCAGGCGCGCGGATCGGACCACGGCACTTCCAGGCCACCGACGAGGACGCGCTGACGTTGAACGTCACGGTGCCCGCCACCGCGTCGACCACGCCGCGCCCGGTGCTCGTCTTCATCCACGGCGGCGGCTATCTCATCGGCACCTCGGCGCTCGGACTGTATTCCGGCGCCCGGCTGGCATTGCGCGGCGACGTGGTCATGGTGTCGTTGAACTATCGGCTCGGCGCGTTCGGCTACCTGGATTTCGGTGAATTCAGCACGCCGGAGCACACTTTCGAGTCGAACCTGGGCCTGCGCGATCAGGTCGCCGCGCTGCGCTGGGTACGAACCAACATCGCGGCCTTCGGCGGCGACCCGGACAACGTGACGATCTTCGGCGAATCCGCAGGCGCACACGCGGTCTTGAGCCTGCTCGCCACTCCGGCCGCGAAAGGGCTCTTCCACCAAGCTATTTCGCAGAGCCCGCCGGCGGATTGGGCGATGACCGCCGAGGCTGCCCGCGTCTTCGCGCGCCGGTGCGTCACCGAACTCGGCGCCACACCGCAGAACGCCGCAGAGACCCTGCGCACCGCGAGCGCCAACGCGATCCGGCGCGCTGTCGATCGCACCGGCGGCCGGGTAGTGCGCGAGCATCGCGGTCTGTTCCCGGTCGCGCCGGTGGTGGACGGCGAGTTCCTACCGCAGGCGCCGATCGAGGCGATCATCGACGGCAACGCGCACCGGGTGCCGCTGATCATCGGCACCAACCGGGACGAGGGCACCCTGTTCGCCAAGTTCGCCGACTCGCTGCCGACCACGCCGCGGCGACTACGGGCCGCGGTCGGCTCCGCCGCCGCCGAATCCCGCATCGCCGCCGCCTATCCCGGCTATCCGGGCGCGCGGGCCGCGGTGCGCGCGGGCGGTGATTTCGTCTTCTGGCGGCCGTCGGTCCGCGTGATGGCGGGGCACAGCAGGTACGCGCCCACCTACGCCTACCGCTACGACTTCGCCCCGCGCGCGCTGCGCCTCATCGGCCTCGGCGCCTCGCACGCCACCGATCTCGTCCCGGTCTTCGGTGGCGGCGACGCCTCATTCGGCTTCGCCTTCACCGCGGCGGGCGGGCGGCGCGGACTGCAGGCCGTGACGCGCCAGTTCCAGGACAACTGGCTGGCCTTCGCGCGCACCGGCGCACCGCTGCCGTCCTGGCCGCCCTACACCGAGGACCGCCGCACCACGCTGATCATCGACTGCCCCACACACCTGGAGCACGACCCAGACAAAGCCAAACGCCTTGCCTGGCAAGACATCCGAATTCCCACCCTGCACGAGCAGGCTACTTGAGCAGCCGCGACATCCTGCGGTCGGCCAGGATCTTGCCGCCGGTCTGGCAGGTCGGGCAATACTGGAAGGACCGCTCCGCGTAGGACACCTCGCGGACGGTGTCACCGCAGACCGGGCACGGCAGACCGGTTCTGGCGTGTACCCGCATGCCGGAACGCTTCTCGCCCTTGAGCCGGGCGGCGTCCTGGCCGACCGAGCGCTGCACCGCGTCGGTCAGCACGGCGCGCATCGCCGCGTACAGTTCGGCGACCTTGTCCGCCGCAAGGGTTTTGGTGTTGGCGAACGGCGAGATCCGCGCGGTGTGCAGGATCTCGTCGGAGTAGGCGTTGCCGATGCCCGCGATCAGGGTCTGGTCGACGATCGCGGTCTTGATCCGCTGCGCGGCGCCGCGCAAGATCTCGGCGAACTCCTGCTCGGTCACCTCGAGCGCGTCGGGTCCGAGCCGGGCGATGCCGGGGACCAGCTTCGGGTCGTCGACGAGGTACACCGCGAGGCGCTTCTTGGTGCCCGCCTCGGTGAGGTCGATCGCGGGCGTCGCGCCCTCCGGGGTGAAGAAGTGCACGCGCAACGCCAGCGGGCTCTTGCCACCCGGCTTCGGCGGCGTCTGGCTCGGTTCGTCGATCCAACGCAGCCAGCCGCCGCGGGACAGGTGCGTGATCAACCACAGCCCGCCGCAGTCCATGCCGAGGAACTTCCCCCAGCGCCCCGCACCGGTGACATCGCGGCCGGACAGTGCGGTCACCGGCGGATCGTAGGTCTTCACGGCGCTCAAGGCCGCGACATCAACACGCCCCACCACGGCGCCGACCGCATGTTCCCGCAGGAACTGCGCCAACGCCTCCACTTCAGGTAGTTCGGGCACATGCCAAGGCTACCGGCGGGCACCGACATCAGCAGGCCGGTCGAGCGCGCCGGTCAACCGCGACGCAACAGGTAGACGTCCATGATCCAACCCTTTTCCGCACGCAACCGGGCCCTGCGCTCGACGATCCGCTGTTCGACCTCCCGCAGCGGGCCCGCGATCAACGTCTCGTCCGGCATCCCGAGGTAGGCGCCCCACCAGATGTGCACATCGGTGCCGGGCACCTCGGTGAACGAGCAGTCGCCGTCGAGCATCACCACCGCGGCATCGGCCAGTCCCTCCTCACGCAGCCGCCTGCCCGTCGTGATGCGCACCGGCTCACCGATCCCGTGCAGCACCATGCGATGCCGCGCGGCCAGCGCCTGCACGCTGGTGACACCGGGAATCACCTCGTAGTCGAACCGCACGGCACCGCGGGCGAGCACCCGTTCGATCATCCGCAACGTGCTGTCGTAGAGCGACGGATCACCCCACACCAGGATGCCGCCGACCCCGTCGGCCACGACGAAGGCCGCCTCCAGCAGCGCGGCCCTGCGCTCGTGCCAGTCCTCGACCACGCCCCGATAGTCGGCGGGCGCGCGGTCGCGCGGCGGATCGGCGATCTCCACGATCCGGTACGGCCGTTCGGCGTGTTCGGCCAGAATCGCGGTGCGCACGTCGACCAGCTCCTGTTTCTCGGCGCCCTTGCCGATTACGAAGAACACGTCCACCTGCCGCAGCGCCTTGACCGCCTGCATCGTCACCTGGTCGGGATCGCCCGCACCGATGCCGATCACCGAGAGCTTCTGCATGCGCCGAGCTTGCCAAACACGACAAAGACTAGAGTCGGCAGGCGTGGCGACGACCGATACCCAGTACGAGGACCTGCTCCGACTGGTGCTCGCATCCGGCACGAACAAGGCCGACCGCACCGGCACCGGAACGCGCAGCATCTTCGGTCACCAGCTGCGCTATGACCTTTCGCAGGGCTTCCCGCTGATCACCACCAAAAAGGTGCATCTGAAGTCGATCGTCTACGAGTTGCTGTGGTTCCTGCGCGGCGATTCCAACGTGAGCTGGTTGCGGGAGCACGGCGTCACCATCTGGGACGAATGGGCCGACGCCCAGGGCGAACTGGGCCCGGTCTACGGCGTTCAGTGGCGGTCGTGGCCGACGCCGGACGGTACCCACGTCGATCAGCTCTCCGAGGTCCTGCGGACACTGCGGACCAACCCGGACTCCCGGCGCATGCTGGTGTCGGCCTGGAACGTCGCGGAGTTGGACAAGATGGCGCTGGCCCCCTGCCACGCCTTCTTCCAGTTCTACGTGGCCGACGGGCGGCTGTCCTGCCAGCTGTATCAGCGCAGTGCAGACCTGTTCCTCGGCGTGCCGTTCAATATCGCCAGCTACGCGCTGCTCACCCACATGGTGGCCCAGCAGAGCGAACTCGAGCCCGGCGACTTCATCTGGACTGGCGGCGACTGCCACATCTACGACAACCATCTCGACCAGGTCGGCGAGCAGCTGTCCAGGGAGCCGTACCCGTTCCCGACCCTGCGGCTGCGGCCCGCGCCGACGCTGTTCGACTACGCCTACGAGGACGTGGAAGTGGTCGGCTATCAGCATCATCCGGCGATCAAGGCGCCGGTCGCGGTGTGAACGAGCACGCGCGCCTGCGCAGGCACGGCAGCCGCGCCCGCACGATCGGGTTGATCTGGGCGCAGACACCCGATGGCGTGATCGGCGCCGAGAACACCATTCCCTGGCGAGTGCCCGAGGACATGGCGAACTTCAAGGCCGTCACCATGGGCCATCCGGTGATCATGGGCAGGCGGACCTGGGACTCGCTGCCGCCCCGCTTCCGGCCGCTGGTCGGGCGCCGCAACATCGTGGTGACCAGGCAGCCCGAGTGGAGCGCCGCGGGCGCCGAACGCGCGGGCTCGCTGCCCGAGGCGCTGGCGCTCAGCGGGCAGGACACCGTGTGGATCGCCGGTGGCGGCGAGATCTATCGCGCCGCCATGGCTTTCGCCACCGACCTGCTCGTCACCGAGGTCGACACCGCGGTCGCCGGCGATGCCTACGCGCCCACCATCGGCCCCGAGTGGAAGGACGCCGACACCTCGCCGTGGCAGCGCTCCACCTCGGGTGTCGACTATCGAATCCGCCGCTATATCCGCAGGTCCACAGACTGATCGGCAACGATCGGCAGCACCGGCGGCGGGCACACGACACCGTTCGATCACAGAACGCCGCCACCACGCAAACCAGGCACGAGACCCTGCGTGGTCGGGCATACTCCAGTTAAGTGGCGCCCGGGCCCAGTCCGCCCGAGCCCCCGAGCCGATGCGACCAGCCCTCGCACCGGCTGCTGTCATTGCGAAAGGCGGTCCATGGACAAGAAATCGCTGACTGCGGTTGCTCGACAACAACTCAAGTTGGCCAGCACCGCCACGAGCGGGCGCAGTTCGCAGACGATCTACGGCGGTCACGCGAACACACTGCGCCAGACCGTGGTCGGCCTCAGCGCGGGTCAGAGCCTGGCCGAGCACGACAACGCGGGCGAGGCCACCCTGCTCGTGCTCAGCGGCACCCTGACCCTGATCAGCGGTGCCAACGAATGGAAGGGCTCCACCGGTGACCTGCTGGTGGTGCCCAAGGCCAGGCACAGCGTCAAAGCCGTCGACGATGTCGCCTTCCTGCTGACGGTCGCCAAGTAGTTGCCCGGCAAGCCCGTGCCGCATGATCGGTGGTCACGGTACGGGCATTAGGCTCTTGGCTATGAGCGAGCCGCAGTCCATTCTTGAACCGCTCACACCGGCCGCGATCTTCCTCGTGGCCACCATCGACGAGGGTGGCGAGGCGGTCGTGCGGGACACGCTCGCCGATATCGCCGGACTGCGCCGCTCGGTCGGATTCCGCATTCCCGGAGCGGGACTCAGCTGCGTCACCGCGATCGGCTCCGCCGCATGGGATCGGCTCTTCGCCGGCCCCAAGCCCGCCGAACTGCACGAGTTCCCCGGGTTCGTCGGCGCCCACCACCAGGCCCCCGCGACGCCCGGTGATCTGCTGTTCCATATTCGGGCGCAGAATCAGGACGCCTGCTTCGAGCTCGCCATGGCGATCGGCGACCGGCTGGCGGGCGCGGCCACCATCGTGGACGAGACCATCGGCTTCCGCTATTTCGAGCAGCGCGACCTGCTCGGATTCGTGGACGGCACCGAGAATCCCGAGGGGCACTCGGCCTACACGGCCGCACTGGTCGGCGACGAGGACCCCGAATTCCGCGGCGGCAGTTACGTCATCGTGCAGAAGTATCTGCATCCGCTGGCGGACTGGCGGGCGTTGACGGTCGAGCAGCAGGAAAAGATCATCGGCCGCACCAAGCTGGACGACTTCGAACTCTCCGACGCCGACAAGCCCGCGGACTCGCACGTCGCGGTGAACACCATCGTGGACGCCGACGGCACCGAACGCGAGATCCTGCGCGCCAACATGCCTTTCGGCAGCGTCAAGGACGGCGAGTTCGGCACCTACTACATCGCCTACGCGGCAACGCCCAGCGTCACCGAGCTGATGCTGACGCGCATGTTCGTCGGCACCGAGGAGGCGGCCTACGACCGCATCCTCGATTTCTCCATCGCGGTCACCGGCACCTCGTTCTTCGCGCCGACCGCCGATTTCCTCGAAGAACTTCCCCCACCGCCGGACGACACCGCAGCAGCGGAACAGGTGCGGCCCAACGACATCGGCGCCGGCTCACTCGGTATCGGCACGTTGAAAAGGAGCAGGTCATGAACAACCTCCATCGCGAACTCGCGCCGATCACCGACGAGGCTTGGTCGGCGATCGAGGAAGAGGCGACGCGCACCTTCAAACGCCACATCGCGGGCCGCCGCGTCGTGGATGTGTCCGGCCCGCACGGCCTGGATTACGCGGCCGTCGGCACCGGGCACACCACCTCGATCGCGGCGCCCGCCGACGGCGTGCTCGCCCGCCAGCGCGTGGTCGCGCCGCTGGTCGAGCTGCGAGTGCCGTTCCGGTTGTCCCGCGAGGAACTCGACAACGTCGAACGCGGCGCCAAGGACACCGATCTGGACGCGGTGAAGGACGCCGCGCAGAAGATCGCGTTCGCCGAGGACCGGGCCATCTTCGAGGGGTACCCGGCCGCGAACATCACCGGCATCCGCGCCAGTTCGACCAACCAGGCCATCGCGCTGCCCAGCGATCCGCGGCAGGTGCCGGAGTCGGTGGCGCTCGCGTTGAGCGCGCTGCGCCTGGCCGGCGTCGACGGACCGTACTCGGTGCTGTTGAGTGCGGACCTGTTCACGGCGGTCAGCGAGACCTCCGACCACGGTCATCCGATCCGCACCCACATCGAGCGCCTCATCCCGGACGGCGAGATCATCTGGGCGCCCGCCATCGACGGCGCGTTCGTGCTCACCACCCGCGGCGGCGACTACGACCTGCGGCTCGGCCAGGATCTGTCCATCGGCTATCTGTCCCACGACGCCGAGTCGGTGCAGCTGTACTTCCAGCAGAGCCTGACCTTCCTGGTGTACACCGCGGAGGCCGCGGTCGCGCTCGAATCCTGAGCGGCCGGCTCGCGGGCGGGACGGTAGCGTGTGCCGCAGCAGGGCCGGACACAGGTAGGTGAGCGATGACGACGGTGCGGGCGGGCGTTGTGCCCACACAGCGGGTGGCGCTCTACAGCGCGCTCGGCCTCCTGGTGACCGCCGGACTCTGCGCGGCGGTGGTCGCGCTGTTCGGCCTCGACCGGGTGGTCACCGGGCTGCTGATCGGCGCGGTCGCCGGGGTCGCGCTGCTCGTCGTGCTGTTCACCAGGGACGCCGTCGTGCTCACCGAGCGCACGATCTATCTGCGCACGCCGTGGGCGTCGTCCAGCATCGACTGGGACCGGGTGGTCGCCGGTCGCTTCGCCCTCGACGACCACGCGCGGTGGTCGCTGGCGCTGGACCTGACCGACGGCGACGAGCGCCACGGCGAGTTGGTGCTGCTGGCGATGCCGCCGGTGCTCGGCCCGGTATCGGGCGCCTACGATCTGCGTAAACGGGAGCAGGTCAACGAGATTCGCGCCCTGCTGCGCAGCAAGAGCGTGCCTATCACCATCCTGCCGGAGATCGCCGGTGCGCTGCAGCGGCATTGGCGGATCGCGCCGCCCACCCACTGAACGCCTGCGAGCGGTGCAACACCCCGCGCTCGCGGGCTACCAGCCGAAAAGCTCTGCCAACTCGATCGATTCGTCGTCCCACCGGTGCTCGATCGCCACGCGTTCGCGCTCCGGCAGTTCGGGTGCCCATCCGCAGCGACGCCAGAAGTCCTCGCGATACTCCTGGCTCAGCGGTCTCGGTTTGTCCATGCCGTCCCTCACCGATGGTCCTGCTCCCACGATTGTGGGCCCGCCACGGCGGCGACATGCCGGAACAGGCCCACGGACTTCGGATTTCAGCGCAGGTCGCGGAAAAACTCCCGAATGTCGGTGGTGAGCAGCACGGGTTCCTCCAGCGCCGCGAAGTGCCCGCCGCGGTCGAGATCGTGCCAGCGGGTGATGTTGTGCTCGGTCTCGGCGTATTTCCGAATGCCGATGTCGTGGGCGAAGACCAGCGCCGCGGTCGGCACGCCGGAACTCTTCTTCGACGCGCCCCAACCGCCCTCCTGCGCGTAACCCACGTAGGCCGCCGAGCCCGCGGCGCCGTTGAGCCAGTACAGCATCACGTTGGTCAGCAACCGATCCCGATCGATGATCCGGTCCGGATCGATGTCGCGCGGATGCGTCCACTCACGGAACTTGTCCATGATCCAGGCCAGCTGGCCCACCGGCGAATCGACCAGCCCGTAGGCCAGCGTCTGCGGCCGGGTGGACTGCACCGCGATGTAACCGAACTCCTCCCGCATGAACGCCTCGATCCGGCGGACCCGATCCCGCTCGATCTCACTCAGGCTCGCCAGCTCCGCTGGGGCGAGCGGCAGCGGCAGCATCGGCCCCGGACCACCGTTGACGTGCACGCCCGCAACGTTTTCCGGTGCGACCCGGCCGACCTCGGGGCTCACCGCCGCGCCGATATCGCCGCCCTGCACGCCGTAGCGTTCGTAGCCGAGCCTGCGCATCAGCTCGGCCCACGCCCCGGCGATCCGTTCGACGGTCCAGCCCGCCGTGCTTACCGGACCCGAGAAGCCGAAGCCGGGCAGTGACGGAATCACCAGGTGGAACGCGTCTTTCGGGTCGCCACCGTGCGCACGCGGGTCCGACAGCGGCCCGATCACATCGAGGAATTCCACCACCGAGCCCGGCCAGCCGTGCGTCAGCAGCAGCGGCAGCGCGTGCGCCTCTGGCGAGCGCACGTGCAGGAAATGGATGGTCTGCCCGTCGATCTCGGTCAGGTACTGCGGATACGAGTTGAGCCGTGCCTCCGCCGCACGCCAGTCGTAACCGGTGCGCCAGTAGTCCACCAGTCCGCGCAGCCAGCCGGTCGGCACGCCGGTGTCCCAGCCGTCGCCGGGCAGCGGGGCGGGCAGGCGCGCGCTGTCGAGCCGAGCGCGCAGGTCGTCGAGCTGCTGCTGCGGGATATCGATGCGGAATTCGGTGATCTCGTTGCTCATGAACAGAGGGTATGACGCGGCTAGGACAGTTATGGCCCTAGGTTTCCCGCATACTTGTCTTCATGTTGGAAACCTCCGCCCGCCTGCTCCGGCTGCTCTCCCTGCTGCAGACGCCGCGCGACTGGACCGGCACCGAGCTGGCCGAACGCCTCGAGGTCGACGTGCGCACCGTCCGGCGCGACATCGACAAGCTGCGCCACCTGGGCTATCCCGTGAACGCCACGGCCGGGGTCGCCGGATATCGGCTCGGCGCGGGCGCGAAGCTGCCGCCGCTGCTGCTGGACGACGAGGAGGCGGTGGCCGTCGCGATCGGGTTGCGCACCGCGGCGGGCGGCACCATCACCGGCATCGAGGACAGCTCGTTGCGGGCGTTGACCAAGCTCGAAAAGGTGCTGCCGGCGCGGCTGCGGCATCGGGTGAGCCTGCTGCAATCGGTCACCGTCACGGTGGCCGCGGGCGGGCCGACCGTCGACCCGGACACGCTCACCGCGATCGCTGGCGCGATCAGGGACAACCACCGGCTCCGGTTCGACTATCGAAGCCACGACGGCGCGACATCGCTGCGCACCACCGAGCCACATCGCCTGGCGCACACCGGCCGTCGCTGGTATCTGATCGGCTGGGACGTCGACCGCGCCGACTGGCGCACCTACCGCGTCGACCGGCTCCAGCCCCGCATCCCGACCGGCCCGCGGTTCACCCCGCGCGAGGCGCCCGACGCGGATCTGTCCGGCTATCTGACGCAGGGCGTGACGAATTCGCCGTACCGCTATGCCGCGCGGGTCACCCTCGGGGTGTCCGCCGAGGTGGCGGCCGAGCGCATCGCCCCGACCGTCGGCCTGCTCGAAGCCGTCGACGCCGACTCGTGCACGCTGCGCGTCGGCGCCAACTCACTCGACGAAATGGCGATCTACCTGGCGAGTTTCGGCTTCCCCATGCGGGTGCACGAACCGCGGGAGTTGATCGACCACATCCACACCTTGGCTCAGCGCCTGCGGGAGTCCGTCGACTGAGCTCTCCGGCTCAGACCACGAGCACCGTCTTGCCCTGGGCGTGTCCGGCGATGATGTGGTCGAGTGCGACGCCGGCCTGCGCCAGCGGATGCCGCCGCTCGATCAGGGGACGCACCTTACCCGCGGCGACGAGCTCGGCGAGGTATTCGAGGTCGGCTCGCCGCGGGCGCACGAGATGCACCGCGATCCGCTGGCGCACGAACAGGTTGGCCGGCATCATCTTTCCCATCCAGACGAGCGGGCCCGCCCAATTCCCGCCCGGCGCACCCGCGGACGCGACGAACACTCCCCTCGGGGCGAGCACTCGACGACAGTCCCGCAGCGTGCGATTGCCGACCAGGTCGAGCAGCACGTCATAGCGCGCCGCGCCGGTCGTGAAATCCGCTGCGGTGTAGTCGATCACGTGATCTGCGCCGAGTTCTCGCACGGCGGCGACATGGCGGGTGCTGCACACCGCGGTCACCTCGGCGCCGAGCGCCTTGGCGAGTTGGATCGCGAACGTGCCGACACCGCCAGAGGCGCCGTTGATCAGCACCCGCTGACCCGCGCGCAGCCGCCCCGCGTCGCGCAGGCCCTGCAACGCGGTCATGCCCGAATCAGGCACGGCCGCAAGCTCTTCGAGGGGCACCCCGGCCGGAGCGAGCGCCAACCGCTCGGTGGAGACACAGGCGTACTCGGCGAAGGCACCCGCACCGACCTCCCCGAAAACCCGGTCGCCCGGCCGGAATCCGGTGACATCCGCGCCGACCGCGACCACCTCGCCTGCCAGATCGTGCCCGATGACCGGGTCCTTGGGCCGACGCAGGCCGAAGCCCAGGCGCAGCAGGTAGGGCGTGCCGGTGAGCAGGTGCGCGTCACCCCGGCACACCGCCGCCGCACGAACCCGGACCAACACCTCGCCAGCGCGCGGGTTCGGCCGGGCGACCCGCTCGGCCCGCAGCACCGCACCGGTGCCGTAACACGGTGCCACCACCGCCGTCATCTCGGCGGCGGTCACGGTGGTGTCCTCGATCTCGGGCATCGGATTTCCTCGCTACGCGGAGACTTACAGCGTAAGTCACTCCCCTCGGACGGTACGCTTACACCGTAAGTACGTCAACCGAGAGGGTCCATGCCCAAGCCACCCGCCACCGACACACCGCGCACCCCACTGAACCGGGAAAAGGTGCTGCGCGCCGCCGTGCGCGCAGCGGACGAGCACGGCCTCGCCGCGCTGTCCATGCGCAAGCTGGCCCAACCGCTCGGGGTCGAGGCGATGTCGCTGTACAACCACGTCGCCAACAAGGACGACCTGCTCGACGGCATCGCCGACCTGGTGATCGCCGAGATGGCCGCGCCCGCCATCGGCGGCGACTGGAAGGCGGCCATGCGCGAGCGCGCACACTCCGCACACGAGGTGCTGCTGCGGCATCCGTGGGCCACGGGACTCATCGGCTCCCGCCTGAACGTCGGGCCCGCGATGCTGCGCTACATCGACGCCACCCTGGGTTGCCTACGCGCCGCAGGCTTTTCGTACCAGCTCGCCGATCGCGCCTGGAACGCGATGGACAGCCACATCTACGGCTTCACCATGCAGGAGAACAACTTTCCGCTCCAGCCGGACGAATACGCCGCAGCGGCGGCACAGTTCCTGCCACACATTCCGCCGGATCGGTTCCCGTACATGAACGCGCTCTCCCAATTGGTAATCGATGGAAAGCACACGGGCATAGCAGATTTCGACTTCGGCCTGGACCTGATCCTCGACGGACTGGACCGCCTGCTCGCTAGGTCCGGCCCCGCCGAACTCAGTCCAGACCCGCGGTCGCCTCGGGGTTGACCGTGTCGCGCACGATGCGCAGCGCGGTAACGAGCCCGTCGAGCTGCTGCGGGGTCAGCAGCCCGGTCAACCAGCGCTCGACCGCGCGCAGATAGTCCGGCAGCACCTCCGCGAGCCGCCGCGCCCCCGCCGCGGTGAGCACGGCATAGGCGCTGCGCCGATCACCGGGGTCGAGTTCCCGCTCGACCAGTCCAGACCGGGTCAGCCGATCCACCAGCCGGGTCACGCCGCTGGTGGACAGCGCGGTCTGCGTGGCGAGATCAGTCATGCGCAACCGTCGGCCCGGCGAACGACTAAGGCGCATCAGGGCATTCAGATCCATGCCGGTCAAGCCGTGCGCCCGCCAGGTCGGCTCCAGCCTGGCCACCACACCCGCGTGGGCCTCGAACAGCAGGCCCATCGTGGTCAGCCGGGAATCGTCGAACAGGTCCGCGTCCATGCCACCAACCTACCGGAAGTAATTGACCCAGGGATAGTTGACAAGAGGAATACCCCACTGTAGAAATATGCATACGCATTATTCCTCGCAGCAATCACTGGAGTTCCGATGTCTGACACCACCCACTGGGTCGCCGGCTTCCGTTCCGCCGTCATCAGCCCCTATGAGCAGGTCAAGCTCGCCGACTCGCGGGCATTCGCCGACGAGACCGTGCGCCAGGTGCTACACCTGGCAGGCGGCGGCGATCAGGTCCGGATTCGGCTGACCAACCTCTTCGGGCGCGACGCACTGGTCATCGGCGCCGCCCGGATCGCGCTGCGCCGCTCCGGCAGCGCGATCGTCACCGAAACCGATGCGGCACTGCGCTTCGGCGGCGCGGAACAGGCGGTCGTGCCGGTCGGCGGCGAACTCGTCAGCGACCCGGTCGCACTGGCCGTCGCAGCGGGCGACGACCTGATGCTCAGCCTGTACCTACCCGAGCCGACCGGGCTCGCGACCTTCTCGCACCAACCGTCCGAAATCGCCTACATCGCAAGCGGAAACGTCACCGCCGACCCGGATCTCGCTGCGGCGGAAACCTATCCGGCGCGCTTCTTCGTCTCCGGCGTCGACGTGGCCGCCCCGGCGGGCACACCGGTCGCCGTGGCGTTCGGCGATTCCTGGTTCGAGGGCGTCGGCACGACCGTGAGCGCGAACCGCCGCTCGGTGGACGTGCTGAACGGCAGGCTCGACCGCGGCTGGGCGGTGAACCAGGGCATCGCCGGAAACCGCCTGCTCACCAACGAGATCGGCACGCCAGGACGCCTGCGCTTCGATCGCGACGTGCTCAGCGTGCCCGGCGCGGCGGCGGTGCTGTGCAACTTCGGCATCAACGACCTCATCCTCGGCGGCATGTCGGGCGAGGAGCCCGCCACCGCAGACGAACTGATCGCGGGCTTCACCGACCTGGCCCGGCGTGCCCGTGCCGCGGGCCTGACCGTGCACGCCGCCACCATCGGCCCCTACGCCGGGGTCATCTACCCCGGCATGCCCGTCGCCGAGACCGTGCGGACCCGCCACGCGGTCAACCAATGGCTGCGCACCACAGACGTTTTCGACTCCGTCTTCGACGTCGCCCGCGCGGTGGAAGACCCCGCCCGGCCCGACTTCATCCGTCCCGACTACAACAGCGGCGACGGCATGCACCTCAACGACGCCGGCGCCCGCGCCATGGCCGAAACCATCGACACCACCGCTCTATTCGCCCCCGCGATGCCGAAAGTCACCACACCCCACCGCATCCCCCGCCGCGTCAACCAGACCCACGCCAAAGACCTCCTGGCCCTGGCAGTCTGACCCACTTGCCGCACCCCGGCAACGAGATCAGGGCAGGAGAGATCCAGGATCAATCGTGAACTCGAACGGACTGCGCAGGGTGGTCGCCCGACCAGCGGCCACCCGATGGGTCAGCTCATACGCCTGCGCGGTCCCCAGCTCATGAGCGAACAGCACCGGCAACGACTCTCCCGCCGGCTGCCCCTTGAAACTCTTGGGCTCGAAACGCCAGTAGTTTCGAATACCCGCTTCCGCATAGACGACCGGCTTCACCATTCGGTCATGAAACGTCGTCGACTTCGAGACGCCTTCGACAACGAGTAGCACCTGCTCAGGAGGTATTCCTCGAGCGTGCAAATCGATCGGTCCCGTCGCGACGATCAGATCGGGAATCGGTTCGTCGTCCCCGATCAGTACGCCGACACCTTCCAGCGCAAAGCAGTCAGACGGGAGGCGGCATCCAGCGCACGCCCCAACCACTCGAGCAGCCACTGATGCCGAGGCTTCGGCGCCGCGTGCACAACGAGCTGACCGTTCAACACCTCGTGACGCAGTCCGTCGTCAGGGATGTTTTCCAGGTCGGCGGACGTCCAATGGTCGGCATGGGGCATCGGCGTCGCCATCGGAACACCTCCAGACCACGTCGCGCCAGGGCATCTCCAGCCCGCCGATTTCGGTCCGAGTCCGGCCGAACGGGCGGCTCGGGTCGGAGTGCCGTCTTGGGGTGCGGGTGCGTCGGGATCAGTCGTGCGCTGGGTAGTTCAGGCCGCGTAGGACGATGTCGAGGCCGGTGCGGAATTCGTCGTCGCTCGAGATCGTGCGGGCCTCGGTGGCGGTCTCGGTCAGCAGGGGGAAGGTGTCGGTGTCGAGGGCGGCCATGGTGGCGGTGCCCTGGCCGGACAGGGCGGCGTAGTGCTCGTTCTGCAAAGCCCCCAGAAGGAAGGCGACGAGGGTGCGTTGCGCGAGCACGCGGTCTCGACCGGCGAAACCGCCGTCGGCGAGCACGGCCAGCATCGTCTCGATCATGCGCAGCGAGTTCGGTGCCGATTGCCGATGACGCAGCACCAACGGCACCGTTTCCGGGTGCGCCGCGACCGCCGCGCGGCTGCGTTCCAGCAGGATGGTCAAGCCCTCCCGCCAGGACACCCCGGGCGGGAGGGAGCTGTCGATCGCGGCGTAGACCTGGTCGACGATCAGCACCTCGAGCGCTTCGCGGTCGGCGACGTAGCGGTACAGGGCCATGGTGGCAGTGCCGAGCTCCTTGGCCACGGCACGCATGGTCAGCGCGGACAGACCGGCGCGGTCGAGCACCGCGAGTGCGGCGGTCGCCAGATCCGCGGCGGTGAGGGAACGAGGGCGGGGCATGGGTTGACAGCGTACAAGGTACGCGCATACTTGACGTAGGCGTACACAGTATACTTACGAAGGGAACTCGAATGCCCCTGCCGACCACCGTCGCCGATCGGGTGCTGACCACCGTCGCCGATCGACAGGTCTATCTACCCGACCCGAACCGCCTGATCCACTTGCAATTCCGCCGCTTCGCGGGCTGCCCGGTCTGCCACCTGCACCTGCGCTCGATCGTCACCAGGCACGACGAGATCGTCGCAGCGGGCATCCGCGAGGTCGTCGTATTCCATTCCAGCGCAACAGAACTACGCAAGTACACCGAGGGCATGCCGTTCGATCTGATCGCCGACCCCGGCAAACAGCTCTACCGGGACTTCGGTGTGGAATCCTCCCCGCGCGCGCTACTCGATCCGCGTGGCTGGCCCGGCATCGCCCGCGGCCTGACCCACGCCGCGGTGGCGACCCTGCGTCGCAGGCAGCCCACTCCCCCGACCAAGCCCGAGGGCGGCAGCCTCGGCCTGCCCGCCGATTTGCTCATCGCCCCCGATGGTCAGGTCCTGGCCGCCAAACACGGCACGCACGTCGACGACCAGTGGTCGGTGGACGAACTGCTCGCCCTGGTCCCGAAACGGGCACCGCTGCCGTGACCGGGAACCGCCGGTGCGGCGCCTCGAAGGCGCTGCACCGGCGGAGCTTCCGGCGCTACTCGGCGATGACGATCCGCACCTCGGGCTCGGCCACCTCGGTGGCTTCGGCCGGGGTGACGAACCAGTGCGTGACCTCGTTGTCGGCGAGATCACCGGCCGGGTCGCCGGTCGGCAGCACCGACAGGGCGCCCGCGGTGGCGGCGGCCAGGAACTCGAGCACGGCGGCGCGGCCGGAAACGGCCGTGGTGTACGTGGTCGACTCGTAGTCGAGCTCGTAGTCCTCGCGCACGTGTTCGGCCTGTGCCAGCGCCTCGGTCTGGCTGATCGAGAGCACACCGCCACCGGTCACGACGACGAAGGCCGGATCGTCTTCGCCGAGCGGGCGGACCCGGTCGGCATAGGACACCGGATGCGACGCCGCGGCGGCCAGCTCGGACTCGATGTCGGCGGGCACCAGCCAGTGAATCGTGCTGTCCGGCAACGGGTTCGACCCGATACCGAAGGTGGCGCCTGCCTCGGCCAGTTCATCCACCGCGAGCTCGCCCGCGAACAACAGTGCCGCACCGGCCTTGTGCACCGCCCACGCCGCGACCACCGCGTCCAGCGAGCGCGGCAGCGCCACCGCGACGATGTCGCCCGGTCCCGCACCGCGATCGATGAGCACCCGCGCCAGCTGCGAGGAGCGTCGATCCAGTACGTGGTAGGCGATCTCGTCACCGTCGGCGAGCAGCGCGGGCGCCTGTGGATCCTCCTCGACGACCTCGGCGAGCACCTTGGCGACCGTCTGCGCGCCGACCCTGGCCGTGGCCTCCGGCGCGGAAGCCGTTGCCGTGATGCCGGATTCGGTGAGCAGGCGGGCCCGTTCACCGGCATCGAGGATGTCGATGTCGCCGACCAGGGCGTCCGGATCACCGAGCAGCGCCTCGAGCACCCGGATCAGCCTGGCGGACAGGGTGCGCACCTCGTCCTCGGTGAACCGGCTGCCCAGGTACTTGAGCGTCAGCTCGATCGTCGACTCCGCGGTCACCAGCAGGGTCATCGGATAGTGCGTGGCGTCGTTGACGCCGACACCGGTCACCGACATGCCGTCGATGGAGCTGGCCGCCGAAATGGCTTCCTTGTCCATCGGATACGACTCGAACACCAGCAGCGTGTCGAACAGCGACCCGGTGCCGACCACCCGCTGGATGTCGGTGAGCCCCACATAGTGGTGCTCGAGCAGGTCGGCCTGGTCGTGCTGCAACCGCTCGAGCAACTTGCCGATGCTCTGGCGGTCGTCGATGCGCAGGCGCACCGGCAGCGTGTTGATGAACAGGCCGACCATCGATTCCACGCCGGGCAGCTCGGCCGGTCGACCGGAGACGGTGGCGCCGAACACCACATCGCCACGGCCGGTGAGCCGTCCGAGCAGGATGCCCCACGCCGCCTGCACCAGCGTGTTCACCGTGACGCCCAATTCCGCGGCGTGCTTGGTGAGTTGCCGGGTGCGGTCGGCGTCGATCTCGGTGATCTGCTTGCCGATCGCGTACTGCTCGGTCGAACGCGGTTGCGGCGCGAGCTGAGTCGGCTCGGTGACGCCGTCGAGCGCGTTCGCCCAGGCCCGCAGTGACGCTTCCCGGTCCCGCCCGGCCAGCCAGCCGAGGAAGTTGCGGTAGGAGGCCACCCGCGGCAGTGCGGACTGATCACCGCGAACCGCGTAGAGCACCAGCAGATCCCGCATGAGCAGCGGCATCGACCAGCCGTCCAACAGGATGTGGTGGGTGGTGATCGCCAGATGCCACTGCGCCTCGTCGGAGCGGAACAGGGTGAACCGCAGCAGCGGCGGCACCGCCATGTCGAAGTGCGTCGCCTGGTCGGCCGCCACCTGCCTGCGCAGTTCGGCGGTCCGCTGCTCGGCGGGCAGTTCGGTGAGATCCACCTCGCGCCAAGGCGCTTCGATCCGATCGAGCACCACCTGCACGGCCTGTCCGTCGGAATCGGTGACGAACGCGGTGCGCAGGTTGGGATAGCGGTCCACGATGCTTTGCGCGGCCGCGTGCAACCGCTCGACATCCAGTGCGCCGCCGAGGTCGACCACGGCCTGCATGGTGTACACGTCGACCGTCGCCTGGGTCATCATCGCGTGGAACAGCAGCCCGGACTGCAGCGGCGAGAGCGGCCAGACCTCGGCGAGCGCCGGGTACCTGCGTTCCCACTGCTCGATATCGGCCTGTCCGACCCGCACCAGCGACATGTCCGACGGGGTGAAACCGCCCGCGTCGGGCCGCTTGGCGTGGGAAGCCAGCGCGGTGAGCGCGGCGACCCAGAGATCGGCGAACTCCTGCACCTGTTCGCGCGTCAGCAGCCCGGTCGGGAAGGCGAACGACGCGCCGAGCTGCGGACCGTCCGTGCCGTCGGTGACGATCGCGTTGATATCGATCGTCGCGTTGGCCGGCATGTCCAGATCCATCTCGCCGTCGAGCTGACCGAGGTCGGCCACCGGCACCCAGCCGATTTCGGCGAGCTGCTCGGGGATCTCCCCGGCCGACATCCGGCCCAGGTAGTTGAAGCTGATCTGGCCCGCACCGCCGAGTCGCTGACCGGTGGCCGCGTTCAGGTACCGCAGCAAGCCGTAGCCGACACCCTTGTCGGGCACCGAAAGCAACTGCTCCTTCACCGATTTCACGATCTCGCCCAGCGCGGCCCCGCCGTCGAAGGCGTCGGCGAGGTCGGCGCCGTGCAGATCGAGCCGCACCGGGTAGGCCGTGGTGAACCAGCCGACGGTGCGCGAGAGATCCGCGCCCGCGACGACTTCCTCTTCGCGGCCGTGGCCTTCGAGCTTGATCAGGGCGGAGTCACCGTCGCGCCAGCGCGCGACCGCCATGGCCAGTGCGGAGAGCAGACCGTCGTTCACGCCGCCGCGGTAGAGGCCGGGGATCGCGGTGAGCACCGCGTCAGTGACCTCGGCGGGCAGCGTGACCTCGACCCGTTCCACGGTGGCGAAGGTGTCCACCTTCGGGTCGAAGGCACGCGCGCCCAGCAGCGGGTCCGGGGTGTTGGTGACCTGCTGCCAGAACGGCAGTTCCGCGACCCGCGCGGGTGCGGTGGCCTCCTCGACCAGGCTGTGCGCCCAGCGCCGCATCGAGGTTCCGTTGGCGGGCAGCGCCACCTGCTGGCCGGCGGCCAGCTGCGACCACGCGACCGCGAAGTCCGGAATCAGGATGCGCCAGGACACGCCGTCGACCACGAAGTGATGCGCGACGATGAGCAGCACATCACGCCGCTCGCCGGCGAAGGCGAACCAAATGAACTGCGCCATTACCGCGTTCGCCGGATCGAGCCTGCCGAGCGCGGCGTCGAAGGCCGCACTGCCGACCCGCTTGAGCTCCGCGTCGTCGACATCGGCGGCGAGCTCGACCCGGTGCACCAGGGCACCCACGTCGACCGCACCCTGCGGCAGCGCCTCGAACGTCCACTGATCGCCGCGCCCCGGCTCGTCGGAGCCGGTGCGGCGCAACCGCGTCCGCAGCACGTCGTGATGGTCGAAGACCGCCGCGACGGTGCCGACCAGCGTCTCCCGATCGATGCCGTCGGGCAGGCGCAACGCCATGGTCTGCGAGAAGCGATCGTAAGCCGAACCACCGCCGAGGATCTGAGTCATGATCGGCGTCAGCGGGATCTCGCCGACCCCGCCGCCGGGCAGCTCCTCGAGCTTGACCTGCTCCGAACCCGCGCCCAGGGTGGCGATCTCAGCGAGCGAGGCGACACTGCGCCGCTCGAACACCTCGCGCGGGGTGAACACCACGCCGCGCGCCTTGGCCCGCGAGACCAGCTGGATGGACAGAATGCTGTCGCCGCCGAGGGCGAAGAACGAATCGTCCAAACCGATCTGCTCGACACCGAGCACCTCGGCGAAGACCTCGGCGATGATCGCCTCGATCTCGCTGGCCGGCGCCCGGAACTCGCGCGGCGCCAGTACCGGCTCGGGCAGTGCCTTGCGGTCGAGCTTGCCGACCGGGGTCAGCGGAATCTCGTCGAGCACCATGATCGCCGAGGGCACCATGTGTGGCGGCAGGCTGCGCCCGGCGTACTCGCTCAGCGCCGCCGTGTCGATCTCCCGACCCGGCACGGCAAGCACATAGGACACCAGAATCGTTGCGCCCGCTGCGGTTTCGCGACCCAGGGTGATCGCGAACTCGACATCGGGATGACCGGCGAGCACGGTATCGATCTCGCCGAGCTCGATCCGGAAACCACGGATCTTCACCTGGAAGTCCGAGCGGCCCACGTAATCCAGTTCCCAGCGCACCTCGGGCACTGCGGCATTGCCCGCCCGCTCGCCGGGTTCGGCGAACCAGCGCACCACGTCACCGGTGCGGTACATGCGCGCGCCCTCATCGCTCCACGGGTTCGCGACGAAGCGCTCCGCGGTGAGGTCGGGCCGGTTGTGGTAACCCCGCGCCACCGCGCCACCGGCGAGATAGAGCTCACCGGCGACACCCGGCGGCACCGGGTTGAGGCGGTTGTCGAGGACCAGCGCCGACATGCCGCGCACCGGCAGACCGATGGTGACATGGCGTCCCGGCGTCAGCGACGCGTAGGAGGAGATGATGGTCGTCTCGGTCGGGCCGTAGGCGTTGAAGTACTTGCGGCCCGGGTACCACTTGGCCAGCAGCTCCGGTGTCGTGACATCGCCACCGACGGAAGCGACTTCGAGCGCCTCCATGCCCGCCGGATCCATCGTGCCCAGCACCGCCGGGGTGATGATGGTGTGGGTCACCTTCTCGGTGCGCAGCAGCTCCGCCAGCTCCGGACCGCCGATGATGCTCGACGGCACGATCACCAAGGTGGCGCCGGTGTATGCGGCACACAGCCATTCGAGCACCGACGGGTCGAAGCTCGGCGAGCAGATGTGCAGGAACCGGTGGTGCGCCTCGAGCTGGTACAGATCGGTCGCGACACCGACCAGCCCACCCATGCCGGCGTGGGTCACCGTGACGCCCTTGGGCATACCGGTCGAACCCGAGGTGTAGATGACATACACCGGGTGGCGCATCGCCAGCGACGCGATCCGGTCGGCGTCGGTCACCGACGCCGGGGATTGCGCCTCGATCGCCGCACCCAGTTCGGGATCGTCCAACCGCAGCCACTCGACATCGCGCGGCAACCGGTCCACGAACTCGGTGGCGGTGATACCGATGACCGCACCGGAGTCGTTCACCATGTGCCGCATGCGATCTTCGGGGTAGGTCGGGTCGATCGGCACGTGCGCGCCGCCGGCCTTTGCCACCGCCCAGAACGCCGCGACCATCTCGTAGGAACGCGGGAACGACAGCGCCACAATGCGTTCCGGGCCGACACCGCGATCGATCAGCACCCGAGCCAGTCGCGAGGAGTACTCGTCGAGCTCGCGGTAGGTGATCGAACGACCCTGGTAGCGGATGGCGATCTGCTCCGGGTTCAGCTGCGCGCCACGCTGCAGCAGGTCCGGCAGCAGACCTGTGGCCATCACGTCTTCGCCGTGCACGTGGGTGAGCAGCTCGTACTCGGCCTCGTCCAGCAGCGGCAGGTCGCCGATCGGGGTCTGCCGGTCGGTCGCGATCGCGTGCAGCAGTCGGGTGAACCGCTGCGCGAAGACCTCGACGGTCTCGTCGTCGAACAGGTCACGGGCGAAGGAGAACTCCGCGAACATGCCCGCGTTCGCGGACTCCGGTGCTTCCCGGATCGTCAGCGACAGATCGAACTTCGCGGTGTCGACGTCGAAATCGACCGCCGCGACCTGCAATCCGGGCAGCTCGAAGCTGGACTCGGGCAGGTTCTCGAACGACAACGCCACCTGGAACAACGGATGCCGCGCGGTCGAGCGCTCCGGGTTGAGCAACTCGACCAGCCGCTCGAACGGCAGGTCCGCGTGCGCGAACGCCTGCAGATCCGCATCCTTGGTCCGCGCGAGCAGGTCACCGAAGGTCAGGTCGCCCTCGACGTGCGAGCGCAGCACCAGCGTGTTGACGAACATGCCGATCACGTCGTCGAGTTCGGCCTCGCCGCGGCCCGCGATCGGGGTGCCGATCGCGATGTCGTCGGTGCCCGACATCCGCGCCAGGAACAACGCCAGCGCCGCGTGCACGACCATGAACATGGTCGCGTTGTGTTCGCGGGCGATCTCGGTGAGCCCGGCATGCAGCTCGCGCTCGATCGGGAACACCACGCGGCCACCCGCGAACGACTGGGTCGTCGGACGGGTCCGGTCGGCAGGCAGGTTGAGCTCGTCCGGCAGCCCGGCCAGCGCCGCGCGCCAGTACTCGGCCTGCTGCGAGATCAGGCTCGTCGCATCGGTTTCCGCGCCGAGCACCGCACGCTGCCAGAGGCTGAAGTCGGCGTACTGCACCGGCAGCGGCGCCCAGCCCGGGGCCACCCCGGCCGAGCGGGCCGCGTAGGCGAGCATCACGTCACGGGTCAGCGGGCCCATCGACCAGCCGTCGGCGCTGATGTGATGCGCGACGAACACGAGCACGTATTCCGCGTCGGTGACCCGGAACAGCTTGGCCCGCAACGGAACCTCGGTGGTGACATCGAAACCGGCGGTGACCACGTCGATGATCCGTGCCCGGATGTCCTCGGCAGCCACCGTTTCCGGCGTCAGGTCCGGCACCGCCTGCTCGGCGGGCAGGATCACCTGATGCGCGACCCTGCCCTGTTCCGGGTAGACCGTGCGCAGGGTCTCGTGCCTGCCGATGACGTCGGCCACCGCCTGCTGCAGCGCCTCGACGTCGAGTTCGCCGGTGAGCCGCACCGCGACAGGAATGTTGTTGACCGCCGAGGCGGTGTCGAACTGGTTGAGGAACCACATGCGCTGCTGCGCCAGCGACAGCGGAATCTGTTCCGGCCGTGTCCCGGCCACCAGCGCCTTGCGACCACCGGCACCGGCGTGCTGTTCGACCTTCACGGCCAAACCGGCCACCGTGGACGCCTCGAACAGCATCCGCACCGGCACCCGCGCGTCCAGTGCCGCACCGATGCGCGCCGCGACCTGCGTCGCCAGCAGCGAATTGCCGCCCAGCGCGAAGAAGTCGTCGTCCGCACCGACCCGCTCCACCCCGAGCACCTCGGCGAACACCGACGCCACGATCTCCTCGATCGGCGTCGACGGCGCACGAAACACCTGAGCCTCGAACTCCGGCTCCGGCAACGCCTTCCGATCCAACTTCCCATTCACGTTGAGCGGAAGCGCGTCGAGCACCACAAACGCCGACGGCACCATGTACGACGGCAACTCGGTCGACAGCACCGACTTCACCTGCGCCACATCGACATCCCCTGCCGCGGCGACCAAGTACGCCACCAGGCGATCACCGGTCTTGGGATCGGACTTGGCCACCACCGCCGCCTGCGCGACCTCGGGCAGCGCGAGCAACGCCGCCTCGATCTCACCGAGCTCGATCCGGAAACCACGAATCTTCACCTGGAAGTCCGTACGCCCCCGATACTCCAGTTCACCGGAACTGTTCCACGCCACGAGGTCACCGGTGCGGTACATCCGCACCCCGTGCTCGAACGGATTCGCCACGAACCGATCCGCGGTCAAATCCGCACGACCGAAATAACCCCGCGCCAACTGCGCACCCGCGAGGTAGAGCTCGCCGGACACACCGTCGGGCACCGGCTGCAACCGCGCGTCGAGCACATACACCCGGCTGTTCCATTCCGGCGCACCGATCGACACCGAGGTCTGATCCGCCCGGGTCACGCGGTGGCTGGTGATCGAGACCGCGGCCTCGGTCGGGCCGTAGAGGTTGAACAGCTCCACCCGCGGATAATCACGCACGAACCGCTGCGCCAACGCACCCGGCAACGCCTCACCAATCGCCAGCACCCGCCACAACGAGTTCGGGAAATCACCCGCAGTGAGCGCATCCAACATCGAGGGAACCACATGCAGCGTGGTCACCCACTCCCGCGCCATCAACTCATTCAAATACCCCGGATCCTGATGACCATCCGGCGCAGCAATCACCAAACGACCACCACACACCACAGCCGACCAAAACTCCCACACCGAAAGATCGAACGTCGCCGCAGTCTTCAACAAAACCGCATCAGCAGCATCCAAACCGAACTCGGTCACCTTCCACCGCAACTGATTCGCAATCGCCGCATGCGAAACCGCAACACCCTTAGGACGACCCGTCGAACCCGACGTGAAAATCACATACGCCGAATTCTCCGGACGCAACGGCGCAACCCGATCCACATCACCAACCGGCGCCGAAGCAAAACCCGCCAAATCCAGCTCATCAACACACACCACAGGCGCGACACCAGTAACAAACCCCGCCTCGGCATTGGTCAACACACACACCGGAGCAGCCGTCTCCAAAATGTAACCCGTGCGCTCAGCAGCATGATCCGGATCCACCGGCACATACACACCACCGGACTTCGCCACCGCATACATCGCCACAACCAAATCCACCGAACGCCGCAACGCCAACCCGACCCGCGACTCCGGACCCACACCAACAGAAATCAAATACCGCGCAAGACGATTCACCCGCGCATCCAACTCACCGTAGGTGATCGACGCACCGTCCTCGGTGACCAGCGCGACTTCCTTCGGCCCCGCCGCCACGGAGGCATCGAGCAGCGACACCAGCGTCGCCGCCGTATCGACCTCGTAGTCGGTCGCGTTGCGGCGCTCGAGGATCTGCGTCCGCTCCGCGTCGTCGAGCAGCGCGATATCACCGACCGCGGTGCGCGGCGCGGCGATGATCTCGCCGAGCAGCCGCGCGAACCGATCGACGAAGCCCTGCACCGTGTTCCGATCGAACATGTCGGTGGCGTAGGTGAAGAACCCGGTGATGCCTTCGGGTTCGCCCGCGTCGCCGTAACGGTCGGTCGCGATCAGGTGCAGATCGAACTGCGAGAGCTCGGTGTCGATGTCGAGCCCGGCCACGGTGAGTCCCGGTAGTTCCAGCGCCGACTGCGCCAGGTTCTGGAACGAAAGGCCGACCTGGAACAGCGGATGCCGTGCGGTGGACCGGACCGGGTTGAGCACCTCGACCAGCCGCTCGAACGGCACATCGGCGTTGGCGAACGCCTGGATGTCGGTCTCCCGTTGCCGCGCAAGCAGTTCGGTGAACGGTTCACCCGCATCGATACGGCTGCGGAACACCAGCGTGTTGACGAACATGCCGATCAGGTCGTCGAGGGCGGCCTCGCCGCGACCCGCCATCGGGGTACCGATGGCGATGTCGTCGGTACCCGAGAGCCGGGCCAGCAGCACCGCGAGCGCGGTGTGCACGACCATGAACAGCGTCGCGCCCTCGGTGCGGGCCAGTTCGATCAGCGCCCGATGGGTCGCGGCGTCGATCCGCAGCTCGACCTTGCCACCGGCGAAGGACTGCACCGCCGGACGCGGCCGGTCCGAGGGCAGGTCGAGCTGGTCCGGCAGCTCCGCCAGCGCGGCACGCCAGTAGGCGACCTGCTTGGCCGCCAGCGATTCCGCGTCGTCCTCGCTACCGAGCAGCTCCCGCTGCCAGATGCTGTAGTCCGCGTACTGGACCTCCAGCGGCGCCCAGGTCGGCGCCTCACCCGCGGAGCGCGCGGCGTAGGCGATCATCAGATCGCGGGTCAGCGGGCCGACCGACGAACCGTCACCGGAGATGTGGTGGATCACCATCGCAAGGACGTACTCGACCTCGGCGGCGTCCTCGGCCACCGAACCCGCGCTCTCCCCGGCGACCTGGAACAGCGCGACCTTCATCGGGACCTCGGTGGTGACGTCGAAGATCGTCGAAGTCAGTGCCACCACGGCGGATTCGATATCCGCCGGTGCGACCACGCGCACCTCGAGCCGCGGCACGGCCTGCGCGGGCGGCAAGATCACCTGTACCGGACCGCTGTCGGTCTGCGGGTAGATGGTGCGCAGGATCTCGTGCCTGCTCACCAGGTCGGTGATGGCCGCACGCAGCGCGGCCACATCCAGCGCACCGGTCAGCCGCACCGCGATCGGCACGTTGTAGGCCGCCGACTGGGTGTCGAACCGGTTCAGGAACCACATGCGCTGCTGCGCGAGCGAGAGCGGAATGTGCTCCGGGCGCGGCCCTGCGGTCAGCGCCTTGCGCCCACCGGCGTCCGCGTGCTGCTCGACCCGCACCGCGAGCGCGGCGACGGTCGAGGCCTCGAACAGCAGGCGCACCGGCACCCGAGTGTTGAGCGCCTCGCCCAGACGCGCGGCGACCTGCGTCGCCAGCAGCGAGTTACCGCCCCAGGCGAAGAAGTCGTCGTCGAGGCCGAGTCGTTTCGATTCGGCCCCTTCGCGATCCGCGATCCGCAGCACGTCGGCGAAGGTGTTCGCGACGATCTGCTCGATCGGGGTGACCGGCGCCCGGAAGACCGCCTTCTCGAAGGTGGGCTCCGGCAACGCCTTTCGGTCCAGCTTGCCGTTCGCGTTGAGCGGCAGCGCGTCGAGCTGGATGAGCACCGACGGCACCATGTACGACGGCAGCTCAGCGGCCAAGGCCGACTGCAACTGCCGCTTGTCGAGCTCACCCGCCCTGGTCACCACGTAGGCGACCAAGCGGTCCCCGATGCTCGGATCGGTGTGCGCGAGCACGGCGGCGGCCGTGATCGCCGGCTGCCGCAGCAGCGCGGCCTCGATCTCGCCGAGCTCGATGCGGAAGCCACGGATCTTGACCTGGAAGTCGGTGCGGCCCCGGTAATCCAGCTCGCCCGCGGCATTCCACGCCACCAGGTCGCCCGTGCGGTACATCCGCGCACCGGGCGCGCCGAACGGATCGGCGACGAACCGGTCGGCGCTCAGCTCGGGCTTGCCGAAGTAGCCGCGCGCCAATTGCGCACCCGCCAGGTACAACTCACCGGAGACACCCACCGGCACCGGCCGCAGCCTGGTGTCGAGCACGTAGACCCGGCTGTTCCACTCCGGCGCGCCGATCGGCACCGCGAGCTGATCGGCATCGGTGACCAGGTGGCTGGTGATGGACACCGCGGCCTCGGTCGGGCCGTACAGGTTGTAGAGGTCGGCAGGGTTGTCACGACGGAACCGCTGCGCGGTCGTCGCGGGCAGCGCCTCACCGATGGCCAGCACGCGACGCAGCGAGTGCGTCAGGCGACCACCGGATTCGGTGAGCAGCGCGTCCAGCATCGACGGCACCACATGCAGGGTGGTGACCAGCGTGGCGCGCATCAACTCGTTCAGGTAGGCCGGATCGCGGTGGCCGTCGGCCGCCGAGATCACCAGGCGCCCACCGCATACCGCGGCGGTCCAGAACTCCCAGACCGAGAGGTCGAAGGTGGCCGCGGTCTTCAGCAGGATCGCGTCGTCCGCGCCGAGGCCGAAGGTCGCTGTCTCCCACAGCAACTGGTTGACGATGGCCGCGTGCGGCACCGCGACGCCCTTGGGCTGGCCGGTCGAGCCGGAGGTGAAGATCACGTACGCGGTGTCGGCCGGGGCCAACGCGGCGCGCCGCTCGGCATCGGTCACCGGCTCGGCCCCGAACGCCGCCAGGTCGAGCGCGTCGAGCTGCACCGTGTCGGCCGCCGCGGTACGGAAGCCGTCCCGGCCGGTGGTCAGCACGCAGACCGGTGCCGCGGTGGCCAGGATGTAGTCGGTCCGCTCGGCGGGCTGGTCCGGATCGATCGGCACATACGCCGCACCGGATTTCGCGACCGCGTACATCGCGACCACGAGATCGGTGGAGCGGCGGATGGCCAGTGCGACCCGGTCCTCCGGGCCGACGCCACGCTGGATCAGGTAGCGCGCCAGGCGGTTCACCCGTGCGTCGAGGGCGGCGTAGGTCAATTCCTGCTGACCGGTGGGATCGTCGGCGACGAGCGCGACCGCCTTCGGGGTGGTCGCGACCGTGGCGTCGAGCAGCGAGACCAGCGTCGCGGTCGAGTCGACCGCGTGCGCGGTGTCGTTCCACGTGGTGAGGATGCGCTCGCTCTCCTCGGCCGCCAGCAGCTCGATCTCGCCGACCGGCAGGGTGGCGTCGGCGACGACCGCGTCGATCACCCGGACGAACCGGTCGGCGAAGCCCTGCACCGTGGCCTCGTCGAACAGGTCGGTGGCGTAACCGAATTCGGTCACGATCTCGGCCGGGGTGCCGTCCTCGGCGTAGCGGTCGTAGAGCGTGACGTGCAGGTCGGTCTTGGCCAGCTGCGAGTCGAAGTTGACCGCGCTCACCGAAAGGCCCGGCAGTTCGAAGGTGGTCTCGGCCAGGTTCTGGAACGAAAGACCCACCTGGAACAGCGGATTGCGCGCGGTGGAGCGGACCGGGTTGAGCACCTCGACCAGCCGCTCGAACGGCACGTCGGCGTTCGCGAACGCCTCGAGGTCGCGTTCCTTGACGTCGGCGAGCAGGTCGGTGAACCGGTCACCCGCCGCGACCCGGGTGCGGAACACCAGGGTGTTGACGAACATGCCGATCAGATCGTCGAGTTCGCGTTCGCCACGACCCGCGATCGGGGTACCGACCGCGATGTCGTCGGTGCCGGACAGGCGCGAGAGCAGCACGGCCAGCGTCGCGTGCACCACCATGAACAGCGAGGCGTTGTTGGCCCGCGCCAGCTCGTGCAGACGGGCGTGCCGCTCGGGCGAGATCTCGAACCGAATCGCCTTGCCCTGGAACGACTGCGCGGGCGGGCGCGGCCGGTCGGCGGGCAGCTCCAGCTGATCGGGCAGCCCGGCAAGCGCCGTCTTCCAGTAGGCGACCTGCTGTGCGGCCAGCGATTGCGGGTCCTCTTCGGACCCGAGCACCGCGCGCTGCCACAGCGCGTAGTCGGCGTACTGCACCGGCAGCGGCTGCCACTGCGGCGCCTCGCCCTGCACCCTGGCCACGTAGGCGGCCATCACATCGCGCGCCAGCGGGCCCATCGACGAGCCGTCGGCGGCCACGTGATGCACGGTGAAGGCGAGCACGTGCTCGTCGCCGCTGATCCGGAACAGCGCAACCGCGAGCGGCACCTCGACGGTGACGTCGAAGGTGGTCAGCGCGAAACCGATGACGGCACCGAGCAGTTCGGACTCGGTGACCTCGACCGGGGTGAGCGCGCCGGGCGCCTTGGCCACCGGCCCGATCACTTGGTGTGGGCCATCGGCCGAGCGCGGGTAGGTGGTGCGCAGCACCTCGTGCCGGGCGAACACGTCGCCGATCGCCTGTTCCAGCGCGGCCACGTCGAGGGTGCCCGAGAGCCGCACGGCCAGCGGGATGTTGTCGACCGCCGAAGTGGCCGTGTCGAACTGGTTGAGGAACCAGTAGCGCTGCTGGGCCGGCGAGAGCGGGATGCGCGCGGGACGTTCCCCGGTCTCCAGCTTGGGCCGCTGCCTGCCCGAGCCCGCGTTGCGCTCCACCCTGGCCGCCAGCGCGACCACGGTCGAGGCCTCGAACAGGTCGCGCACGGCCAGCTGGGTGTCCAGCGCGGCGCCGAGCCGCGCGGTCACCTGGGTGGCCAGCAGCGAGTTGCCGCCGAGAGCGAAAAAGTCGTCGTCCAGGCCGACCCGGGTGACACCGAGCACGTCGCCGAAGGTGCCCGCGACGATCTCCTCGATCGGCGTGGCAGGCGCGCGGAACACCTTGGCCTCGAACACCGGCGCGGGCAGCGCCTTACGGTCGAGCTTGCCGGAGGCGTTGAGCGGGAACTCGTCGAGCACCACGAACGCCGAGGGCACCATGTACGCGGGCAGCTCACCCGCGAGTTCGCTACGCACGCCGTCGATGTCGACGACCTGCCCGGCGCTCGGCACCACATAGCCGACCAGCTGGTCGCCGAGGCGGTCGTCGGAGCGCACGACCACCACCGACTGGGCGATCGATTCCAGTGCGGTGAGCGCCGACTCGATCTCGCCGAGCTCGATACGCAGACCACGCAACTTCACCTGGAAGTCGGTGCGGCCCAAGTACTCCAGTTCACCATCGGCGGTCCAGGAGACCAGGTCACCGGTGCGGTACATGCGTTCGCCGTCCGCGCCGAAGGGATTGGCCACGAACCGATCCGCGGTCAGCTCCGGACGCGCGACATAGCCGCGCGCCAATTGCGCACCGGCCAGATACAGCTCGCCGGCCACCCCGACCGGCACCGGGTGCAGGCGCGAATCCAGCACGTACACCTGAGTGTTGAACACCGGCGCACCGATCGGCACCGACGCCGTGTCGGCCTCGGTCACCTCATGGAAGGTGACATCGACCGCGGCCTCGGTCGGACCATACAGGTTGTGCAACCGCGCACCGGTCAACTCCCGCAGCCGCTGCGCGGTCACCGCGGGCAACGCCTCACCGGAGGCGAAAACATTACCCAGACTGACGCATTCGCCCGCACGCTCCTCAGCGACGAACACCGAGAGCATCGACGGCACGAAGTGCGCGGTGGTGACGGCTTCGGCGGTGATGACCTCGATGAGGTAGCCGGGGTCACGGTGACCGTCCGGCTTGGCGACCACCAGGCGCGCGCCGACCTGCAAGGGCCAGAAGAACTCCCACACCGACACGTCGAAGGTGGCCGGCGTCTTCTGCAGCACCACGTCGGTGCTCGCCAGACCGTATTCGGCCTGCATCCAGACCAGGCGGTTGACGATCGCGGCATGGCTCACCGCGACGCCCTTCGGGCGACCGGTCGAGCCGGAGGTGAAGATCACGTACGCGGTGTTCGACGGGCGCAGCGGGGCGACCCGCTCCGCGTCGGTGACCGGCGCGTCCGCGTAATCGGTCAGCGTGATCCGATCGATCTCGACGGTGCGGGCGGTGCCCGCGTCGAAACCGTCGCGTGCCGTGGTGAGCACGCACACCGGCTGCGCGGTGTCGAGCACGTAGCGGGTGCGCTCGGCCGGATGATCGGGATCGAGCGGCACGTACGCACCGCCCGCGACGCTGACCGCGTACATGCCGACGACCAGATCGATCGAGCGGCGCATACCGAGGGCCACCATCGAGTCCGGGCCGACACCGAGCGAGAGCAGGTGGCGCGCGAGACGATGCACCCGCGCCGCGAACTCGCCGTAGGTAACCGTCGTCCCCTCGAACGTCACGGCGGCGGTCTCGGGGGTCCTGGCCACCTGCGCCTCGAACATCGACACCAGGGTCGCGGCCGCGTCCACCGGATGCGCGGTGTCGTTCCAGCGTGCGACGACTTGCGCGTGCTCGGCCGCATCCAGCAGCTCGATGTCGCCGATCGCCGCGGTCGGATCCGCGACCACCGCCGACAGCAGCCGGACCAGCCGGTCCGCGACGCTCGCGATCGTGGCCGCGTCGAACATGTCGGTCGCATAGGCGAATTCACCGATCATGCCGTCGGCGGCGCCGTCGGCGTCGACCCGATCGGTGAGGCTGAGGTGCAGATCGAACTTCGCGGTCACCACATCGAGCGGCACACCGGCGACCTCGAGGCCGGGCAGCTCGAACGAGGCCTCCCCGGTGTTCTGGAACGAGAGCATCACCTGGAACAGCGGATGGCGCGCCTGCGAGCGGGCCGGGTTCAAGATCTCGACCAGCCGCTCGAACGGCAGGTCGGCGTGCCCGAACGCCGCCAGGTCGCTCTCCTTGGTGCGCGCGATCAGATCCGCGAACGGCTCGGCCGGATCGACCGCGCTGCGCAGCACCAGTGTGTTGACGAACATGCCGATGGCGTCGTCGAGCACGGCCTCACCGCGGCCGGCGACCACGGTGCCGATGGCGATGTCGTCGCTGCCCGAAAGACGCGCCAGCAGTGCGGCGAACGCGGCGTGCACCACCATGAACAGGCTGGCGCCGTGCGCCCTGGCGAGCGCGTTGAGTTCGCGCTGCAGGTGCGCGTCGAGCGAGAACTCGTACACGCCACCGCGATTGGACGCGACCGCGGGCCGCGACCGGTCCGTTGGCAGGTCCAGCTGGTCGGGCAGCCCGGCGAGGTTCGCCGACCAGTAGGCGACCTGCTGTGCGATCAGCGAGGTCGGGTCGTCCTCGGAACCGAGGGTTTCCCGTTGCCAGAGTGCGTAATCGGCGTACTGCACCGGCAGCGGCGCCCACGACGGCGCCTCGCCGCGCGAGCGCGCCACGTAGGCCACCATCACGTCGCGGGCCAGCGGCCGCACCGACCAGCCGTCACCGGAGATGTGGTGCACGACGAACACCAGCACGTGGGTGTCGGGCTGCGAGCCGTCCATCGAGCCCGCCACCCGGAACAGCGCCGCCCGGACCGGAACCTCGGTGGTGACGTCGAACCCGGTCAGCACCAATTCCGCGACCCGGTCCTGGATATCGGTCTCCGACACCTCGATCGGGGTGAGCTCGATGGCGTCCTGGCCCGCGGGCAGCACCACCTGCACGCCCTGACCGTCCGCGGTCTCCGGGTAGACGGTGCGCAGCACCTCGTGCCGGTCGACCACGTCGGCCACGGCCTGGCGCAGCGCGTCGGTGTCCAGCGTGCCGGTGAGCCGGACCGCCAGCGGGATGTTGTTGACCGCGGAATCGGTGTCGAAGCGGTTGAGGAACCACATCCGCTGCTGGGCCAGCGACAGCGGGATGCGCGAGGGGCGCTGGCCCGCAACGAGTTCCCTGCGTCGCCCGCTGCCCTGGTGCGCCTCCATCCGCGCGGCGAGCGCGGCCACGGTCGGCGCCTCGAACAGCATCCGCACCGGGACGCGGGTGTCCAGCGCGGCACCGAGCCGGGCGACCACCTGCGTCGCGATGAGCGAGTTGCCGCCCAGGTCGAAGAAGTCGTCGTCGAGGCCGACGGCGCGTTCGCCCTCGGCGGGCACCAGCCCGAGCACCTCGGCGAAGGTGTTGGCCACGATCTCTTCGATCGGGGTGGACGGTGCGCGGAATTCCCTTGCCTCGAAGGCGGGTTCAGGCAGCGCGCGCCGATCCAGCTTGCCGTTGGGGTTCAACGGCATCGCGTCGAGCACGACGATGGCGGCGGGCACCATGTAGGAGGGCAGCTGCGTGGCCAGATGCGCGCGCAGCTCCGCGATGTCCACCGTGGCGCCCGCGACGGGCACCACGTAGCCCACCAGCTGATCACCGGTGTGCGCGTCCGAGCGCACCAGGGCGACCGACTGGGCGACCGAATCGTGTGCGGCGAGCGCGGTCTCGATCTCGCCGAGCTCGATCCGCAGGCCGCGCAGCTTCACCTGGAAGTCGGTGCGACCCAGGTACTCGATGGCCCCGGTGTGGTCGCGGGTGACCAGGTCACCGGTGCGGTACATCCGGGCGCCGGAAGCGCCGAACGGGTTGGCCACGAACCGATCCGCGGTCAGGTCGGTCCGGCCGTAGTACCCGCGAGCCAGCTGTGCGCCCGCCAGGTACAACTCGCCCGCCACCCCGGCAGGCACCGGGTGCAACCGGCCGTCGAGCACGTAGGCCTGCGCGTTCCACACCGGAAGACCGATGGGAACAGCGCCTTCCACGTCGGCGGCGACCGGGCCGTGCGTGGCGTGCACGGTGAACTCGGTGGGGCCGTAGAGGTTGTAGAGCGCGGCCGAGCTGACCCGGCGCAGGGCGGTGACCGCCTCGGCGGTGAACGCCTCACCGGCGACGAACAGCGCGCGCAGCGAAGCCAGTGCCGCACCGGCGCCGCTCGCCTCGATGTTCCCGGCGAACACGGTGAGCATCGACGGCACGAACGAGGTCATGGTGACCCGCTCGGACGCGATCACTTCCGCGAGGTACTGCGGGTCGCGATGCCCGTCCGGCGTGGCGACCACGATGCGGCCGCCGGTGGTCATGGGGCCGAACAGCTCCCACACCGACACGTCGAAGGTGGCCGGGGTCTTGAACAGCACGATGTCGTCCGCGCCGATGCTGTATTCGCCGGTGATCCACCGGATCTGGTTGACCACGGCGGCGTGCGGCACCGCGACGCCCTTCGGCCGCCCGGTCGAGCCGGAGGTGAAGATCACGTACGCCGGGTGCTGCGGACGCAACGGCGCGATCCGCTCGGCATCGGTGACCGGCTCCTCGGCGTACCCGGACAGATCGAGGGTGTCGATCGTCAGCGTCGCGCGGCCCGCGGCGTCGAACTCGTCGCGCGCGGTGGTCAGGACGCAGACCGGGTCTGCCGAATCGAGCACATAGTTCACCCGTTCGGCGGGCTGGTCGAGGTCAAGCGGCACGTAGCCGCCACCGGCGGCCTGCACCGCGTACGCGGCGACCACCAGGTCCACCGAGCGACGCAGCCCGAGGGCGACCAGGCTCTCCGGCCCGACGCCCGCCTCGATCAGCTTGCGCGCCAGCCGGTTGACCCGCGCGCCGAATTCGGCGTAGGTGAGCGAGGTCGCGGTGGCCGGGTCGACGACCGCGGTCGCCGCCGGGGTGGCCGCCGCCTGCGCGGCGAACTCGGCGACCAGCGTGCTCGGCGCGCCGAGCGCACGCGCGGTGTCGTTCCAGCCGCGCAGCGCCTGTGCGGTCTCCTGCTCGTCGAGCAGGGCGAGATCGCCGACCGGCCGATCCGGCTCGGCGGCGAGCGCGCGCAGCAGGCGGTTGAAGCGCTGACCGAACCGCGCGATCGTGTCCGGATCGAAAAGATCGGTGGCGTAGATCATTTCAGCGCTGATGCCGGCCGCCGCGGTGCCCGCGGTGGTCTGCTCCGACAGCGTCAGCTGCAGGTCGAACTTGGCCACGTCGATCGGCAACTCGACGCCGCTGACGGTAAGGCCGGGCAGCTCCAGGCTGTTCTGGCCGAGGTTCTGGAACGAGAGCATCACCTGGAACAGCGGGTGGCGCGCCTGCGAGCGCACCGGGTTCAGGATCTCGACCAGCCGCTCGAACGGCAGATCGGCGTGCCCGAACGCGGCGATATCGGCCGCGCGCACCGTGCGCAGCAGATCGGTGAAGGTCGCGCCGTGATCGATCGGGGTCCGCAGCACCAGGGTGTTGACGAACATGCCGATCAGATCGTCGAGCGCACGCTCGCCGCGACCGGCGACCGGGGTGCCGATAGCGATGTCGTGCTCACCCGAGAGCCGCGAGAGCAGCACGGCCAGCGCGGTGTGGGTGACCATGAACAGCGTCGCGCCCCTGGTGCGGGCGAGTTCGGTGAGCCTGGCGTGGGTTTCGGGATCGATCTCGAAGGCGTGCGTCGCGCCGCGACCGGAGGCGAGCGCGGGCCGCGGCCGGTCGGCGGGCAGATCCAGCTGCTCGGGCAGCCCGCGCAGCGCCTCGGACCAGTACGCGATCTGCTGAGCGATCACCGATTCCGCGTCGTCCTCGGCGCCGAGCACCGCGCGCTGCCACAGCGCGAAGTCCGCGTACTGGACTTCCAGTGGCCGCCAAGCGGGTTCGCCGCCCTCGACGCGAGCGCCGTAGGCGGTCATCACGTCCCGGGTCAGCGGGCCCATGGAGAAACCGTCGGCCGAGATGTGGTGCACCACGATGGCCAGCACGTGCTCGGTGGGGCTGATCTCGAACAGCCTGGCACGGAACGGAACCTGACTCGTGACGTCGAAGGCGGTCAACACCAGTTCCGAAAGCCGCAGCGGCAGTTCGGCTTCGGTGACCTCGAACGGCGCGAGGTCGGGAATCACCTTGCCGGTGGGCACCGTCGCCTGGTACGCGGTGCCGTCCACCTCCGGGTAGTAGGTGCGCAGCGACTCGTGCCTGGCCAGCACGTCGGCCACCGCGACCTGCAACGCCTGCCGGTCGAGCAGACCGGAAAGCCGCACCGCGGCCGGGATGTTGTCCACCGCCGATTCCGGATCGAACCGGTTGAGGAACCACATGCGCTGCTGGGCCAGCGACAGCGGCACCAGCTCGGGCCGCTGCTGGGGCACCAGCGCCGCGCGGGCACCGGCACCGGCGTGGGTCTCCGCGCGGGCGGCGAGCGCGACCACCGTGGAGGCCTCGAACAGCTCACGCACCCCCAGATCGGTGTCCAGCGCGGCCGACAGCCGCGCCGCGACCTGGGTGGCGCTGAGCGAGTTGCCACCGAGGGAGAAGAAGTCGTCATCCAGGCCGACCCGCTGCACGCCTAGCACCTCGGCGAAGGTCGCGGCGACGATCTCCTCCACCGGCGTGGTCGGGGCGCGGAACACCGCGGCCTCGAACACCGGCGCGGGCAACGCCTTGCGATCCAGCTTGCCCGAGGCGTTGAGCGGGAACTCGTCGAGCACGATGACCACCGACGGCACCATGTACGCGGGCAGCCGCTCGGCCAGATCCTCGCGCAGCAGTTCGGTGTCCACCCCGGCACCGGGCGCGGCGATCACATAGGCGACGAGCTGATCGCCGATGTGCTGGTCACCGCGGACCACGACGACCGCCTGCGCGACCTCCTCGAGCGCGCTCAGCGCGGCCTCGATCTCGCCGAGCTCGATCCGCAGACCGCGCAGCTTCACCTGGAAGTCGGTGCGGCCCAGGTACTCCAGCTCACCGGCGGCGTGCCACTGCACCAGGTCACCGGTGCGATACATCCGCTCGCCCGCACCACCGTAGGGGTTGGCCACGAACCGGTCACTGGTCAGGTCCGGGCGCGCGACGTAGCCGCGCGCCAGTTGGGCGCCCGCGAGATAGAGCTCACCCGCGACACCGACCGGAACCGGCCGCAGCCGCGAATCCAGCACGTACACCTGGGTGTTGAACACCGGGGCGCCGATCGCGACGGTGTCGGTATCGGTGTCGACGACCTCGTGGAAGGTGACGTCGACCGCGGCCTCGGTCGGGCCGTACAGGTTGTGCAGTGCCGCGCCGGTCAGCTCGCGCAGGCGATGCGCGGGCTTGGGCGGCAGCGCCTCACCGGAGGCGAACACCAGCCGCAGCGAATCGCACCGCGCCGCGGCGCCGTCGGCGACGAACACCGCGAGCATCGACGGCACGAAGTGGGTGACGGTGATCCGCTCGGCGCTGATCACCTCGGCCAGGTAGGCCGGGTCGCGATGGCCGTCCGGCTTGGCGATCACCAGGCGCGCGCCGATCTGCAAGGGCCAGAAGAACTCCCACACCGACACGTCGAAGGTGGCCGGGGTCTTCTGCAACACCGCGTCGGCGGTGTTCAGCTGGTAGGCGCTCTGCATCCACACCAGGCGGTTGACGATCGCCGCGTGCGCGACGCCGACGCCCTTGGGGCGGCCGGTGGAACCGGAGGTGAAGATCACGTACGCGGTGTTCGACGGCCGCAGCGGCGCCCAGCGATCCGCGTCGGTGATCGGCTCGTCGGACAGCCCACTCAGGTCGAGCAGGTCGATGCGCACCTGGGCGGTGTCGATCTCGAGATCGCTGCCCGAGGTGAGCACGCAGACCGGATCGGCCGTCGCCAGAATGTATTCCGTGCGCTCGGCCGGATGATCCGGATCGAGCGGCACGTACGCGCCACCGGCCGCCGCGACGGCGTACATGCCGATGACGAGGTCGACCGAGCGCCGCATGCCCAGTGCCACATACGATTCCGCGCCGACGCCGCGGGCGATCAGCCAGCGGGCGAGCTGGTTGACCTTTCCGCTGAACTCGGCATATGAGAGCGTCACGAAGTGACTCGGTGAGGGTTGGTGGTCGGGCGACAGGTGAGCCGGAGTTGTCCCCTCGAAGGTGAGCGCGGTCGCGTCCGGGGTCCGTTCGGCCTGCGCGTAGAACATCGAGACCAGGGTCGCGTCCGTGTCCACCGGGTGCGCGGTGTCGTTCCAGCCGGCCACCACGAGCTCGCGTTCGACGTTGTCGAGCAGCTCGATATCACCAACGGGCACACCGGGTTCGGCGGTGATCGCGGTCAGCACCCGGAGCAGGCGATCGGCGATGCGGCGCACGGTCTGCTCGTCGAACAGGTCGCGCAGGTATCCGGCGCGCACCCGCAGCTTGGAGTCCAGCTGGGCGATGAGCGTCAGCGGGTAGTGCGTCGCGTCGGCGGCGTCGAGACCGATCACGGCCATGCCGTCGATATCGGCGGCCTGTTCCCGGATGCCGTCGGCGTCGACCGGGTAGGACTCGAAGACCACCAGGGTGTCGAACAGCCCGCCGATGCCCGCCGCGGACTGGATGTCGGCGAGGCCGACGTAGTGGTGATCGAGCAGGTCGGCCTGCTCGCCCTGGGTCCTGGTCAGCAGCTGCTGGGCGGACTCGGCCGGATCGAAGCGCACCCGCACCGGCACGGTGTTGATGAACAGCCCGACCATCGACTCCACCCCGGTCAGCCCGGCCGGGCGGCCGGAGACCGTGGTGCCGAACAGCACGTCCTCGCGGCCGGTCATCCGGCCGATCAGGATGCCCCACGCGGTCTGCAGCACCGTGTTCGGCGTGACACCGAGGGAGGCGGCCAGCGCGGTGAGCCGCGCGGTGGCCTGCTCGTCGAGTTCGAAGAAGTACTCACCCGACAGCGAGGTGATCTCGCGGCCCGCGTCCGGGCGGGCAAGCAGGGTCGGCTCGCTGACCCCGCGCATGGCGTCCGCCCACACCGCGACCGAGGCCGAATGATCCTGCTGCGCCGTCCATTCCAGGAAGTTGCGGTAGGAACGCACCGCGGGCAGCACACCGCTGTCCGCGTGCGCGGCGTAGAGCACGAGCAGATCCTGCATGAGCAGCGGCATGGACCAGCCGTCGAGCAGGATGTGGTGGTTCGACACCACGAACTGCCAGCGCTCGCGCGCCACCTGGATCAGCGTGAAGCGGATCAGCGGCGGCTCGGTCAGGTCGAAGCGCTCGGTCCGGTCCGCGGCGATGATGTCGGCGCCGGTGCCCGATTCGATCCGATCGTGCTCGGCCCAGGCAACCCGCACGCTGTCGAGCACCACCTGCACCGGGCTGCCGTCGCGATCGGTGACGAACGCGGTGCGCAGGTTCTCGTAGCGATCCACCAGAGCCTGTGCGGCCGAACGCAACCGGGCCGCGTCCACCCGGCCGGTGAGTGTGAGCACCGCCTGCGCGGTGTAGACGTCCACCGAGCTGGCCGCGAGCCTGGCGTGGAACAGCAGTCCGGCCTGCAGCGCCGAGAGCGGCCAGATGTCGGCGAGGTTCGGGAACCGGCGCTCCCAGCCGTCGATATCGTCCTGGGTGCTGCGCACCAGCGCGAAGTCCGACGGGGTGTGCCCGCCCGCACCGGTCGAATTGGCATGCCGGGCAACCGCTTCGAGTGCGGTCGTCCACAGCTCACCGAACTCGCGCACGGCGGCGGCCTGCAACAGCGTCGACGGGTAGCCGATGTTCGCGGTCAGCTTGTCCCCGACCACGATCGCGTTGATGTCCAACGGCGCCATCGCGGGCATGTCCGCGTCGTAGGCGCCGCCGAGGGAGCCGAGTTCGGCGGCAGGCACCCAGCCGAAGCCACGCAGCGACTCGGGCACGTCGCCCTCCACGACCCGGCCCAGGTAGTTGAAGCTGACCTGACCCGGCAGCTCCGCGGGCAACGAGCTCGCGGTCTCGGGGTTCAGGTACCGCAGCAGGCCGTAACCGACGCCCTTGTCCGGCACCGCGAGCAACTGCTCCTTGACCGCCTTGACGGCCTGGCCGAGCGCGGGTCCACCGGCCAGCGCGGCATCGATGTCGATGCCGGACAGGTCGAACCGGACCGGGAAGATCGCGGTGAACCAGCCGACCGTGCGGGACAGGTCCGCGCCGGGGACGATGTCCTCTTCGCGGCCATGGCCCTCCAGGCGGATCAGCAGCGAGTCCTCGCCGCGGGTACCCGCCCTGCGGGCCCGCCACTTCGCGGTGGCCAGGGCCAGCGCGGTGAGCAGACCGTCGTTCACCCCGCCGTGGAACAGCGCGGGCACCTTGGTCAGCAGCGCCTTGGTGACCTCCGCGGACACCTCGACCCGCACCTTCTCGATGACACCTGCGGTGTCGATCGCCGGGTCCATCGGCCGTTCGGTCAGCAGCGGATCGGCGGCATCGACCACCGAACGCCAGTGCTCGAGCTCGGCGACACGCTCCCGGCTACGCGCCTCGCGTTCGAGCGCGTGCGCCCAGGCCCGCATGGAGGTGGCGGGCGCGACCAGTTCGGGCGTCTGCCCGGCGGTGCGCTGCCCCCAGGCAGCGACAAAGTCCGGCACCAGAATGCGCCACGAAACACCGTCTACGACAAGGTGATGCCCGACGACGATCAGTCGTCCGGCGCGCTCGCCGCTCGTCGGCTCCAGCCACACGAACCGGATCACCACGCCCGCGGCCGGATCCAGCCGGTCCAGCGACGCATCCAGTGCGGCCGAGGCGATTTCGAGCAGCGCAGCATCGTCGGCGGCCGCGTCGAAGGCGGTGTGGTCGATCAACGCGTCCACGTCGACCGTGCCGGGCGCCGCGGTCTCCACGATCCAGTCCGCGCCCGCGCGGCGCAGGCTCGCGCGCAGCATGTCGTGCCGATCGATGACCGCGGCCGCGGTCTCGGCGATGCCGGCGCGGTCGATGCCGACCGGCAGCTCCAGCGCGAGCGTCTGGTTGAACCGGCCGAACGAACCACGCCGCTCGGCCATGAACCGCACCACCGGCGTGAGCGGCATGGTGCCGACCCCGCCGCCGGGCAGCTCGGCCAGCACCACCGCCGCCGTCGCGGCGGTGTCGGCGGTCTCGGCGACCGCGGCCAGCCCGGCCACCGTGCGCTGCTCGAACACGTGCCGCGGCGTGAACACCACCCCGCGGGCCTTGGCCCGCGACACCAGCTGGATGGAGACGATGCTGTCGCCGCCGAGCGCGAAGAACGAATCGTCGACACCGACCCGCTCGACGCCGAGCACCTCGGCGAAGACCTCGGCGATGGTCTGCTCGACCGGCGTGCGCGGCGCGCGGAACACGACCTCGGTCGCGAACACGGGCTCGGGCAAGGCCTTTCGATCCAGTTTGCCGACCGGGGTCAGCGGCACCCGGTCGATCACCATGATCGACGACGGCACCATGTACGCGGGCAGGCGCTCCTCGACGTGCGCGGTCAGCGCCGCGACATCGATCGAACGACCCGATGCCGCAACGACATACGCCACCAGCGAGGTGGCGCCCGCGGCGTTCTTGTGGCCGAGGGTGACCGCGAAGTCGACCGAATCGTGCGCGGCCAGCGCCGCGTCGATCTCACCGAGCTCGATGCGGAAACCACGCACCTTGACCTGGAAGTCGGAGCGGCCGACGTATTCGACCTCCCCGGCGCGGGTCCAGCGGACCACGTCACCGGTCCGGTACATCCGCGCGCCCTCGACGTACGGGTTGGCCACGAACCGCTCCGCCGACAACCCGGCCCGCGCGTGGTAACCACGGGCGAGCTGGACGCCCGACAGATAGAGCTCACCCGCGACACCCACCGGAACGGGCCTGAGCTGGGCGTCCAGGATCAGCGACTGCATACCGCGGGTCGGGCCACCGATGGTGACCCGGTCGCCCGGGGTCAGCGCGTCGCTGATGTTGGTCATGATCGTGGTCTCGGTCGGACCGTAGCCGTTGTGGAAACGACGTCCGGAACCGTCGGCCGCGCCGCCCCACTTGGTGACCAGATCGGCGGGCACCGCCTCGCCGCCCGCCACGATCACCCGCATCTGCGCCAGCGCCGCCGGGTCGAGCGAGGCGAGCACCGACGGGGTGATGAACGCGTGCGTGACCCGCTCGGCGCGGATCAGCTCCGAGAGCTCCTCGCCGCCGTACACACCCGGCGGGCAGACCACGAGCGCGCCGCCGCGACCGATCGCGAGCAGGAACTCGAGGATCGAGGCGTCGAAGCTCGTCGACGCGAAATGCAATGCGCGCGTATCGGAGTCGACCGCATAGCGCGCGTTCTGCTCGTCGCGGAAGTTGGCGAGACCGGCGTGGGTGACCACGACGCCCTTGGGCACACCGGTGGAACCGGAGGTGTAGATGACATAGGCCGGATGCGCCGGGCTGATCGGGCGCACCCGATCGGCGTCGGTGATCGTCGCCGCGTCGACCGCGCTGAGATCGAGTTCGTCGAGCACCAGCCATTCGACCGAGTCGGGCAGCTCGGCCCGCACCGAGGAGACGGTCAGGCCGACCGGGGAACCCGAATCGGTGACCATGTGCGCGATGCGGTCCGCCGGGTAGGTCGGGTCGATCGGCACGAACGCGGCGCCGGACTTGGCCACCGCCCATTCGGCGAAGTAGGAGTCGTCCGAGCGCGGCACCGCGACGGCGACCAGGTCCTCGGTGCCGAGGCCACGCTCGATCAGCAAGCGCGCCAGGCGGTTCGAGCGCTCGTCCAGCTCACCGTAGGAGGTGCTGCGGCCCTGGAACACGACCGCGGGAGCGGCCGGGTCGATGGCCGCCGCCTCGGCGATCAGGTCGGGCAGCGTCCGCGCCGGGGTGGCTTGCGGCCCGAAGCGAGCCGTCAGCTCGGCCCGTTCCGCCGGGTCGAGCACATCGATGGCGCCGACCGCGATCGACGGGTCGGCGGCGATGGCCTCCAGCACCCGCTGCCAGCGCTGCGCGATCTCGGCCACGGTCGACTCGTCGAACAGGTCGGTGGCGTAGGTGAGCGCCAAAGCCATGCCCGCCGAACCGGATTCACCGATCTCGGACAGGGTGAACTGCAGATCGAAGCGCGCCACGCTCTCTTCGAGATCGAGCGCGGAGACCGAAAGGCCCGGCAGTTCCAGCGAGGTGCGGTCCAGGTTCTGGAACGCGAGCATCACCTGGAACAGCGGATTGCGTGCCTGCGACCGCTCCGGCGCGAGCAGCTCGACGAGCCGCTCGAACGGCACGTCGGCATTGCCGTACGCGTCCAGGTCGGTGCGGCGCACCCGATCCACCAGCTCGTTGAACGAGGCGCTCGCGTCGACACCGGTCCGCAGCACCAGGGTGTTGACGAACATGCCGACCAGGTCGTCGAGCGCCTGCTCGCCGCGACCGGCGATCGGGGTGCCGACGGCGATGTCGTCGGTGCCCGACAGCCGCGACAGCAGCACCGCCAGCGCGCTGTGCATCACCATGAACAGCGACGCACCGCGGCGGCGCGCGATGTCTTCGAGCGCGCCGACCAATTCGGCGGGCAGCTCACGGTGCAGCGTCGCGCCGCGCATCGAGGCGATCGCGGGCCGCGGGCGGTCCGCGGGCAGGGTGAGCTCGTCCGGCACGCCGTCGAGCGCGCGCTGCCAGTGCGCTACCTGACGCGACAGCAGCGATTCCGGATCGTCCTCGCTGCCGAGCACCTCACGCTGCCAGACGGCGAAGTCGGCGTACTGCACCGCAAGCGGCGCCCAGCCGGGCGCGCTGCCCTGCGTGCGCGCCGAGTAGGCGACCATCACGTCCCGGGTCAGCGGGCCGATCGAGAAACCGTCGGCCGCGATGTGATGCACGACCACGACGAGCACGTGCTCGTCGGGGCCCGCCTGATACAGCCGGGTACGCAGCGGAACCTGTTCGGCCACATCGAATCCGGTGGTCACGAACTCGGTCACCACGGCGGTCAGCTCGGCCGGATCCACCGGCACCGCACGCAGGTCGAGCGCGATGTCCTCGGCGGGCACGATCACCTGCACCGGGGTGCCGCCGTGCTCCGGGTAGCGGGTGCGCAGCGACTCGTGCCTGCGCACCACGTCGGCCACCGCGAGCCGCAGCGCGGCCACGTCCAGCGCGCCGGTCAACCGGATGGCGACCGGCAGGTTGTAGGCCGCCGAAGCGGTGTCGTACTTGTTCAGGAACCACATGCGCTGCTGCGCGAACGACAGCGGCACCAGTTCGTCGGCGGAGCGGGGCCGCGCCACCAGACGCGCCCGCGCGGCGCCGTCGGCGTGCGATTCCACCCGGGCCGCAAGGGCTTCCACGGTGGGCGCCTCGAACAGCGCGCGCACCTCGACGGTGGTGCCGAGCGCGGCGCCGATGCGGGAGACGACCCTGGTCGCGATGAGCGAGTTGCCGCCGAGGTCGAAGAAGTCGTCGTCGACGCCGACCCGCGGCAGGTCGAGCACCTCGGCGAACACCGAGGCAACGGCCTCCTGCACCGGGGTCACCGGCGCACGGAAGGCCCTGGCCTGCACCGCGGGCGCGGGCAGGGCACGTCGATCGAGCTTTCCGTTGACCGTCAACGGAATCCACTCGAGCCGGACCATCGCCGAGGGCACCATGTAGGACGGCAGCCGCTCGGCGGCGCCGTCGCGCACCTGGTCGAGCTGCGGCACGGCGTCGGGCTCGGCGACCACGTAGGCCACGATCCGCTGATCGCCCGGCTGATCCTCGCGCACGATGACCGCCGCCTGCGCGATGCCCGGCTGAGCCAGGATCGCGGATTCGATCTCGCCGAGCTCGATCCGGAAGCCGCGGACCTTCACCTGGTCGTCGGCGCGGCCCAGGTATTCGAGCTCGCCGAAACGGTTCCAGCGCGCGAGGTCACCGGAGCGGTACAGGCGCGAGCCCGCCGCGTCGGCGCCCGCCAGCGGGTTCGCCACGAAGCGGGTCGCGCTCAGGTCGGGACGTCCCAGGTAGCCACGGGCCAATTGCGGTCCCGCCACATACATTTCGCCCGCGACACCGACCGGCACCGGCCGCAGCCGGTTGTCGAGCACGTACACCCGCAGACCGGCGATGGCCCGCCCGACCACGCTGCCGGAGGCGGCCGCGATGGTCGCGGCGTCCAGCGCGCGATAGGACACGTGCACCGTGGTCTCGGTGATGCCGTACATGTTGATCAGCAGCGGGCCGTCCGCGGGCGAGCTCACCGAGCGGCCGTCGGGACCTGCACCGTGGCGGGCCACCCAGTCGGCGAGCCTGCGCAGCTCCAGCGCCTCGCCGCCGAACACCACGTAACGCAGCGACAGCGGCGCCGCGTCCGGCGCGGCGTTGCGATCCGCCTCGGCCAGTTGGTAGAACGCCGACGGCGTCTGGTTGAGCACCGTGACCCGTTCCGCGCGCAGCAGTTCCAGGAACTGCTCGGGCGAACGCGAGGTGTAGTAGTCGACGACCACGAGCGTGCCGCCGAACAGCAGCGGACCCCACAGCTCCCACACCGAGAAGTCGAAGGCGTAGGAGTGGAACAGCGTCCACACGTCGTCGGGGCCGAAGCCGAAGTCACGATCGGTATTGGCGAACAGCCGCACCACATTTCGATGCGCGACCGCCACGCCCTTGGGCCTGCCGGTCGAGCCCGAGGTGTAGATGACGTAGGCGACGTGATCGGGCGAGAGTGCGGCGTTGCGATCGGCGTCGGTGATCGGCGCGTCGTCGGCGTCCTCGACATTGCCGGTCTCCACGGCGAACCCGTCGAGCACCACGCTCGGCAGGTGCTCGGGCACGGTCACCGGCACCGTCGAATCCAGGATCACGCTCGTCGGCCGCGAATCCTCGAGCACGTAGGCGATGCGCTCGGCCGGGTAGGTCGGGTCGACCGGCACGTAGCCCGCGCCGGTCTTCACCACCGCGACCAGCGCGACGACCAGATCGAGCGAACGCGGCAGGATCACCGCGACCAGCGATTCCGGTCCGGCGCCGTCGGCGATCAGCCTGCGCGCCAGCACATTCGCGCGTCGGTCGAGCTCGGCGTAGGTGAGTGTCTCGACACCGAAACGGGCCGCCGTGCGGTTCGGGTGCGCGGCGACCGCCGCGTCGAACACGGTGACCAGGGTGGTGCCCGGCGCACCGAACAGGCTGCCGTCGGAGCCGGAGCAGACCCAGCGCTGGGAGACGTCGAGGCGCTCGGCCTCACCGAGCAGATCGATGTCGCCCACGGCGATCTCGGGGTCCTCGGCGACCGCGTGCAGCACCCGCACCAGCCGATCGGCGAACGCGGCGACGGTCTCGGGATCGAACAGTTCTGTGGCGTAGTTCCACGACATGGCCAACGCGCCGTCCGCGGTCTCGCCGACGGTCAGCTGCACATCGAACTTCGCTGTGCCCGGGTCGAATTCGACTACGTCGAGATCGAGGTCCGGCAGCGCGACGGTGCCCATGTCGGCCGCCGAGGCGGCCTCGAAGGTCAGCGCCACCTGGAACAGCGGATGATGCGCCTGTGATCGGGTCGGGCTGATCACGTCGACCAGTCGCTCGAACGGCACGTCGGCGTTGGCGAACGCGGCCAGGTCGGTGCGGCGCACCTGCTCGAGCAGCTCGCTGAACGGCGCGGCCGGATCGACCGCGCTGCGCAGCACCAGGGTGTTGACGAACATGCCGACCAGCTCGTCGAGCGCGCGCTCGCCCCGACCCGCGATCGGCGTGCCGATCGCGATATCACTGCTGTTGGACAGCCTGCCCGCCCACGCGGCCAGCGCGGCGTGCACCACCATGAACAGCGTGACCCCGCGCTTGCGGGCCAGCTCGGCCAGTGCCGCGTGCAGCTCGGCGTCGACCGAGAAGCTGTGCGTGGCACCGGCATTGGAGGCGATCTCCGGACGCGGGCGGTCGGCGGGCAGCTCCAGCTGATCGGGCAGGTCACGCAGCTGCTCGACCCAGTAGGCGATCTGCTCGGCCGCCACCGATTCCGGGTCGCTCTCCGCGCCGAGCACCCCGCGCTGCCAGAGCGCGTAGTCGGCGTACTGGACCTCGAGCGGCGCCCAGGCCGGCGTTTCGCCCCGGGTGCGCTCGCTGTAGGCGAGCACCACGTCACGCAGCAGCGGCCGCAGCGAGAAACCGTCGGCGCTGATGTGGTGCATGACCAGCACCACGACGTGATCGCGCTCGTCCAGGCCGAGCAGGGCGGCGCGGAAGGAGATCTCGCGGGTCACGTCGAAGTGCGCGCTCGCCAGTTCGACGATGCGCGCGGGCAGTTGCTCGGCGGTCACCGGCTCCGGTGTCACCGTGAACGAGACCTCCGAGACCGGCAGGATCTGTTGGTAGCCGGTGCCTTCCAGCTCCGGATACACGGTGCGCAGGGACTCGTGCCTGGCCAGCACGTCGCCGATGGCGGCGTTGAGCGCGTCCAGGTCCAGCGCGCCGGTGAGCCGGATGGCCACCGGGATGTTGTTGACCGCGGTGCGGTTGTCGAATCGGTTGAGGAACCACATCCGCTGCTGCGCCAGCGACAGCGGCACCAGATCGGTCCGCTCCTGCGGCACCAGCGGCGCCCGGCCGCCCTGTCCCGCGGCCGATTCCACGCGCGCGGCGAGCGCGGCGACCTGCGAGGCCTCGAACAGCACACGCACCGGGATCTGGGTGTCGAGCGCTTCGCCGAGGCGGGCGGCCACCTGGGTGGCGACCAGGGAGTTGCCGCCGAGTTCGAAGAAGTCGTCGTCCAGGCCGACCCGTTCGACGCCGAGCACCTCGGCGAAGGTGGTGGCGACGATCTCCTGCACCGGCGTCGCGGGGGCGCGGAACACGGTGGCTTCGAAGGTCGGTTCGGGCAGCGCCCTGCGGTCCAGCTTGCCCGACGGGTTCAGCGGGAACTCGTCTAGTTCCACGTAGGCCGAGGGCACCATGTACGCGGGCAACTGCTGGCCGAGGGCGGCCTTGATCTCGTTCACCTCGACCGCGCGGTCCGGGTCGGCGACGAGGTAGGCGACCAGCTGATCGCCGGTGCGCTCGTCGGTGCGCACCAGCACCACCGCCTGCGCGACCGATTCCAGTGCCGTGAGCGCGTTCTCGATCTCGCCGAGCTCGATACGCAGACCACGCAACTTCACCTGGAAGTCGGTGCGGCCCAAGTACTCCAGTTCACCATCGGCGGTCCAGGAGACCAGGTCACCGGTGCGGTACATGCGCTCGGCGGTGCCGAACGGGTTCGCGACGAACCGCTCGGTGGTCAGGTCGGGGCGGGCCACGTAGCCGTGCGCCAGCTGCGCACCGGCCAGATACAGCTCGCCCGGCACACCGACCGGCACCGGCCGCAGGCGTGAATCCAGCACGTAGACCTGAGTGTTGAACACCGGCGCACCGATCGGCACCGAGCTGGTGTCGGCCTCGGTCACCTCATGGAAGGTGACATCGACCGCGGCCTCGGTCGGACCGTACAGGTTGTGCAACCGGGCACCGGTGAGCGCGAGCAGCCGCTGCGCGGTCACCGCGGGCAGTGCCTCACCGGAGGCGAAAACATTACGCAGACTGACGCATTCGCCCGCACGCTCCTCGGCGACGAACACGGAGAGCATCGACGGCACGAAGTGCACCGTGGTGACCCGCTCGGCGATGATCAGGCGGGCCAGATAAGCCGGATCGCGGTGACCGTCCGGCTTGGCGATCACCAGGCGCGCGCCGACCTGCAAGGGCCAGAAGAACTCCCACACCGACACGTCGAAGGTGGCCGGTGTCTTCTGCAAGACCACGTCATAGGCGGCGAGGCCGTATTCGGCGTGCATCCAGACCAGGCGGTTGACGATGGCCGCGTGCGAGACGGCGACGCCCTTCGGGCGACCGGTCGAGCCGGAGGTGAAGATCACGTAGGCGGTGTTGGCCGGGCGCAGCGGCTTGTGCCGGTCCGCGTCGGTCAGCGGCGTGTCCGAGAACTCCGACAGGTCGAGCTGATCGATGCGCACCTGCCGTGACGCCGTGGTCGCCAGGTCGGTGCCGGAGGTCAGCACGCACACCGGGCGCGCGGTCTCCAGGATGTAGTCGGTGCGCTCGGCCGGATGATCCGGATCGAGCGGCACATACGCACCGCCCGCCGCGTTCACCGCGTACATGCCGACCACGAGATCGATGGACCGGCGCATGCCAAGGGCCACATACGATTCCGGGCCGACGCCGTTCTGCTTGAGCCAGCGCGCCAACCGATGCACTCGGGCGGCGAACTCGGCGTAGGAAAGACTTGTCCCCTCGAAGGTGACCGCGTCTGCCTCGGGCGAGCGCGCGACCTGGGCTTCGAACAGCGAGACCAGCGTCGCGGCGGCATCGCCGACCGGCGAGGTCAGCGCCGCGTCCACCGGGAATCCGGTGTCGTTCCACCGCTGCACCACCAGCGTGCGCTCGGCCGCGTCGAGCAGCTCGATATCGCCCACCGCCGCGGTGGGCTCGGCCGCGACGCCACCGAGCACGCGCAGGAACCGCTCGGCGAAGGTGCTGGCGAACGCACCGTCGAAAAGGTCGGTGGCATAGAGGAGTTCGGCGTCCATCGCCGCCTCGGTGCCCGGCACCTCGCTCAGCGTCAGCTGCAGGTCGAACTTCGCGGTCGGCTGGTCGATGCCCAGCTCGGACACGGTCAGACCGGGCAGCTCCAACGACGCGCGCCCGAGGTTCTGGAACGACAGCATCACCTGGAACAGCGGATGGCGGGCCTGCGAACGCGCCGGGTTGAGCACCTCGACCAGCCGCTCGAACGGCACGTCGGCATGCGCGAAGGCCTGCAGGTCGCGCTCGCGCACCTGCGCGAGCAGCTCGGCGAAGGGCGCGTCGGTGTCCACCTGCGCGCGCAGCACCAGGGTGTTGACGAACATGCCGACCAGGTCGTCGAGCGCCTGCTCGCCACGACCGGCCACCGGGATGCCGATGGCGATGTCCGCGGAGCCGGACAGGCGCGCCAGCAGCGCCGCGAACGCGCTGTGCACCACCATGAACAACGTGGTGCCGTGCTCGTGCGCGACCCGGTTCAGCTCGTCGATCACCGTGGCGGGCACCCGGAAACGGTGCGTCCCGGCCTGATACGACGCGACCGGCGGACGCGGGCGACCGGCCAGGCGCAGTTCGTCAGGCAGCCCCGCCAGCGCGCCGCGCCAGTAGTCGAGCTGCTCGGAGATCAGCGAGGTCGGGTCGTCCTCGGAACCGAGCGTTTCCCGTTGCCACAGCGCGAAATCCACGTACTGCACCGCCAGCGGCGGCCAGCCCGGCTCGGCTGCCGAGGTGCGCGCCACATAGGCGGTCATCAGGTCGCGCACCAGCGGCCGCATCGAGAAGCCGTCCGCGGCAATGTGATGCACCACCACGACGAGCACGTAGTCCGCCGTGCTCGCGCCCTGCTCGCCGCGCTCCTGGGTGCCCGAGGCGAGCTGGTAGGCGCGCAGCCGCACCGGCGGCTCGGTGGTCACGTCGAAGCCGCGCTCGACGAATTCGTACATGGCGCCGAGCAATTGGCCCTCGGCGACCGGGAAGACCTCGAGGTCCGGGATCGCCCGCGTCGCGGGCAGCACCCGCTGATAGGCGACACCGTCCTGGGACGGGTAGATGGTGCGCAACGACTCGTGCCGCGCGACCACATCGGCGACCGCACCGCGCAACGCGTCCAGATCCAGCGCACCCTCGAGCCGCACCGCGGCCGGAATATTGTTCGCGGCCGAATCCGCGTCGAAGCGGTTGAGGAACCACATCCGCTGCTGAGCCAGCGACAGCGGCGGGAACTCCGGACGCACCTGAGCCGTCAGCGCCTGGCGCGCCCCGCTGCCCGCCCGCGACTCCACCCGCGCGGCCAGCGCCGCGACGGTCGGCGCCTCGAACAGCGCGCGCACCCCGACCTCGGTGTTCAGCGCCGCGCTCAGCCGCGCCACGACCTGCGTGGCCACCAGCGAGTTGCCGCCCAGCTCGAAGAAGTCGTCGTCCACACCGACCCGCGCCAGCCCGAGCAGCTCAGCGAAGACCTCCGCCACGATCTCCTCGATCGGGGTCGCGGGCGCACGGAATCGCTTGGCCTCGAACACCGGAGCAGGCAGCAGCTTGCGATCGAGCTTGCCGCTGGCGTTCACCGGGAACGCGTCGAGCACCACGATCGCCGCCGGAATCATGTAACCGGGCAGCAGCCCGCTCAGCGCGGACTTGATCGCGTCGGTGTCGAGCACCGTATCCGCTTCGGCGACAACGTAACCCACCAGCTGGTCGCCCGCGTGCGCGTCGGCGCGCACCACCACGACCGACTGCGCCACACCGGGCTGGGCCAGCAGCGCGGCCTCGATGTCGCCGAGCTCGATGCGCAGACCGCGCAGCTTGACCTGGAAGTCGGTGCGGCCCAGGTATTCCAGCTCACCATAGGCGGGCCCACCCGTCGCCCGGCCACCACCATCCACGGAATCGCCACGCGATGCAATAGCCCATCGGACCAAGTCACCGGTGCGGTACATCCGCGCGCCCGCGCCGCCGTAGGGGTTGGCGACGAACCGGTCCGAGGTCAGATCGGGACGGCCGAGGTAGCCCACCGCGAGCTGATCGCCCGCGAGATAGAGCTCACCCGCGACACCCGGTGCGACGGGGTGCAACCGGGCGTCGAGCACGAACACCCGGGTGTTCCACACCGGGCGACCGATCGGGACCGACACCGTATCCGCTTGCGTCACTTCGTGATACGTGACATCGACGGCGGCCTCGGTCGGGCCGTAGAGGTTGTGCAGGCGCGCGCCGGTCAGCTCGCGCAGCCGCGCGGCGGTCGGCGCGGGCAGCGCCTCACCGGAGGCGAACACCTGCCGCAGCCGCGAGGACGGGTAACCGTCCGCGTCGCCGCTCTCGTTGCCGAGGGTGGAGACGAACACCGACAGCATCGATGGCACGAAGTGCACCGTGGTGATGCCCTGCTCGGCGATGATCTGCGCCAGGTATACCGGGTCGCGGTGCCCGTCGGGCTTCGCGACGACCAGCCGGGCGCCGGTCTGCAAGGGCCAGAAGAACTCCCACACCGACACGTCGAAGGTGGCGGGGGTCTTCTGCAGCACCGCGTCGTCGGGGCCGATCGGGTACTCGTGCTGCATCCACAGCAGCCGGTTGACGATCGCGGCATGGCTGACCGCCACGCCCTTCGGCCGGCCGGTCGAACCCGAGGTGAAGATGACGTAGGCGGTATTCGACGGGCGCAGCGCCCTGGTGCGCTCGGCGTCGGTGATCGGCGCGCCGCTGGAGGCGGCCATGCCCGGCACGCCCTCGATGCCCTCGATCGCGATGACCGGGACCTCGCGCTGCAGATCGATGCCGAACCCGTCGGCCGAGCGGTAGAGGATCATCCGCGGCTGCGCGGTGTCGACGATGTGGTTGATCCGGTCGGCGGGCTGATCCGGATCGAGCGGCACGTACGCCGCACCCGTCTGCAGTACCGCGTACATCGCGACGACCAGCTCGTTGGAACGGCGGATCGACAGTGCGACAAGCGATTCCGGTCCGACACCGGCCTTGATCAGCTGCCGCGCGATGCGGTTGGCCCGCACCTGCAACTCACGGTAGGTGAGGCGTTGCTCGTCGAAGACCAGCGCCACCGCGTCCGGCGTCGCCGCAACCTGCGCGTCGAACAGCGAGACCAGCGTCTCGGCCGGCACCTGCCGGGCGTTGTCGTTCCAATCGACGAGCACCTGCGCGTGCTCCTCGGGCGCGAGCAGGTCGATGTCGCCGATCGGGACGCTCGGGTCCGCGGTGACCGCGGCGAGCACCCGGTCCAGTCGCCGCGCGAACGCGGCCACCGTGTCCTCGTCGAAAAGATCTAGGGCATAGGAGAATTCGGCCGACATACCGGCGGCCTCGCCGAGCTCGTTCTGGGTCTCCTGCAGGGTCAGCTGCAGGTCGAACTTGGCAAGGCGGGCGTCGTAGTCGACGCCGTTCACCGACAGTCCGGGCAGCTCCAGGCTGGCCTGACGGGTGTTCTGGAAGGTCAGCATCACCTGGAACAGCGGGTGGCGCGACTGCGAACGGGCCGGGTTGAGCACCTCGACCAGCCGCTCGAACGGCACGTCGGCGTGCGCGAAGGCGTGCAGGTCGGTCTCCCGGGCGTGCGCGAGCAGGTCCGCGAAGCTCGCCGCGCCGTCCACCTGGGTGCGCAGCACGAGCGTATTGACGAACATGCCGATCAGGTCGTCGAGCGCGGCCTCACCACGACCGGCCACCGGGGTGCCGATCGCGATGTCCCCGGTGCCGCTCGCCCTGGCCAGCAACACCGCGAGCGCGCTGTGCATGACCATGAACAGCGACGCGTTGTGCCTGCGGCCCAAATCGACCAGTGCGCGCTGGGTCTCACCGGAGATCACGAACGGATAGGTGCCACCGCGATAGGAGGCGGCGGCCGGGCGCGGACGATCCGCGGGCAGCACCAGTTCGTCGGGCAGATCCGCGAGTTCGCGGGTCCAGTACCGGATCTGGTTGGCGATCAGCGAACTCGGGTCGTCCTCGGAACCGAGCACCTCCCGCTGCCAGAGCGCGTAGTCGGCGTACTGGACGGGCAGCGCCGACCAGGCCGGCGCCTCCCACGAGGTGCGCGCCGCGTAGGCCACCATGACGTCGCGGGCCAGCGGGCCCATCGACCAGCCGTCGGCGGAGATGTGGTGCACCACCATGCCGAGCACGTACTCGGTCTCGCTGATCTCGAAAAGCCTTGCGTGCAAAGGCACTTCGCTGGTCACATCGAAGGCCATCGAGGCCAGTTCGACCAGGTGGTCGATCAGGTTGTGCTCGGTCACCGGCACCGGCGTCAGGTCCGGCACGATCTGCGCCGCGTCCAGCACCACCTGCACCGGCCCGGTCTTGGTCTCCGGGAACACGGTGCGCAGCGACTCGTGCCGGTCGATCACGTCGATGACCGCGACCTGCAGCGCGGCCACATCGAGATCGCCGGAGAGCCGGATGGCGACCGGGATGTTGTTGACCGCCGACTCGGTGTCGAACCGGTTCAGGAACCACATCCGCTGCTGCGCCAGCGACAGCGGCACCTCCTCCGGGCGCACCCTGGCGACCAGCGCCTTGCGCGCGCCGTCGCCGGCGTGCGACTCCACCCTGGCCGCGAGCGCGGCGACGGTGGAGGCCTCGAACAGCATGCGCACCGGCACCCTGGTGTCGAGCGCGATGCCCAGGCGCGAGGCGACCTGGGTCGCGATCAGCGAGTTGCCGCCGAGCTCGAAGAAATCGTCGTCGACGCCGACCCGGTTGATGCCGAGCACCTCGCCGAAGATCTGCGCGACGATCTCCTCGATCGGGGTTGTCGGAGCACGGAATTCGCGCACCTCGAACACCGGGGCGGGCAGCGCCTTGCGGTCCAGCTTGCCGGAGGGGTTGAGCGGCAACGCTTCCAGCACCACGATCGCCGAGGGCACCATGTAGGCGGGCAGCGTGCGATGCAGGGCGTTCTTGATGTTGTCGATGTCGACCGGGCCCGCCGGCGCCACCACGTAGGCGACCAGCTGATCGCCCGCGACGGTGTCCATCACGAGCACGACCGCCTGGCCGACCGCGGGGTGGTCGAGCAGCGCGGCCTCGATCTCGCCGAGCTCGATGCGCTGGCCGCGGAACTTCACCTGGAAGTCGGTGCGGCCGATGTACTCCAGCACGCCGGCGCCGCCGACCTCGGGATCGCGCGGCTCGACCCAGCGCACCAGGTCACCGGTGCGGTAGAGCCGCGACCCGGGCGGACCGAACGGGTCAGCGACGAAACGCTCCGCGCTCAGGTCGGGGCGGCCGTGATAACCGCGCGCCACCTGGGCGCCACCGAGGTACAGCTCGCCGGGCACACCGACCGGCACCGGCGCCAAACCGTCGTCGAGCACATAGGTCTGGGCGTTCCACACCGGGCGCCCGATCGGCACCGTCACGGGCGCGACCTCGTTGAGATGCCACGCGGTGGCGTGCACGGTGAATTCGGTGGGGCCGTACAGGTTGTGCACGGCGGCCGTGGAGAACTGCCGGAACGCGGTGACCGTTGCCGGGGGCAGCGCCTCACCGGCCACCAGAACCGCGCGCAGCGAGGCACATTCGGCGGTCGAGGCGGCCCCGGCGAACACCGAGAGCATCGAGGGCACGAACGAGGTCATGGTGACCTGGTGCCTGCCGATGATCTCCGAGAGGTACATCGGATCGCGATGCCCGTCCGGCGCGGCGATGAGCATCCTGGCACCGACAGCGAGGGTGCCGAACAGCTCCCACACCGACACGTCGAAGGTGACCGGGGTCTTCTGCAGGATCACATCGGCGGGGCCGATGCGGTATTCGCCGGTGATCCAGGCGATCTGGTTGAGCACGCTGGCATGGCTGACCGCGACACCCTTGGGCCTGCCGGTGGAACCGGAGGTGTAGAGCACGTACGCGGCGTTGGTCGCGCGCAGCGGCGCACGGCGTTCCACGTCGGCGATCGGCGCGTCGCTGAACTCGCTCAGATCGAGCGCGTCCAGCGCCAGCACCGGGCAGTCCGCGGCGCGCACGTCGTCGGACAGGGTGGTCAGCACGCACACCGGCGCCGAATTGGCGAGCACGTATTCGGTGCGCTCGGCCGGATGATCCGGATCGATCGGCACGTAGCCGCCGCCCGCGGTCATGGTGGCGTAGATGGCGATCAGCATGTCCACCGAGCGGCGGATGCCGACCGCGACCAACGACTCCGGGCCGACGCCCTCGGCGATCAGCTTGCGCGCCAAGCGATTCACCCTGGCCGAGAACTCGGCATAGGAGAGCTCGACCTGCGGGCCGAACTCCCCCGCACTGCGGGTGCCGCCGTCGAACACGACGGCGATATCGTCCGGACGCAACCGCACCTGCTCGTGGAACAGATCGAGCACCGTGGCCGCGGGCAATTCGTGCGCGGTCCGGTTCCATTCGGTGAGCACGGTGGCGCGCTCGGCGTCGTCGAGGATCTCGATATCGCGCACCGCGGTGTCCGGCGCGGCGACCGCGGCCTCGAGCACGCGCAGGTAGCGGCGGCCGAACTCGGTGACCGTCGCGGCATCGAAAAGATCGGTGGCATAGGACACCACGGTCGCCATGCCCGCGGGTTCGCCGTTGGCGCCCCGCTCCTCGGTGACGGTCCACTGCAGATCGAACTTGGCGATGTCGACCTCGAGCTCGTCGGCGGTGACCGAGAGTCCGGGCAGTTCCAGCGTCGCGTGCGACATTTCCTGGAACGAGAGCATCACCTGGAACAGCGGGTGGCGCGCCTGCGAGCGGGTCGGGTTGAGCACCTCGACCAGTCGCTCGAACGGCACGTCCGCGAACGCGAACGCGGCCAGGTCGGTTTCGCGGGTGCGGCCGAGGAACTCGGTGAACGGCGCCGCGCCGTCGACCTCCGAGCGCAGCACCAGGGTGTTGACGAACATGCCGATCAGGTCGTCGAGCGCCTGCTCGCCACGCCCGGCGACGGGGGTACCGATCGCGATGTCGGTGGTGCCCGACAACCGGGCCAGCAGCACAGCCAGCGAGGCGTGCATGACCATGAACAGGCTGACGCCCTGCGCCCGCGCCAGCGCCGAAAGGCGCTGGTGCAGTTCGGCATCGATCTGGAACCCGACCCGGCCGCCGCGGAAACTCTGCACCGGCGGACGGGGACGGTCGGTCGGCAGATCCAGCTGATCCGGCAGACCGGCCAGCGCCCGGCGCCAGTACGCGATCTCGCGCGCGGCCATCGAGCCGGGATCGGACTCGGCGCCGAGCAGTTCGCGCTGCCAGACGCTGTAGTCCTGGTACTGCACCGGCAGCGGCGCCCAGCTCGGCGCCTGCCCGGCCGAACGCGCCAGGTAGGCCGCGGCGATATCGCGGGCAAGCGGCCCGAACGAGAAGCCGTCGGCGGCGATGTGGTGCACCACGAAGGCGACCGCGTAGTCCCCTGCGCCGTTGTCGTTGCCGCCGGTGACCGCGTACACCCGCACCCGGATCGGCAGCTCGCGCGCGACATCGAAGCCGGTTGCGGCGAATCCGGTGAGCGCGCCGTGCAATTCGGCCTCGTCGATCGGCTCGATCGCGATGCCGAGATCGACCTGGTCGACCGGAAGCACCTGCTGGTAGCCGCCGTCACCGGACTCGGGGAAGATCGTGCGCAGCGACTGCTGACGCTCGAGCACATCGGTCAGCGCGGCGTGCAGCGCGTCCAGATCGACCTGCCCGCGCAGCCGGACCACGAACGGCAGGTTGTAGGCGGGCACGGTCGAGTCGAACTGGTTGATGAACCACATCCGCTGCTGTGCCAGCGAGAGCGGAACCCGTTCTGGCAGTTGCTGCGCGACCAGGGGCGGTCGCGCGCCCTCGGCCGGGGAGGCGTTCTCCATGCGCAGCGCGATACCGGCCACGGTCGGGGTCTCGAACAGCGCCCGCACCCCGAGCTGGGTGCCGAACGCCGCACCGATGCGCGAGACGACCTGGGTCGCGACCAGCGAGTTACCGCCGAGGTCGAAGAAGTTGTCGGCGATGCCGACCCGGTCCTGGCTGAGCACGTCGGCGAAGATGCCCGCGACGATCTGCTCGGCCTGGGTGCGCGGCGCCCGGAACTCGGCGGCGTCGGCGCTGAACACCGGCTCCGGCAACGCTTTACGGTCCAGCTTGCCGCTGGTGTTGAGCGGGAAGGCGTCCAGCACCATGATCGAGGCGGGCACCATGTAGCTGGGCAGCTGCTCGCCCGCGAACCTGGTCAGCTCGACCGGATCGATCGAATGTCCCGGCGCGGGAACGACATAGGAGACCAGCTGCTGACCGGTGGCGGTGTCCATCACCAGCACGACGGCCTGGCTCACCGCGGGATGGGCGAGCAGGTCGGTCTCGATCTCGCCGAGCTCGATCCGCTGGCCGCGGAACTTGACCTGGAAGTCGGTGCGGCCGATGTATTCCAGCGTGCCCGCGTCGTTCCAGCGCACCAGGTCACCGGTGCGGTACATGCGCTCGCCGGTGGCCGAGAGCGGGTTGGCGACGAAGCGGTCCGCGGTCAGATCCGGGCGGCCGCGGTAGCCGCGCGCGAGCTGGCGCCCGCCCAGGTACAGCTCACCCGGCGCGCCGATGGCGGCCGGTCGCAGCCGCGAATCCAGCACGTAGACCGAGACATTCCACTCCGGGATGCCGATCGGCACGGTGACCGTGTCGGCGGCGGTCGCCTCCCAGTAGGTCACCGAGACCGCGGCCTCGGTCGGGCCGTACAGGTTGTGCAGGCCCGCGGCGGTGATCGCGCGGAAACCGGCGGCGGTCTCCGGCGGCAGCGCCTCACCGATCACGAAAACGGCGCGCAGCGTGGCACATTGGGCCGCGGTCGCGTGCGCGACGAAGACGGTGAGCATCGACGGCACGAAGTCGGTCACGGTGACGCCGTGCCGCTCGATCATGTCCGCGACGTACAGCGGATCCCGGTGCCCGTCCGGGCTGGCGATGACCAGCTTCGCACCGGCAAGCAGCGGCAGGAAGTAACCCCACAGCGAGACGTCGAAGGTGGTCGCGGTCTTCTGCAGGTACACGTCGTCCGCGCTCAAGCGGTACTCGTCGAGCATCCACAGCTGCTGGTTGACGATCGCGTGGTGGGTGACCGCGACGCCCTTGGGGCGCCCGGTCGAGCCCGAGGTGTAGATGACGTAGGCGGTGTTGTCCGGCCGCAGCGGGGCGATCCGGTCGGCGTCGGTGATCGGGTCGGCCGAGTATGCCGACACGTCGAGGGTGTCGATCGGCACCTGCCGCACCGACTCCGGTAATTCCAGCTCGTCGGCGGTCAGCGTGAGCACACAGACCGGTGCCGCGCTGTCGAGGATGTAGGCGGTGCGATCGGCCGGATGATCCGGATCGATCGGCACGTACGCGCCACCGGCCTTCAGCACCGCGTGCATGCCGACGACCAGCTCCAGCGAGCGGCGCATACCCAGCGCGACAAGCGATTCCGGGCCGACACCGTCGGCGATCAGGTAGCGCGCCAACCGGTTGACCCGCGCGTCGAACTCGGCGTAGGTCAGGGTCGCGCCCTCGAAGTCGAGCGCGATGTTGTCCGGCGTCAGCGGCATCTGCGCGTCGAGCAGCGCCGCCAGCGTGGTGTCGGGCACCTCCTGCTCGGAGTCGTTCCACTCGACGAGGGTCAACTGCCGCTCGTCGTCGCTGGTCGCCGCCAGCGTCCAGACCGCCGCGTCCGCGTCGGCGGCCAGGAAACGCTCGAAGAACTCCAGGAACCGCGAATGATGGCGGCTCGCCGCCTCTTCGGAGTACAGGTTCGGGTTGGTCTCGAAGTCGATGCGCGCCCGCGCGCCCGCCTCGGACTGATAGAAGTTGACGCCGAGATCCTCGATGCTGCCGGTCGAGAGCACACTCATGGTGCCGACCATCGAACCCATCGTGATCTGGTTCTGGAACAGCATGATGTTGACCCACGGACCGAAGAACTCCGTGGTCACCACACCGTCGCCGGCCGCGTCGCGGCGAATGTCCTCGTGCCGGTAGCGCTGATGACGCAGCGCACCCGACACCTCCACCGTCACCTGCTCGAGCAGGTCGGCGACCGTGGTCCGATGCCCGACGCGCAGACGCAGCGGCACGATGTTCGACGACACACCACCGGAACGCTTCATCGAGGCGGTGGTGCGCGCGGTCACCGGCAGGCTCAGAATGACGTCTTCGGTACCGGTGAGCTGGGCCATATACACCGCGAAGGCGGCGAGCAGCAGCCCGGCGGGCGACGAATCATGGCGCGCCACAGCCGCTTCCAGCAGCGCGCTCTGCTCGTCGGAGAGCAGGGTGCTCGCGATGCCGTTGATCGCCGCGGGCGGCGCGGAACGGCCGACCAGGCTGGTGCCCTCCTCCAGACCCGCGACCCGCTCGGCCCAGTACGCCTTGTCCGAGGCGAACCGAGAGCTCTCCCGATAGGCCATCTCCTGGTCGTAGAGCGTGCGCAGATCGGTGGTCTTGGCCGGGGCGATTTCGTCGCCGTTCAGCATCGCCGTGTAGACCTCGGCGATGCGGGTGACGTTGGTCATCGCGGCGAAGCCGTCGAGCGAGATGTGATGCGCGCGCAGATACCAGTACCAGTGATCGTCGGCCAGCTGGATACCGGCGATCCGCATCAGCCGGTCCTTGGTCAGGTCCAGCGGACGGCTGTACTCGGCGCGCATCCACGCCATCGCGGCGGCGGCGGGATCCTCCTCGCCGCGCACGTCGACGTAGTAGACCTTGTCGCTGTCGGGGATGGAGTGGTCGATGTACTGATACGGCTGCCCGTCCAACTCGACGATGCGCAGGAAGCCCGACCCCAGCTCGGTGGACGCGACGATGAGCGCCTCGCGCAACACCGCGAGATCCAACTCACCACGCAGATCGACGTACTGGGCGATATTGATCGGCACCTGCGGGTCGACATGCTGGGCGTACCAGATACCCAGCTGTGCAGGGGACAGCGGGAAGTAATCGGCCGAACCAGCTGCTGCCCGTTCGTTACCAGCTTCGCCGTTTCCGCCGAAATCCTGCCGGTCCAACCGTAACCTCGCTTCCGGAACACCACGCAAGCGCTCCCCGACGACACCCGGACAGGACGCACACCTATCCCAGCGTGGCGCCCGTGTCTCGGGGTTCAGTTCTCATATAAATCAGGCAAAAAAGCTCATTGGCACTATCTGTCGGCCAGGGTGACCTTGTTACATAGGCGCGACCGCGTCCTTTATCCAGCCACCGGCACTACCGGCAATCCCATCGCGAATCACCGATCCAATCTACCGTCGTCGCGCGCACCGAACCAACCAACCGCCATAGCGGAAGAACATGATCACAGGCAGTGCGGTTGTGTGCGATTCGAGCACCTCGTGTTGCGGTCCTCACATCCTGCGCGACACCGTCGGCGCGCACCGCGGCGGGTCACCCCTCGCGGATCCGCGCCGGGTCGTAGAGGTGCGATCGCGCGCACGACGACGTGGCCGAGAGCGCGCGACCGACCAAGATCACCGCGGCCTGCCGCAGCCCCGCCGCCTCGACCTGATCGGCGATGTCGGTGAGAGTGCCGCGCAGGATCAGCTGATCCGGTTGGCTGGCCCGGTAGACGACCGCGACCGGGCAGTCCGGGCCGTACGCGGCGACCAGGTCCGCGGCCAGCGCCCGCACCCGGGTGATGGCCAGGTGCAGCACGAGGGTGGCGCCGGTGGCGGCGAACCCGGACAGTGCCTCGGTGGCAGGCATCGCGGTCGAGCGCGCCTGGGTGCGGGTGAGCACCACCGACTGGACCAGCTCCGGGACGGTGAGCTCGGTGCCGAGCAGTGCCGCCGCGGCCGCGTAGGCGGGCACGCCGGGCGTGACGTCCCAGGCGATCCCGTGCGCGTCGAGCCTGCGGGTCTGCTCGGTCAGCGCCGAGTAGAGCGAGGGGTCACCCGAGCACAGCCGGGCCACGTCCTTGCCGGAATCGTTCGCGCGCACCAGATGTGCGGTGATCTGATCGATGTCCAGATGCTGGGTGTCGATCAGCTCCGCCTCGGGCGCGCAGTGTGCCAGCACCTCGGGGTCGAGATAGGTGCCCGCGTACAGGCACACCGGCGCGGCGCGCAGCAGGCCGACCGCGCGCACGGTGAGCAGGTCGGCCGCGCCCGGCCCGGCGCCGATGAAGTGCACGGTCATGCCGGTGAGTTTAGGCAGGTGGCCGCGCGCCCGAGCGGCGGTGTCGGCCGATCAGGCCGTGGCGTTGAAGTTGGCGATCACCTTGCTCGGCCGCAGCCGGACGACCAGTTCGCCGGGCACCCCATTGCGCTTGCCGAACTCCTCGGCCCGGTCCGCGCCCATGTAGCGACCGCCGATCTCGGTCGCGGTGCGCAGCAGTTCCCCGGGGTCCTCGGAGAGCGTGACGAACCCGCGCAGCTGCACCGAAGGGTACGGCGGCGCCTCCTCGTCGACGGTCACGGCGATCCGGCCGTCGCGCAGGAACGCCTTGCCCTTGGCGGTGCTCTTCCCGGTGTTGAACACCAGCTCGTCACCTTCGATGATGTACCAGACCGGCGTCACGCGGGGGCTGCCGTCGGCGGCGGTGAAGGCCACCTTGCCCGTCCGCGTGCCGTGCCGCAGGAACTCGCGCACCTCAGGATCGGAGAGTGATGCCATGCGCCAAGCCTATTGGTCGGCGCCGCCGCGCACCGCGCACGCCGACGGCATGTTGCGCATCGACCCGCCGCAGCGGTCCGTCGCTCAGATCGCGCCCTGCTCCCTGGCTCGAGCCACCGCCGAGGTCCTGGAGCGCACACCGAGCTTCGCGTAGATGTGCACCAGATGCGATTTGACGGTGGTCTCGCTCAGGAACAGCTCCTTGGCGATCTCCCGGTTGGACCGGCCGTCGGCGACCAGCCGCAGCACCTCGATCTCCCGCGGGCTGAGCGTGGTGTCGGCGCGACGCACCCTGGTCATGAGTTTCGAGGCGACGGCGGGCGAGAGCACGCTCTCCCCCGCGGCCGCCGCGCGCACCGCCGCGAGCAGCTCGCTCGGCGGCGTGTCCTTCAGGATGTAGCCGCAGGCGCCCGCCTCGATGGCGCCGAGGATGTCGGCGTCGGTGTCATAGTTGGTGACCACCAAGACATTCGGCGGCTGTGGGAGCGCGCGCAGTTCCGCGGTGGCGTCCGCGCCGGAACGGCCTTGACCGAAGCTCAAGTCCATCAGCACCAGGTCCACCGCGGTGGTCGCGCAGAACGCGACGGCGGCCTCGGCCGTTGGCACGTCACCGACGACGGTCAGCTCGTCGCCGCCGTCCAGCAGCGCGCGCAGGCCGGCGCGCACGATCGCGTGGTCGTCGGCCAGCAGCAGGCGAATCATCGTCCCTCCACCGAATCCGGTTCGGGCAGTACGGGTTCGAGCGGGAATGCGACGGTCACCGCCGTGTGCCCCGGCTCGGACTCCACCGCCATGGTGCCGCCCTGCTGTTCCACCCGCGAGCGCATCGCGGCCAGGCCGAACGAGCCGGAGGGCGGATGGGCGAGCACATCGGCGGCGATGCCGACGCCGTCGTCGACCACATCGAGCAGGACCTGCGCGTCGGAGTAGGTGAGCGTCAGGCGCATCCGGGCGGCGCGTGCGTGGCGCACCACGTTCGCGACCGCGCCCTGCGCGATCCGCACCAGCGCCGCCTCGATCGGCATCGGCAGGCGCTCCGGGGTGCCCTCCACCACCAGCCGGGTGGCCAGGCTCGGCGACGCGGCGCGCGCGCAGATCCGCTCCAGCGCCTGGGCCAGCGACTGCCCCTCCAGCGCGGCGGGCGCCAATTCGGCGATCAGCCTGCGGGTTTCGGCAAGGTTCTCGGCCGCGGTCGAGCGCGCCATTCTGATCTGTCGCAGCGCGGGATGTTCCGGCGCCGCTTGCTCGGCGGCGTGCAACAGCAGCTGAATGCTGCTTAGCCCCTGCGCGACCGTGTCGTGGATTTCCTTGGCCAGCCGCTCCCGCTCGGCCAGCTTGCCCGCCGTGCGCTCTTGCTCCGCGAGAGTGGCTCGGGTACTGAGCAATTCGTCGATCAGTCGCTGCCGTTGCGCCGATTCGCGGAACAGCGCCTGATAGCCGAGGCCGATGCCGACCGCCACCGCCGCGCCGAAGACCGGGCCGATCACACCGGCCACCGACCAGCCGCGGTGTGCCCCGAAGCCGAGCACCGCGACGCCGGTCGCGGCCGCGACGACCGCCAGATTCCACGGCCGCGGCAGCAGATGCAGGTAGAGGAAGAACAACCCGAAGGCGAGATAGCCCGCGTCGGGGGCGAGCACGACCAGGCCGAGCCACCAGAGCGTGAGCGCCACCAGCCACAGCCGAGTGCCGCCCCGGCGTCCGACCAACACCGATCCCGCGAAATAGGTGAGCAGGAACAGCGCGGTCAGCGCCACCACGGGCACGGGGTGCGGCGCGCCCGGCAGCAGCGCGCGCACCGCGATCACCACCGCCAGCGCCGTCATCAGCACGTGCAGCCCATACCGCAGCGCGGTGAAGACCGGGGTGAGCGGTGACGAGTGCACCCTGCCAGCTTATGTGCGGCTACCTCGGCGGCATCCATCGAAAGGTGTAAAACGGCACCCACCGTTCGATCGGGCGCGGTTCCTTCCCCTGCGCGATGGCGGCGGACACCGAACGCGCGACAGTGAAGTCATGTTCGTCGCACTCCGAGATCTGCGCGCCGCCCGCGGTCGTTTCCTGCTGATCACCCTGGTCGTCACCTTGGTGGCGTTGCTGGTGAGCTTCCTGAGCGGGCTCACGGCGGGGCTCGCGCACCAGAACATCTCGGCGGTCGAGTCGTTTCCCGGGGACACCGTAGTCTTCGCCGACACCGGCGCGGCACCCTCGTTCGAGGCCTCGACGCTGAGCCGGGAGCAGGTCGCGGCCTGGCAGGCCGCGGCCGGGCCCGGCGGCACCGTCGACCCGATCGGCATCGGCCACGGCAAGGTCGAACCCGCCGCCGGTCCCGCGGCACAGGTCGCGTTGTTCGGCACGCAGGGCACGGCATTCGGCAATCGGTCGGCAACCGAGAACGGCACGGTGGTGCTGAGCACCGGGGCGGCCAAGGACCTCGGCGCGGGCGCGGGCGACACCGTCACGATCGGCGGACGCTCGTTCAGCGTGCAGGCCGTCGCCGGGGACGACTGGTACAGCCACACGCCGGTGGTGTGGCTGACGCTGGCCGACTGGCAAGCGCTTGACCCGCGCGCGGGCGCGGCGACCGTGCTCGCGGTCGCCGGCGTGCCGGACACCGCCGCGGTGAACGCGGCCGCGCACACCCAGACCACGACCGGGTCCGGCGCGCTCGCCGCGCTCAGTGCCTATCAGGCCGAGAACAGCTCACTGACGCTGATGACGGTGCTGCTCTTCGTCATCTCGGCGCTGGTGATCGGCGCGTTCTTCACCGTGTGGACGGTGCAGCGGATGCCCGATATCGCGACGTTGAAGGCGCTCGGCGCCACCTCGGGCGCACTCGTCCGCGACGCGCTCGCCCAGGCCGCGATCGTGCTCGGCGCCGGAGTCGCGGTCGGACTCGGCAGTACCGTCACCGCGGCGGCCTTCCTCGGCGACGCGCTTCCGTTCGTCCTCAGCCCGGCCACCACGCTGCTGCCCGCCCTCGCCCTGATCGTGCTCGGCCTGTGCGGCGCCGCGTTCGCCCTGCGCTTCCTGTTCACCACCGACCCGTTGACCGCGCTCGGCGCGGCGCGTTGAGCCACTGGAGTTTTCGAGATCATGCGCACCTCACTCACCGTCGACGACGTCACCCTCACCTACCCCGACGGCACCGGTCGGCTCACCGCTTTGGATCGGGTGCGCCTGCACGTCGACGGCGGTGACATCGCCGCGATCACCGGTCCGTCCGGTTCCGGCAAGTCCAGCCTGCTCGCCGTCGTCGCCACGCTGATTCGACCCGACTCCGGCCGCATCGAGCTCCGAACCGCCGACGGCAGTGTCGATCTCGCCGCCGTCGGCCGCCGCGAGGCCGCCGCGCTGCGCCGCTCGTCCATCGGCATCGTCTTCCAGCAGCCGAACCTGATCCCCGCGCTGACCGCCGTCGAGCAGCTGGAGGTGATGACCCATCTCGGCCAGCGGCTCCGCCAGCCCGCCCGCCGTCGCCGCGAAACACATTCCAGGGCAATGGAACTCCTGGACTCCGTCGGCCTAGCCGACCAGCATGCCAAACGCCCCGCCCAGCTCTCCGGCGGGCAGCGCCAACGCGTGAACATCGCCCGCGCCCTCATGCACAACCCCGCCCTGCTCGTCATCGATGAACCCACCAGCGCCCTGGACACCGAACGCGGTTCCGCCATCATCGATCTCATCCTCACCATCACCAAAGACCACAACGCCGCAACCCTTCTGGTCACCCACGACCACACCCACCTCCACCACATGACCACCGTCCACCACATGACCGACGGCCACCTGACCCAAACCCGAAACAGTGAAAACTGGAACGTTCCAAAGCAATACGTTCCAAAAACAGCCTGAGACCAGCAGTTTTGCCTGTCGGAGCAAGGTGATAGCTTTCGCGCATGCCCAGCCATCTGCACGAGCGCCTGATCGATCTGTTCCGGCAACGTCCGCAACTCGCGGCCGAGCTATTGACGACCGTGCTGGGCACCCCGTTACCCGAGTACGACCACGCTCGGCTGGAATCCAGCGACTTCCCCGACATCAACCCCACCGAATACCGCGCGGACCTCGTGGTGGTGTTCGCGAACGGAACCACACCCGCTGTGGCGGTGGTATTGGAAGTCCAATTGCAACCCGACAAGGACAAAACCTGGACATGGCCGGTCTACCTCACAACGCTGCGCGCCCGGCTCAAATGCCCGACCATCCTGCTCGTGCTCTGCCCCGACAAACGCACCGCCATCTACTGCCGCAAACCCATCACGGTCGCCCCGAGCTTCACCCTCTCGCCCTTGGTGCTCAGCCCCGAGGATGTCCCCGTGGTGACCGATCCGGCGACCGCGAAGACAAACCCCGAGCTGACTGTGCTGTCCGCCATCGCGCACGGGGAGCACCCCGAGCGTGAATCCATCCTGACCGTCCTGGCCACCTGTGTACTCCCGGCGGAGCGCGGGACGATGTACATTGACCTGGTAACGGGCCTTCTGCCCGTAGCCGCCCGACACTTCCTGGAGAGCGTCATGACCGCTGGCTACGAATACCAAAACGAGCTCATCCGGACCTACTTCTTCGAAGGCAAGGCCGAAGGCAAGGCCGACGGCGAGGCCAGCGCGCTGCTGCGGATTCTCCGCCACCGCGGCTTCGAAGTGGACGATGCACTCGTAGCCCGAGTCGAGCAGCAAACCGACCTCGCCCAACTCGATGCCTGGCTCGATCGCGCCCTCGACGCGACCGCGCTCGACGAGGTATTCAAGGACTAAGCCCGGCCACCGGATGGGGTCAGGTGGGGAGGCCGAGTAGGGCGTTGTGTTCGTGGTGGACCTTGGTGCGGAGCGCGTCTACGAAGGCGGCTACTTCGGGGCGGCGGAGGGTTTCGGGGCGGGCGACCAGCCAGTAGGCGAGTTGGACCGAGACCGTTTCGGCTAGGACGCGGTGCAGGTCGGGGTGGCGGTCGGCCATGAAACAGGGAAGCAGGCCCAGGCCAGCGGCGGCGCGGGTGGCCTCGACATGGACGAAAACGTTGGTGGACGTGACGGATTCGCGCATCGCGGGCGCGAAGCTGGAGGCCAGGTCCAGATCGTCCACCTGGAGCATGGAATCGATGAAGTAGACGAGCGGATGCGCGGCGAGGTCATCGATGGTGGCCGGAATCCCGTGCTCAGCCAGGTAGTCCCGGGCGCCGTAGAGGCCGAGGCAGTAGTCGGAGAGCCGAATGGCGGTGGCGCGGTGCACCTGCGGCTCGCCGACCACCACCTCCAGATCGAGACCGGAACGCTGCGTCGAAGCCCGGCGCGTGGTCGCCACGATCTCGACGGTGATCTTCGGGTGCTGCCGCTGCACCTCGGCGGCGGCGGGCGCGGCGATATAGGCGCTGAAACCGTCAGTCGCCGAAATCCGCACCGTCCCTTCCAGAATGCGGCTGCCACCCGCGTCGGCACTGAGCGATTTGACCGCCGACTCGACGATCTCGGCCGCCGCCAACGCCTCCCGGCCGAGATCGGTGAGCTCCCAGCCACCCGCGGCCCGCGTCAGCACCCGCCCGCCGAGCGTGTGCTCGAGCGCGGCGATGCGCCGGGAAATGGTGGTGTGGTTGATGCCCAATTCCTCGGCGGCGGACACGAATCGCCCGGACCGGCCGACCGCCAACAGCACCAGCAGGTCGTCGGCACTGGGGCGCCGGGCGAATCCCGCCATACTCATGTGTGCATTCTCGCAGATACCTCCTGCAGTTCTAGTCATTGCGGACAAACCGATCTGCACTAATACTTCGTTGCAGCCGAGATTTGTGGGGGCCATCACATCTAGAGCGTGTTGTGGCCCCGGGCACGAAGGAGAGTTCGATGAGCGTGCGCAGTGCAGTGTGGCCGACGGGCAAAGACCCGGGCGGAGCGCCGAGCGGCCTGAGACGGGTGGTCGCCGCGTCCATGGCGGGCACGGTCGTCGAATGGTATGAGTTCTTCCTCTACGGCACCGCCGCGACGCTGGTGTTCAGCAAGGTCTTCTTCGCCAAGGGCACAAGCGATCTGGACGCGATCCTCGCCGCGTTCGTCACCTACGCGGTCGGCTTCGCCGCACGCCCGTTGGGCGGTATCGTCTTCGGGCACTTCGGCGACAAGTACGGGCGCAAGAAGCTGCTGCAGTTCAGCCTGATCCTGGTGGGCAGCGCGACGTTCCTGATGGGCTGTCTGCCGACGTTCGGCCAGATCGGCTACTGGGCCCCGGCGCTGCTGGTGGTCCTGCGCTTCATCCAGGGATTCGCGGTCGGTGGCGAGTGGGGCGGCGCGGTTCTCCTTGTCGCCGAACACAGTCCGAGTCGCAGCCGGGGCTTCTGGGCAAGCTGGCCGCAGGCCGGTGTGCCGGTGGGAAATCTGCTTGCCACCGTCGTGCTGCTGGCCTTGACCACCTGGTTGTCGGAGTCGGCGTTCCTGAGCTGGGGCTGGCGGGTGGCGTTCTGGCTGTCCGCGGTGGTGGTGCTGATCGGCTACTACATCCGCACCAAGGTCACCGACGCGCCCATTTTCGTTGCGGCGCAGCAGGAGATGGAGCAGATCAAGGCGACCTCGCTGAGCGTGGTCGAGGTGCTGCGGCGGTATCCGCGCGGCGTGCTCACCGCGATGGGCCTGCGCTTCGGCGAGAACATCCTCTACTACCTGGTGGTCACCTTCACCATCACCTATCTCAAGGTGCAGGTCCAGGTCGACACCAAGGTCATCCTGTGGTGGCTGCTGGCCGCGCACGCGGTGCACTTCTTCGCCGTTCCGTTCGCGGGGTGGCTGTCGGACCGATTCGGCAGGCGCCCAGTGTATCTGGCAGGCGCGGTGACCGCGGGCACCTGGGGCTTCTTCGCCTTCCCCATGATGGACAGCGGGCACAACGCGGTGATCATGTCCGCGATCATCATCGGCCTGCTGTTCCACGCGCTGATGTACGCGGGCCAGCCCGCGATCATGGCCGAGATGTTCCCCACCCGAATGCGGTATTCCGGTGTCTCCCTTGGTTATCAGGTGACCTCGATCGTGGCGGGTTCGCTCGCGCCGATCATCGCCGTCCGGCTGCTCAACACCTTCGACTCGGCCGTGCCGATCGCGATCTATCTGGCCATCGCGGCGGCCATCACCGCGGTCGCCGTGCTCTTCGCCCGCGAAACGAGAGGATTGGACTTGGCCACCGTCGACCTCGCCGACGCCGAGCATCTGGCTACCCGCCCCACCACCCCGGTGATCGCGAAATGACCGATCTGGCCGGACGTTCCGCGCTGATCACCGGCGGCGCCAGCGGCATCGGCGCGGCCTGCGCCAGGGAGCTTGCCGCGCGCGGCGCCATGGTCACCATCGCCGATATCGACGATGTCGGGGCCAAGGCGCTCGCCCGCGAGCTCGGCGGAAAGCCTTGGGCGGTGGACCTGCTCGACGTCGAGGCGCTGGAATCGCTGCACCTCGAGGTGGACATCCTGGTGAACAACGCGGGCGTGCAGCACATCAGCCCGCTGCCGGAGTTCCAGCCACGGCAGTTCCGCAACCTGCTCGCCCTGATGGTGGAGGCGCCGTTCCTGCTCATCCGAGCCGCCCTGCCGCACATGTACCGGCAGGGGTTCGGCCGGATCGTCAATATCTCGTCGGTGCACGGACTTCGGGCCTCGGAGTTCAAGTCCGCCTACGTGACGGCCAAGCACGGACTGGAGGGACTGTCCAAGGTCACCGCGCTCGAGGGCGGCAAGCACGGCGTCACCAGCAACTGCGTCAATCCCGGCTATGTGCGAACCCCATTGGTGGACAAGCAGATCGCCGACCAGGCCAGGGCGCACGGCATTCCGGAACAACAGGTGCTGGAGAAGATCCTGCTCACCGAGAGCGCGATCAAACGACTGGTGACGCCGGAAGAGGTGGCGTCGCTGGTTGGCTGGCTCGTCTCGGCGCACTCGGGAATGGTGACGGGCGCGTCCTACACCATGGACGGCGGCTGGAGCGCTCGGTGACCGGACGGCGCGCCCTAGGCCGTCCCGTCCTGGGTCAGGGCGGCCAGCGCCATCCGGCGCAGGATGGGCCGCGCCCGCACGGCGGTCGCCGTGCTCGCGCTGTGCGGGGTGGAGTTGATCAAACCGAACGCGGCGTGCGCCTGCACCCGCGCCGTCTCCTCGGGTAGGTCGGGGTGCAGCTCACGCAGCACCGTGACCCAGATTTCCACGTACTGCCGCTGGGTCCGGCGCAGCTCGCGCCGGGCCGCGGCGGGCACGTTCTCCAGGTCGCGATCCTGGATGCGGATGAGATCGGCGTCGCCCAGCGCGAAGTCCAGGTGGAAATCGACCAGCCCGGCCAGCGCCTGCCCGGCGGTCTCGGTGCGCGCGACCACCGCCTTCCCGCCGTCGAGCAGCCGCTGGCTCACCCCGACGAGCAGTTCCACCAGCAGGGCTTCCTTGTTGGGGAAATGGCGGTAGACGGCCGGGCCGCTGATGCCCACCGCGGCACCGAGGTCGTCCAGGCGCATGCCGAGAAAACCACGGTCGGCGATGAGCCTGGCACCGGCGGCCAGGAGTTGTTGCCTGCGCTGGGCCTTCAGCTGTTCCCTCCGGGTGAGCGTGCCGTCGTCGATGCTGGTCACACGCACTCCTTTCGCCACGCCGCGGCCGCACACGCGCACGGCTCGCCTGCCCTTCCTGGACATCTCGGTTAACCAAGATTAACCTGGATTCCAGTTATCGGCGACTAACTGGCCCACTTGCCAGCTGACCGACAGGATCACGTGATGACCGTTACCGAAGAGGCCGTCGACAACCGGGTTGCCCACAAGGCACTGGTCGACGACCTGGGCGCCCGGCTGGCGGCCGCCGCACTCGGTGGACCCGCCAAGGCGCGCGAGCGCCACGTCGCGCGCGGCAAGCTGCTGCCACGGCAGCGGGTGGACCACCTGCTCGACCCGGGCAGCCCGTTCCTCGAGCTCTCACCGCTGGCCGCGACCGGGATGTACGGCGACGACTCCCCCGGCGCGGGCATCATCACCGGCATCGGCCGGGTGTCCGGCCGCGAGTGCGTCATCGTGGCCAACGACGCGACGGTCAAGGGCGGCACCTACTACCCGATGACGGTGAAGAAGCACCTGCGCGCGCAGGAGATCGCGCTGCAGAATCAGCTGCCGTGCCTGTATCTGGTCGATTCCGGCGGCGCCTACCTGCCCGAGCAGGACGAGGTGTTCCCGGACCGCGAGCACTTCGGGCGGATCTTCTACAACCAGGCGACCATGAGCGCCAAGGGCATTCCGCAGATCGCCGCGGTGCTCGGCTCGTGCACCGCGGGCGGCGCGTACGTGCCCGCGATGAGCGACGAGGCGGTGATCGTGCGCAACCAGGGCACGATCTTCCTCGGCGGTCCGCCGCTGGTGAAGGCCGCGACCGGCGAGGTGGTCACGGCGGAGGAACTCGGCGGCGGCGCACTGCATTCGCGCACCTCGGGTGTCACCGACCATCTGGCCGAGGACGATCAGGACGCGCTGCGCATCGTGCGCCGCATCGTCGCGACCCTCGGCCCCAGGCCGGCGAGCCCGTGGGCGGTGCGGGCGCCGGTGGCGCCCGCAGCGCCGCAGGACGAGCTGTACGACGTGGTGCCGGTCGACCTGCGCACCCCCTATGACGTGCGCGAGGTGATCCATCGGCTGGTAGACGCGGACCCCGAGGGCGACAACGGCTTTCACGAATTCAAGGCCGAGTACGGCAAGACCTTGGTCACCGGCTTCGCGCACCTTCACGGCCACCCGGTGGGCATCGTCGCCAACAACGGCGTGCTGTTCAGCGAATCCGCCATGAAGGGCGCGCATTTCATCGAACTGTGCGACAAGCGCAAGATCCCGCTGCTGTTCCTGCAGAACATCACCGGGTTCATGGTGGGGCGCGACTACGAGGCGGGCGGCATCGCCAAGCACGGCGCCAAGATGGTCACCGCGGTGGCATGCGCCAGGGTGCCGAAGCTGACCGTGGTGATCGGCGGCTCCTACGGCGCGGGCAACTACTCGATGTGCGGGCGCGCGTATTCCCCGCGCTTCCTGTGGATGTGGCCCAATGCCAGGATCTCGGTGATGGGCGGCGAGCAAGCCGCCTCGGTCCTGTCGACCGTGCGCGGTGATCAGCTCGACAGCTCAGGGCAGCCGTGGTCGGCGGCGGACGAGGAGGCGTTCAAGGCGCCGATCCGCGACCAGTACGAACGCCAGGGCAACCCCTACTACTCGACGGCAAGGCTCTGGGACGACGGCGTGATCGACCCCGCAGACACCAGAACAGTCCTCGGACTTGCCCTTTCGGTGTGCGCGCAAGCGCCGCTCGAACCCGTTTCCTACGGCGTCTTCCGGATGTGATGACCATGCTGAACAAATCCCATCCCGTCGGCTTCGACACCGTGCTCGTCGCCAACCGCGGCGAGATCGCGGTCCGCGTGATGCGCACGTTGCGGGCCATGGGCATTCGCTCCGTCGCGGTCTACAGCGACGCCGACGCCGACGCCAGGCATGTGCACGAGGCCGATACCGCGGTGCGGCTCGGCCCCGCCGCCGCGCGCGAGAGCTATCTCGCGATCGACAAGGTGGTCGCGGCCGCCGTCCGCACCGGCGCGCAGGCGGTGCACCCCGGTTACGGATTCCTTTCCGAGAACGCCGCTTTCGCCGCGGCGCTCGCGCAGGCCGGCATCGTCTTCCTCGGCCCGCCCGCGCACGCCATCGAGGTGATGGGCGACAAGATCGCGGCGAAGAACACCGTGTCGGCGTTCAATGTCCCCGTCGTGCCGGGCATCGCCAGGCCCGGCCTCACCGACGCCGAGCTGATCGAGGCGGCCGCCGAGATCGGCTACCCGGTGCTGGTCAAGCCCTCCGCCGGTGGCGGCGGCAAAGGCATGCGACTGGTCGAGGAGCCCGCGACGCTGCCGGACGCACTGGTCAGCGCGCGCCGCGAGGCCGCGTCCGCCTTCGGCGACGACACCCTGTTCCTGGAACGCTTCGTCACCCGCCCGCGACACATCGAGGTGCAGGTGCTCGCCGACCAGTTCGGCAACGTGCTGCACCTGGGCGAGCGCGAATGCAGTCTGCAGCGCAGGCATCAGAAGGTGATCGAGGAGGCCCCGTCACCGCTGCTCGACGCGGCGACCCGCGCGAGAATCGGTGCGGCGGCGTGCAATACCGCGCGCAGCGTGGACTATGTGGGCGCGGGCACGGTCGAGTTCATCGTCTCCGCCGACCGGCCGGACGAATTCTTCTTCATGGAGATGAACACCCGGCTGCAGGTGGAGCATCCGGTCACCGAGCTGGTGACCGGCGTCGATCTGGTGGAGTGTCAGGTGCGGGTCGCGGCCGGGCAGAAGCTCTCGGTCGAACAGGACGAGATCCGGATGGTCGGGCACGCCATCGAGGCCAGGGTGTACGCCGAGGATCCCGGCCGTGGCTTCCTGCCCACCGGCGGCACAGTGCTCGACCTGTCCGAGCCCGAAGGCACCGGGGTCAGGGTGGATTCGGGGCTGCGCACCGGGACGCTGGTCGGCAGCGACTACGACCCGATGCTGTCGAAGGTCATCGCGCACGGCGCCGACCGCGCCGCCGCGATCGCGAAACTCGATCGCGCACTGGGCGATACCGTATTGCTCGGCGTCACCACCAATATCGAGTTCCTCCGTTTCCTGCTCGCCGACCCCGAGGTCGCGGCCGGACAACTCGATACCGGCCTGCTCGATCGGCGGGTGGCCGATTTCCGCGCCACCGCGCCCGATGACGGGCTGTTGCTGGCCGCGGCCGCGTATCGCTGGCTCCGGCGCTGGCCGAGCGAGCCGAGCGATCCGTGGCAGGTGCCCTCCGGCTGGCGGATCGGCCACGCCGCGCCGACCCAGATCCGGCTGGCCGCCGGTGACCGGGTCGAGCACGTGTACCTCACCGGGCAGCCGGGTGCGGCGACCGGCCGCGTCGGCGACGCCGAACCCGTCTCGCTGACCGCCACTTTCGCGAATTCGGTGCTGGCGCTCACCGTGGCGGGCGTGCGGCACGAGTATCGCGTCGCCGAGCAGGACGGGCAGCTGTGGCTGGCCGGGCCCACCGGAATCGCGCTGGTGCGCGAGGTCGCCGAGGCGAGCGTGCGCGGCGGGGCCGAGCAGGTCGGCGACGCCGAAATACGCAGCCCCATGCCGGGTTCGGTGATCGCGGTGCCGATCGCCACCGGCGCCACCGTGGCCGCGGGCGCCACGGTGGTGATCGTCGAGGCGATGAAGATGGAGCACTCGCTCACCGCGCCGGTGGCGGGCACCGTCGAAATCCTGGTCGCACCGGGCACTCAGGTGCGCCTCGACCAACCGCTCGCCCGCATCAGCACGACTCCCGCGGAACTTCCCGCCGATCAAGAAGGAACCCGAGCATGACCGACTTCCTGTCCACCGGCGCCCTACCCGACGAATACCGCGACCTGGCCGCGACGGTGCGCGATTTCGCGCAGTCGGTGGTCGCGCCGGTGTCCGCCGAGCACGACGCGAACCACACCTTCCCCTACAAGGTGGTCGAGGGCATGGCCGAGATGGGCCTGTTCGGCCTGCCGTTCCCCGAGGAGTACGGCGGCATGGGCGGCGACTACTTCGCGCTGTGCCTCGCGCTCGAGGAGTTGGGCAAGGTCGACCAGAGCGTCGCCATCACACTCGAGGCCGGGGTCTCCCTCGGCGCGATGCCGATCTACCGCTTCGGCAACGACAAGCAGAAGCAGGAGTGGTTGCCGCAGTTGACCAGTGGCCGCGCCCTCGCCGCGTTCGGGCTCACCGAGCCGGGTGCGGGCAGCGACGCGGGCGGCACCAGGACGACCGCGGTCGCCGACAGCGGTGACTGGGTCATCAACGGCAGCAAGCAGTTCATCACCAACTCCGGCACCGACATCACCCGGCTGGTGACGGTCACGGCGGTGACCGGGCAGACCGGCGGCAAGAAGGAGATCTCCACCATCCTCGTGCCGACCGACACCCCGGGCTTCGTCGCCGAGCCCGCCTACAACAAGGTCGGCTGGAATGCCTCCGACACCCATCCGCTGAGCTTCACCGACGTGCGCGTGCCGGAGGAGAACCTGCTCGGCGAGCGCGGGCGCGGCTACGCGAACTTCCTGCGCATCCTCGACGAGGGCCGCATCGCGATCGCGGCGCTCGCGGTCGGCGCGGCCCAGGGCTGCGTGGACGAGAGCGTGCGCTACGCCAAGGAGCGCGAGGCGTTCGGCCAGGCCATCGGCCGCAACCAGGCCATCGCGTTCAAGATCGGGCGGATGGAAGCGCGCGCTCACACGGCGCGCACCGCCTACTATGACGCCGCGGCACTGATGCTGGCGGGCAAGCCGTTCAAGAAGGCAGCCTCCATCGCCAAGCTGGTGGCCAGCGAGGCGGCCATGGACAACTCGCGCGACGCCACCCAGATCTTCGGCGGCTACGGCTTCATGAACGACTACCCGGTGGCCAGGCACTACCGCGACAGCAAGATCCTCGAAATCGGTGAGGGCACAACGGAGGTTCAGCTGATGCTGATCGGACGGGAGCTGGAACTGTGAGCGACGTCGACAACTTGCGCCGGGTCGTCCAGACCGGCATGTGGTTCGAGGAACTCGAGACCGGCGTGCGCTACGAGCACCGGCCGGGGCGCACCATGACCGAGACCGACAACGTGCTGTTCAGCACGCTGACCATGAATCCCCAAGGCCTGCACATCGATGCGGCCTACAGCGATGCCCAGGAGCCGTTCCATCAGCGCCTGGTCAATTCGCTGTTCACGCTCGGCACCATGGTCGGGCTCTCGGTGGCGCATCTGACCCAGGGCACCACCGTCGCCAATCTCGGCTTCTCCGAGGTGAAATTCCCTGCGCCGCTGTTCCACGGCGACACCGTCTACGCTGAGACCATCGTGCTGGACAAGCGGCTGTCCAAGAGCAGGCCGGGCGAGGGCATCGTCACCTTCCGCCACATCGCGCGCAACCAGCACGGCACCGTCGTCGCCGAGGCCGTCCGCAACGCGATGATCCGCGTGCGTCCCGACACCGAGGCGACCCCGGCATGACCTGGCAGCTCCCCGGCCCGGCGTGGCTGTTCTGTCCCGCCGACCGACCGGACCGGTACGAAAAGGCCGCAGCGGCAGCCGATGTGGTGATCCTCGACCTCGAGGACGGCGTGGCCGCCGGGGACAAGACCGCGGCCCGCAAGGCCGTCACCGCGACCGCGCTGGATCCCGAGCGCACGATCGTGCGGGTGAACGCGGCGGGCACCGACGACATCGCGGCCGATCTCGCGGCGCTCGCCGACACCGGGTATCGGCGGGTCATGTTGCCGAAATGCGAAGGCGCCGAACAGGTCACCGCGCTCGCCGACTACGAGGTGATCGTGCTGATCGAGTCGCCGCTCGGCGCGCTCACGGTCGAGCGCGCGCTCGCCGCGCCCAACGCGATCGGTGCCATGTGGGGCGCCGAGGACCTGGTCGCGGCGCTCGGCGGCAACTCGAGCAGGCACGCCGACGGCGGCTATCGCGATGTGGCGCGCCATGTTCGGTCGCATACGCTGCTCGCGGCCAAGGCCTACGGCAAGTTCGCGCTCGACTCGGTGTATCTGGACATCCGCGATCTCGACGGGCTGCGCGCCGAGGCACTGGACGCGGTCGCGGTCGGATTCGACGCCAAGGTCGCCATCCATCCGAGCCAGCTCGCGGCGATCCGCGCGGCGTACACGCCGCCGGAGGCGGAATTGGCCTGGGCCAGAAGGGTGCTCGACGAGGTGCCCAAGCACCGCGGCGTGTTCGCCTTCGAGGGCCGCATGGTCGATGCCCCCGTACTGCGGCACGCCGAGCAGATCGTGCGGCGCGCCGCACGCGCCTGACCACCAGTTCGAACAGCCAGGAGGAATGCGGTGCAACCACAGTGGGTGCCGACCGAGCGCGACATCGCCACGGCCAGGATCACCGACTTCGCGAAGTTCGCCGAGGGCCGGGCCCATCGGGCGCTGCCGGACTACGCCACGCTGTGGCAGTGGTCGGTCGAGGACCTGACGGGCTTCTGGCACGCGGTGTGGGACTACTTCGAGCTCGGCCCGGTGGCGGGCGAGATCCTGGGCAACGCGGAAATGCCCGGTGCGCAATGGTTCCCGGGGACTCGGCTGAACTATGTGGATCAGGTGGTGCGGCAGTTCCGCACCGACCGGCCCGCGATCATCGCGGTCACCGAGGACGCGCCGACCAGGGAGATCTCCTGGGCCGAGCTGATCGACGAGACCGCGGCGCTGGCGCGCACGCTGCGCGATCTCGGCGTGCGGCCGGGTGATCGGGTGGCGGGCTACCTGCCCAACATCCCGGAGGCGGTGGTCGCGTTCCTGGCGACCGCGAGCATCGGCGCGGTGTGGAGCGCCTGTGGCCAGGACTACTCCCCCAAGGCGGCGCTGGATCGGCTCGGTCAGCTCGAACCGACCGTCCTGATCACCGCTGACGGATACCGCTACGGCGGCAAGGCGCACGACAAGCGCGCCGACATCGCGGCATTGCGGGCGGGTTTCGGCGAACTGCGGGCCACGATCGTGGTGTCGCGGCTCGGTCTCGACGTGCCGGATACCACGCCGTGGCACGCGGCGATCGCGATCGACGAGTCGGTGCCCGCGGTGATCGCCACGGAGCCGGTCGATTTCGATCACCCGCTGTGGATCGTGTTCTCCTCCGGCACCACCGGGCTGCCGAAGGGCATCGTGCACGGCCACGGCGGCGTACTGCTCGAGCATTTGAAAGCCGTTGCGCTGCAATCCGATATCGGGCCGGACGACACCTTCTTCTGGTACACCAGCCCGAGCTGGATGATGTGGAACTTCCAGATCGCCGGGCTGCTGACCGGCGCGAGCATCGTCTGCTACGACGGCAGCCCCACCGCGCCCGCACCGGACGCGCTGTGGCGCATCGCCGCCGAGACCCGGACCACCGTGCTCGGCACCAGCCCCGGCTATGTGCTGGCCTGCATCAAGGCGGGGGCGTCGCCGCACACCGAGCACGACCTGTCCGCGCTGCGGTCGGTCGGCATCACCGGCGCCTCGCTGCCCACCTCCTCGGCGACCTGGCTCGGCGCGAATACCGGCGCGCACGTCCAGGTCAATTCGATCAGCGGCGGCACCGATGTGGTGTCGGCGTTCATCGGCGGCGTCCGCACCGTACCCGCGTGGCCGGGCGAGCTGTCCGCGCGCTTCCTCGGCTGCGCGCTGGAAGCCTTCGACAGCGCGGGTAAGCCGGTGCGGGAGGAGGTCGGCGAGCTGGTCATCACCAAGCCCATGCCGTCGATGCCGGTCAGCTTCTGGCACGATCCGGACGGAAAGCGTTACCACGACGCCTATTTCGACGTGTACCCCGGAGTGTGGCGGCACGGCGACTGGATCACCATCACCGAGCGCGACAGCGTCGTGGTGCACGGTCGCTCCGATTCCACCCTCAACCGGCACGGCATCCGGATGGGCAGCGCCGACATCTACCAGTCCGTCGAGCGACTGCCCGAGATCGCCGAGGCGCTGGTCATCGGCGCGGAGCAACCCGACGGGGGTTACTGGATGCCGTTGTTCGTGGTACTCGCGCCCGGTGCCGAACTCACCGACGAACTGAAGGCCAGGATCAACAGCACCATCCGTACCGAGGTCTCGCCCCGGCACGTCCCGGACGAGATCCTGCTCGCCCCCGGCATTCCGCACACCCGCACCGGCAAGAAGCTCGAGGTCCCGATCAAGAAGCTCTTCCAGGGCGCCGACGCGGCCGGCGTGGTGGAGCGCAGCGCCGTGGACGACCCGGCCCTGCTCGATTGGTACGCGGCGGTGCGCCCCGCCACCGTGTAACGGGCGGGCCGCGGCGGTCGGGCGCGCATCCGCGCGCCGGTGCCGGGCAGGGCGGCCGACCCGAGCCGGAATGAACCCGGCACCGCGGTCGCGTCCAGTACGGTTGGTTACCGATCAGGTCATGGACCCTGGCACGCCGAGCTCCTGACGTGGTGCCGAGCGGTTCACCCGAATCCGCAGGGAGGTGGCAGCGTGGCCGCACAGGATGTCCGGGAACGTGCCGAGACCGCGGGCTATCCGCCGGGGCCTCGACTACCCGCTGTGGTGCAGAGCTTGTTGTTCCAGACCAATCGGCAGCGCTTCCTGCCCGCGCTGGCCCGGCGCTACGGTGACGTTTTCACCATGCGGATTCCGCCGTTCGCCCGGCGCTTCGTGGTGTTCTCCCGGCCCGAGCACATCAAAGAGATCTTCGCGGGCGACCCGCGCGACCTGCACGCCGGCGAGGGCAATCAGATCCTCGGCCACATCATGGGCGAGCATTCGCTGCTGCTCACCGACGAGCAGGAGCACGCGCGGGCGCGCCGGCTGCTGATGCCCGCGTTCAACGGCTCGGCGCTGCGCGCCTACCGCGATCTCGTCACCGAGCTCGCGGTGGCCGAAATCGACCGGTGGACACCGGGATCCACACTGGCGACGCTTGACCGGATGAACGCCCTCACCCTCGAGGTGATCATGCGGGTGGTCTTCGGGGTGTCCGACGCGAGCGCCCGCGCGCAGTTGGCGCCACGACTCAAACGCATCGTCGACCTCGATCCCCTGGTCTTCCTCGGGTTCAAGTCGGCGCTGCTCGGCCGGATCGGGCCGTGGCAGCGCTTCGCGCACAACCTGCGGCAGGTCGACGAGTTGCTGTACGCGGAGATCGCGGCCCGCAGGCAGGCCCCGGACCTGGCCGAACGCACCGACGTGCTGTCCAGGCTGCTGCACGCGGGGACCGACGACGACCAGGATGCCCCGCTCACCGACGCCGAACTGCGCGACCAGCTGATCACCCTGTTGCTCGCCGGCCACGAGACCACGGCCTCCGCCCTGGCCTGGGCGATGTACGAGCTCGCGACCCAGCCCACCATCCAGGACGAGGCCGCCGAGGCCGCGCGCACCGGCGACGACAAGTTCTTGGAGGCAGTGTTGAAGGAGGCGATGCGGCGGCGCGTCATCATCAACGGCACGAACCGAAAACTGACCAGGGACATGACAATCGGCGGTCGGGCGCTGCCCGCGGGCACCATCGTGTGCACCTCGATCCTGCTCGCGCATCGCAGCACCGACAACTTCCCTGACGTCGACGCCTTCCGCCCGGACCGCTTCCTGCGCGGCGAGGTCGCGCCGAATACCTGGTTCCCCTTCGGCGGCGGCGCGCGCCGCTGCATCGGGGCCGGGTTCTCGCTGATGGAGGGCACCACGGTGCTGCGCGAAACGCTGCTGCGGTACGCGCTCACCCTGCCCGCGGGCGCGGCACCGGAGCGGGCCGCGACCCGCAACATCACCACGGTTCCGCGGGGCAAGGCCAGGCTGGTCCTCGTGCCACGCGCGTAAGCACCGAGGCATGGCCTTTCCCACCAGCGCAGATCAGTACGATGTCCGACATGAGTGTCGACAATCGCCGTACGGCGCGTAAGGCGAGCACCGGCGACTCGGCACCCCGGGAGATCCGGCGCAGGCCGAAGAATCGCCGGGCACAGATCGCCGCGGCCTCGGCCGCGGCGTTCGGGTCACAGGGTTACCACGGCGTGAGCATGGAGGACATCGCCTCCGGCCTCGGCATCAGCTCGGCCGCGCTCTACCGCCACTACCCAAGCAAATACGCGCTGTTCCGCGAGGAACTGCTGCGGGTGGGCCGGGCAATGACCGACTCGGTGCAGCTGCCCGCGGCGGCCGCCGATCAGTCGCCCGAGCAGCGGCTGCGCCACGTGCTCGACGCGCTGATCGCCGTCACGATCGAGAACCGCACGGCGATCACCCTGGTGCGCTGGGAGGGCCGCTACCTCGAACCGCAGGACCTGACGACACTGAGCGAGCAACAGCTCACCGTGCTCGGCGCGCTCGGCACCCAGCTCGCCGAGCTGCGCCCGGAGTTGACCGAGGACGACACACGGGTGCTGCGCATGGCCCTGCTGAGCACGATCACCAGCATCGCCGATCACCACGCCACTCTGCCGATGAAATCCCTTGCCCGGCTGTTGAGTTCGGCTTGCTGGCCGATCGTCGAGCTGAGCTTGCCCGCCGTGCGACCGGCCGAGCCGCAACCGGTGGTGGAGATTCCCGACTCGTTCAAACACGAACTCCTGCTGCGCAAAGCGGTGGAGCTGTTCCACGAGCGCGGCTACCCGAACGTCAGCGTGGAGGACATCGCCACGGCGGCCGGACTGTCGGCCGCCTCTGCGGTGTATCGGTTCTACCGAGGCAAGAGCGATCTACTCGCCGCCGCGTTCCGCCGTGCCGCGGAACGGGTTTCGGGCGCGGTCGGTCCGGCGGTCGCCACCGCGGCAGGCCCCGAGCAGGCACTGACCGCGCTGATCGATCAGTACGTCGCGGGGTCGTTCGCCGAGCGCGCGCTGACCTACGTGTATTTCACGGAGTTCCAACATGTTCCGGCCGAGGAGCGCACCGTGCTGCGCAACATCCAGCGGCTCAGCGTCGAGGAGTGGGCGCGGCTGCTTCGTGAGGTGCGTCCAGAGCTCTCCCCCGCCGAGGCACGATTCTTGATCCATGCCGCGTTCGCCCTGGTGGTCGACCTGGGACGCGCTTTCGACAACGAGCCCATGGCGGCCCAGGAGCGGGTGCGGCTGCTGATGCAGGTGGTCCTGTTCGGGCGGCCCGCGAGCGCTTGAACCGACCGCACGGTGTACCAACCGGTCGCTTATGTTAACCATCATTCTGGACGGTCTGTGAGCCATACCGCGCGGTAATGTCGAAAACTATGCACAATTTGTGATCTTCAGTTCAGGACGAACCGCGGATTCGACTACCATCGCGGCATGGGTGCCCACGAACGCCGCGCTGCGGACGAGGCGGCGGCCGACGGGACTCCGGCGCGTCCGGTCCGGCGCAGGCCCCGCGACCGCCGCGCACAGATCGCGGCGGTTTCGGCGGAGGCGTTCGGATCGCTCGGCTACCACGGCGTCAGCATGGAGGACATCGCCTCCCGGCTCGACATCAGCTCGGCCGCGCTATACCGCCACTACCCGAGCAAATACGCACTGTTCCGCGAGGAGGCGCTGCGTCTCGGCACGTTGAGCGCGGCCGCGGTTGAGCTCCCGGACACCGCGCGGGAGCTTCCCGCCGCCGCACGGCTCGAACAGGTCATCGACGCACTGATTGCCTCGTCGATCACCAACCGGCGCAGCGCCGCGCTGCTGCGCTGGCAACGCCGCTACCTCGACGACGCCGACGCCGCAGTGCTCGACGGCCAACTGGCAAGGGTGAATTCGCGACTGAAGGCGCTGCTCATCGACACCAGGCCGGAGCTGAGCAAGGCCGACGCCGCGGTGCTGTCCGCCGCGGTACTGAGCGCACTGAGCAGCATCGGCGATCACCACGTGGCCCTGCCCGCGCGCGCGTTGCACACCCTGCTCGGCACCGCCTGCCGCAGGCTCGCCGCCGCCGCACTGCCCGCGGTCGCGGACCAGCCAGAAGCCGTTGCGGCAGTCGAGATTCCACTGACCTTCAAACACGAACTGCTGCTCGCCAGGGCGATCGAGCTGTTCCATGAACGCGGCTATCCGAATGTGAGCGTGGAAGACATCGCCTCGGCCGCGGGCTTGCCCGCGTCCTCCGCGGTGTACCGCTTCTACCGCAGCAAGGGCGATATCCTCGCCGCCGCCTTTCGCCGTGCGGCGGACCGGGTTTCGGCCGCGATCGGCCCGGCCGTCGCCGCGGCGGACAACCCGGAGCAGGCGCTGACGACGCTCATCGAGCTCTACGTCGCGGGCTCGTTCGCCGAGCGCGAGCTGACCTTCGTCTACTACGCCGAGATCAGCAACGTGCCCGCCGACGAGCGGACGGTGCTGCGCAATATCCAGCGGCTCAACGTCGAAGAGTGGGCGAAGCTGCTGACCGGTGCCCGCCCCGAGCTCAGCACGGCCGAGGCACGGCTGCTGGTGCACGCGGCGCTGGCACTGGTGGTCGATCTCGGACAGCGCTTCGGCTCCACCGACCCGTGCTGCTCGCAGCAGCGGGTCGGGCAGTTGATGCGAGTGGTCCTGTTCGGCAGCGCATCCGAGTGATCAGGGCTGCGCCGGGGGCGGGTCCAGCGGCGAGTTCACCTTGTTCACCAGCCAGTGCCCGTCGACCTTCTCCAGGCGCATCACCATCGACAGCTGGCCAGGGGCAGGCTTGCCCTGCGTGCCCATGCTGGTGATGGTCTGGCCGATCACCACAATCGCCTCGGCCGAGTTCTGGTCGCCGGTTTTGACGGCGCACTGCACATCGTTCACCTTCGACACCACCTCGCCCTGGGTCAGCACCTCACGCAATTCCCTACTGGTGCTGTCGAATTGCTTCTTCCAGTCACCGGTCGCCCCCGCCAGCACCGCGGCGAAGTACGGGTCGAGCTGTTTGGCGTCGTAGTCGGCCAGCACCGGCGCATAGGCGCATGCGGCGGCCCGCGCATCCGCGTTGGCCTGGAGCAGCGCCTTGTCGCCACGATGCTGGACGTAGAGGAAAATGGTCGAAGCCACTGCGGCACAGAGCAATACCGCCGCGGTGAGCTCGAGCGCGAGTCGACCGGTCCGGCCGGGCAGCAGGCGCCTGCGCGCGGGCTCGGCCGCCTCGATCGAAACCTCTTCGGCCGCAGCAGTAGACGACGCGTCGGTCGAGTTCTCGGTGGCACTCATCAGCTGGTTCCTATCTCCCAGGCGCCGGACGGGACAGCTCGTCACCGGTGACCCCGGGTGGCGGGCCCGAACCGTTGTCCGGCACGTTCGGTCGTGGTGCGTTCGCGGAACCGCGAACCTGCAACGCCGGGTTGTCGGTGATGCAGTAGTTGTAGAGCCGCACCCTGGTGTCCACGGTCTTGGTCGTCGGGACCACGGGCACGGTGTCGTAGTCGCAGGTCGGCCGGGGCCACGGGTCGATCAGGGTGTGGTAGGCGTTCTCGTGCGCGGGCACGCCGATGGCGGCCGACCCCGCGCGCAACGCGGGAAACAACGCCGCGATGGCGGGTGCGCGCAGCTTGGCCGCCTTGGTGATCGCGACGAAGTTGGTCACCAGATTGGTCATCGGATCCTCGGTATCGCGCACGATGCCGCCGAGCGTGGCGAGTTGGCCCGGCCCCAGCTCGAGGAACTTGCGCACCTCGGCGTCGGCGGCGCTGAGCTGCTGGAACAGCGCGCTGGACCCGGTGGTCAGCGTGCTCAGATCGGGTTGCGCGTGCGCCGTCGTCTCGGCGATCACCTGCAGGTTCTCGATGAGTTGCCGGGTCTGAGGCAGCAGATCGGTCAGTCCGGCCATGGCGCGACTGATCCCGGAGATCATGTTGCGCAACCGATCCGGCCCCCCGGCCAGTGCCTTGTCCAGCTCGTCGATGATCACGTTCAAGCGCGCCGGATTCAGCCCGCTGATCAGTCCGCTCATGCTCGACAACACCGACTGCACCGTCACCGGGACCGTGGTCCGCGCGCGCTCGACCACTGAGCCGTCCCCGAGGTAGGGCCCGCTGTCGGTGTCGGGCCGGAAGTCGAGATACTGCTCACCGGCCGCGGACAAGCGGCCGACCGCCACCGTGCCGCCGACGGGAATGCGTGCGGTCTTGTCGATTTCGGCGAGCGCGGCGACACCGTCACCGGAGATCCGCACCTCGGCGACCCGGCCGACCCGCACGCCGCGGAAGCTGACGTCGTTGTTCGCGGCGAGCCCGCCGGAATTCGCCAGCTCCACCCGCACCGTGTAGGTGTTCGGCAGCAGGTTGACCCGCAGTACCGCGGCCCCGAGGTAGGACACGCCTGCCACCAACACCAGGACCAGCCCGAGATTGGCGACCGCGATGCGATGGCGAACCAGCCACTGCCACAACGGAATATTCATCGGGTACCGCCCTGCAGCCGGCCGAGCACCTTCTCCAGCACCTGCGCCAGGCTGCCGATGAAGGCGGGGACGTCACCGATCTCGGGCGCCCTGCTGCCCTTCGGGTCGGTCAGCGCGCCGACACTCAGATACGAGACGGTGCCCGCCACCGCGAGCGTCGGCCCGTCCAGGCTGGCCATGACCGGGGGATAGACCGCGTGCAGTCCGTCCAGGGTGCCCGCGAGATCGTCACCCATCTGGGCGAATCCGGACATGAGCCGCTGGATGCTGTCGAACAGGCTCAGGAAGTCCGGGCCGGTGGTGTCGGTGAAGTCGCCGAGCGCGGCCATCGTCACCGAGATCTTCGCGGTGAGATCGGCGATGGCCTTGTTGTTCTCGGCCACCAACCCGATCAGCGGCGGGAAGGTGTCCGCGGCGGCCCCCAATTCCTGCTTGCGCCTGGCTAATTCGCCGGTCAGCGTGGACATCCCGGCCAGCATGCTGTCCACGTCGGCGGTACGCCGGTTGAGCGCGGTGAGCACGTCGGTCATCTCGGTGATCAGATGCGACAGCTCCGGGGCGCGCCCGCCGAACATGGAGTTCATCTCGCTGGTGATCCGGGCGGCCTGATTGAGCCCACCGCCGTTGAGCAGCAGCGAGATCGACATCATCAGCTGTTCGACCGAGGCGCCGGTCGCGGTGTGGTCCGGCGCGATGGTGTCGCCCGGCCGCAGCAACTCGGCGCTCTCCTGCTTCGACGGCAGCGTCATCGCGACGAACATGTCCCCGAGCGGGGTCGCCTGCCGCAGCTCGGCGGCGGTGCCCTTGGGCAGCTGAATGTCTTGGCGGATCCGCATTTCCACGTCGGCCAGGAAGTCGGTGGTGCTGATCGAGGAGACCATGCCGATATCGGTGCCGCCGATCTTGACGTGCGCGTTCGCGGGCAGGTTCAGCGCGTCCCGGAACACCGCGTGCAAGGTGTAGCCCGGACCGCCGATGCCCGGTTTCGGCAGCGGCACGTTGTCCACCGTCACCGCGCAGCCCGCCGTACCCGCGAGCAACCCCGCCGCGGCCAGTGCGGCCAGCGCCCGCCTGCTCATTTGGTGAGTCCGAGCAGTGCGGCGGTGAGCCCGAAGTCGGGGCCGAAGTCCTGGATCTTGCCGGTGCGACAACCGTCGAGCCGCATCTGCACCCGTTCGCAGAACACCGAGAGCGCCTCGCCGTCCAGCACCGCCTTGTCCAGCAGACCGTGTATCCGCAGCGCCTGATGTTCGCGGCTGGTCGCGTTGTCCAGATTCTGGAAGAACAGCGGTGCGACATCGGCGATCTCGGTGACCGCGCGGGCGTTGGCGCGCATCTGCCCGGTGAGCGCGGTGAAGCGGTTCAGCGCCCCGAGCAGCTGGTCCCGATTCGCGCCGACCACGGTGGAGGTGTTGGTGACGAAATCGTCGAGCTGGGTGAGCACCGCCTGCAGGCCCGGCGCCTGCGCCCCCATCAGCTCGACCAGCTCGGTCAGCCTGCCGCTGAAATCCCGCACCGTCTGGTCGTTCTCGGCGATGATCTGGGTGATCTCGTTGAGCTTGACGATGGTGTTCGAGATCTGGTCGCCGTTGGCCAGGCTGACCTCGAAGGCCGACGACATCGCGTCCAGCGTTTCGCGCAGCTTGTCGCCGTTGCCGTCGAGCAGCGGGAACAGCACCCGACTTGCCATTGGCCCGGTCTCGTTGTCGCCCTTCAGCGCCTTGCCGAGCTGGTCGAAATTGTCCAGGATGCGGTCGAGTTCGACCGGCGTCCTGGTGTGCTCCAGCGGGATGTGCGCGCCATCGGCCAGCACCGGGCCGTTGCCCTCGTAGGCGGGCGCCAACTCGACGTGCCGGTTGGTGATCAGCTGCGGGGAGACCAGGGCCGCAATGGCATCCGCGGGCACCTTGACGTTCTTGTCGATGGACATGGTGACCTCGACGTAGCTGCCACGGGCGGTCACGGTGTCGACCCGCCCGACCGGCACACCGAGAATCGCGACGTCGTTACCGGCGTACAGCCCGGCCACGTTCTCGAAGTCGGCACTGATCCGCAGATGTTCGCCGAGGTACTGGTCCGGTAGCCCGGACAGGCTGTCGGGCAGCAGCGAACAGCCGGACGCGACGGCGGCGATCCAGCACAGCACCGCGGTCTTGCAGAACGTAGTCATCTTCATCAGTTACACCCCTGTACCGCACCGGCGAAGCACAACCAGTTGTCCGGGAAAACCCACGGCGCCCACACGTCGCCGTAGGGGCCGTTGCCGAGCACATTGTTGAACTGCCGCAGGGCAACCGGCATGATCTCGTAAAGCGAGTCGAGGTTGTCCCGGTTCTTCTCCAACCCCTCTGACATCGTGTTCAGGCTCTGGATCAGCGGCCCGAGCTGGTCGTTGTTCTCCAACCCCATCTCCTGCAGCAACCGGGAGAGCTCGGCGACATTGTCCAGCAACGACTTCAGCAACTGCTGGCGCTGCGCCACCGCGTTGCCGATCGCCTCGCCCCTGGTGAGCAACAGCAGCACGCTGTTGCGATTGTCCGAAACCAGCTGTGCCACCTGGTCCATGCTCTTGAGCAGCACATCGACCTCGTCGCGGCGATCGTTGATCACCTTGGCGAGCGCGCCGATACTATTCAGCGCCTCGACGGTGAGCTGGGGCGAATCACCCATCTGCTTGCTCAGCAGATCGAGCGACTGGCGCAGCTTGTCGGGGTCGATCCGCTCGATGCGCTCGAACGACGACTTGTAGACCGGATCGCGGATGACCTTGCCGAGGTTGTACGGCACCGTGGTGTTAGCGATCGGAATCCGGTTGCCTGGCAATCCCTTTCCGTTCCCCGGCACCAGCTCGACGTGCAACTTGCCGAGGATGGTTGTCATCTTGATCGCCGCCCGCGCATCGGGGCCGAGCCGGATATCGCGGCGCACCCGCAGATCGACAACGACCTTCGCGCCGTCGAGGCGCACCGCGCGCACCGTTCCGACCTCGATGCCGGACACATCCACCGACGCGCCCGCGCGCAACCCGGCCGCCTGGGCGAACTCGGCCTGAATCGTCTTGTCCCCCAGCCTGGCCTGCGACAGCGCGCTGGAGCCGACGAGCAGCACGACCACCGAGCCCGCCGCGAGCAAGCCCAGCCACAGCAACCGATTACGGGGCAGCCGGACGCGTCCGGCGAGCGCTCGGGCCCGGTTCCTCATCGGCACACCTCCGACTGTGCGTTGCCGCCGACCTGGGAGAACAGCCCCGGCGGCAGCAGCACGCCCCAGAGCGAGACGTCCAAGCGGCAGATGTAGGCGTTGCCGTACGCGCCGTAGCTGGTGAATCGCGCTATGCCGTTGAGCAGGTCCGGCAGTTCCACGGCCGCCTTGTCCAAGGACGCGCCGTTGAGCAGCAGCAGCGCCACGCCGCTGGTCGCATCGTTCTGCGCCCCAGCCATATTCGGCTTCACCTGCCCGATCAGCCGCACCAGCGAGTCCGTCGAGGTGGCCACCTGCTCGACGGAACCCTTCAGCGACTCGCCTTGCGCGTAGAGCGACTCGACCAGGGAACGGGCCTGGGCGATCAGGGTTTCCAGTTCGCCGCTGCGATGCGCGAGACCGGCGATGACGCTGCTCAGGTTGCTGATCACGTCGCCGAGGATCTGGTCGCGCTGACCGAAGGTGCCCGCCAGCTCGGCGGCCTGGGTGATCAGCGCGCTCAGCGACACGTTGTTGCCCTGCAGGGCCTGGATCATGGTCTCCGACAACGCGTTGATCTGATCCGGTTGCAGCACACTGAACAGCGGCTCGAACCCGGACAGCAGCCCGGACACGTCGAACGACGGCTCGGTGCGCTCGAGCGGGATGGCCGAGCCGGCCGGCATCGTCTGTCCGGCACCGGCGCCGGGCACCAGCGCGACGTAGCGCTGCCCGATCAGATTCTGGTAGCGCACCATGGCTTTCGTCGTGGTGGTGAGTCGCTGCCTGCGCTGGATACGGAACTCGACCCGCGCCCGGTAGTCACCGTCGAAGTCGATCGCGTCCACCCGGCCGACCCGCACACCCGCCATCCGGATGTCGTCACCGACCCGCAGGCCGAGCACATCGGAGAAGGTCGCGGAATAGGAGTCGGTATCCCCGGGGACCGATCGCTGCAGAGTCGACCAGATGGTGTAGGTGAGCACCACCGCGAGGACGGCGAAGAGGCTGAACCCGATCAGTGCCTTGCTCGAGCGTTTGATCATCACGCGCCTCCGTTCACCGGATGCAGTGAGCCACCGGCCAGTAGCGGGGTCAACAGCAGGTACTGCGCGGCGTTCGGGGTGCCGCCGACGACCGCCGCGACCGCGTCGGTGCCGCGGAGACCACCTGGCTCAGCAGTATTCGGTGCGGGGTCACGGGCCGCGGCGGGCGCGGTGAGCCCGGGAATCATCGGCAGCCCGGGAATCGCCGGCAGTGCCGGTATCGCGGGCGCGGCGGGCAGCACCGGCTTCGGCCCGGCGGCGTCGAGCCAACCCGGCTGCAGTTGGGACGGAAACTCTTGCGGGGGTGCCGATTCCGGGATCGACGCACCGCCGCATCGCGGCCCTGACATGGCGCCGTACCGGGGGCAGTCCGCGGCGGTGTACTGCTGGAACGGCGTGAACGACACGTCCATCTTCCACACCATCTGCCGGCTCGGCCCGAACGAGAAGACCGAACGCAGCTTCTGCAGGGAGACATTGAAGTTGGCGGCCGTCTCCGGCAGCGCCGACGGGTCCTCGGCCAGGCTGCCGAACAGTTGGCCGACCCCGGACACCACTTCCTTGCCCGCGTCGGGATTGCGCGCGAACAGCGAGTTCACCGAATCGACCGCGCCGCCCGCGTTCGTCAGCAACGCGACGAGCTGCTCGCGCCGTTCGGTGAGGGTGCGCGCGGTGGTCACCGAATCCGACAGCACGCCGACCAGATCGGGCGCCGACACACTCAGCGCGGTGGCCGCGCGGCCGAGATCACCGAGCAGGTTGCCGATGCCCGGAATCGCGTGCACCTCGGTGAGCCAGCGGTCGAGCCGCTCGATCGTGGAACCGGGCACCCGCGCGGCCGGGTCGAGGGCGTCGGCCAGGGTGGCGAGCACCCGGCCCAGCTTCTCCGGCTGGATGTGGTCGAGCACGTCGCGCAGCACGCTGAGCGTGGTCTGCAACTGCACGGTGCCCACGCTGGTGTCCTCCGGTATCTGCGCGCCCGCGCGCAATGTCTCGGTGCCCCGGCCGGTGTCGACCAGCTCGATCGCCGTCACGCCGAAGATATTGCTCGGGATCACCCGTGCGGTCACCTGCGCCGGAATCATCACGGCGACATCGGGTTTCAGGTCGAGTTCGGCGCGCTGACGCTCGCCCTTCGCGACGACCTGCACCTCGCCGACCGAGCCGACGATCATGCCGCGGAACTTCACGTCGGCGTGCGCGGGCAGACCGTCGCCGGTGCTGGTGAGCAGCGCGACGACGCCGACCTTGTCCTCGAAACGTCCGGTGTAGCGCAGGCCGAGCAGATAGAGCAGCAGCAACACGATGGCCGCCAACGCGAGACCGGCCAGGGTGAGCTGGCGGGTGCTCGGACCGCGGCCACTGGGATCGATGATCATCGCGGCTCCTAACCCGAGATCCGGAATCCGGGGTCGATACCCCAAATAGCCAGTGTCAGAAACAGATTCGCGAACACCATGACGACGATGACCATCTTGATCGCCCGGCCCGCCGCCTGTCCGACGCCTTCCGGGCCGCCGGTGGCGACGTAGCCGTAGTAACACTGCAGGAAGGTCGAGAGCAGCACGAACACCATCACTTTGAGCACCGAGAAGAACACGTCGGCGCCATTGAGGAACTGGAAGAAGTAGTGGTCGTAGGTCCCGGCCGAGGTACCGCCGAGAAACAGCACCGACAGCTTGGTCATCAGATACGCGACCGCGAGACCGACACTGTAGAGCGGGACGATGGTCAAGGTCGCCGCGATCATCCTGGTGCTCACCAGATACGGAAGCGGGCGGATGGCAATGGATTCCAGCGCGTCGATCTCCTCGGCGATGCGCATCGCGCCCAACTGCGCGGTGAACCGGCAGCCCGCCTGGATCGCGAAGGCCAGCGTCGCGAGGATCGGCCCGATCTCACGCGTGGTGGCGAAGCCGGAGATCGCGCCGGTCAGCGGGTTCATCGTGAGCAGGTTCAGCGCGGTGTAGGACTCCATCCCGACCGTGATGCCGCCGAAGCCGCACAGGATGACGACGACACCGACGGTGCCGCCGCCGACGATGAGCGACCCGTTGCCCCAGCCCACGTCCGCGGTGAGGCGCAGCACCTCTTTGCGATAGTGCTTGAGCGCGAACGGAATCGCCGCGATCGCCGCGACGAAGGTGATGGCCTGATGCCCGGCGCGCTGATTGGCCCGCACCGGGCCCTGCGCGGCCGCGCCGATCAGCCGGAACGGTCGCAGCGCCGGAGGCGTGTAGCGCGAGCCCATCTCAGAGCACCTTCGCCGGGAACAGCGTGTTGTACACCTGGGTGATGATGATGTTGGTGGCGAACAACATCAGCGCCGAATTGACCACGGCCGCGTTCACCGAGTTCGCGACCCCGCCGGGGCCGCCCTTCGTGTGCAGCCCGATATCGCAGGCGATGATCGCGGTGAGCGCACCGAAGATGGCGGCCTTCACCAGCGCGACGATCAGATCGTTCGCCACGGCGAAGGAGGCGAAGGTGCTGATGAACGAGCCCGCGGTGCCACCCTGGGCATAGACGTTGAACAGGTAACCGGTGGCGAAGCCGACGAACACGACGAAGCCGCAGAGCAGCATGCTCACCAGCACCGCGGCCGCCAGTCGCGGGGCGACCAGCCTGCGGATCGGGTCGACGCCCATCACCCGCATCGCGTCGATCTCCTCCCGGATGGTGCGCGAACCCAGGTCGGCACAGATGGCCGAGCCCACCGCACCGGCGATCATCAGCGAGGTGACCAGCGGCGCGCCCTGCCGGATGATGCCGAGGCCGCTGACCGCGCCGATGAAGGTGGTCGCGCCGACCTGACTCACCAGCGCGCCCAGCTGGATCGAGACCACGACGGCCACCGGAATCGCGACGAACACCGTCGGCGCCGCGGACACATTGGCCATGAACGCGCACTGCTTGACGAATTCCTGGAACGGGAAGCGCCGGGCCAGCAGCGCACGGGCCATTTCCACGACGGCGTCGCGGCCGAGTCGCACCTGCCTGCCGAGCGTTTCCAGCGATCGTTGCGGGTGGCGCTGCCACAGGCCACGCAGGTCCGCCACGGCTTTTTCCAGATCGGTCCGGTCGGGCGGTCGTTCGGTGAGAGTCACAGGATTGCCTTTCCGGCGTCAGGCGGTGCCGCTCAGCTGCCGCTCGAGCAAGACGAGGAAAAAGCCGAGCACCGCGATGCCCGCCGCCACGGAGCTGAGCACCGCGAGCCAGAGCCCGAAGCGCAGTACCGGATTGACCCGTCTGCGTCCGCCGAGGATCTGCACGGCCATCACCAGCACGTCGATCAGCCAAACCAAGATCATCATCAGGTCATGCACACATTCGAGAAGGTGAGCACGGGCCAGCAGACAATCGATCCCAGAAACGAGACCACCACGTCGACGCCGTGCATATCGCGCAGGTGGCTGGTGTGCGTGAGCGTCCAGACCAGGCCGATCAGCCCGTAGGGAACGGCGAGAATGATCAGGGTTCCGAGGAACTCCGAGACCTTCATCTCGTAGCTGAACAGCCGATCCAGCTTCTCGAGCATGGGTGTCCTTTCGCGTGCCGACCGAACGGCACCGGCCCCACACGACAGCCCAGAGCACTCCGCCGTTGGATGTGGCCGACCGCCGCGCGGTCCGGTATGGGCGGCTATGTTACGCACGATTCCGGACTTCATGGAAGACTTTGGCAAAGATTGTCAGCCGGTTCCCGCAGTAATAATTGCACGCACATCGGTTCGTTGACGGTGCGAAGCAGGAAGCTTAAGTTATCTGTAGTTCACAGTTGATTTACCGGGATGCCGAGACGCCCCAGCCTTGGGAAGGACTCCCCCATGACCGCCGCCCCCAGCCCCGATCAGCACGATGCCCCCACGCTGTCGAAAGAGCGCACCAGAATTCCGATCCGATCCGCGCATCGGCCGGTTCGCAAACGTCCGATCACGCTGACCGACGCGCTGGACTTCTGGTCCTTCGCCGGGGCAGCTGCCAATGTGGCGATGCAGCTGGCACGGCCGGGCGTAGGGTACGGCGTCGCCGAGAGCAAGGTCGAATCCGGGTCACTGATGGCGCACCCGTGGAAGCGGGCCAGGACCACCACGCAATACCTGGCCGTCGCCATTCTCGGGACGGAAGCCGAGCGGCTCGCCTATCGCGAGGCGGTGAATGTCGCGCACCGGCAGGTCCATTCGGCGCCGGGCGCCGCGGTGAAGTACAACGCGTTCGACCGCGATCTCCAATTATGGGTCGCCGCATGCCTTTACATCGGTTTCGAGGACACCTATCAGCTGCTGCAGGGTCGCATGAACGACGAACAGGCCGAGGCGTTCTACGCCACGTCCTCGACCCTTGGCACCACCCTGCAGGTGACCGAGGAGATGTGGCCCGCCACCCGAGCGGATTTCGATCGGTACTGGAACGAAGCGTGCGAGCAGGTGGCGATCGACGACTTCGTCCGGAGCTACCTCGATGATCTGCTCGAACTGCGCATGATCCACTGGTATCTGCGGCTGCCGTTCCGAAAGCTGTTGAAATTCCTGACCATCGGCTTTCTCGCGCCGATTTTCCGCGAGCAGCTCCAGGTCGAATGGACCGCCACCGATCAGCGCCGATTCGAGCACCTTTTCGTCTTCGTGGCCTTCGTCAACCGATTCATCCCGCGTTTCATCCGGCACGGCGGAACCCACAGCCTCATGGCCGATGTGCGCCGCCGAATTCGCAAGCACAAGAACCTGATCTGAGTTCGGCACCCACCTCCCGGCCAGAAGTGCGGCAGTTATCAGGGGCACAGCGCGTCGCCGAGCAGGCCGATAAGATCGGGTTCTGACTTCGTCTTCGTGTTGAAGGCATAGGTCACCGCCCGGCCGTCCGGCGTCGCGCCGGATACCGTCAGGTAGCCATAGATTTCACCGGTATGCCCGACATAGTCTGCGCCACAGGGTAGTTCGACCTCGCCGAGGCCGAGCCCGTAGGACATGCCGTCGGCTTCGTCGCCCATCGGCACTCCAGCGCGCATTTCCCGGAGTTCGTTGGCGGGCACCACTTTTCCGGCGAGCAATGCGGTGAAGAAGCGGTTCAGGTCGGTGCCGGTGGACACCAGCGCACCGGCCGACCACGGCACCGATGGCTCGATCCGGGACACGTCGGTGCGCACGCCGTCGATCTCGTCGTAGCCCTTCGGGTGCGGACCACGGATGTCCAGCTCACCGGGGCCGGGCAGATAGGTGTCCGAGAGCTCCAGCGGAGTCAGGATCCGCCGCGTCAGCTCCTCGACATACGGTGCGCCCGTGATCTTCTCGACGAGCATTCCGGCCACGATGTAGTTGGTGTTGCTGTACTCGTAGCGGGTGCCGGGCGCGAAATCGGCGGGCATGGTGAGCACGATCGCGACCTCCTCGGCCGCCGTCATGGTGCGGTGCCGCAACGCCGCTCGATACTCGTCGATCCGCGGGTCCTCGGTGAGTTCCGGAAGTCCGCTCTGATGCCGCAGCACCTGGCGGACCGTGATCACCTGTCCGTCGATGCCGGGCCCGGTCAGCAGGCCGGGCAGGTAGGTGTCGACCGGTTCGTCCAGCCGGAGCTTGCCTTCGGCGACCAGTTGCAGCAGCACCGCGCTGGTAAAGGTCTTCGTGATACTGCCGATCCGGGTGCGCTGGCGCGGCTCGGCGGGCATCTTCGTGTGCGTGGCGAGGTCGGACTCGCCGCTGGTCAGCACCACGGTCGCGCCGTCGCCGGTGACGGTCGCGATCGCGCCGACGACCCCGTCCGCGACGAGTCGATCGATATCGGCTTGAACGGCGCGAATCCTGTTGTCCGACAGACCTTTTTCCGGGCCCGACGGCATTTCCGAAGAACATCCGGCCAGCAGTCCGGCGGCGGCGAGAACGGCGACGAGAGGTGCGCGGCGCATACCCGAAACGGTAGGCACCCGAGCGTGGCCGCACATCCGGGACGAACCCGGAGATCGCCTCCCCTGCAAGGATGAGGCCCGCGATCCAGGGCTTGCGTTGGAGTGCACTCCAACTTCTACAGTCCTTCGCATGACCACAATCCAGCAGCCCACGGGGCACAACGACCGTTTCGAGCGCGGCATGGCGCTGCTCAAAGAGATCGGTGGGCCGGAAGGTCCCGCGGTACTGGAGAGCCTTGGCGATATCGCACCCGACCTGGGCCGGCTCACCGTCGAATTCGGCTACGGCGACATCCTCTCCCGGCCCGGCCTGACCCTGCGGCAACGCGAGCTGGCCACGGTCGGCGCGCTGGCCGCACTCGGGCACGCCGCGCCGCAGCTGCGCTGGCACATCAACGGTGCGCTCAATGTCGGCTGCACCCGCACCGAGATCGTCGAGGTGCTGATCCACGCCAGCGTGTACGCCGGTTTCCCGGCCGCGCTGAACGGACTCACCGCCGCGAAGGAGGTCTTCGCCGCCCGCACCGATCTACCCGCTGAGCCGGCCGCGCAACCCGCGCCCACCGGCGACCGTTTCGAGCGAGGCAGCGCCGCGCTGTCCGAGATCGACGGGCAGGCCGGCGAGCAGGTCGTCGCCGCACTGCAGAACATCGCCCCTGACTTCGCCCGCCTGCTCGTCGAGTACTCCTTCGGCGACATCTACACCCGGCCCGGACTCGACCTGAAGACCCGGGAGATGGTGACGGTGGCGATGTGCACCGCGCTCGGCGTCGCCCCGCAGCTCGGGGTGCACATCCACGGCCTGCTCAATGTCGGCGGCAGCGAGCAGGAGGTGATCGAGGTGCTGATCCAGATGGTCGGCTACACCGGCTTCCCGGCCGCGCTCAACGCGATCACGGTGGCGCGCACGGTCTTCGCCGAACGGCGGACCCATCGAAATGCCGATGTCTGATATCGGTGATCCCATTGGCCACTCTTCGTGGTCGAACCTAGGGTCGGAGACATGGCCAAGATACTTTTCGTTGTGACCGGCGCCGACCATTGGACCCTGGCCGACGGCACGCTGCACCCGACCGGATTCTGGGCCGAGGAGTTCGTTGTGCCGTACGAAGCGGCGAAGGCCGCGGGCCACGAGATCGTGGTCGCCACGCCCGGTGGCCTGGTTCCGCCGGTGGACAAAGCCAGCCTGGCCGCCGAGTACAACGGTGGCCAGGACATCGCCGACCAACGGGCCGAAACGCTGGCCGCCGCGGTCGAACTACAGCGGCCCGCCGATCTCGCCCAGGTGCGCCTCGCCGACTACGCCGCGGTCTACTACCCGGGCGGCCACGGTCCGATGGAAGACCTCGCGGTGCACCGGGAATCCGGCGAACTGCTCACCGCCACACTGAAATCCGGCAAACCACTCGCGGTGGTCTGCCACGGTCCGGCCGCCCTGCTCGCCGCGACCGACGCCGAAGGGACCAACGCCTTCGCCGGCTACGCCCTCACCGGTTTCACCAATGCCGAGGAACGGCAAGGCGGTCTGGCCGAAAGGGCCAAGTGGCTGCTGCAGGACCGGCTCGTCGAGCTCGGCGCCGACTTCCAGGAGGGTGCGCCGTGGGCGCCGAAGGTAGTGGTGGACCGCAACCTGATCACCGGCCAGAATCCGGCGTCGTCCGCGCCGGTGGCCGCGGAACTGCTGCGCAGGCTGGCCTGACCGGGCGCGGGAATCGTCGGCGGGGTCGCGACGTTGCTGCCCAGAGCGACGTCGTCGCACGATATCCACAGCAAGGCTCGTCCGTTTTCGCGTAATTCCACTTCGGAAGGAACCGAATCATATGAGCACCGACCTCCACGCCCGGCCCGCCGCCGCGTCCGGGACCTTCGCGATCGGCGGGGATCTGCCGGTCCATCGGCTCGGCTTCGGCGCCATGCGGCTGACCGGCCCCGGTGTCTGGGGTGACCCGGAAGATCCCGACGAGGCGGTGCGGGTGCTGCGCCGAGTGGTCGAGCTGGGCGTGAACTTCATCGACACCGCCGACTCCTACGGCCCCTTCGTCAGCGAGCAGCTCATCCGCAAGGCCCTGCACCCGTACACCGACGACCTGGTGATCGCCACCAAGGGCGGTTTCACCCGCAGTGGCCCCGGCGATTGGCGAGCGGTCGGCAGGCCCGAATACCTGCGCCAGCAAACCGAACTCAGTCTGCGCCATCTCGGACTGGAGCGGATCGACCTCTACCAACTGCACCGGATCGATCCGAAGGTGCCGCTGGCCGACCAGATCGGCGAGCTGACGCTGCTGCAGCAGGAGGGCAAGATCCGCCATATCGGCCTGTCTCAGGTGAGCGTCGAACAGCTGGAGCAGGCCCGCGAACTCGCCACCATCGTATCGGTGCAGAACCTCTACAACCTGACCAATCGCACCGACGACGACGTGCTGGACTACGCCGAACGCGAGAACATCGCGTTCATTCCGTGGTATCCGATCGCCACCGGCAAGCTGGCCGAATCCGGCGGTCCGCTCGACGCCATCGCCGCGGCGCACGACGCGACACCCGCACAGGTGGCGCTGGCCTGGCTGCTGCGCCGGTCGCCGGTGCTGCTGCCGATCCCGGGCACCGCGAGCGTCGCGCACCTCGAAGAGAACACCGCGGCGGCGCGGATCACGCTGACCGACAAAGAATTCGACGATCTCGCCGCAGCTGTCTGACTACCCAAAGACTGTCCAGTTTACTTTTTCGCGGCTCGGCGATTGCCGAGCACACTGCGGGCATGCCGTATTTCCCCGCCACGGCCGGGGAAATACGGCATGCCATCCCTCCGAACAATGTCGGTGCACCCGGCACCGAAGGCGCCTACCGGAATCACGCTCGACACGGATGGATCAGGCCGTGCCGGGACCGCGCGCAGGATTCCGGAATGCCGGCGCCCTCGTGAGGGTTTGGGCAGAACCCCGGCACCGGGTGCGGATTCAGCGTGCACGTTGCGATTCGGTGGATAACAGTCCCGAATGCGGTAATTGCGGGTAGTTTCCGTTTGTATCAGCCTGGTGCGAGGAAGCGGGACCTATGGTTGAGATCGACTGGACGGGCGAGGATGTCCGTGCGCTTCGGGCCGCGCTGCGGCGAAGTCGGTACGAATTCGCGCGTCTGGTGGGCGTCACCCCGCGCACCGTTGTCCTCTGGGAAAACGGCCGAACGACTCGGATGCATGCCGCAAGCCAGCGCCTGCTGGACAAGGTCGTCTCCGATGCCGATCCGGCCGTCGTCGCGCGATTCGAGCGGACCGTCACGGCACGTCGAGGCTCCGGCCTCGACCTCGTGACTGCCGACTCGGCGCCCGATCCGCACACCCAGCTCGGTAGGGACATCGGGCTCGACAAGGAAGTCGAGGATGACGACGTGAGAAGGCGAGAATTACTGGCCTGTATCGGTGTGGGCCTCACCGGCCGGGCCGCCGAGCTGATCGCGAGCGAGCCGGAGAAGATGCTGGCCACCCTGGACGCCGGGTCGATCAGCGAGCGCCGACTCGGGTTACTCGAGAACTCGGTCGCCGAGCTCGGCAAGCGGGTGGTTCAGGTACCGCCGCACGAACTGTTGCATCCGACACTGGAGCAGTTCCGCACGGTCCGCGGCGCGCTCGCTCAGCGCCAGGCGACCCACCATCAGGTCCGACTGGTCCGCACGGCGGGCAGGCTGGCCAACGTGGTCGGCGAAATCCTGTTCAACGAAGGGCATTTCGGGCAGGCCAGGATGTGGTACGGCACGGCGATCCATGCCGCGCAGGACATCGGTGATCGTTACTCCGAAGACATCGCACTGGCGGGTCTGGCGTACCTGCCGACCTACAGCGACAAACCGAGGGAAGTCCTGAACCTGCTCGGCGGGCGGCTGGAGGAGAATCCGGCGCACGGCGCCGCGGCGGGCTGGTTGTGGGGAATGGCGGCCCGCGCGCATGCCAGCCTGGGAAATGCCGATCAGTTCACCCGGTGTATCGAGAAATCCGCCCGCGCATTGGAAGATATTGACCAGCAAGAACTTACGGTGGGCATCTTTTCCTATCGGCCCGAAAAACTCGCCTTCTACCAGGCGATCGGCAACGCGCGGCTCGGCCGCGCCACCGAAACGGCGAAAGCCGCGGCCCGCGCGCTCACACTCTACGATCCGCGAGAAACAATGGAGCCTGCGCTCGTTCGCTTCGAGCATGCCACCGCGTTGCTGAGCGCGGGCGAAGTCGACGAAGCGTGTTCCATTGCGACACAAGCGATCACCGGAAACAACACCTATATCGGATTGACGGTCACCAAGCGCGCCAAGCAGTTCGACACCGCGCTGTCGGGGTTCCGCGGCCGAGCGGTCACGGGCTGGCGCCAGCATGCCAGGTCGGTGCTCGAGTCGTCGCGAACCAAGGCCTGACGAACCGTCATTCACCCACGGCGCGCAAGACCCATCGAGCCGGGCACGCGCCGACGCGGTGCCGGTCGCTCGCCGAGCGGTGCGGCCTCGCCGTTATGAATTCGTTGCGTCCTGCGGGCGGGCACCACGCATGACGCCGGTGAGCCAACCGCTGATCTGTTGTGTCTGCGCGGGTGTCGGGCGGCCGGACTCCCAGCGACGGGCGGCTGCGATCAACGTCTCCGGCAGCGTGGGGGTGATCCGTTGATTCGTCATATGTACATGATGCACTGGGGCGCAGCAGAGTACGAGTAGGGGGCGAGGTGCGCCGACCGGCAGGGGGAGGAAAGCCGGCGCACCCCGCCTATATGGGCGGTTTTTCGGGTTCGGCGCTACCTCAGGAGGTTTCGTTCGCCCCGGCCTCGATGAGTGACTTGGGACGCATATCGGTCCAATGGGTTTCGACGTAGTGCAGGCAGGCCTTGCGGGCCGCGGCCCCGTACGCGATCGTCCAGCCGCCCGGTACCGCGGCGAAGATCGGCCATAGCGAATGCTCGCCGTCGGCGTTGACCAAGACGTAGAACTGGGCGTCGTCGTTGTCGAAGGGGTTGTTCATGCGATTTCCTAGCTTCCTGGTCGGGTCAGGTTCTTCTGGGGTCGAGCACAACGACGCGCACCGCATGGTTGTGCGGCCCGTCACTGGCGAATCGACGTGCGAGCGGGGAAGGTTGTGCACCCGCGCTCCGATCACGTCACGCGCTCGCGGTACGGCGCGCGTGGCAGCGGTCGCGGCGGCGAAGGGGCCGCGCAACGAAAAGGGCGCCGTACTCGGCCCGCATCCGGCGTCGCGCGCGCAAGTGCGCAGCGGACGAGTGGGTGCCGTGCGGGCGGAAATGTGGCGAGGAAGCAGAAGTCGTCGGCCGGCCATCGCCGGCGAAATCTTCACCGGTGCCGAACCTTCCCTGTGTCCGGCACCGGCGAAGCCTGACGCAGTAGACCGCCCTCGGCGTCGATGAAGCGTCGATCCGGTTCGGCCACTGCCAGGTTCAGCCTACTGGTGGCGACCGACATTTCCGGCGGTTCCGCGGACAAGACGGGCGGCATCGGGGCGGGCGGCGGAGTCGATAGTCGTGGTAGCACCGAGCGGCGGTGGGCGGGACCGGTTGTGGTGAGCTGTACCCCCGACGGATACAGCTCACCTGGCATGCCGCGACTCAACTCCGTATGTAGCACCAGAGCCTCCTAGAGCGGCAAAACAACAGCTGGCCGATGCCCCTGCGGACAGGCATGGCGAACATTAGGCGCTTGCCCCAATAAATGGGGGCGTTTTCCTCTAAAGACTGTAGCGGTTGACCAGTTCGCTCCGTCCCGAGCGGATCTCGTCTCAGCTGATGAGATGCGCGGCAACGTGTTCGGCGAGCATCACCACGGTCGCCTGCGGGCCACGCCCCAACGGCACCGGCACGACGGACAGGTCGACGACGGAAAGACCGGTGACGCCGTGCACCCGGCAGCGTTCGTCGACGACCGCGCGCGCGTCGTCGGCCGGACCCATCCGGCAGGTGCCCGACAAGTGTTGCGAGGTGGCCAGGTTCGCGCGCAGCCAGGCGTCGGCCCGCGCCGGTGGCCGCGGCATCGGGTCGGCGCACGGACGCGCCCCCATGCCGTGCAGCAGCGCCACCGCGGTGCCGACCGCCGCGCGCAGCCGCGCCCGGTCGCGCTCGGCGCGCAGATAGCCGAGCCGGATATCCGGCGGCGTCGCCGGGTCTGCCGTCCGCAAACGCACCGTACCCGCCGACTCAGGTCGCATCAGCGCCACCCCGAGCCGCCCGGCGCCCGGGGTGAAAGCGACCGTATAGGGGCGGAATTCGAGGTCGCCCAGCGTCAGCACATATTCCAATGCGACGGCCGCGCGAGCCGGTGCGGGCAAACAGTATTCGAGGCCGATTTCGGGATGATCGACACACCAACTCCCGACCGGCGCCGAGTGCACCGGCGCAATTCCGAGCGCCCGCAGGTGTTCGGCCGCACCGACACCGGAACGCATCAGCAATGCGGCGGTTTCGATCGCGCCCGCGCTCAGCACGATCCGATCGGCGTACACCGTTTCCCGACGACCGGCCCGCAGCACTTCGACACCGATTGCGCGGGTGCCGCGAAAAACAATGCGCGTCGCCGCGGTATCGCCGTGCACGGTGAGATTCGGCCGATTCAGCGCGGGCATCAGATAGGCGAGCGCGGTGCTCGCGCGCGCACCGTCGGCGATATTGCACGGCACCCGAGCGAAGCCGTCGGCAGCACCGGTGGGCGCGTTCAGATCGGCGAGCGCCGCGAACCCCGCTGCCGCACAGGAGTCGGCGAAGTCCGCGCTCAACGGCACCGGATCGGTGCTGCGGCGCACCGGAATCGGACCGGAACGGCCGTGCCAAGGCCGCGCACCGAAGTCCAGGTCGCGCTCCGAACGCCGATACGCGGGCAACACCGCGTCGAACGCCCAGGTGCGCGCGCCGCCGAGGACACCGCTCCACGCCGCGAAGTCCGCGGGCTCGGCGCGCGCGAAATAGCTGCCGTTCACCGCGCTCGAGCCGCCGATCACTTTGCCGCGCACGATATCCCCGGTGTGCGCGGCACCGTCGGCGGCGGCGAGCGAGATCGAATAGTGCCACAGCCACGGCGCGCCCGCCTCGATCGGCAGCCGGGTGGCCGCGCGCAACCGCGCAGGCACGTCGGCGGGCGCGCGCCACACCCGGCCCGCCTCGACCAGCCGCACGGTGTGGTCCGGGTGCTCGCTGAGCCGCGCGGCGAGCACGCAGCCCGCCGTGCCGCCGCCGACGATGAGGGTGTCGGTCATCCGGCGTCCGATCGATTCGTCTGCGGATCAGTGCGCGAGCACGGAATCAGTGCGACGGCGCAGTGGGTTTCAGCGACTCCGGGCTGCGCGCGCGGAAGGCGCCGACCCAGAGCCCGGTGCCGTAGGCGATGTCGTCGAGCCGCTTGTACGCCACGTAGCGCACCGGATCGAGCCCGCCCGCGTCGCGGTGGGTGAACCAGTCGGCGAGGCCGTCCGCGACGGCCATGGTGATCGCGATGCGCCGAATCCGCCTGGACGCCAGCATCGCCAGCAGCGTCACCGGCCAGTAGTGCCTGCACATCGCCGAGGCCAGCCGCCACAGCCCGGCGAAGAAGCCGCGCGACAGATAGATCGCGGCGATCCGCGTCGGGTTGTCCAGTTCGGCGAACACCCGGCGTAGTCGCACCAGCGCGGTGGCCAGGGTGAGCACTCCGCCGAGCAGCCCCCACTTGGACTTGGTGGCGAAGAGGAAGGCCGCCAGCATGGTCCACGAGGGCAGCGACAGCGGCGAGACCATGCCGGGGTGCCGCTCGCCGAGCGGCGCGGCACCGGTGCCGTAGAACATCTTTCGGCCGAACCAGGCGCGGAACGACACGCGGTGGTCGTGCGCGACGTGGGCAGCGGGCTCGTAGCGCAGCCGCCAGCCCGCCTGCTCCAGCCGCCAGCACAGATCGACGTCCTCGGCGACCTGCATCGACTCGTCGAAGCCGTCCTGATCGAGCAGGGCGCGCCTGCGCACCAGCAGTGCCGCGCTCGGCACGTAGGACACCAGCCCGTGCGACTGCACAGCGGCCTCGCGCCTGCCCAGATCCAGCGAGGAGCGGGTGTGTTCGTAGCGGGCCAGTGCGTTGGACTCCGGGTCGAGCGCGACGATGCGCGGGGCGACCAGCGCCACCTCCGGGTCGCTGAAGTGCCCGAGCATCACCTCGAGCCAGCCGCTGCGCGGCACCACGTCCGAATCCAGGAAGGCGACGAAGTCGGTTGTCGCCGCCTTCAATCCGGCGTTGCGCGCGGCCGCCGGGCCCTGGCGCTCGTCGTGGCGCAGCACGGTGACCCGGCAGCGCGAACCGCGATCGCGCGGGATGTGCACCGGCTGGTCCGACCCGTCGTCGACCACGATGACGTTGTGCCCGCGCAGCGCCGCGAGCAGCCGGGCGAGCCCGTCGGGGTTGTTGTACAGCGGCACGATGACGGTGACGTCCTCGGGCGAGGGCAGCAGGCGCGGACGCGGATTCGCGACGCCGGAGTCGAGCAGCCGTCTGGCAACGGTCGCGGACTTCGGCCCGGTCACCTCGAGGTACCCGTCGCCGATCATCTCGGCGGCCTCCGGGGCAAGTCGCAGCAACCGAGCGGGGGAACCGCCGATCAACACTCGTCCGCCGGAGTATGCGCGTACCCGTGGATCAATCCGCACCCCGAATCCGTCGGGCAGGCGATCATGGCGCATTCCTGGCATGCTAGGCGGAGATTCGCGGACAAGCATCATCAGTCCGGTTAAAAGGACAGAATTCCGCACCAATCGGGCCCGCCGACGCGCCGCGGCGGATATCGCGGACAAAGTTGGGGCCGCTCATTTCACACGATTCCAGCATTCGGCAACGCAACGGCAATCGGCCGGTCGTAACCGGAACTCGACCGCCGCGCGTTCGACAGCACACCACCGGCAATTGCCATCCGCTATGCCAGCGGACTCTCGTCACAGGCACGAGCCGGGCGGCGTTCAGGTGAAAATCCGCTCGGGCGCGTCACCGACAGGGTCAATGGCACCGGCGCGGGTTTGCGGGAGCCGGTGCGCGGGGTCACCCGCCGCGAATGATCGACCGACGAGCGCGGAATCAACCGCGCCGGGTCGGCCAGCGCCGCCTCGCCGTAGCCCTGGACGCATTCCGGGTCCGGCCCGTCGGCGGGCAGCCCGGTGAAGAACTTGGCCGCCATGCAGCCGCCGCGGCACGAGTCGTAGTGGCTGCACGACGCGCAGGCACCGCCGCCGCTGGGCGCACGCAGCTCCGCGAACAGCTCCGACTCCCGCCACACCGCGGCAAAACCGCCGTCCGCCACCACGTTTCCGGCGTGGAACCGGTCATGGATGGCGAACGGGCAGGCGTACACGTCGCCGAGCGGGTCGACCAGGCAGACCACCCGCCCCGCGCCGCACAGGTTCAGTCCGGGCAGGGCCTGACCGTAGGCGGACAGGTGGAAGAACGAGTCGCCGGTGAGCACGCCCTCGCCGTTGCGCAGCAGCCAGTCGTAGAGCACCCGCTGCTGCTCCGGGGTCGGGTGCAGCCCGTCCCAGACGTCGGCGCCGCGCCCGGACGGCCGCAGCCTGGTCAATCGCAAAGTGGCACCGTATTTTTCGGCGATCGCCCGAAACTCGTCGAGCTGACCGATGTTGTGCCTGGTCGCCACGACCGACAGCTTCGCGTCGCGGAAGCCGGCCGCGGCGAGATTCTCCAGCGCCCGGATCGCCATCGCGTAGGAGCCGGGCCCGCGCACCGCGTCGTTGACCGCCGCGTCCGCGCCGTCGAGCGAAATCTGTACGTCGACATAGTCACTTGCGGCCAGCCGGGCGGCCACCTCGGGCGTGATCCGAACACCGTTGGTGGAGAACTTCACTCCGACGTGGTGCGCGGTCGCGTAGTCGACCAACTCCCAGAAGTCCGGGCGCACCGTGGGTTCGCCGCCGCCGATGTTGACGTAGAACACTTGCATGCGCTCGAACTCGTCGATCAGCGCCTTGCACTGCTCGGTGCTCAGCTCGCGCGGATCCCGACGGCCGGACGAGGACAGGCAGTGCACACAGGACAGGTTGCAGGCGTAGGTGAGTTCCCAGGTGAGGCAGATCGGCGCCGCCAGACCGGATTCGAACCGATCCACCAATCGCACCGCCGCGTCGGACGGCGGGACCACCCCCGCCGTCGACGGTGCCGCGCTCACAGCAGCGGCGGCGGCGGGCGCCCGCGTAGCAGGGGCAGGCGCCTCGATGATCATCGCCGAATCGGCCAGCTGTGTCAGCGCTTTCACATACTGCGCGGAATCGCGCGCCGTGACACCCGCGGCGCTCAGCGCCGATCGCGCGGAGGGGTGCGCGGGCAGCGACCGCACGATCTCGACGATCCGCGGGCTCTTCAGGAAGGAGAGCTTGCGGGTGCCGAAGTGGTAGAGCAGGGCGCCGAACGGTTCCGGGCGCAGGGCCACCCGCGGGTGCAGCTGCCATCGGTCATCGAGATCGAACATGGTCTTTCCGCCTGTCAGTAGACGCCGCACATACCGTCGATGGACACCTCTTCGATGAGGGTCTCCTCGACCAGCGGCGCGGTGTCCTCGCGCGGTTCGGCGGTGCCGACCGTGCCCGAGTGGTCGGTGTCGGCGTGTCCGTTGGCTCCGTATTCCGGCATGTCTACCTCCGAGCAAGCGATCGGCGGCTACCCGATGTAGCCCCCGTCACACGATAACGTCATTCGCTGACAAAATGGAACACGTTCTTGTGCACGACTTGGCCGCCGCAGGCAGAACGGCCGCCCCGCCATCGCGCCGATCGGCCGGAGCGGGCCCGTGCCGTGGCGACCGAGTAACCCGCACACCGACCCGGGCCCGGCGTCGCCCTCTAGACTTCGGAGAGAAAGCAGCTGGACAGGACGGGACGGGCGACGCGCGCCCGCGGTGGTAGAGGTGGCATGGGAGTCGGACGAATGCAGACGAGCGGGGGCGGCAACACTCTGTCGGAGTCCGAGATCGTCGAGGCCGCGCTGCGGGTGGTCCGCGAAGACGGCGTGGAGAAACTGTCGATGCGGCGGCTCTCCCGCGAACTCGGAGTTTCCCCGATGGCGCCGTACTACTACGTCGCGGACAAGCGCGAGCTGCTCGATCTGGTCGCCACCGCCGCACTGACCGGAGTGCGCACGCCACCAGCGGAATCCGGCACCTGGCAGGTCCGGCTGCGCGATCTCATCGACCAGATCGACGAGAAGCTGCGCAAGCACCCCGGCCTTGGCGACGTACTGATCGAGCAGATGCTCGGCAAACAGCTCGATCTGATCGCGGCGGTGATGGAGATCCTGTTCGAGGCGGGCTTCAACGATCGCAACGTGCTGGCCGCCTATGCCACGATTCACACCTACCTGTTCGGCCGCAGCCGGGTGAACCCGCGCGACCGCGCGCCGCTGTCGGATGTCGCTCTCCCGAATGCCGTCGAACGTGCCACCAAGCACATGGCCGACCTGCGCGGGAAGTACGCCTACGACTTCGGCATGGAGGTACTGATCGCCGGACTCGAGGCCCAGCTTGTCCGGCAGCCGACGTCCGACGTACGATAAAACTGAAACACGTTCTAGTTTTGGCGCCGAGTAGCGCCGCGCCAGGTTCGAGAGGACGACTATGGATGCAGCATCGCGGAGCGAACCCATCGGGGGCGATGCTCAGGTGAGCGGCGGCTCGACCGTCGAGGTTCCGCACGGTTCACGGTCGGCCGTGCTGCGGGTGGCGGCGGTCATCACCGAAACGCCCGACACCTGCTCGCTGGTCTTCGACGTGCCCGAGGACCTGGCCGAGCGGTTCCGCTATCACCCCGGCCAATTCCTGACGCTGCGCATCCCCAGTGACCTGACCGGCTCGGTGGCCCGGTGCTATTCGCTGGCCAGCTCGCCGTTCACCGACGACCGCCCGAAGGTCACCATCAAGCGGACCGCGGGCGGCTACGGCTCGAACTGGGTGTGCGACAACGTCAAAGCGGGCGATTCGCTCGAACTGCTGCCGCCCTCGGGCGTTTTCACGCCCAAGGACCTCGACGCGGACCTGCTGCTGTTCGGCGCGGGCAGCGGCATCACGCCGGTGATGTCGATCCTGAAATCGGCGCTCGCGCGCGGCAGCGGCCGAATCGTATTGGTATACGCCAACCGTGACCACGATTCGGTGATCTTCGCGAACGAACTGCGCGACCTGGCCGACAAGCATCCGCAGCGACTGACCGTGATTCACTGGCTCGAACACCTGCAGGGCCTGCCGACCGCCGACGCGCTGGCCACCCTGGCCGCGCCGTACCAGAGCTTCGAAGCGTTCATGTGCGGGCCGAAGCCGTTCATGGACCGGGTACACGACGCGCTCGCCCAGCTCGGGGTGCCGCGCACACGCACGCACGCCGAGGTGTTCAATTCCCTTGCGGGCGACCCGTTCGCGGACCAGGCGCCGGTCGAGATCTCCGACGAGGAGGCGGCCGCGGCCGCCACGGTCGAGGTGGAGCTCGACGGCGAGGTGCACGAGCTGTCCTGGCCGCGCAAGCAGACCCTGGTCGACATCATGCTGGCCAAGGGCCTGGACGTGCCGTACTCGTGCCAGGAGGGCGAATGCGGTTCGTGCGCGTGCACGGTGCTCGAGGGCAAGGTCGAGATGGACAACGCCGAGATCCTCGACCCGGACGACATCGAGAACGGCTATATCCTAGGCTGCCAGGCACATCCGGTGACCAACCACCTGAAGATCCAGTTCTGACCGTTCAGCGCGCGCGGTAGTGCGCGCGCCGCGCGGGATCGAGATGTTCGGTCGCGTAGCTGAGCGCGGTGCGTCCGAGGTCGGCGGCATGCCGGTCCAGGAAGTCGGTGAGCAGGCGCTGCTCGATCCGCTTGCCGACCTCGCGCAGCATCCAGCCCAGTGCCTTCTGGATGAGGTCGCGGCGGTCGTCGAGCAGCCGCTCGGCCAACGCGAATGTGGTTGTGGCATCGCCGGATTTGATGAAGGCAAAGCTCGACAGCAGCGCGACCCGGCGCTCCCAGAGCGAGTCCGCGCCGGCCAGCTCGAACAGCAGCTCCCTCGGCTTGTCCAGCAGCCACGGACCGACGATGTTCTCGGCGGACACGTCCACCAGGTCCCAGTTGTTCACCCGGCCACGGCGCACGGCGGCCAGGTAGCGGTCCACCATTTCCGCGCGGGCCGCGTCGTCGAACGTGCGGGGCTTGGACGCGGCGGCGAACCGGGCGTTGAGCACGACCAGACCGGCGAAGCGGTCCTCGTGCACCGGGCTGTCCAGCAGCAGGTCGATCTCGTCCAGGGACAGTGCCGCAAAGCGTTTCGCGACCGCGCGGGTCGCGGGGACACGCACGCCGATGAACACGTCGCCCTCGCCGTATTCACCGGGGCCGGTCTTGAAGAAGCGCTGCAGGTGGATCGCGTCGGCGGGATCGGCGATCGCCCGCAGCGCGGCTTGCACCGCGGCCGCGGTCTGCGCGAGGTCGGTCATCGCGAGCATCTCACTTCCGAATGATGGTGCGGAACAGGAGTCGGCGCGCCCGGCACGTCAGCTCACCCTTGTGCGCCCAGAATCCGGCCCGATTCGAAAGCCGCGGCGCTGGCGGGCAACTCGCCGGGCCTGCCGCTGTTACGGACCAGCACAGCGCCGTTGCCCGGCGTCGGACGGCCGAGCGCGTCCATGCGCCGAATGGTCTGTGCCGCAACGGCTTGCGCGCTGTCGAAGAGCCGGACACCGTCGGGCAGCGCGGCGACGATGGCATCGATCACCAGCGGGTAGTGGGTACAGCCGAGCACGACGCCTTCCACGTCGTCGGGGGTCTCGGCCACCGCCCGCGCGATGGACTCGCGCGCGCCGACCAGGTCACCGCGGTCGATCGAGTCGGCCAGGCCGTGGCAGGCCACGCCGACCACATCGGCGTTGCCGCCGAACTTGGCGATCAGGTCCGCCTGGTACCGGCTGGCCGTCGTGGCCGCGGTGGCCCAGACCGCCACCGACCGGCAGACGGCGGCGGCCGGTTTGATCGCGGGCACCGTGCCGATCACCGGCACGTCGGGACCGACCTGCGCGCGCACGTGCTCGAGCGCGGTGACGCTGGCGGTGTTGCACGGAATGACGATCACCTCGGCGCCCAGCTCGATCGACATCCCGGCGGCCCCGACCACGCGGTCGATCGTCCACTGCTCCGGTTTGGGCCCCCACGGCGCGCCGTCGGGGTCCAATTGCAGCAGCAAATCCACGTCCGGACGCAACTTGCGCAGCCACGCGGATGTGGGCAGCAAGCCGAGACCCGAATCGATGAGCGCGACGATCACATCGACAACGTTATTACAGGGCCCTGACGCGGTGCCCGGGACGGCGTCCGCGACGAGCGGCGGGCGGTTTTCGGTCGCGATCGCGCGACCGCGCTCTGACTGCTCTCAACTCGGCGTGCGCAACTCCGAAACCGGTGCGCCCGCCGCGATCTTCGCCCTGGTCTTCATGACCTGCGCCGTCGTGCCCGCGCCGACCACGCCGGTCAGCCTGCCCTCCCTGGAGTAGTAGGCGAGGAACTTGCGGCCGTCGTCGAGTGCCACGTCGACATCATCGGTCGCGGCAGGCGTGCCGAGCGCCTGGATCTTCACGTCGTACTGGTCGCTCCAGAAGTACGGCACCCTGGCCGCGGTCGGCGCGGCGGCACCGAGCAGCGCGCACGCCACCAGCCGGGCCTGCTCGCCCGCGTTGGTCCAGTGCTCGATCCGCTTGCTGTGCCCGGCCTGCTGCCGCCAGGCGGCCACGTCGCCGACCGCCCAGACCCGCTCGGCCGAGGTGCGGCCCACCTCGTCGGCCAGCACCCCGCCGCCCGCCGCCGGGTCGGCGAGCGCGATGCCGGATTCGGCCAGCCACTGCGTCACCGGACGCGAACCGACGCCCAGCACCACCAGATCGGCCTGCACCTGCGTGCCGTCGGACAGGATCGCGCCGCGCACCCGCTCATCCTCGGCGAGCAGGGTATGCAAGCCGACACCGCAGCGCAGGTCCACCCCTTCGGCGCGGTGCAGCCTGGCCACCAGCTCGCCTACCCGCTCACCGAGCACGCCGGCCAGCGGCGTCGGCTGCGGCTCGACCAGCACCACCGCGACACCGCGGGCCCGGAAACTGGCCGCCAGCTCGCAGCCGATGAAACCCGCGCCGATCACGAGTGCCGTTGCCGCCACGGCCAATTCGGAGCGCAGCGCGATGGCGTCGGCGTGGCCGCGCAGCACGTGCACACCGGCAAGGTCGGGCAGGCCGGGCAGGCGGCGCGGGCGCAGGCCGGTGGCGATGATCAGCTGTGCGTAGTCGAGGGCCGTGCCGTCGGCCAGACGCACCTGCCGTGCCGCGGTGTCCAGGCCGACCGCCTCGGTGCCGAGCCGCACGTCGATCCGCTTCTCGGCGTAGAACTCGTCGGGGCGCAGGGTGGTGTCGTCGGTCTCGCCGCGGACGAACTGCTTGGACAGCGGCGGCCGGTCGTAGGGCAGCCGCGCTTCGTCACCCAGCAGGACCAGCTCACCCTCGTATCCGGTCCGGCGCAATTCCTCGGCGGTGCGCAGGCCGGCCAGGCCTGCGCCCACGATCACGATCGGCGCGGTGTCTGTTGCTGAAGGTGCCACGCAGCCCACCCTAACGGTTGCTTGGTTCCACGCCGGAGTGAGCCCGATCACTCGGCGATCGCGGTGCAATCGTAGCCGTTCCGATATTGATCGGGCGGTCAATCAGGTCTATACCCAAAGGTAGGACATAATCCTGAGCCCTAGGAGGCACACCATGTTCACCGAAAGCCGCGCGCAGGACCTGCTAGCCGTCGTGCTCGGCGTCTTCGCCGCGCTCTCACCCCTGTGGCTGGACACCACCGACAAGGCGATGTGGTCGCTGATCGTGCTCGGCGTGCTCATCGCACTCACCGGGCTGGCGCAGATGTACCGGCCCGCCCTCGGTGCGAACGCCGACTACGCCATGGGCCTGTTCGGCGTGCTGCTGTTCATTTCGCCATGGGCCATGGACTTCACCGATTACCGCGGCGCATCCTGGACCGCATGGGTAGTCGGGGTAGTGACAGCGGTGGTCGCGGTAGCGGCGCTGCCGACGGTGTCGGGACGTCTGCACAGCATGGCGCCACACCACTGATGCAGATGCCGAAACCCGGTCGCCGGACCACCCGGCGGCCGGGCAAGGAACCCAAAGCCGGGCGCCGCCGCAGCGCGAAAGTCGACGGCGACGCCCGGCAACTCATCTTGGACTCGGCCGAGAAACTCTTCGCGGAACAGGGTTTCGACGCCACCGCGACGGCGGCCATCGCCGAGGCCGCCGGCGTGCCGAAAGGCCTTGTCTTCTACTACTTCCCGACCAAGGATTCGATCCTGTCGACGTTGATGACCGAGCGGGTGCCCGCCCATCCGATCGACGACATCGGCACCGTGGTCGCGCCGGGCGATCCCGCGGCCAGCCTGGTCGCGCTGGACGCCGCGCTCAACCTGCGCGACCATCACTCCTCGGTGCTGCGGGTGATCATGTGGCGCGAGGCGGACACCCACCCCGACGTCCGACGGCAATTGCGGCATCTGCGTGATCAACTGCTGGATGTCACCGCGCGGGTGCTGCAGGCGAGCGCGCCCGCGCCGGTGCGGCCCGGCACTCTGCGCGCCTGCGCGGCCGCCTGGGTCTCCGCGATGTTCGCCATCGCCAGCACCGATCGGTTGCACGCTCTCGACGGCGTGCCCATTCCCACCGCGGACGAGTTGCTCAACGTCGCCCAGGTCGTCGCCGCCGGAATGACTCAGCTCGGCTGAGTTCCGGCGAAGTGGGGATCGAAAGTTATGCACAGGGTGCGTGTTGTCCACAATTGGGGATTCGCGGGTGGTGTCCGCGAGCCGGGTAGTTCACGATCGCGGTATGGATGCACCGCAACTGGTCTCGCGACAGCAGGCGCTGGCGTGGGGAATCTCCGATAGTGAACTGCGCAGGCGCTGTCAGGACGGATCGTGGTGGCGGGTGCGGACCGGGCGCTACGTCAACGCGCCGGAGCCGGGGCTCACGCTGGCGGGGCGTCATCTGGTGCTCACGCTCGCGACCTGCGAGGCGATGCCCGAAGACGCGGTCGCCAGTCACTGTTCGGCCGTGGTGCTGCACGGCGTGCCGTGCTGGTCGATGCCGCTGGACCGGGTGCACCTGACCCGCAACCGGATCAACGGCGGGCGGGTCACCAATCAGTTGGTGGTGCATTCGGCGCAGCTGTCGCCGGAAGAGATCACCATCGTCAACGGGCTCCAGGTGACCACGGCGCCGCGGACGGTCGTCGACATCGCTCGTTCGGCGAGTTTCGCGCAGGCCGTCGTCATCGGGGACAACGCGTTGCGCCAGGGACTCACCACCGCGGAGGAATTGCGGAACTACCTTTTCCGCGCGCGGCATCGCCGTGGCGCGCGCCGCGCGGCGGCGGCCATCGCCTTCCTCGACGGGCGCAGCGAAAGCATCGGCGAGTCACGCAGCCGCATCGCCTTCCACGACGGCGGACTGCCCGCACCCGAACTGCAGGCGCGCGTGTTCACCGACGACGGGGTATGTGTCGGACGAGTCGACTTCTTGTTTCCCGAACTGGGCGTCATCGGCGAATTCGACGGAAACATCCAGCACCAGAACGCATTACGCGGGGCCCGCACCACCGATCGGGACCGACTGCGCGCACTCGGCTGGATGGTGGTCCGCTGGGGCTGGCAAGACCTCGCGGACCCGCGCCACCTGGCCGACCGCATCCGTGCCGCCGGTCGCGCCGCTGAGTACGTTCGCCGGAGCGGCTATTGGGCGGCCACGGCCCGCAATTGAGGGGTACGCGTGCGGGGCGGGTCGACGGGAAGCGGCGTGCTGCCGGATTGGCCGGAAGCGGTCAGGGGATGAAAGGGATACGGGCGGTGACGAATTCGGTGATATCGGTGGCGAATCGGGGGTGGCGAGTGACGCCGGTATGGCTGGTGCCGGAGTAGATGATCAGGCGGGAATCGGGGATGCCGTCGGCGGTTCGCCGGAAATTCTCGGTGCTGTAGCCCGCGTCGCGTTCGCCGCCGAGCACGAGTGTGGGAGCGATGATTTCGCCGAGGCGATCGGACAGGTCGAACTCGTCCTCCGCCCGGAGGAAGGCGAGGGTGTCGGCGGGATTCTTGGGACGGGCAAGCGGATCGATCAACCACATGGCCGCACCGGCCAGCCGGGCCAGCGTCGGCGAGGACACGGTGGTCGCCGCCATGTGATGCAGTGCGCGCCGACCCGCGAAAGCCGCCTCCCCATAACGGATCTGGCTCTCCCTGGCGAGCGGATCCAACCGGTAGCCCGATGACGCGACGACCAGACTCCGCACTGCGGCCGGATGATCCACCGCGAGTTGCAGCGCCACCGAGCCGCCCGAGGACACTCCGACCACGTCGACCGCCATGCCGAACTCGGCACGCAAGGCGTCGGCGTGCTCGGCCGCGATATCGGCCATGGTGGTGCCCGCCGCCATGCCCGGTGCCCTGCTCACCGCGTAGACCCGGAAGTGCCTGGCCAAGGGTGCCAGCATCTTGATCTCCGAATCCCGCATCCAGCCGCGCGGATTGGCGTGATCGGGCGTGAACCACCGCAGAAACACCAGCGGACGCCCGGCGCCCAGCGCCAGGTAGGGCATGCCGTGCCGCAGCGTACCCTCGGTGACGTCCAGGTCGGCGGCAACGGTGGACTTGCTCATCGGTTCCTCCAGATCTGCTGGTGCGCTCTCCCCCTCGACGCTAACGAAGACAGTGCGGCCGCGCGATAACCTCGGAGGTCATCGTCGCGCGCCTGCCGCCGCCACTGTCCGCGGTAAACCGTTGCACCGCAACCCGTGGCCACCTACCTCCGGAGCAGCTGGGCGCCCGGCCAAAACCGCAGCGCCGCTGAAGCATTCGCCCCCGAGCAGACCACGCGGGCCAGCTCGCCAGTCGCGCGTCCGCGAGACCGCACTAGGGTGGCGGGCATGCGTATCGCGGCACTGGTTGCCCTTGTTCTGGCGCTGAGCGCCTGCTCCCAATCCACCGGCGGCCATCCACAGGCCGCGCAGGACCAACCGCCGGCGACGACCGCTACCGCCGCACCCTCATCGACACCGGCCAGCCGCGAAAGCCAACTGAAGGAGCGCATCGCATGGGTGCGGGCGGGCAGCGCGGTCGACGTCGGCCAGTATCACTCCGTCACCACCGATGGCAGGCCCGTCACCGCGTTGACCGGCGATATCGCGTTCACCAGCCCCACAGGCAAGATCAGCTGCAGCACCGGAACCGCCTATGGGATCGACGGACTCAACTGTGTCGTCAAGCTGAAGAACCCGGTGGCCAAGCCCGGTGAAGGCTTCGGAAACTGGGACGGCGGCTACGTCAACTACACCGGCACCGCCCTGACCGTCGGCCAATTCCGTGGCGACCCAGGGCTTTTCGTCAACGGCAACGGTCAGACACTGCCCTACGACAGCACCGTGACCTTCGAGCGCTACACCTGCCGCATCGCGACGAACGGACTCACCTGCGTCAACCCGTCCGACGGCAGCGGCGTGCAGATGAGCGACGACGGCATTCTCGCACTCGGCTGCCTGCGTGAAGTCGCCGCAGACCAACGCGAAACCGCAGTCGGCCAAGCCTTTCACTGCTGACCCCCGCCGCCTCGACGAGCCGGTGCTTGTCGTGAAACGCCGCAAAAGGCCGAAGCGTCAGTCGGTGGCTTTCGGGTGCCCGACCGCTGCCGGTCACCTCGTATTGCCAGCGTTCCAGCGCGACGCCCTTCCAGGTCGCGACACCGAGCGCGCCTTTGAGCCGGTGCTGTCGATCCGGGTTCGATTTCGCCCTCGGGTCGGCTCTGATCGCCTCGTACGCTCGACGCAGGTTGCCGGGCACCTGAGCCGCCAACTACTCCCAGCCCGTGCAGGATTCGCTGGTGGCCAAACGAATGTCGAATTCGGTGCCGACCGCGGGCGGCGCGGCGCGATCACCGCGTTTGGGGCTCACCGATCGGACTCGGGAACGTCGGGCATCGGCGCCGGGCCGAAATCACCTTCCGGCTCTTTGGCGACCAATTCGAGCAATGCGGGATCGGCGTAGATCTCGGCGGTGTGCCGCCACTGCGTCAGCAGGGACGCGATCGGGGCGAGGTTCTCCAAGGCCGCCGCACCCTGCGCGACCGCGACGAGTTCACTCAGGAACTGATCCAGGTCCACCTCGGGCAGGAATACCACCCACGGCACGGCGTCCGGCAGCACGTCACGGACGGCCTGCGCACCGACTCGCCGAATCAGCCCAGCAAGCAGCCGCGCGGTGAAATCGACAACCGCGCCCTCCGCGTCGAGCTGTTCCACCCGCATCAGCGCGAGGTCGCCCGCATCCCTACGGCGCAAACGCACCGCGCGAACCTGACCCAGCAGCCCGGCCGTGACCGCGGGCTTGTGTAGCAGTTCGCTGAACGGGACCACGTCATACGCCGCACTCTTGACATCCACGCTACCTTGGATGTCCTCTTTGGCGTCAGATCGAGATCGCCGACGTCGATGAACCCGTCGTGTTCCGTGCGGCGGAGCTGGCCGAAGTCCTCAGGCGTTCTCCCCGGAAACGCCGAACGGCGCCGCTCCGGGGAGCGACGCCGTTCGGGTTGGTGATTCAGCGAATCACTTGATGATCTTCGTGACGCGACCGGCGCCGACGGTGCGGCCACCCTCGCGGATCGCGAAGCGCAGACCCTCGTCCATGGCGACCGGCTGGATCAGCTTGACGGACATCTCGGTGTTGTCACCGGGCATGACCATCTCGGTGCCCTCGGGCAGGGTCACAACGCCCGTCACGTCAGTCGTACGGAAGTAGAACTGCGGACGGTAGTTGTTGAAGAACGGGGTGTGGCGGCCACCCTCGTCCTTCGACAGGATGTAGGCCTGGCCCTCGAACTCGGTGTGCGGGGTGGTGGTGCCCGGCTTCACGACGACCTGGCCACGCTCGACATCTTCGCGCTTGATACCACGAACGAGCAGACCGACGTTGTCGCCCGCCTGGCCCTGATCGAGCAGCTTGCGGAACATCTCGATACCGGTGACGGTGGTCTTGGTGCTCTTCTCGCGGATGCCGACGATCTCGACTTCCTCGTTCACGTTGATGATGCCGCGCTCGACACGACCGGTGACGACGGTGCCACGACCGGTGATGGTGAACACGTCCTCGACGGGCATGAGGAACGGCTTCTCGGTCTCACGGACCGGGTCCGGGATGGACTCGTCGACGGCGCTCATCAGTTCCAGCACCGACTCGGTCCACTTCGGGTCGCCCTCGAGCGCCTTCAGGCCGGAGACGCGCACGACCGGCGCATCCTCGTCGAACTCCTGGGCGGCCAGCAGTTCGCGGACCTCCATCTCGACGAGCTCGAGGATTTCCTCGTCGTCGACCATGTCCGACTTGTTCAGCGCGACCAGGATGTAGGGCACGCCGACCTGACGGGCGAGCAGCACGTGCTCACGCGTCTGGGGCATCGGGCCGTCGGTGGCGGCGACCACGAGGATGGCACCGTCCATCTGCGCCGCACCGGTGATCATGTTCTTGATGTAGTCGGCGTGACCCGGCGCATCGACGTGCGCGTAGTGGCGCTTCTCCGTCTGGTATTCGACGTGGGAGATGTTGATCGTGATACCACGAGCCTTCTCTTCCGGCGCCTTGTCGATCTGATCGAAGGCAAAGCTCTCGTTCAGATCCGGGTACTTGTCAGCCAGCACCTTCGTGATCGCTGCGGTCAGCGTGGTCTTGCCGTGGTCGACGTGACCGATGGTGCCGATGTTGACGTGCGGCTTTGTCCGCTCGAACTTCGCCTTCGCCACTTCTTTGTCCTCCTGGACTTGTTGGTGCGTGCAGTTGCAGCAGTGCGGGGATCATCCCCGCTTACGCGGGGAATCGGGTATTGATTCGCGCCCGAAGAGTAATTACTCGCCGGTCGCCTTGGCGATGATCTCCTTCGACACGTTGGCCGGAACCTCCGCGTACGAGTTGAACACCATGGAGAAGTTCGCCCGGCCCTGGGTCTTCGACCGCAGGTCACCGATGTAGCCGAACATCTCCGAGAGCGGAACCAGCGCCTTGACGACACGGGCACCACTGCGTTCCTCCATGGCCTGGATCTGGCCACGGCGGGAGTTCAGGTCGCCGATCACGTCGCCCATGTACTCCTCGGGCGTGGTGACCTCGACCGCCATCAGCGGTTCGAGAATCACCGGACCGGCCTTGCGGGCCGCTTCCTTCAGTGCCTGCGAGCCGGCGATCTTGAACGCCATCTCCGAGGAGTCGACGTCGTGGTATGCACCGTCGAGCAGGGTCACCTTCAGGTTGACCAGCGGGTAACCGGCGAGCACACCGTACTGCATGGCATCCTGCGCGCCGGCGTCCACCGACGGGATGTACTCACGCGGCACGCGGCCACCGGTGACCTTGTTCTCGAATTCGTAGGTCGCGCCGTCCTCGCCGACGAACGGCTCGAGGCCGATGATGACCTTCGCGAACTGGCCGGAGCCACCCGTCTGCTTCTTGTGGGTGAACTCGAGCTTCTCCACCGTCTTGGTGATGGTCTCGCGGTAGGCCACCTGCGGCTTGCCGATGTTGGCCTCGACCTTGAATTCGCGCTTCATCCGGTCGACGTAGATGTCGAGCTGCAGCTCGCCCATGCCACCGATGACCGTCTGACCGGTTTCCTGGTCCAGCTTCACGTTGAAGGTGGGGTCCTCTTCCGCGAACTTCTGGATCGCGGTACCCAGCTTCTCCTGGTCGGCCTTGGTCTTCGGCTCGATGGCGACCTCGATGACCGGATCCGGGAAGGTCATCGACTCCAGCACGATCTGGCTGTTCGGATCGCACAGCGTGTCACCGGTGGTGGTGTCCTTCAGGCCGATGACCGCGTAGATGTGGCCGGCCTGCGCCTCGGTGACCGGGTTCTCCTTGTTGGAGTGCATCTGGAACAGCTTGCCCAGACGCTCCTTCTTGCCCTTGGTCGAGTTGATGACCTGGGCGCCGGAGTCGACCTTGCCCGAGTACACGCGCACGTAGGTCAGCTTGCCGAAGAACGGGTGCGTCGCGACCTTGAACGCCAGGGCCGCGAACGGCTCGGTGACGCTCGCGTCGCGGTGCAGGACCTCGTCCTCCTTGCCCGGGACGTGGCCGTCGGTGCCACCATCGTCCAGCGGGGTCGGCAGGTAGTCGATCACGGCGTCGAGCATGGGCTGCACGCCCTTGTTCTTGAACGCCGAACCACACAGCACGGGGTAGAGCTCGGAGTTGACCGTCATCTTGCGGATGGCGCCCTTGATCTCCTCGATCGAGAGCTCCTCACCACCGAAGAACTTCTCCAGCAGCGCCTCGTCGGACTCGGCGACGGTCTCCAGCAGTTCCTGGCGGTACTGCTCGGCCCGCTCCTTGAGGTCGGCCGGGATCTCCTGGACCTCGTACTTCTCGCCGAGCTTGGTCTCGCCCTTCCAGACCTTGGCGTTCATCTCGACCAGGTCGACGATGCCCTCGAAGGTGTCCTCCGCGCCGATCGGCAGCTGGATGACCAGCGGCTTCGCGCCGAGGCGGTCCTTGATGGTCTGCACGGTGAAGTAGAAGTCCGCGCCGAGCTTGTCCATCTTGTTGACGAAGCAGATTCGCGGCACGTCGTACTTGTCGGCCTGTCGCCACACCTGCTCGGACTGCGGCTCGACACCTTCCTTGCCGTCGAACACCGCGACGGCGCCGTCGAGCACGCGCAGCGACCGCTCCACCTCGACGGTGAAGTCGACGTGCCCGGGGGTGTCGATGATGTTGATCTGGTTGTCGTTCCAGAAGCACGTGGTAGCCGCGGAGGTGATGGTGATACCACGCTCCTGCTCCTGCGCCATCCAGTCCATGGTGGCGGCGCCATCATGAACCTCACCGATCTTGTAGGTGATACCGGTGTAGAAGAGGATGCGTTCAGTTGTGGTCGTCTTGCCCGCATCAATGTGGGCCATGATGCCGATGTTGCGGACCTTGTTCAGGTCGGTGAGCACGTCCTGTGCCACGGAAATCTTCCCCGCTCGTAGCTAGTTGGGATTTTCGGGGACGACCCTGTGGTCGTCACTATGTCAACGCCGGCAGCGACAGGTGAGTGCCGCGGCAGGCTGTGCCTCCCGACCCAATAACAACGGGCCGGGCAGACGTCACCAGCGGTAGTGCGCGAAGGCCCGGTTCGACTCGGCCATCTTGTGGGTGTCCTCGCGACGCTTGACCGAGGCACCGAGACCATTGCTGGCATCGAGCAGCTCGTTGGCGAGACGCTCGACCATGGTCTTCTCGCGACGCGCCCGCGAGAAGTTCACGAGCCAGCGCAGCGCAAGGGTGTTGGCGCGGCCGGGACGAACCTCGACCGGCACCTGGTAGGTGGCGCCACCGACGCGGCGCGGCTTCACCTCGAGCGACGGCTTGACGTTGTCGAGCGCGCGCTTGAGGGTGACGACCGGATCGGTGCCGGTCTTGTCGCGTGCCTGCTCCAGCGCGCCGTAGACGATGCGCTCGGCGGTGGACTTCTTGCCGTCCAGCAGGATCTTGTTGACCAGCTGAGTGACCAGCGGCGAACCGTAGACCGGGTCGTTGATCAGCGGACGCTTGGGTGCGGGGCCCTTGCGTGGCATATCAGCTCTTCTCCTTCTTGGCGCCGTAACGGCTGCGGGCCTGCTTGCGGTTCTTCACACCCTGGGTGTCGAGCGAGCCGCGGATGATCTTGTAGCGCACACCGGGGAGGTCCTTCACACGACCGCCGCGCACGAGCACCATCGAGTGCTCCTGGAGGTTGTGGCCCTCACCCGGGATGTAGGCCGTGACCTCGACCTGGCTGGTCAGGCGAACACGCGCGACCTTACGCAGCGCGGAGTTCGGCTTCTTCGGGGTCGTGGTGTACACGCGGGTGCACACGCCACGACGCTGCGGGCTCCCCTTGAGGGCCGCGGTCTTGGTCTTCGCGACCTTGTCGCGGCGACCCTTGCGGACCAGCTGGTTGATCGTTGGCATAGACCGGCTTTCCTTATTAGTTAACGCGGTGTCTGGAACTTCATGTCTGTTAATCGAGCTTTCACCCGCACGTCCAACCACGTTTCTCGCGTCCCGAGGTCGGGCGTGTCGCGCGCGGCGCAGGGCCCGAATTACGGGCACGCTGGAGGTGTCAGCCGCTTTCGCTGGCCTACGGTCACGCACGAACTTGCCCGCATGCTTCCGGGCACAGCGATCCACGATACTCGGGGTCGCGACACAGGGTCAAAGCGGGGTGTCTGGAGACCCCGTCACCTGGCCAAGTTCAGGGTCAACTCTACGAGCTTCTTCGCGCCCGCGCACGGATCCGGATGCGCCGATCCCGGGCGATAGTTGATCCAGAACCCGATCACGCCCTGATCCGCCGCGCCCGCGCTGACCCCGCAGGAGTCGGGGTCGTTCGGCCGCCGGATCTCCAGCGCGCGCCGCCCCTCGATCGTGACGTTGGTGGTGGTGTAGCCGAGTTTGTCGTTGGTGGTCTTCTCGTTGTTCAGCGCGCCGATCTCGTACCAGTTCAGCGTGACCATGGCATTGCCGCCCGGTGCGCCCTGCACGTCCCACATGCAGATCGCACCGTAGAAGGAGGGCTGCGGGAACGCTTCCTTGGCGCCGACCGCCTCGGCGATCTGATCGAGCCGCACCACCTCGCATTCGCGAAGCAGCTTGTCGAACTTGGTGTTCACGCTCTCGCCGGTGCCGGAGCCTGCCGGAAAGGCCTCGCCGCTGATCGTCTGTCCGCAGCCCGAAGCGGCGGCAGCGAGAGTCAACACGGTGGCCGCGGTGAGTATTCCGCGGGTCAGGTCACGACGCCGCATTGCCATTGCCGTCCGTCCCCTCACTTCAGCCGCTGCACGGTCAGTTCGGCGAGTTTGCGCATCCGATCGCACGGGTTGCCGTCCGGGGGGAACACACCGAAGGACATCGACCATTCGAAGAAGTCGTCATCGAGTTGCACGGCCAGATCGCAGACCGCGCCGCCCGGCTCGAGTGCCTGCCATCCACTGCGACCGCCGACATCGATCGTTTGTGGATTGCGTCCCTGCGTCGAGACCCACGCCTTCTCTCGCGCGATCGGGCTGCCTCGATAGGAGGCGAAGGTGACGCTGGGCGAACCGTACCCGGCCGACTGCCAATTGCAGCCGACCGAATTCTTCAGCACCTGGGAAATCTGGCCGAGGCCCGCGGTATCGCGCACCTCGTCGTCGGTGACATGCCCGCACTCCCCGACGAACGGACCGAGCGTGGCGACCTTCGGCGGCGGCCGCAATGGGGTGGCGTCATCGGAGTCGCCGCCGGAGCCGCACGCCGTCAGCACCAGAGACAGCACTGCCGCACAGCCCGCCAACGCCCCTATCCGCATGCTTGCACTCTACCTAGGCGAACCGGCGAAATCGGGAACGTGCGAACTCACTGACCACCGTCGGGGACGCGTAACTCGTAGGCGTGCATCGACTCGATGTAGACGCACTGGGCCGGGCCGGACTTGTAGCGCGACATGGCGGACAGGCAGTCGTCGAGGGTCGGATAGTAGGAGGGGGCGGGTTCGGCGTGCGCCGTCGCGCCCGCCCCCAGGGCGAGCGCGACGGCCAGCGAGACCGCTGCGGCAGATCTGTCGAGCACTGCGGCCCTCCCCCAGCATCCGGCGATGAACCCTCGGAGCGTACTGCCGGTTACTCAGGGCCACAACCGATCACAGATTGCCGCGCGCCTCCTGCTCCTTCTCGATCGCCTCGAACAACGCCTTGAAGTTGCCCTTGCCGAAGCCGAGCGAGCCGTGCCGCTCGATCAGTTCGAAGAAGACGGTGGGCCGGTCGGTGATCGGTTTGGTGAAGATCTGCAGCAGGTAGCCGTCCTCGTCCCGGTCGACCAGGATGCCGCGGCTCTTGAGCTCTTCGACCGGGACGCGCACCTTGCCGATCCTGGCCCGCAGCTCCGGGTCGTCGTAGTAACTGTCGGGGGCGTCGAGGAATTCGACGCCTTCCCGGCGCAGCGCGTCGACGCAGGCGAGGATGTCGCCGGTGGCGAGCGCGATGTGCTGCACGCCGGGGCCGCGATAGAACTCGAGGTATTCGTCGATCTGCGAACGCTTCTTGGCCACCGCGGGCTCGTTCAGCGGGAACTTCACCCGGTGGTTGCCGTTGGCGACGACCTTGCTCATCAGCGCCGAGTACTCGGTGGCGATGTCGTCGCCGACGAACTCGGCCATGTTGGTGAATCCCATGACGCGGCGGTAGAACTCGACCCACTCGTCCATCTGGCCGAGCTCGACGTTGCCGACCACGTGGTCGATGGCCTGGAACAAGCGCTTCGGGGCGCCCTCGCGCGGCTGGTAGCCGGCCTTGCGGGTGACGTAGCCGGGCAGGTAGGGGCCGTCATAGCCGGAACGGTCGACCAGCGTGTGCCTGGTCTCGCCGTAAGTGGCCAGCGCCGCGCTGCGGACGGTGCCGAATTCGTCTGTGTCGTCATGAGGTTCGACGAGCACGGTGGCGCCGTGGTTGCGCGCCCATTCGACGCAGCGGTCTACGTCGGGCACCTCGAGCGCGATGTCGACGACGCCGTCGCCGTGGCGGTCGTGGTGGCCGACCAGCGGGCTGTCCGGGTCGACCGCGCCCTTGACCACGAAGCGCGCGCTACCGCTGCGCAATACATAGGCCTTGTGATCACGGTTGCCGGTCTCGGGACCGGAGTAGGCCTCCAGGCGCATACCGAAGGCGGATTCCAGGTAGTGCGCGGTCTGCGTCGCGTTGCCGACCACCCAGACCAGGGCGTCCCAGCCGATCACGGGGAACGGGTCGGCGCTGCTGTCGTGGTCGACGAGGCCGACGAGCTTGCGCAGCTCGTTGTCGGTGGGGGCCGTGCTGGTCAGGTCATCGGCTGGCGTGCTGGACCGGGCGTTCGGCAGGTGCTCGATGGTCATGCACCAAGTAATCGTCAGCCCCTGCCCGATAGGCAACAGCGGCCAATTTCGATAGACACTGTGGCGAATTCGGCTAGGAAGTACCCCTGAATGCTGGACAATTTGAATAGCACCAAGATGCTGGTGCTCATCCCGGCTGGGAAGCCCAGCCCGTGCTCGGAACGGAGGCCGACATGTCGCGCACGCCGGCGAAACTGGACGAACTCGATCTCGCGATCCTCACCGCGATGCATGAATATCAGAAGGCGGGGATTCTCGAGCTGTCCCGCCGGACGCGGGTGGCCAGGGCGACCGTGCAGTCCAGGATCGGACGGATGGAGGAGGCGGGCATCATCGCCTCCTACGACCCGCAGATCGATGTCACCGCAGCGGGTTTCGACGTGCAGGCGTTCGTCACGCTGGAGATCGCGCAGGGCGCGCTGGACGCCGTCGCGGCCGAACTCGAGGCCATCCCCGGGGTGCTGGAGGCCTACGCGACCACCGGCTCGGGTGACGTGTGGTGCCGGATCGGCGCGGACTCGCACGCGGGCCTGCAGACGGTGCTGCTGAGCATCGACCGGACCTCGTCGGTGGTGCGATCGCACAGTGTCATCGTGCTGTCCACGGTGGTGCCGATGCGCACGCTGCCCCTGCTGCGCACCCTCGATCCGGCGGGCACGACCAAGGCGCCCGCCTATCGCGTGACGCCGGACAAGTAGCGGGTCAGGGACGCAGGTCGGCGTCGACGTCGAGGATCTCCACCCTCGGCTCCTTGTCCGCCTCCATGAAGGCAAGCAGCGCATGGCTTTCCGCGTCGACGGCGGCACGCTCGGCCCTGGTCCACTTGCGGGTGGGGCTGATCCGCAGCCGGGCGACGCCGGCGTCCGCGAAGATCTTGTACAGCCCGGCGACGTAGCCGTCGACCAGCACCGGCGCCACCGCGGCGGCGAAGCGGCGCAGGTGCGGCGCGTCGCCGTCGGGCACGATCCTGGTCCGATCCTGGTGCGAGAGCACCGCGTTGTCGTACCAGCCGAGCAGCCGCACCGGGGCGGGCAGTTCCGGATCCGCCAGCACACCGTCGGCGACGTCGTAGAGCGTGCGGCCGCGGTCGTCGGTGTAGGTCCGCACCCGGTCCCCGAGCTGTGCGATCGCCTGCTTCATGCCGAGCATCCGCGACCAGGTCTGCATGTCCATGGTGCTGGCCGGGCCGAACGCGCGCAGATAGCGAAACAGCAACTCCGCCAGCGGATAGCTCGGATCGAGCGGCGTGCCGAGCCACGGCTCGACCCGCGACCAGATCGGCCTGCTGCTGTCCTTCCACTTGCCGCGCGGCGGGGTCTGCAACACCGGCAGCTGGTAGAGCCAGGTCTGCACGACCATGCTCGGATTGCGGTCGGGATAGATCTTCTCGGCCGCCGCGCGCAGGGCGGCGGCCGACATCGGTTCGTCACCGAGCACCCGTTCGCCGTGCGCGCGGACCTCGTCGGGGTCCAGCCCGATCATCGCCCCGTAGTTGAAACCCTTTCGGAAGGGCACCTTTTCGAGCTCCGGCTGGATGTGCGGCGCGATCCGTAACGCGTCGGGCGGGGTCACCAGGTGAATGGTGCCGCGCATCAGGGTGATCCGGACCAGCGATCGGTCCTCGAGCGCCGTGGACACCGTCTCCGGATCGAAGTCCGCGATCCGGCTCCACAGCGCGACGAACGGCGGCGGGGAGTCCTGCGCCTGCAAACCGACGAGGTGATCACACATCTCGTGCGCCGAGAGGCGCGAGCGCTCCAGCAGATGCTGGCGAGCCAGCAGGGTTCGGTTCAATACCCGGTTGCACAGCATGTGGTGTTCCCTGGGGTTGCTTCGCCGCGCCTCAGCGCAGCGTGACCACGACCTTGCCGGTCGCTGTGCGGTTGTCCAGCGAGGCCACCGCCTCGGCCGCGCGCTCCAGCGGATACAGCACCGGCTCCGGCGCCGCGATCTCGCCGCTCGCCAGCAGCGGTTCCACCTCGGCCCACTGTTCGGCCAGGTAGCCGGGATGGGTCATCACCCATTCGCCCCAGGCCGCGCCGGTCACCTCGACGTTCTTGAGCAGCAGGCGATTCACCTTCACGGTGGGGATCTCCCCCGCGGTGAAGCCGACGACCAGCAGCCTGCCCGCCGACGCGAGCGAGCGGATGCTGTCGGTGAACCGGTCACCGCCGACCGGGTCGAGCACGATGTCCACGCCGCGCCCACCGGTCAGTTCCTTGACCGCGGCGAGCCAGCCGTCGGTGAGCACCACGTCGGTCGCGCCGTTGGCGCGCGCCACCTCGGCCTTGGCCTCGGTGCTGACCACCGCGATCACCCGGCCCGCGCCGAGCGCGGCCGCCATCCGCAGGGTCGAGGTGCCGATCCCGCCCGCGGCGCCGTGCACCAGCACGGTCTCGCCCGCGGCCAGCCTGCCGCGGTTGCACAGGCAGAAGTGCACGGTGAGGTCGTTGAACAGGATGCCAGCACCGGCTTCGAGCGAGACGTTGTCGGGCAGGCGGAACACCATCTGCGCGGGCGCGACGGCGACCTCGCCCATGGCGTTGCCGAGCAGGGTCAGCGCCACCACCCGATCGCCGGGCGCGACGTGCGCGTCCGCGGGCGCCTCGCGCACGGTGCCCGCCACCTCACCGCCGACCACGAACGGCAGTTCCGGCTTCATCTGGTAGAGCCCGCGGGTCATGAGCACATCGGGAAACGCGACACCGGCCGCGTGCACGTCGATCACCACGCCACCCGGATAGGCGGCGGGCTCCGGAATGTCGACGATCTCGATCGATTCCGGTCCCTCGAGCTTGCTGACCTGGGCTGCGCGCATCTGCCGACCTCTCTGTCCTGGCATCGGCTCGTCCGGCGCCGACGCCGCCGTGATCAACATAACTGACGCCGCGGTAGGTAGTCCTTTTTCGCGACCACTCTGCCGGACTGCCACCGACTGCCGACCTGCGCTCGACAACCGTGCCGACCAGCCGATTTTGCTATGCTGACCGCGACCTACGGTCGGGCGGGAAGGGGGACTCATGGTCGAACGTAATCAGCCACCTGCGACGAACATGCAGGTCGATCCAGCGGCGCTGCGATCGTTCGCGCAAACACTCGACACCGAGGCAAGCGAGGTCGGCGGGCTCAATTCGGGCAGCGCGTTCACCGACGCGGCAACCGCGCTGCCCGGCACCGAATTCGGCGCCGCGGCCCAGCAGGCCGACGATGTCGTGCATCGGTGCCTGCAGCGGATCGGCGGCAGGCTCACCACCCTCGCGGGCACCATGCACAATGCCGCGGGCAAATACGAACTGGCCGAAGACGACTTCGCCGCGAAGCTCCGCTCGATCGGACTGTCATGACGCTCACCATCACCGACGTGGAGAACTGGAAGCCGGAACAGCTGACCACCGCGGGCAACCACGCGGGCACGATCTCGCAGGGCCTCGACACAGCGGTCGGCAAGGGTTCCTCGGCCACCGCCGCGCTCTCGGACGCCCAGAAGTGGTCGGGCAACGCGGGTGCCGCGGCGAACACCAGGATGGACACCGAGAAGACCCGCGCCTCCGCGGTCAGCGCCGCACTGCTGGAGCTGAAGACGGCGTTCACCGCCCAGGTAACCAACCTGTCCGAGGCGAAAACCAAGGTCCTGCAACTGCGCGACGACGCGGTCAACCAGCAGCCGCCCTTCGATGTCCAGGCCAACGGCACCGTCACCGCCGATACCCGGATCGCGGCCCTGCGCGCGCACTCCGACAAGGCGAACGTCGAGAACCTCGTCCTCGACGAAACCCTCGCGGCCGCGACCCGCACCTGGGACCTGACCAATGCGCTCAAGTCCGCCGAAACCGTGGCAGGCCAAGCGAAGACGCAGGTGGACACGGCGGTCGGCAAGCTGGAGCAGGCCTTCGCCGGGCTCGGCGACCCCGGCGCGAATATCCCGGCACCGCCGGTGAGCACCGCGCCCGCCGGCGTCACGGCGCCGGTGACGAGCAAACCGTCCTCGAACGGGTCGAGCTACCTGACGAGCGGCACGCACCACGGCAGCGGCAACGGTTATTCCTCCGGCAGCCCCTATACGGGCAGCTATTCCGGCGGGCCGAGTTCGTCCGCGCCGACCGGTCCGATGCCGAGTGGCGACGTCGCGAAATGGATCGCCGAGGCGAAACAGAAACTCATCGAAATGGGTTACAAGCCCGAGGATATCGACGAGCGCGCGATCGCGCTGATCATCCAGCACGAGTCCAGCGGTAATCCGTACGCCGAGAACCGCACCGACATCAACTGGATCAACGGCCACCCGTCGAAGGGGCTCATGCAGACGATCGACAGCACGTTCAACGCCTACAAGGCACCCGGGCACGACGATATCTGGAATCCGGTGGACAACATCATCGCCGGCGTGCGCTATTCCATCGATACCTACGGCTCGGTCACCAATGTCCCCGGCGTGGTGGCGGTCAATTCCGGAAGTGCCTACCGCGGTTACTGATACGGGCGCTCAGCGGGTATTCGCGAACAGCGCGTACTGAGCGGCCGCACGTTGCTGGGTGTCCAGCAGCTGCTGGCCGATGATCAGCGCGGCGTATTCGTGATAGGCGACGAAGCACCGGAACTGCGCGCTCTTGGTCACGTTGTAGCTCTGCAGGCACCGCGCGTCCGGCACGTCCTCTGGCGGATCGAAGGCCCGCCGGTCGGCCGGGTTGTCCAATTCCACCGACTCGGTGACGAATCGCTGCGCCGCGGCCGCGTCCCGGGTGCGGAAGACGAAAACGCTCGGCGTCATCGCGACGCGATCGACCCCGGCCCGGCGCAGCACCGGATAGCGGCCGGACTGATCGAGGATGTAGTTGAGATACGCACGCAGGCTCAGCACGACCTCGCCCTGACCGTCGGGTGGGTCCACGGTGCCGGCCGGGTGCAGGGTCCGGGTGAGGACGCGGTCCGGATCCTGTTGGAGCTTGCCGAATTGGTTGGTCGGCGTCGGCGTGAACCGGTCCAGCGTGGGCAGTTCCGCGTCCAGATATTTCTGGGTGATGCCGATCAGCCGGTCCAGATCGGTGGTGCGCGCGTCGGCGAGCGTGCTGATCACGAATACGCCGTGCGCGGTCGTGCTGCCCAGGGTGGGCACCGCGGGCCGCCAATGCGCGCCGGAGCCAGGGTATTTCGGCAGCCGCACGGCGGCGTTGTCCGGACTGAGCCCGAAATCGACCGCGTTCATCTCCGCCGCGGCGGACTTCGCCGCGTCCTTGTCCGGGAACCGCAGCACCGTGACGGTGAGTCCCTCCCGTTCGCGACTGCCCTCCGTCGCGCGGGTCAGCGGCAGCACCGCGTCGGCCGAACCCGTGGAGAAGCCGACGATGAAGCCGTGCTGCTGCAGCACCGGCAGCACCGGCTCGGCGAGATAGCTGGTCAAGGTCTGCACACCGGTGTGCACCTGCGCCGACGCACCCGCGGAGTACTTCTCGTCCACCTCGTGCGGGCTCATCACGGCATCGGCCAGCCGCACGCCCTCCAGCCGGGCGTAGCCGACGGGATCCAGGCTCGACGCGATTCTCGGCACCGCCGTCGGATACCCACCGACATCGAGCTTGCGGGTGTCGGCCTCCCCCGGCAGCGCGGTGCCGCTTACCCCGCCACAGCCACAGAGCGCGAACAGGGCGGCGCAGGCCAAGACCAGACCGCGCGAGAGCGCGACCGCCCGCATCAGCGCACCACCGGCAGATTGCCCATGATGTTGCGCAGAATATCCTGTGCGGCAAGGCATTTGAACTCCGGATGGGCCGCCATGGCCGGATTCTCCACCTGCACCGTCACCACTTCCGCTGTCCCCTCCCGGCCGGGCCGGTACACCGCCTGCCGAATACAGGCGGGCGCGCTCAGATCCTGTTCGTCGACATTGACGATGTTGCCGCCGCCGAGATCGATCACGATCGGCTTGTCCGGCTGCGGGGGCGGCGGCATCCGCTCCAGCCGGACCTCGACCGTGTTGCCGCCCGCCCACTTGCACGAGTGCAACGTGTCGGCGTCGCCGCGCAGCTGACGGCCGATGCTGAGCTTGGCGACATCGACGTCGACCAGCGAGCACGGATCGATCCGAGCCAGCGACCGGCGCACGTCGGGCAGCCGCGGCCCGCCGCCGGCCAGCCGCGGCGCGAACCGCGTCACCGCCTCGTCGGCCACCGAGCACAGCTTGTCCGCGGCCCCCGCGCCGCGCACCCGGGCGACGACGGCGAACTGCGGTTCGGTCACGGCGGGCAGCAGCGCACGGCCGCAGGTGCCGTCCGGCGCCGCGGTATCCCGCAGCACCGGCGCGCCCTCGACCGTGGTGCCGGTCGCCACGAAACCGTCGCCGCGCGCGATCTCGAGGGTGAATTGATAGTCACCGGCGGCCGCAGCGCACGTGCCCCACCGGGTCGAGTGCGGCTTCTGCGTCCAGTCCCCCAGCGCGGGCACCAGCGGTTCTTTCATCGCCGCGCAGAGATCGACGGCACGCAGTTTGGTCAGGTTGAGCGCGCCGAGCGAATTCGCCTGCGGCACGGTCGATTCCTCGCCGCCGCCCCAGGCGAACGCGCCGACCACCACGGCGCCGACGAGTAGTACCGCACCGGCCAGCGCGCCGATACGCAGCCGGGCCCGGCGCCGCAGCTCGTCGCTGATCCTGGCCTCGGCGACGAGCATGCCGAGGCGGGTATCGAAGTCACCACCCGGTTGGGCCTGCTCGGGCGCCGCGCCGACGGCGGTGAACTGTGTCGCTTCCGGGTCGGCCAGCAGTGCCGACAGCTCCGTGCCCTGCCGCCGGATCGCGTCGTGCACGGCGGGCGACCACAGCGCGCCGCAGGCGCGCACGCCGCCGAGGAAGTCCAGGATCTGGCCGGGGGTGGGCCTGGCCTGCGGGTCCTTGGCCAGGCACGGTTCGACCAGGGCGCGGACCTCGGCGGGCAGATCGGTCAGGTCGGGATCGACGTGCACGATGTTGTACAGCGTGGTCGGCAGCGACGGTCCCGCGAACGGGCTGGCCCCACCGGCCGCCATGGCGAGCACCGCGCCGAGGGAGAAGACGTCACTGGCAGGCGTCAACGGCTGCGATTCGGCCTGCTCCGGCGACATGAACGCGGGCGAGCCGATGATCGAGCCGGTCCCGGTCAGCTCTGAGCGTCCCTCGGCCGCGCGCGCGATGCCGAAATCGATCACGCGCGGCCCGTCCTCGGCCAGGATGACGTTGGCGGGCTTGAGATCTCGATGAATCAGGCCGACACCGTGAATCGCGTGCATGGCCGAGGCCAGCCCGACGGCGAGGGTCCGGATCTGTTCGGCGTCGAGCGGGCCGTATTCCTTCACCGCCCGGTCCAGCGGCAACCCCGGCACGAAAACCGAGGCCAGCCAGGGCATCTCGGAGTCGACATCGAAATCTACGACGGCGGCGGTGAAGGCGCCCGACACCCGCGTCGAGGTCTGCACCTCGCGCCGGAAGCGCGACAGGAAGTCCGACTCGTCGACCAGATGCGCGTGCACCTGCTTGATGGCGACCAGGCGGCCGTCGGGTCCGGCCCCGAGCAGCACCCGGCCCATCGCCCCGGCCCCGAGCACGCCGAGCAGCCGATATCGACCGATCTGCGTGGGGTCGGTGGGCTCCAGGCGCGTCACCATCAGGACTTCCTCACTGCGTCGACAACTCCGGTCAGTACGGCTTCGGTGGTGGCACAGGCGGTGTCGGCCCGCGCCCCCGCGGACGGACGCGCCGACACCGCGATCAGCTCGCCCCGTCCCGCGACGGTGGATCGCACCAGGTGCACCGTCACGCAGGTGCCGTCCGGGTCGATCCGGCGGGCCGAGTCGAAGTCGCCGAGTTTGCCACCATCGACGAACAGTGTCGTGTATTTCGGGTCGGTATCCACGCGCTCGGCCTCGGTGAGCCGCACCGTGAGTTCGGTACTCGCACCGGTCCACGCACAGGTGTGCACGTCTCCCGGCGCCGGCCGGACGCCGGGACCGAGCCGCGTGTCGAGCAGGGTCTGCACCACGGCGGCACACGGATCCAGCCGGACGACCGAGGGATTGGGCAGCTTCGCCTGCGGCGGATCCAGCACGAGCCGGGTCGCGACGGACCGCAGCGCGGCGGCCGCCGTCCCGCACGAATCGCCTTCGGCCGCACTGATCGTCACCTCGACACCCAACGCGGCCCCGGCACGCATGGGGAGCGCGCGACCACACGATCCGGCCTGCGCGGTGGTGTCCAGCACGGTCCGGCCCGCGACCTGCTCGGACAGCGGCTTGTCGGCCGCCACCGGGATACCGACCCGAACGCGCAACCGCGTCTGCCTGCCGTCCGATTCGACGAATCGGGTTTCGCAGACCGCCGATTCGATCGGCTCGGCCGCCACCGGCTGGCCCAGATCGCCGATCACGTCGGGACCGAGCAAGGCGCACGTGTCGATGAGCCGCGCTTGCGCGTCGGACAGCTCCAGCGCGCGATTCGCCAGCGGATCAGCGGGTTTCGGCGGGTCGTCCCGGCTGAGCAGCACGCCGGTGACCGTGCCCGCCGCCGCCAGGACCAGGACGGCCGCTGCCGCAGCCCAGCTGCGGCCGCGGCGCGCAGGCTCGGCGGCTGGATCGCCTCCTGCGGCCGCCCAGCGGTCGGCCTCGGCCCGGTCTCCGGTGATCTGCCGGCGCACCGATGCCGGCCAGCCGGACCTGGCCGGCATCGTCGCCACCGCGTCGATCAGCTGGTGCGGTGTCGGCCGGTGCCGCGGGTCCTTCGCCAGACAGGCGTCGACGACCGGGCGCAGCGCCGCCGGGATCCCGCTGGTGTCCGGCCGGTGGTGCACCACGTTGTACAGCGTCTGCGGCGCCGACGCGCCGAGGAACGGACTGTCCCCGGTCGCGGCCATGAACAGCATCGCGCCGACCGAGAAAACATCACTGGCCGTATCGAGTTCGTGGCCGACGGCCTGTTCGGGTGACATATACGCCGGGGAGCCGACGAGTGTGCCGGTGGTGGTGAGCTGCACCTCGGCCTCGAGCGCACGGGCGATGCCGAAGTCGATCACGCGCGGACCGTCCTCGGCCAGCAGCACATTCGCGGGTTTGAGATCGCGGTGGACCATGCCCGCGCGGTGGATCTCGACGAGCGCGGACCCGAGTCCCGCGGTGAGCAGGCGCAAGCCGCCCAACGGCAGCGGCCCCTGCCGGTCGACGGCCGCGCGCAACCCGGGGCCCGGCACGAAAACCGAGGCCAGCCAGGGGTCCTCGGCATCGGGGTCGGCGTCCATCACGGCCGCGGTGTAGGCGCCGGTGACCCGCTGTGAGGCTTGGACTTCCAGGCGGAAGCGGGCGCGGAACTCGGCGTTGCGGGCGAGGTGCCGGTGGATCATCTTGACCGCGACAAGGCGGCCGTCGGGGGCACGCCCGAGCAGGACCCGGCCCATCGCGCCCTGCCCGATGACGGCGAACAACCGGTGCCGTCCCGCGGTGCGCGGATCATGCGGGCCGAGCGGTCTCACCCTGGTTCCTCCCCTGACATGCTTGCCCAGGGATCGTACCGGCGCCCGTACCACCCGTCCCCACGAGCGGAATCCGGCCACGCGCCGTGTCGCCACCCGCGGCGAACCCGGCTGGTAGTGCCGGTTTTCCCGAACATCGGACCGAGTACTGACGCACTCGGCGCGCTGGTGTGACCTACACCCCCGTAAAGTCGTCTCAGAACAGCACCACACGAAGAACGCGGCACCCCGTGCAGCGCGAGGAGCACCAGTGTCACTCGATCAGCCACTCGCCCCGCTTCCCCAGGAGGGCATAGGCTTTGCCTCGGCGTGGCCCATCAGGGCGGGCGATGTGGACCCCTACGACCGGCTGCGGTTCGACGCCATCGCCCGCTATCTGCAGGACATCGCCTGGGAGAACCTGCACAAGACGTTACTGCACCATTCCGATCCGAACTGGATCGTGCGGCGCACGGTGATCGATGTGATCCGGCCGATCCTGTGGCCGGACGAGGTACGACTACTGCGCTGGTGCTCGGCGCTGTCGACCCGCTGGGCGAATATGCGTGTCCGGGTGACCAGCGGCAACGGCGGGCTGATCGAAACAGAGGGCTTCTGGATCAACATCAGCGAGCTGACCCAGCGGCCCGCCAGGATCAGTGACGAGGGCCTGGCCTATCTGGCGCAGACCACCCAGGAACATCGGCTGCGGTGGCGGCCGTACCTGACCGACACCACCCCGATCGAATCCGACACCGACATGCCGTTTCCGGTGCGCGCGACCGACATCGACCAGTACAACCACGTCAACAACGCCTGTTACTGGCAGGCGGTGGAGCAATTCCTGGTCGAGTACCCGAAGCTGCTGGCGGGCCCGCACCGCGCGGTGATCGAGTACGTCGCGCCGGTGCTCGCCCGCCAGCACGTCACCGTGCGCAGCCGCTACGAGCCGGGCGACCGCACCGGCCGGCCGGTGCTGCGGCTGTGGTTCGTGGTCGGCGGCGTCACCACCACGGTGGTGCGCATCATGCCGCTGCCGCCGGAATAGCCCGTGCGGCGGCCGATCGGGGATTGCCACCCGATCGACCCGCTCGCCCTCAGCCGCGCGCGGCCTTCAGCAGGTCCGCCCGCGTGGTGAACTTGACCCGTGGCCTGCCCGCGGACTTGCCCGCCGCGCGCTCGGCCTGGTCGATCGCCCGCCAGCCTGCCCGATCCACCAGATCGGCCTGCCGCTCGTGCAGCAGCGCCCGCAGCGCCGCCCGATCCGCTTCGGGCGCGTCGAGTTTGCCCGCGGTGAAATCGGCGATGAGATGTTCCACGGTCGCCTCGGCGTCGACCCGGTTCGAGCCGATCACACCGCGGGGACCGCGCTTGATCCAGCCGCTGACGTACACACCGGGCAGCGGGGTACCGTCGGCGGCCAGCACCCGGCCGTGCTCGTTCGGCACGATGCCGCGCCGCTCGTCGAAGGGCAGATCCGCGACGGGCGCGCCACGGTAACCGATCGACCGCAGCACCAAGCCGGTCTCGATGGTCTCGCGGCGATCGGTCGCCCTGGCCATGAGTTCACCGCTGTCGGTGCACAATTCGTTGTGCGCGAACTCGATCGCGGTCACCCGGTCGGTGCCGTGCAGCGCGGTCGGCGAGGCCAGATAGCGGAAGACGATCCGCTTGTTGGCCGGGTCGCGCGGCGCGTTCGCGTACTCCTGGGCCAGGGTGTACTTGAGCTTGAGCGACGGCTCGATGTCCGGGTCGTCCAGGATCGCCTGGCTCGCGTGATCGAGCTCGAGGTCGGCCGCGTCGACCACCACATCGATGCCGTCGAGGTGGGCCAGCGCGAGGAACTCCGACGATGTGTACGCCGCCTGCAGCGGGCCGCGCCTGCCGAGCACCACCACCTCGCGGATATTGCTGCGCCGCAGCGCGTCCAGCGCGTGGTCGGCGATATCGGTCTTGGCCAGCTCATCCGGGGATACGGTGAGCACCCGAGCCACATCGAGAGCGACATTGCCGTTGCCGACGATCACCGCGCGCTCGCCGGACAGATCGAACTGCCGATCGGCGTAGTCGGGATGGCCGTTGTACCAGGCGACGAACTCGGTGGCCGAGTGGCTGCCCGCCAGGTCCTCGCCCGGCACGTCGAGGCGGCGGTCGGTCGAGGCGCCCACCGCGTAGATCACCGCGTGATGGTGGCGCAGCAGCTCCTCGTGCGAGACATGCGTGCCGACCTCGACATTGAGGTAGTACTGCAGGGTCTCGCGCCGGAACGCGGACTCGAACAGTCCCGAGACCGTCTTGGTGCCCGGGTGGTCGGGCGCAACGCCACTGCGGACCAGGCCCCACGGGGTGGGCACCCGGTCGAACATCTCGATCTCGACATCGGCGCGGCGCAGCAGTTCGTCGGCCGCGTAGCAGGCCGCGGGGCCGGCCCCGACGATCGCGACGCGCAGCGTGCCGAGCTCCTTCGGCGGCCGCGGCGGCGTGACGATCGGGTCGAAGTTGGACTCGAGCGGGTGTCGTTCGAAGTACGCGGCATTGATGTCGCGGTATCGGGCCAGCGACGCGGTCAGATCGTCCTCGGAGAAGATGGCCTCCACCGGGCACGCGTCGACACACGCCCCACAGTCGATACAGGTGTCGGGGTCGATGTAGAGCATCTCGGTGGTCGCGAACTCCGGTTGGTCCGGGGTCGGACGGATGCAATCGACTGGGCACTCGGAAACGCAGCTGGCGTCGTTGCAACAACGCTGCGTGATGACGTAGGCCATATTGTCAAGATCCTCGAAGATGTACGTGGGCTGTAGGCCACCCGGTGGGCAGAGGTGGACAAAACGTCACGTCGCGCAATCGCCGCGGTGTGACGCCGCTTTCAGTTTGCCTCGAGTGTGGTCGAGGCCATGCGACCGGAGGCCTTACGGTATCTCCATGGTGCGGACTCTGATCCTCATGCGGCACGGAAAGTCGGCATATCCCGACGGTGTCGACGACCACGAACGCCCGCTTGCCCCGCGCGGGCAACGCGAAGCGGGCTTGGCGGGGGAATGGTTGCGCCGCACCCAGCCGCCGATCGACGCCGTGCGGTGTTCCACCGCCACGCGCACCAGGCAGACGCTGGCGGCCACCGGCATCACCGCGCCGGTCGTCTACGAGGCGGGCATCTACGAGGCCTCGCCGCAGACCCTGATCGAATTGGTCCAGCTCAGCGACGACGACGTCGCGACGCTGCTGGTGATCGGGCATGCGCCCGGAATGCCGTGGACGGCATGGGAGTTGGCGAGCAACCGCGCTTCGGCGCCGGCCATCGAGCTCAGCCGAAAGTTTCCCACCTCGGCGCTGGCGGTGCTCGAGTTCGACCGACCGTGGGCGCAGGTCGACCCGGGAGCCGGAGAGCTGGTGCGCTTCCACATCCCCCGCTGAGCGGACGCTCAGCGGAGCAGCTTGCCGCCGACCACTACGACCGCGCCGAGCACGACCAGCAGCACGAACGCGGCGAAGCCGCCGACCAGCCACCACACGAGCGCGACCGCGAGTGCCACCGGCGCGACCGCGATCGCGGTGATCACGGGGCTTTCTTTGACCGTCGCCCAGGCCGAACGGGCCCGGATCCGGTCGATGTCCTTACCTGGCATGGCACCAGGGTAGGCCCGAATCCGGGACTTTGTCGGTGCACGGTGCCATGCTCTGGCAATGGATTGGAAAATCGAGCTCATCGCGATCCCGGTCACCGACGTCGATCGGGCGAAGGACTTCTACACCGGCATCGGTTTCAACGCCGATCACGACCACCGGGTCGACGAGAACGTGCGGTTCGTGCAGCTCACCCCGCCCGGCTCGGCCTGCTCGATCTGCATCGGCGAAGGCGTCACCGACGCGGCTCCCGGCAGCGTCGTCGGCATGCAGATCGTCGTCGCCGACGCCGAGGCCGCCTACAAGCAGCTGAGCGCCGCGGGCGTGGCCGCCAGCCCGGTCGAGGAACTCCCCTGGGGTAAGTTCACCTACTTCGCCGACCCCGACGGCAACAAGTGGGCCATCCAGGAACTGCCGAACTACGGCTGAGCCCGCGCCACCGCGACCCGCCTGACCGTCAGCCGAGCTGCTTCAGATCGATGGTCAGCGGGCACGGCGAGGAGGTGGTGAAGGTTCCGGTCACCTCGCCGTCGTCGGCGTACCCGAGTTCCTCGGTGAGCCGGAAGGCGACCAGGTGCGCTGGAAGCTGCGCGTCTACTTGGCTGGAAAGCCGCATACCCGCGACATTGTGGCGCGGTTTCAGCGACGGCGAAATGGCGAGAACCCCCTCTTGCAACTCGCGGCGAACCAGCTCGTCCTCATCGAGTGCCAAATAGTCGGCAATCGTCAGCAGCCGCCACGGTTCCGGAAGTGCCGTCACCCTCGCTCCTCAGCTCGCCCCACCCGGTCGGCTCCAGTGCCCCACGCAAAGCACCGGATCGGCGGGAAGGCATTGGGGTTTCGGCAGAATGAGGGTTGCTTGGAGCGCACTCCAGGCGACTAGCGTCGACTGGGTTCAGACGGAAAGGCGAATGTCGTGAGTGAAACCGCGCGCAACGAGCGAGGCAGCGACCGGGAAACGCCGCGCTATTCGATCGGGGAGGTCTCCGAGCGCTCGGGGCTGACCAGGGACACGTTGCGCTGGTACGAACGGATCGGGTTGATGGACTACATCGGCCGCGATCGCACCGGCAAGCGGCGCTTCAGCGACCGCGACCTGGAGTGGCTGACCCTGATCGGCCGGCTGCGCACCACCGGCATGTCGGTGGCCGACATGGTCCGGTACGCGGAACTCGTGCGCGCGGGGGATTCGACGTTCCCCGAGCGACTGGCGATGTTCCGCAAGACGCGTGCCGAGGTGCTCGCCAAGATCGACGAACTGCGGCAGACCGTGGCCGTGCTCGACTACAAGATCGACATATACGAGGGCAAGGCACAACCTGTGCGACCGATCCCGAGCAACGCGCGGAACGGCGAAGGACTCCGGGTATGACCGGCGACCCGAATGGATAGCAAGCACCACAACAGATCTGGAGTACAACGTGGCCAACCTGACGCTCAATGTCCGATTCACCGCCAAGCCGGGCCGGGAGTCCGAGCTGCGCGAAGTGCTGGAGAACTTGGTCGCGCCGACTGTCGCCGAGCCGGGCTGCGTGCGCTACGAGCTGTACCTGCACCCCACCGATCCGGCCAAAATGGTGCTGCTCGAGGAGTGGATCGACGCCGACGCGCTGGCCGAGCATTTCGAGACCCCGCACCTGAAGCAGGGCGCGGCCGCGTTGGACGAGATCCTGGTCGAGCCGTTCCAGTTGCGCCGGTTCGTCGAGCTCTGATTCGAAACACCCGCGGCCCGGTCAGTGGACGCCGCGGCCACCGAGCGACGCGCTGACCACCGCGGGCGGAGTCCACCCCGCCAGCAGATCGGCCCGTTCCTGCGCGGTGAGATCCTGCCTGGCCCAGATCCGATGCGCGCCGCGCCGGCAGGCGGCGACCAGGGTGGGTGCGGTCCGGTTGCGAAACCTCATGGCATTGCTCCTTCGACGAACTCTCCCATTCTCGGAGCGCGCCACGGGTCGGCGCGAGGTCTGGACAACGATCTCTACGAGTTCTGAACACCGCCGTAACAAGACGTGGACTTCGGTCCGTTTATGCGCCGCCCCGCGGCGGGCCCGATCCAGGAGGGGCTAGCATCCATCAAGGTGAAGCCCGATCAATCGCATGACCGCGTCTGGATCGACAAGCAGACGCCCGGTGTCTATCGCGCACTCGTCAAGGTCGCCAACGAAGTACGGGCCGCGGCGACGGCGGTGGGCCTGGACCGCAAACTCGTCGAACTGATCAACATGCGGGTTTCGCAGATCAACGGCTGTGCGGTCTGCCTGGACGTGCATGGGCGTGCCGCGCTCGCCGCGGGGAATACCGCGCAGGAACTCGCGGTTCTGCCGGCGTGGGACCGCACGGATCTGTACTCGCCGCTCGAGCGGGCCGTCCTGCGACTGGCCGAGGTCACCACGACCCTGCCGGACGAGGACACGCTGGAGCGGGCCTACACGGCGGCTCGCGAGGTCCTGACCGACGATCAGCTGTCCACCGTCATCTGGGTGGCCACGACGATCGGCGCGTTCAATCGCGTGTCGATCCTGAGCAAACACCCGGTACGCACACCGAAGGAGCACTCGACCATGACCGCAGCCACACCCGACGCCAAGGTCGTCCGTAACGACGAGAAGCACCGCTACGAGGTGACCTACGGCGGCGAGCTCGCCGGGTTCGCCGAGTACGAGGAGCGCGGCACGGAGACCGTGTTCACCCATACCGAGATCGACGGCGCGTTCTCCGGTAAGGGGCTGGGCAGCATTCTGGCCAAGCAGGCCATCGAGGACGCCGTCGAGCGCAAGCGCGAGATCCGGCCGCTGTGCCCGTTCATCAAGGCCTACCTGGACAAGCACCCGCAGTACGACGCGCATGTCATCGGCAAGGGGATCACCCGGTGAGCGGAGCGGAGTCGTGAGCGAGCCTCAGCGAGCGAACCGAAGGCACAGTGTGTGTCACGCACGACGGAGCGGAGCGGAGTCGTGAGCGAGCCTCAGCGAGCGAACCGAAGGCACAGTGTGTGTCACGCACGACGGAGCGGAGCGGAGTCGTGAGTGATCTGGAGGCTCGTCCGGAGGAAGCACTGTGTGAACCGGCGCCGGGCCCCGGCCCGGTCGCGGAGCTGTATCCGGCCCGTGAGGTGCCGCTCGGCGGCGTACGTGGCGTGTTCGTGGAACGCGTGCTGCCGCAACGGGATCTGCCGACCGTCGGCGCGTGGTGCTTCCTCGATCATTTCGGCTCGCCCACCGTCACCACGACGGGCGCCTCCCCGGATATCGATCCGCATCCGCACATCGGCCTGCAAACGGTGACCTGGCCGTTCGACGGACGGATCCGGCACCGTGATTCGGTCGGCTCGGACGTCGCGATCGCGCCGGGTCAGCTGAATCTGATGACCTCGGGGCGCGGCATCGCACACTCCGAATACGGTGTCGCGGGCGCACCCGCCGGGCACGGTCTGCAGCTGTGGATCGCCTTGCCCGGCAACCGAACCGGGATCGCCCCGCATTTCGAACAGCACCGTGAGCTGCCGATCCATCGAGCGGACGGCATCGAGGCCGTGGTGCTGATCGGCACGCTGGCCGGGCACACCTCACCGGCAACCGCGTACACCCCGATCGTCGGCGCCGACATCCGGCTGACCGCGGGCGCCGAGACCACCCTCGCGGTCGAGCCCGCCTTCGAGCACGCCGTGCTGGTGATCGAGGGTGAGGTGCGCGTCGACGGCACGCCGTTGACCGCGGGACCACTGCTGTATCTCGGCACCGAACGCACCGAGCTGTCGTTTTCCAGTGCGCACGGCGCGCATTTCGCGTTGATCGGCGGCGAGCCGTTCGGCGAGGAACTGGTGATGTGGTGGAATTTCGTCGCGCGCAACCACGACGAGATCGTGTCGGCCCGAAACGATTGGGAGAACCACAATCTCGGCCGGTTCGCCGATATCGCGGGACACCCGCCGCAGCAGCGCATTCCGGCCCCACCGCTGCCCGCGCTGCATTTGAAGCCGCGTAAACGCCGGATCGGCCCGGCCCGCACCTGATTCCGCGGCCACCGATCACGGTGCGACGGTGAACAATTCGTAGCTGTGGCCGTCCGGGGCGAGCACGTAGACGCCCCGGCCACCCACCAGCTGTCGCACGGCCCGGTCCCAGCCGTGCCCCACCCCGGCGCCGAACTCGATATCGGGCCGTCGCGTGAGCCGATCCATTACCGCGTCGAAGGTGTCGTCGTCGACGAGAAAGGCGTAGTGGCCGGGCGCTACGGCGGTACGGTCGTCGAAGTCGAGGGTCAGGTCATCGTTGACCCGCACCGGCACGAAGGGACCGGTCGGCGGGCCCACCGACAGCCCGAGCAGATCGGCGAAAAACCGTGCGGCGGCGTGCCGGTCGGCCGACGCAACGATGGTGTGGTTGAGGACTATGGTCACGACTACCTCCCAGAAGTATGCGATTCACATACAAATATACATGCGATACGCATGCTAATACGGGCCGCGAGCTAGGCTGGAGTCATGAGCAGACGGGCGATCGAACGATCAGGAAGCGCCACCGACGGCGGGCTCGCACTGTTCCGGCTGGTGCGCTTCTGGTCCCGTCGCTGGATCAACCGGACCTCGGAAAACCTGCCCGCGCAATTGCGCGGCGCACAGCACGTGCAAGTGGTCGAGGCGGTCGCGGCGACCGTCGAGCAGGGTGGCGAGGCGACCATCGGCACCGTGGCACATCAACTCGGACTTGACCATTCGGGCGCGAGCCGGATGGTGCGCGACGCCACCGCGGCGGGCCTGCTCGCCCGCACCGCCGCCGCGCACGACCGACGCAAGACCTTCCTCGCCCTGACCACCGACGGCGAGCAACTACTGGCCGACGCCTACACCTGGCAACGCCAGGTCTTCGCCGAACTCACCGCGGACTGGGACGACGCCGACCGCAAACGATTCGCCGGCTATCTGCGCAGGCTCAGCGAACAGTTGCCGCGCTGAACCGAGTTGTGTTGCGCTCGAGGCTCTTCAGCCGCGGGCCAGCAGCGGGTATCGTGCCCGATCGAATACCCGCGCAGGGGCAGCGCCAGAAAAGAGCACGATGAGCATCTCCAGAATCGCCGCTACGACACTATGCGCCATCGTGGCCACGGTCATCACCTCGGGCGGCGCCAACGCGAACCCCGCCGACACACCCGACGGACCGCTCGATGTGCGCGGCACCTTCGAAGACATCGACTACCGGGTCGCGGCCTCCGCCGACCGCAGGGCCGCGGTGGCGACCATCGCGCACGGTCGTTTCGAGGTGATCCACGACGGGCGCGTCGTCACGCTCAACGATCACAACGGCAATGTCGTTGCCGCACTGCCGATGGCACTGCGCGTCGGCGACCGACAGGTGGCAGTGCGTCCGGTGGTCGAGGATGCCGGACATCGTCTCGTGCTCGCCCCCGTCGGCCAGTCAGGTGCGCCGCTGCGCGACGTGCGTGCGCAGGAGCGCTTCTTCGCCGAGGTCGAGAAGGCGATGCCGATCGTGGTGGCGGGCGCCGGAATCGGCGCCGCGATCGGGTTCGTGCTCGGCTTTCCGCTCGGTCTGTTCGTGCTCGACTTCATCACGGTGCCGCTCACGACGGTGCTCGGCGCCGCGATCGGCGCGGCGGCGGGGCTGGCCATGGCGGGCGGACAACCCGCGATCGACGCGGCCCTCGAATACGCCTCCGGCGCACCCTGAGCCGTCAAGGCGCGATATCCGGGAGCGCGGCGAGCTCCTGAGTGCCGATGACGCGCAACAGATCCAGCTTCTCGGCCGCGTCGGTACCCGGACGCGGCAGGTAGACCAGTAGCCGCTGCGCGGCACTCGGCGTCAGCAGCGTTTCGCAGACTGTATCGATCAAGCCGACCTACGGATGCAGGATGCGTTTGGTGTCCTAAAGACGCACCGCCACTCATCGCGGCGCAGGCCTGGGGTGCGGCGCCGGGCACCGGGTGGCAAACCCACCGCCGCCGGCGTCAGCTGCTCGCGGCGGCGGCGCAGGAAGTCGGCGAGTTCGGTGCGTTCCATGCCACCACTGTGCCCCGAAACGGCCGGGTCAACCAGGGATCGGCGATCCCCCGATAGACCGTCTTTGTCGCGCGCCGGTCGATGGGTTCAGGCTGGTGACATGACGACATCGAAGATTCGCACAGTTCAGCTCGGTAAGACCGGCCCCGAGGTCAGCCGGATCGGACTCGGCGCGATGGGCATGTCCGGGATGTACGGCGCCACCGACGACGCCGAATCAACGGCCACCATCCACGCCGCGCTCGACGCGGGCGCGAACCTGATCGATACGGGCGATTTCTACGGCGCGGGCCACAACGAGCTACTGATCGGCAAGGCCATCGCGGCGCGGCCCCGCGAGGACATCGTGCTCAGCGTGAAGTTCGGCGCGCTGCGCGGACCCGGGGGCACCTGGGGTGGCGTGGACACCCGGCCCGAGGCCCTGCGCAACTTCCTGACCTACAGCCTGCAGCGGCTCGGCGTCGACTATGTCGACATCTACCGGCCCGCCCGGCTGGACCCGAACGTGCCGATCGAGGACACCGTCGGCGCGATCGGCGAACTCGTCGCGGCCGGTTATGTCCGGCACGTGGGATTGTCCGAGGTCGGCGCGGACACCATCCGCCGGGCCGCGGCCGTGCACCCGATCGCCGACCTGCAGATCGAGTACTCGCTGCTCTCGCGCGGTATCGAAGCCGAGATCCTGCCGGTCTGCCGGGAATTGGGCATCGGCGTCACCGCCTACGGCGTGCTGTCGCGCGGGTTGCTCAGCAACTCGGTACAGGCCGGAAATACATTCGCGGCCAGCGATTTCCGCGCCCACAGCCCGCGCTTCCAAGGCGCGAACCTGGACCGGAACCTGGAACTGGTGGCCGCGCTCGCCGAGATCGCCACCGCGAAAGCGGTTTCGGTGGCGCAGCTGGCCATCGCCTGGGTGCTGACCCGCGGCTCGGACATCGTGCCGCTCGTCGGCGCACGCCGCCGCGAACGCTGGGCCGAGGCGGTCGGCGCGCTCGACATCGCGCTCACCGAGGCCGAACTGGCCACCATCGAGGCGGCCGTGCCGGTCGATCGGATCGCGGGCGAGCGTTATGCGGCCGAGCAGATGGACATGCTGGACAGCGAGCGGTAGCGCCCGGCCGCCACGCTATCGGCGGCGTGGCCGGATCACCGCGGTGAACGCCGCCGCGGCGACGGACTTTCCGGAGGTGTCGGTGATGTTCACCGGCACCTCCAGTTCGATCGGCACCCTGGCGGCGATATCGGTGCGCACCTGCTGCAAGGTGTCGCCTGCGACCTCGGACGTGGCCAGAAACGGCCCGGCGTCGCCTTTCGCGCGGGCCCGGTATTCGATCCGGCCGTCCCTGGCCACGATGAAGGTTTCACCCATCAGGTCGACGATCCCCGACACCGACGCGCCCATCGCCGCGGTCTCGGCCAGGCCGAACAGTACCGCCGCGTGCAGATCGCCGTTGTGGTTCAGATGTTCCGCGCGCGGTGCCATGCGCACGACGTTGCGGCCTGCGTCGAACTCCACCCCCTCGATCCCTGTGAACTGGATGAACCCCAGCTTCTGGAATCCCGCCATCACCAACTCCCCCATGGCCGCGTTGTCCATCGCATCTCCCGCCGAACTCCAGAACTGAAACGTGTTCTATTTACATACCCCGTCCGACACCCCCCTGTCTACGCCGTAGCACCTCCGTCTACGCCGTAGCTCCTACCGCCTCGCCAGAGTCACACGCACCGGATTCGGTAGACGTGAAATGGCCCAACGGGTCTCGCAGTACGAGTGCGCAGTACCGGGCTCGGCCCTCAGCTCGGGAGTCGACCCTGGTCTGTCAGTCACGTTCTCGTTCGCCGAGGTGTTCTGGATAGTCGTCGCCTCGGTCACGGATGTCGTCCCAGACCGCGAGCACTACGATGCCTGCCAACAGCAGCGGGCCGAGCACGGCCGCCACGATGCATTCCATGACCCGCCCGATCAGACGGGTCCGCCCGGCCTTCGCAAGAGTTCCGTTAGGGCGGTGTCGATGAACTGCGTGTCGGCGGGGTTGCCGCCGAAACCGGCGAAATGGCCCCAGATCCCGGGAATCACGCGCAGTTCGGCGCCGGGGATGTGCCCGACCGCCCACGCCTCATCCTCCGGCGGAAAGTACAGGTCCTTCTCGGCGGGCAGCACCAGGGTGGTCGCCCGGATCGAGGCCAGCGCGGCCTCGGTGTCGCCGTCGAAGCCGGGCGTGCGGCCGACATCGGCGTGCTGCCAGGTCCACAGCATGGCAAGCAGGTTGTTAGGGTCGCGATCGTCGAGGAAGAAGCCCTCCCAGAAGGCGACGAGGAAATCCTCCAGCGAGGAGTAGCCGAGCTTCTCGTACTCGCGCTCCCAGTAGAAGGCCTGCGAAAAGCCCCAGCCCGCGTAAACCCGTGCCAGCGCCCGCAATCCGGTGGTCGGCCAGCGCTCGCCGTACCAGCCGCCCGCGAAGGCCGAGTCGGCGGTGAGCGCCGCCCGCACACCCTCCAGAAAGACCTTGTTGTGCACGCTGGTTCGGGCCGAACCGCAGAACGGAGCGATCCGGCGCACCATTTCCGGATGACTCACCGCCCACTGATAGGTCTGGCCGGCCCCCATCGACCAGCCCGTCACCAGCGCCAGCCGCTCGATGCCGAATTGCTCTGTCACCAAACGGTATTGCGCCGCCACCTGGTCGTACATCGTGATGTTCGGGAACCGCGCCCGGTCGTAGGGCGGCGGGGTGTTGCTCGGCGAGCTGGACAGCCCGTTGCCGAGCATGTTCGGCACGATGATGAAGTACTTCGCCGGGTCGAGCGCCATACCCGCGCCGATCAGCCACTCGTTGTCGCCGTGCCGCCCCGAATACCACGTCGGATACACCACCGCGTTGCTTTTGTCGGCGTTCAACTCGCCGTAGGTGGCGTAGGCCAGAAACGCACCACGCAGGGTCGCCCCGTGCTGAGTGGTGAAGTCACCGAGATCGAAGATCTGGTGGTCGGTCATGCAACGGCTCGCTTTCAGCAATGGAGAGAACACATTTCGGCTGAGGACACCAGCCGCAGTACCCACCACCCACAGCCAAACCCCATCAACTGAAAATATTCTCACAGAAACTATCCGCGCCGGAATGCTCTTATGATCACGCTTCGGATACCAAAACGCCGATCGCGCAGCCCTTCTCGATCCCGCTACGGCGAGTCTCACGGCATGTCGTCACGAACCGTCGACAAAGCAAACGGCCCCCCGCTCCGAAGAGCGAGGGGCCGTCGGCGTTCCGGTCAGCGGTAGTCGCTGAAGCCGTAGTCGTCGAGCGGGACTGCGGCGCCGGTGGTTTGGCCGAAGCTGTCCGGGCTGTAGTAGGTGTCGTCGTAGGACGGCACCGCGTACGCGGCGGCACGGGCTTCTTCGGTCGGCTGCACCTGGATGTTGCGGTACCGGTTGATGCCGGTACCGGCCGGGATCAGCTTACCGATGATGACGTTCTCCTTGAGGCCGATGAGCTTGTCGGAGCGGCAGTTGATCGCCGCGTCCGTCAGGACTCGAGTGGTCTCCTGGAACGACGCCGCCGACAGCCACGAATCGGTCGCGAGCGACGCCTTCGTGATACCCATCAGCACCGGGCGACCCGCCGCGGGCTCGTTGCCCTCGGCGACGACGCGACGGTTGGAGGCCTCGAACTCGGAACGCTCGGTGAGCGAGCCGGGCAGGAACTCCGTCGCGCCCGAATCGATGATCGTCACGCGACGCAGCATCTGGCGCACGATGACCTCGATGTGCTTGTCGTGGATCGACACACCCTGCGAGCGGTAGACCTCCTGGACCTCGTGGACCAGGTGGATCTGTACCTGACGGGGGCCCATGATGCGCAGCACCTCGTGCGGATCCGCCGCGCCTTCCAGCAGCTGCTGGCCGACCTCGACGTGGTCGCCGTCGGAGAGCAGACGCTCGGTGCCGTCGTCGTGCTTGAACACGCGCAGTCGCTGCCGCTTCGAGAGCTTGTCGTAGACAACCTCTTCGCCACCGTCATCCGGGATGATGGTGATCTTGTAGAAGCGGTCGTCGTCCTCGAGCCGCACCCGGCCGGAGACCTCGGCGATCGGCGCCTTGCCCTTGGGCACACGAGCCTCGAAGAGCTCCTGCACACGGGGCAGACCGCCGGTGATGTCATCGCCCGCGACACCACCCTGGTGGAAGGTACGCATGGTCAGCTGGGTACCGGGCTCACCGATGGACTGCGCGGCGACGATACCGACGGCCTCGCCGATGTCGACCAGCTTGCCGGTCGCCATGGAGCGGCCGTAGCAGGTCGCACACACGCCGGTGCCGGTGGTGCAGGTCAGCACGGAGCGGACCTTCACCTCGGTGATGCCCGCGTCGAGCAGCGCCTCGATGGCCGGGTCGCCGAGGTCGGCGCCCTTGCCGACGACAACGTTGCCGTTGGCGTCCACCGCGTCGGACGCGAGCGTCCGAGCGTAGGCACTGGTCTCGACGTGCGCGTCGCGGATGATGGTGCCGTCCGGCTGCTTCTCCGCGATCGGCACCACGATGCCGCGCTCGGTGGCGCAGTCGTGCTCGCGCACGATCACGTCCTGCGAGACGTCCACCAGACGACGGGTCAGGTAGCCCGAGTCGGCGGTACGCAGCGCGGTATCGGCCAGACCCTTACGCGCACCGTGGGTGTTGATGAAGTACTCCAGCACCGTCAGGCCCTCACGGAAGGAGGACTTGATCGGCCGCGGGATGAACTCACCCTTCGGGTTCGTCACCAGGCCCTTCATACCCGCGAGGGTACGAGTCTGGGTGAAGTTACCGGTGGCGCCCGAGTCGACGATCGTGATGATCGGGTTGTCGGCCGGGTAGTGCGACCGCAGCGCGCGACCGACTTCTTCGGTCGCCTCCTGCCAGATCTTCACCAGGGCGTTGTTGCGCTCCTGGTGATCGAGGGCACCGCGCTGGTACTTCTTCTCGATCTGGTCGGACTGCGCCTCGTAGCGCTCCATGATCTCGGTCTTCTCCGGCGGCACGAGCACGTCGGACATCGAGACCGTCACGCCGGAACGGGTGGCCCAGTAGAAGCCGGCGTCCTTCAGCTTGTCGACGGTCTGCGCGACCACGATCATCGGGTAACGCTCGGCCAGATCGTTGATGATCGTGGCCTGACGCTTCTTCGGCATCTGCTCGTTGATGAACGCGTAGTCCGCCGGGAGCAGCTCGTTGAAGATCACGCGACCGAGGGTGGTCTCCGCGATCCACGCGTCGCCGCGCTGCCAGCCGTCCGGGAACTGCGCCGCCTCGATGTCCTTCGGCGGACGCTGCTCGGTGAGCCGCACCTTGATCAGCGAACGCACGGTGAGCTCACCGCGGTCCACCGCCATCTGCGCCTCGGCGGGCGAGGAGTACACGCCGAACTCGGCGGAATCCTTGGTGGCAGGCCGGTATTCGCCCTTGCCGCCCTCTTCGAGGCGGGTCAGGTAGAACAGGCCGGTCACCATGTCCAGACGGGGCATCGCCAGCGGGCGACCCGAGGCGGGCGAGAGGATGTTGTTCGAGGACAGCATCAGGATGCGGGCCTCGGCCTGGGCCTCCGCCGACAGCGGCAGGTGCACCGCCATCTGGTCACCGTCGAAGTCGGCGTTGAACGCTTCACAGACGAGCGGGTGCAGCTGGATCGCCTTACCCTCGACGAGCTGCGGCTCGAACGCCTGGATGCCGAGACGGTGCAGGGTGGGCGCGCGGTTGAGCAGCACCGGGTGCTCGGCGATGACCTCTTCGAGGACATCCCACACCTGGGGACGCTGCCGCTCCACCATCCGCTTGGCGGACTTGATGTTCTGCGCGTGGTTCAGGTCGACCAGGCGCTTCATCACGAACGGCTTGAACAGCTCCAGCGCCATCAGCTTGGGCAGACCGCACTGGTGCAGCTTCAGCTGCGGGCCGACGACGATGACCGAACGGCCCGAGTAGTCGACGCGCTTACCGAGCAGGTTCTGCCGGAACCGACCCTGCTTGCCCTTGAGCAGATCGCTCAGCGACTTCAGCGGGCGGTTACCCGGTCCGGTGACCGGGCGGCCGCGACGACCGTTGTCGAACAGCGCGTCCACGGACTCCTGCAGCATCCGCTTCTCGTTGTTGACGATGATCTCGGGCGCACCAAGATCGATCAGTCGCTTGAGGCGGTTGTTGCGGTTGATCACGCGGCGGTACAGGTCGTTCAGGTCGGAGGTGGCGAAGCGGCCACCGTCGAGCTGAACCATCGGGCGCAGCTCCGGCGGGATCACCGGAACGGCGTCGAGCACCATGCCCATCGGCGAGTTGCCGTTGGTCTGGAACGCCGCGACGACCTTGAGCCGCTTGAGCGCGCGCAGCTTCTTCTGGCCCTTGCCGCTGCGGATGGTCTCCCGCAGGCTCTCGGCCTCGGCATCGATGTCGAAGTTCTCCATCAGCTTCTGGATGGACTCCGCACCCATGGCGCCGGTGAAGTATTCGCCGTAGCGGTCGATCAGCTCGCGGTAGAGCACCTCGTCGACGATGAGCTGCTTGGGGGCCAGCTTGGTGAAGGTGGTCCAGATCTCGTCGAGCCGGTCCAGCTCACGCTGGGCCCGGTCGCGCAGCTGACGCATCTCGCGCTCGCCGCCGTCCTTGACCTTGCGGCGCACGTCGGACTTGGCACCCTCGGCCTCGAGCTCGGCCAGGTCGGCCTCGAGCTTCTGGGCGCGGGCCTCCAGGTCGGCGTCGCGCTGATCGGCGACCGCCTTCTTCTCGACCTCCATCTCGGCTTCGAGAGTGCTGAGCTCGTTGTGGCGCAGCTCCTCGTCGACCCCGACGATGACGTAGGCGGCGAAGTAGATGATCTTTTCCAGATCCTTCGGCGCCAGGTCGAGCAGGTACCCGAGGCGCGAGGGCACGCCCTTGAAGTACCAGATGTGGGTGACCGGGGCGGCCAGCTCGATGTGGCCCATCCGCTCACGACGCACCTTGGCGCGAGTCACCTCGACGCCACAGCGCTCACAGATGATGCCCTTGAAGCGCACGCGCTTGTACTTGCCGCAGTAGCACTCCCAGTCCCGGGTGGGACCGAAGATCTTCTCGCAGAACAAGCCGTCCTTCTCCGGCTTGAGCGTGCGGTAGTTGATGGTCTCCGGCTTCTTCACCTCGCCGAAGGACCACTGGCGAATGTCGTCGGCGGTGGCAAGGCCGATCCGGAGTTCATCGAAGAAGTTGACGTCTAGCACGTAACTTCCTTTCCCCTGTACGGGTCGAATTCGAGCAAAAGTTCACTAGTGGGTAAAACGCGGAGCCGAATGCCGTGCTGGCGCAACGGCATTCGGCCTACCGCCTAGTTCGCCAGATCGTCTACGGTGGCGGCTTCGTTCCTGGACAGGTTGATGCCCAGGTTCGCGGCCGCGCGCTCGAGATCCTCGTCGTCGCCGTCGCGCATCTCGATCGCGGCGCCGTCGGATGACAGCACCTCGACGTTGAGGCACAGGGACTGGAGTTCTTTGAGGAGCACCTTGAACGATTCCGGGATGCCTGGTTCCGGAATGTTCTCGCCCTTGACGATCGCCTCGTAGACCTTCACGCGGCCGACCACGTCGTCGGATTTGATGGTGAGCAGTTCCTGCAGCGTGTAGGCGGCGCCGTAGGCCTGCATCGCCCAGCACTCCATTTCACCGAAGCGCTGGCCACCGAACTGGGCCTTACCGCCGAGCGGCTGCTGGGTGATCATCGAGTACGGGCCGGTCGAGCGGGCGTGGATCTTGTCGTCGACCAGGTGGTGCAGCTTGAGGATGTACATGTAGCCGACCGCCACCGGGTACGGGAACGGTTCACCCGAACGCCCGTCGAGCAGCGTCGCCTTGCCGTTGTCGTCGACCATGCGCTCACCGTCACGGTTGGGCAGGGTCGAGGCCAGCAGACCGGTGAGCTCCTCCTCGCGGGCGCCGTCGAAGACCGGCGTCGCGATGTTGGAGTTCGACGGAGCGCCGAGCATCTCCTCCGGCAGTGCCTTGGCCCAGTCGGGACGGGTTCCGTCCGCGGCGACGTCGACGTTCCAGCCGGCCTTGCCGATCCACCCGAGGTGGGTTTCGAGGATCTGGCCGATGTTCATACGACGCGGCACACCGTGGGTGTTGAGGATGATGTCGACCGGGGTGCCGTCGGGCAGGAACGGCATGTCCTCGGTGGGCAGGATCTTGCCGATGACACCCTTGTTGCCGTGGCGGCCCGCGAGCTTGTCACCGTCTTGGATCTTGCGCTTCTGCGCGACGTAGACCCGCACCAGCTCGTTGACACCGGGGGGCAGATCGTCGTCGTCCTCGCGGGAGAACACCCGGATACCGATGACCTTGCCCGACTCACCGTGGGGCACCTTGAGCGAGGTGTCACGCACCTCGCGGGCCTTCTCACCGAAGATCGCGCGCAGCAACCGCTCTTCCGGGGTCAGCTCGGTCTCACCCTTCGGGGTGACCTTGCCGACCAGGATGTCACCGTCACGGACCTCGGCACCGATCCGCACGATGCCACGCTCGTCGAGGTCGGCCAGGACCTCGTCGGAGACGTTGGGGATATCGCGGGTGATCTCCTCGGCGCCGAGCTTGGTGTCGCGGGCATCGATCTCGTGCTCCTCGATATGGATCGAGGTCAGCACGTCCTCTTCCACCAGGCGCTGCGACAGGATGATCGCGTCCTCGTAGTTGTGGCCCTCCCACGGCATGATCGCGACGAGCAAGTTCTTGCCCAACGCCATCTCACCGTTCTCGGTGCACGGACCATCGGCGAGCACCTGACCGGTCTCGACCCGCTGACCCTCGTCCACGATCGGCCGCTGGTTCGCGCAGGTGCCCTGGTTGGAGCGGGCGAACTTGCGCATCCGGTAGCTCTTGCGGGTGCCGTCGTCGGCCATCACGGTGACATAGTCGGCCGAAACCTCCTCGACCACACCGCTCTTCTCGTTCACCACGACATCACCGGCGTCGACGGCGGCGCGCAGTTCCATGCCGGTGCCCACCACGGGGGCCTCGGAACGGATCAGCGGCACGGCCTGACGCTGCATGTTCGCACCCATGAGGGCACGGTTGGCGTCGTCGTGCTCGAGGAACGGGATCATCGCGGTCGCGACCGAGACCATCTGGCGCGGCGAGACGTCCATGTAGTCGACCTCGGACGCGGGAACGAGCTCGTTCTCCTCGTTGCCGCGGCGGCAGAGCACCCGGTCCTCGATGAAGCGGCCTTCCGCGTCGACCGGCGAGTTGGCCTGCGCGCGCACGTGCCGGTCTTCCTCGTCGGCGGTGAGGTACTTGACCTCGTCGGTGACCTTGCCGTCGACCACCTTGCGGTACGGCGTCTCGATGAAGCCGAACGGGTTGACCCGCGCGTACACCGACAGCGAACCGATCAGGCCGATGTTCGGGCCTTCCGGGGTCTCGATCGGGCACATGCGGCCGTAGTGCGAGGTGTGCACGTCGCGCACTTCCAGGCCGGCGCGCTCACGGGACAGACCACCCGGGCCGAGCGCCGAGAGACGGCGCTTGTGGGTCAGACCCGAGAGCGGGTTGTTCTGGTCCATGAACTGCGAGAGCTGGGAGGTGCCGAAGAACTCCTTGATCGCGGCGACGACCGGGCGGATGTTGATCAGGGTCTGCGGCGTGATCGCCTCGACGTCCTGGGTGGTCATCCGCTCGCGGACCACGCGCTCCATCCGGGACAGGCCGACCCGGATCTGGTTCTGGATCAGCTCGCCGACGGTACGCAGACGACGGTTGCCGAAGTGGTCGATGTCGTCGATCTCGACCGGGACCTCTTCGCCGCCGGGGGCGGTCATCACGCGGTCGCCCGCGTGCAGCCGGACCAGGTACTCGATCGTGGAGACGATGTCTTCCTTGGTCAGCACCGAGCCGGTGACCTGCTCGCCGAGGTGGATGCCGAGCTTCTTGTTGATCTTGTAGCGACCCACGCGGGCGAGGTCGTAGCGCTTCTCCTTGAAGAACAGGTTCTCCAGCAGGGTCTGCGCGGACTCCTTGGTCGGCGGCTCGCCCGGACGCAGCTTGCGGTAGATGTCCAGCAGCGCCTCGTCCTGACCGGCGGTGTTGTCCTTCTCCAGGGTCGACATCATGATCTCGGAGAAGCCGAAGCGCTCCACGATCTCTTCCGTCGTCCAGCCGAGGGCCTTGAGCAGCACGGTGACGGGCTGACGACGCTTGCGGTCGATGCGCACACCGACGGTGTCGCGCTTGTCGACGTCGAACTCCAGCCACGCGCCACGCGACGGAATGACGCGCACGCTGTGCAGGTCCTTCTCGGTGGCCTTGTCGACCGAGTGGTCGAAGTAGACACCCGGCGAGCGGACCAGCTGCGAGACGACGACGCGCTCGGTGCCGTTGATGATGAACGTGCCCTTGTCGGTCATCATCGGGAAGTCACCCATGAAGACCGTCTGGCTCTTGATCTCACCGGTGTTGTTGTTGATGAACTCCGCGGTGACGAACAGCGGCGCCGCGTAGGTCATGTCCTTGTCTTTGCACTCGTCGATCGAGGCCTTGACCTCTTCGAACCGAGGATCAGAGAAAGACAGGGACATCGAGCCGGAGAAGTCCTCGATCGGCGAGAGCTCCTCGAGCACCTCCTCGAGTCCCCCGACTAGCCCGACGTCGCCGCGCGCGGCAACTTTTTCACGCCATGACGGCGAACCGATCAACCATGCAAATGAGTCCGTCTGTAGATCGAGAAGTCCGGGCACCTCCAAGGGTTCACGGATCTTCGCGAAAGACACCCGCAACGGGGCTCCGGGGATTCCGGCAACTGCCTTGGTCTGGGTGGAGACTGCCAAGATGCGTCCTTCCAGCACCTCACGCGCGTCGCGTGGTGGTCCGCGACCGTCGCTTGTCTGCTACGAATTCCGCTGGTTACGACCCAAACAAAACCCGAACAGGCAACAACGGAAGTAACACCGGAAGGTGGAACTTACGTGTGCAAATCGAGGTATGGACAGGAGGCAGCCAGCGCAACGTCCAACCATACACCAATCGTCACGGGGGCGTCAACCTACCACCCGTGCGCACATTCACGTGGCTGGCGCGCCGCGTCCGAATCGCTGGCTGCGTCGAGGACGACGGGGCGCCGGGGAGCCACAGTGACGTTTCCCGGGTCGCTTCACTCCTGCCCGCCGAGAAACAGCTGCCACTCTTGTGAATAGCGTGACTGGTCGGGCGAAACTCGTCAAGTAGGCGCGAGAGCGACCCGATCACTGGTCGACGATGTCGCTGGCCAGCCAGCGCTCGCCCACCTTCTGCATGTGCAGCACGATCGGACCTGCGACGCTCTGCTGCGCCACACCGTTTTTCGTCGCGCTGACCACGAGGTTGACCAGCAGCTCGGCCCGGTCGTCGGCGAGCAAGGTCACCCCGATCGGGTCGGCCTTGGCATCGGCGCTGGTCTGCGCCTGCTTCACGGCCGAGATGGTGGTGTCGGCGTATTTGTCGAGATCGGCGAGCATCTTGCCGGTGAGCACCTGCTTGGCCGCGTCCCGGTAGCCGTCGATGTTCTTCACGTCGTAGGCGTAGACGGTCCGCAAGGCATGCTCGGCGGCGGCCCGCACCTCTTCGGTGGTCTTGTTGTCGACAAACGCCCTGTTCGAGTCGTCGACACCGGGGCGAAACGCGGCGAGCACCGCGAAGCCGCCGAGCAGCACCGCGGCGATCAGGCAGCCGGCGACCCACGTCCAGAACGAGCGGCCCGCGCGTGGCGCGCGAACCCGGGACGGACTCGTGCGCGTGGGTTCGGGACGCTGTTGCGTGCGGGCCTGCCGCTTGCCGACCGGGCGCGCGGTACCCGATACGCGTGGCTTGCGGATCGCGGTGTTACGCGGCGTCGCGGCGGAGCTGGTCCGTTGCGGTTCGGTGCCGGGTCGCCGCTTGGGTGTGAGCCGGTTGACCGGTTTACGAGAGGTCATGTGTCGTCGCTCCTACGATCCCGGTTTCGGCTCGGCGGGCGGCTGCTCGGCGGGCGGCTGCGCCCCCGCCGGTGGCTGCGGCGATTGGCCCTGCCCACCGCTGAGCAGCACCGGCTGGCTCAACGAGGAGATCTGCTCGGCCTTCCACACCTCGCCTGTCTTCGCGACGTCGACGTTCCAGGTGTAGCGGTACTCCGCGGGCGGCTTGTCCTTGCCGTGCTCGGTCACCTGCAGCACCACCAGCGCGGACGCCTTGTCCTTCTCGCTGTTCAACGTGGTCACGGCCGCGCCGAGCACCTTGGAGGTCATGCCGACGTTGGTCTGCTTCGCGAGCGTCTCGGCCTGATCCTTGTTCTTCTCCGCCGATTCGAGCAGCGCGCCGGTCATCGAGGAACGCGCCAGCGCGAGCGAACCCGGCACGTCGTCGAGATTCATCGAGGTCATGTTGAGCGCGGCCTGCCGGGCGGCATCGAGCGCGTTGTCCCTGGCGTCGGCGCGCGGTGCGTCGCTGACCGCGGCACGAATCCAGCCCGCACCGAACCAGACCGCCGCGACCAGTGCGACGAGCGCCAAGACCGCGGACCCGGCCAGCACGAGGGTGCGCCAGCGCCCCGAACCGGCCGGTTCGGCCTGGTCCCGGTCCTGCTTCGCCGCCACGGCGGTCTCGGCGGCACCCGTTGTGCGCTCCGCCTCACTCGCCGTGTCCTGCTCAGCCACGACTACGCCTCGACGATTCCTTCGCTTCGCTCACTCGTTCATTCACCTAACGTCGTCGGTCCTGTCACCGCTTCGGCGTAACGCCCATCAGGGTTGCCATCTGCACGGCGATCGGGCTCAGGTCGAGCCGTTCCGGATCGGTCTTGGGGACGTTGTCCCAGGGCTGCACGATGTTCGGATCGGCGAGCCCGGCCCGCTCACCACCGCGCACGGCGGTCGGATTGCCCTGCGGAACAAGGCATTTCGCATCCTTGTTGAAGGGGAACTCGTCGCGGGTGTCGTCGAAGTCGGGGTTTTGCGCCTTCATCTCCTCGAGGATCCGCTGCGTTCCCTCGTAGCCGACAGTACAGGCGGGCGGATTGTTGGTTTCCAGCACGAGCCCGAAGTGCGTAGTACCGTCGCCGGGCGCGGTGGCCGAACCGCCGATCGAGAGCTGCGGGATCATCTGCAGCAGCGGGCGGATCGCGAAGAACTTGGGTGAGATCGCCAGCAGCAGCTGGCGCAGGTTGCCCAGGTCCTGGGTGAGCGCGCTGCCGCTCTCCTGCAACAGCGCGCCGATCTGCTGGCCCGCGTCCTTTCCGGTACCGATCAGCCTGCGGATATCCGGGTCGCTGGAGCGCAGCTGCGCGGTCAGCTTGTCCAGGCCGTCGCTGAACTCACGGATCGCGTCGGACTGCTCGGCCTGGGTACCGAGCGCGACCCTGCCGTCGCGGATCAGCTGAATCGTCTGCGGCAGCGTCTCGTTGAACGTGGTGGTGAACTTGTTCAGCGAATCGACGAAGACCTGCAGGTCGTCGCCCTTGCCGTTGAACGCCTTGCCGAGCTCGCGCACGGTGGTGTTCAGCGCGGCCAGGTCGACCGAGCGGGTGAAGGTGTCCACGCTGGCGACCAGCTGCTGCACCGGCACCGGCGTGCTCGCCGAGGTGATCACCGAATTGTCGTGCAGGTACGGTCCCGCGTCGCTGTCGGGCTGCAGGTCGACGTATTGCTCACCGATCGCCGAACGGTTGGCCACCACGGCCTTCGCCGAGGCGGGGATCTTCGGTGAATCCGAATCGATGATCAGGTGCATCAGCACGCCGTCGCCGGTGAGCTCCAGGGTCCCGACCCGGCCGACCGGCACGCCGCGGTAGGTCACCTCGGCGCCCTTGTAGATGCCGCCGGTCTGGTCTGCCTGCACTTTCACGCCGTACTGACCGAAGCCGAGCATGTGATCGAGCCGGATGTACTTGGCACCGACGAACACCACGCCGACCACCGCGACGACCACGAACGCGAGCAGCTGCCAGCGCACCAATTTCGTCATCGCGGACCACCCACTCCGAGTTGCTCCAGAATCGCTCCTACCGGGTTCGGCGGCACGCCCGGTGCGGGCGGCTGGGCCATGTTCGGCGGCAGCGGCAGGATCGAGATCGTCGGCCAGCCCGAACGCGGGCCGTTCCCGTTGTAGTACGGGTTGGTCGGGTTCACCGGCACCGGCGGGCCGAAGGCAGGCGGGATGTACTCCGGATTCGGTTTGCCCACACCAAGATTGCTGAGCGTGACGCCGATCTGCTGATCCACCGACAGCCAGGTGTTGACCGAGCCGCCGAAGGTGGATTCCAGCGTGGAGTCCGGGAACGGATAGGTCGGGATCAGCGGGAACGCGGTGACCAGGTCCGGTGCGGCCTTACCGAGCTCCTGCAGCGTCGGGCGCAGCGAGGTCAGGTCGCGGATCAGGTCGTCCTTCGAGTGGTTGAGCACGTCGAAGCCGGCCTGCCCCACCCGATCCAGCTGGGTCAGCAGGCCGATGAGCTGCGGGCGCTGCTGCTCGAGAATCTTCACGCCCTCGGGCAGTTCGTCGAGCACCTTGCCGATCTGCTCGGTCTGCTGACTGACCCGGCTGCTCAGCACATCGAGACCGTCGAGCGCCCGCGTGATGTCGTCGACCTGATCGTCGAGTCCCTTGATCAGGGTGTTCGCCTGGTCGAGCAGCGAACGCACCCGCTCCTCGCGACCGCCGAGGGTCTTGTTCAATTCGGTGACGATCGGCTGCAGCTGAGCGACGCCACCACCGTTGAGCAGCAACGACATCGCGCCGAGCACCTGCTCGATCTCGGTGGCGTGCCTGGTGCGGTCGACCGTGATCACCGATCCGTCGCGCAGCTTCGCGGCGGCCGGATCGGCGGGCTTGGACAGCTCGATGAACTTCTCGCCCAAAAGGTTCGACTGCCGCACTTCGGCGTGCGCGTTGTCCGGCAGATCCACCGCGGCGTTCACCACGGTGCGCACCGTCGCGGTCCACTGGTCCTTGCCGATGGTGATGTCCTCGACCCGCCCGACCGGCACACCCTCCACCTTGACCGCGGACTGCGGCACCAGGTCGAGCACGTCGTCGAACTGGATGTCGATGCGCATCGGATGCTCGCCGACATCGGCGCCGCCGGGCAGTGGGACGCTGTAGATGCCGTCGGACGCGCACGAGGTGACCAGCACAGCGGTCAGCCCGACGGCCACCACGGCGCCCAATCCCCTTGCCACAGAACGGATTCGGCGACTCACCGCGCTCCTCCCTGGGACGGCGGCACCCGGTCCGACGGCGCGCCGGGCACCGTGCCCGGTACCGGGGCGCGCTGCTGGTTGTCCCCGCTGAGAATGCCGAACGGCAGGATCAGCGTCGGCGTCTTCACCCCGGCGGTGATCTGGTCGGAGATCTCCTGGCAGTGCTCGAGGATCGGGCGCATCTGCCTGCCGAGCGCCTCGAACTGCGGATCACCCGGCCGCAGCTTGGACACGTCGACCAGCTTGCACATCACCCCGAACGGATCCTGCAGGTCGGTGAAGTTGGCGCGCATGTCGAGGGTGCCGGACTCGGCGTTGTGGATGTTGATCAGGTTGCTCAGCGCCACCGGCAGCACGGGCAGCGCCGCGGCCAGATCGTCGCGCTGCTTGGCCAGCGTCTCGGTGAGCGTGGTCAAACCCTCGGCGTTGCTGGCGATCAGCTCGCGGTTGTTGTCGATGAACCGGGCGATGTCACCCAGCGCGACCGACAGCAGGTTCAGCGCGGCGCCGAGATCGTCGCGCTCACCGGCGAGGAAGGTCGACAGATCGGCGAGTTGCACATTGAACTGGCGCACCTGCGCGTCGTTCTCGGCCAGCATGGTCACGAAGGTCTGCAGGTTCTTGACCGTGTCGAAGATGTCGCCGCGCGCGTCGGAGAGGTACTTGGCCGCCTTGGACAGCTGGGTGAGGCTGTTGGCCAGCGCCTCGCCGTTGCCGTCGAGGTTCGCCGCGCCGGTGCGGACCAGGTCGTTGACCGCGCCCTCTTTGTTGGCACCGTTGGGCCCCAACGCATCCGAGAGTTCGGTAATGCTCTTGTACAGCTGATCGACCTCGACCGGGGTGACCGTGCGATCGCGCGCAATGGTCGCGGTGCGCGACATCTTCGGCCCACCGGTGTAGACGGGGGTGAGCTGGATATACCGATCGGACACGATCGAGGGCGTGATCTGCGCGGCCCGCGCGTCGGCGGGCACGTCGAAGCGGCGCTCGACGCTCATCACGATCTTGACCTGGTCGCCCTGCGGCTCGACCGAATCCACCGAGCCGACCGGAACGCCGAGGATGCGCACGTCCGAACCCTCGTAGATGCCCACCGAGCGATCGAAGTACGCGGTGATCTTGGTGGTGGTCATCCGGTCGAACAGCCACCACAGCACCCCGACCACGATCAGCACCGCGACCAGCACGAGCGCGATCGCGACCTTGGTCGGCCTGCTCGAATTCCGCAGTGCGGTCAGCCGATCCGCCATGTCAGTTACCTCCCATGTCGCGGATCGGCGGACGGTTGCCGGGAATGTCGGGCAGCGCGGGCGGGAGCAGGTTCACGATCACCGCGTCGAACCAGCGGCCGGTGCCGAGCACGTTGGCATAGATCCCGTAGAACGGCGCCGCGAGCTCCAAGGTCTTGGAGATGTTCTGCTGGTTGGCATTCAGCAGATCGATCGAGCCGCGCAGGTTCTTCAGCGCCGGGCCGATCTGCTCCTCGTTGTCGTGCACCAGGGCGGTGAGCTCGGCGGAGACCGTCTTGGCCCCGTCGAGCAGCTGGGCGATGGCCTGCTGGCGGATATTGAGTTCGGCAAGCAGTTGGCCGCCCGAGCTGAGCAGCCGCTCGAATTCCGCGTTGCGATCGGCCAGCACCTGGGTGGTCTGCCTGGTCGCCGCGAACAGCTTCTTGAGCTCCTCGTCGCGCTTGGCCAGCGTCTCGGAGAGCCGGGCGACGCCGTCGATCGAGCCGCGGATCTCCGGCGGCGTGGTCGCGAACGCGTCGGAGAGCACCCGCATACTGGTGGCCAGCTGCGCGGTGTCGATCTGGTCGATGTTCTTCGCGGCGTCGGTGAACGCGTCCACCACGTCGTACGGAGCAACGGTGCGCGACAACGGAATCGGCTTGCTCGGGTCCGCTGTGGCGGAACCCTTCGGGTCCAGTGCCAGGTACTTCTGCCCGAGCACCGTCTTGATCTGGATCGAGGCGGTGGTCTCGCTGCCGATCCAGGCGTTCTGGGTACGGAAATCGACGAGCACCTTCGCGCCGTCGAGTCGCACGTCGTCCACCGCGCCGACCTTGACGCCCGCGATGCGGACCTCGTTGCCCTTCTTCAGGCCCGCCGCCTCGGAGAACTCGGCGGTGTACTTGGTACCAGCGCCGATGATCGGCAGCCGGTCCAGGAAGAAGGCCGACATGGTCACCAGCAGCACCAGCACCAGGCCGAGCACCCCCATGAAGGCGGGGCTGCGGCGTCCGAGCAATACGCGGTCGTCCATCAGCGGGCCTTCCCGGAGCAGCGCGGCGCGGCGTTGGTGTACAGCGGCTGGTTGATCGTCGGCAACCCGGCGGGCAGGTTGAGCTGGGGCGCGTCCACCGCGCCCGGCCCGACCACGATGTCGATGCCGCACAGGTAGAACTGGAACCAGGAGCCGTAACTGCCTACGCGCCCGAGCTTTTCCATCTTGATCGGCAGATTCGTCAGCGCCTCGTCGACCTCGTCCTTGCGCTCGTTGAGCGTGCCGGTGAGCTGGCTGAGGCCGGCGATCGAACCCTGCAGCGTCGGACGCACCGGAACCAGCAGGTCGCCGGTGGCCGAGGCCAGGTTGCCCAGCGAGGTCACCGAGCGGCCGATGGTGTCGCGTTCCGCGGCCAGCCCGCTGACCAGCGCCTCGGTATTGACGATGAGCTGATCGAACTGATCGTCGCGCTTGTTCACGGTGTCGAGCACCGCGGTCAGGTTGCGCACCAGCTCCCCGATCACGGCGTCCTTGTCCGCGATCTTGTTGGTCAGGCTCGCCGTGGTGGTCACCAGATCGTGGATGGTGCCCTGCTCACCCTGGAACACCTGGATGATCTCGAACGAGAGCTTGTTCACGTCGTCGGCGGTCAGCGTCCGGAACAGCGGACGGAAGCCGTTGAACAGCGTGGTGAGGTTGAGCGCCGGACGGGTGTTCTCCAGTCCGATGGTGCCGCCCTTGTTGAGCTTGCGCCCCTGCTCGCCCGCGCCCTGCTCGAGCGCGATGTAGCGCTGGCCGACCAGGTTGCGGTACCGGATGGTGGCGATGGTCGAGGCGGGCAGCCAATCCCGGTCGGTGAGTTCGAATTCCACCTCGGCCAGGCGCTTGTCCACGATCGAGACGCCGGTGACCTTGCCGACCCGCACACCGGCGATGCGCACCTCGTCACCCTTGTTCAGCGAGGTGACGTCGGTGAACCTGGCCTTGAACGCGGTGCCGCCGCCGCTGTAGTTCGCGATGGACAGCGCGAGCACCGTCGTCGCGAACAACGTCACGATGACGAAGATGACCAACTTGGTCAGCGGCCCGCCCAGGCCCCGTAACTGCTGCTTGATCGCGTTCATCGCACGCTCACCTCGCTGCCGCGGAACGCGGGCGCACCAGCCCTGGTCACCCAGCTCGGCACCTGATCAGGCGAAACACCTTGGGCCGCACCGTAAATCGCGCCCAGCGACTGCTGCTCCATGGGCGAGCCCGCGATGGTCGGCACGTGACCAGCCGGGTAGACCCCGTACTGCGGCGGCGACATCTGGCCCGCGCCGACCTCACCGGGGTTGCGGCTCGGCACGGCATAGGAGCCGTCGTTGCTCGGGCCACCGGTGGTGTACTGCCCTGGATCGACGCCGAGCGGCTTCTCCGGAATGCACCACGGCCCACGGGTATCCAGCCACCGCGGCTCGTCCTGGTTCGGCAGGTACTTGCCGCGGTTGTTGGTCAGCTCGATGGTCACCCGCGAACCCGGCTGCGCCTCACCCTTGCCGAGAATCTTGTCGATACGCGGCTTGAGCTGCGCGAAGTTGGCCATCGCGCACGGGAAGGTCGGCGAGTAGGTGGCCAGGTCCTCGAGCAGCGGACGCGAGTCGGCGGCGAGGTCGATGATGTTGTCGCGGTTGGCCACCAGGAAGTCGGCGGTGTCCGACGAGGTCGGCGTCAGCACGGCGTACAGCGAGTCGATGTCCCAGCGGCGCTGCACGATGGTCGCGTTGGTGGTGCGCAGGTTGTCCAGCGCCTGCACCAGCTGCGGCGCCGCGTCGGAGTAGGTCGCGGCCACCGTGGCGAAGCTGCGCAGATCGTCCTGCAGATCCGGCAATACCCCGTTGACCTCGGCGAAGATGGTGTCCAGCTGGTCCACGCTCGCGCCGAGCGCGAGCCCCTGACCGGACAGCGCCTGGGAGAGGGCGCCGAGGGTTGCCGCGAGATCCTGCGGCGGGATCGCCTGCAGCAGCGGCATCAGATCGTCGAGCAGCTTGCTCAACTCGATCGCGTTGCCGCTCTTGTCCTGCTGCAGCGTCACACCGTTGCTCAGATGCGTCGCGCTGCGCTCGGCAGGGATCATCAGATCCACGTACCGCTCGCCGAACAGGGTCTTGGGCAGCAGCCGCGCGGTGGCGTTGGACGGGATCTGCTCGGCCTTGTCCGGTTGGATGGCGAGATTCAGGGTCACCTTGCCGTTGTCGGAATGGCTGGAGCGCACCTCGCCGACCGTGATGCCGCGGACCTTCACGTCCGCGTTCTTGGTCAGCGCGTTGCCCACGCTGTCGGTGATCAGGTCGACGTCGACGGTCTTCACGAACTGCTTGTTGTAGATCGCGACGGTGGTCGCCAGGAACAGCGCGACCACCACGAAAAAGGCGATGCCGAGCAACCGCACCCGCAGCTTCTCGGTCGAGCGCCACAGCTGCACCCGGTTCATCCCGCCACCCGCACGGTCGTGGTGGTCCCCCAGATCGCCAGGCTCAGGAAGAAGTCGAGGACATTCACGAGCACGATCGCCGCGCGCACCGCGCGCCCGACCGCGACACCGACGCCCGCGGGTCCGCCGGTGGCGTGGAAGCCGTAGTAGCAGTGCACCATGATGATCACGAAGGCGAAGACCAGCACCTTGAGGAACGAATAGAGCACGTCCTCAGGTGGTAGGAACAAACTGAAATAGTGGTCGTAGGAACCACTGGACTGCCCGTTGAACCAGATGCTGATCATCCGGGAGGCCAGGAAGGTGCCGAGCAGGCCGACGATGTAGAGCGGGATCACCGCGAGGAAGCCGGCGATCACCCGGGTGGTGACCAGGAACGGCACGCCGGGCACCGCCATCACCTCGAGCGCGTCGATCTCCTCCGAGATCCGCATCGCGCCCAACTGCGCGGTGAAACCACAGCCCACCGTCGCCGAGAGCGCCAAAGCCGCGACCAGCGGCGCGATCTCGCGAGTGTTGATGTAGGCGGTGAGAAAACCGGTGAGCACGGAGCTGCCGAGCGCGTCGAGCGCCTTGAAGCCCTGCAGACCGACCACGACGCCGACCGATCCGGACATGAACACGATGACGCCGATGGTGCCGCCGATCACGGCCAGCGCACCGCTGCCGAAGGTCACCTCGGCGAGCAGCCGCATGACCTCCTTGCGGTAGTGCACGGCGGTGCGCGGAATCCAGGCGATGGCGCGCGAGTAGAACGACATCTGCTCGCCCGCCCGATCGATCACCTGCAGCGGCGATCGTGCGATATTTCCCGCCCGGCGAAGCGATTTGGCGAGTGCGGGGTTGCGGTACTGAGTGGCCACCGGTCAGGCGCCCTTGGCCGGGACGACCTGCAGGTACACCAGCGTCAGGATGAGGTTCACGAAGAACAGCACCAAGAACGTGATCACCACGGATTGGTTCACCGCGTCACCTACTCCTTTCGGGCCCCCTTTGGGATGCAACCCCTTGTACGCGGCGATCACACCGGCGATCAGGCCGAAGATCAGCGCCTTGATCTCGCCGATCCAGAGGTCGGGCAGCTGCGCCAGCGCGGAGAACGAGGCCAGGTAGGCACCGGGGGTGCCACCCTGCAACAGCACGTTGAAGAAGTAGCCGCCCGCGATGCCGACCACCGAGACCAGACCGTTGAGCAGCAGCGCGACCAGCGTCATGCCGAGCACCCGCGGCACAACCAGCTTGCGCACCGGGTCGATGCCGAGCACCTCGAGCGCGTCGATCTCTTCGCGGATGGTGCGCGAGCCGAGGTCCGCTGCCACCGCCGAGCCCGCCGCGCCCGCGATGATCAACGCCGTGACCACCGGGGCGGCCTGCTGCACGGTGGCGAGCACACTCGTTGCGCCGGTGAACGATTCGGCACCGAGCTGCTTGATCAGCGAGCCGGTCTGCAAGGCGACGACGGCGCCGAACGGGATAGCCACCAGTGCGCTGGGGAGGATCGAGACACTCGCGATGAACCACGACTGCTCGATGAACTCCCGCCACTCGAACGGCCGGCGGAACGCCTTGCGCAGCACATCGACGAACAGCGCAAAGATGTTGCCGGCCTGGCCGAACCCCGACTCCAGTGGAGTCCGCAATCGCGCCAGGGAGGAATTCACGATCGCAGATGTTACCCGTTAGTTGGGTTTGGTCGAGTGGTGGCGTCGTACGCGCCGCCCTGGTAGCTACCGAGGTCGCTGTTGTTATAGGCCATCACCTGCGTATCGTCGTTCTGCGCAAGTGACTCCCGAATCGCGACCTGAGCCGCGTGCGGGAGGGTGTGCATGATCTCGCGGACGCGCTCTTTGCGGCGCAGCACGGCCTGCCGCACCGGCATGCCGGGGGTCGCCTGCATCTGCGGGATGATGCCCTCGACCTCTTCGGCGCCGCCGTGGTGATGACCCGCGTCGAACATCGCTTGCTCGCGCGCCATCTGGGCCTCGTCCTTCTCCTCGGACATGCCGATCGGGCCCTGCATGCGGCCGTTGAGGAACTGCTTGACCACCGGCTCCTCGGAGGTGAGCAGCACCTCGCGCGGGCCGAACATGACCAGCTGGCGACGGAACAGCATGCCGATGTTGTCCGGCACGGTGCGGGCCAGGTTGATGTTGTGCGTGACGATCAGAATCGTGGCGTCGATCTGTGCGTTGATATCGATCAGCAGCTGGCTCAGGTACGAGGTGCGGACCGGGTCGAGGCCGGAGTCCGGCTCGTCGACGAGGATGATCTGCGGATCGAGCACCAGGGCGCGGGCCAGCCCCGCGCGCTTGCGCATACCGCCGGAGATCTCGCCGGGCAGCTTGCCCTCGGCGCCGAGCAGACCGGTCAGCTCGAGCTTCTCCATGACGATCTTCTTGATCTCGGACTCGGACTTCTTCGTGTGCTCACGCAACGGGAACGCGACATTGTCGAAGAGGTTCATCGAGCCGAACAGCGCGCCGTCCTGGAACAGCACGCCGAAAAGTTTGCGGATCTCGTAGAGCTCCTTGTTGGAGCAGGTGGTGATGTCGGTATCGCCGATATAAATCGAGCCGCGCTCCGGGCGCAGCAGTCCGATCAGCGACTTCAGGAACACCGACTTACCCGTACCCGACGGGCCGAGCAGGGCGCTGACCTCACCGGACGGCAGCGTCAGGGAGACGTCCTGCCAAATTCGCTGCGAACCGAAGGACTTCGTAACACCCTCGGTCCTGACCTCGACGCCCACGCCAACCTCCAGAATTATTCAGCGAGCAGCCCACCGGCGAACCGCGTGCTGGGTTCCGCGGTGTGTCACGTCACAGTGGGTTCGGCCACTGTATCTCATGACCGAGACGGCGCACAGCCCAACCTGACTGAAGAGTAACCTCGTTTCACTCGCAATTTCCGCATTGTTGGCGAAGGGCTTCGCGAATAGCAAAACGGGCGGCCCCCAAGAGGGGACCGCCCGTCGGCGTAAAACGGTCGGAATTACTTGACCGAGACCTTGGCGCCGGCTTCTTCCAGCTTCGCCTTGGCAGCCTCGGCGGCGTCCTTGGCGACCTTCTCCAGGATCGGCTTCGGGGCGCCCTCGACCAGGTCCTTGGCTTCCTTCAGGCCCAGGCCGGAGACGATCTCGCGGACCACCTTGATGACCTGGATCTTCTTGTCGCCGGCACCCTCGAGGATGACGTCGAACTCGTCCTGCTCCTCGGCGGCGTCGGCCGGAGCGGCAGCGCCACCCACGGCGGCGACGGCGACCGGAGCAGCCGCGGTGACCTCGAACTTCTCCTCGAACTTCTTCACGAAGTCCGACAGCTCGAGCAGGGTCATGCTGCCGAAGGTCTCGAGCAGTTCGTCAACGTTGGCCATGATGTTGTTCCTTTCGGTAGTTGTTGTCGTCGAGGGCGAATCGCGCGCGAATCACCCCGCAGGGGTTATTCAGCGGCAGCGGTTTCGCCACCGGATTCGGCCTGCTTCTTCTCCACGAGCGCGGCGGCCAGGCGGGCCACCTGCGAGGCGGGAGCGTTGAACAGACCGGCGGCCTTGGCCATGTTGCCCTTCATCGCGCCGGCCAGCTTGGCCAGCAGGACCTCGCGGGACTCCAGGTCGGCGATCTTCTCGACCTCGGCAACGGACAGCGCGGCGCCGTCCATGTAGCCGCCCTTGATGATGAGCGCCTTGTTGTCCTTCGCGAAGGTCTTGAGGGCCTTCGCGGCGTCGACGGGCTCACCGCTGATGAAGGTGATCGCGGTCGGGCCGACGAACAGCTCGTCGAGACCTTCCACGCCCGCCTCGGCGGCGGCACGCTTGACCAGGGTGTTCTTGGCGACGGAGTACGTGGCTCCGGCGCCGAGCGCACGCCGCAGCTCGGTGAGCTTGCCGACCGAAAGGCCACGGTATTCCGTGACAACGGTGGCCGTCGAGCTCTTGAACTGCTCCGCGATCTCCTCGACCGCGGTGACCTTCTCGGGTTTCGCCATACTTCGCCTCCTCTCTGATGGTCGGTTCGTTACGAACTACCGATCAGGGGCACGGCGACAAAACAAACGCCCCGGACGCAAGGCGTTCCGGGGCGCAACAGGAATCATCGATCCCGGCGCGATGGCCCGAATCGGGTTCCCCAGCCTCGGTTCTCCCTGCGTGGGCCGCCGGCAATGTCGCCGGACCTTCGATCGAACCCATGCGGGCTCGACGACCAACGGTCTTCGGTAGAACGGATTGGGTAGCAATCGAACATGTCGATGACTGCCGTTCAATGTACCCGGACCACCCACCATCTGCCAAAACGGGGTGGCCACAGTTGTCGAACAGGGTGAACGCCGTGCGATAACGCACCGATTCTTTTGTGCGCCAGCTCACAAATGGTTCAACAATGTGGCGGATATCGCTCCCCGCAAGTGTTACGCAGAGTGACAGCAACCTGCTTGACTGCTGAACTATGGCAACCTCCATAGTCGATCCACCGATGCTGCTGGAACGACGTCACCAGCGCTTTCTCGCCCTTGCCGTAATCTGCACGGCCGAACTGTTGGTCATGCTCGACAACACCCTGGTCAACGTGGCGCTACCGTCCATCGGGGTGCAGCTCTCGGCCGGTGTCAGCAGCCTGCAATGGGTTGTCGACGCGTTCACCCTGACCTTCGCCGGCCTGCTGCTGGCCTTCGGCAATCTCGGCGACCGCTACGGTCGCCGCCGCGTGATGATGATCGGCCTGGTCGGCGTGGCCGTCATGTCGGTCGCGGGCGCGCTGTCGGAGTCCATGACCCAGGTCATCGCCGCGCGCGCCGCCATGGGCATCTTCGCCGCCGCGGTCTTTCCCGCCACCCTCGCGCTGATCATCAACATCTTCACCGAGAAGCGCGAGCGCGCGCTCGCCATCGCGGCCTGGACCGCGGTCGCCGGATTCGCCATCGCCATCGGGCCGATCTCCGGCGGCTGGCTGCTCACCCAGTTCTCCTGGCACTCGGTCTTCTGGATCAATGTGCCGGTGGCCGCGATCGCGCTGGCCGCGACGCTCAAATGGGTGCCGGAATCGCGTGCGGCACAGGTCGGCAAGCTCGACCTGCTCGGCATCGTCTTGTCCATCACCGGCATCACGCTGGTCGTGTGGGCGATCATCGAGGGACCGCGCAACGGCTGGCTCTCGACGATCACCCTCGGGACGGCCGCCTTGGGCGTCGTCCTGCTCGCCGCCTTCATCGCATGGGAATTGCGCACCCGCGCACCGATTCTCGATATGCGCCTGTTCCGCAATCGCCGTTTCTCGATGCCCGCCCTTGCCATTGCCATCGGCTACTTTTCGATGTTCGGCTTCCTGTTCCTGATCACGCAGTATTTCCAGGGCGTCCGCGAATACACACCGCTCGAATTCGGTATCGCCTCATTGCCTTTCGCTTTCTCGGTCGCCCTCGGCGCGCCCATTGCCACGATGCTCGCGCAGAAGGTCGGCACCACGCCGGTCATCGTGACCGGCCTGCTGATCACCGGACTCGGGCTGTACCTGGGCGGGCAGGTGGACGTCGACAGCAGTTATGTCACCGACGTGCTGCCCTCGATGATCTTCATGGCGCTCGGCCTGGCCATCACGCAGGGACCCGCCACTGAATCCATCATGGGCGCTTTGCCGTTGGACGAGGCGGGCGCGGGCTCGGCGGTCAACGACACCACCCGCGAGATCGGCGGCACCCTCGGTGTCGCGGTACTCGGCTCGATCGTGGCCTCGTACTACACGACCCGGATCAGCGCCCGGCTCGAGGCGATCCCGACCACCCTGATGAACGCGAAGGAAAAGGGCCTGGTCGAGGCCAGCCCGTTGAGCGTGCTGGAACTCCGCAAACGCCCGCTCGCGCCGTTCTTCGAGAGCCAACGCGAAAACCTCATCGTCGCAATGAAATCCGCGGCACTCGAGGGTTCGCACACCGCCTCGCTGGTGGCGGCGGGGGCGGTGGTAGTCGCCGCCGTCATCGTGGCGCTCTTCCTGCCCTGGGGTGTGCAGGACGGCGAATCCGTGCTGCTGGGCTGGCGCAAATCGGCCGACGACGAATAGCAGCCGCTGTTCTCGCGCACCCCGCTTCCGCAGGCCGGAGCCGACAACACCGGACCAGCCTGCCGATTCCCGTCCCCGAACCGGGGGCGGGAATCACTGCGTCTGCGCTACCAGTCGCCGGAGCAAATCCGCTGCGCCGGTGCGGAACTCGGCGGCCGCGACCAGACCGTCCGCGCCGACGTCTTCACGCAGCACCGGCAGCCGGGCCGGGACACCGGGATTCACCGCGGCACCCACGTAACCGAGCACGCCGGCCAAGGTCGCCATCGCGCCTTCACCGCGGCCGGGAACCGCGACAGTCAGCCAGGCGGTGGGCTTTTCGTAGAGGTCGGCGGTGCCGACGGTCCAGTCCAGCAGATTCTTGAGGCTGCCGGGCAGGGTGCCCGCGTACTCCGGCGTGCAGAACAGCACCGCGTCGGCGGCGGAAAGGGCTTCGCGCAGCGCGAGAACCGACGGATGCCCGGTGCCGTCGTCGTCCGGATTGAAAGCCGGAAGCTCGGCGAGTCCGTCGTACCAGCGGGTTTCGATATCGGCCGGGGCGATCGCCTGCACCGTGCGCAGTGCGGCGGAATTGGTGGAGGCACGGCGCGTGCTCCCGGAGATCAGCAGGACAACGGTCACCTCACGGGCAACGCTCGCCGCCGACGGATTAGTCCGGGAATGACGAACGGCGGGAACGCGTATCGCGTTCCCGCCGTTGCGGTCTCATTCGGGTGCTACTTACGCGTCCTCGTCGAGGAGGTTGCGGGTGCGGTTCGGGTCCACCGGGATGCCCGGTCCGGTGTTCGTCGAAACCGTCACCTTCTTCAGGTAGCGGCCCTTGGCGGTCGACGGCTTGACTCGCAGGATCTCGTCCAGCGCGGCGCCGTAGTTCTCCACCAGCTTGGCGTCGTCGAAGGACGCCTTGCCGATCACGAAGTGCAGGTTGGCCTGCTTGTCGACGCGGAAGTTGATCTTGCCGCCCTTGATGTCGTTGACGGCCTTGGTCACATCGGTGGTGACCGTGCCCGTCTTCGGGTTCGGCATCAGGCCGCGCGGGCCGAGGACACGCGCGATCCGGCCGACCTTGGCCATCTGGTCCGGGGTGGCGATCGCGGCGTCGAAGTCCAGCCAGCCGCCCTGGATCCGCTCGATCAGATCCTCGGCGCCCACGGCGTCCGCACCGGCGGCTTCGGCCTCGGCGGCCTTCTCGCCTGCGGCGAACACGATGACGCGGGCGGTCTTACCGGTGCCGTGCGGCAGGTTGACGGTGCCGCGGACCATCTGATCGGCCTTGCGGGGGTCGACACCGAGACGCACGGCGACCTCGACGGTCGCGTCGGTCTTGGTGGTGGCGGTCTCCTTGGCCAGCCGCGCGGCGGCCAGCGGGGAGTACAGCTTGTCGCGATCGACCTTCTCGGCCGCGGCGAGATACGCCTTGCTTCGTTTTGCCATGATTCTCTGTCCTTAATTGTCTGGTTCAGCCGTGGTTATCGGGCCTGGCCGGCCCTCCCACCATGAGCGGATTCGCTCAGCCTTCGACGGTGATACCCATCGAGCGAGCGGTGCCCGCGATGATCTTCGCCGCCTGATCGATGTCGTTGGCGTTGAGATCTTCCTGCTTGGTCTTGGCGATCTCCCGGACCTGGTCCATGGTGACCTTGGCGACCTTGTTGCGGTGCGGCTCAGCCGAGCCCTTCTGCACACCGGCGGCCTTGAGCAGCAGCTTGGCGGCGGGCGGGGTCTTCAGCTTGAAGTCGAACGTCCGGTCCTCGTACACCGAGATCTCGACCGGAATGACGTTGCCACGCTGCGACTCGGTCGCGGCGTTGTACGCCTTGCAGAACTCCATGATGTTGACGCCGTGCTGACCGAGCGCCGGACCCACCGGAGGGGCGGGGTTCGCCTGGCCGGCCTGGATCTGAAGCTTGATGATCCCGGCGAGCTTCTTCTTCTTGGGGGGCATCTTTCTTTCCTAGGTGTCTGTTTTCCTTGCTCTTTGCAAGTGCTGGTGTTGCGAGCCGCGGCCGGACCGGATGCGTCCGGCGCAGGACGTAACAGGTCTAAATCTTCGCAACCTGGGTGAAGCCGAGCTCGACCGGGGTCTCGCGACCGAAGATCGAGACGAGCACCTTGAGCTTCTGCTGCTCGGCATTGACCTCGGAGATGCTGGCGGGCAGCGTCGCGAACGGGCCGTCCATCACGGTCACCGACTCGCCGACCTCGAAATCGACCTCGATGGCGGGCTTGGCCACCGATTCGGCGGCGGACTCGGTGGTGCTCGCGGCCGCGGCGGCCGGCGCCTTCTTCTGCTGCGCGGCGGGGACCAGGAACTTCACCACGTCGTCGAGGGTCAGCGGGGACGGACGCGAGGTGGCGCCGACGAAACCGGTGACACCGGGGGTGTTGCGCACCGCGCCCCACGACTCGTCGTTGAGTTCCATCCGGACCAGGATGTAACCGGGCAGCACCTTGCGGTTGACGTTCTTGCGCTGGCCGTTCTTGATCTCGGTGACCTCTTCGGTCGGCACCTCGACCTGGAAGATGTAGTCCTCGAGGTCGAGGTTCTGCACGCGGGTCTCGAGGTTGGCCTTCACCTTGTTCTCGTAACCGGCGTAGGAGTGGATGACGTACCAGTCACCGGGGGCGCGCCGCAGCGCCGCCTTCATCTCGGCGACCGGGTCGGCCGGTTCGGCGTCGACAGGAGCTTCGGGTGCGGCCGGCTCGGCGACCTCGGAGTCCACGTCCTCGGAGTCTTCGACGGTCGGATCGGCCTCGGTGGACTCCGCCACCGCGTCGTCGACCGGGAACTCGTCGTGTGTGTCGTTCTCCGGGGTGCTCACTGGGGCACTCGCTTCCTGTGTCGTCACGTACATCCTCTGCGTGCCGGGCCGGGCGCGCGGCGGAACTGCTCCGCCCGTCTCCGCCCCGGGATCGGCTGGCGGCGTCGGCGTAGAGCTACTAGCCGAACAGCCAGTTGACACCCTTGATGAACGCCAGATCCAACCCACTGATGAACGCGACCATGAAAATCACGAACACCAGAACAACGCTCGTATAGGTGACCATCTGCTTCCGGTTGGGCCAGATCACCTTGCGCAGTTCCGCGATAACCTCACGCAGGAACTTGATCAAACGCTTGAACGGGTTACCCGTCTTGCCGCGCTCGGCCCGATCGGTCTTGGCTGCCTTACGCGACGAAGGACGATCGAGCGTGGCGATCGAACCCGTGTCCGACGCGGCACCGCGGGTCCGCCGGGCGGATCGCTTGCCGCTGGGCCGAGCCACCGCGGCGGTGTCGTCGCCGTCGTCGGCATGCGAGCCGTGGCGAGTATCCCGCTCGTCGACCACGTCGATCCTTTCGTCGCTGGCATGCTGGTTCTTTCGAGCGACCATGCAAGCTGTCGCTACGGAAGGCAGGGGCGACAGGACTTGAACCTGCAACCTGCGGTTTTGGAGACCGCTGCTCTGCCAGTTGAGCTACGCCCCTTCGGTTGGACCGTGTTGGCTGTCCAACCACTGTTCGATATTCAGTTGTACAACTCCGGTGTCACCACATGACACGCGCGCTGCCTTGGCAGTTGCCGGCCCCGTCGGCGAGTTCTCGCGAACTCGCCTGGAACCAGCCCTACAGAGCAGCGCGCAGCGGCTGGTGACCCCAGAGACCTGAGTGTACGTTACCGGCCGCGTCGTTAGCTAATCAGGGTCAGCCGACCAGGTCAGAACCGGTTCCCCAGTTGACCGTCACGACAACTGCACGGTGGCCGTCGCGCGCCCGAAGATCTTGCGCCCCGCCGACTTCGCCACGATGGCGATGACCGCGGTGCGCGTCTCCGGATCCACGGACTTCACCTTACCGGTGTATTCGATTTCGGCGGCCTCATCGGTCCCCACATACACGGGACTGGTGAAGCGCACGTTGTATTCCTTGACCGCGCCGGGGTCGCCGAGCCACGAGGTGACGAAGCCACCGCCGAGGCCCATGGTGAGCATGCCGTGCGCGACCACGTTGTCCAGGCCGACGAGCTTGATGACGTCGTCGCTCCAGTGGATCGGGTTCGCGTCGCCGGAGACGCCCGCGTAGTTCACCAGATCGCCGCGGGTGAGCCGGACGGTACGGGCGGGCAGTTCGTCGCCGACCGCGACGCTGTCGAAGCTCAGCGCGCGCTTGCTCGGGGTGACCTCGGGCACCGAGGCGATCGGCGGCGGCGTAACGGAGGACTGGATCGCGCGCGGGCGGTGCTGCGGCGCGTCCTCGCCGATGCCGTGCATCAGCACGTTGCGCACGGCGTCGTTGAGATTGGGGTCGATGTCGCCGCCGCTACGGCCGATCAGCGTGGTGTAGGTGGTGAGCACCAGTTCGTCGTTCTGCGCGGTGACGATGTTCTTGGTGACGATGATGTCGCCGCCGAAGGCCTGCCGGAACGAATGCAGGTAGACATCGCAGACCAGCTGATCGCCCACCCGGATCGGGCGGTGGAATTCCAGGATCTGGTCGGTCTGCATGATCTGACTCAGGTCGTAGCCCGTGACGATCTGCTCGAACAGCTTGCGCTGGGCCAGAATGCCGACCAGGGAGATGAAGGTGAGCGGCGCGAGCAGGCCGTCGTAGCCGTACTCCTGCGCGAGGTCCTCGTCCCAGTGCACCGGGTGGTAGTCCTGTACGGCGCGCGCGTACTCGCGCACCTTCTCGCGGCCGACCTCGTAGTAGTCGTCGACGCGATAGTGGTGACCGACCATGGCGGCCGCGTGTGCGGCGGGGTCCAAAATCTCGTCCGCCTGAACCGCTTCGTCTGTACCGGTGTTGATTGTCACGGGTGGACTGTACCTATCTGACCCCGTCACCCGGAGTCGGCGGAGCGGAACGACTACGCCGTAGAAGCGCTCGGCTCCGTCGTTACCGCGTTGGCGGCTGTAACTCTGGTCGCGCTCACTCACTTACCGCTCCGGACCGTGAAATGCGTCAGGGCCGGACATAGTGTCCGGCCCTCGCATTGGCACGTTCCGAGATTTGCCGGGAGCGGTTCAGGCCCCTGGCGCCGATCCACGCGGCAGCATCACGCGTGGTGGACTAGCGGGATTCTTTGTGTCCCCGGTGCGTGCCGCAGTTCGGGCAGAACTTCTTCAGCTCCAGCCGATCCGGGTCGTTGCGCCGGTTCTTCTTGGTGATGTAGTTGCGGTGCTTGCACTGCTCGCAGGCCAAGGTGATCTTTGGCCGGACATCGGTGGACTTCGCGGCCACGATATTCCTTCTTTCGGGTCAACCAGATGGTCTGATCGGTCTTTGGTAGCGATGGCCGGACTTGAACCGGCGACACAACGATTATGAGTCGTTTGCTCTACCGACTGAGCTACACCGCCATGGGGTCGCATTGCCTGGTGCCGCGCCCAACCTTGGAGATGCCGAGTCGGTCACCACCGGCAATCCGGCGAGCCCCCTAACGGAATCGAACCGTTGACCTTTTCCTTACCATGGAAACGCTCTGCCGACTGAGCTAAGGGGGCATGACTACTTCCGCACCGAGCTCCGAACACTCGACCCCGGCGCGGCGAAGTCTTGAACGAGATTACACACCTTCGGGTCCGGACTCCAAACCGGGTGGTCAGAGCCGTTTTGCGGCCGCCGAACGGGCGGCCGCGACGACCTAGCGGTAGTTGACGAACTGCAACGCGATCCCGAAATCCTCACCCTTGAGCAACGCGATCACGGCCTGTAGGTCGTCGCGCTTCTTGCTCGACACCCGCAACTCCTCGCCCTGGATCTGCGCCTTGACGCCCTTGGGGCCCTCGTCGCGGATCTTCTTGGTGATCTTCTTCGCGTGTTCGGTGTCGATGCCCTGCACCAGCGTGCCGGTGATCTTGTGCGTCTTACCCGAGGCGACGGGCTCGCCCGCGTCGAAGGCCTTGAGCGAGATATCGCGGCGGATCAGCTTTTCCTTGAATACGTCCAATGCCGCCTTGACCCGCTCCTCGGCCTCGGCACTCAGCACGATCTTGTCGTCACCGGACCACTGGATGCTGGCGCCGGTGCCACGGAAGTCGTAGCGGGTGGACAGCTCCTTCTCCGCTTGATGCAGCGCGTTGTCGACCTCCTGACGGTCGACCTTGCTGACAACATCGAAAGACGAATCGGCCACACTTCGCTCCTGTCCTGGCGGGTCCAACGGCATATCGACCGGGACAACCGGTCACGGTTAAGTTCTACCCCGCGGCGCGCTCGTAGTCCCGCCGCATGGCCGATGGCCAGCCGGTTTGCATTCGGGGTGCGGGTTCGTTGTAAGCTGCTCTCCGCGCCGAGACGCGCGACGGCAGGTTGCCCGAGCGGCCAATGGGAGCAGACTGTAAATCTGTCGGTGAAAGCCTACGTAGGTTCGAATCCTACACCTGCCACCGAAAGCCCCCGCCGATCACCAATTGATCGGCGGGGGTTTCTCTTTTTCCAGGTCCAGCGGCCCGAGCGAGCCGCAGCAGCTCGTGGGCAGCCCGTGAATCCCTTGCGATGCGGTCGAATTCGCCGCGCGGCGAACTGCGTCCGGCACGGTGCGGCGCACGCGCTGCGCGTACGCCCGGCCGCCGGCCCAGTTGATTTCTCGAATCTGTTGGCATACTTGATATTTCGGCGAAACGACGGCGGCGGTTCGGACGCCGGACGCGACGCGTCGCGGGTGCGCGGCGCACGGCGGCGCATCCGGCACCGATCGCACCGGCGCTAGCCTGGTCGGCGAGCGCTAACGAGAGGCGGCTACAGATGTCAACGGGTCGGCGGGCCGACGCGGGCATGGCGGTGGAGGAAAGCGTCCGGAGTTTGCTGCTGCTCATGCCCCGGGTGGTCGGACGAGCGAAGAAGATGCGCGTTCCCGAAGAGCTGCAATCGTTTTCGCTGGCGCCCCGGCATCTGTCGCTGCTGGCGAACCTGGTCTTCGACGGACCGATGCCGGTCAACGATCTGGCCGCGCGGCTCGAGATCGCGCCAACCACGGTAAGCCTGATGGTGAGCGATCTGAGCAAGCAGGGTGTGCTGCAACGGCGCTCGGACGAGACCGATCGCAGGCGCACCATCGTCGCGATCGCCGCCGCGCACGAACAGTCGGTCAACGACTGGCTCGGCGGCAGCGCGCGGGCGTGGCGCAAGGTGCTGACCCCGCTGGACGCCGAGCAGCGCAGGCTCTTCGTAGACACGCTGCGTGCCTTCGAGAACGAACTGGCGGCCGAGCACGAGTGAACGAATGCGGCGCGCTCAGTAGTCGCGTCCGCCGCCCGCCATGTCCTCGAGCCGGGCGATCCGCTCGGCCATCGGCGGATGAGTGGAGAACCAGCGCGCGGCCCGCTCGCCGACCCGGAAGGGGTTGGCGATCATCAGGTGCGACTGGGCGGTCAATTGCGGCTCCGGCGGCAACGGAGCGGCCTGGACACCGCGCTCCAGTTTGCGCAGCGCCGAGGCCAGCGCCAGCGGGTCGCCGGTGAGTTCGGCGCCGGATTGGTCCGCCTGGTACTCGCGGGAGCGCGATACGGCCAGCTTGATCAGGCTCGCCGCGATCGGCCCGAGCAGCGAGACGAGCAGCACGCCGAAGAAATTCGGGCCCTCACCGTCGCGGTTGCCGCCGAAGGCCGTGGCGAAGACGGCCAGGTTGGCCAGGCCGGAGATGACCGCGGCGAGCGCGCCCGCGACCGAGGAGATGAGGATGTCGCGGTTGTAGACGTGCGAGAGCTCGTGACCGAGCACGGCCCGCAGCTCGCGCTCGTCGAGGATCTGCAGGATGCCGCTGGTACAGCAGACCGCCGCGTGCCGCGGATTACGGCCGGTGGCAAAGGCGTTGGGCGCGTTGGTGGGACTGATGTAGAGCCGAGGCATCGGCTGGCGGGCGGTGGTCGCCAGCTCCCGCACGATGCGGTAGATGACCGGCGCCTCCAGCTCGCTCACCGGCTGCGCGTGCATGGCCTTCAAGGCGAGCTTGTCGCTGTTGAAGTACGCGTACGCGTTCATGCCGACGGCCAGCAGGATGGCGATGATCAGGATCGTCGGACTGCGGAACATCGCACCGGCGAACACGATCAGCGCCGAAAGCCCGACCATCAACCCGAACGTCTTGAGCCCGTTCGCATACACTGTCCCGCCTCTCCGCGTAGCCAGGCCAGACTCGCCTGCCGCAAGGTCTCCGTTGACGCCGGGCGGTACCGGCGACGTCGAGTTCGCCCGTACCCGGCGCGTTACCCATACTGCTCATCGAATCAGGTGTCGCGGCCGATTCGCGTGCGCGAATCCCGACTAACCTGCCGATGGCATTACACGAGGTCAACGACGGCCGCGAACGGAAGGTTCCGGGCCGGATCACCGATGGGTCGCTCAGCCGACCCGTTCGATGGTGTAGCGGACCAGGCGCTCGAGCGCGTCGTTGGCGGGGCCCTGCGGCAGCGCGGACAGCTCGGCGTGCGCGAGGTCGGCGTAGCCGTGCAGCTTCTCCTTGGCCAGCACCATGCCGTGCGAGCGACCGAGCAGCTCGAGCGCCTCCTCGACCTCGGCGTCGGTGCTCAGCGGCTGGGCGAGCAGCTTGCGCAGCCGGTCCCCGTCGGCGCCCTCGTCGCGCAGTGCGTAGAGCACGGGCAGGGTGTGCACGCCCTCGCGCAGATCGGTGCCGGGGGTCTTACCGGACTGCTCGGTGGCCGAGGAGATGTCGATGATGTCGTCGGAGATCTGGAAGGCGGTGCCGACCGCGTCGCCGAGCCGGGCGAGCCGCTCGACATGGTCGAGCGAGGCACCGGAGAAGGTGCCGCCGAACCGGCCGGCCGCCGCGATGAGCGAACCGGTCTTCTCCCACACCACGCGCAGGTAGTGCTCGACCGGGTCCTGGGTTTCGCGGGCGCCCATGGTCTCGCGCATCTGACCGGTGACCAGCTCGGCGAAGGTCTCGGCGATGATCCGCACGGCGTCGGGGCCCAGGGTGGAGGTCAGGCGCGAGGCGTGCGCGAACAGATAGTCGCCGGCCAGGATGGCGATGTTGTTGCCCCAGCGCGAGTTCACGCTCGGGGCGCCGCGGCGCACGGTGGCCTCGTCCATCACGTCGTCGTGGTACAGCGTGGCCAGGTGCACCAGTTCGACGACGGTGCCCGCGGTGACGAGTGCGGGGTCGCTCGCACGCGGGCCGAGTTGACCGGTCAGCAGGGTGAACAGCGGACGGAATCGCTTGCCGCCCGCCTTGGCCAGGTGCAGCGCCGCCTCTTGGAGGAACTCCTCGCCGTCGGACAGTTCGGCGACCAAGAGCTTCTCGACCTCTTCCAGGCCGGCGCGCACGGTCGCGGCGAGGTCGGTGTCGCCGAGGTCGACCCCGGCGACCACCGTGCTCTCGTCGCAGGCAGCGTCGATGGCTCGCTCGCTGGCCTCGCTCACGGCCGATGTGCTCATTTCTTCTCCCGCCGATGCGTCCGACCCCACGGTAGAGAACCTAGCGTGTCCTCAGCCGATGGCCCATGAACACCGTCACTATGCGGTGTATCAGACACTTTGGCACACCGTTTTCGGTGCGCCGCGCGCGCCCGCGCCGCCGGGGTCACGTGCCAGTATTGAACGCATGGGTTCACCGGAAGTCACCCCAGCGAGCGGGGACGCGCTGCCCGCACAGGCCGAGGTGCTGGTCGTGGGCGCGGGCCCGGCCGGCTCGGCATCGGCGGCCTGGGCCGCGCGCGCCGGACGCGATGTGGTGCTGATCGATGCCGCCGTCTTCCCCAGGGACAAGACCTGCGGCGATGGGCTGACCCCGCGCGCTACGGCCGAGCTCGAGCACCTCGGACTCGGCGAATGGGTGCGCGCGCACACCGTCAACCATGGCCTGCGGATGACCGGTTTCGGCCGGGAAGCCCTGCTGAACTGGCCGGGCGGATCGTTCCCGACCTACGGAAGCGCGGTCCCCCGGACCGAACTCGACGACAAGCTGCGCGAGACCGCGATCAAGTCCGGCGCGCGGATGATCGACGGCACAAAAGTAATCGATGTCACGCGGGACGGGGATCGAGTCACCGGCGTGACGGTGCGAACGGCCGACGGCACGCGCACCATCGGATGCGCGCTGCTGATCGTCGCCGACGGCGTGCGCTCGCCGGTCGGGCGGATGCTCGGGCGCACCTGGCATCGGCAGTACGCCTACGGCACCGCCGCCCGCGCCTACATCAAGTCCGGCCGCAGCGACGATCAGTGGATCACCTCGCACCTGGAATTGCGCGATGCCTCCGGCGCCCTGGTGCCCGGCTATGGCTGGGTGTTCCCGCTCGGCAACGGCGAGGTGAACATCGGCGTCGGCTCGCTGGCCACCGAGCAGCGGCCCTCGCACATCGCGCTGAAGCCGTTGCTGGAGCACTACACCAAGCAGCGCTACGACGAATGGCAGTTCGACGGTTCGCTGCGCGCGGTGGCCTCGGCGCTGCTGCCGATGGGCGGCGCCGTTTCCCATGTCGCCGGACGCAACTGGGTGCTGGTCGGTGACGCGGCGGGCTGCGTGAACCCGCTCAACGGCGAGGGCATCGACTACGGCCTCGAGGGCGGGCACATGCTGGCCGGGCTGCTCGACGAGCCGGATCTGACCACCATCTGGCCCGAGTTGCTGCGGGCCCGCTACGGCCGCACCTTCTCGGTGGCGCGCCGGATCGCCGGACTTGCCACCCATCCGAAGATGGTGCCGATCGGCGGTCCGCCGGTGATGCGTTCGAAGTACTTGCAGCGCACCGCCGTTCGCGTGATGGGCAACCTGGTCACCGACGAGGACGTCGACCTGACCGCGCGCGCATGGCGCGCGGCAGGCCGGATGTCGATGCGCGCAGACGACCTCCAGCCCTTCGCCTGACCGGACGAACAGCGGCGACGCCGCCGAGTCCCACGAAGGGCTTGGCAGGCCTAGACGGCCGAAGGGTTTTCGATGCGGAACACCGCGCTGCGCGGTGCGGCGGCGGCGAATTCGTCCGGGTCGGCCGAGTTCACCAGGCCGAGCTTGATGAAGAACGGCACGCCGTGCGGCACCTCCTGCGGGAAGGCACGCAGCACCGCGGGACGCTCGTCGGCCGGGAGCTCGATCAGATCCACCCGGTTGCGCCTGCGTCCCTCGGCCAGGATGCCCCAGTGGCTCTTGCGCGCGTTGCGCACCCACTCGGCCTCCCCGTGCCCGACGACATAGCGCGCGCCGCGCACGGTCAGCGGGGAGACCGGGGTGGTGCGCAGCTCGCCGGACACCCGGCCGGGCACCGAGAGCACCCGCATCGTGCCGAGCCGCAGACCGGCGCGGTTGAGCGTGATCACCACGCGGTTCATCGGCTTCAGCCAGCCGGGCAGGCCCAGTTTCGTAGCCATGACAACTCCTTTCAGTTCGCCCACGGCAGTTCACCGTCGGCGATGCGTTTCGCGGTGCGCAGCACCCAGTCCAATTCGGTGGCACGCAGTTCGCGTTCGAGTTCGGTTTCCAGCAGCACGATTTCGGGCACGTCGGTCGAACGCGCCACGGCCAGAGCCGAATCCAGCTCGTCGATGCCCGTGCGCAGCACCTCGGCCCGGCGGGCGAGCAACGCCGCCGCACGGTCGGGCGCCAGGTTGAGGATGTGCGCCAAACCCGCTGCGAACCGCGGGTATTCGTTCACCGGTTCGGCGAGGTACTCGTCGAGCAGCGAGTCGAGCTCCGCGCGGCCCGCCGCGGTGATCGAGAAAACGGTGCGCTCCGGGCGGGCACCGTCGCGACTGCTGCCGGTCGACTCGATCAGCCCGTGCGCGGCCAGCCGGGCAACGGCGTCGTAGACGGACCCGCCGCGCATCCGCACCACCCGCCCGACGTGCCGGTCCCGGATCAACACCTGCATCTCGTAGGGGTGCATGGGCCGCTCGTTGAGCAGGCTCAGCAGCGCAAGCGCCAACGGGCTCCTGCGGGCTCTCGATGCCGCCATCAGACTCCTTTAGTCGAACTCGAATAACCGAACTCGACTATACACCGCACATCGCGATTCCGGAGAAACGAACGACGGCATCACGGCCATAGCCTCATCGCATGACGGCAATTGCGGATGTCTCGCTGGTCACGGTGTGCGTCACCGATCAGACCGCATCGAAGCAGTGGTACATCGACGAGCTGGGCTCCGTGGAATCGACCGATATCCCCATGGGCGACAACGGATTCCGGTGGGTCACCATCGCACCCGGATCATCCCGAGCTCGAGATCGCCCTGATGGTCCCTGGTCCCCCGCTGGACGAGGCACTGGCCGAGGCGATCCGGCGCGCGCTGGGCAGCGGCGCCCACGGGGCGCTCGGCCTGCGCACCGAGAACAGTCAGAAGACGTTCGCCGAACTCACGGCCAAGGGCGTGGAGTTCATCCAGCCACCCGCCGAGCGGCGCTACGACACCGAGGCCATCATCCGGGACAATTCCGGGAACTGGCTGGTACTGGTGGAACAGAAGCATTTTCGCCCGCGGACTTCGCCTAGGACGAGGCCCGTCGTCCCGGACGAACCGGGACGACGAGGCCGAGAACGGAATCAGGCAGTCGCCTGTGCGGCGACCCACTCCTCGATGAACTTGCGCTCGCTGTTCAGCACGCGGTGGTGCAGCTGCTCGGCGAGCGGCTCGATGGCGCCGCCGACCAGCGGCACGTTGACCTGCACGGTGCCGACCACCTCGATCTCGGAACCCTCTGCGGTCGAACGCATTTCGTAGGTGCCCGACATCTCGGTGCTGATGCCGCCGGTCGAGCCCTCGAAGGTGCCCTTGGCGACATCGCCGTCGAGGGCCTGCCAATTGTCGGTGCGCGAGAGCATGAGTTCGCTCTTGAGCACCTTGCTCACCACGCTGGGAACCTTGTCCTGCGCGGCCTTTTCGGTCATATGGATGCGGATCGAGTCCGCCCCTTCCGGGTGGGAAAGGTCGAGCGTTGCGGTCTCGGCGTCGGCGAAACGGGCCTGCCAGACCTTGTCGTCGGTGAGTGCCCGGTGAAGATCTTCGACCGGGACGGTGTAAGGCACGGTGAAGCTGAATTTTCGGGACATGCGCGACACGGTAGCCGAGTCGCTCGGTAGCCTGTTGCGGTGTTGGAAACCACGCAGTCTGATCGGCGGTCCATCCGTCTGCGGCGGGCCAGGATCGGTGTCGTCACGGCCGCGACGGTGATCAGCGTACTGATCGTGCTGCTGGTGCTGGCCGCCTGGCGCAACGACTATCTGATCAACTCCGACAAGGGCGTGACCAGCGCCGAAGTGCTCTCCGCTGGCAGGCTGCGCTCGGCGGTCATGTACGTCACGCCGGACGGGGAGACGCACAATCCGAAGGTCGGCGTGCTCTACCCGACCAATCTCACCGCGGGCGAACGCATCCGGGTCGAGTACTACCGCGCCGACCCGGACCTGGTGCGGGTGGAGGGCCGCGATGTGCGCGTCGCCATCCCGCCCGCGCTGTCGGTAATTGTGGTGACCTGGCTGGTCGCGCTGCCCACGCTGTGGCTGCTGCACCGGGCAGGCCGCAGGCGGCCGCAGCCCCCGGCGGCAACCTAGGGCCCGGGCACTAGAGTTCGCTGGATCTTCTCGTTTCCTTCACGCCGATGTGAGGCCGTGGCGCGCTGCGCGAGCCACGCTGTGCGGGTGCGTGTAGCGATCGTCGCGGAGTCGTTTCTGCCCAACATGAACGGCGTCGTCAACTCCGTGCTGCGGGTGCTCGATCACCTCGACAGTCACGGCCACGACGCCATGATCATCGCGCCGGACACGGTCCGCGGCCTGCCACCGGCGGCCCGCTGGCACGACCGGTTCCGGGTGCACCGGGTGCCCGCGGTGATGGTGCCCAAGATCAGTTCGCTGCCGGTTGGCCTGCCGCAGCCCCGGATCGTCTCGGCCATCGCCGATTTCGATGCCGACGTGGTGCACCTGGCCTCACCGTTCCTGCTGGGGGCTGGCGGGCTCGGCGCGGCGACGCGATTGGATCTGCCGACCATCGCGGTCTATCAGACCGACGTCGCCGGCTTCGCCAAGAGCTACGGGCTTTCGCTGGCCAGCCGGGCGGCCTGGGCCTGGACCCGGCGCATCCACGAGGGCGCGACCCGCACGCTGGCCCCGTCCAGCGCCGCCGCGCAAGACCTCGCCGACCACGGCATTCCGCGCGTGCACCGCTGGGGACGCGGTGTGGACATCGCCCGGTTCACCCCCTCCGCGCGCCGCACCGAGCTGCGCGCGGCCTGGCTCGGCGGCGCCGACAAGCTGGTGGTCGGCTTCGTCGGCAGGCTCGCGCCGGAAAAGCACGTCGAGCGGCTCGCGGTGCTGGCACACGACCCGGACATCCAGCTGATCGTCGTCGGTGGCGGACCGGAGCGCGACCGGCTCGCCCGGCTGCTGCCGAGAGCGGTGTTCACCGGCGAGCTGGGCGGCGACGCCCTGGCCCAGGCGTACGCGAGCCTGGACGTGATGGTGCACCCCGGCGAGCACGAGACCTTCTGTCAGGGCGTGCAGGAGGCGCTCGCCTGCGGCGTGCCGGTGATCGGTCCGGACGCGGGCGGTCCGCGCGACCTGATCGCGCACTGTCGCAACGGATATCTGCTGCCGGTCGACCGTTTCACCGAACTATTGCCGAGTGCCGTTGCGGCACTGCATGATCCGGCGCTTCGGCACCGATTCGCCGGTGCCGCGCGCAAATCGGTGCTGCACCGCACCTGGCCCGCGATCTGCACCGAACTGATGGGCCACTACGCCGAGGTCACCGGCATGCGGACGCGGTTGCCGCATACCGCTTGACCGGCACGAGCCCGGCACGGCTCGCCACCCGACGACCGACCGGACCGGGCCCGCCCGCCTCGTGAGACGATGGGTCACCCACCGGATCACGACGTCTGCGACGCAGGCCACGGCCGTGGCTCGGCGGGTAGTCGACTGGTACGGCCTGATACGCGGAGAGGCGCATGAGCGTGGCGAAAACAGAATCGGTTCGGGCCTCACTGGACAAGCAGCCGCACGAGATCGCGTCGATGTTCGACGGCGTCGCACGGCGCTACGACCTGACCAACACGGTGATCTCCGGCGGCCAGGATCGCTACTGGCGCTGGGCGGTCCGCAAGGCGCTGGCCCCGCGACCGGGCGAGCGGGTGCTCGACCTCGCGGCGGGCACCGGTGTGTCCACCCTCGATCTCGCGAAGTCCGGCGCCTGGTGCCTGGCCGCCGACTTCTCCCAGGGCATGCTGGCCGCTGGCAAGTTCCGCAAGGTGCCGATGGTGGCCGCCGACGCGACGGCGCTGCCCTTCGCCGACAACTCCTTCGACGCGGTGACCATCTCCTACGGCCTGCGCAACATCTCCGACACCGACGCGGCGCTGCGCGAGATGCTGCGCGTCACCAAGCCCGGCGGGCGGCTGGTCATCGCAGAGTTCTCCACCCCGGTCATTCCGGGCTTCCGCACGGTGTACATGGAGTACCTGATGAAGGCGCTGCCGAAGGTGGCCCGCGCGGTCAGCAGCAATCCGGACGCCTACGTCTATCTCGCCGAGTCGATCCGAGCCTGGCCGAACCAGCGCCAGCTCGCTATGCGGATCGCAGGCAACGGCTGGGCTTCGGTCAAATGGCGCAATCTGACCGGCGGGATCGTGGCGCTGCACCGGGCCTACAAACTGGGCTGACCTGCGAGCTTCATCACACCTCACCGGCGCGAACGCGGCTTGTGAGGTGGATTGTGACCTCCCGATAACGCGCGGTAAACCCGGCGCAATCGGCGATGGCCATGATCGGGGACATGTTGGACGCAGGCGGCACCACCAGGACGGCATGTTCGTACTGCGGCGTCGGGTGCGGAATCACGGTGCAGACGAAGACCGACGCCACGGGTAAGCCGGTGATCGCCAAGGTGAGCGGTGACAAGCTGCACCCGTCGAACGCGGGCAGGCTGTGCACCAAGGGCGCAACCCATCTGGAGCTGATGCGCACGCCGGGCCGGATGACGACCGCGTTCCGGCGGCCCGAGCGCGGGCAGGAACCGGTGCCGGTCGCGGTGGACGAGGCGGTGCGGGAGGCGGCCGACCGGCTGCGCGCGATCCTGGACGAGCACGGGCCCGACGCGATCGCGCTGTATGTCTCCGGGCAGCTCTCGCTGGAGGCGCAGTACCTGGCGACCAAGCTGGCCAAGGGTTACCTGCGCACCGTGCACATCGAGGCCAACTCGCGGCTGTGCATGGCGAGCGCGGGCACCGGCTACAAGCAGTCGCTCGGCGCGGACGGCCCGCCCGGCTCCTACGACGACATCGACCACGCCGAGGTGTTCCTGGTGATCGGCGCGAACATGGCCGACTGTCACCCGATCCTGCACCTGCGCATGGTCGATCGGCTCAAGGCGGGCGCGAAGCTGATCGTGGTCGATCCCCGGCGCACCGAAACCGCCGCGCGGGCCGATCTTTTCCTGCAGATCGCGCCCGGTACCGACCTCGCGCTGCTCAACGGCCTGCTGCACCTGCTCGTCGAAAACGGCGACATCGACTCGGATTTCATCGCCGAGCACACCGAGGGCTGGGCGGCGATGCCGGAGTTCCTCGCCGACTATCCGCCTGCCGAGGTCGCCGAGCTCACCGGGCTCGCCGAGGCCGACATCCGTACCGCCGCCGCGTGGATCGGCGCGGCTGGTGACTGGATGACGCTGTGGACGATGGGACTCAACCAGTCCACCCACGGCACCTGGAACACCAACGCGATCTGCAACCTGCACCTGGCCACCGGCGCGATCAGCCGCCGCGGCAGCGGCCCGTTCTCGCTGACCGGGCAGCCGAATGCCATGGGCGGGCGCGAAATGGGCTACATGGGACCGGGTCTGCCGGGCCAGCGCAGCGTGCTCGCGCCTGCCGACCGCGTTTTCGTCGAGACCGCGTGGGGCCTCGCGCCTGGCACCATTCGCGACGAGGTCGGCCCCGGCACCATCGAGATGTTCCGTGAGCTGGCCGCGGGACGGATCAAGGCCGCCTGGGTCATGTGCACCAATCCCGTTGCCACCGTGGCCAATCGCAAAACGGTGCTCGACGGCCTGGAGGCGGCCGAGTTGGTGATCGCCCAGGACGCCTACGCCGAGACCGCCACCAACGCCTACGCCGACCTGCTGCTGCCCGCCACCCTCTGGGCCGAAGCCGATGCGCTGATGGTGAATTCGGAACGCAACGTCACGCTGTTGCAGCGTTCCGTCGAGCCGGTGGGCGAGGCCAGGCCGGACTGGCTGCTGATCGCCCAGGTCGCCACCGCCATGGGCTTCCCCGGATTCGAGTTCGAGTCCAGCGCCGAGATTTTCGAGGAGATCAAGCGGTTCGCCAATCCGGCCACCGGATACGACCTGCGCGGCATGGATTTCGAGCGACTGCGGCAAGGCCCGATGCAGTGGCCGTGCCCCAACGGGACGCGCCCGCGCAACCCGATCCGCTACCTCAACGACGGGGTGAGCCAGCATCCGCACGTCGACGCGAACGGACATCGGCCGCGGCTGGCCTTCGCGACGCCGAGCCGGCGCGCGGTGTTCTGGCCGCGTCCGCACCTGCCCGCCGCGGAACTGCCCGACGACGACTACCCGTTCCTGCTCAATACCGGTCGCCTGCAACATCAGTGGCACACCATGACCAAGACCGGCAAGATCGACAAGCTGACCAAGCTGAACGGGCAGCCGTTCGTCGAGGTACACCCGGACGACGCGGAACGGCTCGGGGTGCGCGCGGGCGATCAGCTCGAAATCGCCTCCCGCCGTGGCCGTGCGGTGCTGCCGGTCCAGCTCAGCGATCGCGTGCGACCGGGCGACTGCTTCGCGCCGTTCCACTGGAACGACGAGCACGGCGAGTATCTGACGATCAACGCGGTCACCAACGACGCCGTCGACCCGACCTCGTTGCAGCCGGAGTACAAGGCGTGCGCGGTCTCGCTGCGCCGAGTCGCGGTGCCTGAGCACGCCGAATCGCCTGCCACGCCGATTCCCGCCGCGCCGACCACGCATCCGCTGGCCGTGCTGCTCGGGCTGGACGCGACGACAACGCCGACGCTCACCGAGGTCGAGCGGGTCTATCTCAGCGGGTATCTGGCCGCGCTGCAAGCCGTTCCGGTGACCGGCCAGCCGGTGTTGCCCGCGTCCGCGCCGCTGGCCGAGCGCAGCCGCACCTGGGTCGACGGTCTGCTGGCCGGCATGTATTCGCGCGCAACCGATCCCACGGGGGCACCCGCGCGACCGGTGACCGTGCTGTGGGCCTCGCAGACCGGCAATGCCGAGGAGCTCGCCGCCACCGTCGCCGCCCGGCTGACCGAATGCGGCTTCCTCCCCCAGCTGCTCGACATGGACTCGTGCACAGTCGCGACCCTCACCGGCGATGTGCTGGTGGTGACCAGCACCTTCGGTGACGGCGGGCCGCCGGACAACGGCACCGACTTCTGGCAGCAGTTGGAGGACAAGGCGATTCGGCTCGCCGACATGCGTTACGCGGTCTTCGCCCTCGGCGACTCCTCCTACGACGACTTCTGCGGGCACGGCCGGAAACTGGACGAGCGCTTCGCCGAGTACGGCGCGACCCGGCTGCTGGCGCGGGTGGACAGCGAACCGGATTTCCACGAGCCCGCGCAGCGCTGGCTGGACGCGGTGGTCGCGGTGCTCGGCGACGGGCTGGACGGCGAACTGCCGCAGGAGGATCCGAACCCGCCGACGCGCGGTTCCGGCGGCGCGCGCCGGGCGGTGCGCGCCGGCGCCACGACGATGACCTCGGTGCTGACCAAGGCTGCCGCGCCCGCGCCGGGCCGCAACCGGCGCGAGACGCCCCAGTTCACCAGGAACTCACCGGTGCCCGCGCCGCTGGTGCGCAACGAGGCTCTCACCGCCACCGGTTCGGCGAAAGAGGTGCGCCAGTTCGGTTTCGACCTGCGCGGGATGGAGGCGGGCTACGAGGTCGGCGATTCGCTCGGCATCTGGCCGACCAACGACGCGGCGCTGGTCGGCGAGTGGCTCGCCACCACCGGGCTCGACGGCCGCCGGGTCATCGAGGTCGACGACCGGGAGCTCAGCCTGGCCGAGGCGCTGCGCACGCACTACGACATCAGCAAGGTGAGCAACGATCTGCTGAGTTTCGTCGCCGAACGCAATCCGAACGTCCGGCTGGCCAAGCTGCTGCGTCGGGACAATCGCAACGAGCTCGACAACTACCTCTGGGATCGGCAGGCGGTGGACGTGCTGCGCGACTTCCCGGTGCGAGCCGATCTGGTCGACTGGCTCGGCACGCTGAAAAAGCTGCAGCCACGCCAGTATTCGATCTCGTCGAGCCCGCTGGTCAGCCCGGACGAGGTGCAGCTGACCGTCGGCGTCGTCCGGTACGGCGATCCGGCCGCGACCGGGTCGATGGCCCGGCGCGGCGGCGTGTGCTCGACCTTCCTGGCCGACCGGGCGGGCGGCGAGGCGGGCACGGTGCCGATCTTCCTGCAGCGGGCGCCGCATTTCCGACCGCCCGCCGACCCGACGGCGCCGATGATCATGGTCGGTCCCGGCACCGGCATCGCGCCGTTCCGCGGCTTCCTCCAGGAACGCAGGGAACTCGGCTGCACCGGCCGCAACTGGCTGTTCTTCGGCGAGCAGCACGCGGCGAGCAACTTCTACTACCGCGCCGAACTGGAGGACATGTTCCGCTCGGGCTTCCTCACCCGGCTCGACCTGGCCTTCTCGCGCGACCAGCGGGAACGGATCTACGTGCAGCACCGGATGATCGAGCACGGCGCCGAGCTGTGGTCCTGGCTGCGCGACGGCGCGCACCTGTACGTCTGCGGTGACGCCGCCCGAATGGCCAAGGACGTCGACGACGCCCTGCTGCGGATCATCCGGGTGCACGGCAAGTTGGACGAAGCGGGAGCGCTGGCGTTCCGCAAACAGCTCGTCGCGCAGAAGCGCTACGTTCGCGACGTCTACTGACCGCGGGCCTCGCGTACGGTCGTCGCGACGCGAGGCCCAGCGCGATCAGACCAGCGGCGGATTCAGGCGGGTGAAGTCGCCGAGGCGGTGGTACGGGTAGTACGGGTACGGCGGTGTGGTGGCGCTGGCCTTGTCGAGCCGGGCCACCTGCTCGGCGTCCAGCTCCCAGCCGATGGCGCCCAGGTTCTGTCGCAGCTGTTCCTCATTGCGGGCGCCGACGATGACCGTGGCCACGGTGGGCCTGCGCAGCAGCCAGTTCAGCGCGATCTGCGGGATGGTCTTGCCGGTCTCGGCGGCCAGCTCGTCGAGCACGTCGACGACGTCGTAGAGCTTCTCGTCGTCCACCGGCGGGCCCGCGGCCGCGGTCTGGTGCAGCCGGCTGCCGTCGGGCAGCGGCAGGCCCCGCCGGATCTTGCCGGTCAGCCTGCCCCAGCCGAGCGGGCTCCAGACCACCGCGCCGACGCCCTGATCCTGGCCGAGCGGCATCAGTTCCCACTCGTAATCGCGGCCCACCAGCGAGTAGTAGACCTGGTGCGCGACGTAGCGGGTGTGGCCGTTGCGGTCCGCCGCGGCCAGTGACTTCATCAGTTGCCAGCCCGCGAAGTTGGAGGCGCCGACGTAGCGGATCTTGCCCGCCCGCACCAGATCGTCCAGTGCCGCGACGACCTCCTCGACCGGGGTGCCCGCGTCAAAGGCGTGCAGCTGGAACAGGTCGAGGTAGTCGGTGCCGAGCCGGCGCAGCGCCGCCTCGACCGCCCCGACCAGCCGCGCCCGGCCCGACCCGGCCTGCCCGGGGCCCGGACCGGTCGGCAGCGAGGCCTTGGTGGAGATGAGCACCTGCTCGCGCCTGCCCCTGATGGCCGCGCCGAGCACCTCCTCCGAGGCGCCGTCGGAGTACACGTCGGCGGTGTCGAACATGGTGACGCCCGCCTCCAGGCTGATGTCCACCAGCCGCCGGGCCTGCGCGGCATCGGTGTCGCCCCAGGCGCTGAACAGCTCGCCGCGTCCGCCGAAGGTGCCCGCGCCGAAACTCAGCGCCGGAACGTACAGGCCCGACGCGCCCAGCCGCCGGTACTCCATCTGCGCGCCTACTGTCTGAGCATTCACCGGACCGCCCTCCTAAAGGGTCTATAGTTTCGTTAACGCCTCGAACAGTACCCTCGCTCGCCTACAAATGAAACTGGAGTTCCGTTATGACTGGCGCCGAAGCCACGCCCGGCTCGATTCGCCCAGGTGGACGCACCGCTCGCGTGCGCGAATCGGTGCTGCGCGTCGCCGGCGATCTGCTCGCCGAGCGCGGATTCGGCGAGCTGGATCTGACCGAGGTCGCGGCGGCCGCCGAGGTCGGCAAGACCACGGTCTACCGCCGCTGGCGCAACCCGACCGGCCTGATCACCGATCTGCTCGTCGACATGGCCGAGCAGTCCGTCGGCCACACCGACACCGGCTCACTGCTCGGCGACCTCACCGCCAATGCCCGCCTGGTCGCCCGGACCTTGACCGATCCGCGCCAGGGCAAGCTCTTCCAGGCCGTCATCGCGGCGGGCACCTGCGACGAGGCGGCCGCCGCCGCGTTGCGCCGGTTCTACGATGCGCGGCTCACCGAATGGGCGCCGTGCGTCGAGCGGGCGATCGAACGCGGCGAGGCGCCGACGGGCACCGACGCGCGGGCCGTCCTGTCGGCGGTCTCCGCGCCGCTCTACTACCGTCTGCTCGCCAGCGGCGACCCGATCGACGAGGCCGCCGCGGACGCGGCCGCCCGCGCCGCGGTAACCGCCACCGCCGCAGGGGTTTTCGTGCCGCTGCCGAACTAGCGCCCCGTCCAGGAAGGTCGGTGCGTCGAGAAACGTGCCGAAGTTCTTGGACGGGGCGCTAGCCGCGCAGGGCCGACGCGGTCGGCGCGGCGGCCCAGTCAAGGCTGCGGCCGGTGCGCGCGAGCACCCGCTCCAGCGCCGGGGCCTGCGCGGGTACCGGGACCACCGGACCGAACATGCCGGGCGTGCCCTCGGCGGGGACCTCGCGCAGCAGGTCGAGCAGGATGGCCAGATCGGTCTCGGTCGCGTCGAACGACTGGCCCGTCGCCTCGGCCAGATCCCACCCGTGCACTACCAGTTCGTCCAGCGCGATCATCGCCATCACCGGCGCGGGCTCGCACACCCCGCCCGCCTCGGTGTCGCCGTCCCACGCGCCCGGCTCCCGCCACGCGCCGACCAAGGCCGTCAGCTGCGCGCCGATCAGTGCCCGCCAGTCGTCGGGCAGCGCGTTCTCGGGTGCGATGACCGGAGCCACCGATCCACCGACCGCCTCCTTCGTCGCCGCCTGCCGAAACGCCTCGGTCAAATCCACGACGTGGGCGAGCAATTCGCGCACGGTGGTGTCGGCGCACGGCGTCGCGGCCGCGAGCTGGTCGTCGGTGATCCGGCCGACCACGGTGGCGAGCGCGGTGGCGGCCGGTTCGAAATCGAATTGCTGGTTCATGGGCACTCCTGGGATGAGCGGGTCTCAGCTATGCAGACGAACCGACCCCGCGGAACTCATCGGCCCGCGCCGATCACACGCCCGCTCGACGGTTCGGCACGGTCTCGAAGCGGTCTCACCGCGCCGCCGCAAGCGACCCTCGCGACCAACTCGTGACCGCGAAAACCGCTGGAAAAGCGGAGAATTGGTAGATGAAGGGTGATCGAGTCGAGATAGTCGTCGACGTCGGCGACGGGTCTCGCAGTTATGAAGTAGCCGCGACTCGCGCGGGGCGGCGGGTCGAGGTGCGGATCGCACGCGGCGTCGTCGAAGTCAGCGAGGTGACGCGCACCGGGAATCCGGTGCGCACCGCGCGATTCATGGCGGGCCGCACGCTGGCGCTGGTCGAATATCCGGCCGACGGGAACGGAGCGCGCGCCGACGAATGATCCCGCGACACGGGCCGCACGCGGGTTGCTCACCCGCGGGGCCAGGCGCATCCTCGACAGTGCCGGAACGACTCCCGCCTCGATTGCGCGCTACCCGCACGGGTATGCCGACACGCGAGGCCTACGCCGAGAGGAGCGCACGATGACCGATCGCACCATCCGCGACAACGATCCGGTGCCGGAAGCCGATCTCGCGGAGCAGTCCACGCCCGCCTACCCGGACGAGCTCGGCTACCCGGAGGACGGACCGGACCCCGACGGCACGATCGCCGCCGAGCTGGCCGAGAAGGCAGGCCCCGACCGATGGAACGCCGATCCGGCGGACGTGGTCGAGCAGTCGATCCCGGTGCCGTTCGACGACGAGCCCGACCTCGCCTGACCGCTCGGCCCAGCCGAATACCGGTGCGGCCCATCGGCTCCGTCCAGGGCCGGCACCGAAGCATGGACAAGGCTCGAGGTCAGAACCAGCACCCGGCTCGGTCAGGGCTCGGTTCAGGGGCAGATCCCGGCGCGCACCGCCGCGTGCAGCTCACGCAGGCTGGATCGCTCGGTGGCCACCTCGAGCACCCGCGTGCCGTGCGCGTGCCCCGCGAGCTCGACGGCCAGCTGCTCCGGATCGACCTGCCGATGCGGAATGCGATACGCGGCGCACAGCGCGGCCAGGTCCATCCCGTGCGGGGTGCCGAAGACCCGCTCGAACACGCCCGCGTACTGCGGATCGCCCTGCTCGAGCAGTTCGAAGATGCCGCCGCCGTCGTCGTTGGCGACCACGATGGTCAGGTCGGCGGGACGCGGCTCACCGGGCCCGATCAGCAGGCCGGAGGCGTCGTGCAGGAAGGTCAGGTCGCCGATGAGCGCGATGGTCCTGCCCTCGTGGTGCAGTGCCGCGCCGACGGCGGTGGACACTGTGCCGTCGATGCCCGCGACACCCCGGTTCGACAGCACCTTGATGCCGGGACGCGGGTGCGAGACCAGCGCGGCGTCGCGCACCGGGTTGGACGCACCGAGCACCAGCTGATCGCCCTCGCGCAGCGCGTTCATCACCACGGCGGCCACGTGCAGACCCGTCGGCTTCGGATGGCTGCCGAGTTCGGCGCGCACCGCCTGATTCGCCTTCTCGTCGAGTTCGCGGCAGTAGTCCAGCCACTGCGGGCGCGGCGCTCCGGACGTCACCGCGCGCGTCCCGGTGCCGAGCACGTTGCCCGAGACATCGGGCCAGCGCGGGCCGGTGGTGAGCGCGTAGACCCGAACCGCAGGATCGGCGAGGACCTTGGAGACCTGCCGGTGCAGAGTCGGGCGCCCGGTGATGATCGCCTGGCGCGGCCGCAGCAGCGGCAGCGCCAGCGGGTGCAGCGCGGGCCCGTGCATCGGCGCGGTGGGCTCGGCGACCGTGGGCAGCGCGGCCAGTTCCGGCCGCAGGCCGGCGCCGTGTCCGGAGATGACGACGGTGTCCGGGGTCAGGTCGAGATCGAGCGGCACGTCGAGGGTGGCGTACTGCGTCTTGGTCCAGGCTTCGTCGGCGTCGCGCCCGGCCGGGGGCTGCTCGCCGGGGGCGAGGTCGGGGACCAGCGGCTCGCGCAGCGGAATGTCGAAGTGCACCGGGCCCGCGTTGCCCGAGCGGGTGCCGCGCGCGGCGGCGAGCACCCGGCACACGGCCGAGCGCCACTGGCTGTTCTGGTGCCCGTACTCAGCACACTCCGCGGTCGCGGGCTCCTGCTCGGCGAGGCCGAGGCTGATCGCGGCGCGGACCTGGCTACCGAACAGACCGAACTGCTCGACGGTCTGATTCGCGCCGGAGCCGAGCATCTCGTAGGGCCGGTTCGCGCTGAGCACCACCAGCGGGATGCGGGCGTAGTTGGCCTCGAGCACGGCGGGGCCGAGATTCGCGACGGCGGTGCCCGAGGTCATCACGACGGGCACGGGCAGCCGACTGGCGACCGAGAGGCCGATGGCGAGAAAGCCCGCCGTCCGCTCGTCGATGCGCATGTGCAACCGCAGCCGACCGGCGGCGTCGGCGGCCTGCAGCGCGAAGGCCAGCGGCGCGTTGCGCGATCCGGGGCACAGGACGACATCCCGTACACCCCCGCGCGCGAGTTCGTCCACGACGACCTGCGCTTGTGCTGTAGACGGGTTCACGCCTCCAGCCTCTCAGACAGTGCGCCGGCCGTCTGCGTCGCCCTGGTCACACCGCGCTCCTTCGCCTGGACGACACCCAGCGGTGTCGCCGAGATCGCAGGGCGCCGATCGGCCCCGCGTTCGGATCGGCCCGCACGAGCAGAACGCGCCGCACATCGAAAAGCGCGGCCGCGGACGGCCGTTCGATGTGCGACGCGTCCGACGTGCACGGCGCGGGTGCGATCAGCGGGCTGATCCGGTACGCCAGATTCAGTTGGCGTGCTTCTGCACCAGGTCGCCGACCCGGGGCAGTGCCTCGATGACGTTCTTCTTGGCCGAGGAACGCATCGACGAGTAGACCTTCTTCAGCGCGGGCCGGGTGGAAGCATCGGCACGCGCGTCGGTGACGGCCAGCAGGGCCTCGGCGACCTCGTCCGACTTGGCGACGAGCAGATCACCGAACTTGCCCGTGCCGGACGCGGCGTACTCCTGCCAGAACGGCTCGAGCTGGGCAACGAGTTTGGGCGCCAACGACTCCAGCGCATCAGGCACGATCGACGGGCTGATCTTCTTGACCGCCGCGTAGCCACCCTTCACAGCCAGGCCGGACGCACCACCCTTGTCCGAGACCTCGGCATCAAGAACCTCGACGGCATCGGCAAGAAAAGCCGGGCGCTTGGCGTCGTCGAGCAGGGATTCAGACAGTGCTGCAACCACTTTCAGGTTCCTCCGGAATAGGTTTCGATGAACGAGCGACCGCAACTATACGCACCGTCGCGCGGCTGGTCGCGGCACTCACCCGCTAACGACGCGCGTCCCAAACGTGCTCTGCGCCACGGCAAATACAGACCGGGCGGTCGCTCATGGCTGCCACGGCAGTAATTGCACCATCAACCCTTCGCAGTCGGCGAGCACATTGCCCTGCTCATCGAGCAATTCGGCGGTGATGAACGTCTTGCGCCCCTCGATCCGATCCACCCGCCCGCGCACCGTCAGCGGCGTCTGCAACGGGGTGATCTTGCGATAATTCACATGCAGATACGCGGTGCGGCTGATCGGGCGTCCGGCGTAGTGCACGATCATGCCGAGCAGATCGTCGAACAGCAGCGGCAGCACGCCACCGTGTGCCGCGCCGTTGCCGCCGAGATGAAACCGCCGGAACTCCCCCGCCATCCGAATCCCGTCCGGGCCCGCCTCGAGCACCCGCCACGGCAGCAGCAAAAGGCTGCCGCGCCCCGGCAATTCGACCGCGCGGCCCGCGGGCCCCTGCAATTCCGGCGCCCGGTAGGGCTCCAGCAAATCGACGAGCTCTTCGGCCTTCGCGCGTGCGGCGGCGAACACCTCATCCGGCGCGTCCACCGAAACGGCGAGGTCCTGCAGCGTGCGCATCGCCTCGACGAACGGGCCGAAGTCCGCCCCGATCTTCGCGCGCGAGACCTTCGGAAATCCCCCGTGCTTCGCGTAACGGGACTCGTCCACCGCGCTGCGATCGATCACCGGCTTCTCGCGCTCCCGCGTCGCGCGGCTACCGCTCCCCGAGTCGCGCTGTGCTGCTCTATCCATACCTGCACCATAACCGTCTTTTTTACACCGTCAAGCCACGGCTGGCCGGTAGGCCGTCGCGGCCCGAGGGCAATAATCACTGGCGTGACGTTCAATCCGAAGTTGTGGCGGCCCGTCCCCGGGTTCGAGAATCTGACCGACATCACCTATCACCGGCACATCGAACAGGGCACCGTGCGGATCGCCTTCGATCGTCCCGAGGTGCGCAACGCGTTTCGCCCGCACACGGTCGACGAACTCTATCGGGCGCTCGACCACGCGCGGATGACCCCGGATGTCGGCGCCGTGCTGCTCACCGGCAACGGGCCGAGCCCCAAGGACGGCGGCTGGGCGTTCTGCTCCGGCGGCGATCAGCGCATCCGCGGCCGCAACGGCTACCAGTACGCCAGCGGCGACACCGCGGACACGGTGGACCAGGCGCGTGCGGGCCGGTTGCACATCCTCGAGGTGCAGCGACTCATCCGCTTCATGCCGAAGGTGGTCATCGCCCTGGTGAACGGCTGGGCCGCGGGCGGCGGGCACAGCCTGCACGTGGTCTGCGACCTCACCCTGGCCAGTCGCGAGCACGCCAGGTTCAAGCAGACCGACGCCGATGTCGGCAGCTTCGACGGCGGCTACGGCAGCGCCTACCTCGCGAAGATGGTCGGCCAGAAGTTCGCCAGGGAGATCTTCTTCCTCGGCCGCCCGTACACCGCCGAGGAGATGCACCAGATGGGCGCGGTGAACAAGGTGGTCGACCATGCCGAGCTCGAAGACGTCGCACTGGAGTGGACCGCCGATATCAACGGCAAATCGCCACAGGCGCAACGCATGCTGAAGTACGCGTTCAACCTGCTCGACGACGGGCTGGTGGGCCAGCAGCTGTTCGCGGGCGAGGCGACCAGGATGGCGTACATGACCGACGAGGCCGTCGAGGGCCGCGACTCGTTCCTGGAGAAGCGCAAGCCCGACTGGTCCCCCTACCCCTGGTACTTCTGACATGGAGATCCTCAACAGCAGAATCCTGCTGCGCCCCACGGACTACAAGACCACGCTCGCGTTCTACCGCGACAGCCTCGGCCTCGCGATCGCCCGCGAGTATCCGGGCGGCACCGTCTTCTTCGCCGGGCAGTCGCTGGTCGAGGTGGCCGCGCACGGCGGCTCGGGTCGTGCGGCACCGTTCCAGGGCGCGCTCTGGCTGCAGGTGCGTGACGTGTCCGACGCCGCGGCCGAGCTCGCGCTGAAAGGCATCGCGATCGACAAGTCCCCGGCCGTGCAGCCGTGGGGGCTGATCGAGATGTGGCTGCGCGACCCGGACGGGGTGCCGATCGTGCTCGTCGAGGTGCCGGCCGATCACCCGATACGCAGAGATACCCGCCGGTCAGACGACTGATCGCGGGTCCGCTTTGTTCCAAATGGGCACATCGAGTTGCCAAGCCGTGCCCCGGCGAGGACGATAGCGCTCGGATGGCCCCCGACCGCCGTTGTTTGGCCCGGCCGCCGTGTGAACCCGTCCGACGAGTGAATCGCAGCCCACATGCCTGGCGAACCTGAGCCCCATTTCTTGGGGGCGGCCGAACACGTCTCGCGCCGCCCCGGCAAACCGACCACCCGTTCCGCGTTCGGCGACGCGGCCATGACACGATCCCTACCGTGAGCGAGCGCAGTGAGCGGGCCAAGGGCACAGCGCCTCTGGGCACGAGGGGGTCGGGCATCGGGGTGCCGGGGGTCGTCGAGGCAGGTGAGGTGGGGTCGTGAGGACTCTCCGGACTTTGCCGATGCCCACCGGCTCCGGTGCGGGCGATATCCTGCCGCACCTGCGAGAGGCATTGGAGGGCAACGGGCCCGCGTGGCTGCCGATCCCGACCAGCGACCGCAGGGAGGCCAGGCGGCTCAGCGACGCCCTCTCCCCCGGCGAGACGATCGATGACGACGTCGCCCTGGTGGTGACCACCTCCGGCACCACAGGCGTGCCCAAAGGCGCGATGCTCAGTGCCGCCGCGCTGCGGGCCAGCGGCACCGCCACCCACGATCGGCTCGGCGGACCGGGCAGCTGGCTGCTCGCCCTGCCGACCCACCACATCGCGGGCATCCAGGTGCTGTTGCGCAGCATTCTGGCGGGCACCCAGCCCACCATCCTCGACGTGTCCGGCGGCTTCCTGCCGGAGGCGCTGGCAGGCGCGGTGTCGAGCATGCGCGGCGAGCGCCGCTACACCGCGCTGGTGCCGACCCAGCTGATCAAGGCTCTGGACGCACCGGGCGCCGCGGCCGCCCTCGCCGAGCTCGACGGCGTCCTGGTCGGCGGCGCGGCGACCCCGCTGCCGGTGTACGAGCGCGCGAAAGCGGCGGGCATCAATGTCGTTCGCACGTACGGCATGAGCGAGACCTGCGGCGGTTGCGTCTACGACGGGATCCCGCTGGACGGCACCGAGGTGCGCATCGAGGACGGTCGCGTCCTGCTCGGCGGCGCGATGATCGCGTCGGGCTACCGCGGGCAGCCCGATCATCCCGCGTTCGACGAGCCCGGCTGGTTCCGTACCGAGGACGCGGGCGTCTTCGAGGACGGCAGGCTGCGCATCACCGGCCGCCTCGACGAGGCGATCATGACCGGTGGCCTGCTGGTGATCCCGCAGGTGGTCGAGGCCGTGCTGATGACCCACCCCGCGGTCGGTGAATGCGTCGTGCTGGGGCTGCCCGACGAGCGGCTCGGTCAGCGGGTCGCCGTCGTCGTGGTGCCCGCGGCCGGTGCGGTGCCGACCCTGACCGAACTGCGCGATCACGTGATGGCCGAACTGGACGCCATCGCCGCCCCGCGCGAGCTCGGCATCATCGACGAGATCCCGCTGCGCGGCCCCGGCAAGCCGGACCGCAACACGCTGCGCAAACAGTTGCTCACCGACTCGGCGCGCTAGGCGCGAGTCGTCGCGCCATCGCGACGCAAGGGCGGTGCAAGAGCCAGGCCGCAGAGTCTCACCCATGACTTCTTTCACACCCACTTCAGCACTCGCCGTGGAGGCGAACGGGCTGGTCAAGGTGTTCGGGGAACAGCGGGCCGTCGACGGCGTGAGCCTGGCGGTGCCGCAGGGCTCGGTGTACGGCGTGCTCGGACCGAACGGCGCGGGCAAGACCACGACCATCAAGATGCTCGCCACCCTGCTGCGCCTCGACGGCGGCAGCGCCCGCATCTTCGGCCACGACGTGGTCGCCGAGCCGACGGCCGTGCGCTCGCTGGTCGGCGTCACCGGGCAGTACGCCTCGGTCGACGAGGATCTGTCCGCCACCGAGAACCTCGTCCTGTTCTCCCGCCTGCTCGGCCTCAGCCGCACCGAGGCCCGGCGCAAGTCGGTCGAACTGCTCGAGGAGTTCGACCTCGTCGAGGCCGCGACCAAGCCGCTCAAGAACTTCTCCGGCGGTATGCGGCGGCGCTTGGATCTGGCGGCCAGCCTGATCGCCACCCCGCCGCTGCTGTTCCTCGACGAGCCGACCACCGGCCTCGACCCGCGCACCCGCGCCCAGATGTGGGACACCATCCGCAGATTGGTCCGCGACGGCGCCACGGTGCTGCTCACCACGCAGTACCTGGACGAGGCGGACCAACTGGCCGACCGGATCGCGGTGATCGATCACGGCAAGGTGATCGCCGACGGCACCGCCGACGAACTCAAGGCCTCGGTCGGTGGTTCCGCGCTGCATCTGACGCTGACCGATCGGGCACAGCTCGACCAGGCCTGCCGGGTGGTCGGCGAGTTCCTCGGCGCGGAGGCCACGATCACGCCGGAGGCGGGCAGGCTCACCGCACCGCTGCGCGACGCGGGCATGACCGCCGATCTGCTGATCCGCTTGCGCGAGTGGCAGATCGGGATCGAGGAGATCACGGTCAGCAAGCCGAGCCTCGACGAGGTCTTTCTCACCATCACCGGCCACCCGGCCGACGACGACACCGAAAGGAGCGCGGCATGACCACGCTCACCGCCCCCGCACCGGGGCGCCATGCGGCACCGGCCGCGATCCCCGAGGTCAGCAACCACATCGGGCTGCGCCGAGCACTGTCGACCTCGCTGACGATGGCCCACCGCGGCCTGTTGAAGATCAAGCACAACCCGGAACAGCTGTTCGACGTGACCGTGCAGCCGATCCTGTTCACCGCGCTGTTCGCCTTCATCTTCGGTGGGGCGATCGGCGGGAACGTGCACGACTACCTGCCCATCCTGATTCCCGGCATCCTGGTCCAGACGGTGATCCTGACCTCGGTCGTCACCGGCACCCAGTTGCGCGAGGACATGGACAAGGGGGTCTTCGATCGGTTCAAATCCCTGCCGATCGCGCGGATCTCGGCGCTGGCAGGCGCGCTGGTCGCCGACATGGTGCGCTACACCATCGCCACGGTGCTCACCGTGCTCGTCGGGCTCTGCCTCGGCTACCGGCCCGGCGGCGGCTTCGTCGGCGTCGTCGCGGCCGCCCTGGTGATCATCGTCTGCTCGTTCGCGGTCAGCTGGATCTGGGCGCTGGTCGGCGTCACCGGTAAGAGTGCCGCAGGCGTGCAAGGCATCTCGATGATGGTGATGTTCCCGCTGACCTTCATGTCCGGTGCGTTCGCGATGGTGAGCACCATGCCGGGCTGGCTACAGGGACTCAACCGCGCCAACCCGGTCTACTACATGGTGAACACCTGCCGGGAGCTGATGAACGGCAACCAGTACACCGCCAATCTGGCCTGGTCGCTGCTCGGCGCGGTCGCGGTGATCGCCATCTTCGCTCCGCTCGCGGTCAAGGCGTACATGCGTCGGGCGTGAGCGCCCGAAACCGCTGCGGGACAACGCGACGCCGGACGGCCACAGGTCGTCCGGCGTCGCGGCGTTCGATGCCGCCGCGCGGTCAGGGCGCCTTGTGCAGATCGCGCAGGAGGGCCATGATGCGGTTGGCCGAATCCCGGCGCCGTAGCCGCCGCGCCACGGCGCGGGCGTCCGCCAGCGGTTGCGCGCCGAGCCGCTCCCGCGCCGCCGCCGCGTGTGTTGTCCACAGCATCGAAGGAAAGTCCTGGCGGCAGGACACATTCGGGGCCAGGGCGAGCAGATCGACACCGCGGGACGGATCCTGTTCCGTGGCGATCAGATACGAACCGACCGCACAGGCGATGCCGCCGATCTGCGGCAGGTCGGCGTATTGCGGCAGCGCCAGGAGCCCCTGCTCGATCAGCTGATCGGCGAGTTCCCCCGCGGTGTCGAAGGCGCCGTGCAGCACCCGCGCGGCCAGGGCCGCCGCACCGAGCATCAGCACACCGGGGCCGGGGGCCACGTCCATGGACGGCCAGCCGAACAGCTCCAGTGCCCGGTCGTAGCGACGCAGCCCCTCGGCGATGTCGCCGCGACCGAGCGATACCTCCGCCGCGCTCTGCATCACCGTGGCGAGCAGACGGTTGGTGCCCACCAGGTTGTTGTCGACATCGCAGGCGCGCAACGCCAGCTCGAGCTCGTGCTCGGCCGCCTCCTGCCTGCCCGCGCCGAGCAGCGCCCCCACCAGCGCGGCGCGGGTCTCGATGGTGTCCTCGAAGGCGCCGAGGCGCAGCAGCATCTCGAGCGAACGACGGTAGTACGGTTCGGCTTTCGCGTATTCGGCGATCTGCCCGTACACCTGGCCCAGGTGCCTGCAGACCATGGCGGTGCTCCAGATGTGGTCGTGGCCGAAGATGTCGAGCGCGCGGACCGCGTCCACGGTCGAACCGCGCACGTCGCCGAGGTTCTCCCGCATGTTCGCGCGCAACAGCAGCGCGCTGCCCTTGGTCTCGGCGTCCGGCGACCGGACCGCGTGCGCGATCAGCCGGGCCAGCCCGCGACCGTCGGCTCGACACAGCACGATCCCGGCGACGAAACGGCTGCTCGGGCTGAGTTCGGCACCGCCGCGCAGCATTCGGCGCACCCGCAGGCGCAGGGTGGCCAGCTCGCGCGCGGCGCCGTTGCTGTAGGCCAGGTGCAGGAACATGGTCTGGTAGCTGGCGAGCACCAGATCGGGCGGCGGCGCCTGCGGGCCGCTGTCCGCCGGCTCGAGCTGGGCGACCCGCGCGGCCCAGCCGACCACCTCCGCGTGCGAACCGCGCAGCATCCACAGCGCGGTCACCACTGGAAAGACGATGTAGGCGGTGTACGCGTCCCGCCGATCGAGCGCGACGCGCAGGGCAGCGAGCAGATTGTCCAGTTCCGCAGCGACCGACAGCGCGAGCCGCACCTGATCGCCCACCCGATAGTGCTCCGCGACATCGAGCGCATACGTCCTGGCCCACAGCAACATTCGATCGGCAACGAGCTCGGCCTCGCCGGGCTGGGCGGCCAGCTGCTCGGCGCCGTACTCACGTACCGTCTCCAGCATGCGATAGCGGGTGCCGAGCACCTCGTCGTCGAGCACCGTGAGCAGCGACTGGTTCACCAGCCCGTCCACCGCCGCGGCCGCGTCGTCGACCGCGGGCCCGGCAGCCACCACCTCGGCCGCCGACAGCGTGAAACCCGCTGGGAATCGGCACAATCGGCGCAGCGCGGCCTGTTGCGCGGCGTCGAGCAGGTTCCAGCTCCAGTCGATCACCGCGTGCAGGGTGCGGTGCCGTTCCGGCGAACTCCGGTCACCGTGGCGCAGCAGTGCGAACCGATCGGCCAGCCGCGCGGTGATCTCCTCGACGCTCATCACCCGCACCCGCGCGGCCGCTAGCTCGATCGCCAGCGGCAGTCCGTCCAACGTGTGGCACAACCGCGCGACGACCTCGAGATCGAGCCGAACCCCCGGTCGCACCGCCCTGGCGCGCGCCGCGAACAACTCGGTGGCGGGCGATCCGGTGGCGGCGATGGCCAAGGGCGGCAACGGATACACCGTCTCCGCGGTGATCATCAGCGGCGCCCGGCTCGTGGTCAGCACGGTCAGCCGATCCGCCACCCCGATCAGGTCGGCGACCACCACCGCGACGTCCTCGATCAGATGCTCGCAGTTGTCGAGGATCAGCAGCATCGGCCGGGACGCGATCGCCTCGCGCAGGCGCTGCCTGGCATCAACGCGCTGCCGCAGGGTCGTGGTGTTGTACGTGACATCGCTCAGCCCGAGCGTCGCGCTGATCGCGGCCTCGATCTCGACCCTGGCGTCGGCGCCGTCGGCGCGCACCGAGGCCAGCTCCACCAGCACCACCCGGTCGGTGGCGGCGGCGCGGGCGCCGAGTTCATTGGCGATGCGGGTCTTGCCCACGCCGCCGGGCCCGAGCACCGTGATCACCCGCGACACCTGCCGCAACGCGTCCAGCTCGGCCAACTCGTCCGCCCGCCCGAGCAGCGCGTTCGGCGCGGCGCGCAGGCCGATCGCCGCGGGCAGGGCGGGTTCCGGCGGGTCGGCGTCGGTGCTCGGCGCGGCGGCGACCGGCACGTCCGCGGCGGCGACGCCGTTGCGGCCCAGCCCTTCTCCGCGCAGGATCGCGGTATTCAGCTCGATCAGTGCCGGACCGGGATCCGCGCCGAGCTGCTCGACGAGCCGGCCACGGAACGTCGCGAACGACTCCAGTGCCTCGTTCTGGTGTCCCGCGCGCGCGAGCAGTCGCATCAGCGTGAGTTGGGCCGACTCGTCCAGCGGTTCGGCGCTCGCCCGGTGCCGCGCGAGCCGCAGCGCGCCATCGATGTCACCCGCCGACTCGCGGGCCGCGAGTTCCAGCATGGTCAATTCGGTCAGCCTGCCCGCCGCCGCGGCGCGCAGGGCATCGGCCACCTCGCCCGGCGCCAGATCGGCGCCCGGCTCGCCCCGCCACAGCGCGCGGGCCGCGGCGATCGAGTCCAGACAGCCCGCGTGATCGCCGCGGGTGCGGCATTCGCGCGCCTGGCGCAGCAACTCGGCGCTGCGGGTCAGGTCCACCTCGTCGGCGCGCAGGGTGAGCCGGTAGCCGGCCGGGCCGATCTCCAGCGCACCGTCCGGCAGCGCGGAGCGCAGCCGCGACACCTGGGTGTGCAGCGCGTTCATCGGCGCGCGCGGCGGCTGCTCACCCCACACGTCGTCGATGAGGGCCTGCGCGCTGCGGCTGCGGCCGGGTCGCAGGGCCAGCGCCGCGAGCAGCAGTCGCGATCGCGCGCCGGGCAACGTGGTCAGCACACCGGCACGGCGCAGCGCGATCTCGCCCAGCAGGGCCACCACGACTGGCTCGCCTGCGGGCGCCCGCAACGCTTGACCGCGACCACGCGGGCCGCCTTGATCCGACAACATCCCGCGGTCATCGTATGCGAGCGGGACTGACCGAGCCGACCTGGTTTTTCCCTCGTTCACCGTGGTCACTCACCTACGCTGTGCGCATGGCTGAGTTCGAAGTGGTCCGGCAGGCCGTCATCTCGGCCGAGCCATCGCGCATTCACGGGCTGATCGACGACCTGCGGGAGTGGACCAAGTGGTCGCCGTGGGAGGACCTCGATCCGCAATTGCAGCGCACCTACACCGGTGCCGAATCCGGCGTCGGCGCCAAATACGCCTGGACCGGCAACCGCAAGGCGGGCGCGGGCAGCATGGAGATCGTCGCGAGCGCCGAGCGCGAGATCGTGATCCGGCTGGAGTTCCACAAGCCGTGGACGGCAACCAACCAGGTGCTGTTCGAGCTGAACCCGACCGAATCCGGTGCCACCGAGGTGGTCTGGCGGATGAGCGGGCAGCAGCAGGGACTGATGAAGGTGCTCTCGAAGATCCTCCCCACCGACAAGTTCGTCGGCAAGGACTTCGAGAAGGGCCTGGCGCGGCTGAAGGCGGTCGCCGAGGGCAAGGGCGAGTAGGCCGCACAGCACGGCCTGCGCAGGGCCTGAGCGCGAGCGCGACACTATGCTGCGGGAATGGCTACTGCAGCGCAATGGATCGAGGGCGCGCGTCCACGCACCCTGCCGAACGCAATCGCCCCGGTGCTGGCAGGCACCGGCGCCGCAGCCTCGCTCGACGGCGCGGTGTGGTGGAAAGCCGTTCTCGCGCTGCTGGTCTCGCTGGCCCTGATCATCGGCGTGAACTTCGCCAACGACTACTCCGACGGTATCCGCGGCACCGACGACGTCCGCGTCGGCCCGGTGCGGCTGGTCGGGCAGAAACTCGCCTCCGCCGCGGCGGTGCGCAATGCCGCGATCCTGAGCCTGGGCATCGCCGCCGTGCTCGGTCTGATCCTGGCCGTGACCACGGCCTGGTGGCTGCTGCTGATCGGCGCGGCCTGCCTGGCGGGCGCCTGGTTCTACACCGGCGGCAGCAAGCCCTACGGGTACAGCGGTTTCGGTGAGGTCGCGGTGTTCGTGTTCTTCGGTCTGGTCGGCGTGCTCGGCACCGAGTTCGTGCAGGCGGAACGGATCGACTGGGTGGGCGCGGTGCTCGCGGTGTCGGTCGGCGCGTTCTCCAGTGCGGTGCTGGTCGCGAACAATCTGCGCGATATCCCGACCGACTCGCAGTCCGGAAAGGTCACCCTCGCGGTCAAACTCGGCGATCCCCGGACCAGGACCCTGCAGCTGGCCCTGCTCGCCGTGCCGTTCATCGGCACGCTGGCGCTGGTGGCGCGCACCCCGCTGGCCCTGGTCGGGCTGCTCGCCATCCCGCTCGCGGTGCGCGCCAACGCACCGGTGCGCGCGGGCAGGGGCGGACTGGAACTCATTCCGGCGCTGCGCGATTCCGGCCTGGCGATGCTCGCGTGGTCGGTGCTGACCGCGCTGGCCATCAGCTTCGGCTGAGCGCGCGCGGCGGCGGGTCAGTCGTTGTCGGGGACCAGGATGCCGAGCACCCAGTTCACCACCGAGACGATGACGCCGCCGATCACGGCGGCCCAGAACCCGTCGACCCGCAGCCCGTAGTCGGTGGTCTCGGTGATCTTCGCGGTCAGCCACAGCATGAGCGCGTTGATCACCAGCAGGAACAGTCCGAGCGTGACGATCACCAGCGGTAGCGACAGCAGCTTCACGACCGGCTTGACCAGCGCGTTCACCACCGTGAAGACCAGGGCGACGGCGACGAGCACGATCACCTTGCCGACGTTGCCGTTCTCGGCCGGGCTGATGATGTCGATCTTGTCGACCCAGGCGGCGGCCAGCCAGATCGCCACGGCGTTGATGATCAACCGAATCAGAAGCTGCATGCGCCCATGCTAGGCCTGAGGCGGGTGGGGTGGGTGGACATGTGTCGACCCAACACGCGAATCTCCGGCCGACCCGGGCGCGGCGAGCAGCCACGAAGTGGCCGGTGCGCGCCGCAACATCCGGGTGACACCCGTCCACTCGTCAGGCGGCGCGATCGAGCAGCGCGTGCACCTGCGAGCGCAGCTCGTCGATCGAGCCGGAGCCACCGAGCAGTCGCTCGGTCGTCTGATTCGGGGCGCGCAGGATACCGAGCAGCACGTGCCCGGACTCGATGGATTTGTCCTTGCGAGCCAACGCTTCCCGCAGCGAGAGTTCGAGGACCTTCTTCGCCTCCCTGGTGAACGGGATGTGCCCGGAATTCCGGCCGCGCCCGAACAGCCCGCGCCGTTCCTCGGGGACCGCGCGCTCGAGCGCGTCGGAGCCGAAGTTCGCCTCCAGCGACTCACGCACCGCGTCGAGATCGATGCCGATCGAGCGCAGCGCCTCGGCGTCGTCGGCACCAAGCGGCGCGTTCTTCCCGTTGTCAGCCAGCGCCCGCATGACGCCCGCGTGGGTCAGACCGGCCGCGGCGAGCACGCCGCGCAGGTCCGCTTCACCCTGTGCGAGCAGGCCGAGCAGCAGATGCTGCACCTCGATCGTGGGCGAGCGCAACTCGCGCGCGTCTTCCTGGGCGATGACGACGGCCGTCCGCGCCGCTCTGCTGAACCGCTCGAACATCAGGGGTTCCTGCCTCTCCGATTGTGCTTCTGGTGGACTGCCTGCTTGCTGACCTCGAGCGCCTCGGCGATCGCCTGCCAGGACCAGCCCTGTTCGCGGGCGTTGGCCACCTGGATCGCCTCCAGCCGTTCGAGCAGCCGTCGCAGCGCGAGCACCGCGCGCAACCCGACCTTGGGGTCGGGGCTGCCCGCGGCCGCCGCCAGAGTGGTTGCCTCAGTCATGTCGTCAATTTTGATTGACAACCCTGCTGCTGTCAACAAAAATTGACGACAGTTCGCCGACCGCGAAACCCGCGACAGCCACGACAAAGGCCACCCGCGCGCGGCATCAGGTCCGCGTACAGGTGGCCTCGTAGCGTCGAGCGTTCAGCCGGTCCAGGTGCCGGTGGCGATGAACTTCTCCAGAATCGCGGTCGGCTCGGCCAGGCTCAGACCCTGCGATTCGACCCACGCGTCATCGAAATACGTTCCGGCATAACGATCTCCGCCGTCGCACAGCAGGGTGACCACGCTGCCGCCGCGCCCCGCGGCCAGCATCTCGGCGATGATCGCGAACACGCCCCACAGGTTGGTGCCGGTCGAACCGCCGACGCGGCGACCGAGCACCCGACTGGCGTAGCGGGCGGCCGCGATCGAGCCCGCGTCGGGCACCTCGATCATCCGATCCACCACCTGGCCGACGAACGAGGGCTCCACCCGCGGGCGACCGATTCCCTCGATGCGCGAAGGCATTCCGGTCTGATAGCCCGCGTCGCCGGTCTCGTAACCACCGTAGAACGCCGAGTTCTCCGGATCGACGACCGCCAATTTCGTTGCGTGCCTGCGGTATCGGATATAGCGCCCGATGGTGGCGCTGGTACCGCCGGTGCCCGCGCCGACCACCACCCAGTTCGGCACCGGATGTGACTCCAAAGCCATTTGCTGGAAGATGGATTCGGCGATGTTGTTGTTGCCGCGCCAGTCGGTGGCACGCTCGGCATGGGTGAACTGATCCATGAAATGGCCACCGCATTCGGCGGCCAGCCGGGCCGCCTCGGTGTACATATCGGGCGGGCGCTGCACGAAATGGCAACGGCCGCCTTGCGCTTCGATCAGCGCGATCTTCTGCGGCGACGTGCTCGCCGGCATCACCGCCACGAAATCGAGACCGAGCAGCTTCGCGAAATACGCCTCGCTCACCGCCGTCGAACCCGACGACGCCTCCACCACCGTGGTGCCCTCGTGCACCCAGCCGTTGCAGATCGCGTACAGGAACAGCGAACGCGCCAGCCGATGCTTGAGACTGCCGGTGATATGCGTGGATTCGTCTTTCAGATACAGCTGCACGTTCCACTCGGCGGGCAGCGGGTAGCGCAGCAGGTGGGTGTCCGCACTGCGCTGCGCGTCGGCGTCGATCAGCCGGACCGCGTTGTCCACCCAGTCGCGCGGCGTGCTGCGGTCACAGGCCTTCACGAGGCGGCTCCGGGGCCATCCTCGGGCGCTTCACCACGCAACCGGGCCCGCAGCTGGGCCTTGTCGTGGCGGCGACGCTCGTCCACCACCGCGATGTCCTCGTTGACCCGCACCCGCAGCCGCTTGAACAGCATCAGCGACAGCGGCATCGCGATGATCAGCGCGAACAGGGCGGCGACCACCAGCGGGATGTCTACCGACACCAGCCGGGCCACCAGCACGATCAGCACCGTGATCACCACGACCAGAGCCAGCCGCGCGAGCGTGTACAGGCCGAGGTTGCGGGCGAGCCGACGACCCGCGCCAGCGGTTTGCTGTCCTGGAACACCATCCGGTGGAGTTGCGTCACTCACGTCGATCACCCTATGCGAAGCTGTTGCCCGCCCTCGGGCCGCGCCGGTCGCCGAGGTCGAGAGCGTATCCGTTTTGTCTATTACTTCCCCTTTACCAACAGTAGGTGGTTCGAGTACCTAGGGGTTTCAGTGCAACGATGTCGCCATCTGATGAGGGAACTGTCGAGAACGGAGAGGTTTGCTATGAGTGCGATCACCGTCGGCGGCCAGGACACCCTGCTGACGCCAGGGCAGGTTGCTGCCATGTTCCACGTCGATCCGAAGACAGTCACGCGCTGGGCGCATGCCGGTCGCCTCGGGTCGTTGCGCACACCGGGCGGGCATCGCCGGTTCCGCGAATCAGAAGTGATGCAGCTGCTCAAGTCGCTCACCACCGAGGCGACCTCGCGCTGACTCGGGCCGCGCGGGCCCATCGTGCCGGGGCCCGCGCCCACCCGTGGTATGTGATTTCACGTCTGCGGTGTGCGGGAGCTACGCGCGGGACTACCCTCGTAAAGAGGAGGTGAGCGACGTGACGTACCTGTTGGCACTCATCGCGGTCGTGGCAGTCGCGGTGTTGTGCTGGAAAGCGTTCGGCCCGGACAGAACCGCCGGGTCGCCGCCCAGCGCTCCCGCGCGTTCACCGCGCAAGCGCGTCATCGGCCCGGACGACGATCCGGAATTCCTCTGGCGGCTCTCCCGCCAGCATCGCGACGGCGATTCCAGCGGCAACGAACGCTGAGCGTTCGCGCCGAACCGCCCGCCCGCGCCCCCGATTCACCCGTCGACGACGTCGAGCCCCGGCAGGCCCTCGCTGGCCCGGAGCTGGTTCGCAAGCATCGTCAGATAGTGCTGCGCCTCTACCGACAGCCCGGCCGCGGTCCGGGCCAGCCTGCGCAGGGCAGTGTCGTTCAATCGGTTGACCAGACTCCCGTCCGCATCAACAACCGCCGCCGGGAGATAAGTGAAGAATTCGGATTCCAAGAGTCCGTCCCATCGAGCCGTTGAGCGCCGGTTCGGCGCGTCGCATGTAGTAAAGACACGTCTCCTCCCCGAACGGCACGCAACTCGGAACGTGATGTACGCCACGTTCTTTCGGACCTGGGTCGCGAGCGGGACACCGCAGGGGTACGTCCGACCCATGGGTGATCGACGCCGTTCTACGGCGTGCTGATGATGCTCGCCGCCATGCTCAGCGGCCTGTGGGTGGCCGATTTGCCCTGGTCAGCCCGGCGGATACTCGCATATCTCGCACTGTTCGTCCTCGCGCCGACCGGTTCCTGATGACCTTCCTGATCAATCCTTTGGTAAAGGACGGTGGTGCGTGCCACGACGGTATGCCGAGCGCGCCGTCGGCGAGAAGCGCATGATCGACGCCCTGCGAGTGCCGTCACGGTCCGTGCCACCGGCCGGATGCGCCGCCGAAGTCAGCTCGTTTCCGTCGCTCGCGCGGGCCCGATCGATGGCTTGACAGCGGTTGCCAGAAGTACGCTCGCCCTGCTCAGCGCGAGCCGGATCGCCCGAATACTCGGCCGGTTCGACGGCCGAAACAAGGTCGAACACTACGCTCTTCGCCCTCCGCCGAGCCCCGCCGAGCACTCCGGGACAGTTCGGAAAGTTTCCAGACCGTAGTAACCGGCGTGGTTGTTCCGGGGCCCGATCGTCACAGCTAGCGCTTGTCCGCTGACTCGCCGCGCCGAAACACCCACGGGTGCGCACAGCAGTACTTGAACCACCACCGGATCGATCGCGTAACGTTGCTCAGCCGACGCAGCGCAGCCCAGCGCAATCCGCTGCGAGCCAACTCATTCCATGTATTCGCTGAGTAGGGAACTGCGGAAGGCGACCCATCAGACGCTATGTCACAGGGCCGCAGTCGGTTTCGCGTCGAACCGTGACCACCTCGCCAGCGCAGGCCAGCTGACATGAAGACCACTCACTCCATGTCGGCCCGCAGATGCACCGGCAGGCGCAGGCTCGGGGCGGGAACCCGGCGAAACCGGAGATCACGCCATGCGTCGAGGTGGTACGGAGTTTCGCGGCGAATCGTAATCACGTCGCAGGCGTCGGCCCGCCGGCGCGATGGGTATACGCCCCACAGGACGACCAACCAAGTCCGCGCGGCAGGACCTCTGGTGGCGGCCTACCGAGATCCGAATCGCACACGCGGTATCCGGCAGGGCCGCAGGGAATTTCACGGCGAATCGCATTCAAATCGCTGACCACAGGGGCCTAGGTCCACGGAACGGGACGAACAAGGCCCCCGCGGGCGCAGAGCGCAGGAGGCAACCCGCCGATACCCGGAGGACCCCACGCCATGTCACAGAGCCGCACTGAGTTTCGCGGCCAACTCATAGTCGCGCTGCCAGTCCGGGCTGGTCAGGGCGAGGATCACTCGCTCGACACCGGCGGCCGCGTGGGCGGCTAGGTGTTCCGCGGCGGCGGTGAGATCGGTGGGCAGATCCGGGGCCACGACGGTGACCGACGGCGCGGGCCTGTTGAATCCTGCTGCGAGAGCGGATAATTCCGAGATCTCAGCAGGGAGATCAGCGAGGTTCGGCCGGAGGGTGATCCAGCCGTCGGCGAACTCCGCCGCCCGGCGACGAGCGCGAGAACCGTTGCCCGCCACTAGGATCGGTGGGACAGTCGCGCCCAGCGACAATCTCGCCTCGACACCGTTGACCTCCGCAGGCGCGCCGGCGATCAGGTCGGGCAACACCCGCAGCGCCGCATCGGTGCGTCGCCCACGATCCGCGAAATCGAAACCCGCCGCCCGCCAACCGATATCACCGTGCGCCGGATTTCCCGTCCCCACCCCCAGCAGCAACCGATCCCCCGAAACATACTGCAAACTACTGATCTGCTTCGCCGCCCAGGCCGTCGACCGCAACGCGAGCAGCATCACGTTGTAGCCCACCGTGATCCGCTCCGTCACCGCCGCCGCGGTCGCCAGCACCACCGCGCTGTCCAACATCGGCGCACTGGCGATCAAATGATCCGTAGACCAAACAGATTCGAGCCCGAGCTGCTCCGCCGCCCGAGCACTAGCCCGCACATCCCCCAAAATCGGCCGCGCCGGATCCGCCGTAGAAGTCGGCAGAATGACACCAATCCCGAGACCCACAAAAACACCCCATCCACTACCGAACGCTCCAAGACGCGCTATTTCCGCTGATGAACCCAACCCTAAGCCGCACCCCCACCCCACCCCCATGCCCAAACCCCTCACCCCCATATCCCAAACACTCACCCCAACCAGGCGCGCCCCGAACAAGTCCATACGCGAATCCGGCCTCGATACGCTGGACCGATGGTGGTTCGTGAGCCGCGACGGGCATGGCAGATCACGTGCTCGGAATTGGCAGCGGGACTGCCCCGGCGATGGGCACATACCCAGGGCGTGGCGAATGCCGCAGCCCTGCTCGCCGACAGGGTCGACTGCGACCGCGACCCGCTGGTCGCATCCGCGTTCTCCACCATGTGGGTTACGCACCGCGCCTTGCGATTACGGGCTTCCATCCGTTGCGCGGTGCTCGATTCCTTCGCGACGAACATCAGGCCGACGAAAGGTGGTGCGCGTGGTCCCCAATCACACCTGCGCGCTCCTCGAGGCTGAGGTACGAGGGCTGGATGCGCGGTTGGGGTCCGAGTCCCCATCCTTGACGACGAACGTCTGACGGATGCTCTGACCTACTGCGACATGACCACAACGCCGAACGGCTCACCAACGACACCCGCCGAGCGGATTGGCGAGATCGTGGGGCGCTACGAGACCGATTCTGTTGTGGGACAATTCATCCGGCGCGCTGAGCCGCGGATTCTCGAGGCAACCGGTCGAATTGAAAGGCCTAGTATCGACTCAACCGAGACAGAGGGTAGTTACCAGAGAGATAGTCGCCGATCTGCTGACGCCTGCTCGGGTGAATGTCGTACTGGTCCAGGCCTTCCGGGGCCACGAAGGTCACGCCGTCTGCCTCGTCGTTGATCGTCGGCTCTCCCGCGACCGGCCGACCGATGCACGTGTTCTCGTACTGCTGGCGAATCTCGCCACCGGTGTAGGCGACAAGGTGATTCGGGTTGCTGTAACGCCGAGGAACCCAGTGATCTCCGCAGTAATCCCGGTCTCCTCCCGGCATTCCCGAATGGCGCACTCGGCGGCGGTCTCACCGAAGTCCATCGCGCCGCCCGGCGTGGCGATTCGGCATCCGGTTGCCCTGGTAGGTCCGGAGGTACGTGCGCCACCGACGTATGGCCGGTTCTGTGGCACCGTACCGCCTCTCGTAAGACCTCCCGGACGCGGCTGGCCGTGCACCATTAGACGATCTCTGGATTACTCGATCTTGCGGAGCATGTCTCGTGGAAGAATTCCGTTAGAGAGACCCACCAAGAGCGCGTAAGGCTTCATTAACGGGTTGGAAAACCTGTATCGCGGAGTATTTCTTACGGTCTTAACGTCCAGAACCATCGGCTGGCCAGTGCTGAACCGCTTCAGATGGGAATTGAAGTCGGAATTTTTCCGTGGCACTCCCAGGATTCTCGACAGAGGAGCGCGCACATCCGTCGCGGTGAAATATCCCATGCGGTCCGGACCGGTCATAGCGCACGCTACAAGAGTCTTTTCGAATGTCGCGTCACTGCGAGCGGCAACGGTGGCGTGGTAGTACGCCTCCCTGATGCTGGGTTCGGCTTCGTCCTTCGCTACCATCAACGCGTCGAAGACGTCAGGAAACTCGATTTCCTCCCTGGATGCAGAGATCGCCTCGCGCCCAACGGCGCTAGCAAGCAGGTGGGTGAAGTACGGGAACCCTTGAGACAGGCTGGCGATGGCCGAAGCAGCTTCCTCGGTCACGGCAAGGTGTGACCCACTTCGCTCACCGTAAGCACTGAACCCCTCTTGGACAATCTCATTCAACTCGGCATGGGTCATTCGTGGCATCGGCACAGGAATGAGGCACCGGTCAATAGAAGCATGGCCCGCGATGAGGTCGGACACATTGTCGGCAACGCCGACGAGGATAAGGGTGCAGGGAACGATATCGTCAGAAATCTGTTTGATCAGGTCGGCGAACTTCGCACCTTCACTGAAAACGTTCATGCGATCAAATTCGTCCACGATTACCAGCAAGCGGACGCGATCCGCGATCAGGCTCAGGCAACGCCCTACGGTCTCAGGGGTAGGCGCGTCGAGCAGGATATCTTCCACGCGGTCGAGAAGCGCCTCATCCAAGGTCTCTCCCACTAGCTGCCGTGCGCCATCTTTAGAAGATTTTTCCAGTTCGAGCGTGAGTCGCCCGTGAAGCTTCTGCCACAGTGAGGAAAAGTCGTCGTCAGCACTGCACGCCAGACGAACACACACCGTCGCGTCCGGGGCTTGGCCATCGAAGGCATCGCGAACCATGTACGACAGCGAAGTCTTGCCGACCCCGCGTTCCCCGAAGATGATGGCATGCTGGCCCGGCGCGCCGGTTACGCCGAGCAGGCGCACCAACTGACTGCGACGGCCGCGAAACAGGCGCTGATCATCAGTGGGTGCGCCCGGCTTGAAGATGTTGGCCAAAGTCGCGACCTTGGCTGTAAACACTTGGGTGTCTTCTGCCACGGGCAATAATTTATCAGATCAGCGTTTAAAATATCAATAGCCCCTCCGAACCCCTCCGAACCCCTCAGAGCCCCTCTAGATCTTCCGACCTGGGCAGGTGAGGACGGGCAGCTTCTCGCTCCTGAAGACTTCCCGCCCCTGCTTCCTCATCCTGGCCATTCTGAGCTGAGGGAGTCGTGTCAAGGCGCTACTCCCTTCATTCGGCCGAGTGAGTCAGACAATCGGGCCATGAGGAGGCAGGGAGCTGCGCGACCGCGGTCCGTCCACCCAGCTCAGCCAATTCTTTGACCACGGCCATAGCGGGACTCGGGGCTGGTGTCGGATGGGACTGACCATGGCTCGATGTGCGGAAGGTGGCATCGTGCACCCTCGCGTCCAGTGGCCGAGTACCAAGTCGGTGCCGGTACCGCTGGAACTCGTCGCGATGCTCGAAGAGTCCGCAGCGCACCTGTGGCCTGACGCGGACGAGACCACGCGCCTCGCGATTGGGGCCGCGATCCGGGATCGGCCTGGTTCCGCTGCGTGCTCCCTGCGTGCCGAGACAGACGAGCAGGGACTCAGAGGCGGGCAATGATGACCAGGAAACGCAGGTAGAAGGTGCTTAGTTGAGGCCCGCGTAGCTGTGCAGGCCGCTGATCACCATGTTGATGATGAAGAGGTTGAAGAGCATGGCTATGAAGGCGGCTACGTTGATCCAGGCGGCTTTGGTGTCGCGCCAGCCGGAAGTCGCGCGGGCGTGCAGGTAGGCGGCGTAGAGGACCCAGGCGATGAAGGAGCAGGTTTCTTTGGGGTCCCAGCCCCAGAAGCGGCCCCAGGCGGCTTCGGCCCAGATGGCGCCGAGGATGACGCCGGCGCCGAAGAGGGGGAAGCCGATGATGGTGGTTTTGTAGGCGAGGCGGTCCAGGGTGCGGGCATCGGGGAGGCGGCGCGCGATGGCGCCGAGGACGCCGGCGGATTCCGCGCCGTCGGGCTGGCGCAGCCGGAACAGGAACAGCAGGCTGGCGACACCGGCGAACAGGAACACACCGCTGCCGATGCTGACGATGGTGACGTGCACGGGCAGCCAGAAGGACTTCAGCGCGGGAACTACCGGGGCGGCGTCGGCGTAGAGCACGGTGCCCGCGAGGAACAGCAGCACCAGCACGGGGACGAGCAGGAACACCCACATCGCCCGATACCGCGGCTCACGCAGGAACAGCACACCGACGACGACGGCCGCGGCGGTCGCCATGGTGACGAACTCGTACATGTTGCCGAGCGGGAAACGATGGGTGGCGAACCCGCGCAATACGATCGAGGCGACGTGCAGCGCGATCGCGACGACGAGCACCGAGAACGCGGTGTTGCCGAGCCGCTCGGACAACGGCTTGGCGGACGGGACATCGATGCGACCAGGCACCGCGGGATCGACGGCGGACCCACCGACGGACACCAGTTCGCGTTCGGCGACCTGACGGCTGCGCGCGGTGGCGTACTGCCAGATGAGCAGCACGAGCACCAGCGCATAGACCACGATCGCGGTCTTGAACGAGAAATCGCTGTAGCGCGCGATGGTCTCGTTGATCGGCATCTCTAGTCTCCCGTGGTCTTCGCGTCGGACGGATCGTCCAGCAGGCGCGCACGCAGCTGCTCGAACTCACCACCCCAGCCCGCTTGGTCGGTCCGGGCCAGCCCGCCCATCTCTACTACAGTGCGTCGTTTATCCAAGGTACCGGCTGCGTCCTCGGCCGGGTAGACCCGGACCCAGATCCGGCGCCGCTTCACCAGCAGCGAGACCAGCAGGCCGAGCATCATGATCACCGCGCTCACCAGCACCCACTGTTGCGCTGGATCGTGCGACACCTGCAGGTTCGCGAACTCCTGCGCGCCGTCGAAGGTCACCTTGGTGCCGTTGGGCAGCGTGGTCGATTCGCCGGGGCGCAGGTTCACCCTGGCCTCCTTGGTCAAGCGGCCCTGCTTGACCTGCTCGGTGTCGAGCGCGAACAGCGACTGCGGCCTGCCGGTGTCGAGGCCGGTGTCGCCGCGGTAGATGTCGACCGCGACGGCCGGATCGTTCATCGCGGGGAACGACGAGGTCATCAGGCTGCCGTGGAACAGCGCGGTCGGCGCGAACAGTCCTTCGATGGCGATCTGGTTCTTGCGGCGCTGCTCGTCGGTGGCGTACATGCCGCCCGGCGGGTCGATCCGCAGCACGCCGCTGGACAGGAACGTCATCGCGTCGTCGGGGCGCCACTGGATGGACTCGGTCCGGGTCTGCCCGTCCGGGAAGGTGACGGTGAACTTCGGCGCGTAACCGTGGCCCTGCAAGTAGATTCGGTCCCCTGCGACCCGCAGCGGATGGTTCACCTGGATCTTGGTGGAACGCCAGGTGTCGGTCCGCAGATCGTCCCCGGCCTGGTATTCGATGTTCGAGGTGAACATCTCGGCCTGGCCGTTGGTCAGGTAGTCGGCCTTGAAGTCCTTGACCCGCACGCAGATCGGCGTCATGCCGGTGCCGTCGTTGACGTTGCCCGCCTTGAACGAGTCGAACACCGCGGGCGAGGTGGTGCAGAAGCCGGGGCCGTCGTTCGCGATGACGATCACGTTGCCCTCGTAGCCGAACAACTTGCCCACCGCGATGGCGACGAGCAGGCCGACCAGCGCCAGATGGAAGACCAGGTTGCCGAGTTCGCGGGTGTAGCCCTTCTCCGCGGACAGCGTGATCTCGCCGTCCCTGGTGCCGGGCCGGACCTCGGTGCGCCAACCGCGCAGCCCGGTGCGCACCCGCGCGAGCACCTCGTCGGGGGTCTGGTCGGCGGTGCCGGAGTAGTGGTGCGGCAACCGGGTCAGGTTGCGCGGCGCGCGCACCGGCGGGGTGCGCAGCGCGCGGTAGTGGTCGAAGCAGCGCGGCAGGATGCAGCCGACCAGCGAAATGAACAGCAGCACATAGATCGCCGTGAACCAGAAGCTGCCGAACACGTCGAACAACTCGAACCGGTCCATCCACGGTCCGAGCGTGGGCCGGTTCGCGATGTACTGGGCGACCTTCTGCTCGTTCAGGCTGCGCTGCGGCAGCAAGGCGCCGGGGATCGCGGCGAGCGCGAGCAGGAACAGCAGCACCAGCGCGGTGCGCATGCTGGTGAGCCCGCGCCAGGTGTTGCGGACGAAGGCCAGCGCGCGGCCGGGCAGCGACTGCCGCGGCGGCCTGCCCGGTCCGGCGGCCTGCTGCTGCGTCACCACCGAGGAATCGTCACCGCGCATCGAATCGACACTCATATCGGCAGCGTCACCTCGGAGACGAAGGCGTCACGCACCCAGCCGACGAATTGATCCCAGATCCCGGTCACCAGGGCCGCGCCCACCGCGACCAGCAGCAGCCCGCCGATGATCTGGATGGTGCGCGAATTGCGCCGCAACCACCCGACACCGCGCAGCGCGCTGGCCGAACCGAAGGCCAGGATCACGAACGGCAGGCCGAGGCCGAGGCAGTAGGCGACGATCAACGCCACCCCGCGCACGGCGGTGGTGCCGTCGGTGCCCGCGGCCACCGCCATCACACCGGACAGGGTCGGGCCGAGGCACGGCGTCCAGCCGAGCGCGAAGACCCCGCCGAGCAGCGGCGCGCCCGCGATGCTGGTGAGCCGGCGCGGCTGCATCCTGGTGTCGCGCTGCAGGGCGGGCACCAGACCAATGAACACCAGCCCCATCAGGATCGTGACGACGCCGCCGATCCGTTGCAGCAGTTCACGATTGACGTTGAGCGTCTGGATGACGCCGAAAACCGTCGCGGTGGCGAGCACGAAAACCACCGTGAAACCCGCGACGAACAGTCCCGCCGCACCCGCGACCCGCAGCCGTCCGCTCCGCGCGGAGGTGTACAGCGCGACCGAACCGCCCTGTGTCCCTTTGGCTTGCGCGACCGTCGCGGGCGGCGCCTCGGCGCCGACCAGCCCGGCCAGGTAGGACAGGTACCCGGGCACCAGCGGCACGACACACGGCGACGCGAACGACACCAGCCCCGCCAGCAGGCAGGCACCGAGGGCAAGCAGCAACGGTCCGGTCGCCGCGGTCTGCTGGAACGAATCTCCTACGGCGGCCAGCACCATCACCGCGCCACCGTGCTCGACGCGCGATTCACCCGGCGTCACCGTCCGGTGTCTGCTCGACCGGCTCCTCGTCGCCGCGCACCACGATGCGCGGCTCGCTCGGTCCCTCGGCCGCGCCGAACAGCACGCCGAAGTCGAGCAGCGAGTCCGCGGCTACGCTGCGCGGCACCGTGGCGATGCCCTTCCATCGGTCGTCCACGGCCCAGGCTCCGCCGATGCGGCGAGCCCCCTGCCGGGGTCGACAGGCACGCAGGGTACGGGTGCGGCGATCGCGATTCACTGTGCTTCCTCCGAGGCGATTTTTTGAACGATCGGTTGCAGATCGTCGGCGAGCAACGCGCGCAGGAACACCGCGGCGACGCGGTGCTGACGATCCAAGACGAGGGTGGTGGGGATGACGCTGGTCGGGAAGTTCCCGCCGAGCGCGAGCAGCGTACGCATGGACGGGTCGTAGATGGACGGGTAGCCGACCTTGTTGTCGACCACGAAGTCCTGCGCCTTGTCCTGCTGCGGGTCTCGGACATTGATACCGAGGAAGGCAACGCCGCTGTCTTTCGTTGCCTCGTAGACCCTTTCGAGCGCGGGGGCCTCGGCGCGGCAGGGCCCGCACCACTGTCCCCACAGGTTGAGCACCACGACCTTGCCCGCGAAGTCGGCGACCGAGACGGTCTTGCCCGCGGTCATCAGGTCGGGCCCGGACAGCGGGCCGATGGTGCCGCGCGCGCTGGGCGGATCGTAGAAGATCTCGGTTTTGCCACCGGGCGAGACGAATTCGAAGGTGCCGCCCGAGGCCACCGCGTCGGTACCGCCGGAACACCCCGTGACCCCGGCGAGCAGGGCCAGGCATGCCAGGAGAGCGGGCACCACCCGCCGGGCCGCACGGGCGGGCGGGTTGCCGAACGCGGTGGTGGCGATCATGCGCCGTGTACCGCGGGGTCCGAACCGCCGGCGGGCTCGGAGTAGACGATGTCGACGAGGGTGTCGCCCTGGTAGACCAGCGAGGTCAGCGAAGCGAGCGAGCACTGACGCACCCGGGGGTCGTGCCAGAGCCGCTGGCCCTGCAGGAATCGGCGCAGTGTCCAGACCGGCAGCTGATGCGAGACGAGCACGACCTCGCGCCCGGCCGCCTCCACCCGCGCCTTGTTGACCGCGGCCAGCATGCGGTGCGCGATCTGCAGGTAGGGCTCGCCCCAGGACGGCGTGAACGGGTCGCGCAACTTCCACCAGTGCCGCGGCTTGCGCAGCGCGCCGTCGCCGACCGAGACCCGCAGGCCCTCGAACGTATTGCCCGCCTCGATCAGGTTCTCGTCGGTGCGCACGATCAATTGATGCTGCGCGGCAATGGGTTCGGCGGTCTCCTGCGCGCGCTGCAGCGGCGAGGCGATGACCATCGCGATGTCGTGGTCGGCCAGCGCCCGCGCGACCGCGCCCGCCTGCGAGCGGCCGGTCACCGAGAGGCTGAAGCCGGGCAGCCTGCCGTAGAGGATCCCGTTCGGGTTGTGCACCTCGCCGTGGCGCAGCACGTGCACGATCGTCTCCACCGGTTCGGTGCTGTGCCGCAGCGCCGCCGATGACGGCTGCTTGGCCGCGGAATCGGCTGCGGCCCGGTCTGTTTCGGCGACCGCGGGGGTCGGCCGCACGCTACCGGACGCGGCGGCGGCGAACTGCGCGCCCGCGTCGACGACCGTCGAATCGGCGGTCTCGGGCTCGGTCCCGGCTTCGGCGACCGGCGCGGCGGCATCGGTGAGCGCGGCGGTCTCGGCCGCGGCGATCTCCGGATCGGCGCTTGCCGGGACGTCGGCGTCCGGCGTCTCGGCCGGTGCTGCGGCTTCGGTGGGCTGCTCTAGCTCGCGCTTGTCGGCGTCGGGCTGATCGTGATCGGGGCTCACGCGCGGGATCCTTCGGGAGTGGCGGCCGCGGCCGCGTGTGCGGCGGCGGGCAGGGCTGCGGCGATTCGGTCGAACGCGTCCTCGTCGAGCGCCGCGGAGACGAACCAGGTCTCGAACGCGCTGGGCGGCGCGTACACGCCACCGTCGAGCAGGGCATGGAAGAACGCGGGGTAGCGCCAGGTCTGACTCGCCTTGGCGGCGGCGTAGTCGGTGACCGGGCGTTCGGTGAAGAACACGCTCACCATATTGCCCGCGAACTGCACCCGGTGCTCGACCCCGGCCGCGCTCAGCGCCTCGCCGAAGAGCGCGCCGAGTCGTTGGGCATTGCGGTCCAGCGCCGCGTACACCGTGTCGTCGGCCGCGCGCAGCGTGGCGAGCCCGGCGGCGACCGCGACCGGGTTACCGGACAGCGTGCCCGCCTGATAGACCGGGCCGAGCGGGGCCAGGCTGTGCATGATCTCGGCGCGACCGCCGAACGCGGCGGCGGGCAGGCCGCCGCTCATCACCTTGCCGAAGGTGTAGAGATCGCCCGCGACGCCCTCGTGCCCGAACCAGCCCGCCGAGCTCACCCGGAATCCGGTCATCACCTCGTCCATGATGAGCAGCGCGCCGTGCTCGGCGGTGAGCCTGCGCAGGCCCGCGTTGAAGCCGGGTTGCGGCGCGACGGTGCCCATGTTGCCCGCGGCGGCCTCGGTGATCACGCACGCGATCGAGTCCGGATGCGCCGCGAAGGCGGCCGCGACGGCCTCGAGATCGTTGTACGGCAGCACGAGGGTGTCGGCCGCCTGTGCGCCGGTGACGCCCGGCGAGGTAGGTAGCCCGAGGGTCGCCACGCCGGACCCGGCGTCGGCCAGCAACGCGTCGACATGCCCGTGATAGCAGCCGGCGAACTTGATGATCTTGGCGCGACCGGTGTAGCCGCGCGCCAGGCGCACCGCGCTCATCGTGGCCTCGGTGCCGGAGTTCACCAGCCGCACCCGATCCACCGGCGCCACCCGCGCGGCGATCGCCTCGGCCAGTTCGATCTCCGCCTCGGTGGGCGCACCGAACGACAAGCCGCCGACCGCGGCGCGGCGCACCGCCTCGACCACCTCGGGATGGGCGTGGCCGAGAATCATCGGCCCCCACGAACACACCAGGTCGACGTACTCGTTTCCATCGGCGTCGACCAGGGTGTAGCCGTTGGCGGACGCGATGAATCGCGGTGTGCCACCGACCGAGTTGAAGGCACGCACCGGGGAATTGACCCCACCCGGTATCACCGAACAAGCCCGGTCGAAGAGCTGAGCGGAAACCGGCACCGATGCGCTGGTCACGCGCGGAGAAGAACTCACGACCTCCAGTGTCGCAGCCCCTCCGGAACGGGTCGACGACAGGGTCTGTGCCCTCGCGCGCAGAAGTGACGCGGATCGCAACACGCCGGGCCTGCGTTTACGGCGTATTCGGTGGCCGACGGATTGCCGGTGCGTAATCTCGGGCGTCAACACTCATCGGCCGAGAGGGATTTCATGCGGTTTGCCATGTTCAGTGCTGCGGTGTCCACGGCGCTCGTCGGCGCGGCGATCGCGCTCGGCGCGGGTTCGGCGCAGGCGGCCGAGCCGGTCGCGCAACCCGATCGACTGGGACTGCAACTGAGCCATGCGGAGACCGAGACCGTGGCGGGCGGGCCGATTCCGGCGCTGATCAGCATGGTGGTGCCGCTCAACCGGATCGGCGTCGGGCTCAAGGCCGACACCTCGATCTACAAGGACGAGAACGGTGGCGTGCACGCGTCGCTGCGGCAGGCGATCATGGAGGCGGCCGATCGCCCCGACGGGACGATCACCCTGTTCCTGAACGCACCGGGCACCCGCAACGGCCGCGTGCTCGACATCTACCAGAACTGGAGCTGACGCTCCGTCTGCCGGAACCGGTTCAGCTGTACATGCACGGCGTCTGCGGCGCGATGGTGTGCAGCATGCACATGAACGAGTTGTACGGCCCAGCGGAACCGGATTCCGGCACCAGCACCGGCGCGTCGACGGCGCCCGCGGCAACCTCCGCGGGCTCGAGCGGAAGGCCCGTGTTCGCACCCGCCGGTGCGGCGCCGACTCCGATCGCGGCGGCAAACGCCAGTGCGGCACAGACTTTCACAGCAAGCCGGTTCATCAATCCCTGTCCTCTTGATCGGTTCGTCCGAATGACAGCCGAAATCCTAACGGCCGCAGCGGTATTGTGGCCTACCGCGGACCGCGGCGGAGATCGGTTGCCGCGACTCTAGGTGATCCCGACGCAGAACATGGCAGAACCGGTCGTCGCAAGGCAGGCCAAAGGCGCGGGCAGCACGTGCAGCAGTGGCGCGGGCGAGGATTGGACCAGGGCGGGCGGCGGCGCGGCGGGCCCTGCCGCGGAAACCTCGGCGGGTGCCGCGGCGGCCGTGACCACGGTGGCCGCGCCGATCAGACCTGCGGCGGCCACGCCGGACAGCGTGCGCTTGACGGGGGCTGTTGGTTTCATGCGTCGGATGTTCCCGCGCGTGCGGAATCGAAACGGTCGAGATCAGCGCGCCCGGCGCCGGCGCACCAGCCGGGCGACCGCGTCGATGAGGAACAGTCCCGCGACGGCGCCGAGCACCGCCGCGAGCAACAGCCACGGCCCGACATAGCGGGTCGCGACGAACTCCGGCGCCCGATCGAGCGCGGCGAAGGTGCTGGTGCGAATGCCTGCCCGCCAGCTGGCCACCGCGGCGACGAGCAGGAGCACCGCCAGGCCGAGTTCGCCGACGAGCACCGCGATCCATCCCCTCATCGGTCCGCTCCGTTCTCGCTGGGCTCGTCCTCGCCCTCCGGTGGGTTGGCCACGGGATCGACCGCGTCGGACTTGTTCCCGATGGTCGTCTCGAGCGCGGCCCGCAGCGCGCGGTGATCCCGCGCCCATGCTTGCACGTACCCGCCGTCGGCCAGGCGCAGGCCGATCCCGGTGCGCCGCCGCGGCACTCCGCTCAGCTCGCCGAGCGCTCGCGCGGATTCCCATTCCTCGTCGTCCCACGCGTCTTCGTCGCGTTCGGGCAGCACGGCGGCGATGGTGCTGAGCGGCAGCGTCTCGGTGCCCTGCCGCAGCGTGGTGCCGGTGAGCTCGACGCTGACGTGCCGCCGCCCCGCGACCACCTGCAGCACAACGAAACCCGCGATCAGCGAGCCGCAGAAGAGGAGTGCGAACCAGTGCACGGCGCTACCGGTGGCCAGTTCCAGAATCAGGATGATCAAGCAGAGAATGGGCCCGTAGGCCGTGGTTCGCCAGCGCGCGCCCGGCTCGGCGAACAGGATATTCGCGTCGTCGGTGGTGATCATGCGGCACCGGCCGACACGCACCCGACCGAGCGGGCACCGCGAATCGACAAGGGAGCGGACAGAATCAGCGAGTCAGACCCGGCAACAGCAGCACGGCGACGGTGAGGACCCCGAACAGAACCAGCAGGCTCAACACGGCCAGCTCGCGCCGAATGCTCTGCGGCTGTTGGATCACCACTCGCATTGCTGCCTCCGATTCCCCGGAGCGACCTGCGACGCACAACAACGCTTGACAGCCAACTACCGGTTCCCATGTCCACTGTGACAACCCTCACGATACATGCCGACCTGGGCCCGGCAAACTCGGGCGCCGCTTGTTCACCGGCGGCTCACCTGGAAATACGCCGTGGATTCCGGCCGGTGCGCCAGGTAGACGGCGCCGCCCGCGAGCACCGCCTGCACGATCGCGGCGCCCCCCGCGACCAGCGAGGCGGCACCGGTCACCGCGTCGAACGCGAACAGCGCGCCGACGCCGACCACGATGAGCCAGACCCCCGCGATGGTGAGCAGGGTGCGCGCCCACTGCTTGCCGCGGGCGAACTGGTGCACGACCAGCAACGCCACCCCGGCCACCGCCAGCCCGATCACCACCACGACCACGTAGACCAGCGCCACCATCAGCTCGGCGCCTGCCATGGTGACCTGCGGGTCCTTCTCCTTGGCCTGATCGAAGACCTGCTTGGCGAAGCTGTGCCGCTGCGCGAGCGCGGCGAGCACCGACGCGACCAGCTGGACGACACCGAATCCGACCACGCCCCACCACAATTGCCGGGCGGTTCCGACGTCGGTCGGCATCGGCGGCGGCGCGGATGGCGCGGGTGGATACGGCGCGCCGCTCGGTCTCGGCAGGTTGTTCACGACAACCAGTGTGCGGCCTCGGTCGCCCAGTAGGTCAGCACGATGTCCGCACCCGCCCGGCGGATGCCCATGAGCGATTCGAGCACGGCGCCGCGCCGGTCGATCCAGCCCCGCTCGGCGGCGGCGGTGATCATCGCGTACTCACCGGAGATCTGGTAGGCCGCGACCGGGACGGTCGAGTGGTCGGCGACGTCGCGCAGGATGTCCAGATACGACATGGCCGGCTTCACCATGACGAGGTCCGCGCCCTCGGCCAGGTCGAGTTCCAGCTCGCGGATCGCCTCGCGGCGGTTCGCCGAGTCCTGCTGGTAGGTGCGCCGATCGCCCTCCAGCGAGGAGGCGACGGCCTCGCGGAACGGACCGTAGAACGCGGAGGCGTACTTGACCGCGTAGGCCAGGATGCCGGTGTCCGTGCGGCCGACCGCGTCCAGGCCGCGCCGGATCGCGCCGACCTGGCCGTCCATCATGCCGCTGGTGCCGAGCAGGTCGGCGCCGGAGGCGGCCTGGGCGAGCGCCATCTCCACGTAGCGGTGCAGCGTGGCGTCGTTGTCCACGGAACCGTCGGCGGCGAGCACGCCGCAGTGACCGTGATCGGTGAACTCGTCCAGGCAGGTGTCGGCCATCAGCACGGTGGCCGAGCCGACCTCGTCGGACAGCGCGCGCAGACCGCGGTTGAGGATCCCGTCGGGATCGCTGGCCTGGCTGCCCGAGGCGTCCTTGTCCTCGGGGCGCGGGATGCCGAACAGCATGAGCCCGCCGACGCCCGCGGCCACCGCCTCGACGGCGGCCTTGCGTAGCGAATCCATGGAGTGCTGCACGACGCCGGGCATCGAGCCGATCTCCTGCGGCTCGTCCAGTCCGTCGGCGACGAACATCGGCAACACCAATTGCCGTGGCTCCAGTGTGGTTTCGGCCACGAGACGACGCAGTGCGGGGGTACGGCGCAACCGCCGCGGGCGGTCCAATCCGGTCATATTCGCACCATACGCCCGGCGGCGAACACGGTCGCGCGCACCCGGCACGGCCGAGGGTGCCGACCGGCCGCGCGGCCCGCCGGTTTCCCGCGAACACGGGGTGAACCGGAACCCGGCGACCCGGCGACTGTCCCGGTGCTCGAAATCACACCGCGGTCGCGGATCGATGGCGCATACTCCGACAGGAGGGCGAGACCCCCTGGGGGACTTCATGACCGAATCGCACACCGAAATCTCGCTGGCCCGAGCCGCCGACTTCGAATCGTGGGTGGCGGTATTGCTCGCGGACTGGTGGCCCGTGCTCACCGGCGGACTGGCACCACCGCAGACCACCCTGCGCGCCTGGCGGGCCGTGGACGGCGACAGGCAGATCTTCCGGGTCGAGCTGATCGCCCGGCAGTCGGCCGAGGTCGGCATCATGAGCGTGGCGCGCGCGGCGTTCGACCAGCTCGGCATGCGCCCGGACGAGCACGAATGGACACAGAGTCAGGGCAGGCACCTGGTCGGGCACACCGAGGACGCCACCGTGCAGCTGCGCTTCTCCGATACCGCGCACACCGTGTTCCTGCGGCTGCAGAGCAGGCCGTGTCCCGTCTCGGTGGCGGGCGGCAGGCAGTTGAGCGCCCTCCCGGACGCGAACCTGCCGTTCCCCGACACCACGACCGGCCCGCTCGACATCCGGGTCGCGCGCAACAGCGCCCGGCACCTGCTCGCGCAGCACAGCGCGCGATTCGCCACGCCAGCCGACCCGTTCCAGCTCGCACCGCAGGGCCACGTCTCGGACGTGGGCTGGGCGTTCGTCTTTCCCTGGTCGACCACGTCCTGGTACACCGACGGTGCGGCGCCGGTGCTCGCACCGGGTGTCAAAGGGCCGATAGTGGTAGTGAAGGACACTGGAGACACCTGGTTGCTGGACAGCCTCAGCAGCTACGACTCACAACTCGCCGGCTACGCCGACGCCAACGGCTACCGGCACGGCACATCCGATTCGGCCTGAAAGGTCCGCGATGACACCCGACGGAGGCCAGCAGGGGCAGCCCCCGCCGGGCGCGCGTCGACTGCCCGACGGACGACTGCTCATCCCGTGGCAGGGCAAACAGCCGGACGGGACGATCGCGCACGGGATGGTCGAGATCGGCCCCGACGACGACCGGTTCAGCGAGTGGAGCGACTCCATCGCCCGGCGCGAACGCGGCGAACTCCCCGACGACGAGCATCCGGTGGACACCGGCGCGCTGCCGCTGTTTCTCGATCCGCGTCCCGATCCCGCGCCCACCGCCCGCGAACGCAGGCTCGACGCGCTGCGGGCCATCGCCGAACGCGGCGACACCGGCGCGATGGAACAGCTCGCCCAGCTGCTGCGCGACGCGCGGGACCGGCCGGGCGCCGAGCACTGGTTCCGGCGCGCCGCCGAACACGGCAGCGCGACGGCGATGGCCGATCTCGGGCTGCTGTGCGGCACGCACGGCCGGATCGCGGAGGCGGTGCACTGGCTGGAGGCCGCGGTCGCGGCGGGGTGCGTCGGCGCGGATGTGCAGCTCGGCCTGGTGCATCTGGAGCGCGGCCAGTTCGACGAGGCGGAGCGGTGGCTGCGACCCGCGGCCGAGGACGGGTCGCCGGAGGCGCTGTGCAACATGGGCGTCGTCGCGAATCGGCGCGGGGACGCCGAGTCCGCCGAGCGGTGGTACGAGCGCGCTGCGGCGGCCGGGCATCCCACCGCGATGCGCACGCTCGGGCTGTATCTGGCGCGCCGCAACGAGGTCGAGCGGGCCGTCGCCCTGCTCACCGAGGCCGTCCGCCGCGGCCGCGCCGACGCCATGGCCATCCTCGGCTGGCTGTATCTCGAGCAGGGCGACAGCGAGTCCGGTGCGTACTGGCTGCGGCGCGGCGCCGCCGCGGACGACCCGGATTCGATGTTCCGCCTTGCCCTTTACCTGCGCGAGCAGGACTCGGCCCCGTTCACCGGCGACCTGTGCGAGCCCGGCGTGCTCCGCGCCGCCGCGCTGATCGCGACCGGCAGTACCCCGGCCCAGCAGGAGGCCAGGCACTGGCTCGAACGCGCCGCCGCCCTCGGCCACCCGCAATCGCTGCGCCTGCTGCACGACATCTGACCCGTCGCGCACCGGTTTTCGGCGGGCGGGGCCACGGTGTCGGCGCAGTGCTGAAACGGCGCCGAACAGCAGCCGACATCGGTGGCGGACAGTAACCGACAACAGCGCTCGACAACGACTGACAACAGCCCTTGGCAGCGGCCGCCAACAGCGCTCGGCAGCGGTCGACAACAGTGCTGGGCAGCGGGTCGGCAACAGTGCTGGGCAGCGACCGAAAACGTTGCGGCCAGCGGTTTTTGTCGGTGGACGGCGGTATAATCGAAACAGTGTTCGAGGGGGCTCGCCGAGTCCCCGATCGCATCGGGAGGGAAGCCTGTGCCCGCGACGAAGACCGTTCTGATCGATAGTCCCTACACACCGCTGGCGAAGAAGCGGCTGCCCGCCGGGCGGCCACGGTCGTGGTACGTCCGCCACAACCGCAAGCTCAAGGCGATGCGGCTGACCATCGCGCTGCTCGATTCCGGGGTGTACAGCGCGAGCGAAGCCAACAACAAGCGCATCCGCTACACCGCGGACGCGATCGGCATCCGCCCGCCCTCGGATACCACCTGCACCATGGTGCGCACGCTGATCCGCAAGCGGCACTGAGGTTTCGCCACCGCGAAACCCGAACGCCGGGAAAACGCCACCGCCCGAACCGGATTCGGTTCGGGCGGTGCGACGGTCTTGTGGCCGGGTCAGCGGCTGCGGCGGCTCTTCTTGCGCGGCGGCGGCAGCAGCCCCTCGGCGCGCAGCCGGGCGGCATGCTCGGCGAGCGCCTCGACCAGCGGACCGACCTGCGCGACCTCGGGCTGCACGTCCACGCGCAAACCGAACTCGATGGCGGTCTCGGCGGTCTTCGGGCCGATACACGCGACGATGGTGCGCGCGTGCGGCTTGCCCGCGATGCCGACCAGGTTGCGGACCGTGGAGGACGAGGTGAACAGGACCGCGTCGAAACCGCCGGTCTTGATCATCTCGCGGGTCTCCGCGGGCGGCGGCGAGGCACGCACCGTGCGGTAGGCGGTCACGTCGTCGATCTCCCAGCCCCGGTCGCGCAGGCCCTCGGCCAGCGTCTCGGTGGCGATGTCGGCGCGCGGCAACAGGACCCGGTTCACCGGATCGAAAACGTCGTCATAGGGCGGGAAGTCGGCGAGCAGGCCCTCGGAGGACTGTTCCCCGCTGGGGACCAGCTCCGGATTGATGCCGAACGAGCGCACCTTGTCCGCGGTGGCCTCACCGACGCAGGCGATCTTCACCCCGGAGAAAGCGCGTGCGTCCAAACCGAATTCGGCGAACTTCTCCCACACCGCGCGCACCGCGTTGGTTGAGGTGAACACCACCCACTGGTAGCGGCCGTCGACCAGGCCCTTGACCGCCCGCTCCATCTGGGCGGGGCTGCGCGGCGGCTCGACCGCGATGGTCGGCACCTCCATCGGGATGGCGCCGTGGGTGACGAGCCGCTCGCTCATCTCCCCCGCCTGATCCTTGGTGCGCGGCACCAGCACGGTCCAGCCGTACAGGGCCCGCGACTCCCACCAGGACATCTTCGAGCGCGACGCGACCACCTTGCCGATGGTCACCACCAGCGGGCCGACCAGCTCGGACGCGGCGCTGTTCAACGTGGCCAGGGTCGCCTCGATGGTGCGCTGCTGGCGGGTGGTGCCGCGCACGGTCACCGCGACCGGCGTCTGTGGCGCCATGCCGTGTTCCACCAGGGCACTGGCGGTTTCGGCCAGGTGGCCCGAGGTCGCGTGCAGCACCAGCGGTCCCGGCGCGGCGGCGAGCGCGGCCCAATCCACCTCGCCGCGCACGTCCGCCTCGGTGTGCCCGGAGCCGAGCGCGATACCGGCGTAGCTGGGCACGGCCGAGCCGTTGGGCAGGCCGGGCAGCACCTCGAACACCATGTGCGAGCGGGTCACCGCGTTCACCTCGGCGATCACCGAATCGGTGGTGAGCGGGTCGCCGGCGACCACCCGGACCACGTCGGAGCCGTTGCGCGCCTCCGCGATCAAGGTCTTGGCCACCTCGGCAGGCTCGCCGAGCGCGGGCCGCACGTCGACCGCGCGCTCCCCGTCGGGGCCGGGTTCGACCGCGGTCCCGATCAGGGTGAGCACGCCCTTGTCCACGTCGGGGTCGGTGAACGCCAGGGTGGCGCGCCCGATCACCTCGCGGGCACGCACCGTCAGCAACGCCGGGTCACCGGGACCTGACCCGACGAAAAGGATCCGACCGGGGTGCTTCTTAGTTGCTCGCGCGCTCATTGGCTGTTCTCCATTGGGCTGGGTTGGGTGAAGTCTGTGGCGGGCGCACTCACCGCCGATGCGGATGAACCGGCATCCGGTTCGGGCACACTGAGCAGCTCGCGGGCGCCCAGTTCCAGTAGTTCGCGGGCCAGCGCGCGGCCGAGTTCGCTCGCCTGCTCCGGGGCGCCGACCACCGACGCTCTGAGCACATCGGAACCGTCGACGGCGGCGGCGCAGCCACGCAGCGAGAGCTCCTCGAAGATCCGCCCTTCGTCGTCGATCGACTCGACCACCTCGGCCAGCGCGCCGATCGGCGCCGTGCAACCCGCTTCCAGCTCGGCGAGCAGCGCCCGCTCCGCCGTGATCGCCGCCCGGGTGGCGGCATCGTCGAAGGCAGCGAGCGCCTCGATGAGTTCGGTGTCGTCGCTGCGGCATTCGATCGCCAGCGCGCCCTGACCGGGCGCGGGCAACATCTGCACCGGCTCCAGCGCCTCGGTGACCGCGTCGAGCCTGCCGATCCGGGCGAGCCCGGCCCTGGCGACCACCACCGCGTCCAGCTCGCCCTCGCTGACCCGGCGCAGCCTGGTATCCAGGTTGCCGCGCAACGCGACGATGTCCAGGCCGAGACCGAGCGCCCGCAGCTGCGAGGCGCGCCGCGGCGCGGAGGTGCCGACCTTGGCGCCCGCGGGCAGCTCGCCGAGCACCAGTCCGTCGCGCGCCACCAGCGCGTCGCGCGGGTCCTCCCGCGCCGGGATGGCGGCGATGGTGAACCGCTCGTCCTGCACGGTCGGCAGGTCCTTGTACGAGTGCACCGCGATGTCGATGGCGCCCGCGGCAAGCTCGTCGCGCAGCGCGGAGGTGAAGACGCCGACCCCGATCTGCTGCACCGGCTCGGCGGACAGATCACCGGCGGTCTTGACCACCACCAGCTCGGCCGGATGACCCGCGGCGACCAGCTCGTCGCGGATCATGCCCGCCTGGGTGAGCGCGAGCAGACTGCCGCGAGTGCCGATCCGCCACGGCGAGCGCATGTTTGCTGCCGTCACGGTGTCCTCTTCCTGCGCGAGTGTCATGGGCGCACCTCGTCGGTGCCGCGGGGGCTCATGCCGTCTGCCCCTGCTCGTCGGCGCGGTGGCTCGCGGTGAAGTCGTCGGCCAGCGCGATATCGGCGTCGGGACGCAGCAGGCTCGCGCGCTCACCGAGCGCGGTGATCTCCATCGGCGCGGCAACCGCCTGCGCCGCACCCGGTTTCAGCTCGAACAGCTCACGCAGCGCCTCGGCGTAGCTGTCCCCGCCCGGAGTGGAGGCGAGCTGCTTGACCCGCACCGTCGGGGCGTGCAGCAGCTTGTCGACCACGCGGCGCACGGTGCGCGCCACCTCGTCGCGTTCCGGATCGGCCAGGCTCGGCAGCCGCGAATCCAGCCGCAGCAGTTCGGCTTCCACCACCTCGGCGGCGCGCTGGCGCAGCGCGGCCACGGTCGGGGTGACCTCAGCCATCCGCTGGCCCGCCAGGTATTTGGCGAGCTCGTCGGCGACGATCGTGCGCGCCGCCGCGGTGTCGTCGGCGGCCGCGCCCGCGGCCGGATCGCGCTGCAGTGTCTCGATGTCGATGACGGTCACGCCGGGCAGTCCGGCCACCGCGTGCTCGACGTCGCGGGGCAGGCCGAGGTCGCAGAACACCAACGGCCGTTCCGCGGTGGCGGATTCGCCCGCGCGCTCCCGATCCGACAGCGCCCGATGGGTATCGGCGAGGGTCACCACGTGACCGACCGCGCCGGTGCAGGTGACGACCACGTCGGCCACCGCCATCGCCTCGGTGAGCCGCGAGAGCTCGCGCGCCTCGGCGGCGACGCCGTGCGTGCCCGCGGTCTCGGCGAGCCGGTGCGCCCGCGCCATGGTGCGATTCACCACGATGATCCGACCGATGCCCGCCCGCGAAAGGTGCGCCACCGCGAGCCCGCCCATCGCGCCCGCACCGACGACCACGGCGGTACGACCGGCCAGCGGGCCGAGCACCTGCCTGGTGCGATCGAGGGCCACCGACACCACCGACGCGCCGGCCCGGTCGATCCCGGTCTCCGAGTGCACCCGCTTGCCCACCCGCAGCGCGTGCTGGGCCAGCTCGTGCAGGGTCCGCCCGATCGCCTGCTGGGCGTCGGCCGAGGCGTAGGCGCCGCGGATCTGGCTGAGCACCTGCTGCTCGCCGATCACCATCGAATCCAGCCCGCTGGCCACCGCGAACAGATGCTCGGCGGCGGCCTCGCTGTAGCGGACGTACGCGTGCTTGGTCAGATCGGGCAGCGGCAGCCCGGAGTGCTTGGTGAGCAGCTCGCCGACCTCGGCAAGACCGCCGTGGAAGGCGTCGACGACCGCGTAGACCTCGACCCGGTTGCAGGTGGAGACGATCATCGCCTCGGACACGTGACTGGAGGCCAGCAGCCGGTCGATCAGCTTGGGCCGGTCGGTGTCGGTGATCGCCACCTTCTCCAGCACCGAGACAGGTGCGCTCCGATGCGAGATCCCGACCAGCAAGACGCTCATGCCTGTGCCTCGCTCACGCTCGATTGCGGCATGCGCCTCGCGCGCCGAGTCACAATTCGCTCGATCATGGAGTAACCACCGATCCCTTGCTCTTTGGCTCCGTTGCCGTATGCGAGGTCGCCGTGTGCGCGGCTGCCGAATGCTTGAGTGCCGGGTGAGCGGCCGAGGTGTGGGTGGGTGAGCGGTGCGCGATCCGCCCGGAGACGGCCCGCGCCACCTCGGGCTCGGCCACGGCGGGGATCGCAGCGGCGTCCGCGTTGCGCACCCGCTCGAAGGAGAGCATCTGCAGTTCGACCGCCAGGTCGACCCGGCGCACCTCGACCGAGTCGGGCGCGAGCAACTCACAGGGCGCGAAGCTCAAGATGGATCGCAGCCCGGCCGCGACCAGCCGGTCGCAGGCGTCTTGGGCGGCGTCGTCGGGCACGGTGATGACCGCGATGGTGGGTTCGAGCGCGGCGACCGCCTCGGCCAGCCCGGCGACATCGCGCACCACCAGGCCTGCCACCGAGAGACCGATCACATCGATGTCGTTGTCGAAGATGCCGACCACGGTGAAACCGCGCCGCTGGAACCCGCCGTAGCCGACCAGGGCCCGGCCGAGATTCCCGGCGCCGACGAGCACCACACGGTGTCCCTGCGACAGGCCGAGCACATCCTCGATCCTGGCCCGGAGCTTGGCTACGTCATAGCCGACACCCCGTACTCCGTTGGGCCCGAGGAAGGAAAGGTCCTTGCGCAGCTTGGCGGAATTGACACCCGCCGCGACAGCCAGTTCCTCACTCGATACGATGGCAACACCCTCGTCGGCCAATGTGGCAAGGACTCGGAGATAGGTCGCCAGCCGCGCCACCGTCGCCTGCGGGATGCCTCGCTGCAGAGCCCTGCCGGAGACGCCGCCGGGCGCCTCATGCTGCTCTGTCACGTCGTCGGCTCCTCGTTCCGGCCCGATCGGGTTCCGGTTCGTCGCTGGACCTCTGGCCCGGGACGGTCCGGTGCCACGGTCGAAGTGTCGCAATGCTGGGTGTCTTGTACGCGGTGGGTCCGCAGCCTCGGCGAGCGGGTCCGCGTGCCACCACCGTAACCGCTTGTGCAGCCCTTCACAAAGTCGGTGAAATTGGCCTCATTTTCCGCCGCGACCAGCGGTCGGGCCGAAACCGGCGTTCATCGCTACCGCTCAGCGTCCGATTTCACGGGCTCGGCCGCGTCCGCGTGGCCGCGCCGCGCGGGCCGCCCCAGCGCGTCCGCGCGGCCGTCAGCGGCTCAGGTCCGCGCGCAATCTGCCCTCGTCGACGTCGAAATAGCTGTGCTCACGGCCGTCGAGCAGGACAACGGGCAACCGATCGCCGAACTCCGCGCGCAGGCCGGGGTCGGTGGCCGCCGCCACATCCACGTCGACCGTCGCAGGCTCGATACCGAAATCGGCGCAAATCACCCGCAGCTGGTCCAGCGCGGTGACGCACAGGCCACAGCCGGATCTGGTCAACAGGGTCACCGAATGTGTGGGATTGGTCATGGCGGATATTAAATCCCCTCGCCACGCCCGAATCGGTCTGCCCGGTCCTACGCTGACTGTCGGCTCCCCCGGTTACTGTGGACGTGGTTCGCGCGACGGGCGGAGGTACTGGTGCCGGAACGATCGAGGGTGGCAAGGACCGGATTCATCGCGGGCCGATTCGGCGAGTTTCCGGCGCGCTGGAACCTGGGCGAGATCGGCCAGGGTCTGCAGGATCAGCTTGCCCGCATTCCGCGCAGCCCGTTCGGCCCGAGCGAGGAAGAGCTGCGCGCCAACCTGGCCGGTGAGGCGAGCGCCGACGCCGCGCTCTCGCTGCACGACGCGGAATTGGCGGCGGCACAGCCGGATCCGACCAGCCCCGAGGTGCCGCGCGACCTGACCGCCGCGGCATTCTTCGACGTGGACAATACGATGGTGCAGGGTGCCTCGATCGTGCACTTCGCCCGAGGCCTGGCCGCGCGCAAGTACTTCAAGACCTCCGACCTGGTCGACGTGGCGTGGAAGCAGGTCAAGTTCCGGGTCACCGGGCGCGAGAACAGCTCCGACATGGCCAGCGGCAAGGAGAAGGCGCTGGCGTTCATCGCCGGACGCCCCACCGCCGAGCTCGCGGAGCTGGGCGAGGAGATCTACGACGAGATCATCGCCGACAAGATCTGGCCGGGCACCAGGGCTTTGGCGCAGATGCACCTGGACGCGGGCCAGCAGGTCTGGCTGGTCACCGCGACGCCGGTGGAGCTGGCCCAGGTGATCGCCAAGCGCTTGGGCCTGACGGGCGCGCTCGGCACGGTGGCCGAGAGCGTGGACGGCAAGTTCACCGGGCGCCTGGTCGGCGACATCCTGCACGGCCTCGGCAAGGCGCACGCGGTGCGCACGCTGGCGATCCGGGAGGGGCTGAACCTCAAGCGCTGCAGCGCTTATTCCGACAGCCACAACGACGTGCCCATGCTCTCGCTGGTCGGCACCGCGGTCGCGATCAACCCGGACTCGGACCTACGCGAGGTCGCGAAGAACCGCGGCTGGGAGATCCGGGATTTCCGCACCGGCCGCAAGGCCGCGAAGATCGGCGTGCCAACGGCCTTGGCGCTCGGCGCGGCGGGCGGCGCGGTGGCCGCCGCGGTCACCCGCAAGCGCGACCACTGAGCAACCGCCCGGCGAGCAGTGCCCGGCGCCCCCGTCGCTCCGGCGAACGCCGGAAACCAGTGCGGCCGAGGGGTTTACCGACTGGTGCCCGGCGTTCGCCGGGACGACGGGTGGCGCGCGGCGCACCCGCGCGTCGCTACCCGGTGAACGGGTTGCGGCGCTTGGCGAGCAGTTTGTAGAGCGTGGACTGGATGGTCTCGCGCACCTGGTCGGTGACCTCGAACATGGTCATCGGATCGTCGGCCGCCTCCGGGTCGTAGCCGGTGGTCGGGATGGGCGTGCCGAATTCGATGTACCACTTCGACGGCAGCGGCAGCGCACCGAGTGGGCCGAGATGCGGAAACAGCGGCGTCACCGGGAAATACGGCAGGCCGAGCAACCGGGCCAGCGGCTTGATGTCGGCCAGCTTCGGATAGATCTCCTCGGAGCCGACGATCGAGCACGGGATGATCGGCACGCCGGTGCGCACCGCCGCGGCAACGAAGCCGCCGCGGCCGAATCGCTGCAGCTTGTAGCGGTCGGCATACTGTTTGCCGACCCCCTTGAAGCCCTCCGGGAAGACCCCGGTCAATTCGCCTGCGCGCAGCAGCCTTTCGGCATCCTCACGGCAGGCCAGCGTGTGCCCGGCCTTCCTGGCGAGCGAGCCGAGCATCGGCGTCTCGAAGATCAGGTCGGCGGCCAGCAACCGCAGCGCGCGCTGCTTGGGGTGGCGGTCGTGGATCGCCAGCTGCAGCATCAGTCCGTCCAGCGGCACGGTGCCCGCGTGATTGGCCACGATCAGCGCGCCACCCACCTCCGGGATGTTGTCCATGCCGCTCACCTGCGCGCGGAACCACAACTCCGACATCGGCCGCAGCGCGGGCAGCAGCACCGACTCCAGCAGCTGCTCGTCGAAACCGAACTCGTCCACCTGGTAGTCGCCGGTGAGCCTGCGCCGGGCGAACTCCGCGGTCTTGCCGATCCGTTTGCCGATCGCGCCCCGGATCAGATCCGACACCGATTGCGGCGCAGGCGGTTCGGCGGCGGCGAGCCGCTCGGTCAGCGAGGTCACCTGACCTGGCTCCGCGCCGGGCGCGTGCTCCGGCCAGCGCCGGGCGGGCGGGCGCGGGCGCGCGTCCACCTGTATGTCGTGGAGCTGGATCACTTTCGCTACGTCGTTCATTGCTGTGCTCCCGTACCGGCCCCGAGCAGGCCGAGCAGTTTGGATTCTGCGGCATCGATCCACTTGGGGTCGATGACGGGCCGCGACGCTGCGCCCCCGATGAAGTCGTCGAAGGCCTGCACCGTCGTCCAGCGCGGGACGAAACCGAGTTCGGCCCGCATCCGGGTGGTGTCGAGGCCACAACCGAAATGGAAATAGTCGAGCTGCTCGCCGGAGAACTCACGCATCACCGGACCCATCAGCACCCGGCCCGCGCTGCGGAACAGCGCGAACGGCACCGGGAGTTCGATGCGGCCTGCGCGCCGCACCGCCTGCGAGAGCGCCAGCGCGCCGTCGCCCGCGACGTTGAAGGTGCCGCCGCGCCCGGCGAGCGCGGCGTGCGCCAGCGCGGCGATCGCGTCCTGCTCATGGATCAGCTGCATCCTGGCGTCACGGCCGAAGACCGTCGGCGTCAACGGGGAACGCAGGTACTGCGCGCCGCGCCCGGCCAGCCGTGGCCCCACGATCGGTGCGAAACGCAGAATCGTCGTCGCGATATCGGGGCGACGCCGGGCCAATCCGCGCACGTACCCTTCGATTTCGATCATGTCGCGCGCGAAGCCACCGCGCGGCGGGGTGCGCGCGCTCATTTCCTCGGTGAACTTCGCGGGGTCCTTCGCACTGCAGCCGTACACCGCCGACGAGGAGCGCACGACCACCCGGCGCATCGTCGGCGCCTTCTGGCACACCGCGAGCAGTTGCATGGCGCCGAGCACGTTGAGGTCCTTCATCACCGCGCGCGTCGCACCCGCTGGCGGCTTGGCCAGCACCGCGGCATGCACCACCGTGTCCACGGCACCACCGTCGATCACCTTGCGGATCAAGGGATTACGAATATCGGCGCGGACGAACTCGGCACGGCCCATGCGGCGCTGCAGTTCCCGGCTCGGGGTCATGGTGTCGACGGCGAGAATGCGTTCGATGCCGGGCTCCTGCGCCAGACGAGCGACCACGTTGCCGCCGAAAAAGCGGCTCGCTCCGGTTACCAACACCACCTTCGGTGTGTGTCCGTCCCGAACGTCAGAACCAGCCGGCACCGCATCCCACCTTGACAAGCCCCCATTCATTTATCCCCGGCTCCCAGGGTAGCCGCTGCGTGCGCGGGTTCCGATGGGATCAATGAGGTTCTGACGATGACTTCAGTCACCGAATACCGCAAAAGCCCGCCACCTCGACGATGACGGGCCTTTGTAGTTGAACGCGCAGCGCTTACTTGCCGAGTTTGCGCCGCTGCACACGTGTGCGGCGAAGCAGCTTGCGGTGCTTCTTCTTCGACATGCGCTTGCGGCGCTTCTTGATCACAGAACCCATAGGGTTGTTCCTCGCGTTCTCTCTACTCGGCGCGCACGCTACTCACGTGCGCCAACTGACCGGTCGCTCGGCAAGCCTCACGCCCAGTGCCCGCGCCGCCGGATACCTCGGGGCACCCAGAAGCGGTGCCGCCGGCGGGCGAACACGAACCGAGGATCTATCGTACCGGCACGTCCAGCGACCTTCGAAACCGCCTGATCTCTTGCCGCCGGACCGTGCCCGGCGAGCGCTGTGTCGAGGGGACCGCAGCAGGCTCAGCCCGCGTCGAAGTAGGACGTTTCCAGATAGTCGTGCACCGCCTTGGCGTGCACCCGGAACGAACGACCCACCCGCACCGCGGGCAGCTCACCGGAATGCACCAGCCGGTACACCGTCATCTTGGACACTCGCATCAGGCTCGCCACCTCGGCGACCGTGAGAAATTGAGTGCCGCCGAGCATGGGTTGACTCTGCGCGCCCGGACCACTCGGTGCCCGGGAACCGCCCCGGTTACCCGAGGGACCGGAGCCACTCGAACTCCCTGAGCTACTTGCAGACATCTTGTTCGAAGACATCATTGCACCATTGACCTCCGGCACGTCCGCGCCGCCGGCTTCCCCACCGGCGGAACAGACACGCACGTGCTCCTTGAAGCTTAGCGGGACCAGTGGTGTTACTGCGACGGGAGTGAGAAATAAGCTTTTCCGATCGCAATCCGACAAGCCATCCCCCCGGCCGCCCGATGTTCGCCTCGCCGCCGTCGCGGCCCGATTTGCGCCGTGGGTCCGGATCACCGAGGGAGCAAACTCGCGGCGCGTCCCGCTCTCGACGTGTCGCGCGCCGCGACCGCGGGTCTCACCCGACCGCGCCGACTCCGGTTCCCACCCCGGCCGGGCCGTCGCTCACGCCACCCTGCTCGGCCGAACGCTGCTTCGCCGCGTGCAACGCCTCCAGGAACGCCGAACGGATGCCGCCGCGCTCCAGCTCGCGGACCGCGGCCGCGGTGGTGCCCGCGGGCGAGGTGACCGCGGCCCGCAACTCGGCCGCACTCTGCTCGGACTCCTGCAGCAGCGCCGCGGACCCGATCATGGTCTGCACCACCAGCTCGGTGGCCACCTCGCGGGTCAGGCCGAGCCCGACACCCGCGTCCACCATGGCCTCGACGACCAGGAAGAAGTAGGCGGGCCCCGAACCGGAGACCGCGGTGACCGCGTCCATCTGCGCCTCCGCGACGGTCACCACCTTGCCGACCGCGCCGAGCACCTCGGTCACCAACTCGAGCTGCTGGGGCCTGGCGTAGCGGCCCGGCGCGATGACGCTCATGCCCTGACCGACCAGCATCGGGGTATTCGGCATCACCCGGACCACCGGGAAGCCCGCGGGCAGCTTCGCCTCCAGCCGCACGGTCGGCACGCCGGCCGCCAGCGACACCAGGATCTGGTCGCGATCGTTGCCGACGCTGGCGTTGTCGCTCAGCGCGGCCTTGCCGAGCGCGGTCATCACCGCGTCCACGTCAGCCGGTTTCACCGCGACGACCAGCAGGTCGGCGCCGACCGCCGCGTCGGCGACCGAATCGGTCACCCGCACCGAGAACTGCTCGGCGATCTGCGCGGCCCGCTCGGTCGCCGGCTCGACGACAACGAGGTCCTTCGCCAGCCGCCCGGACTCGAGCAAGCCCGCGATCAGCGCCTCCCCGATGCGCCCGCCACCGATAACCGCAATTCTCGTCATGGGAGTCAAGGCTATGCGAGGGCGAACTCAGCGCTGTTGCGGGATGAGGGCCAGCTGCCTGCTCTGCGCGACCACGGCACCGGTCGAATCCAGCACCAGCTGGTCCTCGTCGAACATGCGCTCGCCCACCTCGTGCGTGGTCGCGATGATCCGCAGCCAGCCCGCGGCGGGCTTGCGGCGCAGGTAGGTGGCCATCTGGACGGTCGGCGCCCAGCCGAAGTGCCCGAGGTTCACCGGCACCGGCGGGCTCATGTCGGCGCCCATCATCGCCATGAACATGGCGGTCTCGGGGTTCTGCTCGTCGCCGGGACGTGGCCGAAGCCACAGCCGCAGCCGCGGCTCACCCTGCTCGCCCTCGAGGAATCGGGCCCAGTCCCGGTCGATGTAGAGATCGGCGCCCTGACCGACGTGCACCACGCTGCTCATCGGCGAATCCGGGCCGTATCCGATCGCGTCCGCGGGCGGTTCGACCGGCATGTCGCCGTGTTCGCGGGCGTAGCGGGGCTCGGCGTCGTCCAGGCGACTGAACGTCAGCGCGGTGCGTACCAGGGTCCGCCCGTTCTGCACCAGGTCGGTGTCGGCCAGGCAGATCTGCCTGCCGATCTTGCGGATGCGCACCTCGTACTCGACCTCACCGGGTTCGGGTGCGCCGAGGAAGTCCGAGCTCGCCGCGATCGGGGCCATGTCGGCCAGGGCCGGGTCGGCCGCGCGCAGCCACTTCAGGCCCGCGGCGGCGCTGGCGGCGACCATCGTGCCGCCGTGCACCTTCTTGCCGATGGTCCAGATCTTGTCGATGCGGCCTAGGTAGCGGCCGGTCTCGGGATTCGTCGAGAGCAGTTCGGTCAGCGCGAGCACCCCGCTGAACGGCGCATCGGTCGCCGTGGTTCGGGCAAGATCCAGATCCGCCGTCATCGTCACTCCTGTCGTCGACTCACCACGTCGGCGGGCAGGATTACCGTTCCGCGACATTCATACAGCGTAGAACGAACCGGTTCGGGCTTCACATTCCGCTCCCGTCGCCTACGTCACACCGTGCCGAATTCCGCATCGCGGTATTCGCGGGGATTTCACATCCCGGAAATCGAAATCCGCGGGGGTAATTCGCCCCGCGTGCGATACGGGTCAATTCGCTGCGGCGCACGGGGTCAGGGATGAATTGCCGGAGCGGGGGCGGTGACGCCGTTGAGATGCAGGCGCGCGAACGCCAGCGTGCGGTGCAGCATCGCCGCCCTGGCCTGGGTGGTGCGCGCGTTCTGGGTGTTGATCTCCGCGACCGCCTGCCCGGTGAAGCCGTTGCGGACCAGCGTCTCGCAGAGCTCGACGCACGGCTGGGTGCCCTCGCCCGGGATCAGGTGCTCGTCGTGCGCCGCGCCGCGCCCGTCGGCAAGATGCAGATGCGCCAGCCCCTGACCCATCCGGGCGGCCAGCGCCAACGGGTCCGCGCCCGCGGTCGCGGTGTGCGACAGATCCAGCGTGTAGTGCGCGAAGCCGGTGTCTGTCGGGTCGTAGGACGGGCTGAACGCGGTGAGCCCGATGCCGGGACCGCCGCGGCGCTCCAACCGCTTCACCGACCGTGCCCCACGCCCGAACAGGGTGTCGGCGCGCATCGGGAACATGTTCTCCACCGCGACGACGACCGGACTGTCCGCCTCGAGCTCGGCCACCTGATCGGCGAAGTTCTCCGCGTACCTGCGCTGCCAGCGGAACGGCGGATGCACCACGACGGTGCGCGCGCCGAGCGCCTCCGCGGTGCGCACGCTGCGCTCGAGCTTGGCGGCGGGGTCCGCGCCCCACACCCGCTGCGAGATCAGCAGGCACGGCGCGTGAATCGCGATGACCGGCACGTCGTACTTGCGCACGTAGGACTGCACGGTGGCGATGCTCTGGCTGGCGGGCTCGGCCCAGACCATCAATTCGACACCGTCGTAACCGATTTCGGCCGCGTACCGGAAGGCCGCCTCGGTGTTCTGCGGATAGACCGACGCCGTGGACAGGCCGACCAGGATCTGTTTGCGATCCGCGCCGCCCGCCGGTTCGCCGGGGGTATCGGCGGCCGCACGCGCGTCACCGGCGACCGCACGCGGCACCGCCGGATCGGGCGCGCGCCGCACCGGGGAATCGGGCGCGTGCCGCACCGTGGTCTCGTTCGCCTGCCCGATCTCGCCCACAGCCGCTCCCCTGCCTCAGTTCGTACTGAGCAGAAAGGCTAGCGGTCCCAGCGTGACGAACACGCCGACGACCACCGCGATCACCGTGCTCAGCACGTCATCGGTGCGGCGCAGGATGCGGACCAGGGCGACCAGGCCGAGAATCACGATCATCGCCAGGGCCAGTGCCACCCACGGCAGCATCTCCCACATGCGCTCGAAACCCTTGAACAGCAACATGCCCGCCACGGCCGCGCCGGTGCTCTGACCGCCCAGGATCAGCCACTGCTTGCGGTTGGCGTCGTATTCGGCCTTGCGCGCGGCGCGCGACGAACGGCGGCGCGAGGCGGCCCGCTCCGGCGCGGGCGCGTCCTGCTCGTCGAGATCGTCGAGATCGTCGTCCGCGTCGACCAACTCGACCGGTTCGTAGAAATCGGTCTTGCCGTCATAGATGTCGAGCTCGTCCTCGGGCGGCGCGGCACGTTTCGACCGGCCGCGTTTGCCGCGGCCCGCGCCGCGCTCGGCGTCGGCCCGTTCGGCCCGCTCGACCCCGTCGCGGAGCAGGTCGCCCGCCACGGTCTGGCCGGAAAGCAACTGCTGGTCCTGGCTGGCCAGCGACCACGCGGCGGTCGGCAGGCCGCCGGACTCCGGCGCGCCGTCCTCGGGTTCGGGCGCGGCGGGTTTGTGTCTTCGCGCCGACCAGGCAGGCAGGGCGCGTTCGCCGTTGCGCTTGGCGGATCTTCGTTCCAGCTCCGGCTTCGGGTCGGGCGTCGGTGCCCAGGGCGCCCCGGCCCTGGACTCGGGGGGCGCCTCGGCCGCGAAACCGTTCCACGCGGCGGTGGCGGGTCCGAGCTCGGGCTCATCGGCCTCGGCGGCTCGGCGCCGGCCTGCGCGACCGCCCGCGCCGTTGCGCTCGGGTCTGCCGTTCGATCCGGCGCGCTCCGGCGCCACGGCACCCGGCTCGGGTCTGCCGAGATCGGGCAGCGGCGGGCGCACCTCGGTGGTCTCTTCCTCGGGCTCCGCGTGCCTGCGCCTGCGGCCCGACCGCGTCGGCGCCTCCTCGGCGGGCGCGCTCGCGTACGGATTGGGCGAGGGCGCATACGGATTGGGCGAGGGTGCGTACGCGTCCGCGGCCGGGGTGCCCGACGAGAGCGGGTCGGCCGTGGCCGGGAGCCGCGACGAGGGCATCTCGCGACCCGGCATCACCCGGTTCGAGCGACCGGGCGCCGGATCGGCCTGCGGTTCCGGCTGGGCGTACGCGGCGAGCGGGTCGTACATCGAGATCGGGCCCGACATCGGCGAATACGGTTCCGGCGCCGCCGCGTAGGAGACCGGCTCCGGCGCGGGCGGCTCGTAGGACGGCGGCTCGTAGACCGGCTCGTCGGCCGGGGTGTCCGGCGCGGCATGCGAGGACTGCCCGCTGCCGATGGCAGGCATGTCACCGGTCAGCTCGGCGACCGAGATGCCGCGCCCGCCCCGGCGGCGCCTGCCACCACCGGAGGACGACGCGCCCTGCTGACCGTTCCTGGCCAGCAGCTCGGCCACCGAAAGCTGTTTGGAATCCTCACTCATGACTGCACCTCGCTGGCGCTCGGTTCCGTCATGCGCGATGCACGCTGTGACACGATTCGTTCGCTGCGCTCTCTCATGACGAAACCGTTCCTATCGGCCCAGGTAGCGCCACTCCAGCGCCGGGCGCCGGGCGGCCGCTGTCGGTCGCCGGGCCCGGTATGGCTGTCGCTCGGGGTCCGCCGTTCATGTTGGTATCCAGTTTGCGCAGGATCAGCCCTTCCCGCAGCGCCCACGGACAAATCTCGAGGGAATCCAGCGATAGTGCCCGCATACTCGCCTCCGCGATCAATGCGCCAGCCACCAATTGCTGTGACCGATCCGAACTTACGCCTTCCAATTCTGCACGGTCGGCGGCCGTCATCCGCGAGATGAACGCGATCAGTTGGCGCAGACCTGAGCTGGTGAGTGTACGACGCACCCGCGGCCCCGCGGCAGAGGGTGCGGCGCCGGTCAGCCTGGCCAGCGAGCGGAAGGTCTTGGACGTGCCGACGGCCAGGTCCGGCTTACCGGCCTCGATCAACTGTTTCGCGGGCAGCGCCAGCTCCGCGTCGAGCCAGTCGCGCAGCACGTTGACCCGGCGCTTGCCCGGCGGGTCCTCACGCAACCACTCCCTGGTCAACCGCCCGGCCCCGAGTTGCAGCGAGAGCGCGACATCGGGTTCCTCGTCGCCGCCGTTGGTCATTTCCAGCGAGCCGCCGCCGATGTCGAGATCGAGGATGCGGCCCGCGCTCCAGCCGAACCAGCGGCGCACCGCGAGAAAGGTCAGCCTGGCCTCGTCGACGCCGGTGAGCACCTGCAGATCGACTCCGGTCTCGGCCCGGACCCGGGCGAGCACCGCCTCGGAATTGGTGGCCTCGCGCAGCGCGGAGGTGGCGAACGGCATCAGCTCGACACACCTGGAAGTCTCGGCGATGCTGGCGAATTCGGCGACGGTGGCGATCAGCCGCTGCGCGCCGGAGTCGGTGATGCGGCCGTGGTCGTCCATGTTCTCCGAGAGCCGCAGCGTGGCCTTCGTCGAGCTCATGGGCATGGGGTGACCGCCACGGTGCGCGTCCACCACGAGCAGATGGACCGTGTTGCTTCCGACGTCGAGTACCCCTAGCCGCACATGAACACGGTACTGGAGTCGGCCACCCCTTCAGGCCAAGCCGGTGAACTGTTAGCGTCTGGCAGTGTGACGGTAGGCGCATCAGCCAATGACTCGGCCCGGCCCCGACCTGCGGGAAAGATCGATCCGAACCCCGAGGTCGACCTGGATTTCCCGCGCGAGTGGATCGAGTTCGTCGATCCAGCAAACGATGAGCATCTCATCGTCGCCGATCTGACCTGGCTACTGTCGCGCTGGACGTGCGTGTTCGGCACTCCGGCATGCCAGGGCATCCTGGGCGATCGCCCCGACGACGGCTGCTGCTCGCACGGCGCTTTCCTGTCCGACAAGGACGATCGCAAGCGGCTGCAGAAGGCTGTGAAAATGCTCACACCCGCGGATTGGCAGCTGATGGGCGAGGCGACCGACGCCGAGGGCAAGGTCACCAAGAAGGGCTATCTCGAGCTCGACGAGCTCGAGGACGAGCCCGCGTTGCGCACCCGGCGCTTCGACGGCGCCTGCATCTTCCTCAACCGGCCCGGCTTCGCGGGCGGGGTCGGTTGCTCGTTGCACACCATGGCGTTGCGCCGCGGCATCGAGCCGCTGGAGGTCAAGCCGGACGTGTGCTGGCAGTTGCCGATTCGGCGCACCCAGGATTGGGTGGACCGCCCCGACGGCGTGCAGATCCTGCGCACCACGATCACCGAGTACGACCGGCGCGGCTGGGGGCCGGGCGGCGCCGACCTGGACTGGTACTGCTCCGGATCGCCGGACGCGCACGTCGGCAGCAGGCCGGTCTGGCAGTCCTACGGCCCTGAGCTCGCCGAACTGCTCGGCGCGCCCGCCTACGAGGAACTGTCCAGGCACTGCCGCCGCCGAGAAGGCCTGGGGCTCATCGCGATTCACCCCGCGACCGTGCACGCGAACCGGCTGCAGACCGACCGGCCCGCCTAGCCTGCGAGCCGAAACGCGCGGTGCGGTGCGGCATCGGGTGCGGTCGCGTTCATTCGAGGGGAGTGCGCTCGTCACCTGTCTAAGGTTTGATGTGCGGTCATGTCCAAGAAAGTTCTGACCATGGCCGCCGTTGCCGCGGGCGCGACGCTGTGCCTCACCGGTGTCGCGAGCGCGGAGCCCAACGGCGATCCCGCCAAGTACTTCGATGTCACCGCCGAGTTCGTGCCCGCCAACACCCCGGAGGCGCTCGGCGCGGCGGCCGCGGGCAAGGGCGTGATCATGAGCCCGTACGGCACCGCGCGCACGATCGCGTGCCGCGGCACGAGCACCGCGGACCTCTACGACTGCCTGCAGGAAGACGACTTCGGGTGGATCACGTTGAGCAAGGTCGACGTGCCCGGCGTCGGCCCCACCTGGACCTACCTCGGGCAAGCCGCCGAGGGCGCCTGATTCGCATGTGCGAAACGAACCCCTGTGCCCGCGAGCACAGGGGTTCGGTCTTTCTCCGACGAACTAGGCCTCGAGCTTGTAGCCCAGGCCGCGCACGGTGACGAGGTGTTCCGGCTTCGCCGGGTCGGCCTCGATCTTGGACCGCAACCGCTTGACGTGCACGTCGAGGGTCTTGGTGTCGCCGACGTAGTCCGCGCCCCAGACCCGATCGATCAGCTGGCCGCGGGTCAGCACACGGCCGGAATTGCGCAGCAGGTATTCGAGCAGGTCGAATTCCTTGAGCGGCAGGGTGACCGGCTTGCCGTTCACCAGCACGGTGTGGCGGTCCACGTCCATCCGGACCGGGCCCGCCTCCAGCACGCCGCTCTCGTTGGTGCCGTCCAGCTCGTCGCCCGCGCCGCGGCGCAGCACGGCCCGGATGCGCGCGATGAGCTCGCGCGCCGAGTACGGCTTGGTCACGTAGTCGTCGGCGCCGAGCTCGAGCCCGACCACCTTGTCGATCTCGCTGTCGCGCGCGGTCACCATGATCACCGGCACGCCGCTGCGGGTGCGCAGCTGCTTGCACACGTCCGTGCCGCTCATGCCGGGCAGCATGAGATCGAGCAGCACAATGTCCGCACCGGACCGATCGAATTCGGCGAGCGCGGAGGGGCCGTCACCGACAACGGTGACCTCGAAGCCCTCCTTGCGCAGCAGGAACGCGAGCGGATCGGCCAGCGACTCCTCATCCTCGACGATCAACACACTCGTCATCTGCGTGCCTCCACACCGTTGGGTCGGCCCGGCCCCTGGGGGCGCGGGCTTGTTTCTCTCGTGCTCACCGCCGGTCCGGCGGAATCCTCTTCTCCGTCGATCTCATGGTGAGCAGGTATTCGCAGCGTGAACGTCGAGCCCGTGCCCAGCTTGCTCCACAGGGTGATCTCACCGTTGTGGTTGGCTGCCACGTGCTTGACGATAGCCAGGCCTAGTCCGGTACCGCCGGTGGCGCGCGAACGCGCCTTGTCCGATCGGAAGAAGCGCTCGAACACGCGCTCCTGGTCTTCCTTGGCGATACCGATGCCGCGATCGGTCACCGCCATCGCGACATGATCGCCGCGCAGCGAACGGCTGACCGACACGTGCGAACCGGCCGGTGAGTACGCTATCGCGTTCTCGACCAGATTGGACAGGGCTGTGACCAGCAACGTTTCGTCGCCGAGCACCTCGAGCCCGCTCGGCCGGTCGGTGCTGACGGTGATGCCGGCGGCCTCCGCGGCGGTCCGGGAGCGGTCCACCGCCTGCATGACCACGGTGTCGACGTCCACCACCTCGAGCTCGGGCAGCTTCTCCGCGCCCTGCAGGCGCGACAGCGCGATGAGTTCGGTCACCATTTTGCCGAGACGCCGCGATTCGCCGAGCACGCGCTGGCCGAAGTGGCGCACCGCCTCCGGATCGTCCGCGGACTCGAGCATGGCCTCGGCCAGCAGGCTCATCGCGCCGACCGGGGTCTTGAGCTCGTGGCTGACGTTGGCCACGAAGTCGCGCCGGGTCGCCTCCATCCGCGCCTGTTCGGAGTCGTCGTCGGCGAACAGCACGGTGAAGTTGGTGTCCTCGCGCGAGAGCTGGCGTGCGACGCCGCGCACGGCGATCCGGCCGCGACCGGGCACCGGGTTCTTCGCGGTGAGATCGAATTCGGCGGATTCGCCGGTGGCCAGTACCTTCTCCACCGCGGTCCAGGCGCGCTCGTCGAGCAGCCGGTTGCGGACCAGGCCCAGTTCCTCGGCGCGCGGATTCACCAGCACCACGTCGCGGTACTCGTCGACGACGGCGATGCCGCTCTCGGAGGCGAGCACGATCAGGTCGAGCACCTGCGACATGGTCAACCCGGAATCGGCCTGCCTGCGGGCGGCCTGCCGGGCGTTCATATAGGGAATCAGTAGCCCGCCGACTGCCAGCCCTACGACAGCCGCCAGGACTGCCAATAGCACCGCCTGCGGAACACTCACCTCTGAATCGTACGGTCGCGGAAGGTTCAACTATCGCTGGGTGCGCGATGTTTCGCGCAGGTCATAGCACCTTCCGGCCCTGTTCGCCCGCCGTTTACGCGCCGTTCTCATCCGGCTTCGGCCCGGTGTGTCAGTCCGCTTCCCCGACTGCAGGCGCGGCGGTCACCGCGCGACCGTGTTTGTCGCCCCAAGTCGCTGAGCGCGTAGATCGGCGGGCTCAGGTCGCGGGCCGCCGCGGTGAGCTCGTACGCCGGCCGCGGCGGTGCCTCGGCGCAGCGGTGACGTGCGACGAGAGCCATCCGTTCCCTCCGGCGGAGGGGTCTGGGCGCGCGCATCGTCGGACTCATGCCACCGAGGGCCGCGCGCAGGTTGCCGGGGCGCATCGGCCCGTCGCGCACCCCATGTGGACGACCATCGGTAACCAGGAGTTGCCGAGGACGTCGACAGCCATCCTGGCCGGGCAGTCGGACTCGCAGGCGACGACATCGCCGAGCAGCAGTTGTGCGCGAATCGGAATCATCGGGGGCGGAGCCATGGCGCGTGCGCTGGGCGGCGAGGTGCTGGTGAGCGCCCGATCTGCCGCCGCGGCAAGGCAATTGGCGACAGCACTCGGGGCGAGCGCCGGAAGCGTCGGCCACGCCGCCGAATCCGGCGACGCTGCCGGTGGACGGCGGTGCCCGGACCGCGCGCCGGCGTGCTCGCGATGAAACCTGGCCTGAGCATGCACTATTCGCTCATGACCGCACCTCGCCGACGCTCTGGTTCGTCCTGCGCGAGGCACGCTGCGTCATGATTCGCCCGCTTCGCTCCCTCGTACCCCGCGAGTGTCGAACGTTGATGTGCGAGCAGGGCATGCTCAGACCGGGTTACGGTCTACCAGCCCGGGTTTCCGCGCACCGGGATATTCACGAAACTTGGCTGGTTCGGATCGAGCAGTAGGTGCTGCGGCCGCAATTCGCTGGCCACGACCAGCGGCATCGGCGCGAGCCCGCGCGGGAAGTTGCCCGCGTAGACGTCGACGCGCAGCCGATGCCCTGGTCGCAGCACCGCTTCGATGCCGGGCACCGAAATGTCCAGCGGCGTCGGCTCTCCCGGCACCGTCGGCCGCCTGGTGTCCAGCGACAGGTCGGGCACCGGGTCGGTGTAGTCGCCGTTGGCCGACCGGGTGCTGCGCGCGTCGTCGATGGCGCGCAGCGAGGACACCAGCTGACCCGAGGACAGCACCGTCGAGTAGCCGTCGGGGCCGACATCGTTCACCGTGACGTTCCAGTACCCGTCGGTGGCGTCGTGCACCGTGTTGAGCCGGACCGCGATCGGGCCGGAGATGCTGGTCGGCTCCACCACCGGCGCGCTGGTGAAGGTCAGCGCGTTCAACTCCTGGATCCGCGCGTCCTTGCTGCACCCGTCGATGATCGAGGTGACGCCCGCGCTCTCCTGCGCCATGTCCCGCGAGCACACGCCCGTCAAACCCGGTGCGACAGTGAGCCGATCGAGGCTCGGGCTCGGCTCGGGGTACAGCGAGCCGTCGTGCACACCCGCTCCGGCCCCGCTCGGCGCGGCGGACAGATACATCCGCCGGTGCTCGGTCCCCGGCTGCGGGAACGAAGGCGCGGTGATCCAGCCGCCGCCCTGCTGTTTCACGGTGACCGGACCGTATTCGTCGATGCCGTTGTCGATGCCCTTGAGCCACTTGTCGAACCAGGCCCGCTGCAACACATCCATCCGCGGCGGCAGGCCGGGCCTGCCGGACTCGTTGCCGTTGCTGATGTGGTAGCCGTCGCCGACGAGCAGTTGCTTCTGGCCCGGCGGCAGCTCGAGCCTGCGGTACACGTCGGCCTGCGAGTTGACGAACACGTCGTGCCAGCCGCCGGTCACGAAGGTGGGCACGGTGATTCGGCTCGGGTCGTTCTCCCACGCCTGGCGGAACGAGCTGTCGGAATGCAACAGCGTGCGCACCTTCGGATCGAGCTGGTCGATCTCCGGCGTGATGAGGATGTTCACCAGGGCGTCGATGAACGTGAACGGGTCGGCGAGACGATCGGTCAGCCATTTCATGTCGAACTGACCGCGCAGCACCGAGGCCAGATCCGGCACCAGCTTGCCGCCGTTCACCGCGAGCAGCCAGGCAGGCATGAAGGTGATGCCGATGCCGCCGCCAGGTGCGACCAAGTCGCGGAACGGATTCCGGCTCGGCACCACGGGAAACAGGGCCTTGAGGGCGGGCGGATTCTTGGCGCCCGCCTGGAGCTGGTTGAGCCCCGAATACGAGACGCCGTTCATCCCGATGTCGCCGGTCGACCACGGCTGCCGCGACGCCCAGTCGATCACCTCGACGGTGTCCTGCTGCTCGCGCTCGCGCAGCAGATCCCAAATCCCCTGGGAGAAGCCGGTTCCCCGGACATCGACCACGACCTGGGTGTAACCGCTCTTGATCAGCTGCCGGTCCACCGTGAAGTTGCGCAGCAGGCCGCCGCCGAGCGCCTTGGTCAGGTCGGTGACGCCGGAAAACGGTGTGCCGGAGAGGTCGACGTCGCGCGCCACCTGCAAAACCGCGTCCGAGAGCCACGGGATCGAGATCATGCTGTCGGCGATCATCGAGCCGAGCTTGGTGTAGGGCGTCATGTTGACGATGGTCGGCGTAGGCGTCGAAATCGGTTGTCCGGCAGCGTCGGCCGGGTGGTAGACGTTCCCCTTGAGCACCGTGCCGTCGCTCATGGTGATGGGGACGTCCCATTCGATGAACACGTTCGCATACTGCTGCGGGCCGTCCTCGGTGGCGGCCCACGCCGCCCCGCTCGCCCCACCGTCCGGACCGACCGGAGCCGCGGTGGCCGCGGGCGAAAGGAAGGGGGCCAAGGCTACCGCCGCGACGGTCACCGCCGCGGCGCGGAGCGCATACCTCATTGGATCCACTCTCTTAGGGAAACGAATGCTCTCTAACGAGGGGAGCGAAGCAGGAACCACGCGGTCAGCGGAGCGAAATCACGAAACTTCGTGCACGGTCACAAAGAAACGGCCCGGCGGCCGGGCATGGTGCCGATCTGACGAAAAAGCGCCTCCGCTCGAATATTTCGAAGCGAAGGCGCTCTGTCGGAACTTCGGCCGCAGGATTACCAGCGCGGGTTGCCGCGCACCGGAACATTGACGAAGCTCGGCCGATTCGGATCGAGCTGCACGTGCTGCGGCTTGAATCCGGTGTCGAGCAACATCGGCAGAATCGGCAGGCCCTTCGGGAAATTGCCCGCGAAGATGTCGATCCGCAGCCGGTGTCCGGGTTGCAGGATCGCCTCGGTGGCGGGCAACGCGATGTCCAGGGTGGTCACCTCGCCCGGCACCGTCGGCTGCCGCCGTTCCAGCGAGGTGAACGGGCGCGGATCGGTGTAGTCGCCGTTGGCCGAGCGGCTGCTGTTGGCCTCGTCGACCTCCCGCAGCGACGCCATGAGCTGCCCGGAGGAGAGCACGGTGGACTGACCGTCCGGCGCGACGTCGTTGATCGTGGTCACCCAGTAGCCGTCGGCGGCGTCCTGAACCGTGTTGAGCCGCACCGCGATCCGGCCGGAGATCGAGGTCGGCTCGGCGACCGGGTTGCTGGTGAAGGTCAGCCCGTTCGTCTCGGCGACCCGCGAGTCCTTCGCGCAGCCGTCGATGATGGACAGGATGCCCGCACTACCCTGCGCGGCGTCGTTGGAGCACAGCGTGCTCAGCCCCGGCGAGATGGTGAGCCGGGCGGTGTCGCCGTTCGCCTGCGCCGTGAGCGAGCCGTCGTAGGCACTGCCTGCGGTGCCACTCGCACTGGCGGACAGGTACATCCGCTGATACGTCGGTTCCTGCGCGCTCGGGTTCGCGGACTCGGTCGGCGCGGCGAACGAGTCGGTGGTGATCCAGCCGCCGCCCTGCTGGCGCAGCGTCACCGGGCCGTACTGATCGATGCCGTTGTCGATGCCCTTGAGCCACTTGTCGAACCACGCCCGCTGCAGCACATCCAGCCGCGGCGGCAGGCCAGGCTTGGCGTACTCGTTACCGGAATTGACGTGATACGTGTTGCCCATCAGCAGCTGCTTCTGGCCCGGCGGCAGCGGAATCTCGTTGTAGATCTTCGATTCGGAGTAGGTGAACAGGTCGTGCCAGCCGCCGGTGACGAAGGTCGGGACATCGATCCGGCTCGGATCGCCCAGCCAGCCTTCCCGCGGGCGGGAGCCGCCGGTCAGCAGCTCTTTGGCGCGCGGATCGAGGTCGTCGATCCGCGCCGTGGTGTAGACGTTGAGCAGCACGTCCATGAAGGTCAACGGATCCTGCACCCGGTCGGCCAGCCAGCGGGTGTCGAACTGCCCGTTGAGCACCGAGGCCAGGTCGGGCACCAGCTTGAGTCCGTTGATGGCGGTGAGCCAGAGCGGGATGAAGTTGAAGCCGAAGCCACCGCCCGGCGCGAGCACGTCGTTCATCAGGTCGCTGCCCGGCACCACCGGGAAGATCGCCTTCAGTGCCGCCGGATGCTTCTCGGCGGCCTGCACCTGGTTGATGCCGGAGTAGGAGATGCCGTTCATGCCGATGCGGCCGTTGGACCACGGCTGGCTCGCGGCCCAGTCGATCACCTCGACGGTGTCCTGCTGTTCGCGCTGCCGGAGCATGTCCCAGGTGCCCTGGGAGAAGCCGGTGCCGCGCACATCGACCACCACCTGTGAGTAGCCGCTGCGGATCAGCTGCCGGTCGACGGTGAAGTTGCGCAGCTCACCACCGGCGAAACCCTTTGTCAGATCGGTGATCCCGGACAGCGGGGTGCCGGTGAGGTCGATCGAGCGGAGCAGGCCGAACAGTGCGTCGGACAGGCCGGGGATGGCCTGGGCATGGTCGGCCAGGTTCGACACCAGCTTGGTGTACGGCGTGAGGTTCACGACCGTCGGCGTCGGGGTGTCAATGGGCCTGCCCGCGGCGTCGGCGGGGCGATAGACGTTGCCCTTGAGCACCGTGCCATCGCTCATCGTGATGGGGACGTCCCACTGGATGTTGATGTTCGGGTACTGCTGGGGGCCGTCCTGCGCCGCGGCCCAGGCCGCGCCCGCCGCGCCGCCGTCGGGACCGGTCGGCGCCGGTGCGGCGGAGGCGCCGCCGCTGAGGAAGGGGACGAGCATCGCGGCGGCAACTGCCGCGACTGTGACCCGCAACGCGTACTTCATCGGACGTGATCCACCTCTCGGACTGGTCGAACGCCCAAAGTGTACATACCTACTTGTCGGTAAGGACAAGGGGCAACAGGTAAACAGATCCGAATGGTGGTTCACATATGGCCGCTTGACGGCGCGAACTCCACCCAGATACCCGGTAGATCGCCGATCGCGTCATCGACAGCGGACAGAACGGACACTTACCGCCCGGCGACTTCACCGTGCCATCCGGAACTGGCAGTCGCTGACTAGATGTGTCGTACAACACGTCCGGCAGATCCGGAGCAACGTACCCCACCGCACTCCGCAAGCCCGTAGCGACCCCCGTTTTCGCCGTGCGACAGCAACGCGCCGCGTCCGATTCGGACGCGGCGCGTGACGGCAGTGCCAGAGCCTGCGGCTATTTACCGCCCTGGTTCGCGACGGCGGCGGCGCCTGCGGCGGCGGCCTCGGGATCGAGATAGACGCCGGGGCCGGTCGGGCGCAGATTCTCGTCCAGCTCGTACCGCAGCGGGATGCCGGTGGGAATGTTCACGCCCGCGATGTCCGCGTCCGAGATCTGGTCGAGGTGCTTGACCAGCGCGCGCAGCGAGTTGCCGTGCGCGGCGACCAGCACCGTCTTGCCCGCGCGCACGTCCTGGGAGATGGTCGACTCCCAGTACGGGATCATCCGCTTGACCACATCGAGCAGGCACTCGGTCTTGGGCACCTCGATGCCTGCGTAGCGCGGGTCGCCGTCCTGGCTGTACTCGTCGTCCGGGTCGATCGGCGGCGGCGGGGTGTCGTAGCTGCGCCGCCACAGCATGAACTGCTCGTCGCCGTACTTGTCCCGGACCTGCGCCTTGTTCTTGCCCTGCAGCGCGCCGTAGTGCCGCTCGTTGAGCCGCCAGTCGCGCACCACCGGAATCCAGTGCCGATCGGCGGCGTCCAGCGCGATGTTCGCGGTGTTGATCGCGCGGCGCAGCAGCGAGGTGTAGACGATGTCGGGCAGGATGCCGTGCTCGGCGAGCAGCTCGCCCGCCCGTTTGCCCTCGGCGATGCCCTTGTCGGTCAGATGCACGTCCACCCAGCCGGTGAACAGGTTCAGGGCATTCCATTCGCTCTCGCCGTGGCGCAGCAGCACGAGGGTGTACGTCATGGGGCCCATCCTTCCATGGGCCGACGAGCCGGTCGAAGCGTTCCCCCGCTGGTCCGGGCCGGGCCGGGGTCAGCCCACGTGGTCGGCGTCGACCTGACTCGTGGCGAGCACACCCGCGCCGACCAGCGTCGCGCCGTTGCTGACCGCGGACAGCTCGACACTGATGTCGCGGGTGAAATCCAGGCGGGCGTGCTTGCGCAGCGCCGTGCGCAATGGATCCCACAGCGGCGCACCGGATTGCGCGAAACCGCCGCCGATCACCACCGTGTCGACATCGAGCAGCGCGGCGGCCGAGGCGATCGCCTGGCCGAGCGCGGTGCCCGCGCGATGCAGCGCCGCCAGCGCGATCGGTTCGCCGCGGCGCGCGTCCTCGGCCAGTTGCACGCCGGTGCTGCCCGGCCAGCCCTGCTCGACCGCCCAGCGCACCGACGACATCCCGCTCGCGACGGCCTCCACGCAACCGACGCCGCCGCACAGGCAGGGCACGTCCCAGCCGGGCACCACGATATGACCGATATGGCCCGCGTTGCCGGTGCGGCCGAGCACCACCCGCCCGTCCGCGATGAGCCCGCCGCCGATGCCAGAGGACACCGTGAGCGCCAGCCCGTTCGGCACGCCGCGCAGCGCGCCGACGTGATGCTCGGCCAGCGCGAGGCAGGCGCCGTCGATGGCGAAGCTGACCGGGGCGCCGGGGAACAGCGCGCGCACCGAGTCGACGATCGGGAAGCCCGCCTTCCATTCCGGGATGTTCAGCGGGCTGGTGACGCCGGTCCTGGTGTCCACCGGCCCGGCCGAGCCGATGCCGACCGCGGTCACCGTCGCCGCGCCCGCCACCTCGAGCAGCAGCGCGCGGCATGTCTCCCATACCGCCTCGGGCGGCACCGGGACCTGACGCACCTCGCCCACCGTCCGGTCGGCGTGCACGATGCCCGCCGCGAACTTCGTCGCGCCGATATCGAGAGCAAGAACGGTCATCGGGGTGCCACCTTCATGATCGAAACCACAAGCGATTGTCACCCGTGCCAGGTCCGACCGCACCGGATCGGCGTCGATTGCCCGGCGGACCGAACCTAGGGCTGGTCGGCGGCGTCCACCAGGTGCTCGAAGGCACGCAGGTTCTTCAGCGATTCACCGCGCGAGACGCGCCACTTCCATTCCTTGCGAATGGATTCGGCGAAACCGAGTTCGAGCAGCACATTGAAATCGGCGTCGACCGCCTCGAGGATCTGACCGAACACTCGGTCCAGTTCGTCGGGGGTGACGGCGTGGGTGGCGATCCGGCCGACCAGGTAGATGTCGCCGACCCGGTCCAGGGTGTAGGCCACGCCGTACACGAACGATTCGATGCGCACGCCGTGCTTGCCGACGGTGAGCATGACCGTGGTCTTCAGTTTCCGCTCGCCGGGCAGGATCACGACGAAGGTGTCCGCGCCGGAGCGGGTGTGTTCGATCTCCCGCTCGCGCAGGGTCTCCTCGATCACCCGCGCGGTGGCCTGCGCCTCGGGTGCGCGCTCACCTGAGCTCACTGACGTGCTCCCATCCGGCGCCGCCACAGCGCCCGCGACCTGGCCTGACCGGAGTCAAGGCTAATGCGTTCACCGGATACCCGCTCCCGGGTGTCCGCACGCACGAGCCGTCCGGCGCCCAGTGCGGCGCGTTCCGCGCGGAAGTCGTGCAGCGCGGCGGAGTAGCTGGTCAGCAGGCCCGCCGCGGTGTGCTCCCAGGAGAAGTTCGCGGCGTGCTCGACCGCACGCGCGCTCATCCGGTGCAGCCGCTCGGGGTCGGCGAGCAGATGACCGAGCGCACCCGCCCAGTCCGGGGTCCGATGGCCGGGGACGAGCAGTCCGGATTCGCCGTGCCGGACCGCGGTGCCCAGCCCGCCGACATCGGCGGCGAGCACCGGGGTGCCGCTGGCCTGCGCCTCGATCGCGACCAGGCCGAAGGACTCGTTGTAGCTCGGCACCGCGACCAGATCCGCGGCCTGATAGACCAGCACCAGCCGGTCCGGCGGCTGCGGCGGCAGAAAGGTGACCCGGTCCGCGATGCCCAGCTCGGCGGCCAGTTCGATCAGCGCGTCCGGCCGATCCAGGCCGCTGCCCGACGGGCCGCCGACGATGAGCACGCGCAGGTTGCGCAGCTGCCCGGCGCGCAGCACCTCGGCGGCGGCGCGGACCAGCACGTCGGGCGCCTTCAACGGTTGGATGCGGCCGACGAACGCGACGACCCGCTCGTCGGTGGCCAGGCCGAGCGCGGCACGGGCGGCGGCCTTGTCGCCGGGGCGATATCGGGACAGGTCCGCGCCCGGCGGCACGACATCGATGCGTTCGGGTTCGGCGCCGTACAGCTCGACGAGCTGACGCGCCTCCTCCGCGGTGTTGGCGACCAGCCGATCCGCCTCGGCGATCACCTGCTTCTCGCCGATCTCCCTGGTCAAAGGCTCCGGACAGTCACCGTCGGCGAGCGCGGCGTTCTTCACCGCGGCCAGCGTGTGCGCGGTGTGCACCAGCGGCACCCGCCAGCGGTCCCTGGCCAGCCAGCCGACCTGGCCGGAGAGCCAGTAGTGCGAGTGCACGAGGTCGTAGTAGCCGGGCTGATGCCTGGCTTCCTGCCGCAGCACCTCGGCGGTGAACGGGCACAGCTGGGTGGGCAGGTCGCGTTTGTCGAGGCCCTCGAACGGGCCCGCCACCACGTTGCGCACGAGCACGCCGGGGCCCGCCTCTTGCACGGGTGGCAGATTGGAGCTGGTGGCCCGGGTGAAGATCTCCACCTCGGTGCCGCGCCTGGCCAGTTGCAGCGCGGTCTGCAGCACGTAGACGTTCATGCCGCCCGCGTCGCCGGTGCCCGGTTGCGCCAGCGGCGAGGTATGCACCGACAAGACGGCGACACGGTTCGGCCGTAGGTCCGGGCGGCGTTGACTCACACCATCCATAGTGCACGTTGCATTCCCCCGCTCAGAGCCATCAGCCCGCCAAGTGAGAGCTATCACAAGGCGGCGGTGAACCCGCTCACACCGTCGCGTGGTGCCTACCAGCGACGACTTCGGCCGACCCGGACCGAACCGGAATCAACTGGGGAACCGGCCGACACCGGGGACGCGATCAAAGCCCCTCGACGAACCCGTTCACCTCGGCCACGAAGCGCGACCGGTCCTCGATGAACAGACCGTGCTGGACGCCCGCCCAGTACGAGGTCCGCGCGTCCGGCACCACGTCGGCGATGTAGCGGCCGTTCTCGATCGGCACCACCGGGTCCGCGGTTCCGTGCAGCACCGACACCGGAACATCAAGCGCCCGAAGGGTTTCGGTGTTGTCGACGGTGCGGTAGAACAGCGCCTTGCGCACCGAGGGCGCGGTGGCGAGGCTCGCGCCGAACAACCGCTGGGCGTCGGCGCCCTTGTCCGCCCCCTGGCCGGTGTTGGCGTTGCCGAACGCGCCGAACGCCTTCACCGCACGCCCCGCGCTCTCCTCGAAGACACCGGGCATCGCGGCCTGCATGGCCGGACCGACCGCGGCGCCGGGCACGCCGCGGCCGAGGTTGGCCATCGACCCGGTATAGATGACGCCCGCGACCGCGCCGGTGCCGTACGCGGTAAGGTAGTCGCTGAGCACGATGCCGCCGTAGGACCAGCCGAGCAGGATCGCGCCGGTGTCGATGCCCTCGGCCGCCAGCACGGCCGCGATATCGGCGGCCCAGTTCTTCGGATCGTCGTAGCCGGCCGCAGGCGCGTCGGAGTAACCGTGTCCACGCAGGTCGACGGCGATCACCCGCAGCCGCGTCGCGAGCTCGTCGGCCGCGCGACCCCAGCAGAGCAGGTTCGCCGACCAGCCGTGCAGGAGCAGCAGCGGTCGCGCGCCCGCCGGGCCGCTGACCCGATAAACGATGTTCGTGCCGTCCGCGCTCACCACGTCCCGTAATGCCATGCGGCTCAGGCTAACGGTGATCCCCACAACAGCCCCGGCCTCGGTCACGGACCCGGCCCCTAGGATCAGGCCCATGAGTCAGCGCACTGCCGTCGTCACCGGAGCCAGCTCGGGTATCGGGGAGGCCACCGCCAGGGAACTGGCGAAACAGGGCTATCACGTGGTGCTCGGCGCCCGCAGGCTCGACCGCCTGCACCGCATCGCCGACGAGATCGGCGGCACCGCACTCGAACTCGATGTCACCTCGGACGAGTCGGTGCGCGCCTTCACCGACGCGATCGACCGGGCCGACGTGCTGGTCAACAACGCCGGCGGCGCCAAGGGCCTGGCCACGGTCGCCGACGCCGACCTCGACGACTGGCGCTGGATGTGGGAAACCAACGTGCTGGGCACCTTGCGCCTGACCAAAGCGCTGCTACCCAAGCTGATCGCCTCCGGGGACGGTCTGATCGTCACCATCACCTCGGTCGCCGCGTTCGTCGCCTACGACAACGGCTCCGGCTACACCTCGGCCAAGCACGCGCAGGCGGTGCTGCACCGCACGCTGCGCGGCGAGCTGCTCGGCCAACCGGTGCGGCTCACCGAAATCGCGCCGGGCGCAGTGGAAACCGAGTTCTCCCTGGTGCGCTTCAACGGCGACGAGCAGCGCGCGGCCAAGGTCTACCAGGGCATCGACCCGCTGGTCGCCCAGGACATCGCGGAGATCATCGGCTTCGTCGCGTCGCGCCCCCCGCACGTGAACCTCGATCAGATCATCGTGAAGCCGCGCGATCAGGCCGACGCGGGGCGCTTCGCTCGCCGCGACTGACCTCGATAGCGAATACGAATAACTCACTGCGCCTTAGGAGTTCGCTGGTTGATTGCCAGGCCTAGCCGACCGGGCGCTGCCGTTAGCATCGGGGCGTCGGCTGCCAGCTAACTCAGATCGGAGTTGTTCGCCTCATGCTCAAGGGCTTCAAAGAGTTCCTGATGCGCGGGAACGTCATCGACCTCGCCGTCGCCGTGGTGATGGGCACCGCGTTCACCGCGGTGGTCACCTCGGTGACCAAGGGCGTCATCAACCCCCTGCTCGCCATTTTCGGCAGCACGAACGAGCTGGGGCTCGGCGTCCAGTTGATTGCCGACAGACCCGCGACGTTCATCCAGATCGGCCCGATCATCACGGCGCTGGTGAACTTCGTCCTGGTTGCCGCGGTGCTCTATTTCGTGCTGATGGTGCCGATGAAGACCATCAAGAACCGGTTCGGCACCGCCAAGGCCGCCGAGCCCACCGAGACCGAACTGCTCATCGAGATCCGCGACCTGCTCGCCGAACGCCACGACGAGGTCCGCAAACAGCGCGCGGCCGACCTGGCCGTCGAGGCCGAGGTCGACGGCGCGAGCAGGCGCTGAGCGCGCTCGGTCAGCGCGGCGGGCCCGGCGCGACCGGGGTGGCCGAAATGACCGAGGTGGAGCCGTCCAGGGCGGACATGGTGCGCCAGGTCGGCCAGTCGATGGTCCAGTCGTAGAGGTCACCGTCGGCGGCGGAGAGCTGGATCGAGGTGCCGGTCACCTCGACCGGGTCGCCGTAGAGCGCGGTCGGAAAATAGGCCTGCGCGTCGGCGGGCGAGAGGTTGATGCAGCCGTTGGTGACGTTCGACGATCCCTGTGCCGACAGCGATTCCGGGTTGGCGTGGATGAACTCACCGTTGTTGGAGATGCGGACCGCCCAGCGTTCCCGGACGTTGGTGTAGAACGGCGGATTCGACATCATGAAGTCTTCGTACTTCTCGGTGACCACGTGCGGACCCGAGCGAGTGACATTGCGCGGCTCGTTGCCCTCGCCGTAGCTGACCGCGAAATCGAACACGGTCTTGCCGTCGCGAACCACCTGCATGCGGTGACTCGGCGCGTTGGCCTGCACGATCTGGCTGCGACCGATCCGGAAGTCCGTGGTCAGGTCGCTGTAGCCGTAGCTGCCGCCGCCGAGGTCGAGCCCGTACAACCGCGCCGAGACGTGCACCGCGGTGCCCGGCGTCCAATACTGCTTGGGTCGCCAGTGCACGCGCGAGCCGTTGTCGTCGGGGAACCAGGCCCAGGCGCCCTCGGTGGGCGGATCGGTGGTGATGCTCAGCGCCTTTTCCACCGCGGCCTTGTTCTGCACCGGCGCCTTGAATTGCAGGATGATCGGCGCGGCGATGCCGACCTCCTGGTTGTCGGCGATGTTGATCGTGGCCGGAACAGTGCTCTTCGGCGCGAGCGTGCTGAATTTGCCGTCGATCGGGATGGGCTTGCGATCGGTGCCGATCGCGGTGCCCGACCAGGTGTAGGTCGCGTCGTAGCCGAGCGGCTCGGTGATCGTGAAGCTGCGCTTGTCCGGCGAGAATTCGCCCGCGACCTGTTTGCCGCTCGCGTTGGTCAGCGCGACCTGATCGATCGTGCCGTCGGTGATGGTGACCGAGACCGGCGCGGTCGGGTTGACGCCGACGGCGTCGACGGCCGGCGCCAGGGTGACCTTGGCGATCGGACCCGGGTCGCGCGCCGCGTTCTTGCTGCCGCCGTCGCCGGCGCACCCGGCCACCAGGGCGACCACGATGAACAGCACGGCCGACACGGCAGCGACCGGTCTGCGGATCACTGGACGGTTGTTCACTTCATCGAATTTACGCGGACGTTTTCGGTCGACTGTCCAGCGAAGCGTGTGGTGTCCGTTTCACCGTGTCACAGGGTGAGGCCCACCGTGACCGGCTCCGGCTCCAAGCGGATGCCGAAGCGCTCGGCCACGCCGTCGCGCACCGCCCTGGCCAGCTCCACCAGTTCCGCGGCGGTCGCGGTGCCCCGATTCGTCAGCGCCAGCGTGTGTTTCGTGGACAGCCGGGCCGGCGCCGCGGGGCCGGGAAAGCCCTTCGCGAACCCCGCCCGCTCGATCAGCCACCCGGCCGAGAACTTGACCCCGTCCGGCGCCGGATAGGTCGGCACCGTGACCTCACCCACATGTGCCGCGATCGCGGCCCGCACCTCGGGCACCCGGTCGGCCGGGACCACCGGATTGGTGAAGAAGGACCCTGCGCTCCAGGTGTCGTGATCGGCCGGATCGAGCACCATTCCCTTGCCCGCGCGCAGGCTCAGCACCGCGGCGCGGACCTGCGCCGCCGGGCGCGACTCGCCGTCGGCCGCGCCGAGCCGGTCGGCGAGCTCGCCGTAGCGCAGCGGCGCGCTCATGCCGCTGGGGTCCAGCGCGAAATCCACCGCGAGCACCACGGACTCGTCGCGATGCTTGAGCACGCTGGTGCGGTAACCGAATCCGAGCTCGCCGGGCGTCACCCAGCGGATCTCGCCGCTGGCCCGATCCAGCAGCTGCACCCGGCGCAGCAGCTGAGCCACCTCGGCCCCGTAGGCGCCGACGTTCTGCACCGGTGTCGCGCCCGCCGAACCCGGTATGCCGGACAGGCATTCGAGGCCGCCCAGGCCGGCCGCGACCGTCGCCGCCACCACCGCGTCCCAGTTCGCGCCCGCCGCCGCGACCACGCCGTCCCGGCCGATTTCGACGCTGTCGGTGGCCACCCGCACCACCACACCGTCGAAGCCCGCGTCGCTGATCAGCAGGTTGGAGCCGCCCGCGAGCAGCAGCACCGCGACGCCCGCCGCGTCGAGCGCCCGCACCGTCGCGACCAGCGATTCGGTGGTCCGGCATTCGGCGACCGTGGCCGGTCCGCCGACCCGCAATGTGGTCAGCTCCGCCAACGGCACCGCGTCCCGGATTCGAGCGCCCGTGTCGGCCAGCACATCCGACGGCACCACACGTGAAGTTCGCACAGGCAGACGGTAGCGTGTCCGACCATGGCTACACCGCTGGCGTACACGGCCCGCTACTCGCATCCCGCTGCCGCCGTGCGCGCGGCCTTCGCGAACGACCAGTACTGGAAGGATCGTGTCGCCGAGGTCGGCGGCCCGAACGCCCGGCTCGACTCGGTGACCGTCGAGGGCGACCAGGTGCGCATCCACCTGGTGCAGGCCATCGCCGCCGAGCTGCTGCCCGCCGCGATCACCGCGGTCCGCCCCGGCGACCTGATCATCCCCCGCGTGGAAACCTGGTCCGGCGACGCCGCCACCTTCCAGGCCACCGTCGATGGCGCCCCGGCCGAGGTTCGCGGCACCATCACCCTCACCGACGAGGGCGCCACCTCCACGGCCGCCGCCAACGGCACCATCGAGGTCAAGATCCCCCTCTTCGGCGGCAAGATCGAGAACGCGATCGCCGAACACCTCACCGAGGTGCTGAAGAACGAGGAAGAGTTCACCAACACCTGGCTCGCCGCACACTGACGGCCGCCCCCACCAGCCGAGCCCACCGCGCGGCCGCCGACACAGCAAAACCATCCCCCGGCGCACCCGCGCGGCCGGCGAACACTAATCTGTCGCCTCATGGCCCGCCGACTGGATTACTCCGCTCGCTACCCGCTGCACACCACCAAAGAGCTGTACGCGGCGCTGTCGAACCGCGACTACTGGGACGCGCGGATGGCGGAGATGTTGAAGTATTCGCCGGGTAACGAGGTCGCCTCGCTCGAGGCGGGCGACAGCGGGATCGATATCGTGCTGCACCACATCCTGCCGCGCGAGATGTTGCCGGAGATCGCGCAGGCGGTGATGCGCAAGGACATGGTCATCACCCGCAAGGAGAGCTGGGGCGCGTTCGGCGACGAGGAGATCGTCGGCAAGTATTCGGCGAGCATTCCGGCGGGGCCGGGCAGCTTGGGCGGCACGATCCGGTTGTTCCCGACCGATACCGGGTGCACCATGCGCTTCTCGTCGGAGGCGAAGGTGTTCATTCCGATGGTCGGTCCGCGGCTGGAGCAGTTGATGCTGGTGAATCTGGTGGATCTGTTCCGCGCGGAGGCCGAATTCACGGTGCAGTGGCTCGACGAAAATCACCCGACCACCTAGTCAAGCCGGTCGGCACCATCACCCGCGGTACCACCGGGGTGAATCGGCTGCGGCGCAGCGACCGCTGGCTGGTGCACGACGAGCTGGTGACCGCCCGGTTGTCGGCGGCCGCCGATCCGCTGGTGGTCGATCTGGGTTATGGCGCGAGCCCGTGGACCACGCTGGAGTTGGCGGCGCGGTTGCGTGCGGTGCGCCCCGATGTCCGGGTGGTCGGGTTGGAGATCGATCCGGAGCGGGTGGTGCCGGGCCGCGACGGGGTCAGTTTCGCCCGCGGCGGATTCGAGTTGGCCGGGCTGCGACCGGTTTTGGTGCGGGCGTTCAATGTGCTGCGGCAGTATCCCGAGGCCGCGGTCGGCGAGGCCTGGGCGACGATTCGGTCCGGTCTGGCACCGGATGGTCTGCTGATCGACGGCACCTGTGACGAGTTGGGTCGCCGCTGCGCCTGGGTGTTGCTCGACCGCGCCGGGCCGCTTTCGCTGACCTTGGCGTGGGATCCGTTCACCGTCGAGCAGCCCTCCGATATCGCCGAGCGGCTGCCGAAAGCGTTGATCCACCGCAATATCCCGGGCGAGCCGATCCATGCGCTGCTGACGGCGGCCGACCGCGCCTGGGCGCACGCGTCGCCACTGGCGCCGTACGGACCTCGGGTGCGCTGGCGCGCCGCCGCCGAATCGCTACGCCGAGAAGGCTTTCCGGTGCGCGTCTACCGGCGGCGGCTGCGTGATTGCGTGCTCTCGGTGCCGTGGGAGACGGTCGCGCCGAACCCCGGAATCGACTGAGCGACAGCGGTTTATCCGCACCGCTACGCGCCGGCCAGCGCCCGCCGCACCCGCTCCGCCGCGCGTGGCGTCAATTGCGCACTGGCCGAACAGATTTCCTCGCCGGTGCAGCGACTGATCGCGACCGCGTCGCCGATCACCTCGTCCAGTGCTGTCTGGCCGATATCGCTTTCGGCGAGGTCGAGCACGGTGCGCAGCGGCGTGGTGACCAGGAACGGACCGGCGGACTCGACCTCGACGCCGAGCAACGCGCGGCGCAGTACGACCAGCCGCGGTGTCACCGGCGGGCGGCCCGCGCCGACCGAGAGATGCAGGAAACGGGGACGCAAGCGGCCGATGCCGTGCAGGTCGGCGGCGCTGTGATGGGAGACCGCGGCGGCGCCGTCGAACCAGGCCGCCCACATCGCGTACTCGTCGAGCGGACCGCTCGGCCACTCGGCCAGGCGCAGCATGCCGACTCCGGCCCTGGTCACTGTGCCCGCCCCGAGGCCGGCCCGCACCTGCGCCTCGCATCCGGTGCGCAACACCTGCCTGGTAGTGAAGAACCCGGCGTGCCGCCCGGCCAATCTGCGCAGTACACGCCAGCCGTGTTCCGCGGATCCGAGAGCGCGGCCCACCGCATCGCCAGCCATGCGGACCAGGCTACGCCCGATTCCTGTGTCAGATGTCACAATCGAAGCCCTCAAAGACCCCTCAGAGACGGCACAGAAAAGTGCGGAAGAATCGGCCGCATGACTACCAAGTCCCCGTCCAGCTCGACGATCAACCGGCGGACCCTGCTGATCGCCCTGACCGTGATAGCGATTCTGCTGGCCACGGTGCTGGTCGGCGGCGAGGCGTACGCCAGGCACACCGTGTCCCGGTGCATCAGCACGCAATTCGAGAAGGAGATGGGCTCGAAGATCGATGTCGGCTTCGGCATGAAGCCGATGCTCATCACCTGGATCGACGGCAAGGTGCCCGAGGTGACCGTCGACAGTGACGACACCAAGTTCGGTCCCGCGGTCGGCATGGTGGTGCACGCCGAGTTCCACGATGTCGAGGTCGTGGACAACGGGCGTGGCGGCGGCACCATCGGCAGTTCGTCGGCGGAGGTCACCTGGAGCAACGACGGTATCCGGCAGACGCTGGGCAACCTGGTCAGCGGCGTCCGCTCGGCACCGAGTTCGGGCATGCTCTCGCTGGACGTGCTCGGCGGGCTGGCCCAATTGCAGGTGCAGCCGGTGATCAAGGGCGGCGTCATCGAGGTGGAGACGATGTCGGCGCAGTTGCTCGGCATGGGCCTGCCGACCGACCTGGTGCAGGGTATCGTCGAGGTGTTCACCAAGAGTTTGCAGAGCTACCCCTACAACCTGACGCCGACCGAGGTGAAGGTCACCGACGATGGCATCGCGGTCAGGCTGACCGGCACCGGGGCCGAGCTGCCCGCCGCGACCGACAGCAGCGCCACCTGCGCCTGATCACACGAAACAGCCCGCGCAGCAACAACTCTGCCGCGCGAGGTGCCGAAACCCCGTGGTGCTACCGCACTCGAGGTCGGCTCAGGCCGGAAACCCCTCCAGCACTTCGGCCGACTTGGACAACCCGAGGCGCGTCGCGCCCGCCGCGATCAGCTGCGCCGCGGCCTCCGCGGTGCGGATACCACCGCTCGCCTTGACGCCGAGCCGCCCGCCGACGGTCGCCGCCATCAACTCGACGGCATGCACACTGGCCCCACCCGCGGGGTGAAAACCGGTGGAGGTCTTCACGAAATCCGCGCCGGCGCGTTCGGCGGCCCGGCACACCGCGACGATCGCGTCGTCGGGCAGCGCGGCCGACTCGATGATCACCTTCAGCACCGCCCGCTCGCCGATCGCCTCGCGCACCGTCACGATGTCGGCGAGCACCGCGTCGTATTCGCCGGCCAGCGCGGCGCCGACGTCGATCACCATGTCCACCTCGGCCGCGCCCTGCTCGACGGCGAGCCGCGCTTCGGCGCCCTTGACCAGCGAATGGTGTTTGCCCGAAGGGAATCCGGCGACCGTGGCCACCACCAGGCCCGGCGCGCGCACCGGCAGCATCGAGGGCGAGACGCAGATCGCGAGCACCCCCAGTTCGCGGGCTTGCTCGATCAGCGCGGTGACGTCGGCGGGGGTCGCCCCCGGCGCCAGCAGCGTGTGATCGATCATTGCGGCCACTTCGGCCCTGGTCGGTGACGCGGAACTAGCCATGGCCTGAAAGTCTGGCACACCGGTGGCGAATTCCGTTGCGCGCCTGCTGACACTTCCCGCACACTCGTACTGGTGCCGGATCGACGGTAGTGACGCGGCGGCTGAGTGGTTAACGTGTGCGGATGGGGCTCTACTTGGTTCGGGAGGAGACAACACCGTGCTGATCCGTCGCGAACGCGCCGACGACATCGCGGCGATTGCGGCCGTCCATCGCAGTGCGTTCGCACCGCAGGCCGGGGACGGCGGTAGCGCCGAACCCGCCGAGGTGGGCCTGGTCGCCCGCCTACGCAGCGACGCGTCCTGGATACCCACCCTCTCGATGGTCGCGGTGGAGTACGACACCGTGGTCGGCCACGTCTGCCTGACCCGGGCCGCGGTCGGTCCGTTCCCGGCACTCGCGCTCGGCCCGATCGGCGTGCTTGCCGAGCACCAGGGCGGCGGTGTCGGCGCGGCGCTGATGCACGCCGTGCTCGGTGCCGCCGACGCGCTCGACGAACCACTGGTCTGTCTGCTCGGGCACCTCGACTACTACCCGCGCTTCGGCTTCGTGCCCGCCGCCCGCCTCGGCATCACCCCAGACGACCCGTCGTGGGTGTCGCATTTCCAGGTGCGTCAGCTCAGCGCCTACGACTCCCAGATCACCGGCGAGTTCCGCTATCCGGAGCCCTTCTACGACCTGTGACCGGGTCGTCGCGCCGGGGCACCGGGACCGCGCACCCCGCGGCATCCGCGCGGCAAATACCATCACCCCATGAGTTCTGCCCTCGCCAGCTCCGATGACCACCGGTTCGTGCTGACCCTCGGCTGCCCGGACCGACCGGGCATCATCGCCGGGATCACCTCGTTCATCGCCGGATTCGGTGGCTCGATCGTGGAGGCGGGATACCACTCGGACACCGACACCGGCTGGTTCTTCACCCGGCAGGCGATCAAGGCGTCGACGGTGCCGTTCGACCTCGCGCAGCTGCGGGAGCGCTTCGCCGCGGTGGCCGAGCAACTCGGACCGGAGACCGAGTGGCAGTTGCTCGATTCGGGGGCACGCCGGCGGGCCGTGCTGCTGGTCAGCAAGGACGGCCACTGCTTGCACGATCTGCTCGGGCGCGCGGTGAGCGGCGAGCTGCCCGCGACGATCGAGGCCGTGATCGGCAATCACCCCGACCTGGCCGAACTGACCGAGGCGCACGGGGTGAAATTCCATCACGTGCCGTTCCCCAAGGACCCGGCCGAACGCGGGCCCGCGTTCGAGCAGGTGCGCGCGCTGGTCGACGGGCACGAACCCGACGCGGTGGTGCTGGCCCGGTTCATGCAGGTGCTGCCCGCACAGCTGTGCGCGCACTGGGCGGGCAAAGCGATCAACATCCACCACAGCTTCCTGCCGTCGTTCGTCGGCGCGCGCCCGTACCACCAGGCCTTCGCGCGCGGCGTGAAGCTGATCGGCGCCACCTGCCACTACGTCACGGCGGAGCTGGACGCGGGCCCGATCATCGAGCAGGACGTCAGCCGCATCGATCACGCCGACGACGTGCGCGACATGGTCCGGCAGGGTCGCGATATCGAACGTGTCGTGCTGGCCCGCGGTCTGCGCTGGCACCTCGAGGGACGAGTTCTGGTGCACGGCAGGCGCACCGTCGTCTTCAACTGACCGCCCGCGCGCCTCAGCCCGCGAGTTCGACGCGCTGGCGCGCGGATTCGAGGACGTAGCGCAGCTCGTCGTTGAACCGCTCGTGTGCCTCGACGTTGCCGAGGTGCCCGGTGGGCAGCACCACGTAGCGCGCCAGCGTGCCGGTCTCGCGCACCATCGCGGCGATCCGCTCGGAATGCACCTTCGGGGTCAGGTCGTCGAACTCGCCCGCGATCACCGTGGTCGGCACCACCAGGTTGCGCGCGGACTCGCCGACGTCCATGTGCGCGAGCAGCTTGCCGAACTCGGCCCGCACCGCGGCGCGACAGCCGCGCACGATGTTCATGCCGTAGTCGAGCACGTCGCCCTTGGCCGCGGTGCTCATGACCTGACGCGCGAACAGCCAGCGCACCGGCGCGATGGGCGGGAAGACGATCGGTGTGCCGAGGCCGAGGCTGCCGAGCAGGAAGGGCAGCGGCACCTTCAGTTGCAGCAGTCGCAGCGGCCGGTTCAGCAGCGGGACCACCGTGGTCTCCAGGACCAGCCGGTCGGGCGCGCTGTTGTTCAGCAGCACCGCGAGCGCCTGCTTCTCGACTCGGTCGGGGTAGCGGCCCGCCCAGGCCTGCAACGTCATGCCGCCGAGGCTGTGGCCGACCAGCACGGCACGCTGGCCGGGACGCAGCGCCGCGTCGAGCACGGCGGCCAGGTCGTCGGCGAGCAGGTCCATGGTCAGCGGGCTGGCGCCGGACGCGCTGCCACCGTGGCTGCGCAGGTCGAAGGCGATCACCCGGTATTCACCGGCGAAGGCGTTGATCTGGGCGTTCCAGTATTCGATGCTGCAGGTCCACCCGTGCACCAGCACGACGACCGGGCGATCGGCGCCACCGTAGGCGAGCACGCGCAGCCGGGTGCCGTCGCGGGTCACTACGGGGATCGTCTCGTACGGAACGGTCGGCGGGTTGAATGCCGCGGTCGCATAGGTACGCGAACGCAGGCTCGCACGGTGTGCGTCGAGCGCCTCCCGAATCTGTCCTGGGAAGTTCGCCAACGCAGACGGCAGCATTGCACGCATCGGACACTCCTTTGTGTTACTGCCCGATACAGTAACTCCGATTCGTGCTGCTTGCTAGTGCAAGCACGTAAAAAGTTATGGATAATTCACGGCTACCAGCGCGGACCGCGCTGGATCTCATCCACCTTCGGCCGCACGTCGGCCAGGTAGACACCGGTGGCGATGATCGCGGCGAAGGAGAGCAGGCCCAGACCCGCGGGCGAGAGCAGCAGCAGTAAGACCGCGACACCGAGAATGGCCAGCCAGATCGGCTTGGTCAGCTTGTCCACCGCGGTGAACGCGTCCGGCCGCTGCCGCACGGCATGAATCAGCGCAAAGATCGTCGCGCCTAGCGCCGCAAGCCACAGCACGAGCAGGATCATCCCGGTCAATCCGTGCACCATATTCACCTCACCCATCATACGAGCAACGCCCCCGCACCTCATGGGTGCGGGGGCGTTGCCTCACTGATCTCCGAATACCTTGCGGCACTGCCGAATCAACACGCGGCACCGCGGGCGCGGTGGCGTTGTCACGCCTTCTTCGGCGCGGCCTTCTTGGCCGGAGCGGCCTTCTTGGCCGGGGCCTTCTTGGCGGCGGGCGCCTTGGGGGCGACCGGCGCGACGGGCTCCTCGACGACCGGGGCGGTCTCGGTGGTCACCGCGACTACCTCGGCCTCGACGACCGGGGCAGCGTCGGCGTCCTCGACCTTGGCCGGGCGCCCGAGCAGGCCGTTGACGCGGCCGAGCACGTCCTCGGCCCGGGTCACGGCGTCGGTGTAGAGCGGCTTGACCCGCTCGATCTGCTCCTCGACCAGGTGGTTGGCCCGCAACCGCTCGACGGTCTCCTCACCGCGCACGGCGAGATCGGCGTAGAGGTCGAGCACCTGGTGGTAGTACTTGTCGGCCAGGGCGCGCAGTTCCTCGGGGGTGAACTTCTCGCGCAGCTCGGCGAGATCCTCCGGCAGTTCCGAGGGCAGTCCGGCCAGGCGCTCGCGCAGGGTCTCGAACTGGGCCTGCACATCGGCGGGCACGTTGGCGAAGCGCTCGCGCGCCTCCTCGACCCGGGCGGAGACGTCGGTGGCCGCGGCGCGCTCACGCACCTGGGTGACGACATCGGTGACGGCGGTGTAGAGCGCGTCGCCCGCACCGACGGTGGCGAGCAGCGGCTTGGTCACGGTGGGATTGGTCTTCTCGGTCATGGTGTTTCGTGCTCCTGGCGTGGCGGAGTGTCGGTATTCGTGCGTGGAACGGCGCTGTCCCCGTTCCCCCCTGGCTCGTTCCCTCCGTTTTCCCGGCGAAACGATTCATAGATCTCGAGCAGCACCTGCTTCTGCCGTTCGCTGATCGACGTATCGGCAAGCAGGGCATCGCGAACCGGGCTGTGTGCCCGTTGTTCTAGATAGCCGGCCCGGACGTACAACACCTCCGAAGACACCCGCAGTGCCTTGGCGATCTGCGCGAGTACCTCGGCGGACGGATTGCGCAACCCGCGCTCGATCTGACTGAGGTACGGATTGCTCACTCCCGCAAGGGTGGCGAGCTGGCGTAGCGAGACTTGCGCGGCTTCCCGCTGCGCCCTGATGAAACCTCCGATGTCGTGCGCCGCGTGCACGACGCGAGCCGCTTTTTCGCCGACGCCGGCCGATTGCTCGGCCGCACCTTCGGGATACTCGGCGGAAACCTCGGGTTGGTCTGCCATCACTCACCTTCTGGCGGTTGTACGAGTTCAATTCTAGGGCAGCGTGCTAACTATTGCAAGCAGTCTGCTAGCACCCTCTCGGCAAACATTCGGCGCGCTGTGCCTCAGCCGCCGAACATGAGTTGCGAGATCGTGTAAATCGCCAGGCCCGCAAGCGAACCGACGACCGTTCCGTTGATCCGGATGAATTGCAGATCACGCCCGACCTGCAATTCGATCTTCTTACTTGCCTCATCGGCATCCCACCTGGCAACCGTGTCGGTGACCAGCGTCGAGATCTCCCCGGCATAGTTCTCCACGAGGTAGCGCGCCCCGCGGTCGATCCAGCCGTCCACTTTGGCACGCATGTCGGCGTCGTCGCGTAACCGTTCGCCGAGTTGCTGCACGTTCTCGCCGACTTTACGCCGCAGCGTGCTGTTCGGATCGTCGGCCGATTCCAAGATCAATCGTTTGGCCGCGCGCCAGGTCGCCTCGGCCATTCCGGTGATTTCCTCGCGGCCCATGATCTGCGCCTTGATCCGTTCCGCCTTTTTGATCATGGCGTCGTCGTGCTGGAGATCGTCGGCGAATTCCTCGAGGAATCTGTTCGCCGCCAACCGCACCTCGTGCTCCGGGTTGGACCGCACCTTCCAGGTGAACTCGACCAGCTCCCGATAGATCCGCTCGGAGAGCAGAATGTTGACGAACTTGGGCGCCCACTGCGGCGCGTCCCGCAGCACGATCCGATCGATCGTCTCCTGCGAACCCAGCGCCCACTGGTGCGCGCGCTCGGCGAGCAGGTCGAGCAGCGCTAGCTGCCGGTTGTCCGCGAGCAGCTCGGCGAGCACCCGCCCGATCGGCGGACCCCACAGCGGTTCGGCGATCCGCTTCACGATGGTCTGGTCGATGATCTGCTCCACGTCCTCGTCGCGCAGCACGCCGACCACCGCGCGCAGCAGCGTCGAGCTCTCCTGCGCGACCCGGGCGGCATGGCCGGGATCGGCCATCCAGCGCCCCACCCGCCAGGAGATCTGCGCCGAATTGACCTTCGCCGAAACCACTTCCGGGGAAAGGAAGTTGGTGCCGACGAACGCGCCGAGGCTCTCGCCGAGTTGATCCTTCTTCTTCCTGATGATCGCGGTGTGCGGAATGGGCAGGCCGAGCGGATGCCGGAACAGCGCGGTGACGGCGAACCAGTCGGCCAGCGCGCCGACCATGCCCGCCTCCGACGCGGCGCGCAGATAGCCGACCCAGTCCCCGCCCGCGCCGCGCGATTCGAGCCAGCGACAGAACAGGTAGATCGCCGTCGCGGTGGCCAGCAGCCCGGTGGCAAGCGCTTTCATCCGCCACAGATCCCGCCGCTTGCCCGCCTCGTCGAGGACGGCGGCGAAGCCGAGGGGCGCGGCCGCTGGCGGCGGCGGGGCCGTTTCCACCACCGCGATGTTGCCGGGAGCTTTCTCCATGTCCTCCATTCTGCTGTGCTTACCCGCCGCGGCGCCGCACGCACCGAAGTTGTGCAACCCGTCGCACTCCGAACCCAAACGCGCATATCACCGGCAGCCGGGACCTAAGCTTGAGGCGCACGCCAGAATCCGACTAACAAGGGAGCCCACGCTGTCCACCGATGACCTTGTCGACGTCGGCGAGCTCGCCGATCGACCGGCGGCGGTGCGCACCGGCCGAACGGACGGCCGCAAACGCCGATGGCGCCAGCACAAGATCGACCGCCGCGAGGAACTCGTGGACGGCACCCTGGCCGCGGTGCGCGCCCGAGGCAGCAACGCGGGGATGGATGAGATCGCCGCGGAGATCGGTGTCTCCAAAACCGTGCTCTACCGCTACTTCTCCGACAAGAACGACCTGGTCCACGCGACCATGCAGCGGTTCATCGAGACCACGCTGATGCCGCGGGTCTACGGCGCGATCAGCCTGGACGCCGACGAGTATCAGCTGGTCCGCTCGGCGCTCGCGGAGTACGTGGGCACCGTCGACGAGGACCCCGAGGTCTACCGCTTCATCATGGGCAACGGCTCGGATCAGTCCTCGCTCGCCGAGTTCGAGAAGCTGTTCGCCGAGGTGGTCGCCGCGGTGATCATCGACCGCGCGTCGGCGAAGGGCATCCAGACCGACGGCGCGATGCTGTGGTCCTACGTGCTGGTCGGCGGCATCCAGCTGGCCACGCACTGGTGGACGACGAACAAGTCGATGTCGCGCGAGGAGGTCATCGACTACCTCACGATGATGACCTGGAGCGCCATCGACGGCATGGCCCGCGCCAGCGGGTCGCGCGAGGTCTTCAACGCGCAGTCGCACGTGCTGCCCACGCCGGGCACCGACCCGCAGAACTGATCGGGCGTCCGGTTCACCGGTGCTAGCGCCACGCCCCGATCGGCGCCGAAGTTCCTGGGCATGGCGCTAGCTGGGGTGCTAGCAAAAGTGTGACGCAGGGCTCGACAACGCCGCACGGTTGGCTACTCTGAACGCGAGCGGTGCGCCGAGTGCGCTGCGTCACCGCCCCGCGCGCCGGCACCAATGGAGGTACCTCGATGGCGAAGCAAGTACCGACCTCGCGGCTTGCTCGTGGCACCAAGCTCGGTGCCGTCGCAGCCAGCTCGGTGATCCGCACGCAGCGCGCGCGGCTGTCGATGCGCGGCAGATCAGAGGCCGTGCGCGCGAAGATGGCCGAGGAGTCGATGATTCGCACCACCGAGCAGGTGGTCATGGTGCTCGGCACCATGAAGGGCGTCGCGATGAAGCTCGGCCAGATGATGTCGGTGCTCGATCTCGACCTGGTGCCGGACGCGCATCGGGAACGTTTCCAGAAGCGGCTGGCCGTGCTGCGCAACGCGGCGCCGTCGGTGTCGTTCGAATCGATGCGCCAGGTGATCGAGGACGATTTCGGCCAGCCGCTGGACGCGGTCTTCGCCGAGTTCGAGGCCGAGCCGGTCGCGGCGGCCTCGATCGGCCAGGTGTACCGGGCCCGGCTGCGCGACGGCCGTCAGGTCGCGGTGAAGGTGCAGTACCCGGGGATCGACGCGGCCGTGCGCGCGGACCTGAAGAACCTGGCCATGTTCCGCCGGGTGCTGCAATCGGCGATGCCGTGGGTGACCCCCGCCGTGCTGGACGAGTTGCGACTCAACATGGAGAGCGAACTCGACTACCAGGCCGAGGCGAACACTCAGCTGCAGATCGCCGAGCTCTACGCCGGACACCCGTTCATCGTGGTGCCCCGCTCGCTGCCGGAGCTCAGCACCACCCGCGTGCTAGTCACCGAATACGTGGCAGGCAAGGGTTTCGAGGAGATCCGCCAGCTGCCCGATGCCGAACGCGACCGCATCGGCGAGATCATCTACCGCTTCTACGTCGGTTCGCTGTTCACCTTCAACGAGTTCTGCGGCGACCCGCACCCGGGCAATGTGCTGCTGGCCGAGGACGGCCGGGTCGGCTTTCTCGACTTCGGGTTGTTCAACCGGATGGACCCCGGCCACGTGCAGTTCGAGCTCACCTGTCTGCGCGCGGCCGCCGAGGACCGCGCGGAAGATCTGCGCGAGTTGATGATCGAGCGCGGGGTGATCGATTCGCCGGAGGAGATCGGCGCCGAGGAGTGCCTGGAGTATGTGCTCGCCGCGTCCGAATGGTGTTTGATCGACGAGGAATTGACGATCACACCCGAATTGGCCAGTGGCGCTTTCCTGCTCGCGGTCGATCCGCGCGCCAGCGAGTTCGCCGGAATGAAACAGCAGAACCTGCCGCCGGAGCATCTGTTCTCCCGCCGCGCCGACTTCCTCACCTTCGGCATGCTCGGCCAGCTCGGCTGCACCGCGAATTGGCACCGCATCTCTCGGGAATGGCTCTACAACGAGCCACCGGTCACCGAGCTCGGCCGGGCCCACCATGTCTGGCTGGCCGAGCATCCCCCCGTCGCGCCGAAGAAGTCGCGCGCCAAGTCCAGCAAAGCCGGCAAGTCAACCAAGGCCGCCCGCCCCCAGGCCTGAACCCGCAGAACGGAAGACAATGGCAGACACTCGAGAGTTCGACCTGGTCCTCTTCGGCGCGACCGGCTTCGTCGGCAAGCTCACCGCCCAGTATTTGCTCACCGCCGCACCGGAATCCGCGCGCATCGCGCTCGCGGGCCGCTCGCTGGACAAGCTGACCAGGGTGCGCGACGAACTCGGCCCCGCCGCCGCGGGCTGGGGCCTGGTGGTCGCCGATTCCACCGATCAGGTCGCGCTCGACGCACTCGCCGCGCAGACCAAGGTCGTGGTCACCACGGTCGGCCCGTACCTGCGCTACGGCCTGCCGCTGGTCGCGGCCTGCGCGAAGGCGGGCACGCACTACGCCGACCTCACCGGCGAGCCGCTGTTCATCCGCGAGGCGATCGACCAGTTCCACGAGCAGGCCGCGCAGTCCGGCGCCAAGATCGTGAATTCCTGTGGCTACGACTCGATTCCGTCGGATCTGAGCGTGTACCAGCTGTACCGGCGCTCGGTCGCGGACAACACCGGTGAACTAGCGGAGACCACGCTGGTCGCCTGGCTCAAGGGCGGGGTCAGCGGCGGCACCATCGATTCCGGCCGGGCGATGATGGAGGCGATCGCCGCCGACCCGAAGAGGGGGGCGGTGATGAGCCATCCCTATTCGCTCAGCCCCGACAAGTCGATGGACCCCGACGTGGGCCGCCAAAGCGACCAGGCGCTCTCGCGGGCCGGCGCCATCCACCCCAGCCTCGACGGCTGGGTGAGCACCTTCGTCATGGCGGCGCACAACACCAAGATCGTCCGGCGCACCAACGGCCTGCTCGGTTGGGTGTACGGCAAGAACTTCCGCTACCGCGAGGTGATGAGCGCGGGCAAGTCGCCCGCGGCGCCGCTGGTCGCCGCTGGCGTGGCGGGCGGGCTCGTCGCGGGCATGGCCGCGGGCGCGGTGCTGTCCCGGGTGGCGGTGGGACGCAAGCTGCTCGACCGGGTGCTCCCGAAGCCGGGCACCGGCCCCAGCGAAAAGTCCAGGGACAGCGGCTGGTTCACCATGAAGACGTTCACCCGCACCTCCTCCGGCGCGCAGTATGTGGCGACCTTCGCCGGCCAGGGCGACCCCGGCTACAAGGCCACCGCGGTGCTGCTCGGCGAAAGCGGGCTGTGCCTGGCCTTCGACAGCGCGCGGCAGCCACAGATCGCGGGCATCCTCACACCCGCCGCGGCCATGGGTGACGCACTCACCGAGCGGCTGCGTGCCGCGGGCATGACCATCGAGGTGGAAACCGCCTGAGTCCGGGCGTCGCACGAATTCGCTTGGGGCGTAAACGCGCACCTCGTCGCACGAGATATCGGTAAGGGATCGCGGGCGACGAGAGTGGAGAGCTGGTGCGGTATTTCTGGCGAACGGCGGCCGCCGCGGTAGCGATCGCGACATCGGCCGGGACCGGGGTTTCGGTGGCACAGACCGATTCCCCGCCCGCGCGGGTGCAAGCGGAGCTGGACCTGCTGGTGGGCTCCATCGGCGTCCCAGGCGCGCAGCTGGTGGCGCGCGGCGACGGATGGCAGGCCCAGATCGACAGCGGCGTAGGCGATCTGGTCACCGGTGCGCCGTTTCCGGACAACGCGCAGGTGCGGATCGCCAGCAATACCAAGTCCTTCGTGGCGACCGTGGTGTTGCAGCTGGTCGCGGAGCGACGGGTCGAGCTCGACGCGCCGATCGAGCGGTACCTGCCTGGCGTGGTGCGCGGTCCCGGCGGGGACGGACATCAGATCACCGTGCGAGATCTGTTGCAGCACACCAGCGGTATCCCCGACTACCTGTCCTACCTGGACCTGGCCACCATCGCCGCGCTGCGCAGGCCGTTGCCCGCCGCGGCGCTGATCCGGCTCGGCCTCGAGCAGCCCGCCGTCTTCGCGCCGCGCACCAGCACCGGCTATTCCAATACGGATTTCCTGCTGGCCGGTGCGTTGATCGAGCGGATCACGGGCGTGCCGGTCGGGGTCGAGGTGACCCGCCGGATCATCGTCCCGCTCGGCCTGCGCGACACCTATTGGCCGTTGTTCCCGCTGGAGAACGTGATTCGCGCACCGCATCCGCGCGGCTATCACGCCTACGACGGCGTGCTGGTGGACATCACCGATATCGACCCCGGCTGGGGTCTTGCCGACGGCGCGATGGTCGCCACCGGCGCCGACCTCGACCGCTTCTTCATGGCGCTGCTGTCCGGCGAACTGTTGCCACCGGAGCAACTTGCCGAGATGCAACGCGCCGTGCCCTCCGGCGACCCGCTGCGCGACGCCGATTTCGGTCTCGGGCTGTTCCGGCGGGTCAACGCCTGCGGGCTCGAGGTCTGGAGCCACGGCGGGGCGATGAACGGCTTCGTGGTGCTCAATGCCGCCACGCCGAGCCGCGCGGTCACCCTCAGCATGAACCTGCTGCCCGACCCGATCACCACCGTGCTGTATCAGGGCGCGATGAACAGCGTGGTCGACGCGGCACTGTGCGCGAACTGACCCGGCCCGCGTGCGGGGCGGCGGGCCGGCAATGGTTCACGCGGCGATCAGGAGGCGCTGCCCGTCGGCGGCCGCTGCTGCCGCCGCGCTTCGCAGGCGGCGTGATCGGCGTCCGGCTTGTCCGCACCGGAGCGCGCGCAGCCCTGCGCGGTGTAGCCGGAGCGGTCATATCCCCAACGGTCGAAACCATCGTCGTCGTAGCCGGACCGGTCGCGGCCGAACTGGTCATAGCCGTCGCGGTCGAAGCCGTCGCGGTCGAAGCCGTGCTTGTTGTAGCCGTCGCGGCCGTAGCCGGAACGGTCGTAGCCCGCTCGGTCCACGCCGGAGCGGTTGTAGCCCGCTCGGTCGTAACCCCACCGGTCGAAGCCGGAACGGTCATAGCCGAAGTTGTCGTAACCATCGGGTCCGTAGGGATCGGCAGGCGGTGTGGGCGCCGGGGTGGGCGCGGGCGTGGTCGGGGTGGGCGGCTTGGTCGGCGCGGGTGTGACCGGCGGCGCCGGGGTGACCGGTGCTGCGGTGGTCGGCGCGGACGGGTCCGCGAGCGCCGTCGTCGACGGGGCGAGTACCAATGCTCCGGCGACCGCCGTCAGCACGACGAGTCGGCGTAGCTTCGCTCTGCCCGGATGCACCATCTTCGACCTCCATCTCACGAGGGGCGCGCATACCGCACCCTCGCTCCCCTATCGGTCAAATGCCCAATTTCGATACACGCCAGCTACTTTCACCCCAGATGGCCTCGATCTATACCTGTTCGCTCTGAGCAACGGCGAACGATTCGGGCGCTAGTGGACCGGCGGGAACAGCTCGGAGATCTGCGCGACGAGCCGCCACGGCCGGTCGGTGTCGGTGGTCGCCTTACCACTGGTGAGCACCGCCCCGGCCAGGCCTCGCGCCGGATCGGCCCAGCCGTACTGGGTGGTGAGCCCGCTGCGGCCGAAGTGCGCCTCGGTGTCGCGGCCGAACTTGGACCGGCGGCCGCCCAGCTCGAAGCCGGCCCGGCTGACCCGCCCGGCGAGGCCGGGGATCCGGTTCGCGGGCCGCACCGCCGCGCGTACGGTCTCCGGCCGCATGATCCGGACACCGTCCAATTCGCCACCGCGCGCGAGGATTTCGTAGAAGCGCGACAGCTCCGCCGCCGTGGTGACCAGATTGCCGGAGGGCAGCTCGGCGCTCAGCAGCGCCCGCGTGCCCGACTCCGATACCGCGCCGCCCATGCCGCCGCCGAGCGCCTTGCGCGCCAGAAACTTCGCCACCCGCGACGGCCCGGGGCCGGTCTGCACGCTCGGCACGACCTGAGCGACCTGATCGGCCGCGACGCCGAAATTGGTCCACCGGAACCCCAGGGGCTCCAGCACCTGCTCGGCCAGGTGCTCGCGCATCCGCTTGCCGGTCGCCCGCTGCACCAGCAGCCGCTGGATCAGCCCGCCGGTCATCGCGTGATAGATCCGGAAGCGCCCGCTCGGCCAGCTCGGCCGCAGATCGGTCAGTGCGCGCAGGGCCAGGTCCTCGTCGACGATCAGCTGAAAACCCTTGTAGGGCGGCGTGATGAAGGGCACCCCCGCCGAATGCGACAGCACCTCCCCGATGGTGATCCGCTGCTTGCCGTTGGCCGCGAACTCCGGAATATAGGCGCTCACCGACTCCTCCAGCCCGAACGCACCCTGCTCTACCAGCATGAACATCACCGCGGCCGCGACGCCCTTCGCGGTCGAGAACCCGCAGAACGGACTGTCCGGCGTGACGAGCACCTTCGTCGCGTCTGCCGGGTCGCCCGGCGCGTTGCCCCATCCGTGCCCGATGGCCCGGTTCAGCACGATCGCGCCGTCGCGGCGCAGGCAGAGCTGAATGGCGGGCGTGGTGCCCATCCGGTACCAGTCGCGCACCGACTCCCACACCGCGTCTACCGCGGCGCGGGTCGTGCCCGCCGCCGCGGGCTCGTCCTCATGGCCCACCGTCGTCACCGTGTCCAGATCCTCGGCAACCGTCACCAATGTGCCCGCCAGCGCACCCATCCTGCCAGCATACGGACCCCGCTGCCGCGCGCAGGCCGCGCTGCGCGAGCGGTCGGGGGCCGGTGCGACGTGCCCCGTGTCACAGCCGTCGAAGCCGGGCCCGCCGCGCCCTACCGACCGGTAGAGTGCCCCTCCAATACCGCGTCACGCAGTGGACCGAACAGAGGGGGTACCCACATGGCGGTACCGGATACCGGGCAGGGGACGGCACGGCAGCTGTACGCGGCGGCCACCGGCAGCACCGGCGAGCTTTTCGAATTGGACGGCGAGGTCGCCGAAAACCTCGCTGCCGCATGCGACAAGCTCGTCGAGGACCTGCGCCGCGCCATGACCACCGGCCATCTGGTCACCGAAGTGACGGGCTTCCCGAACCTGCCCACCGGCCACGGCCTCACCCGCGGTTTCCGGGACAAGGGCAGGCAGTACCTGGACACGCTGGCCGCCTTCCAGGAGACCGCGCTGCTGCTCAAGGCCGCGTATCTCGCTGCGGGCAAACGCTTTACCGAGGCCGAGGCGGCACGGCGGGCCGCGCTCGCCATGGTGGCCGCGCACCTGGAAACGCGATGAGAGCAGTAGGGAACTGAAGCGATGGCAGACTCCGCGGCCAAGGCCACCGCAGCACACATCCGCCAGGAGCTCGCCGGGTTACGTACCGGCGCAACCGATCCCGCGTACGCGCCGGATCGTGAGCTGTTCGGCTCCTTTACCCACCAGGAGATCTGGGAGCTGGTCCGCGAGCCGCTGAATCCCGCCGCGCTCGGCCAGGTCGCGGCGGCCTGGCAGGCCAACGCGAGCGCGCTCGCCGAGGCCTTCCAAGCCTTTTCCGACGCGGTCAACCGGGAATTCGCGCGCTGGTCCGGCCATACCGCCGACGCCGCGCTGCGCGCCACTCGGGAATTCGTGCGCACCGGCATCGACGCACAGGAGGTCTGCCGTGCGGTGGCGCGGCTGATGGAGCTGAACAGCGATGCGGCGCAGACCATTCGGGACGCGATCGCGCCGCCGGAACCGTATCGGCCGCTGGACGATCCGGCCGCCGAGGTGGTCTACGGCGGCAAGCGCCGGATGGCCCACGACAGCGCCGCCGCCGATCTCGAAGCCGACGTCCGGGACACGATGACCTACGTCTACACCCCGACCATGCCCGCATCGGGCGACCGCGTGCCCCGCTTTCCCGCACCACCCGACGGCGCGCGCCGCGCCGGCGACGGGGGCGCCGCGCGGTGAAATGGGTGTTGACCCCGGACGAGTTCTCGCACGTCTGGGAAAACGAGACCAGCCTGGACCGCAGGCCGTATCCGGTCAACATGGTGCCCGCCGCCACCGTGCGCACCGAATCCGAGTACGCCGCACTGCGTTTGCCGCAACGCTTCGCCCGCCAGGCCGACCCGGACCTGGCCGCGGCGCTCATGCTGTGCGGCCGCACCGACGCCACCGCCATCACCCTGTCCGGGGAGCGGAACACACCGCCGCGCAACGGTTGCGAGCCCGGGTCCGAGCGCATCCTGGCCTACGCCGCGGTGGTGCACAATCACGCGGGCATCCTGGTCGCCACCCCGGAGAAGGTGACGGTGCTGATGTGTCACGCCCGCGCCGTCGGCGAACGTCTCGTGCAGATCATCGGCCCGGCCCGCCCCGGCAAGCTCGGCACCATGCGCGAACCCCAGGACGCGGTGCTCGGTCCCGATCGCGGCGAACCGTTCGGCACCAACGGTCATCGCGGCGCGGCGCGGCTGCGGCACACGCTGCGCAAGCCGGTCGACGGCCGCGGCTTCCTCACCGTCACCGTCGAACCGGAGAACCCGATGTCGCCGCCCACCCGCCACCGCACCTGGCTCGATTTCAGCGGCGACGGCCGGTACCTGCTGACCACCGCGCAGGACCTCATCCTCACCCCGGTCTCGGACGAGGACTTCGCCGCGCAGTTGGTCGCCCTCGCCCACATCCGGGTTTGACACGCTGCGCCGTCGCGCCGACCCATCCGGCCGTTACCTGGTTAGCTAGAGCGCATGGCTAAGAAGGGCTGGTCCGTCCCGGCTACCGAGGCGCTGAAGGCCGACGGTTTGCAGATCACCGAGCTCGACACCTCCGCGACGCCGGGCTTCACCGGTGACAAGGCGGTGGGTCTGGACCTGCTGGCCGAGCGCACCACCGTGCTGTCGGCGTTGCAGGAACGGCTCTACGCCAACGGCCGCTCCGGCGATCTGCGCAGCGTGCTGCTGGTGTTGCAGGGCATGGACACCGCGGGCAAGGGTGGCATCGTCCGGCATGTGATCGGCTCGGTCGATCCGCAGGGCGTCGATCACCACGCGTTCGGCGTGCCGACCGAGGAGGAGAAGCGCCACCACTATCTGTGGCGCATCCGCAAGGCGCTGCCGCGCGGCGGCCAGCTCGGGGTGTTCGATCGCTCGCACTACGAGGACGTGCTGGTGGTGCGCGTGCACAACCTGGTGCCCGAAAGCGAGTGGGAGCCGCGCTACGACGAGATCAACGCCTTCGAGCGGGAACTGGTCGACGAGGGCACCACGGTGGTGAAGGTCGCGATGTTCGTCTCGCTGGACGAGCAGAAGAAGCGCCTGCGCGAACGGTTGGACCGGCCGGACAAGTACTGGAAGTTCAACCCGTCCGACATCGATGAGCGGGGCTACTGGCCCGCGTATCAAGAGGCGTACCAGGCCATGCTGGATCGCACGTCCACCGAGTACGCCCCCTGGCACGTGGTGCCCGCCGACCGCAAATGGTTCTCCCGGCTCGCGATCACCGAACTGCTCATCGACGCGCTGGAGCGCCTCGACCTGGCATGGCCCGCGGCGAAGTTCGATGTCGAGGAGCAGAAGCGGCGGCTCGAGAAAGCCTGACGGCGCTACAGCAGCGGCCGAACCTGTTCGGCGACAAAGTGAACGAACCCCTCGGGGTCCGGTTCGTCGCCGGTCGGCTGGAGCACGACCGTGTCCGCGCCCGCCTCGGCCAGCGCGCGGACCGCGTCCGCGATCGAATCCAGCAGCGTCCCATCGGCATGCGACCCGCACAGTCGGATCGAGCGCGGCCCCTGGCCCCCGCGTACACGCGCGGCGATTGCCGACGTGCAGGCGCTCGGTCCAGGCCAGCGCGGCAGCCCTCCCACAGCCGCAGCTGTGCCAGTCCCGATTCCTCGGCGACCCCGGCCACGGCGTGCAGCCGTTCCGGCGGATTCTGCGGGCGCAATACGGCCTCGAGGGCAGTCATCCCACCATTGCCGGCCGCGCGCGGCGATACCCACATGGAATTTTCGCCGTCGCCAGTGCCCGATATTTCGGAAGTTCTCAGGTTGGTTCACGATGATGTGGGCCGTGGCCCGACCACACGGGGACGAGTTCGCGCTCTACCATCGTGGCGGGCAGGTACCGGCAGTCGAGCGAAAGGCGTGGTGAACGCACGGTGAGCAAGAAACCGGCTGGGAAGAAGAACCCGTTGCTTGCGGCGGATCGCGCCGAACGCAACCGCAAGATCTTCATCCAGGTGGCCGTGGCCGCCGTGCTGATCGGCCTGATCGCCGCCATCGGCATCGGTGTCGCGGTGAAGAAGGCCCGCAAGGACGACCCCGGCCCGTCCCCCTCGATTCCGGTCGCTGCCAACCAAGCCCCCGACGCGGTCACCGGCACCATCACCGACAACGGCGCGGTGCGCATCGGCAAGCCGAACGCGAAGGTCACCGTCCGGATCGTCGCCGACCTGCAGTGCCCCGCGTGCAAGGGCTTCGAGGACGCGAACGCCCAGGTGCTCGCCGACGCGGTGAACAACGGAACGGCCACGGTCGAATACAACGTGATCGCGTTCCTGGACAAGGCCTCCACCACCCGGTACTCGACCCGCGCGGCGAACGCCGCGTACTGCGTCGCCGAGGCGGACCCGACCAAGTTCCAGGGTTGGGTGTCCTCGATGTTCGCCCAGCAGCCGCCGGAGGGCGGCGCCGGGCTGCCCAACGACAAGCTGGTGCAGATCGCCAAGGACGCGGGCTACCCCGACGCGGTGGCGAACTGCATCACGGATGTGAAGTACGACAAGTACATTCAGGCGCGCACCGATGAGGTGCTGAAGAGTGGCATCAAGTCGACCCCGTCGGTGTTCGTCAACGGCAAGCAGGTCGAGTCGAGCCAGGAGATCTTCGGGCCCGGCGGTCTCGGTCCTGTGATCGCCGCCGCGGCGCAGTGATCACCGCCCCGCCCCGGGCCGCCTGGGTACTGCTGCTCGGCGGGCTACTCGGCTGGCTGGCCTCGGTGGCGCTGACCATCGAACGGTTCAAGCTGTTCACCGACCCCGGCTATACCCCGTCGTGCAGCATCAACCCGATCCTGTCCTGCGGCTCGGTGATGGTGACCAAGCAGGCCGCGGTGTTCGGGTTCCCCAACCCGATCATCGGCGTGGTGGCCTTCTCCGTGGTGGTCACCCTCGGGGTGCTCGCGGTGGCCGGGGTGGGGTTGCCGCGCTGGATCTGGGGCGGGCTGTGGCTGGGCAACCTGCTCGGCGTCGGCTTCATCTGCTGGCTGATCTTCCAGAGCTTGTACCGGATCAACGCGCTCTGCCCGTACTGCATGGTGGTGTGGGCCATCGTCACCCCGCTGCTCGCGGTGGTCACCGATCAGCTCTGGGGCGGCTCGCGTGGGCCGTTGCGGGTGCTCGCGGAGTGGCGGTGGACGATCGTCGCCCTGTTCTACGCGGTGGTGCTGCTGCTGGTCTTCCTGCGGTTCCAGGACTACTGGCTCTCGCTGGTCTGAGTCGGCCAGGTTCTAGTTCGGGGTGCCGCGCGCGAGCACGACCGGCACCGTGCGCCGGTTGCCGCCGGCGTCGGTCACGTCGAGCTGGATGGTGTCCTCGGGTTTGCGCACGTTGATCGCCGCGTGCAGCGCGCGGGCGGAGGTGATCGCGCGTCCGTCCACCGCGGTGATCACCTCGCCGCGGGTCAGCCCGGCCGCGTGCGCGGGCAACCCGTAGATCGCCAGATCGATCCGTGCCCCAACGGGTTTCGCGTCGGAGGTCAACACGCCGAGCGTCGCGGTCGGGCCGATGTGCACGGTGTCGGTGGGGATGCCGGAACGGATCTGCCGCACCACCGCCATGGCGGTGTCGATCGGCACCGCGTATCCGTTGGGCGGGCGGCCCCCGGAGCGCGCCGGATCGCCGGAGGCCGCCGCGATCACCCCGACCACCGCGCCCTGATGGTCGGCCAGCGCGCCGCCGGATTGCCCGGAGCTGACCGCCGCGGCGATCTCGAGCATGCCGGTCAACGGCTTGCGGGACAGGTCGGCGGCGTTGAGCGCGACGATGGTGCTGTTCAGGTCGGTGAGCGTGCCGTGCAGCGCGGTCGGGGTGCCGCCGACACCGCCCGCGTTGCCGATCGCCAGCACCTCGTCGCGCACGCGCAACTGCGCCGAGGTGCCGACGCGCGCGGTGGTGAGGTCGGCCGCCCCGGAGAGCTCGAGCAGCGCGATGTCGGCGGCCGCGTCGTAACCCAGCACCACCGCGTCGTAGGTGCGGCCGTTGCCGACGTCGGTCGCGGTCACCGTGTCGGCGCCCTTGACGACATGATGGCTGGTCAGCACCTGACCGTCGGCGGTGAGCACGATGCCCGACCCGGCGGCGCCGAGCCCGAACGGGCGCGCGGACGCGCTGATGTCGACCAGCGCCGGATCCACGAGGGCGGCGACCGCGGCAGGATCGAGCGGCGGCGGCGCGGGTTCGAGCGGCGCGGCGATCTCGGCCGCGTCCGGCGCCAGGCCCGGCAGCTCGCCCCGATAGCCGAGGAATCCGGCCACCGCGAGCAGCGCGGCGACGATCGTCACCAGCGCGCGGCCCCCATACCGTTGGTCAGTCATGGCTCTCCGCTCGGTTCACCTGCGCCTTCCATTGTGGCTGGCGGTGATCATGTTCGAGGGCTATCGACGCCGCCGCCGAGCCGAGCCGTTCGTGATTGTTTACACGTCATGGTTGGCAACCGGGCGCATGCGGCGGTAGGCATGTATGCATGACGACAGCAGCCGCATACGCGATGACCGCACCCGATGGCTCGTTCGAGAAGAGGACCATCGAGCGCCGGGAGCTGGGCCCGCACGATGTGCTGATCGACATCAAATACGCGGGCATCTGCCACTCCGACATCCACACCGCCCGCGACGAGTGGGGCGGTGCGAAGTATCCCTGCGTGCCCGGCCACGAGATCGCGGGGCTGGTCGCCGCGGTCGGCCCCGCGGTGAGCAAGTACCAGGTGGGCGACCGGGTCGGCGTCGGCTGCATGGTCGATTCCTGCGGTGTCTGCGGGCCGTGTCTGGCCGACGAGGAGCAGTACTGCGCCCGCGGCGCGACGATGACCTACAACACGGCCGTCGCGGAGTCGGTGCAGCCCGGCGGACACACCCTCGGCGGCTACTCCACCCAGATCGTGGTGACCGAGAACTTCGTCGTCGGCATTCCCGAGGGCATCGGGCTCGACGTGGCGGCGCCGCTGCTGTGCGCGGGCGTCACCCTGTTCTCGCCGCTGCGGCACTGGCAGGCCGGGCCGGGCAAGAAGGTGGCCATCATCGGCATGGGCGGGCTCGGGCACGTCGGGGTGAAGATCGCCGCCGCGCTCGGCGCCGAGGTCACCGTGCTCAGCCACTCGCTGAGCAAGCAGGAGGACGGCAAGCTCTTCGGCGCCAGCCACTACTACGCCACCAGCGACAAGCAGACCTTCCGTGACCTGCGCGGCAAGTTCGACCTGATCCTCAACACCGTCTCGGCGGACCTGCCGATCGATTCCTACCTGAAGCTGCTGAAGCTCGACGGCACCCTGGTGATCCTCGGCCTGCCGGAGAACCCGATGAGCATCAAGCCGTTCACCATCACCGGGCTGCGCCGCTCGCTGGCCGGTTCGATGATCGGCGGCATCGCCCAGACCCAGGAGATGCTGAATTTCTGTGCCGCACACGGCATCGGCGCCGAGATCGAGGTGATCTCCGCCGACGAGATCGACGGCGCCTACGACCGGGTGGTGGCCAGCGATGTGCGCTACCGCTTCGTCATCGACGTCTCGACCATGTGATCCGAGCGCGCACCACCGGATACGCGGTGAGACCGCCCGATATGGGTAACTTGGCGATGTGGCCTCCGAAGCAGACGACAACGCGACAGCGCCCACGGACGCACCGCACCCGGCAGCGCCCGGCGAGGCCGTGGTCACCGCGGAGATGACCACCGCGCCGCCGCCCTGGCTGCTGCGCGCGTTCCTGCTGGCCGCGGCCACGGTGGCCGGCCTGTTCGCGGCCTATTGGGCGCTGACCCGGCTGCAAGGCCTGCTCACCATCGTGCTGGTCTCGCTGTTCCTGGCGTTCGCCATCGAGCCCGCCGTGAACTGGCTGGCCCGCCGCGGCATGCGCCGCGGGCCGGCCACGGGCCTGGTCTTTCTCGTCCTGATCACGGTGGTCGTCGCGTTCTTCTGGACGCTGGGCTCGCTGCTCATCGACCAGGTCACCACCCTGGTCAACAACGCGCCGCAGTACGCCGATCAGGGCATCGACTGGTTCAACCGCACCTTCAACACCCAGGTGTCCGGCACCGACCTCGAGAAATACACCAGCGACTGGAGCAAGTACCTGGAGGGCGCGGCGGGCAACGTCTGGGACATCGGCACGAAGACGGTCAGCGTGACGTTCCAGTCGCTCGGGGTGCTGCTGTTCACCTACTATTTCGCCGCCGACGGCCCGCGATTCCGCAACGCGGTGTGCTCGCTGCTGCCGCCGCGCAGGCAACTGCATGTGCTGCGCGCCTGGGATATCGCCGTGCAGAAGACCGGCGGCTACATCTATTCGCGCGGATTGCTCGCGCTCGCTTCGACTTTGGCGCACTACGTCGCGTTGCGGGTACTCGACGTGCCCTCGGCGTTCGCGCTCGCGCTGTGGGTCGGTGTCGTCTCGCAGTTCATCCCGACCGTCGGCACCTATCTCGCGGGCGCGCTGCCGGTCATCGTCGCATTGGTGCACGACCCGTCGGACGCGCTGTGGGTGCTCGGGTTCATCGTGCTGTATCAGCAGTTCGAAAACTATGTGCTGCAGCCGAGAATCACCGCGACCACGCTGGACATGCATCCGGCCGTCGCCTTCGGCGCGGTGCTCGCTGGCGCCGCGCTGCTCGGCGCCACCGGTGCGCTGCTGGCCATCCCGGTCACCGCGACCGTCCAGGCCTTCGCCGGGGCCTACGTCCGGCGCTACGAGGTGCAGACCGACGTCGACACCTCCACCCCGCCGCCGCCACCGCCGCCCAAACCGCACCGAAAGTGGGCCAGGCAGCTGACCATTCGATTCACCGGAGCAGGCCACTCGAAGGGCGAGTAGCCGGGCCGTCGGCACGACGCGCCGGGTCGGGTGCGCCGGGCGCCGAACTCGCCGATCCGAGATGCCGGGCGCGTCGCGACCGATCACCCATGCTGGAACGATGGCGATTCTGCTGGCGCTGGTTTCCATGTGTTCCACGCTGATCGGCGGTTTCGTCGCGGTCCGCATCGGCGACCGCAGGCATCTGGTGCTCGGGCTCGCCGCGGGCGTGATGCTCGGCGTCGTCTTCTTCGACCTGCTCCCCGAGGCCCTGGAACAGTCCGATCAGCGCCTGCTCGGCGTGCCCGCCGTGCTGATCGCCGCCGTCGGCGGGTTCCTGACCATCCACGTGATCGAGCGCGCGGTGGCCATCCACACCGGCCACGAAGACGAATTCGGCACGCACACACATGGTTTCGAATCGGTCGGGCTGCTCGCCGCGGCCGGGCTGATCTTCCACAGCTTCCTGGACGGGCTCGGCATCGGGCTCGGCTTCCAGGCGGGCGCCACCGTCGGCGCGGCCGTGGCCATCGCGGTCATCTCGCACGACTTCGCCGACGGTTTCAATACTTTCACCATCTCGACGCTCTACGGCAACGCCCGCAAGCGCGCACTCACCCTGCTCGGGCTCGATGCCGTCGCGCCGGTGGTCGGCGCCGCGGTCGGCACGCTGATCCATGTGCCCGACGGCATGGTCGGCCTCTACCTCGGCTACTTCGGCGGCTTCCTGCTCTACCTCGCCACCGCCGACATCCTGCCCGAGGCGCACGCCGAGCATCCGTCCCGGCTCACGCTGGCCTGCACCGTGCTCGGCGCGGCCGCGATGTTCGTCGTCGCGGCGCTGAATCACTGATAGCCCCGGCACTGAATCACTGATCGCCCCCGGCGAAACAGCGACTCGGCCCGGAAACGAACGCCGCCCCCTGCGGAACCGGGGGCGGCGCGGCACGCTTCGGTTATTCGTCGGCCAGCGCCCTGCGGCGGACGCGGCGGGCCGCCGCGACCAGGTTGCGCAGCGAGGGCTCCAACTGCCAGTAGTGCCTGGTCTTCAAGCCACCGTCGGGATTGGCCCATAGTCGTTCGGGCGTGATGGCTTTCGCCGCGGCGGTGAGCAATTCGTCGAGCTCGTCGATGTCCGGGATGCGCGCCGATCGGCTCTCGTAGACGCCGGGACCGACACCGTGACTCAGGCCGTGCGCGGTGCCGCTGTCGGCCTCGAGCGCGGTCACCACCCATTCGATCGAGCGGGTCGCCACGATCGCGGTGACGTCGGCGTCGAGTTCCTCGATCGCGTCCACCACCTCGGCCCGCCCGGAATACCCGATGTGCGTATGGATCTGGGTCTCCGGCCGCACGCCCGAGGTGGCCAGCCGGAACGCGCCGACCGCCCAGCGCAGGTACTCCGCGCGCCCTTCGGGACGCAGCGGCAGCATCTCCCTGATCGCAGGCTCGTCGACCTGGATGATCGCGATGCCCGCCTTCTCCAGGTCCGCGAGCTCGTCCCGGATGGCCAGCGCCACCTGGTCCGCGGTCTCGTGCAGCGGCTGATCCTGGCGGACGAACGAGCGCGCGATCATGGTGACCGGCCCGGTCACCATGCCCTTGACCGGCTTGTCGGTCAGCGATTGGGCGTAGCTGATCCACTCCACCGACATCGGCGCGGGGCGCGACACGTCACCGTAGATGATCGGCGGTCGCACACAACGGGATCCGTACACCTGCACCCAGCCGAAGTGGGTGGTCGCGAAGCCGTCGAGCAGCTCGGCGAAGTACTGGATCATGTCGTTGCGCTCGTGCTCGCCGTGCACCAGCACGTCGAGCCCGATGTCCTCCTGCAACCGGATCGTCGACTCGATCTCGGCCTCGATCCGCTTGCGGTAGTCGTCGTAGGACAGCCGCCCCTGGCCGAGTTCGTGGCGCGCCTGCCGGACCGCGGTGGTCTGCGGGAAGGAACCGAGCGTGGTCGCGGGCACCGGCGGCAGGTTCAGCCTGGCCTGCTGGGCCTGCTTGCGCACCTCATACGGTTCACGCGCCCGCATTTCCGGCGTCACCGCGTAAACCCGTTGCCGCACCGCGTGCTTCTGCTTGAAGTGCACCTCGGTCGGCCGCTTGCGCCACTTGTCCGACGGCCCCTCGGTGAGCGCCTTGGCCAGCGAAACCACCTCGCCCACCTTCTGTTTCGCGAAGGCGAGCCGGTCGGCCACGTTACCCGGGATGTCGTACTCGATGAGCAGGTCGTAGGGCACGTGCAGCAGCGTCGTTCCGGTCGAGACCACCAGGTCGGGGCAGACCTGCGCGAGCTGGTTGAGGTACTCCAGCGTCACGTAGCGGTCGGCCCGCCACACGTTGCGACCGCTGATCACACCGGCGTACAGGCGCTTACGGCGGATGCCGGGGATCTGCGCGAGCTCCTCCGGACGGATGCGATAGCTGGCCAGGTCGAGGCCGATCGCCTCGACATTGCTGGCCGCCAGCAGCCGCAGCGCCTCGCCGAAATCGCCGTACTGCCCGGTGACCAGCATTCGCGGGCGCAGCGGCGCCTTCGAAAGCCGTTGGTAGGCACGGTCGAACGCGGCCAGCTCGGCGGGGGTGCGCTCGCTGGTGAACGCGGGCTCGTCCAGCTGCACGCAGGTCGCGCCGCGTTTGGCCAGGATCTCGAACAGCTCCTCGTACACCGGCAGCAGCTTGTCCAGCAGGCTCACGGTGTCGAATTCGTCCTGGCCCGGCGTCTGTCCCGCCTTGGACAGCAGCAGCAGCGACAACGGGCCGAGCACCACCGGACGCAGCTCGATGCCCTGGGCCTTGGCCCGGTCGAATTCGTCGAGCAGCGCCTCGGGATGCAGCGAGAATTCCGTGCCCGCCGCCAATTCCGGCTGCCGGTAGTGATAGTTCGTGCCGAAGAATCGGACCAGTTCCAGCGGCGGCAGGTCGGGTCGCCCGCGCGCCATCAGGAAATAGAAGTCCAGCGGGTCCATCTCGTCCCGAAACGGCTCGAACCGCTCGGGCACCGCGCCGAACAGCAGGGCGTTGTCCAGCACGTGGTCGTAGAACGAAAAGGTATTGCCCGGCACCTGGGTCAACCCGGTCGCGGCCAGCTCGTTGAACTGGCGCTCCTGGATGTCGCGGCCCACCGCGAGCAGTTCGTCGCGGGCGAGTGCGCCGCGCCAATAGGCCTCGAGTGCCCGCTTGAGTTCTCGATGCGGCCCGATCCGCGGGTAGCCGAGAATGCTCGACCCGTAGCCGTCGGTCACGTTCACCATGAGCGCGCTGCTCCCTTCGATGGCTGCGCGGCGCCCATCATCTGGAATGGACGCCGCACGCTAATGCGCCTGGGGTTGGATCGAAAGAGCTCAGGCTCGGTTGTACTGGTAGAAGCCCGCGCCGGTCTTCTTGCCGAGCAACCCAGCTTCGACCATACGCATGAGCAGCGGCGGAGCGGAGTACAGCGGCTCCTTGAATTCTTCGTACATCGAGTCGGCGATCGACTTCACGGTGTCCAGGCCGACCAGGTCGGTCAGGGCGAGCGGACCCATCGGGTGCGCGCAACCGAGCACCATGGCCTTGTCCACGTCGTCCTTGGTGGCGAAGCCGGACTCGACCATCCGGATGGCCGAGAGCAGATACGGCACCAGCAGCGCGTTCACCACGAAGCCGGAGCGGTCGGCGGAGCGCACGACCTGCTTGTCGAGCACCTCGCCGGCGAAGGCCTCGGCCCGCTTGGAGACCGCCTCGCTGGTCTTGAGCGTGGTGACCAGCTCGACCAGCGGCAGCACCGGCACCGGGTTGAAGAAGTGCATGCCGACGACCCGCTCGGGCTGGGTGGTGGCGACCGCGATCTTCATGATCGGGATGGAGGAGGTGTTGGAGGCCAGCACGGCAGACGGGTCGGTGACGACCTTGTCGAGCTCGGCGAAGATGGCGGTCTTCACCTTCTCGTCCTCGAGCACCGCCTCGACCACCAGCTGGCGATCGGCGAAGTCGTTGAGGTCGGAGGTGAACCGCAGCCGCCAGGCGGCCTGCTCGCGCTCGCGCTCGGTGATCTTGCCGCTGCTCACGCCGCGGTCGAGCGAGCGCAGGATCCGAGCGCGGCCGGCGGCGGCCAGCTCCCGGGTCTGCTCGTAGACGAGCACGTCGACGTGCGCGCGTGCGCACACCTCCGCGATTCCGGCGCCCATCTGTCCGGCGCCGATGATGCCGACGCGTTGAATCTTCTCGCTGCTCACGTCCCGCTCCTGCTGTTGGTCTGGCTAGTCGGTGGCTGTGTTGGATTTGCGGTGCGGCCGGGCCCTGCGTGGTTACGCAAGCTGCCTCCTCCGGGCCGGACGGTCGCACTGCGGCGGGGGTTTGCTCTGGTGCGAGCGGACCCTCGATCGTCCAAGGTATAGGGATGCCCTCCCCACTGGGGCTGTTCAGTGGGGAGGGCGGTACACCCCTACTGGAGTAGAGGTCTAGCGGTATTCACGTCGGGCAAACCTCCCGTGGCGAAAACCTCGGTCAGGCGACGTCGGTGCCAACACAACCCCGGCTAGGGCGAGCCCGACGAGCCCGTTCGCGGCCGGTTCGCGGCCGCGAACACGCGGCGCCGCTGGCGCCGCCGACCAACTCAGTGGAACTGGCCCTCTTCGGTCGAACCCTTCAGCGCGGCGGTGCTGGTGTTCGGGTCGACGGTGGTGGCGATGGTGTCGAAGTAGCCGGCACCGACCTCACGCTGGTGCTTGATGGCGGTGAAGCCACGCTCGGCGGCGGCCTTGAACTCGCGCTCCTGCAGGTCGACGAAGGCGGTCATGCCCTCGCGGGCGTAGCCGTAGGCCAGGTCGAACATGCCGTAGTTGAGCGAGTGGAAGCCGGCCAGGGTGATGAACTGGAACTTGAAGCCCATCGCGCCGAGCTCACGCTGGAACTTCGCGATGGTCGCGTCGTCCAGGTGCGCCTTCCAGTTGAAGGACGGCGAGCAGTTGTAGGCCAGCAGCTGGTCCGGGAACTCGCCACGCACGGCCTCGGCGAACTTGCGCGCGACCTCGAGGTCCGGCACGCCGGTCTCCATCCAGATCAGGTCGGCGTACGGGGCGTAGGCCTTGGCGCGCGCGATGCAGGGCTCGATGCCGTTCTTCACACCGAAGAAGCCCTCGGCGGTACGGGTGCCGTCCAGGAACTCCCGGTCGCGCTCGTCCACGTCGGAGGTGATCAGGGTGGCGGCCTCGGCGTCGGTGCGGGCGATGATCACCGAGGGAACGTCGGCGACGTCGGCGGCCAGACGCGCGGAGGTCAGGGTGCGGATGTGCTGCTGGGTGGGGATCAGCACCTTGCCACCGAGGTGGCCGCACTTCTTCTCCGAGGCCAGCTGGTCTTCCCAGTGCACACCGGCGGCGCCGGCGGCGATCATGGCCTTCTGCAGCTCGTAGGCGTTCAGCGCGCCACCGAAGCCGGCCTCGGCGTCGGCGACGATCGGAGCCAGCCAGTTCTTGACCGAGTCGTCGCCCTCGACCTTGGCGATCTCGTCGGCGCGCAGCAGCGCGTTGTTGATGCGACGGACCACCGACGGCACCGAGTTGGCCGGGTACAGCGACTGGTCCGGGTAGGTGTGGCCGGACAGGTTCGCGTCACCGGCGACCTGCCAACCGGACAGGTAGATGGCCTTCAGGCCGGCGCGGACCTGCTGGACCGCCTGGTTGCCGGTGAGGGCGCCCAGGGAGTTGATGTAGTCCTCGTTGTTGACCAGATCCCAGAGGATCTCCGAACCGCGGCGGGCGAGAGTGGCCTCTTCGACGACGGTGCCCTGGAGCTTCGAAACCTGCTCCGCGGTGTAGTTACGGGTGACGCCCTTCCAGCGCGGGTTGGTGTCCCAATCCTGCTGGATTTCCGCAGCGGTCTTCGGGGTGCCGGCGTTCGACATCTCTGACTCCACTTCCTCGTTTAGGTCGATGTGCCCCACGGCCGAGCGGATAAACGACTCGAACTGCTGGAGCGGCAATTTGCAGGCTTGCTAGGCCCATGGGGTGTACTTCCACACGATTGCACAATGCGAAATGGCCGTCTACCTGTTGCTAATGTGAATCTCAGCTAGGTTTCCCGATGGGTTTGCTAACTTTGCAAAATTTGCGGGCTAATTGCAAAGGTGCAACCTACCGGCTGGTAGCCCTGACGTGCGGTTTCAGCGTAACGCTCGTACTGTTTGATCTCGGCGGCCCCCGCACCGCCGACTCCCGCCCACATTCCGGTTTGTGAGGACGTTCACAAGCGCGGGCGGGCGCCACCGGTGTGGCCCACACCACCTGAGCCAGGTCCGCGTGCGCGCGGTCGGGCACACTCGTCCTGAACAAGAGTCCGGCTGTCCTCGGGAGACAGCACGCACCCCGGATCCTCCAGGAGCTCTCATGCGGAAACCGGTCATAGCCGCGGCGATCACCCTCACCTGCGCCCTCGGCCTGCCGAATCTGCCTGCCGCGGCGGCCGCACCGGTCGGCGCCGTCGAATCGGTCGGCGCGCTGGCCCCCGCCGCGACGCCGCCGACCGCGGCGCGGTCGAGCCGCATCCTCTACAGCTCGACCACGGCGAACGACGAGCCGACCACCGCCAGCGCGGCCGTCTACTTCCCGGCGGGCGAGCCGCCCGCGGGCGGCTGGCCGGTCATCGCCTGGGCGCACGGCACCGTAGGGATCGGCGACGACTGCGCGTACAGCATCGCGGGGCCGGGCGCGGTCGAACGCGACTGGGCCTACCTGGGCACCTGGCTGGACCAGGGTTACGCGATCGTTGCCGCCGATTACGCCGGGCTCGGCACGCCGGGCGAACACCCGTATCTCAACGGGGTCGTCGAGGCACACAATGTCGTGGACGCGGTCAAAGCCGCCACGGCGCACTATTCGTCACTGTCGAAGAAGTGGGCGGTGGTCGGGCAATCCCAGGGCGGGGGCGCCGCCATCTTCACCGCGCGCTACGCCACCGAATTCGGCGGGCCGGAGCTCGACTATCGCGGCGCGGTCGGCACCGGCACGCCCGCCTATATCGAGGACATCCTGCTACCGCTTGGCCCGCACGTGCCGCCGGTGAAACTCAGCTCACACACCACCGCATACGTGCTCTACATCCTCAACGGCCTGCGCACCACCTTCCCCGAGCTGGACATCGAGTCCTACCTGACCGACGCGGGGCGCGCCTGGCTGAACACCGCCCGCACCGCCTGTGTGGTCCCGCTCGGCGACGAACTCGGCGCGCACGGGGTGATCATCGGCGATCTGTTCAGCAAGCCGCTCGCGCGGATCCCCGATCTGCACGGGCTGCTGAGCCGCTATCTCGGCCTGCCCGAATCCGGTTACGACAGGCCGATCTTCCTGGGGCAGGGCCTGCGCGACACCGACGTGATCACCCCGGAGACGCTGCGCTTCGCCGCGGTATTGCGGGCGAACGGTCAGCCGGTCCAGCTGCATGTCTATCCCGACGACCACAGCGGCACCGTGAACGCCTCACTGCCCGACTCGGTGCCGTTCGTCCGCGGCCTGTTCAGCTGAACCGACTGCCGCGGCCGCGCATCGAGCGGCCGCGGCATCGATCAGGGCCGGCGTCGAATCCGCGGTCCGCGCGCGTCACTCCGGCTCAGGACGGCGGGTGCACCGCGCGCCAGTGCTCGGCGATCTCGATGCGACGGGCGATCCAGACCTTGTCGTGCGACTGCACGTGGTCCAGGAAGCGCTCCAAGGCGGCCATGCGCGCGGGACGACCGACGATGCGACAGTGCAGCCCCACCGACAGCATCTTCGGACTGCCCTGCACCCCTTCGCGATACAGCACGTCGAAGGCGTCGCGCAGGTGCGCGAAGAACTGCTCGCCGGTGGGGAAACCGGCGGGCGAGGCGAAGCGCATGTCGTTGGTGTCCAGCGTGTACGGCACCACCAGCTGATCGGTGCCGTGCACGGTGACCCAGTAGGGCAGATCGTCGGCGTAGGAGTCGGAGTCGTAGACGAAGCCGCCGTGCTCGACCACCAGCTCGCGGGTGTTCGGCGAGTCGCGCCCGGTGTACCAGCCGAGCGGGGCCGCCCCGGTGAGCTCGGTGAGGATGCGCACCGCCTCGGCCAGGTGCGCCCGCTCGGTGTCCCGGTCGGTCAGTTGATAGGACTGCCAGCGCAGGCCGTGCCCGGCGATCTCGTGCCCGAGTTCACGAAAAGCGGCCACCGCCTCCGGATTTCGCTGCATCGCCCGCGCCACCGCGAAGATGGTCAGCGGCAGGCCACGTCGCTCGAACGCGCGCAGCACCCGCCACAGCCCGGCCCGCGACCCGTACTCGTAGAGCGACTCCATGCTCATGTGCCGATTCGGAAACGCCTCGGCCGGAGTCATTTCCGAGAGGAAGGTCTCCGAGTGCGGGTCACCGTCGAGGACGTTGCGCTCGCCGCCCTCCTCGTAGTTCAGCACGAACTGCACGGCCAGCCGCGCGCCGCCGGGCCAGCGCGGGTCCGGCGGCGTCGGGCCGTAGCCGACGAAATCCCGGCTCAACCGCCCAGCTCCCCGTAGAGGCGCAGCCGCGCCAGACCACCGTCGGGGTAGATGTCGAGGCGGACCTCCTCCACCGACGCCGCCATCGGCGCGATCGCGAACTGATGCCTGGTGTCCGGCAAAAGGTCGGTGCGCGGCAGCAATTCGAGCTCGGTGCCGTCGGTGGTGCGACCGGTGAGCCGGGCCGAGCCCGGACTGTTGCCGAGAAAGTAGGAGGTGTCGAGCTCGGCCAGCCGGATCAGTCCGGGACCGGCGAGCCGGATCCGTACCCAGTCGTTGCCGTCGTCGCGACGCCGCGCGGTCTCCCAGCCGTCCCCCATCCGGCGGGCCAGTCCCGGGTACAGCAGTTGATTCGGCGAGCTGTAGAAGCGGTTGGAGCAATCCAGCACCAGCGCACCGTTTTCCAGCGCCGCCAGGTCCAGCGGGCCGAGCCCGAGCAGTCGGGGATCGGGGCTGCCCTCGCCGTGCACCCGGAGCCGGGCCACGCCGCCGTCGGGATGCATGGTGAGCCGCACATGCGTCCACCGTCTTTCGCTCGCGACCGGGAACGGGTTGCGGCTATCCCCCGCCACCGGGGCGTGATCGATGAGCGTCACCCAATCCGTGCGCGCGGCAATGCTTTCCGCGCTCGGGTAGTCCTGCACCTCCAGCGCGGACACCGAAACGGCAGGCGGGTAGTTGCCCTTGAACCAGGCGGTGTCCACCACGATGCCGCGGATCACGCCGGGCACCCCGAGCCGCACGATGGCCGAGTCGTCGCCCGGCTTGCCGCGGTGCCTGCGGGTCTCCCACCCGTCGTACACCTGTCCCTTGTGCCCGAACGTCGAGGTCTGGTACTCCGCCGGGCCCGGGTTGATCAAATTCTCCTTCTCCGCGAAGAATTCGTCGTTCGCCCAGATCACCGAGCCACCCAGCGGACGTACCGCCAGGTCGGGCAGCAGCGTGAAGTCCGCGTCGGTCATCAAGCCTCCTCGATCGGCGCGCGGGTGACCAGGGCGCGCAGCACCGCGGTGGTGAGTTCGGGCGCGCGCTCGGTCAGCTCCCGCGGGGTGCGCGCACCGCAGTCGAGTCCGCGTAACACGGTGGCGGCCAAGGCCTCCGCGGTGGCCGGTTCATCCATGACGCCGCCCGAGCGCCGGTCCAGATAGGCCTGCAACCGCGGCACGGCCACGTCGATGGCCTGGCGGAAGAAGTCGTAGGTCGCCAGCCAGCGGGTGACCAGGTGGCCCGGGTGCATGTCCCAGCCCTGGTAGTAGCCCCGCCGCAGCGCCCGCGCGACCAGCCGGTGATGGTTGCGCAGCGCCGCTTCCGGCGCCGCGTCGGGCACGATCTGGGTGGAGCCGTCGCACACCCACACCCCGGTCTGCGCGGCCGCCACCTGCATGACGGCCTTCGCGTAGTCGGCGGCGGGATGGTCCAGCGCCTGGTCCGGAGCCGCGACCCCGCACGCGGCGGTGTAGTCGTAGGTGCCGAAATGCAGCGCGCTGCAACGCCCCTCGGCCAGGCCGAGCATCCGCGCGATGGGCGCGCTGCCGTCGGCGGCGATGATCGCCTGCGGGCTCTCGATCTGCAGCTCGAACTTCAGCGCGCCCGCGGCCAGGCCGTAACCGTGCTCCAACCCTTCGCAGAGCGCGACCAGCGCCCGAACCTGCTCCGCCGCACGGATCTTGGGCACCGTGAACACGAAGCCCTCGGGCACTTCGCCCATCGCGGTCAACACCAGCTCGAGCGTGCGCAGGGTGCGAGCGCGCTCGGCCGCGGCGAGCCCCTTGGTCCGGATGCCGAAGCTGTGCGGTCGATCGGTCCGCCGCGCCCAGGCGGCCAGCACGGCGCCCGCCTCGTGGGCCGCCTTGTCCTCCTCGTCGTCGGCGCGGAACCCGTAGCCGTCTTCGAAGTCGACGCGCAGATCCTGGATCGGGTCCTGCTCGAGCCGCGTGCGCACATCGGCCAGCGAGCCGGTGGCGTCGAGTTCGGTCAGCAACCCGGACTGCGCGTCCAGCAGCTCGACGGCCGCCGCGCCCCACTCGCGCGGCGTGTCCTCGGCGATCCGGTCGGCGGGGACATAGGCGACGTGGATCGGCTGCGCCCGCCCGTCCGGCCCCGGATAGCGCGTGCGCAACTCGGTATCGACGGCATCGAGAATGGTGTCGATCCGCGCTCGGACCCGCTCCGGCAGTTGGGCTCGATCCGCGGCCCTCGACGGCACGCCATCGCCGCCCTCGCTGCCGCCTCCGGGCCTGATGCTCACGCCGCGTGTCACCGTAGTTCTCCTTCCTGCATGGCCCGCCAAATACGCTCGGCGGTCATCGGCAGCCGGTCCGGCCGCACCCCGACAGCATCGCGTATCGCGTTCGCCAGCGCGGGGGCGACCGGGTTGTACGGGGATTCGCTCATCGACTTCGCACCGAGCGGGCCCAGCGCATCGGCGGTATCGGCGAAATACACCTCGGTGCGCGGCACGTCCGCGAACTGCGGGATGTGATAGTGCCGCAGCGACTGCGTGGTGACCAGTCCCGCCGCGCTGCGCATGTCCTCGTAGAGCGCGGTGCCGAGCGCCTGCGCGACGCCGCCCTCGACCTGTCCGCGGCACTGCACCGGGTTGAGCACGGTCCCGGCGTCGGCGGCCTGGACCGATTGCAGGATGCGGATCGCGCCCGTGTCCGGCTGGACCGCGACCCGGAAGGCGTGCACGTTGAAGCTGACCGAGCGGGGGCTGCCCGCGTGCTCGCCGTGCGCGGTCAACGCGCCGTCGGCCAGCAGCGCCGCGGCATCGAAGAACTGATCCCCGCAGCGCACGCCCGCCGTCTCGAGCACGCAATCGTGTTCGGGCAGCCCGGCCAGCTTCGCCGCCCGGCCGAGCAGCAGGCCGCGCAGCTCCAGTGCCGCGGCGTAGGTCGCCTTGCCCGCGACCGCGATACCGGTGGAGCCGAAGGCGCCGGTGTCGTGCCCGACCAGGTCGGTGTCGGATTGCCGGATCACGACGCGCGACACCGTTGTCGCCAGTGCCGTGGCCGCGAGCTGCGCGTGCACCGTCGTGGTGCCGTTGCCGAACTCCGCGGTGCCGACCCGGATCTCGTAGCGCCCGTCCGGCAGCAGCGTGGCCGTGGCCTCGGAGCGGTGCCCGCGCGGCGGAATGGTCGCGATCATCGAGACCGCCATGCCGGTGCCGACCCGCCAGCCCGGATCCGGCGCGGCTACGCCGTTGCCGCGCACCAGTGCCCGCTCGGCCAGATCGATGCACTGGTCGAGGCCGTAGCTGCCGAAGCTCAGGTCGCCCTCGTCCACCGCGGCGCCGACGAACGCGTCGCCGGGGCGCACCACATTGCGCCGCCGGAACTCGAACGGGTCGATGCCGAGCGCGCGCGCCAGCTCGTCGAGCGCGGACTCGACCCCGAAGATGACCTGGCCGAGTCCGTAGCCGCGAAAGGCGCCGGAGGGAATGTTGTTGGTGTACACCGCCTGCGCGTCGACCCGCTTGTTGGCGCAGCGATAGATCTCGATCGATTCGCCGACGCCGTGGAACAGCACGCCCGCGCTGTGATTGCCGTAGGCCCCGCCGTCGGCGAGCACGTCCACCACCAGCGCGGTCAGCACGCCGTCGGCGTCGGCGCCCGCGCGCACCGCGACCCGCATCGGATGGCGGCAAGTGGCGGCGGTGAATTCGTCGCCCCGGGTGAACTCGTACTGCACCGGCCGCCCGGTGCGCAGCACGGCCAACGCGATCAGGTCCTCCGCGAGCATCTCCTGCTTGGCGCCGAAGCCGCCGCCGACCCTGGCGGCGAACACTCGCACCCGGTCCTTGCGCAGCCCGAAGAGCTGGCACAGCTCGTCGCGGACCAGGAACGGCACCTGAGTGCTGCACCGCAGGACCAGCCTGCCGTCCGCGTCGAGCCAGCCCACCCCGCCGTGGGTTTCGAGGTGCACGTGCTGCCCGCGCGGCGAATGCCACACGCCGCTGACCACTTTCGCCGCCGCCGCGAGCCCGGCCGCCACGTCGCCGACCTCGCCGTGCACCTCGGCGATCAGGTTGCGGCGCGGGTCGGCGATCCGCGCCGAATCCGGTTTCTCCGCATGCAGTTTCGGCGCGTCCCGCCGCAGTGCCGCCGCCGGGTCGAACACCGCGGGCAGCACCTCATAGGTCACCCGCAAGGCCAGGCAGCCCGCGCGCGCGGCCGCCAGGCTGTCCGCGACCACCGCCGCCACCCGCTGTCCGACGAACCGCACCGTGCGATCGAGCACATACGTGTCGTCCGGGTCGTCGGCCCGCAACTCATGCCGGGCCGTGGAGAACGCCACCCGCGGCGCGTCCGCGTAGGTGAGCACGGCCCGCACCCCGTCGATCGCCGTCGCGGCCGAGGTATCGATGGACACGATGCGCGCGTGCGCGTGCGGACTCGGCAGCACCGCGAGGTGCAGCGGGGCGCTCGGCGGCGAGACCTCGTCCACCTCGGTCGATTTCCGGCCCACCGTGGCGGCGGCGTGCGCGCCGTCGTCGCGCGGCGCGATATCGAAGGTGAACGGTTCGGCCCCGCGCACGATCCGCGGCCCGGCCGGCGCACCGACGCCGGCCCCGGCGACACCGTTGGGCCGCCGCGCTTCTGCGCCGCCTGGTCCCGGATCAGGTTGTTCCGCGCCGCCTTCCGCGACGCCGGTGAGTGCGTCCGCGATCGCGCGGTAGCCCGTGCAGCGGCACAGGTTTCCCTTCATCAGCTCGGCGACCACGGCGGGGGCGCGCGCGGCCAGTGGCGCGGCGGCGGGCTCGGCCGCCGTGGGTCGCGCGACCTGATGCGTGGACGCGCCGTCGGTCGTGCAGGAGCGACCGCATGCCGCGTCGGCGGCGCCGAGACCGGCGGCCGTCACCACCATGCCCGCGGTACAGAATCCGCACTGGAACGCGGCGTGCTCGACGAATCGGCGCTGCACCGGATGCGGGTCTGCCGCGGTGCCGAGGCCCGCGGCCGTGGTGACCGCGCGCTCTGCGACGCGATGGGCCGGGATGAGACACGAGTGCACCGGCTGACCGTCGAGCTGAACCGTGCAGGCACCGCAATCGCCGGTGTCACAACCCTTTTTGACCGCGAGGGCACCGTGCTCCCTGAGCAGGGTGCGCAGGCACTGGCCCGGCCGGGGGTCGACCTCGACCACCCTGCCGTCGATCTCGAGGTTCATCGCGACTCCCCCGCGTGCCGTAGCTCGGCGACGACCGCACGGGCGAGCAGGCCGGTGACGTGCGCGCGCCAGTCGGGCGCGCCGTGCGGGTCGTCGAACCACAGCGCCGGATCGAGCCCCGCGACCTGTGCGCCCACCTCGTCCACGCTCGGCACCGCACCGAAGTCCAGCACGACGGGACGCGTGGTGGCCGCGCTGATCGTGATCGCGCACCGGCCGCCGGGGTCGCGACGCCCCATCACCACCGCCCCCGAACGCCCAAGCGGCGCGAGCGCGATCTTCCGGAAAGCGGTGTGCGCCAGCAAGCTTGCGCGCGGCACGGTGATCGAGCGCAACACCTCACCTGGCGCGAGCACGTTGCGCCCCGGGCCGAGCACGAACTCCCGCAACGGAATCCGCCGCTCGGCACCGTCCGGCCGCCACACCAGGGCCACCCCGTCGAGCGCGGTCAGGGCCGCCAGCACACCACCGGCGGGCAACGACAGGCAGATGTTGCCGCCGACGGTCGCGGTCCGCCAGATCTTGTGCGAGGCAAGCAACGCCCGGCAGCCCTGCGCGAAAAGTCTTGTGCCAGGCCAGTCTTCGCGCAACACCGGCAACCCGAGCTCGCGTCCTGGCCGCGCACCGGCGAACTCGGCCAGCGTGCACGTCGCGGCGATCTCCAACCCGTCCGGCACCTCCGTCAGGGCGGGCCAGCCGAGGGCGGTGATGTCGACGAGCCGGTCCAGCCGCTGCTGCGGCTCGGAAAACAGAAAGGTCCCGCCGGCCAGTACGGCACAGGTCGCGCTCAGCGCCCCCAGATCCGCCCGCTCCCGCGCCACCAGTACTTCCCGAATCGTGTCCAGGTCCACGTCTCACCTCGCTCCACTACCGCTGCCGCCAACCCTAGAAGCGCGGAGTTGCCACGATGTTGCGCAATCTCCGCGCCGGATTGCGCGGTCGTTACCCGCGCCGACCAGCGCGGCCCCGATGCCTGTCCACGGGTCGCCGAACCGGCCCCCGCGCCGTCCGGCATCCGCCCGGCTCACCTCCGCCCAATCAGAGGCGACCCTGTTCCAGTATCCCGCACACACGCTGAACAGGGCTTACTCCACACCCACGGCCGCGACCGGCTCGACACGCTAGAGCACGCTCGACACCGGGCAGCCGCGTGATTAATGTCCATCGCGGCTCGCTCGATGTGACATATCCCACGCCGGCGGCGAGCCATCCCTCACCGATGTGCGCGGCCCGCAGCCCTGCTGTGGCTCGCCATGTCCATACGCGGAAGGGCCCCACCGATAAACACCGACCAGCGGACGGCGCCTGCCGACCGAGAGCCGCCGGCCTCGCCCGCCGAGGACCCCCCGTCCTCCTGGCTGATGACCGCGGCCGATTTCCCCCTCTCCGGTCCCGACCTGCACGTGTTGCGACGCACGTTCCGGGACTACACCGAACTCGACCACTGGCTGCCCGCGGGCGAGCAGTACCGGCGCCGTGCCTACCAGTGCTTCCGCCTCGAGCTGCCCCGCCTGGCCGAGGCAGGCGCCGACGCCATCACCGCGATCGACCAACCGCCGCCCTACCTGCAGTCCAAGCAGGTCAACCCGGTGGCGGGCGGCATCGAACGCCGCTTCAAACTGATCCCGCCCGAGCATCCGGCGACCGAGCCGACCCGCCGGATCGCCGCCGCGGTCGCCCGGCTGCTCACCGCGCACGGGGTGCTGCGCGCCGACACCATCCCGGACTGCCTGGTCGACGCGCACTACATGCGGCTGATCGCGCCCGGCGACCCGGCGCCGGAGGGCAAGCACCGCGACGGCCTGATCGCGGGTTCGGCGCATCTGATCCAGCGGACCAATGTCAGCGGCGGCGTCTCCGCCATCTACGACCGCCACGACCCGGACCGCGGGTTGCGCAGCTTCGTCCTCGAAGATCCGCTCGACTCTTATGTTTTCGACGACGAGCGGGTGCTGCACTACACCTCGCCGATCACCGTGACCGATCCCGCCGCGGGCGCCGGATTGCGCGATGTCCTGCTGATCGGATTCCGCCCGCGTGACTAGTGCGACAACGACCTTCGCCGACCAGCTGCCGCGCCTGCTGCCCAAGGCGGAGCTGATACAGCTGGCCGCCGGACTCACCGCCATCCCCTCGTTCACCGGGCAGGAGACGCCGCTGGCGGTGCACGTCCGGAAGACACTCGCCCGCAATGACATTCACGCCTACCACCAGGAGGTCCAGCCGGGCCGGGTGCAGACCATCGCCCGGCTCGGTCCGGAGCGGGGCACGCCCGCGCTGCTGTTCAACGGGCACCTGGACATGGATCCGCTCGGCCACGACCAGCCGCGCACGCCGTTCACCGCGCGCCGCGACGGTGACCGGCTGTACGGGGCGGGCCTGCACAACATGAAGAGCGGCCTCGCGGCCATGCTCGGCGCGGCGATCATGGTGCGCCGCAGTGGGATCGCGCTGCGCCGCCCGCTGCTGCTCGAGTTCGTCGTCGGGGAGTTGCAGGGCGGCACCGGCACCAAGCACGCGCTCAGCCGCGGCCTCACCGCCGACGCGGCCGTGGTGCCCGAACCCTATTCGGTGCGGCGGGTGATCACGCGGACCGCGGGCGTGCACAAGTTCGCCGTGGTCGTGCGCGGCCGCACCGCGCACACCAGCAGGCGACACGAGGGCGTCGACGCCATCGCGGTCCTGCGGCGCACCCTCGATCTGCTGGAGACCGCCGAGCTGGGGCTGCGCAATCCCGAATTCCCGCCGCTGCCAAGGCTTCAGGTGGCCAGCCTGCTCGCGGGTCGCGGCGAGGAGCACGATCCGTCCGGGGTGAGCTACTGCGCGGACAAGGCCACCGCACTGATCGATCTGCGCTACCCGCCGCCGTACGAGCCGGAACAGGTCGGCAAGGCCGTCGACGCGGCGCTGGACCTGGCCAGGGACGCCTTCCCCGACGCGCGGATCACCCTCGAGCACCCGGTCGACCCGCGCTATCGCGTCGGCGGCACCGATATGCCGCCGATGGATCGGCCCGCCGACTGCCGGGTGGTCCGCGATATCGCCGAGCTGCTCCCGCAGGTGTCGCGATACCGGGTCGAGGAGCGCGGGCTTGCGCTGCCCTACTCGTACTGCGGCAACGACACCACCCACCTCAGCCGCGCGGGAATCGAATGCTGCTTGTTCGGCCCGCGCGGAGCCGCCCAGGACACCGAACACCACGTGCTGATCAGCGAAATGCGGGCCTGCGCCGACACTTTGGCCCTGCTGGCGGCGCGGCGCTGCGGCTGAGGTTCACCGTCCGCCGGTGCGCAGCTCGGCCCGCACGTTCGCCGCGAGCTGCACGCCGATGTCGTCGTAGAGTGCGAGCGCCTCGGCGAGCAGGGCCTCGGCCCGCGTCCCTGCGCCGGTGTCGGCGGCGACGCCGGCCAGGCTGCGCAGCGCGTCGGCCCGGCCGAGCGGGTCGCCGATGCGCTGGGCCACGCCCATCGATTCGGTGTAATACGCACGCGCGGCGTCGCATCGGCCGAAGTGCCGCTCGATGTGCCCGAGCCCGCGCAGCGCGTCCACCTGTCCGAGCGGATCGTTGATCTCCACGGCGATGTCGTAGGCCTGCTGGAACACCCCGCGCGCCGCCTCGTACTCGTCGGCTCGGCGCGCGACATTGCCGAGGCCCCACAGCGTCCAGCCCTCGCCGTAGCGGTCGTTGATCCGCCGGGCGATCTCGAGCGCTTCGTCGAAGTTGTGCCGCGCGGTGTCCTGGTCGCCGAACAGCGCCTCGATGTGCCCGAGCCCGCGCAGCGCGTCGCCCTCCAGCTTCTGGTGGTTGAGATCGCGTGCGATCTCGAGCGCGGCCGTGTAGCGCAGTTCGGCGCCCTCCGCATCACCGAGGCGCCGGATCACCTCCGCGAACCCCCACTGCGCGGTCCCGATCCGCACCGGATCGCCGATGGCCTCCGCGATGGCCAGCGCCTGCGCCGAACAACTCCATGCGCCACGGTAATTCGAGGACGCACGCTCGACGTACGCGAGGCCGTCCAAAGCGTCGCACTCGGTCGCTCTGGCCTCGATATCGCGCGCGATGGTGAGCGCCTCGGTGAAATTGCGCCGCGCCGCGCCGTGGTCGCCGGTGGCCCGTGCGGTCTGCCCCAGCTCACAAAGCACCGCGGCCTGGCACTGCCGGTCGGCGAGGGCGACGGCGATCTCGCGCGCCGCGCGGAAACCGGCGCAGGCCTGTTCGTGCTGCCCGATCAGCCGATCCACCCGGCCCTTGCCGACCAGCGCCCAGGCTTGGGCGTGCCGGTCGTCGAGCTCGATCGCGATCGCCAAGGCCCGCCCGTACAACCGCAGCGCCAGCGACCAGTGCCCGGTCCCGGACAGGTGCGAGGCCAGCCGGGTGGCCAATTCCGCTGCCGCCGCCGTCGATTCGGTCTCGCGCAGACAGCCGAGCAACAGTTCCAGCTCGCGATTCAACCAGGCCCTGGCGCGCGCCGCGGCGGCGGAGGGATTCGAAAGATGTTCGCTGCCCGCGGGATCGAAGAGTTGATGGGTGCTGGCCCGACGCGCCACCGTCAGCCCGGCGGCGACCAGCCGGTCCAGCACCGCGGCGTAATCCGCCGGGGTGTCCTCGCGCTCGGCGTGCAGCCGGGCGCACAACCGGGTCAGATCGTGCATCCGATAGCGCTGCCCGCCGGGCCCGCCCGCCGACGGGTCCAGAAAGCCCGCCTCGAACAGCCTGCGCACCAGCATCTTTCCCTCGCGTAGCGGCACATCCGCCATCGTCGCCAAGGCCTCGGCGGTGATCTCCGGCCCGGGGAACCAGCCGAGCAGACGGACCGCACGCTGCTGGGCCCGGTCCGGCAGGCGCTGGTAGGACATCTCGAATGCCGCACGCAGCGATTCGTCCTCCGCGGTGAAGCGATCCAGTAGATTTTCGGCGGCCGAGTCGCTGGCCCGATCGGCGGGCGCGCGCTTGATCCGCGCGCTCAACTGGGCGATCTCGGCGGCGCTTCCGGCGAGCATGGCCTCGCCGTGATGCGCGATCTGACCACCGATCAGGCGGATGGCCAGCGGCAACCGCCCGGCCGTCTGCAAGATCTGCCGCACCGCCGCCCGGTCGTAGCCCGGCCGCAGATTGCCCAGCTTGACCAGGAGTTCCTCCGCCTCGGCCCATTCCATCACCTCCAGCCGCAGCGGTACCGCCTCGACCAGACCGGTGAACTTGCTCCGGCTGGTGATCAGCACGAAACACCCGGGCGCCCGCGGCAGCAGTTGCTTGACCTGGTTGCTGTCCAGCGCGTTGTCGAACACGAGGAACATCCGTCGCTGCCGCATGGTGGTGCGCCAGCGATCCGCCCGGCCCGCGAGGTCGGTCTCGATGGTCTCGCGGGCCACGCCGACCTGTAACAGCAACTGCTCCAGCACATCCACCGGTTCGCGCGGCTCCCGCCCGAGCGTGTAGCCGTGCAGGTCCACCCAGAGCGTGCCGTCGGGATAGTGCTTGCCGAACACCGCGACCGCGTATCTGGCCAGCGCCGTCTTCCCGATGCCGGTCAGCCCGACGATCACGTGCACCGCCGCGCTCGCCGAGCGCAGGTGTTCGGTAACCCGTTCGTGCAGTTGCGCTTTCGGTCCAGCCCGACCGGTGAAATGCGGCACCTCGGCGGGCAGGTCGCGGCCCGCCCGCACCGGCTGCCTGCCGATCGAGCGCCGCGCCACCGCCTCGTGGTACTCCATCCGCTCGCTGTGCGGCATATAGGCCAGGTCGGCGAGGTCGACCAATTGGTCCCACGCCGTTCCGTAAATGGCGGCAAGGTTTTTCAGCACGCGCACGGTCGGGCGCGCACCGCTCGGTCGCTGGTGTTCGTCCTCGGGGTGCGGGCCGTTCCCGGCGAACGGCCATGCCTCGAATTCAGAGATCCGGCTGGCCTTCATCGCCGCCCGCGCGCTGTCGGTCACCTCGTTGTAGCGTTCGGCCACCGCGGCCTGGGTTAATCCGTTGGCGTAGCGCCACGCCGCGCGCGGCCGGTAGCCGCGCTGGCGCAGCTCCGCGGCCAGCGGCTCGAGCAGTTGCAGGTCGGTCAGGCCGAGTTCGGCGAACCGATCGCGGAGCCGTCGCCGTTGCTCCGCGGTGAGAGTGCCGCCGGGACGCCATTGGTCGGTTCGGCCGGAGCTGCGCATCCCGCCACCTCTCCACGCGCGACGCGGCCGGCGGGATACGGACCTGCGGCCGGAGAATCGCGGCGCTGATTGTGATTAATTCCTTGGTAGCAGTGCGGTTTTACCAGGTCAAGTGGACTGCGCCAGACCGACAAAATGCCGGTGACGCTGGGATCGCGCCGCGCCGAACCGAACTGGCATCCTGAGCACAGTCCGCGGCCGATGTGCCGACGGCGCCGTGGATGAAAGGGGTTCGCGCAATGTCGATTACGGCCACCGCATGGTTGATCACGAGCGACGTGGTGCACGAGGCCGCCTTCCGGATCGATCTGCCCGAGGCGGACCGCGGCACCTGGGTGCTGTCCTACCTGCCGACCAAGCGACGACTCAGCCGCGACCAGGCCATGACGGGAATGGCACTGGCCGAGATGATCGTGCTCGACGGGTCGCCCTCGGGTGGGCCGCGGGCCACCGAGATCGCCGAACTGCACGCCGCGGAGCTCGGCATGACCCTGCACGACGTGATGAGCCTGCTCGCGTTACGCGCGCAGGCGGACCCGGAGCCGGCACCGACCACGCCGCCCGGCGATCGGCACAGATCCGCCGCGGCGCTCGCGCACGGCGCCACGTCGTTCGCCGCCTAGGCGAGCGCTATCCCGCCTTGGCGACCAGCGCGGCCTGCGCCTGCGCCACCGCCGCGCCTACGGCGTCCTCGTCGACCGTGCTGAGGCGGGCGTCGCGAACCACCTCGCGGCCGTTGACGAGCAGGGCGGCCAGGGGTGCGGGCGCGCCGAGGACCAGGGCGGTCACCGGGTCGTCGATACCGGCGTGGGCGGGGGTGTCGAGGCGCCACAGCGCCAGGTCGGCGAGTTTGCCCGGCTCGATCGAGCCGATCTCGGCGGCGCGGCCGAGCACGCGGGCACCGCCGATCGTGGCGAGCGCCAACGCGGTTCGGGTGGTCATGGCGCGCGGGCCGCCGCGGTTGCGGGCGAAGAACAGGGCGTTGCGCGGTTCCTCCAGCATCGAACTCGCCTCGTTGCTCGCCGCGCCGTCGACCCCGAGACCGACCGGGACGCCGGCCCGCACCAGGTCCGCGGTGCGCGCGACACCAGCGCCGATGCGCGCGTTCGAGGTCGGGCAATGCGCCACGCCGGTACCGGTTTCGGCCATGGTGGCGATGGCGCCGTCGTCGAGGTGGATGGCGTGCGCCCACCACACGTCCGGCCCTACCCAGCCGAGCTGCTCCATGTACTGGGCCGGCGTGCAGCCGAATGTCTGTGCGCAGTAGTCCTGCTCGTCGATCGTCTCCGCGACGTGGGTGTGCAGCCGCACACCGAGCTCGCGGGCCAGCACCGCCGATTCCCGGAGCAGCTCGGAGCTCACCGAGAACGGCGAGCAGGGGGCGAGCGCGATGCGCAGCATCGAGTCGAACGACGGATCATGATGGCGGGCAACGGCCGCCGCGCTGTCGGCGAGGATTTCGTCGAGGGTCTGCACCACGTGATCCGGCGGCAGGCCGCCGGCGCTGCGCCCCAGATCCATCGAGCCGCGGCACGGGTGGAACCGCAGGCCCACCTCGGCGGCGGCCGCGATCTCCGCACCGAGCACATCGCCGCCGGCGCGCGGGAAGACGTAATGGTGGTCGGTGCTGGTGGTGCAGCCGGTGCGGGCCAACGCGGCCAGCCCGCCGGTCGCCGCGACCCGCACCGCGTCCTCGTCGATGCCCGCCCAGATGGGGTAGAGCGTGGTGAGCCACTCGAACAGCGTGTTGTCCGCGGCGAGACCGCGGGTGATCCACTGATAGAGGTGATGGTGGGTGTTCACCAGGCCGGGCGTGAGCAAGCAGCCCCGACCATCGATGCGCCGCGCCGAATCGTCCACCGGCGGTGAGTCGCCCGGCCCGACCGCGACGATCCGGTTGCCGCGCACCACCACGTGGCCGTCACGGTGTTCGGTGCCCGCCGCGTCGACGGTGGCGACGGCACAGTGCTCGATGACGGTCACGCCAGCCATGCGGGACCTGCCTCCGGTGCGTCGGCCCGCCGCAGGGTGGCGTGGATCAGGCCGTACGGCCGGTCCGCCGCGTAGTAGACCTCGCCGTTGTTCTCGATGCCGAAACGGGCCAGGTCGTAGTCGAAGTGGTGTTTGTTCGGCGCGGCGAGCCGGATCTCGGCGAGCACCGGATACGCCTGCAGCGCGGCCTTGCCCATCTCGAACAGGGTCTGCTGCAACGCCTTCGAGTGATGGGTCGCGAAGGTCTCGACCAGCCGCGCGCGGATGCCCGCGTACACCTCGTCCCAGGCGATGCCGGTGGTCGCGGCGAATCGCCACTCGACGACCAGGGTGGTGGCCAGCATGCGATCGTGCGTCGGTGCCAGCACGGTGAATTCGTCGCTGAGGAAGTCGGCGAACTCCGATCCGGTCGACTTCAGGATGGTCAGATCCTTGACCCCGCCGATCACCCAGGACCGCCGATCGGCGCCGGTGCCCGCGACCGTGATCGCCGCCGTGCGCACCTCGGGCCCCTGCCGCACCCAGGTGTGGTCGTGCTCGTGGCCGTCGACCAGTACCCGCTGCCAGGCGTACTCGTCGATCTCGATCCTGGCGCCGGACACCGGCTCGATATCGTCGACGAAGTGACCGGCCAGGGCCAGCCCGTAGTCCTCGATCGTCTGTAGCCCAGGCTGTTTCGCGTAGGCGTACGCGGTCTGCTTCTGAGTGTCGGTGGGCAGCACCTTGCGCTGATCACCGGCGTAGGCGTCGGCGAAGTCGCCGCGCAGCACGGTGGACACGTTCACATCGCGGATCTCGTGCCGCGCCGTCTCCCGCCAGATCCGCACGACGCGGTTCTCGGCCTTGCCGTAGCGGTGGTCGGTGAGCTCGATCGGGCCGGTCAACTCCATACTGGATTCAGCTCCCTCGATAGGTGGAAAAGGCGAACGGCGACAACAACAACGGGACGTGATAGTGCCGCTCCTCGGTGATCGCGAAGCACACGCCGACCTCGGGATAGAAGGTCTCGACCCGCTGCGCGGCGAAGTAAGCACCGGTGTCGAAGACCAGTCGGTAGGTACCCGGCGCCAATGTCGCGCCAAGCGCGCCGATCCGGCCGTCGCCGTCGGTGCTGCACGAATCCAGTTGCCCGGCACCGTCGTACAGCGTCACGGTGACGCCGGTGGCGGGCGTGCCACGGACCGCGTCCAGCACGTGCGTGCTCAGCGTGCTCATGCGGGCTCCCCGAGCAACCGGCGCAACCGGATGCGATTGATCTTCGCCAATTCTGTTCGCATGACCTGCCTTTCGGTGTCGGCATCGTTGCGTAGCCGGTCTTGCAGCAGCGCGAGCAGCTCGCTGCCGGACCTACCGCTGGCGCACACCAGGTACCGGTAGCCGAACCGCTGCTCGTAGGCCCGATTACCCGCGGCCAACGCGGCGTGCACCTGCTCCGGCGCGCCCGCCACGCCGGCCTGCTCGCGCGCCGAGGCCGCCGAACGCGGCCGCTCGCCGATGCGCGGATGACCGGCCAGCGCCAGATCTATTTCGGTGTCGGGCAGTGCGGCGAGCACGTCGTCGGCCGCGTCGAGTACCGCGCAGGCACTCGAGTAGGGCCGCCGCGCGAGCATCGCGTGCGCCCAGCGCGGCGAAGAGCAACACCCGAGCAATGCCTCGAGGGCCGCCTCCCGCGGCAGCGCGTGGAACCGGGCGAGGCCGTCCGCGTCGTCTGTCATCGAACCAGCATCGAATACGACCCGCCCGGCCGCCACCGGAACGCGCTACCGGACGACCGGCGTGTCGCCGCGCGCAAACCGGCCGTTCCCGCCCCCGAGCAGCGCTCTTGCGACACGCGCCGACACCGGTTCCGGGATACCGTCGTGGCATGGCTCTACCCGATCGTCCGGTCGCCGCGCCCGTCTGCGCGGGCATCGTGCTCGCCGCGGGGGCTGGTACCCGCTACGGCAAGCCGAAGGCGCTGGCCGAGGGGGGTGCGTGGTTGCGCGGCGCGGTGGCCGCGCTGCGCGGTGGCGGCTGCGATCCAGTGATCGTCGTGCTCGGCGCCACCGGTCCCGATCCCGGCGCCGTCGACCTCCCCGCCGACGTGGTCACGGTCTGGGCGGCGGACTGGGCGACGGGTCTGGGCGCCTCGGTCCGCGCCGGGCTGATCGCCGCCGCGCGCACCCCGGCGCGCTACGCCGCGATCATGCCGGTGGACACCCCCGATGTCGGCGCGGATGTGATCGCCCGGGTGACCGCCGCGGCATTCGACTCCTCGAGCGGCCTGGCCCGAGCTGTGTTCCACAACATACCGGGGCATCCCGTTGTGCTCTCCCACAACCATTGGACCTCGATATGTCAGGAGGCCGTAGGAGATTCGGGCGCGCGCACCTATTTGGCGGGCCGGGCAGATATGGTGTGCGTCACGTGCGACGATTTGGCGACGGGCGTCGATCGTGACTACCCGGCCTCGTCCGCACGGTGATCGGAGCGAGCTATGCGGGACATCGTCGATGACCTTCTGCGGGTATGGCATTCCGGGCGGACCGGAGGACTGGCGACCATAGTGCGCACGATGGGCTCGGCTCCCTTACCGATCGGCTCGGCCATGCTGGTCGACCCGGACGGCGGTGTGTACGGCGCGGTGACCGACGGCGGGCTGGAGGAGATCGCCTACGAGGCGGTCTTACAGGCGGCGCGCACCGGTCGGCGCGCCATGCACCGCTACGGCGTGGCAACCGGTATGGCGGGGGCCGCGGACCGCGACGGCATGATGGACGTGTTCACCGAACCGTTCTCCCGCAGGGACTTTCCGGAGTTCCCGCTCGTCGCCGCCGAGATCAGGGCGCACCGGCGGATCACCGTATTCACCGTCGTGTGGAACTCCGACGCCGACCTCATCGGCCAGCACCTGGTCACCGACAAGCGGCACAACACCGAACTGCTCGCGCTGCCGGACTCGGATGTGTTCGTCTCCTCGTTCGCGCCGCCGCCGCGCCTGATCATCTTCGGCGCCAACTCTTTTGCCGCCGCGCTCACCGTGCAGGCCAAGTTCCTCGGCTACCGCGTCACCATCTGCGATTCCAGGGAGACCTTCGCGCAGCCGGAGAAGTTCCCCGGCGCCGAGGTCGTCGTGGACTGGCCGCACCGGTACCTGAACACGCTGTCGGCCGCGGGCGAAATCGACGGCGACACCGGCATTGTCGTCACCTCGCACGACCCCAAGTTCGAGATCCCGCTGCTGACCGTCGCGCTCCGACTACCCCAGCTCGGCTACCTCGGCGCGATGGGTTCGCCCACCGTGCACACACGACGCATGGAAGACCTGCGGGCGGGCGGCTTCGACGAAGCTACGCTCGCCCGTTTGCATTCTCCGGCCGGGCTGGACGTCGGGGCGCGCACCGCGCCCGAGATCGCCGTCGCCATCGCGGCCGAATTGCTCGCCGCCAGAACCGAGCAGACGGGGCGGCATTCGCTGCACACCCCACACCAGTCCCCACCGCTGAAAACAGCGGTGGGGCTTGGCGGTTAGTTCCGACTGGCCGGGCCGTCAGCCCTTGAGGCCCGGATTCTCGGCGTAGACCTCGCGCAGCACGGACAGGTCGAACAGCTGATCCGCCTTGATATCCAGATCGGCGAGCCGCAGCGCGGCGATGTTCTGCTCGATCAGCTTGTCGGTCATGCTCAGCAGGCCGTTGGCCGCGGTGTCCGCAGAGACGACCAGATCGTTCTGTGCCACCGCCTCTTTCGTCTGCTCGTCAAGGTCGAGCTTCTGATCCTTGCCGTACACTTCGACCGCGAGCCTGGCCGATTCGGCCGGGTCGGCCACCGCGTCCTTCCAACCCTTGATCTCTGCGGTCAGGAACGCCTTGAGCTTGTCACGCTCCTTGTCGATGGTGGCCTGCTTGACCGTGAGCGTCTCGGCCACCAGCGGCAGGTTGTAGTCGGCGAACAGGAAGTGGGTGTTCGCGAATCCCTTGGTGGTCAACGTGATCGGCTCGTTGGTCACATAGCTCACCCAGCCGTCGACCTCGCCGTTGGCCAGCGGCGTCGGATCGAATTGCGCGGGCACGATGGTGACGTCGCCCGGCTTCAATCCGTTGGCGGTCAGCAGCGCGTTGAAGATCAGCTGATTGGTGTCCTGCACGCCGATCTTGCGGCCCTTCATGTCCTCGGGCGTCTTGATCGGCCGCGCCGCCGAACTCACGATGGCGAAGGGGTTCTTCTGATACGTGGTCGCGATGATCTTCGCGGGCAACCCCTCCAGCACCGCCTTGGCGGTGGTCTGCGGTGCGGACAGACCGAGCCAGATCTTGCCGGTGTCCAGCCCCGCCTCGACCGAGGTGCTCGCGGCGCCACCCGCGATCAGGTTGACCGAGCCGAAGCCCGCCTCCTTGAAATAGCCCCTGGCGTCGGCGAAGTACTCACCGGCGAACTCGATGTTCTTCAGCCAGGACAGCTGCACCGCCACCGTGCCGTGTTTCGAGCCGTCCGGGGTGGAACCGCCAGAGGAGTCGGCGGCGTTGTCGCCACAGGCGGTGAGCAGACCGGCGCCGCCGAGTGCGGCGCCGGCCAGCGCGGAGTAGCGAAACAGAGACCGTCGATTCAGTGCCGGCCCGAACGAAGAACGCTGTGCGGGTGTCATGCGGTGAATCTAGGTCGATCGCGTTTCGTTTTCTTTACTTTGACGTTCCGAGCGCCGAATTTCGGGAAATTTGTCCTGTTCGGCGCACCGGACTCACGACCGCCCCGCGTCCGCGCCGAAGCGGGCGAGCACGAGATTCTCGATCACGCCGACCACGGCGTACAGCACCACCGACACGATCGTGACGATCACGATCGAGGCCCACAGCTGGTTGTACTGGAAGGTCGGAATGGCTCGAATCAGGCTGGCGCCCAATCCCGTTCCGCTGCCGAGCCACTCGCCGAGCAGCGCGCCGATCAGCGCGCCCGGCACCGAGATCCTGGCCGCGGCGAACACCGAGGGCAGCGCGGCAGGCACCGCGACCATGCGCAGCCCGGTCCACTTGGACCCGCCGTAGGCCGCGACCAGATCCAGTGCCTGCCGCGGCGCGTTGCGCAGGCCCGCCATGATCATCACCAACGCGGGGAAGAACACCACGATGCCGGTCAGCACGGTGACCCCGCCCAGCCCGCGGCCGAACACCAGCACGATGATCGGGGCGAGCACCACCAGCGGCACCGACCGCAGGATCATCGCCACCGGCAGGAAGGTCTGCTCCACCGCGGCGAACGAGACGAACAGCGCGGCCACCACCACCGCGGCCAGCATGCCGAAGCCGAACCCGATCGCCGCGTCCCGCAGCGTGATCTGCAGGTCGTCCAGGATCGTCGCGCGGGCGCCGCTCGCGCCCGGCGAGGTGACCAGGTAGCGCCATACGTCTTCGGGCGACTTCCCCACCCGCGGTCCGACCTGCGGAAACGCCTTCAGGAAGACGTACCAGATCAGCAGCATCAGGATCAACGAGATGACCAGCGGAAAGAGGAACCGCCCGAGCCGCAGCAGTATCTTCATCGCGCCTCCTGCGCAGTCCACGGGGCGACCAGGCGCGCGCCGAGCGCGACCACCGCGTAGCCGAGCCCGGCCAGCGCGGCGGCCGCCAGCGCCATGCCCCAGGTGCGCGGCACGTTGTAGGCCGTCTGCGCGGCGGTGAGCGCGACGCCGATACCGCTGTCCACGCCGCCGAGATATTCGCCGATGATCGCGCCGAGCACCGCGGAGGGCGCGGCGATCTTCAACGCCGCGAACGTACTCGGCAGCGCCGCGATCAACTGCACCCGATACAGCTGCTGCCAGCGACCGCCGCCGTACGCGCGCACCAGGTCCAGGCTGGTGCGATCCGCCGACCGCAGGCCGGACACGGTGCCGACCATGGTGGTGAAGAAGCAGTACATCGCCGCGAGGAACACCGTCGGGGTGCGCCCGCCGAACACCACGAGAATAATCGGGCCGAGCGCGAGCAGCGGGGTGCAGTAACTCAGGATCGCCAGCTGGGTGGCCAGCGATTCGATCTGCGGCACGAGCATGATCGCGATAGCCAGCGCGATGGCCAGGCCGTTGCCCCACACGAAACCCTGCAGCGCGCCGAGCGCGGTGATCCGGAAGTTTGGCCCGTACAGGCCCCATCCGTCGGTGTACATGGTGTGCACCACCGTCCACGGACTCGGCACCGTGCCGCCCGCGACGCCGAGTGCCGCGAGCAACCACCACACCCCGATCAACCCGGCCACACCGAGCAGGCCGCCGATCCGTTTCATGCGCGGTCTCCCCGGCGTAGCCACGGCGCCCCGCTCACGCGCCACCGCCGGTGCTCGCGGCACCGGCCGCGCTGCCGAGCGCCCCGCCCGTGCCGGACTTGCCGAACAGCAGCTCGGACAGGTAGTCGTGCAGCCGATGGAACTCGGGCGTGCGCATCATCTCCGGCGTGCGCGGGCGCGGCAGATCGATCTCCACCAGTTCCAGCACCCGGCCCGGCCGCGGGCTCATCACCGCGACCACATCGGAGAGGAACACCGCCTCGGCGATGCCGTGGGTGACCATCAGGGTGGTCGCGGGCTTCTCCGTCCAGATCCGCAGCAGTTCCAGGTTGAGTCGCTGCCTGGTCATGTCGTCCAGCGCGCCGAACGGCTCGTCGAGCAGCAGCACGGTCGGCTTCACCACCAGCGCCCTGGCGATCGAAACACGTTGGCGCATACCGCCGGACAGCTGCGCGGGCTTGGCCTTCTCGAAGCCGTCCAACCCGACGAGCCGGATCAGGTCGGCGATCAGTGCCGGGTCCGGCTGCAGGCCCGCGACCTGTAGCGGCAACTTGATATTCGACTCCACCGAACGCCACGGCAGCAGGGCCGAGTCCTGGAAGGCGATGCCGAGTTCGTGCCTGCGCACCAGTTCGGCGGGTGTCTGCCCGTCGATCAGCGTCTTGCCCGCGCTCGGCGTCTCCAGGCCGGCCAGGATGCGCAGCACCGTCGACTTGCCGCAGCCCGACGGGCCGAGCAACGAGAGGAAGGTGCCCTGTTCGGTGTGCAGTTCCACCGAGTCCAACGCCTGCACGGTCTTGCGGCCCACCCGGAAGGTCTTGGTCAAACCGCTGATGTGGATACCGGTGCCCCCGGTGGTTTCGCTCGTGGCGGTCATGACCCGGCCCCGCCGTTCTCGCGTGTACTGCGCTCCCTCATGAAGGTCACCCTAGAAGGAGCCCGTTGCACGGACATTGCGAATCGCGCCCCCAGATTTCGCAATCGTTACACGCAGCCGGGTCGCGGCCCGAATTTTTCCGGCGCTCAGTCCCCGAAGACCGTTTCCTCGACGCTGGTCACGGCGGCCGTGCGTCCCGGCGCCCGGTGGTACTGCCAGTACAGATTGGTGTGCGCGATGACCGCCTCGGGCGCCGGGGCGCCCCACGCGCTCTTGTCGAAGGTGGTGTGCCCGTCCGCGACCAGCGTGACGTCGTAGCCGCGGGTGAACGCGCCGTGGATGGTGGCGCGCACGCAGGCGTCGGTCTCCGCGCCGGTCACCACCAGCTTGCCGACGCAGGCCCGCGCCAGCACGTCCTCGAGCTCGGTGTCCTCGAACGAGTCGTTGAACCGCTTGTGCACCAAGGCTTCCGGCTCCTGCCGGACCAGCTCTGGCACGTACTCCCAGGCCGCGCTGCCGCGCACCAGATCGTCCGAGCTGTGCTGGATCCACACGACCGGCACACCCGCCGCGCGGGCCTTGCCGAGCACCGTGACGATATTGGCGAGGACGGCGTCGCGCCGGTAGGCCTCGGCCACCACGCCGTTCTGCACGTCGATCACCAGCAGGGCGGTGTTCGGTCGATCCGGCAGCACGGTCATCGGGGTCCTCCACGGTCTAGCGATGCGCTGGGTAACGAGGCACACGGTAACCCGGGGCCCCGACACGCGCGATCGGCCGGGCTCAGTGCCGCGAGAGCCGGCCGAACACCACACCGGCCCAGCCGAATCCGAACGCGGCCAGGCCAAGACACCAGCCGACGGCGAGTGCCGCGTTGTGCCCGGTGCCGGTCGCGTTGAGCAGCCCGCGCACGGTCTCGAGCACCGGCGTCGCGGGCTGGTACTCGGCGAAACCGCGCAACCAGTGCGGCATCGTCGCGGTCTGCACGAACGCGCTGCTGATGTAGGGGATGAACATGATCGCGTAGGTGAGCCCGCCCGCCGCCTCCGGATTCTTGGCGATCAGCCCGAGCGCCACCGCGATCCAGGAGATCGCCAGCACGAACAGGGTGATCACGCCGAGCGCCGCGAGCCAGCCGCCCAGCCCCGCCGATGGCCGATAGCCCAGCGCCAGTGCCACGGCCACCGCGATCCCGATGGCCGCCAGATTGCGCACCACCCCCTCGGCGACATGCCCGGCGAGCACGGCCTGCCGGAACATCGGCAGCGTGCGGAAGCGGTCGATGCTGCCCCGCGTCATATCGGTGGACACGCTCGTCGCCGTGATCGAGGAACCGAATCCGGTGCACAGCAACATGATTCCCGGCACGACGTAGTCGAGGTAGGGGCCGCCGACGTCGATCGCGCCGCCGAACACATAGGTGAACAGCAGCATGACGAGCACCGGCATGAACATCGAGATCACCAGCGTGTCCCGGCTGCGCAGGGTGTGCCTGGCACAGCGCCGGAACATGACGAGCGTGTCCGCCAGCACGTAGTTGGTCACCGGGCCGCGGCCTCGACCAGATCGGCGGCGTAGGCGGCGGCGCCCTCGGTGCGCAGCGTCCGCGCGAACGCCGCGGCGCGGGCGCGGCGCTGCGGGGTGAGCAGCGCGGCCACGCCTTGTTCGAGACGGTCGGTGGTGAGCCGGGTGAACCGCAGATGCGCGCCGACACCGAGCCGCTCGACCTGCCCGCCCCACATCGGCTGCTCGAACGAGACCGAGCAGACCAGCGTCGGCAGTCCCGCCCGCAGGCTCTCGAACAGCGTCCCGATCCCGCCGTGGTGCACGGCCGCGGCGCAGTGCGGGAACACCACGTCGTGCGCGAACGGGCCGACCACCTTCACCTGCGGTCCGGCTTGCGCCGCTGCGACATCGAGATCGCTCCACCCCGCGCTCACCAGCGCGCGCACCCCGAGCCGCGCCGCGACCTCGGTGGCCATGGCGAGCACGGCCGCGGTGTCGCGGATCGGCATGCTGCCGAACCCGAAGAACACCGGCGGCGCGCCCTGCTCGATCCAGGACAGGATGCTCGCGTGATCGCCCGCCAGGTCGCCGACCGCGGCCCTGGTCGCCTGGTCGAGGGTCAGGAAGCCGGTGAACGGCCTGCGCGCGCCCCACTCCTGCGCCAGGCCCGGCACCAGCGCGGGGTCGTAGATCTGGATCTCCGGGACCTGTGCGCGGGCCAGGACCGCGGCCGTGCTCGCGCGCGACTTGGGTAACCCGAGACTCGTGCGTAACTCGTTGAGGTAGCGCATGAAGACCACCCGCCGCAGGTTCTCGGCCAATGCCCAGGTCGCCCGGTTGACCGGCGCGGGCGGATTCCAGTGCGGCGGCAGCGCGCCGGGAAATGGATACCCGCTGGTGCTGCGGCACGGGAAATAGTGCAGGCTCACCAGCGGCACGTCCATCGCCTCGGCGACCGAGCTCGCCCGGTCCTCGGTGACGGTGCTCGCGACGATCAGATCCGCCCCCGCGCAGACGTCGATGACCTCCTGATTCATCTGCTCGGCGTAGCCGGACATCTGCTTGCCGACCAGCTGCATCAGCCGCAGTGTGTTGCCAGCGGCCAGCGCCCGCTGACCTTCGTCGGAACTGTAGAGCTGCTGCACGTCGGGCCCACACGGCACCGCGGCCAGCCCGGCGTCGGTGACGAACCCGACCAGATTCGGCGGCGCGCCGAGCAGCACATCGTGGCCGCGACGGCGCAATTCGAGCCCGAGCGCCACCACCGGCTGGACGTCGCCACGGGTTCCGGTCAGTGGGATCGCGATTCTCAAGGGCGCTTCTTTCCGCGTGCGGTGGGCATTCCGGAGAACTATGGGCTCTACAACTGAGCGTTCGCGTAGGTACCGTGCAATTGTGCACACTGCCGAGCCGACGGACTACCCACCCGAAATGGTGCTACCGCGTTCGCTGGCGGAAGTACCCACCGCACCCGGGCGGCTGCCGCTGGTCGGGCACGGCTTGCGCGCTCTGCGCGACGCGCCCGGTTTCGTCACGTCGCTGCCCGCGCTCGGGCCGATCGTGCGGATCTACTTCGGCAACCAGACCGGCTACCTGCTGACCACGCCTGACCTGGTCCGCGAGGCCGGGCTCGGCGACGGCGAGCTCAATCGGGAAGACCTGCGCGAGGCGATCAAGGACATCGCGGGCGGGTCGGTGAACGTGCTGCGCGGCGCCGAACACAAGCTGCGCCGCCGGATGATCGCGCCCGCGCTGCGGCAGAGCAGGCTCGCCGAATACACGAAAGCGGCCGCCGACATCGCCGAGCGGTGGTCGGCGGGACTGCCTGACGGCGGGCAGGTGAACCTGATGAAGGAGGCGCACGGCCTGGTCCTGGACACCGTGTCCTCGACCCTGTTCACCGCCGAGTTCAGCGATGCCGCGCGCCGCGAGATCCGCGACAACGTGCCGTGGCTGCTGAGTCAGGTCATCCTGCGCACCGCGCTGCCGCCGCAGCTGCGCAGGCTGCGCCTGATCGCGAACTGGCGATGGCGGACCAAGGCACGCCACCTGCGCGGCGCGATCGGCGAGGTGGTCGCCGAATACCGCCGCCGCGACGAGGATTTCAACGACGTGGTGTCGGCGCTGATCCGGCACACCGACAGCGAGACCGGGGCGCGGCTGTCCGACGAGCACATCATCGACGAGGCGATCCTGATGCTGGCCGGCGGCGTCGGGTCGATGGCGTCGCTGACCGGCTGGCTGTGGCACGAGGTGCTGCACAGGCCGCAGGTCGCCGAGCGGCTATACGCCGAACTCGACGCCGTCGTCGGCGCCGGACCGGTGCGCGCCGAACACATCAACGCACTGCCCTACCTGAAACAGGTTGTGGCGGAGACACTCCGGTTCTGGGGCCCGTGGATCAGCGCGGGCACCGCCGACGGCGACGTCACCGTCGGCGGGCTCACCATTCCCGACGGCGCGGCAATCATGTTCAGCCCCTACATGGTTCAGCACGACAGCCGCTACTTCACCGACCCGGACAGCTTCGACCCCGAGCGCTGGTCGCCCGAGCGCGCCGGTGACATCGACAAGAAGGCCAACCTGTCCTTCGGCGTCGGCAGGCGGCGCTGCCTCGGCGATCACTTCGCGCTGCTGGAGATCACCTTGGCCGCGGCCGCGCTGCTGGCCCGGTGGCGGCCGGAGCCGGACCCGAAGTACACGGTGCGCGCCTCGAACAAGGATTTCGTGCTCTCGCCCTCCGCGCTGCCGGTCACCCTGCACGCGCGCGAGCCGGGCCGGTGATTCGAATCCGCGCGAGCCGATATCCGGGTGCTGGATGGGATCGGCCGGTGCGCTGGTTGTACGACAGGTGAACCCGCTTCTCACCTTGCTCGACGCCAAGCTGCACATCGCAGGCTCGGAGATCCTGTGGCGCGAGGTGATCGGCAACGGCTTCGGCCTCACCTCCGCGATCGGCGGCATGCGTCGCCGGGTGTGGGCCTGGCCGATCGGGATCGCCGGGAACACGCTGCTGTTCACCGTGTTCGTCGGCGGGGTGTTCAACACGCCGCAGCACCTGAACATGGCGGGGCAGGCCGGGCGGCAGCTGATGTTCATCGCGGTCAGCGTGTACGGCTGGTGGAGCTGGTATCGACACGCCAAGATCGAGACCGGCCTCGAGCATCGCGGGGTGGACCCGCGCTGGGCGAGCAACCGGGAACGCCTGATCCTGGTGGCCGCGATGCTCGTCGGCACCGCCGCGTTCGCCCAGCTCTTCGCCGTGATCGGGTCTTATGGCCCGTGGGCCGAGGCCTGGATCTTCACCGGATCGGTGCTCGCCACCTACGGCATGGCCCGCGGCCTCGCCGAATTCTGGCTGATCTGGATCGCCGTCGACATCGTCGGCATCCCGCTCCTGGTGAAAGCCGGCTACTACCCCTCGGCCACCCTCTACTTCGTCTATGCCGGCTTCGTCGCCTGGGGCTTCATCGTCTGGATGCGCACCATGCGTGCCACCCCCGAACCAACCCCGATCCCAGCCACCACCACACCCTGACACCACGCGAAACCCCCTGTCCTGCGGGACCATTCACCCGCAGGCCGGTGACCTACCGCGGCGCACCCGTACGCACGGGGTCACCGATGCCGCTACCCAGCACGGCCGAAAGTTGTTGCAGGGCCGCGGGGATCAGCCAGTAGTAGACCCAGGTGCCGCGGCGTTCGCAGTCGATCAGGCCCGCTTCGCGCAGCACCTTCAGGTGGTGGGAGATGGTGGGCTGCGCGAGGTCGAACCGCGGCGTCAGTTCGCACACGCAGACTTCCGCGCCGGCTCGGGTCGCGATCAGGGAGAGCAGCCGCAGCCGGACCGGGTCCGCCAGGGCTTTGAACGCACCGGCGAGCTCGACCGCGGTTTCGGGTGCCAGCGGCGCGGTCAGCGTGGCACAGCAGTCGGCGGCACGCACCGGCAGTTCTTGTTTCGACACCTATCTATATTGACAGACTTCGATCCAACGGGGCAAGCTTGTATCGATAGTTATCAATACAACCCGGTCGAAGGCGTGCTTTCCGATCAGGTTCGAACAAGTCAGGGACGTGATGTCATGACCGATCAGCGCAATGAACTCCGGGAAACGGTGCGTGCCCGCTACGCGCTCGCCGCACGGACCGTCGCCGAGGGCGGGGTGGCCGAGGACTGTTGCGGCGCCGACCCGATCGCCGCCGAGCAGAAGTTCGGCGCGAGCCGGTACGAGCCGACCGACCGCGAGCAACTTCCCGTCGCGGCCGCGGCGGCCTCGCTCGGCTGCGGCAATCCGACCGCGGTCGCCGAACTCCGGGTGGGCGAGCGGGTCCTGGACCTTGGTTCCGGTGGCGGCATCGACGTGCTGCTCTCCGCACGCCGGGTCGGCCCCACCGGCAAGGCCTATGGCGTGGACATGACCGAGGAGATGCTGACGCTCGCGCGAGCGAACGCGGCGCGGGCCGGGGTGTCGAACGTGGAATTCCTGCGGGGACATATCGAGGCGATTCCGTTGCCCGCGAACAGCATCGACGTCGTGATCTCCAACTGCGTGATCAACCTGTCGGTCGACAAGCCCGCGGTGTTCGCCGAGATGGCACGGGTGCTGACCCCCGGCGGGCGCATCGGCATCGCCGACGTCGTCGCCGACGACGAACTCACGCCCGAGCAGCGCGCAGAGCGCGGCGACTATGTCGGCTGCATCGCGGGCGCGCTCTCGTTCGCCGAGTATCGAAAGCATTTGGGCGCCGCGGGTTTCACCGAGGTCGAAATCACCACCACACACGAGGTGGCTGACGGCATGCACTCGGCGATCATCAAGGCCGTCAAACCCGCCGAGGAGCCGTGTTGCGGCTCCAGCTGCTGCCGGTAAGGCGCTGGGCCGCATCCCTTTTCAGCGTCCCGCAGCAGGCTCCGGCAGCGGGTGCGGGACCGCACAGGGGATTTCAGTCGGCGCGCTCGGTCGCGGCGGCGAGGACGACCGCGAGCGAGTCGGCGATGGTGGCGGTGCGCTCGAAATGGAAGCCGCGGTCGGCGGCGTGGCCGGTGTAGAGGTGCCAGGCCGAGGAGGTGAGCAGGCGGGCGATGGTCTCCTGATCGGGGCGCTCGGCGGCGGGCATGCCGATGTACTGGGTCACGATGCCCTCGACCAGCCCGACCAAGCCGTACACCACCGGCCGGTACTCGGCCACCTCGATGCCGAGCAGCGCACTGCCCGCACGGAACTTCTCCCACAGCGTTTCCGCGACCCGGTGCCTGCCGATAGTCAGGCTGGTCTCGCCCGCCGCGTGCCCGTGCACCGAACCGCTCTGCCCGAACTGATACAGCTTCGGATGCTCGGCCGCCCAGTGCACCACGGTGCGCATCGCCTCGAAGATGATCTGCTCGAGCGTCTTGGCCGGATCGAGCACCAGAACCGCCTCGACCTGGGCGATGTACTTCTCGAGGATGTACTCGCGCACCCGCGAATCCAGATCGTCGCGGTTGTCGAACTGCCGGTAGACCACCGATCTGGCCAGCCCGGCACGCTCGGCGATCTGCTGGATGGACACCTCGACGCTGGGATCGTTGTCCTCGATCAGCGCCACGGCCGCCTCGAGGATCTGCGCCTGCCGGGTGGAATTGTGTTCGCGCCAGCGCTGCCCACCCCCGCGCCTGCGATGGGTACGCATGGCGGCGGGCGGTTTCACCAGTCCGACTATACGGCGGTGTCCGCCCGCTCCAGCTCCGGCAGGAACCGCGGCCGCATCGGCAGCGGCCCGTCCGGACCACCGGTGAACGAGTTCTGCCGCCGGATCCGTTTGTCCGATACCGCGTCGAACTCCAGGTGCTGGGCGAAGGTGGCCACCACCAGCGCGGCCTCCATGCTCGCGAAACCCGAGGCGACGCACATCCGCTTGCCTGCGCCGAAGGGCATGGTCGCCCGCTTGTGCTCGCGCTCCACCTGCTCGGGCAGGTACCGGCTCGGGTCGAATTCGTCGGGCCGGTCCCACACCCGGTTGCTGTGGTGCACGCCGTGGATGACGGTGATCACGGTGTCACCGGGCTTGATCCGGTAGCCGCCGAGCACGTCGTGCGCCTTCGCGGTGCGGCCGAGCCCGACCACGGGCGGCAGCAACCGCATGGTCTCGGCCACCACGGCCTGGGTCCACGGCAGCCGGTCCAGATCGGCGGCACGCGCCGGGCGCCCGCCGAGCACCGTGCGGACCTCCTCTCGCAGCCGCGCCCTGGCCTCGGGATATTCGGAGAGCAGCTGCCATACCCAGCTCAGCGCGGTCGCGGTGGTCTCCATGCCCGCGCCGATGAAGGTCATCAGCTCGTCGTGGATCTCCTGATCGGTGTACCGGTAGCCGGTCTCCGGATCGGCGGCGTCGATCAGCGCGGCGAGCAGGTTGTCCTTACGGTCGATGCGCCCGCTGCGATGGTCGGCGATCAAGCCGTCGACGACCTGCTCGGCGTGGCGCAGGTCGCGCATGCTGCGCGGCTCGATCACCCAGCCGAGCGCGCGCATGATCCGCATCGGCAGTCGGGAGTTCCCGGCCTCGTTGCGATGCCTGCCGTGCCGGTGCAGCCAGGTCCCGAGATAGTGGATCGGATAACTGGCGTTGGTCATGAAGCCGCGGCCGAAGAACCGCAGCAGTCGATACAGCGTCACCTCGGACATGGGCCCGGTGATATCGGTGCCGAACATCGTGCGTGAGGTGATATCCAAAGTGAGCCGGTTCATTTCGGCGTTGACGTCGATGATGCCGTCGGTCTGCGCCAGCGCGCGGATCCTGGACACCGCGTCGGTGGCGGCCTCGACCATCACCGGCGCGAAGCCATCGACGTTGCGCTTGGCGAAGATCGGCTGCACCAGCCGCCGATTCCGTTGCCACAGCGCATCGTTCAGATCGGTGACCAGGCCGCGGCCGAACGCCACCGCGAGCATGTCGTAGTCCGGGCTCTTGGTGTAGTTGCTCTGGTTCGACACCAGGACGTGGCGCGCCAGTTCCGGACTGCGCACCACGACGAACTTCTTGAACGGCACCCGCGCGACGATCACGTCGTCCTGCCCGGGGAACGCGGTCACATAGTCGAGCACCGTGTGGTCGCGCACCCGCGGCAGGATGCCGAGCGACAGCTTGATCGAGGCACGCCAGCTGACGGGCGTGCGATGCCAGCGAATGAAGGTGGGCGCCCACCGGGGTGGGTGCAAAGTCGAATCGGCGACGGTATCGGTGCTCTCGACCTCGGCCATAACCGCTCCCTGCCACTCACCTGGGACGTGTTGTCCCACTCACGGTAATGAGACGTCCAGACCCAGTCAATGGTTCGTTCGCACCGATCCAGCGGGCCGGTCCCGGGCAGCGGAACAGCGCGGCACGCGCGGCGCGCCGGGCTGTTCTCGTCCGCTCGAGCAGGCCTCACACCACGTCGACGCGCACCCCCGTCGCGCGAATCGCCGCGACCGCGGCGGGATCGGCGTCGGTGTCGGTGACCAGCACCTGGACCTGCTCGATGCTGCAGATGCGGGCCAGCGCGGTGCGTTCCAGCTTGTCCGCGGTGGCCACCACCATGACGTGGCGGGAACGGCGCACCATCTCGGTGGTCACCCCGGCCTCATCGATATGCCTGCACTGCGCGCCGCCCTCCGCCGAGATCGCGTTCACGCCGAGGATCAGCTCGTCCAGGCGCAGTTCGGCGAGCGCGCGTTCGGCGAGCGGGCCGTGCAATTCGTAGGACTCGCGGCGGGCGACGCCGCCGAGCACGACCGTGCGCATATGCGGGCGCAGCACCATCTCGCCCGCGATGTTGAGCGCGTTGGTGACGATGGTCAGCTGCTCGTCGCCGGTGATGCCCAGATCGGTGCGCCCGGCCAGCGCACGCGCCACCGCGGTGGTCGTGGTGCCGCCGTTCATCGCGATCACCGCGCGCGGATCTACCAGGGACGCAGCGTGTTCGGCGATGCGCTGCTTGGCCTCGCCGCCGGTCTGCCGGTAGCGGGCGGGCAGGTCGTAGGCCACCGAGGTGGCGACCACACCGCCGTGCGTCCTGGTGGCGAGCTGCTGCTCGGCCAGCGCGGTGAAGTCGCGGCGCACGGTCGCCGAGGACACGCCGAGTCGCTCGGCGGCCTCCTCCACCGAGAGCCGCCCGGATTCGGCGAGCAGTTCGAGCAGGCGGTTCCACCGTTGCGGGCGGTCGGTCGGTCCCGTCATCTCACACCACCTCGCACGCGACCTGCAGTTTCACTTGGCACGCGGACAATCTGATCACAGGCACCCCGCCGACCGTAGAGATTCCGGCGCGGCGATGCCAAGCCGGAAGCTACGACTCAGGGTCGCGGCCGCGACAGGCCCGCCAGCGGCAGCGTGAGGAACGAGGCCGCCTGCCCGGTGCGCTGGATGTCGTACTCGCCGCCGAGCAGTGCCGGGTAGTCCTTCGGGTTGAAGATATGGGTCGGCGCGTCGCCGGAGGCGATGGTCACCTGCAACCGATGGCCGGGCTCGAACACATGGAATGCCGGGCGCACCTTGACGTTGTACTCGGTCAGCTCCCCCGGCACCACCGGCAGCATGGATTCCCTGGTTCCCGGGTGGAACGCGCCGAGCACGCTGCCGTCGGCGGCGCGCCAGGTCCGCTCCTCGTCCAGCGCACGGAAGTTGCCCGCGAGCTGTCCGTCGGTGAGCGCGAACGCGGTGCCGTCCGGTGCGATGTCCTGCACGGTCACGCTGAACGCCGAGGCCGGTGTGTTCGACACGGCGAACAGCGTGGCGCCGATGGGCCCGGCCAGCACGGTCGGCTCGGTGAACGGATCGGTCGTGTACTGCGGATTGTCCAGCAGCCCAGGGATGTCCGGATGCGCGGGAAACCGCGCGCATGGATCGTCGACCCCGGCCAGCGTGGTCAGCAACTCGTAGACGCCGGAGAAGTTGCGCGAGAACGAGGCATTGCAGATGGTGCCGCCGTTGACCGGGCTGAAGCGCACCCGATCCGAACCCGACTCCACCACCGGGCGATCCGGCGTGAGCCGCCCATCGGCGGCCAGATAGAGGTTGCGGGTGGGGGTTTCGCGCACCGGATAGGTCGCGCTCTCGATCACGTTGCCGTTGATGTCGATGGCGTGCAACGGGGTCTCGGTCTCGTCGATGCCGTTGCGGTCGTCCTTCAGCCACCGATCGAACCAGGCCAGTTGCAGGGCGTGCATATCGATGTCGGTGTTGCGTTGCACGCCGGGTTGGATGTGAAACCAAGGGCCGGTGAGCATTTGGAAGCGGCCGCTCGATGGCGCGTGCGCCGGCATCGGCCCGTGGTGCGAACGGCCCGCGTAGGCGTTCTGCAATCCGGCGAAGGTCCGCGGCGTGCCGTCCTGCAGCAGGTCGTACTGTCCGCCGATCAGATAGGTCGGAATGCCCGCGGCCCCGACTCGATCCAGCACCGTGTCGATCGCTCGCGACTCCCAGTACGGACCGTTGTAGGCCCGGTCGCCGTCGGCCAGCGCGTTGAACAACGACGGCCACGTGCCCTCTGGCCGAAAGTGCGAGAGCAAGTGGTCGACGAAGACACTGGCCAGCTTGCCGGGCTCGCGGTACAGCCCGAGGATCGGATCGAGCTGCGGCAGCAGGGTGATCGGGACCTGCAGCATCGAGGCGAGGAACGCGGTGTTGTAGAAGCCGTCATGCCCGAGCAGATCCTGGAACGCGTGATTGCCGACCATCAGCGGGAACATCGCCTTGACCGGCGAATCCTGTTCCAGCACACCGGCGGCGAACAGTTCGCTCATCCCGAGGTAGGACAGCCCCCACAGCCCCACCTCGCCGGTCGAGTTGGGCAGTGCTGCCGCCCACCGGATCACGCGCTTCGCGTCCTCGCGCTCCTGCGGTTGCAGGATGCTCCATTGCCCGTTGGACGAGCCGGTGCCACGGATGTCGACGATCACGCTGATGTAGCCGCGTTCGACGAAATAGTCGCCATAGCCCGCGGCATCGCCGATCTGCTTCGCCACGTCGACGACGCTCGGCAAGGCCTGCTCCAGCAGCGGACCGAGCCCCTCATAGGACAGCAGCCGCACCAGCCCGGCGCTGTCCTTCCCGTACGCCGACTGGGTCAGCACGATCGGGAAGGGCCCGGCCGCGGGTGCGCCGGAAGCGTCTGTCGGATAACGGACGTCGGCGCGCAGGACCACACCGTCGGCCATCGGCAGTTCGACATTCTTCTGCTCGCCGACGCCGTAGCGTTCCGGCGCAGGCTGCCACCCGTCGGGTAATCCGGTGCGGGCGTTCGCCTTCGGCAGACCGACGGTGGGCGACGGCTCAGCGGTGGCGCGCGGCGCGACCGTCGGCAACAGCGCGGACGCGATGAGCACACCGGCCACGGTGACGAGGCGGAGCAGCGTTGCGGTGGATCGCCGGATGCTCATCAGTGCCCCGCCAGGCCTCGGCGCAGCAGCTTTCCGGTGTTGGTGCGCGGTAGTTCGTCGACGAACGTGACATCGCGCGGCACCTTGAACCGGGCCAGGTTGGCCTTCACGTGCGCACGGACCGCGTCGGCGTCGAGTTCGTGCCCGGGGTGGCGCACGACGAAAGCCGCCAGCCGCTGGCCGAATTCGTCGTCGGGCACCGCGACGATCGCGGCCTCCGCGATCGCCGGATGCGCGTAGAGCAGCTCTTCGACCTCGCCGGGAAAGACGTTCTCGCCGCCGGAGACGATCATGTCGTCGTCGCGGCCGTCGATGAACAGCCGACCGCCCGCGTCCCAGTGCCCGACATCACCGGAGGACAGCAGGCCGTCGACGCTGTCCTTGGTGCCGCCGCCGGAGTATCCGGTGAACGACAACACGCTGCGCACGTAGATCGTGCCGCGCCTGCCCGGTTCGGTGATCACTTGCCCGTCCTCGTCGTAGAGCCGGACCGTGCACGCCGTCGGCGGCTTACCCACCGTCCCGGGTGCCGCGCGCCAATCCCGCGGCGTGGCAATGGCGGCCACCCCGACCTCGGTCGAGCCGTAGAAGTTGTAGAGCACGTCGCCGAACGCCGCGGTGGCCGCCTCACCGAGCGCGGCGGGCAGGGCAGACCCGGCGCTGAAGACGATGCGCAGGCTGCTGGTGTCGTGCGCGGCCAGCGCCTCGGGGCCCAGGTCGAGTATCCGGCGCAGCATGGTCGGCACCAGCACCAGCACCTGTGCCCGCTGCGCGGCGACCGCGGCCAGCGTCGCGGTCGCGTCGAATCGCCTGCGCAGCACCACCGTCGAGCACAGCGACAGCGCGAGAATGAACTGGTTCAGCGCGGTGCCGTGAAACAGCGGTGCGGCCAGCACCAGCGTCTGATTGCGGCGCAACGGGATTCGCTCGAGCAGCGCGGCCGCCGCGAGCGGCGAGCGCACCTCGCGCGGCACCCCTTTCGGTGTGCCGGTGGTGCCGCCGGTGAGCAGCACGAAGCCGCCCTGGCGCGATGGCGGCGCCAGCTCGGCGGTGTCGTTGCCCGCGATCAGTCCCTCGACCGTCGGGGTGCCCGCCGTCCCCTCGTGCACCGCGACCACCCGGCACACCTCGGCGGGCAGCACCCGCAGCAGGTCGGCGAATTCCGCGTCGTACACCACGGCGCGCACGCCCTCGCGGGCCGCGACATCGGCCAGCTGCGGTCCGGCGAAGCCGGTGTTCAGCAGCACCAGCCTGGCCCCGATCTTGGCGACGGCGAGCATGGTGTCCACCAGTTCGCGCCGATCCCGGCTCAGGGCGGCCACCGTGTCACCGGGGCCGAGACCGAGACCGATGAGGCCACGCGCGAGCGCGTTGCTGCGCTCCTCCAGCTCCCGGTAGGTGAGCGGGCCGAGTTCATCGAGCAACGCGACGCGCTCGGGTGCGCGCCGGGCCGAGATCCGCACCGGCCCCGCGATACCGCCGTAGCGGCGCACCGCCCGCGACGCGCGCAGCATCCCGACCGGCGCCCGCAGATCGATCAAACCCGCGCGCTGCAAGACGGTCACCGAATGCAGATTGACCAGCAATGCGCGTGCGGCATTTCCGATGGCGGACATGAAGACTCCGTCCAGAGAATTGATCGCCCCTCCACTGCGGAGCTCGATTCGACTGTAGGAGATTCACCAAATTTCGGCAAGTCATCTTTTCAGATTGAATCCGGACCGGGCTGACACGGATTCAGCCGATTTTCGATTCAGGCGTACGCGAGGCCCGCGTGCACGAGATAGGCGATCTCGTCGCAGATTTCGTCGAGCGTGACGACCGAATCCGGTTTCGTGCTGTGCACCAATTCCTGGGCCAGTGAGTTCACCGCGCCGATCACCGCGAGCCCGAAAAGATCGAAGCGCCGCGGCTTGGCCTCGCCCCGGGCGACGCCCCGCTCGGCCTCGCTGACCAATAATGCCGACAACAGCCGCCGCTGTTCGGCCCGCCACTGCTCGACCGCGGGACTCACCCCGACCACCTCGACATAGCAGACCCGGGCCGAACGTTGATCCGCACAGGTCACCGCGAGATAGGCGCGAAAGCCTTCGACCACCCTGGTCGACAACGGTTCGTTCTCGGTTTTCGCCAGTGATTCCAGGGCCCGCGCGACGGCGTGCGAGGTAATCCGATTCACCAGCGCGATCAGCAAGGCTTCCCGGCTGCCCATATCCTCGTAGAAACTGCGCGTGGAAACATTGGCCACCGCGCACAGTCGCTCGATGGAAGTGGCCGCGTAGCCCTGAGTTCCGTATAGCTCCAAGGCGGCATCGAGCAAACGGGCCTGCCGTTGGGCCACCCGTTGTTCCCGCGACAGCCCGCCGTAGCTGCGACCGTCCTTCGTCTCCTCTTCCCGCCGTGCCACCGTTCGATGCTACCCGGTCAGCGGCGGAGCACCCGGCGCGGACATCGGCGGGCGCCGGGGCAATCGACTACCGGTGCGCGCCGATCGCCTGCCCGACGAGCGCCTGTGCCATGGGCGGCAGAATCTCCGAGAGCGCCTGGCCGAATTGCGGTTCCGGAATCGTGCTCACCGGACTGGTGATGGTGCAACCCTGCGGCGCGGCGACGCCGTCGAGCCGATCCTTCAGCCAATAGAACGCGCCGGGCAGATGCGACACCACACCGGAAAGGTGCTCGGCCGCGAATTCCCGCACATAGGTCACGCTCGGCGCCGCGCCGTCACAGTATTTCCGCACCGCCGCATCGGTGCCGGCAATCGGAATGAGTTCGTCGTTCTGCGCGTGATAGAAGTAGATCGGCACGGACGGGGTCCGCTGCCCGAGGGAATTATCGGCAATGGCGTCCCGAATCTCCGGCAGCGCCAACGGGTCCGCACCCTGGAATGTGCCGAGATAGTTGAAACCCGGGAAAAGAAGGGCGCCCTGCGGGTGGCACAGCACCTTCTTCGAGGCCAGCACGAATTGCCCGAGAAGATCCACCCGCTCGCGCAGCACACGCTGCATTTCCGGGTATTCGGTGGCGAGGCCGACGAACGCGGCGGAAATCAGCCCGGCATAGACGCCGTCATTGTTGTGGCGCACCACGCCGGCATAGTCGCCCGCCGCGACCCCGCCCGCGGCGGCGCCGACGATATTGAGTTCCGGCGCGTATTCCTCCTTGATCTCCGGCACGAAGGCCGTCGGAATCGTGCCGCCGGAGTAGCCCCACAGCGCGACCGGCGTTCGCGGCCCGCTCAACTGCGCGGGCGCGAAGTTCTCCGCGGCGCGGATGCCGTCGAGCGTCGCCTGGGCATTCATCCGCGACGCGCCGTAGGCCGAGTTCGGACCCTGATAGTCGGGCATCGCGATGGTCCAGCCCTGCCCGAGCCCGGCGGCGATCGGGATGAGGGTCTCGGCCGCGTTGACGTAATCGACCGGGATGGCCCCGGATTGGGCCACATACGAGGGCGCGCAGTACTGCGCGCCGCTGTCCTCGGCGATTTGATAGGAGAGCAGCTTCGAGCCGCCCGCCGGGGCGGGCCCGCGCGGCTTCAGGATCGTGGTGACCGTCGCGATCGGCTCGCCCTGACTGTTCGTGGTGCGGTAGAGCAGCTGCCACGCGTCGACATTCAGCCGCAGGATGCCCATGAACGCGGGATAGATCGCCCGCGCGCGCAGGATCTCCCCCGGCTGCGCGGCCGCGACGGCACCGGCGGACGGCCGATAGAAGTCATCCAGTTCGGGCGGGAGGGTAAGTGCCGGGGCGGGCTCCACCCGCACGTCCGGCCCGGGTACCGCCTGCCCCGAGCCGAGCCCCATCCATGTCGCCATCAGTGCGATGACGCCGAGGACGACCACGCGCCCACCGTTGCGCACGCTCATCGAAAACTGCCTTCCCGTTACCGGCCATGACCCTTATTGGTCAGGGATCTTTTCAGATAACGGACCGGAAGTCCAGTCTCAGACAGTGCTTCGATTCACGGCACGACAACGGCGGGTGGCCCAGTGCACCACCCGCCGTGTCGAACTACTTGACGCTGCCCGCGGTAAGACCGGCCACCAGGCGCTTTTCGATCAGCGCGAACAGGATGACGACCGGGATGATGCCCACGGTGGAGATAGCGAAAACGTATTGCCACGAGGTGTCGTACTGACCGACGAACTTGGTCAGCGCGACCGAGAGCGGCTGATTCTCCGGCGTGGTCAGCACCACCAGGCTGGCGGCGAATTCGTTCCAGCAGGAGACCACGACGAAGATGGTCGCGGTGACGATGCCGGGCCACACCAGCGGCAGGCTCACCCGGACCAGGGTCTGCCAGCGGCTCAGCCCGTCCAGCTGCGCGGCCTCCTCGATCTCCACCGGGATGGCGGCGAAGAAGCTGTGCAGGATCCAGACCGCGAACGAGAGGTTGAACGCGGCGTTCACCAGGATCATCGCCAGGAAGGTGTCGTTGATGCCGATCGCGAAGAATTCCCGGATCAGACCGGTCACCAGCACCGTCGGCTGCAACATCTGGGTCACCAGCACCAGGCCGAGGAACACCGCGCGACCCGGAAACTTGTGCCGCGCCGTGTAATACGCGGCCGGGATGGCGACCAGCAGCACCAGCACCGTGGCGAACACCGAGATGATCACCGTGCTCGCCATGTTGAACGGCAGCGGTGTCTCCGGGGTGTCCCACATGGTGGCGTAGTTGTCCGGATGCCACGACTCGGGAATGTAAGTCGGTGGGATGCGCAGGATTTCGGCGCGGTCCTTCAACGAGCCGAGCACCATCACGATGAACGGCAGCAGGAACAGCGCCGCGATCACCACGCCCACCGCGGTCAGTTCCCAGCGGCGGCGTTTGGCCCGGACCTTGGGCCGCTCAGCCCGCCCCGCGGGCACGACGGTGCCGGTGACCCGCTCGATCGTCACGTCGGTGTCGGCGGTCATCCGTCCACCTCCTGGGTAGGCCGGATCACCTTCACATAGATCGCGATGATCACGATGATCAGGACGAAGTTCAGCACGCTCATCGCCGCGGCGGTGTCGACCTGCTGGTTCTGCCGAATCAGCTTGAACATCAACGTCGTCGTGGTGTCGGCCTGGAAGCCGGCGATACTGCCGGTGATCACCTGCAGGATCGGCAACGAGTTGAACGAGTTGATGATGTTGATGATCGTCGCGACGGCGATCGCCGGACGCAGCTGCGGCAGAATGAGATACCGGTACCGCTGCCAGGCGCTCGCACCGTCGACCCGGCCCGCCTCACTGATCTCGGCCGGAATCGACTGCAGCCCGGCCAGAATCGTGTAGGTGGTGAACGGGATCGAGACGAACACCGCGACGCCGATCGCGACCAGGAACGCCGGTGTCGGCTGCTTGGTGAAGCCGTAACCGCGGTCCAGCAGGCCGATATCGACCAGGAACCGGTTCGCGATGCCGACGTCGGGATCGAGCATGTAGTAGAAGATCGTCGTCGTCATCACCACCGACGCGGCCCACGGCACCAGCACGGCCATCCGGACCGCGGTGCGGCCGGGGAAGTCCTTGCTGAGGAACTGGGCCAGGCCCGCCGAGATCACCAGCGTGATCAGGACGACGGCGACGACCCAGACCACCGTGTGCAGCAGCACCGAGCCGAGCTCGGAGATCCCGAACAGAGTGCGGAAGTTCTCCAGTCCGGCCGCGCCGCGATCCTGCCCGTAGGCGCTCAGATCCCTGGTACTGGTCCACACCATGTAGCAGGCGGGGAAGGCGACGATAGCCGCGATCAGGACCAGCGAGGGTCCGATCCACGGTATCGCCGCCAGAGTTCCTTTCCGCCGCACGCTACTTCGCGGCTTCCTGGATCCGCTGCAACACCTGGGCCGGGTCGGTGCCCTGCGCGATGGTGCCCATCTGCTGACGGATGGCGCCCTGCGCCGCAGCCCATTTCGGGTTGTTGCTCGGGTAGAACTGGGCCACCGCGAGGGTCGAGCCGAACGCCTTGGTCACCGGGTCCGATGCGAGCTTGGCCGCGGCGGTGTTGGTGATCGGGATGAAGCCCTCGGTCGAGACGAACTTCGCGTAGACGTCCGCGCCGTAGAAGAAGTCGAGGAACTTCTTGATGTTCGCCGCCTTCTTGCCGTCCTTCTTGAACGCCATCAGGTGGTCGGCGACGCCGAGGGTCACCGGCGTGCCGGTCTTGGTCGGCGATGGCGCGGTCGCGTACTTCAGGCTCGGGTTCTTCGCGGCGATCTGACCGATGGTCGGCGGCAGGCCCTCGATCATGCCGATCTTGCCCTGGATGAAGGCATTGATCACGTCCTTGCGGTCGGTCGCGCCCGGATTCGGCTGGGTCACACCGGCATCGGCGATCTCCCGCATGGCGCGCACGCCCTCGAGGTTGGCCGGGGTGTCGACGGTGACCTTGTCACCGTCGGACCAGGTGCCGCCCGCGCCGAAGGTCCAGATGGAGGTCTCGCCCTGGGCCTCCTCGCTACCCAGCGGCAGGCCGTAGCCGGAGACGCCGTCGCCGAGGGCCTGGATCTTCTTGGCCGCGTCGGTCAGTTCGGCCCAGGTCTTGGGCGGCGTGGCCACGCCCGCCTTGGCGAACAGGTCGGTGTTGTAGAACAGCGTGCGGGTCGAGGCGAACAGCGGCAGCGCGTACTGCGTCCCGTTCAGCGACGCGTTCTTCGCGAAGCCCGGCTGAATATCCGAAAGTACCTGCGGGGAGACGATTTCGGAAGCGGGGTAGAGCATGCCGTCGCTGGCGAAGCTGGAGTACGCGTCGATGTTCAGGATGTCCGGCGTGGTCGACTCCGACTGCAACTTGGTGCGCACCACGTCGTTGATCGAGTTCCAGGACTCCATCTGCAGGTTCACCTTGATATCGGGATTCTGCTTCTGGAAGTCCGCGATGATGCCGTCCCACAGCGCCTTCGTGCCGTTGGCCCCGTCGCTATAGGCCGGAGCCAAGAAGTTGATCGTGGTGTCGGAGTCGGCGGAATCTTTCGAGCCGAACCCACAGGACGAGATCGCCAGCGCAAGGCCGGTGACCATCGCGACCCCCGCGAGCACGCCGTGGAGTGGTCTTTTCACGAGTAGAACCTTTCAAATTTGCACATCCGGCGCCACTGGACAGCCGATGATGGGATCGACCTGATCGACCCGCCACTCAATCTAGACCCAACCTTGATCATATGTGACCGATTCGCTCGTTAAGTTGACATGAACGATCACCGGGCGGATTCTGTTGTTGTGTCGATCTCAGCCGAACCCACGCCCGCCACCCATCTGGCCAAAGAGGTCGCCACCCAGCCTGACGACTGGGCGCGCGCCGAAACGATCGCCGCCGAGCACCGCGAAATCCTCCCCCAAAAGGGCGAGCGAGTAGCTGTGATCGGTTGCGGCACTTCCCTGTTCATGTCCAAAGCGATCGCGGCCCTGCGCGAGCGAGCCGGCCACGGTCTGACCGACGCCTGGCCCGCAAGCGAGGTCCGTTCCGGCCGCGAGTACGACCGCTACCTGGTGATCTGCCGTTCCGGCACCACCACCGAGGTGGTCAACGCGATGCGCGAGCTGCCCGCGGACGTCCCCCGCACGGTCATCTGCTCCAGTCCCGGCACCCCGGTGCTGGAACTGGGCGCGCCGATCCTGATCGACGAGGTCGACGAGGAGTCGGTGGTGCAGACCCGCTTCGCCACCACCACGCTGGCCATCCTGCGCTGGCACTTCGGCGAGGACCTCGCCCCGGTGATCGCCCAGGCCCGCGCCGTGCTGGCCGAGGATCCCACGGTGTCGCTGGCCCAGGTGCGCCATGCCGAGCAGATCAGCTTCGTCGGCATGGGCTTCGCCGCCGCCATCGCCGAGGAGTCCGGGCTCAAGCTGCGCGAGTCCTGCCAGTCCTGGACCGAGTCCTACCTGTCCACCGAGTACCGGCACGGCCCGATCGCCATCTCCGCGCCCGGTCGCGCGGTCTGGGCCTTCGGCCCACTGGTGCCGAACTTCGCCGCCGATATCGCGAGCACCGGCGCGCACTTCGAGCACCGTGACATCGATCCGATGGCCGACCTGGTCCGGGTGCATCAGCTGTGCATCCTGCGCGCGGCCGACCTCGGACTCGACCCCGACCACCCGCGTGGCCTCAACCGCTCGGTCGTCCTGGACCAGTGAGGAATCCGGTTCGGTGAGCCCCGACCCCACCGCGGCGTCCGTAGCGGCGCCGTTACCGGCAGCGGGAACTAGTGTGCGAGGCATGTCAGCCGAGCACGACCCGAAGCGAACCGACCGGCCGCGCACCGCTGCGGCCGGATCGTCCGACACCGCCGCTACCGCGGCGGAGCTGGGCGCGGGCGCCGCTGCGAACAGCACGGCGCCTTCCGCCGGTGCCGCCAGGCCCGCGATCGGCGCTGCCGGGCCGACCGCGACGGCTCGTCCTGGTGGCCCGTCGACGTGGCAGGCCGCGGCACCCCCGCGGCCCGCCACGTTGCCCGAGGACGCACTGGTGCTCGGCCTCGATGTCGGCGGCACCACCATCAAGGGCGAAATCACCGACCGCACAGGCGAAGTGCTCGCCGTGGCGACCGTGGCCACGCCGCAGGGCGAGGCGGCGTTCGAGGCGATGGGCGCACTCGGTGATCAGCTGCTCGCCGAACTGAGCGCGGCCCAGCGCGATCGGGTGCGGCGCGCGGCCGTCGTGCTGCCGGGGATCGTCGATTCCACGCGCTCGATCGCGGTGTTCAGCAGCAATGTCGGCTGGCGCGACGTGCACATCGGCGACCGGTTCGTCGACCGCTGGGGCATCCCGGTGTTGATCGAACACGATGTCGCCGTGGCGGGTTGGGCCGAATGGCGCTTCGGCGCCGGACGCGGCCACGACAACGTCTGCGTCGTCATCCTTGGCACCGGCATCTCCGGCACCCTGTCCGTCGGCGGGCAGCTGGTGCGCAGCGGCTACGGCCAGGTCGGCGAGTACGGCCACATTCCGGTGCGCCCGGACGGGCTGCCCTGCCCGTGCGGCAACACCGGCTGCGTGGAGACCGTCGCCTCCGGCGCCTCGATAGCGCGCGCGTACACCCGGCGCACCGGCCGCGAAACCAAGGGCGCGGCAGAGGTTTTCGCCCTCGTAGCGTGCGACCCCGACGCCAAGGCGGTGCTGGTGGACGCGGTGGACGCGCTGGCCGACGGACTGATCGGCATCGTGCACGCGGCCTGCCCGGAGCTGATCATCCTCGGCGGCGGGCTCGCGGGCGCCGGAGCGGCGCTCACCGACCCGCTGCATCAGGCCATCGCCGACCGGCTCCGGTTGGTGCCCGCGCCGCGGGTGGTGCTCGGTGCCTACGGTGCGCGCGCCGGTCTGATGGGCGCCGCGCTGTTGGCCAGGCAGGGGGCGCTGGCGTGACCGCCGGTTCGAGCGCGGCCCACTCAACTGGGTACCGGCCCCAGATTGACGGCGGCAATGCGTCCGTCCCAGCATGGGAGCCGTGCGTGGCCCGTATCAATGGCGGGTCACCCGTCGTCGGCCGTCCTGCCGCGCCCGCCGGACGCGGCAATAGGCTTGCCCTATGAGCCCGGGTACCGAACTAGCCATCCGCGGGCGCGTCGTCTGCGCGTCCGCCCAGCTGGACGACGGTGTCGTCACTGTTGTCGGCGATCGGATCAGCGCGGTCGTGCCCTACCCGGAATGGGCTGCGGCGCATCCCGGTTCGGCCGAGCCCGCGTTCGCGGGCACCCTGCTGCCCGGCCTGGTAGACATCCACAACCACGGCGGGCTCGGCCACCGGTTCGACTCGGTCGACCCGGACGAGGCCGCCGCGGCCGCCGCGTTCCACCATTCCCGCGGCTCCACGACCGTGGTCGCCAGCATCGTCACCGCGGCCGCCGCGGACCTGGTCGCGCAGACCGCGATGCTGCGCGATCTGGCCGAAGACGGCGTGATCGGCGGCATCCACGCCGAGGGGCCGTTCCTGTCCGAGGCCCGCTGCGGCGCGCAGGACCCCCGCTACCTGCGCGACCCTGATCTCGAGCTCACTGATCAGCTGCTGCGGGCGGGCGGGGGGCGGCTGCGGATGATGACGCTCGCGCCCGAGCGCTCCGGGTACGACGCGGTCGCCCAGCGCCTCACCGAGCACGGCGTGGTGGTCGCGCTCGGACACAGCAACGCCGATTTCTCCGCGTTCCTGAAGGCCTTGCGGCCCACCGGCTTCGGCAGCGTGGTCACCCACCTGGCGAACGGGATGCCGCCGCTGCACCACCGCGAACCGGGCCCGGTCGGCGCCGGGCTGGTCGCCGCGGCCGCTGGGGCGGCGATCGTCGAGCTGATCGGCGACGGCGTGCACGTCGATCCCGGGTTCGCCGCGCTGGTCTTCGCGGCCGCGCCGACCCGGGTCGCGCTGATCACCGACGCCATGCAGGCGGCCGGGCTCTCCGACGGCGAGTATCAGCTCGGACCGCAATCGGTCACGGTCCGCCAAGGCGTGGCCCGCATCGCCAACGGTTCGCTGGCCGGCGGCATCAGCACGCTGCTCGACTGCCTGGCGCGGGCGGTCCGCGAGTCCGGGGTGCCGCTCGAGACCGCGGTGCGCGCGGCCACCGCGACGCCCGCGGCGGCGCTCGGCCTCGCCGACGTCGGCGACCTGCGCGCCGGATATTTCGCCGACCTGTTGATTGTCGGCGACAATCTCCATATGCATCGGGTGCTCAGGCGAGGACAGTGGTTGTCGTGATCCTTACCGTGACCATGAACCCCGCCTACGACATGACCTACCGGGTCGAGCACTTCGAACGCGGCGAGGCGCATCGGGTCCGCTCCGTCGAGCAGCGCATCGGCGGCAAGGGCATCAACGTCACCCGGGTGCTCAACCAACTCGGGAAGTACGCGCGGGCAACCGGTTTCGCCGATCACGCGTTCGCCGCCGCGGCCGAGCTGGAGATGCCGGTCGATTTCGTGCACGCGCTGCCCTGGGTCCGGCGCACCGTGGTGATCAGCGAATCCGAGGACGGCACCGCCACCGCGCTGTGGGAGCCCGGCGCCCGGGTCTCCAACCCGCACGCCGCCGAACAGCTCGCGGTCCGGGTGGCCGGCATGCTGCCCGACGTCGACGGCCTGGTCATCTCCGGCTCGCTGCCCGGCGGCATCGCGACGTCCCTGCCCGCCGAGATCGCCCGCGCCGCCATCGCCGCCGACGTGCCGACCATCTGCGACGTGGACGGCGAGGCCCTGCGCCTGGCCGCCCAGGTCCCCGGCGTCGTCCTGATGCCCAACGGCGACGAGCTGCACCGGCTCACCGGCGTCAAACCGGTCACCGCGGCAGAGGTCGTCACCGCCGCGTACCCGCTGATCGACAACGGTGTGCGCGCGGTGATCGCCACCCGCGGCGCCGACGGCATGGTCGCGGTCACCGCCGCGGGCGCCTGGTTCGCCGCACTGCCGGAACCGCTGGCCGGAAACCCCACCGGCGCGGGCGATTCCGCCACCGCCGCGGTCATCGCCGCGCTCACCGCGGACGAGGTCCCCGACTGGCCGACCATCCTCACCGACGCGGTGGCCACCTCGGCCGCCGCCGTGGTCATCCCGGTGGCCGGCGAGATCGATCGCTGCCTGCGCACCCGCATCGCCCCGACCGTCCGGGTCACCCGACTCGACCTACCCACCGCCCCAGAGACGACGGCGTGACCCGCGCGCCCCTCGTCGTCCCGGGCTGAGCACCGCAGGAGAGATACCGATGCCGCTGACGCCTGTCGCCGAGCTGGTCACCGCCGCCGCACCCGGCGGACTCGGGGCGTTCAACGTGATCGCGCTGGAGCACGCGGAGGCCATCGCCGCCGCCGCGGAGTCGACGAAACGTCCTGTGGTACTTCAGCTTTCCGAGAACACCGCGAGCTATCACGGCGGCATCGCGCCGCTGGCGCTCGCCTGCCTGCGGATCGCGGCCGACAGCAGCGCCGCGATCGCGGTGCACCTCGACCACGCGACCGACCCGGCACTGGTGCGCGCCGCGGTCGAACTCGGCGTCCGCTCGGTCATGTACGACGGCTCCACCCTGGACTACGCCGCGAATCTCGCCAGTACCGCCGAGATCACCCGCTGGTGTCACGAGCGCGACGTGCACGTCGAGGCCGAACTCGGCGAGGTCGGCGGCAAAGACGGTGCGCACGCCCCCGGCGTGCGCACCGATCCGGACGAGGCGGTCGAGTTCGTGGCCGTCACCGGCGTGGACGCGCTCGCGGTCGCCGTCGGGTCCTCGCACGCCATGCACACCCGCACCGCGACTCTGGACAACGAATTGATCGCCCGCCTGGCCGCCAAGGTGCCCGTCCCGCTGGTCCTGCACGGCTCCTCGGGTGTCTCCGACGCGGGACTGCGCGCCGCGGTCGAGCACGGCATCACCAAGGTCAATATCGCGACCCGGCTGAATGTCTTGCTGACCGAGGCGATCCGCGCCGTTCTGGCCGGCGACGCGGACCTGTCCGATCCACGGAAATACCTGGCCCCAGGCCGCGCGGCGGTACGGGACGAGGTGGCCCGCTTTCTTCAGCTCCTGGCCTGAGGCCCCGTAAAAGACGCAGTCGGCGGCGCTCACGTCAACGCCGCCGACCGCTGGGAAGGGTGAACCGTTCCCATGCGGTCCACCGAAGTTCGGGTTTCCCCAGAGGAGATGCGGTCGGCGGCGACAGGAGTAACGCCGCCGACCGCTGGGGAGGGGTGGACCGGGGCAGCCGATCCACCAGCACCTTTCACACTCCCCTACGCACCTGAACACTTCCCCTGACATTCCTGAGATTCCGTTAGGAACCAGGGAACCAGGCCGCGCTAGTCGGGAATCGCGGCGGTCAGCGCGATATTGACCCAGCTGGGCGCGTCCGGGTCGAGCCGAAGCCGCTCAGGCCGCAGGCCGGAATCGACAAGGAACAGCGCGGGCGGCAGGCCCTTCGGGAAGTTGCTGGCGAAGACGTTCACCCGCAACCGATGTCCGGGCTGCAACACCGCCTCGATCGGCGTGACGGCCACGTCGAGGGTGACCGGCTCGCCGGGCACGACGGGCTGACGCCGATCCAGATCCAGGAACTGGCGTGGTTCGGTGTAGTCGCCGTCGGCCGAGGTCTTGCTGGCCGCCTCGTCGATCTGCCGCAGCGAGGAGACCAGCTGCCCAGTGGCGATCTCCCGGGAGGTGCCGTCGGGTGCGACGTCGTTGACCGTCGTCACCCAGTAGCCGTCGGTCGCGTCGTGCACCACGTTGAGGTGCACGGCGATCGGGCCGGAGATGGTGGTCGCCTCGGCCACCGGGCTACTGGTGAAGCTCAGCCCGTCGTGCTCCCACACCCGCGAGTCGTTGCCGCACGCGTCCAGGATCGCGGTGACACCCGCGGTGATGCGGGCGACGTCGCGGCCGCACAGGCTCAACAGGCCGGGCGCGACCGTCAGGTCGCGGACCGCGCCCTGACGCGGGCTCTGCGCCAGGCCGCCGTCGTAGACCGAGCCAGCCGCAGTACCCGATGGCTGATCGTTGAGGTAGACGCGTCGGTAGGTCGCCTCGGTGCGCGGGAATTCCGAGCCGTCCGTCCAACCGCCGCCCTGCTGCTTGACCACCAGCGGCGCGTACTTCTCGATGCCGTTGTCGATGCCGCGCAGCCAGTGGTCGAACCACGCCCGCTGCAACACATCCAGCCGCGGCGGCATGCCGGGATGGCCGAAACCGGCCACGCCGGAACCGACGTGATAGCCATCGCCCATGATCAGCTTCTTCTGCTCCGCGGGCAGCGGGATCGAGTTGAACGTGTCGGTCGGCGTGGTGCCGAAGATGTCGAACCACGCGCCCACCATGAAGGTCGGCACCTGGATGTTCTCGACCTTGGCCTTAAGCCCCTGCCGGAACGGCGAATTCGGGTCCATGAGCTCGCGGGTGCGCGGGGTCAGCTGGTCCGGCGTCAAGGCCGTGTAGCCGTTGGCCACCATGTCGACCAGGGTCAGCGGGTCGGCGATGCGATCCTTCAACCATTGCGCTTGCTGTGCGGGATCGAACTTTCCGACCGCGAGCGCGGTGACATCGGGGATCATCTTGAGCGCGTTGACACCAAGCAGCCACGGCACCAGGAAGCCGACGCCCACCGCGCCGCCCGGTCCGGCGATGTCGTTGAAGATGTCGGCACTGCCCTCGTAGGCGAAGACCGCCTTCAGTCCCGGCGGCCTGCGGTCGGTGGCCTCCAGTGCGGAGATCGCGGTGAACGAGATCCCCATGGCGCCGACGTTGCCGTCGCTCCACGGCTGCCGGGTGATCCAGTCGATCACCTCGGCGGCGTCCTGCTTCTCCCGGTCGCCGAAGACCTGCCACGTGCCCTCGGAGGTACCGGTGCCGCGCAGGTCGACCTGCACCAGGGTGTATCCGGCCTCGGTCAGGGCCCAGTCTTGCACGGCGGCCTCCACCGCGCCCGAGTCGAGCTGGCGGGTCAGGTCGAACAGACCGTCGATCCCGACGCCGGGCAGATTGACCGAGGCGATCCAATCCTCGAGCGGCTTCTTGATCCCGAGCCCGTCGGCGGCGGCCAGCACCGCCTGGCCGACCAGGATCGGCAGTTTTCCGTAGCCCTGGAATTGCAGGACCACGGGACGCCTACCGTCGGGGCGGTGGCCGTCGCGGGCCGGATGAATGACGTCGGCCTTGAGCACCTTGCCGTCGCTCATCGTGATCGGCACCGCGAGATCCGGCGAGATCCCGTTGTAGGGCTGCGGCCCGTCCAGCGCCGAATTCCATTGCGCGGCATGCGCGCCACCGTCGATTCCGGTGAACCCCCCAGCCGGCTCACCGAACGCCGCCGTGGTCAGCGCCTGCGCACCCGCCAAGATCACCGACCCGATCACCATCGCCCGCAGCACGATCCGTTTCGCTCGGTTCCGAGCCCTCATCGATGTGTCCCGCCTCTCGATCGATCCATAGGCCAGATTGTTGCTACTGGCCGGTAATAACGACTCGTCCCCACGCGACATCGTTTTACCCCAGGACGACAGAGCACCCTGCTATTACTGACCCTCTCGCGCATTTCTCCCGGTGAGATGCTCTTCAGTGGCCCAGACGATGACGCCGAACGACTTGTCCACGGGAGCGCCGCTGGATATTCTGCGAACCCATTCGGAAGCAAGGCTCGGCGGCGGCGAGAGGACCAGCGATGGCGATCATGGGACGTGCGGCCGGCTTACGCGGATACCGCGAACTGGTGGACGAACTCGGCGGCGACGGCGCGGCCCTGCTGCGCCGCTTCGGCATCGCGCCGGAGGCGCCGGACTCCGACGACGCGATCCTGACCACCGAATCCATGGGGTGGGCGCTCGAGGTCGCCGCCACCGAATTGGCCTGCCCCGACTTCGGTTTACGCCTGGCCACGCGACAGGATCTGAGCCTGCTCGGCCCGCTCGCGGTCGCCGTGCTCAACGCCGCCACCGTCGGCGGCGCGCTGGCCTGCCTGCAGCGGTATCTGTTCATCCAGCACGCCGGGCTCACGATCGAACTCGGCCCGGATCCGGCCAAGCAGCGTGGCGTACTCGCTCTGCACTATCGGGACCTGGCCGAGGCGAGCTCGTTCAGTCAAGGCATCGACCACGGCGCCGGGCTGCTGCACCGGTATATCGACCGGGCCGTCGGCGGCGAATACGGCCTGCGCACCGTGCACCTACCGCACGCGCAGCGGGCACCGCTGGCGCGCTACCTCGAATTCTTCGGTGCCGACGTGCGATTCGACATGCAGACCACGCTGTTTCGCTTCCCTGCCGATCTGCTCGTGCGCCCCCTGGTCGACCCCGATCCGATGCTGCACAAGCTCGCGATGGACTACCTCGACCGCAACTACGCCGGGCTCGAGCGGACCATGACCGCCCGGGTCCGACTGGCCGTCGACCGCGCGCTGCTCGAGTCGAGCGCCGACATCAGCACCGTCGCGGACATGCTGACCATCGGCGAACGCAGCCTGCAGCGCGCATTGGCCGCGGAGGGAACGACATTCACCGCGGTGCTCGACACCGCCCGCCGCGACGCGACCTACCGCCTGCTGTGCGAGACCGACCTGCCCATGGGCCGCATCACCGCGCTGGTCGGGCTCCGCGAGCAGTCCGCGCTGACCCGCGTCGTGCGCCGCTGGTACGGCACCACACCGCAGCGGATCAGGGCCGAGGCCCGCGAACGAGTACGCCCGACCCGCTGAGGCGCCGGACCCGCGGCGAAACAGAGTGGGCGACAGTCGATGTCAGCGATCCTCGAACGAGGACGCGGACCCGTCCTGCGGCCAGGCATGCGCGGCGAGCCGCGTCTGCACCCGCGCTACGTCGGTCTCCGAGGGCATCTCGTTGGTGACCTTCGTGATCATCACCTGGATGTCGGTCTTGTCCGCCGGGAAATCCCCCGACCCGGCCAGTTCGGCGGCGATCTGGCGGACCTCGTCGTCGGAGAGGCGGCGGCGGAGCAGGGCGAGCAGCGGGATGTAGTCCGATTCCGGGACACCGTCCGGATATCCGGCCCGCAGCCAGTCGATGATGGCGTTCAGGAAGGGTGGCATGAACGCTGCTCGCTCAGTCCGAGTCGGAGGGCGGGTCGGCCAGCGGCCAGCCGCCCGCCGCGAGATGGGACGCGACGCGCGCCACATCGCGGTCGTCGGGCTGTTCCTTCGCGACGCGCGCGATGGCGTCCTCGATCTCCTCGTGCGTGATCTCGCTGTCGGGGTTCGTCGCGGCCAACTCCTCGGCGATCGCGACCACCTCGAAATCGGTGAGATGCCGGTGCAATACGGCGAACAGCGCAACGTAGTCGGAGTGCGGAATCCCCTGCGGGTAGCCGGCGCGCAGCCAGCCGATGACCCGGCCGAGCAGGTTGGGGCGAAGTTCCGCGGATTTGGCTTGATCGGTCACGTTCCGCCCTTCAGGACTGTCCGAACAGGTGAATGCCGAACCTGGCGGCGATGAAAGCCTTTGCCGTGTAGAGGATCCCGGTGATGATCGCCGCGATGATCAGTCCGAAACACCCTAGTGCAATCGCGAGGGCGGGGTAATTGCGTTGGGTCACACGGCCATCGGCGCTTACCGTCTCGGCCGCCGACCAGAACCGTACCCCGACCGCGAACACCAGCGGCAGTCCCGCACCGAGCACCAGCCCGGCCAGCATGACCTTCCACAGCGAGTTCAGGTTCGTGATGAGCGTATGCACGTCTGTCCCTCCTAGACCTGCGCCGAGCGGTTGGGCGTACCCGGCTCGGCAGGCTGCCCGTCCAGGGCCTGCGGCCGCGGCGCACGATCGGCTTCGGCCACCTCCACCGTTTCCGGCACGACGGTGGGTGTGACGACGGCAGCGGCGGCGGGTGCGACGGGGGCGACGACGGCAGGCCCTTCCGGCTTCGCAATACCCTCGAGATCGGTTGTCTCGCCCGGCGTGTCACCCGGCCACTCGTTGACGTTGGTGGTGTCCACCGGATTCCGGCGCGAGCGCAGATAGATCAGCCCGGACAGGCCGAGCAGGATCGCGAACACCACGAGCACACCGGGCAGCCCGCCGATGAAGTGCGCGATCGCCCAGCACAGCGCGCCCGCGACACCGGCGAGCGGCAGCGTGAGCAGCCACGCGACCACCATGCGGCCCATCACGCCCCAGCGCACCTCGGCGCCCTTGCCGAGGCCGGTGCCCAGGATCGAGCCGGTCGCGGTCTGCGTGGTCGACAGCGGCAGCCCGAAATGGGCCGAGCTGAGAATGATGGCCGCCGACGCGGTTTCGGCCGCCAGCCCCTGCGGGGCCTCGATCTCCACCAGGCCCTTGCCGAGCGTGCGGATGATCCGCCAGCCGCCGAGGTAGGTGCCCAGCGCGATGGCGACCGCACACGCGGCCATCACCCACAGCGGCATCTCGTCGTTCTCGGTGAGCGTGCCGTGCGCGACCAACGCGAGAAAGATCACGCCCATCGTCTTCTGCGCGTCGTTGGTGCCGTGCGCCAGCGAGACCAGCGAGGCGGAGCCGATCTGTCCCCAGCGGAAGCCCGAATCCACCTTGCGGGGATCGGCCTGCTTGGTGATCCGGTAGACCAGCCAGGTGCCGAGGGCCGACACCAGCGCCGCGACGATCGGGGCGAGCACGGCCGGAAGAATGATCTTGGTCAGCACGCCGTCCGAACCCGCCGCCCAGATCACACCGCTCCAGCCGAGGGCCGCGAGGGTGGCGCCGATCAGACCGCCGAACAGGGCGTGCGATGAGCTCGACGGCAGGCCGAACAGCCAGGTGAGCAGGTTCCAGAGAATGCCGCCGACCAGCCCGGCGAACACGATGATGAGCAGGTCGTGGCCTTGCACCGCATCGAGCCGGACGATGCCCTTGGCCACGGTGGCGGCGACCGCCACCGACAGGAAGGCACCGACCAGGTTGAGCACCGCCGACAACGCGACCGCGACGCGTGGCCGCAGAGCGCCGGTGGCGATCGAGGTCGCCATGGCATTCGCGGTGTCGTGAAAGCCGTTGGTGAAATCGAATGCGAGTGCTGTGACGATGACGATCAGAAGAACCAGTAATTCGACGGTCACGCCTCTAGTGTGCGGCACGGGTCAATAGGATTGCCAGGTGGTTGCGGTTAACCGCGCGGCGGCCGTGCGTTAAGTTGGTCCCTGTCCTCTATCGGCTCGGATTCCCCCGTACATCAGCCGAATCGGGTGCACCCCGGCGCCACGGGCTTGCCCGCGAGACGATCCTCGATCCAGGCATATGCACCAGGGATGCCGCTGGTGCTGACGATGAAATGTTCACCGAGATATACCTGGAAATCCACCTGTGTGCCGCCGCCGCACCACTCGCGATAGAGGTTCTCGGCACCGGCCAGCGGCACCCACCATTCGTTCCCGCCGTGATACAGGAAGACGGGGATGGCAGGCGCCATGGCGCCGAGCCGGTTCTGCGCCAGGATCTCGCGAACGAACGGCACCTCGGTCGGCGCGGGCACATCGGTGAGCGCCTGCACCGGGATCGGCGCGACCACCCCGGCGAACTCCTCGGCGGCCATGCAGAAGTCCTTGCCCACCCGCGCGAGGCGCCAGCCGTTGTCGTTCATCAGGTCGAGCATTTCCGGATACTCGCGCGCCAGGCCGAGCGTGGCGGCGAGGAAGATCCCCGAGGCCGCGTCACGCCCGTTCATGGTGTGCACCAGCATCTCGTAGTCGGCGGGCACCCCGCCGACCGCGACACCGACGAGCTCGAGCTCCGGCGCGTACCGCGGCGCCAGCTGCGCGGCCCAGGCCGAGGCGATGGCGCCGCCGGAGTAGCCGGTGATCGCGGTCGGCGCGGCCGGCTCCAGGCCGAGCTCGGGCGTGCGCACCACGGCACGGATGGCATCGAGCACCGCGTGCCCGGCCATCAGACCCGCCGCGTACGCCTGCCGCGGTCCCTGATGATCTGGCACCAACACCGCGAAACCCTTGGCCAGCGGGATCTGTGCCATCCACAACTTGCTCGACACCATCCGCAGTTCATAGGACGGCGCACACTGATGCCCGAGCGAGTCGATCGCCGGATTGATGGTGACCAGCGGCCGCGGGCCGGGGCCGGTCCACGGCGTCGTCGGCATCAGCAGGGTGGCGACCACCGGCACCGGCTGATCTTTCGCGTCGTTGGAGCGGATCAGCAGCTCGGTGGAGGTCAGCGGGACACCGGTGACGCCGGTGCCGCCCGGACGGGACGCGAGAACCGTTCCCGGCGCCAGGGATTCGAACCCGGCAGGCGGAACGTAGAACGGATCGCCCAGCGGCGTCGGCAGGACATCGGCGATGTCCCTGGACGGAAAGAGCAGCTCATCGATCGGATTCGCGTGCGCGAGGGTGCCGAGCACCGCGCTCACCGCCACCACAACGGCCAGCACCAACGCGCGCAGCCGCCACACCATCGAACCCACGTGTCATCCCCGATCCCGAAGCAGCGTCCCGCCGAACCCACTGCATTCTGGCGCGCACCCGTGCCCCCTGAGGAGCCCCCGGTTGCAGTGGCAGCGCCATCCTCGCACCGCGCACGCGGCGCTGTGCGCCGAATCGCCGAAGCCGCGGCGCAGGGCGAGTGCCGCGGTCGGCGCCGGTCCGCGGGTCAGGGCAGCAGGGCGCGCACGGTGTCGATGGTGTCGGCCTCGGCGGCCTCCTTGTCGGGGCGATAGCGCACGACTCTGGCGAAACGCAGCGCCACACCGCCGTCGTAGCGGGTACTGACCTGCACCCCGTCCAGGGCGATCTCGACGACCAGTTCGGGGTACAGGTAGACGGTGTGCTCGTCGCGGGCGCGCTCATGACGCGGGAATTCCGCTGTCTGCCAGTGCAACAGCGCGTCGGTGAGCCCCTTGAAGGTCTTGCCGACCATCACCGGTTCGCCGGTACGCGGATCGCGCGCCCCCAGGTGCAGATTCGACAGGTAACCGGTGCGGCGGCCGTAACCCCATTCCGCGCCGAGCACCAGCAGGTCCAGCGTGTGCGTCGGCTTGATCTTCTGCCAGGCGCGACCCCGCCTGCCCGCCGCGTACGGCGCGGCGAGCGACTTGATCATCACGCCCTCGTGCCCCGCGGCGAGCGCGCCGTCGAAGTACTCCGCGGCCGCCTCCGCGTCCGGCGCGAGCAACGCGGGAATGCTGTGCTCGCCCGCCACGCTCGTGAGCGCGGCCCGCCGCTCGGACAGCGGCGCGTCGAGCAGGTCCCGCCCGTCCAGGTGCAGGCAGTCGAAGAAGTACGGGTGCAGCAGCAGTTCCCTGGTCGAGCTCACCTCGGCGAAGCGGCTCATCGTCTCCTGGAACGGGCGTGGTCGGCCCGCGTCGTCGAGGGCCAGGGTTTCCCCGTCCAGCACCACGCTGGTGCAGTCGAGTCCCGCGACCAGTTCCACCAATTCCGGCACCCCGGCCGTGATGTCGCGCAGCGTCCTGGTGAACACCCACACCCGATCGCCCGCGCGATGCACCTGGATGCGGGCGCCGTCCATCTTGATCTCGGCGCTCACCGCACCGTCGAATTCGGCGAGCGCCTCGTCGAGCGAGGCGCCGGGCGAGGCCAGCATCGGTTGGATCGGCCGCCCCACCTCCAGCCGGAACTCGGCGAGCGCCGCGACCCCGCCGGTCAACGCGGCGAGCGCGGTCACCGGGAGCCGCCCCGAGAGCATGTAGGCCCGGCGCACCAGCTCGACCGGCACCTGCGCGGCCACCGCGACCGCCTCGCCGACGATCGCGGTGAGCGCGCCCTGCCGCAGTTCACCGGTCAGCAGCCGCAGCAGAAACGCCTGCTCCTGCTCGGTCGCCGCGCCCCACAGCGCCACGAGCAGTTCCTTGCGCCGCGCCGACGAGCCGGCACCCGAGGTCTCGGCCACCTCGCTCAGAGCCGCGTCTACGGCCGAAACCGTCAGCGTCGCAACGGGAGCCGGGGGCGTATCCAGCCCGGCGAGGGTGCGCCAGCCGGTGCCGATGCGGCCCTGGCGCAGCTCGCCCGAGACCCACGCCACCACGGGGGCGAGTTCCTCGGGTCCGGCGGCGCTCAGCAATTCGGCGAAGGCCGCGATCTTCGTTTTCCGCGACCGGGTCGCGCGGACCGTCGCCGAAGCCTGGACGACATGGGAGAACAGCACCCGACGACGGTAGCGTCTCGCTGTGACACATCGCTCAGCTCTACTGCTAATTCCCCATTGGCACGGTTGCGAAAACGATCATAAACTGGACGAATGGCCAAGACTTACGTCGGGGCGCGGCTACGCCAGTTGCGCACCGAACGGGGGTTGAGCCAGGTCTCGCTCGCACAGAAGCTGGAGATCTCGGCCAGCTACCTCAACCAGATCGAGCACGATGTGCGCCCGCTCACGGTAGCGGTGCTGCTGCGGATCAGTGAGGTGTTCGGGGTAGACGCGACATTCTTCTCCTCCCAGGACGACACCCGGCTGATCGCCGAGCTCCAGGAGGTCGTGATGGACCAGGAGCTGGGCATCGAGGCCGACACCCAGGAGATCGCCGAGATGGTGTCGGCCCATCCCAGCATGGCGCGCGCACTGGTCAACATGCACAACCGCTACCGCAACACCTCCGCCCAGCTGGCCGCCGCGACCGAGGATCGCTTCGCCGACGGCTCGGGCAGCGCGACGATCAGCAAGCCGCATGAGGAGGTGCGCGACTACTTCTATCAGCGGCAGAACTACATCCACGAATTGGACACCGCCGCAGAGGAACTCACTGCCCGCATCCGCTTCCACGGCGGCGACGTGAGCAGCGAGGTCGCCCGCATCCTGCGCTCGCACGACGTGCGCATCGTCGAGCGGATCGACCTCGGCGATGGCGTGCTGCACCGCTACGACGAACAGACCCAGCGGCTCGAGATCGCACCGCACCTGTCCGGCGGACAGCGCACCTTCAAGCTGGCCGCCGAGCTCGCCTACTTCGAATGCGGTGAGCTGCTCGAAAAGCTGGTCGAGGAAGGCAATTTCGCCTCCGAGGACACCAGGAAGCTGGCCATGCTCGGGTTGGCGAACTACTTCGCCGCGGCAACCGTGTTGCCGTACACGCACTTTCACGAGGTCGCCGAGGACTTCCGGTACGACATCGAGCGGCTCTCGGCGTTCTTCAGCCAGAGCTACGAGACCATCTGCCACCGGCTCTCGACGCTGCAGCGCCCGAAGCTGCGCGGGGTGCCGTTCTCCTTCGTCCGGGTCGACCGGGCGGGCAACATGTCGAAACGCCAGTCCGCGACCGGTTTCCACTTCTCCGCCAGCGGCGGCACCTGTCCGCTCTGGAACGTCTACGAGACCTTCGCCTACCCGGGCAAGATCATGACCCAGATCGCGCAGATGCCCGACGGACGCAAATATCTCTGGGTGGCCCGCACGGTGGAGCGCCGCGCCACCCGATACGGGCAGCCGAGCAAGACCTTCGCCATCGGCCTCGGCTGCGAACTGCGCCATGCGGGCCGGGTGATCTACGCCGACGGCATCGATCTCGACGAGGTCCAGCCAACGCCCATCGGCGCGGGCTGCCGCGTCTGCGATCGCACCAACTGTCCACAGCGCGCCTTCCCGCCGCTCGGCAAGGTGCTCGACATCAGCGAGCACCGCAGCTCGGTCTCGCCCTACGTGCTGAAGTAACGACCACGAACGACAAGGCCGACACCGCCGGATCGCGGTGTCGGCCTTGATGTCTCGCCGATACTCAGGCCAGGGCGGGCGCCTTCGACCCGGTTCGGCGTTGCAGCGCGAGGCCGAGCACCGTCATGCCGAGCGCCGCGACCAGGAGCCCGGCCAGCGTCCAGGCCAGGGCCGCGAAACCGTGCGGCGCGGCGGCAGCGGCGACCAGCGGGCCCACCGTGGCGCCGACGTAGAAGCTGAACATCGCGACAGACATCGCGGCGGCCCGTGATTCGCCGCCCAATTCCCCCGCGCTCTGCAAAACGGCGGGGGCGATCACGCCGAGACCGCCGACCATGACGGCGAGCAGCACGGTCAGCACGGCGAGGTGGCTGCCCTCGAAGGTGGCCGCGACCATCGCCGCGGCGGCGACCAGCACGCCGAGCACGATCTGGCTGTGCTTGGACAGCCGCGCCAGCGGCACCGCGAGCAACGGCAGCAACAGCATCACCGGCAGGGCGCCCGCACGCAGGGCGAGCAGCTCGCCGGAACCAGTGACCACGCCGGTCAGTTCGAGACCGGTGTAGATGCCGACCATCACCGCCATGCTCATCGCACCCGCCACCAGCATCGGCACCAGGGGCAGCAGCCGGAACACCGCGGGGATCGCGGCATAGCTGTGCCGCAGCGGCAGTTCCCGCCCGGTCGGCGCGTCATCGAGCATCAGCTTGCGCAGCGCGACCGCGAGCACGGCGAAAAGGATTGCGGAGGCGAGGAATACGGTGCGCCACGGGAACGAGGCGACCACCGCCTGCGAGACGATTTGCGCGACCACCGTCGCGGCCAGGAACGAGGTGGCGATGGACATCGTCACCACGGCGCGATGCGCGGGCGTGATGCGGGTGGCGACGTAGGCCATGATCGCGGGCGGAATCGAGCCGACGACCAGCCCCTGCACGACGCGCAGCGCGACCGCCACCGGGGCACTGAAGGCCAGGCCGGTCAACAGCGTGACCACCGCGGCGACCAGCATGCCGGTCATCAGCACCTTGCGATGGCCGTAGCGATCCGAGAGCGGACCGAAGAGTACGAACCCGCCCGCGTAGCCGAAGGCGAACGCGCTGATGATCCAGGTCATCACGCCCGAGCCGACGTTCCAGTCCGCTTTCATGGCGGTGAACAGGGGAATCGGGACATACATCTGTCCGGTGGCGAGCAAAGCGGACAACACGAAAACAGGCAGGGTGCGCGCCGTGTGGGTGCGCGGCGCAGCGCTGAGGGTGGGCGCGGTGGCCGGGGCACCGGCCGGGAGGAGGGTCTGCGTTGCCATGTGGACGACAGTAGGTCCGCGGTCGGCACACTGTCAACCAAATAGTTGGTTTAATGGGCTGGTAAAGTCGAACCCATGACGGCAACGATGAAGCGCAGCGACGCGACCAAGCAGGCGCTGCTGCGTGCCGCCCGAAACGAATTCGCCGCATACGGCCTGGCCGGGGCGCGCGTCGACCGCATCGCGGAGGCGGCGGGGGTGAACAAGGAACGGATCTACGGCCTGTTCGGCAGCAAGGACAAGCTGTTCGACGTCATCCTGATCGACACCATGCGGGAATTCATGGATGTGGTCCAGCCGTTGACCGAGACCGACCCGGGCCGCTACGTCGCGAAGCTGTTCGACTATCACAACAACAACCCGCAGCTGCTGCGCCTGCTGCTGTGGGAGGGGCTGCACCGCGGCGTGGACGCGCACGACATCGATGGGTGGCGCGCGCAGAACTACGAGCGGAAATTCGCCAGGGCCATCGACCAATTCGGCGTCGACGCCCGATTCGCCGGGCACCTGCTGCTCGCGCTCTGCGGCATGTCCAACTGGAGTCTCGCGGTCCCGCAGACCACCAGGCTGCTGCTCGGCGCCGCCGCCGAGGACAAGGACGCGACCCGCGAGTTCATGCAGGAGTTCGCCCGCGCGGCGATGCGCAACTTCCCCCGCGACTACCAGCGTCGCGAGCCCGCCGGCGCACTCGATGCCGAGCCGGTCAACGGGTTGACTACCGAGTCTGCGCACCGATCCGCCACCGCGCAGGCCCGAGCCACCGCAACCGATCCCGAGACCCCGCTCCAACCAGGGATCTCGCTCCAACCCGAGGCCGCGCTCGGTCCCGAGGCCGCAGTCGGTCCCGAGCCCGCAGTCAGCCCCGAGGCCGCTGTCGACCTCGAGACCTCGCTCGATCCCGAGGCACCGCTCGATCCCGATACCGCGGTCGATCGGGCCGCGCGGCGCCTGCGCGAGGCGCAGGCCGCGGCCGAGGCCGCCCGTGCCGAACTGGCCGAGGCCCTGCGCGACGCGCACGCGACGGGCGCGAGCGCCAACCAGCTCGCCCGCCGGGTATCGGGCACGCTCTCGCGTCCCGTGGTGCTGAAGCTGCTCGCCGACTGAGCGCCGGACCGGCGGCGGCCTAGAAGGCCGCCTCGTCCAGCTTCATGATGTCGTTGTCGATCGCCGCGATGATCGCCTTGTTCGCGGTGAGCTGCGGGAGCACGTTCTTGGCGAAAAAGCTTGCCGCACCGATCTTTCCGGTATAGAACGGCCGATCCTTCGGCGCCGCCTCCGCGGCGAGCGCGGCGGCCGCGATCTCGGCCTGCACCAGTAGCCGCCAGCCGATGAGCAGGTCGCCGACCGAGAGCAGGAAGCGCACCGAGCCGAGGCCGACCTTGTACAGCTCGGCCGGATCCTGCTGTCCCGCCATCAGATAGCCGGTGAGGGTGGCCGCCATCGCCTGCACGTCCGCCAAAGCCGTACGCAGCAGCTCGCGTTCGGTCTCGAAGCGCCCGCTCTTGGTGTCGAGGAAGGCCTCGATCTGACCGGTGACGTGCCCGATCGCCACGCCCTTGTCCCGAATGATCTTGCGGAAGAAGAAGTCCTGCGCCTGGATGGCGGTGGTGCCCTCGTACAGCGAGTCGATCTTCGCGTCCCGGATGTACTGCTCGATCGGGTAGTCCTGCAGATATCCCGAGCCGCCGAAGGTCTGCAGCGACTCGGTCAGGTACTGGTAGGCCCGTTCCGAGCCGACACCCTTGACGATCGGCAGCAGCAGATCGTCGACCCGATGCGCCAATTCGGCGTCCGCACCCGAAACCAGCTGTGCCACATCAGCATCCTGATGTGCCGCGGTGTACAGGTAGACCGCGCGCAGGCCTTCCGCGTAGGCCTTCTGCAAGGCCAGCGAGCGGCGCACGTCCGGGTGGTGGGTGATGGTCACGCGCGGCGCGGCCTTGTCGGTCATCTGGGTCAGGTCGGCGCCCTGGACCCGCTCCTTGGCGTAGTCGAGCGCGTTCAGGTAACCGGTCGACAGCGTGCCGGAGGACTTGATGCCGACCATCATGCGGGCGTTCTCGATCACCTGGAACATCTGCGCGATGCCGTTGTGCACGTCGCCGACCAGCCAGCCGACCGCGGGCACGTCGCCGCCGAAGGTCAGCTCACAGGTGGGCGAGGACTTCAGGCCCATCTTGTGCTCGACATTGGTCGCGAACACGCCGTTGCGATCGCCGAGCTCGAGCGTCTCGGGGTCGAACAGGAACTTGGGCACGTAGAACAGCGACAGACCCTTGGTGCCGGGACCGGCCCCTTCGGGCCGCGCCAAGACCAGATGGAAGACGTTCTCGGCGGTGTCGCCGACATCGCCGCCGGAGATGAACCGCTTGACGCCCTCGATGTGCCAGGTGCCGTCGGGCTGCTCGATCGCCTTGGTGCGGCCCGCACCGACATCGGAGCCCGCGTCCGGCTCGGTGAGCACCATGGTGCCCTGCCAGCCCCGCTCGTAGCCCGCGGTGGCCCAGTGCCGCTGCTGCTCGGTGCCGACGTTGTAGAGCACCGAGGCCATCACCGGACCCATGTTGAAGAAGCTCGCCGACGGGTTGGCGCAGTTGATCATCTCCTGCACCGCCCAGACCACCGCGGCGGGCGCGGGCGTGCCGCCCATGCCCTCGGGCAGCCCGAGCCTGCTCCAGTCCGCCTCGTGCACGGCCGTGATGGTCTTGCGCAACGCGTCGGGCACCGAGATGGAGTGGGTGGCCGGGTCGAAGACCACCGGATCGCGATCGGCGGCCGCGAACGATTCCGCGATCGGGCCCTCGGCCAGCCGCTTCACCTCGGCGAGGATCTCGCGCACGGTCTCGGAGTCCAGATCACCGTAAGCACCGGTGTCGAGGAGCTTGTCCAGCCCGAACACCTCGAACAGGTTGAACTCGATGTCTCGCACGTTCGCCTTGTAGTGACCCACGACGGTCCTCCCGGGTTCGGCCGTTCTGACGTTGTACAAACGCAGCGTGCCCCACCGCGGTCACGCTACGCAACCGTAAGCATGGGCCGCCCGCGCCGAGTTCACCAGGTGGTAACCACCAAGGGTTCACACGGACGAAACAGACGAAACGGACTCGTCATCGAGAGATATTCCGCCGCAACAACTTCTGTCTAACGTTCGGACCACGAAGACCCCCGCCGCCCGCGGCCGGTCCACCGCGCTGACCGGGGCAAAGACGGGATGAATTCGCCGCGGCGCACTGCGCGCCGCGAGTTCTGCCTGATGAAGTGAGAAGGGTCCGCCCCATGTCAGATTTCCGTGCCATCCCTCGACTCCGCTCCCGGCGCATGGCCAAGGCGATGGCGGTACCGACCGCGGTGGCGCTCGCCGGGCTGTTGCTGACCGCGTGCGGCGCCCGCGACGATGCCTCGACCACGGGCTCGAACGCGGCCTCCTGCGTGGACACCTCGAAGGACTCGATCAAGATCGGTTCGCTGCACTCGCTGTCGGGCACGATGGCGATCTCCGAGGTGACCGTCGCCAATTCGACCAAGCTGGCGGTCGATCAGATCAACGCCGCGGGCGGCGTGCTCGGCAAGCGGATCGAGCTGGTGCTCGAGGACGGCGCGTCGGATCCGAAGACCTTCGCCGAGAAGGCCGAGAAGTTGATCAGCTCCGACTGTGTCGCCGCGGTGTTCGGCGGCTGGACCTCGTCGAGCCGCAAGGCGATGAAGCCCAAGTTCGAGAACCTGAACGCACTGCTGTACTACCCGGTCCAGTACGAGGGACTGGAGGACAGCAAGAACATCTTCTACACCGGCGCGACGACCAACCAGCAGATCGTTCCGGCGCTGGATTACCTGAAACAGCAGGGCATCACCTCGCTGTACCTGGTCGGCTCCGACTACGTCTTCCCGCAGACGGCCAATCGGGAGATCAAGGCGTACGCGCAGGCCAACGGCATCGAGATCAAGGGCGAGGACTACACCCCGCTCGGCTCCACCGACTTCTCCACCATCGTGAACAAGGTGCGAAACGCCAAGGCGGGCGCGGTGTTCAACACCCTCAATGGCGATTCGAACGTCGCCTTCTTCCGCGAGTACACCAGTGCAGGCCTCAAAGCCGCCGAGATGCCGGTGGTTTCGGTCTCCATCGCCGAGGAGGAGGTCGCCGGCATCGGCGCGCAGAACATCGCGGGCCAGCTCACCGCGTGGAACTACTACCAGACCGTGGACACCCCGGTGAACAAGAAGTTCGTGGCCGACTACAAGGCCGCCTTCGGCGCCGACAAGCCGACCTCGGACCCGATGGAGGCCGCCTACGCCTCGGTCTTCCTGTGGAAGAACACCGTCGAGAAGGCGAAGTCGTTCCAGGTGGCCGACGTGCAGGCCGCGGCGGACGGCGTGAGCTTCGAGGCGCCGGAAGGACTGGTCACCATCGACGGCGCCAACCACCACATCACCAAGACCGCGCGAATCGGCGAGATCCGGCCGGACGGGCTCATCTACACCGTGTGGGATTCGGGCAAGGCCGTCACGCCCGACCCGTATCTGAAGTCCTACGAGTGGGCCAAGGGCCTCAAGTAGATGGATGTCGTTGTCGGCCAGCTCTTCACGGGGCTGAGCCTGGGTTCGATTCTGCTGCTCGCCGCGCTCGGCCTTGCCCTGACCTTCGGCCAGATGGGCGTGATCAACATGGCGCACGGTGAATTCATCATGGCCGGTTGCTACACGACCTATGTTGTGCAGCAGGTCATCTCGTCGACCGGCGCGGCACTTGCGGTGTCCTTGCCGGTCGGCTTCCTGGTCGGCGGCCTACTCGGCGCGGCACTGGAGATGGGCCTGATCCGCTGGATGTACACCCGGCCGCTGGACACGCTGCTTGTCACCTTCGGCGTCGGGCTGGTGCTGCAGCAGCTGGCCCGCGATCTCTTCGGCGCACCCGCCAAGAACGTGCTCGCGCCCGAATGGCTCAGCGGCGGAGTGACGATCCTGGGCGCGGTGGTGCCGAAGAGCCGCCTGTTCATCCTGGTGCTCGCCGTCGCCGCGGTGCTCGCACTGGCCACGGTCTTGCGGACGACGCCGCTGGGCAGGCGCATCCGCGCCGTGGTGCAGAACCGCGACCTGGCCGAAACCAGCGGTGTGTCCAGCCGTTTCACCGATATCAGCACCTTCTTCATCGGGTCGGGGCTGGCCGGCATCGCGGGGGTCGCGTTGACCCTGATCGGTTCGACCAGCCCCACCATCGGCCAGAGCTATCTGATCGACGCGTTTCTCGTGGTGGTGATCGGCGGGCTCGGCCAGATCAAGGGCACGGTGCTCGCGGCCTTCGCGCTCGGGCTGCTCAACTCGTTCATCGAGTACTCGACGACCGCGTCGATCGCGAAGGTCATCGTCTTCGTCGCCATCGTCGTCTTCCTCCAGGTCCGGCCGCAGGGCCTGTTCCTCACCAGGACAAGGAGTCTCGTATGACCAAGGCGACACGCCGGTGGCGCGAGCACTCCACCTGGACCGCCCTCGGCGGCTTCGGGATCGCAGCGATCCTGTTGTTCGCGGTCGCTCCCGCGGTGCTCAGCGACTTCCGCCTGAATCTGCTCGCGAAATTCCTGTGCTTCGCCATCGTGGCCGTCGGCATCGGATTGGCGTGGGGCCGAGGGGGAATGCTCACGCTCGGGCAGGGTGTGTTCTTCGGCCTCGGCGCCTACCTCATGGCGATGCATCTGCAACTGGCCGACGCGGCCCGGCTCGGCAACGGGGTGCCCGAGTTCATGGAGATCGCCGGCATCGCTGAACTACCCGCGTTCTGGCAGCCTTTCGCGTCCGCACCGGTCACGCTGCTCGCCATCGCGGTACTGCCCGCGCTGGTCGCGGCGGTGCTCGGCTACGGCGTCTTCAAGCGCAGGGTCAAGGGCGCGTACTTCGCCATTCTGAGCCAGGCGCTGGCCGCGGCGCTGGCGATCCTGCTGACCGGGCAGCAGGCCATCGGCGGCTTCACCGGGTTGTCGGACTTCCGGGCGTTATTCGGCTTCAAGCTCGCCGACCCGGCGAATCGGCGGATGCTGTTCTTCCTCGCGGCGGGCACGCTGCTCGTGGTGGTGGCGCTGGCGCGGCAGCTGATGCACAGCCGCTACGGGGAACTGCTTGTCGCGGTGCGGGATCAGGAGGAGCGGGTGCGCTTCCTCGGCTACGACCCGGCCAACGTGAAGATCGTCGCGTACGTGGTCGCGGCGTTCTTCGCCGGCATCGCCGGTGCGCTGTTCACCCCGATCGTCGGCATCATCTCGCCCGCCGACATCGGCGTCGTGCCCTCCATCGCGTTCCTGATCGGCGTCGCGATCGGCGGGCGGACCACGCTGCTCGGTCCGGTGCTCGGCGCGATCGGGGTGGCGTGGGCGCAGACGGCGTTGTCCGAGCAGTTCCCGTCCGGGTGGACCTATCTGCAAGGGGTGTTGTTCATCATGGTGATCGGTTTCGTTCCAGCCGGCTTGGCGGGCGCTTGGCCGCTACTGAAAGGGCTGCTGGACAATAGATCTCGACGTGCTGCCCCGACAACGCCGCTGCCGGAACCGGTGCGAGCGGAGGCGCGATGACCACGCCGCCGCTGCCCGGCGCCACCGCGAGCATGTCCCGTGAATACCTCGAAATCCGCGGTCTCTCGGTGAGTTTCGACGGATTCCAAGCGGTGACCGACGTCGATCTGACTGTGCTGCAAGGTGATCTGCGCTTCCTGATCGGCCCCAACGGGGCCGGGAAGACAACGCTCATCGACGCGATCACCGGTTTGGTGAGTGCCACCGGATCGGCGCAGAAGACCGGCGTCGAATTGCTCGGCAAGAAGGTGCATCAGATCGCCAGGCTCGGCGTCGGGCGCACCTTCCAGACCGCCAGCGTGTTCGAACAGCTCAGTGTCCTGCAGAATCTCGACATCGCCGCCGGCGCGGGGCGTTCCGTGCGCACCATGCTGCGCCGCCGCCGGTCGGTGCTGCCGCGCATCGAGGAGGCCATGGAGCTCACCGGCCTCGGCGGCCTGCGTGACCGGCCCGCGGGCGTGCTCGCGCACGGCCAGAAGCAGTGGCTCGAGATCGGCATGCTGCTGGTGCAGCACGCGTCGGTGCTGCTGCTCGACGAACCGGTCGCGGGCATGAGTGCCGAGGAACGCGAGGAAACCGGAAACCTGTTGCGCCGCATCGGCGGCGACCGGGTCATCGTGGTGGTCGAGCACGACATGGACTTCATGCGGGCCTTCGCGAGCTCGGTGACCGTGCTCGCGGGCGGACAGGTGCTCAGCGAGGGCACCGTGGCACAGGTGCAGGCCGATCCGCTGGTGCAGCAGGTCTATCTCGGCACCGCCGCGGCGATCGGCTCCGACCTCGAAGAGGTTGCCGCCGCACACGATCACGCCTCGAACAAGGAGTCCGCCTGATGCTCGAGCTCGTCGACCTCCATTCCGGCTACGGTCGCACCGAGGTGATCCACGGTGTCTCGGTGACGGTTCCGGACGACAGCGTCGTCGCCGTGCTCGGCCACAACGGCGCGGGCAAGACCACCCTGCTGCGCACGGCGGTCGGGCTGATCGGCACCTGGTCGGGTCAGATCCGATTCGACGGCGAGGTGCTCACCAAACTGTCGCCGTCGCGGCGGGTGCGCCGCGGCATCGCGTATGTGCCACAGGGACAACAGAGTTTCCCGCAGTTGACCACCGCGGAGAACCTGCAGGTGGTCGCCGACGGACGCAAGCGCGGCAAGGCCTCGATCGACGAGGCGCTCGATCTGTTCCCCGCACTGCGGGAGCTGTTGCCGCGCAAGGCCGGGCTGCTCTCCGGCGGGCAGCGACAGCAGCTGGCGATCGCCCGTGCGCTGATCACCGAGCCCAAGCTGCTCATCCTCGACGAACCCACCGAGGGCATCCAGCCGTCCGTGGTCGCCGAGATCGAGCGCACCATCGTCGATCTGACCCGGCGCGGCGGGTTGAGCGTGCTACTGGTGGAGCAGCACATCGGCTTCGCTTTGCAAGCGGCACAACGCTGCTACATCCTGCAGGCGGGCCGCGTCACCGCCACGGGTGCGGGCGGCGCCGCCGCGGCGGACGCGGTACGGACGGCGATGGCGATCTGAGCCCGCCGGGGTCAGCAGTCCGTCTGGAACGGAAAGCAGGACTTCGGCTGGTACGGCGGCGGCGACGGCGTCGGACTGGTGGTGCTGGTCACCGGGTGCGGCTGCGACGAGTCGTGCACCAGCGAATTGGCGATCACGCCGAGCACCACGACCATGCCAACCAGCGCCAGTGCGACGACGCCCCAGCCCGCGTAGGACTGCCGCTTGGTCGCGACGCCCGGCGTCGGCTCGGCCCGCGGCTTGGGCGGGCGCGGGATGACGCTCGGGGATTCCTGGGCCACCTGCTCGAAGCCCGCGGCGACCAGCTCCGCGCGCGACGGGGTCAGGTCCCCGAGCCCGAGCGCGGCGCAGTCGCCGATCACCCGATCGGCGGTCCAGCGTCGCGGGCCCGCGGAGAAGCCTTCGAGGTAGATGCGCAGTTCGGTGGCGTCGGAGACATTGCCGACGACCACGTCCAGACCGGGCCGCAGGTTGGTGCGCGAGGGCCGGACCACCGCGCCGCGGAACGGCACCAGCACCACCGCGCCGCAGACATGCCCCGCGTCGAGCAGCGCCCGCTCCAGCGTGTGCTTCACCGCGACCATGGCGTTCTCCAGCCGGTCGGACGGGCGGCCGGGCCGATCGTCCAGGGCGGCCTCGGCGTCGCTGATCTTCCACGGGCCGTCGACGGACAGGTTGAGGATGCCGCTCTGCCTGCGCTGGAAGCCCCTGACCTCCAGCACGGTGAGCCCGCGCGGCGTCCAGACCACCGCATCGATGCGCCGCTCGGCGACCGGTAGATCGACCATGGCGAGGGCGGGCGACGGATACGACCGCAGGCATTCGACGAATTCTTGTTCGGCACCGGAGAGCTGCGCCCCGGGCCTGACCCTCACCAGCATGTCGAGCTCGTCCGCCTCTCCACGTCTTCCGGGGCGTGCTAGCGCGCGCTACCGCTGCCGCCGGACCGACGACCCATGGCCGACGGCACGGCGAGCTCCGGCTGTCCCCCACGCGCCGCCCAGCTGCCCACGAATCCGATCGTAACCGGGTAATCCCCAGGGTGCGCAGGCAATTCGGCACCCCGGTCGCCGCGAACCCCGCGCACAGCCCTCGATCGGCGGCGAACTCGCCGGTAGGCTGACCCGGCGGCCCGGCACCGCCCGGGCGCTCATCGATCACGCGGAGGTGCCGACCAGCATGGATGCAGCGCTGCGACCACGTATTTCCCCCGGCCGGATACGCGAACTCGGCCCGGTCAACTGGGTGGTCTGGCGGGTACTGTCCCGGGCCGCGGGCACCACGGACGCGCACCTGTTCAGCACCCTCGGCCGGACCAAGGGGCTGTTCCGTGGCTGGCTGCACTATTCGGGCAAGCTCATGCCGGGCGGCAGGCTGCCCAGGCACGAATCGGAGCTGGTGATCATCCGGGTCGCGCACCTGCGGGGGTGCGAGTACGAGATGGACCATCACATCCGGCTCGGCAAACGCGCGGGCGTGACCCCGGAGATCCTCGAGCGGCTGCGCACCGGCCCGGACGCGCCCGACTGGTCCGCCAAGCACCGCGCCCTGCTCGCCGCGGTCGATCAGCTGGTGCACACCCGTGACCTCGACGACGCCCACTGGAGCGCACTCGCCGAACACTACGACGAGCGCAGCCTGATCGAAATCGTCCTGCTCGTAAACCAATACGAGGGTCTTGCCGCCACCATCACCGCGCTCCGCATCCAACGCGACGGCGTCTAGTTCCTCGTCGGGGGTGGTGCCGAAGCTCCTGGACGCCGCACCGGAGCAGCGCGAAACGCTACGGCCTCAGCGGTTTTCGATGAGCACCGCCAGGCCGTCCAGCAGGCGGGCGAGGCCGAAGTCGTAGGCGTGGTCGGCGCTGTAGGCGGCATCGTGGGCCTGACCCGCCGTGGTGCCAACGCGGGTAGCCACCGGATACTGCCGCGGATCGACGAGCCGAGCGAGCAGCGGGGCGGCGCGGTCCCACCACTGCGGGTCGGACATGCCGCTGTCGACCGCGGCGCGGGCGGAGTCGATCGCGATGCGCGCCACGGAGTTCACGAAGCCGAGGACGAAGGTGAGCGCGGCGTCCATGGTGAGGTCGTCCAGGCCGAGACCCTCGAACGCACGGAGCTCGTGGTCGTACTTGGCGGACTGACCGGGCCCGAGCGGGGGCCGGGTGGTCGGCAGGTAGGCCAGCCACGGATGCCGGGCCAGCAGTGCGCGATTCTCCCCCGCGATCGCGGTCACCCTTGCGCGCCAGGGCAATTCGTCCAGATCGGTGCGCGCCATCGCGCCGTAGACCTGGTCCACCATGAGGTCGAGCAGTTCGGCCTTGCCCGGCACATAGGTGTAGGTCGCCATCGGGGTCATGCCGAGTGCGGTCGCGACCGCACGCATGGTGAGCGCCTCGATCCCCGCGGTGTCGGCGATCTCGATGGCCGCGCCGACCACGGCGTCGACGCTGCTGCGCTGCTTCGGCCCGCGCGCCTGACTGCCGGGCACCCGCCACAGCAACTCCAGTGTGCGCACGGGATCACCCGCGCCGCTGCGCTCCTGCTTGCCGCGGCCTCGTGTCGCGCCGTCTGCCACCCTGCCTCCTCGCCATGGTCGATCCGATGGTATCGGTGTGACGCGGGTCATAGTGCGGCCCATCGAGAATTCTTCTACAAAGTACAGCGTACATAGTATAGAGTTTTTCCCGAGCCGAGGAGGACCCCCTTGAACATCACCGCTTCCGCCATCTCCCTCAACGTCGCCGACCCGCAGGCCTCGGCCCGCTTCCTCATCGACCACCTCGGCTTCACCGAGCAGATGTCCGCCGACGGCTTCGTCTCCCTGGAACGCCCCGACGCCGGGATGAACGTCATCTACCTGCGCACCGGCCTGAAGTCCTTCAAGCCGGCGAGCATCGCGGGCAGTGCGGGCGAGGGACTGCTCGTCGTGTTCGTGGTGACCGACATCGATGCCGAGTTCGCCCGGTTACAGGGCGAGGGCGTACCGATCGTGACGCAACTCGAGACCGAGGAATGGGGCGAGCGCTACTTCCAGATGCGCGATCCGAACGGCATCATCCTGCAACTCGTGCAATGGGTTTGAGGAAAACAGCCGCGCGCGGCGAGGCCGCCAAGGCGACCTCGCCGCGCACCGCGGGGCGGAATCAACGCGCACGGAGGCGCAATCAGGCGAGCGCGGCGCGGAAGACCTCGAGCGCGGGAGTAGACGGGCGACCGAGCAGCTTCTGCAGGTGACCGCTGGTGACGTCGAGCACGCCCGCGGCGATGCCCGTGTCCGCGTCGGCCAGTGCCCGCGCGTAATCCTCGGGCAGACCGGCACGCACCAGGGCCGCGAGATAGTCCGCCTCGGCGAGATTCTCGTAGCGCACCGGCTTGCCCGCCGCCGTCGAGATCACCTGGGCCAGTTCGGCATAGGTGAGGTGCTCGTCGCCGCCGAGCTCATAGATCTGCCCCTCGTGCCCGTCGGTGGTGAGCACCTGCGCGGCCGCATCGGCGTAGTCGGCACGAGCCGCGCCCGATACCCGGCCCGCACCCGCGGCACCGTGCAGCACGCCCGACTCGACGGTGTGCGCGAGGCCGCCGAGGTAGTTCTCCCAATACCAGCTGTTGCGCAGGATCACATGCGGGACAGTCGATTCGGCGAGCACCGCCTCGGTGCCGATGTGCTCCTGCGCCAGGATGAGCGGATTGTCGGCGCCGCGCGGAATGCTGGTGTAGGCGAGCAGTCGCACGCCGGCCCGCTCTGCGGCGCGAATGACATTGGTGTGCTGGGCGACTCGCGCGCCGAACTCGTTCCCGGACACGAGCAGCAACCGGTCGACACCGGCCAGCGCGCGATCGAGCGCCGCGGCGTCGTCGTAGCCCGCCTGCCTGACCTGCACACCGCGTTCGGCCAGCTCGGCGACGCGCTGCGGATCGCGCACGATCGCCACGATCGGCCCGGCGTCCGCGCGCAGCAGCGATTCGACGACAAGACGGCCCAGCTGCCCACTGGCCCCGGTGACGGCGACGGTCATGGTCTTACCTCCAGAGATTGACGCGTTCAGTTAGTGCTAACTATTAGTAAGTACTATTCATTCATACACTACTTTCCGAACGTTGGGTACCATTGGGCGCATGAGCACAGGATTTTCCGGCGAGACCGGGCGCAGCGCGTCGCCTGAACTGGACGATCCAACCCTCGAAGCCGACGTCTTCGCGAAGGACTGCACGTCACGGCCGGTTTTGCAGAATGTGGCCAGCCGCTGGGGCATCCTCGCGCTGGTCGCGCTGCGCGACGGGCCCTACCGGTTCAGCGCCCTGCGGCGCCGCGTCGACGGTGTGAGCGAACGCATGCTGTCGCAGACCCTGCAGGCCCTGGAGCGCGACGGCATGGTGCATCGCGAGGTGCACGAAACCATCCCGCCGCGCGTCGAATACACCCTCACCGACCTCGGCGCCGAGATCGCGGACCAGCTGGAGGCGCTGATCCAGGTGGTCGAGCGGAACATGCCGCGGGTGCACCAGGCACAGGCGGCCTACCACCGCGAGTGAAGCGGGGAAGAGACCTGGATCACCACGGGTTGCTATCGGCATGGAACTAGCTCAGGCAGTCGACTTCGCCCGCAGCCAACCCAGGTCGGTGCTGACCACGATCCGCCGCAACGGCCGGCCGCAGCTGTCGAACGTGCTGCACGTGATCGGTGCGGACGGCCGCGTCCGCGTCTCGATCACCGCCGACCGCGCGAAATACCACAATCTGGTGCGCGAACCGTGGGCCGCAATCCACGTCACCCGCGCGGATTTCTACGCCTACGCCGTCATCGAGGCCATCGCCTCGGTCACACCGGTGGCCGAGGACCCGCACGACGAGACCGTGCAGGCCTTGGTCGACTACTACCGCGCCGCCAACGGCGAGCATCCCGACTGGGACGACTACCGCCGGGCCATGGTCGCCGATCGCCGCGCGCTCGCGCTGCTCACCCCGACCCACGCCTACGGCATGCTCTGATCAGTGCCGCAGCAACTCCGCGACCGTGACGAAGCGATAGCCGGCGGCGCGGAGTTCGCTGACGATGCGCGGTATCGCGGCCAGCGCCGGGCCCGCCCACCGATGCATGACGTGCAGGATGATGATCGAGCCAGGACGCACCTCACGCACCGTCTGTGCCACGATCCCGTCGCTGGTATCCGACGCCCCGGTGGACGGCTCGACATCCCAGGTCACCGTCGTGCGGTCGTGGTCGGACAGGTACTTCGGCAGCGACCAGAGCTTCTTGCCGTACGGCGGGCGGAACGTAACCTCGCCCCGGTAGCCGGTTTTCGCGATCTCGGCGTCGGTGCGCTCGATCTCGTCGCGGACCGTGTCGGCGGAGGTGAAGACCATTCGGCGGTGGTGGTAGCTGTGGTTGCCGATCTCGTGGCCCGCCGCGGCGATCGCCCTGCCGTACTCGGGACGGGCGGCGAGGTCGCTGCCCACCAGGTAGAAGGTCGCCGGAATCCCCGCGGCCGCCAGGGTTTCGAGCACCTCGGGGGTGCGCTCGGTCGGACCGTCGTCCAGGGTCAACGCGACGACCTTGTCGGCCGTGTCGACCCGGTGCACCAGCCGCCCGGCCAGCTGGAAGCTGCGCGAGTTCATCAGGTAGTACCCGCCGACCGCCAGCACCAGGAGCACGACCAGGACCAGCGCACCGCCGATGAGCCACTTCCGCATCACTGCTGTCTACCATCGCCGCGCTGCGCACGCACCGGGCCGGGCGCGGGAAAGATGCCGCACGGCAGACGAAAACGGTGGCGTCCGGGCAGGACGCCACCGTTTTGTGCGGAACTCAGAAGTTGATCATGTGCCCGGCGAGGCCGTGGAAGGCCTCCTGCAGGGCTTCGCTGAGCGTCGGGTGCGTGTGCACGTTGCGGGTCAGCTCGTTGACCGTGAGATCCCACTTCTGCGCCAGGGTCAGCTCGGGCAGCAGCTCCGAGACGTCCGGGCCGATGAGGTGGCCGCCGAGCAGCTCGCCGTACTTGTTGTCGGCGACGAGCTTGACGAAGCCGGTCGGATCGGCGAGACCGTGCGCCTTGCCGTTGGCGGTGAACGGGAAGGTCGCGACCTTCACGTCGTAGCCCTCGTCGCGGGCCTGCTGCTCGGTCAGCCCGAAGCTGGCGACCTGCGGCTGGCAGAAGGTGGCGCGCGGCATCATCCGGTAGTCGCCGAGGGTGACGGTGTCCGCGCCCGCGATGGTCTCGGCGGCGACCACGCCCTGCGCCTCCGCGACGTGCGCCAGCTGCAGCTTGGCGGTGACGTCACCGATGGCGTAGATGTGCGCGACGTTGGTGCGCATGTAGTCGTCGATCGCGATGGCGCCTCGGTCGGTGAGCTGCACGCCCGCCGTCTCGAGGCCGTAGCCCTCGACCCGGGGCGCGAAGCCGACGGCCTGCAGCACCTTGTCGACGGTGACCGTCTCCACGTTGCCGGACTTGTTGTCCTTGATCGAGACGGTGACCTTCGAGCCGTCGTCGTCGATGGACTGCACGGCCGCACCGGTGGTGATGGTGATGCCGAGCTTCTTGTACTGCTTGGTGATCTCCTTGGAGACGTCGACGTCCTCGTTCGGCAGCGCGCGATCGAGGAACTCGACGATGCGCACGTCGACGCCGTAGTTCTTCAGGACGTAGGCGAACTCCATGCCGATGGCGCCCGCGCCGACGATCAGGATCGAGCCGGGCAGGTCACGGGTGAGGATCTGCTCCTCGTAGGTGACCACGTTGGCGCTGAGCTGGGTGCCGGGCAGCAGCTTGGTGACGGTGCCCGTCGCGATGATCACGTTGTCGAACGTGACGGTCTCGGTTCCGCCCTTGGACAGCTCGACCGACAGCGTGTTCGCGTCGGTGAAGGTGCCCTTGCCGTCGAACTCGTCGATCTTGTTCTTCTTCATCAGGAAGTGGACGCCCTTGACCCGGCCGTCGGCCACCTTGCGGCTGCGATCGAAGGCCACACCGAAGTCGAAGTCCACCTGGCCCGAGATCCCGAAGGTCTTGGCTTCCTTGGTGAAGATGTGTGCCAGCTCAGCGTTACGCAGCAGCGCCTTGGAAGGGATGCAGCCAACGTTGAGGCACACACCGCCCCAGTACTTTTGCTCGACGATCGCGGTACGGAGGCCTAACTGTGCCGCACGTATGGCGGCGACGTAACCGCCAGGACCGGCACCGAGAACGACAACGTCGTAATGGGAAGTCACGCCCCCGAGCCTAACTCCGTCGCCGCGAGTTGGCCCACCCGTCCCCCACAACACCGCCGCACCGGCCCGACCGGCCACGGTCGCGGCCCGGATCGACCGGAGACCGAACGGTCCGCACTCGCTGTCGCCGACCGCCGCGAGCGGATCGATCGGCGGGTGCGCCGGCCCACCGGCACGCATCCGTTCCCACCCCGGCCGCCGATCGACGACACCGCCTCCACCCCGCCGATCCGGCTCGTCCGCGATACCACCCCGTCGGTTCGGCGTCGATCCGCGGTAACCCGCGTCGGTCCACGGCGTGGACGGCACATCGGGGACCACCTCGTCACCGTTCGATCTAGTCCCGCCAGACCTGGGCGGCGACGCGGGCGAAGTTGCCGCCGAACACCGCTGCTCGCTCGGCGGCGCTGAAGCCGCGGCGGGCGAGCACCTCGTCCAGGCCGGGCACCGCGCCGAGGCCGAGTAGGTCCTCCGGCGGGACCCATTGCAGCGGGCCCCATTTCGTGTACGACTCGGAGAACGCCTCGGGATGCCGGCGCAGCATGTCGTTGAAGTCCTCGGCGTCGAACGAATAGTCCGAGCCGATCCCGATGTGCTCGATGCCGACCAGCTCCACACCGTACTCGACCTGGTCGGCCAGCGCCTCGATCCGCGCGCCCGCCGCGTCGGCGGCGTTGTGCCCCAGGAAGATCCCCACCCCATTGAGCCCGATCACCCCGCCGGTGGCCGCGCATGCCCGCGCCTGTTCATCGGTGATGTTGCGCGGATGCGCCCAGAGCGCGGCGAAATTGGAGTGGCTGTAGATCACCGGCGCGTGCGAGTGCGTGGCCAGATCCAGCGCGGTGCGCCGGGAACAGTGCGAGCCGTCGACGAACATGCCGACCTCGTTGAGTGTGCGTACCAGGTCCCTGCCGTAGCCGGTGAGCCCGGTGTCCTCGGTGTCCAGGCATCCGCACCCGGCCGCGTTGGCGTGGTTGTAGGTCGGCAGCAGCGAACGCACACCCAACTCGTAGAACAGCGCGACGTTGTCCAGGTCCCCGTCGAGCGGGCCCGAGTCCTCGAGATCGAAAGCCAGCGCCAGAGTTTCCGGGTGGCCGATGTCGGAGTGCTTGCCCACCAACCGAAATCGCTCGTCGGCCGCCGCAGCAGCGCGGAACTGCCGCAGCAGCGCCAGCGAATCCGCGTTCGACTGCGCCGAATATCCGACGTTCACCGACAGGTACGACCCGAGCGGGTACCGCGTCAGGTCCGCGATCCGCGCCGATGGCAGCAGCGGCAGACAGCAGTGCTGCTCCCAGAGAAAGTGCGGCAACCGCGAACCTCCTGGATCGGACCGGCCTCGGAGCTGCGATCCTACTGGCGGCGCCGCCTCGGCCACGGCGACGCACGGTGGCGAGCGAACCCGCAGGCCCGCGCTCGCGCGGATCGGCGCAATCCGCCTTGACCGCAATCGGGCCCCGAGCGGTAACAGCGTGTCCAATTCGCCCGATTCACCGAGTGCTTCGTTCTTACTGCCCTGAAGGCGGTGCGGCATGCGTCGCATGTTCATCCTGATCGCCTCCGTCGCACTGTGCGCCGGCCTCTGGCTCGTGCCGGGCGCGGCCACGGCGACTCCCTCCTACTGCGGATTGGTGTGGGGTTCGCTCGACAAAACCGATCCCACGATGTCCACCGCGCCGGTCACCGGCCTGCGCACCGGCAGACACGACTGCTTCGATCGGCTGGTCATCGATCTCGCCGGGCCGGTGGCCGGCTACCGGGTCGGCTACGTCGACCGGGTGCGCGCGGACGGGTCCGGCACGCCGGTCGCATTGCGCGGCGGCGCGTTCCTGAACGTCGTTGTGCTCGCACCCGCGTACAACGACGCGGGCCATGCCACCTACCAACCGGCGAACCGCGCCGAGCTGGCCGACCTGGCCGGTTACCGCACCTTCCGCCAGGTCGCGTTGGCCGGCTCGTTCGAAGGCCAGACCACCGTCGGCCTCGGCGTGCGCGCCCGGCTGCCGATGCGGGTGTTCACCCTCGACGGCCCCGGCACCGGCTCGCGCATCGTGGTCGACGTAGCACACCTGTGGTAACCCCCACGTGCGCATCCGCGCCGCTCGGCAACAATGTGGGGATGAGCGGCGTTGAGCAGAACGTGACCGATCCTTACCTCTGGCTCGAAGAAGTGACCGGCGAGCGAGCCCTCGATTGGGCGCGGGCGCACAACGACGTCGTCGTCGAGCGGTTCGCCTCCTCCGACCGGTTCAGCGAACTCGAGCACCGCATCCTGGACATGCTCGACACCGACACCAAGATCGCCTATCCGGGACGGCGCGGCCGGTGGCTCTACAACTTCTGGCGCGATGCCGAGCATCCCCGCGGCCTGTGGCGGCGCACCACGTTCGCCGAGTACGCCAAGGAGGCGCCGGACTGGGACGTGCTGATCGACCTGGACGCGCTGGCCGCCGCCGAGGAGGAGAACTGGGTGTGGGGCGGGGCCGCGGTACTGCGGCCCGAGCAGTCGCGCGCGCTGATCAGCCTGTCCCGCGGCGGCGCGGACGCCAAGGTGGTGCGCGAATTCGACCTCGGGACAAGGGCGTTCATCGCGCCGGCGGACGGCGGGTACTTCCTGCCCGAGGCGAAGTCCGAAGTGCGCTGGATCGACCTGGATTCGGTCTACATCGGCACCGATTTCGGGCCCGGCTCGCTCACCGATTCCGGGTATCCGCGCATCGCCAAGCGCTGGCGGCGCGGCACCGAGCTCGCGGACGCCGAGACCGTCTTCGAGGGCACGGCGCAGGACGTCGCGGTCTCGGCGGGTTATGACCGGACCCCGGGCTACGAGCGGCATTTCGTCGGCCGCGCCACCGACTTCTTCAACGAGGAGGTCTACCTGATCGGCGCCGACGGCGCGCTCACCCACCTGGACACCCCGACCGACGCCAGCGAATCCTGGTACAAGGATTGGCTGCTCGTCCGGCTGAAGTCGCCGTGGGAGGTCGGCGGTCACACCTACCCCGCGGGCGCGCTGCTGGCCACCGACTTCGAGCGGTTCCTCGCGGGCGCACGGGAATTCGAGGTGCTCTTCACCCCGGACGCGCACACCTCGCTGCACGGTTACGGCTGGACCGAACGGCACCTGCTGCTGATCACCCTGGAAGACGTGCAGACCAAGCTGTACGTGCTGACCCCGGGCGCGGGCGGCTGGCGCCGGGAGTCGCTGGCCGACACCCCGCCGATGGCGACCACCAGCGTGATGAACCTCGACCCGCTGGAGGGCGGCGACGAATTCATGCTCACCACCAGTGGTTTCACCACACCCGCCACGCTGCTGGCCGGCTCGGTCGGCGGGCCGACCACCCAGCTCAAGCAGGAGCCGGGGTTCTTCGACGCCGACGGCATCGAGACCGAGCAGTTCTTCGCCACCTCCGACGACGGCACCGCGGTGCCGTACTTCGTGATCCGGCATCGCGACCGCAAGGGCACGCCCGGCCCGACCGTGATGTCCGGCTACGGCGGCTTCGAGGTCTCCCGCACGCCCGCCTACAGCGGCGCGTCCGGCATGGGCTGGCTCGAACGCGGCGGCACCTGGGTGATGACCAACATCCGCGGCGGCGGCGAGTACGGCCCGCAGTGGCACACCTCGGTGCAGAAGCAGCATCGGCACAAGGTGTACGAGGATTTCGCGGCGATCGCGAAAGACCTTGTGGCCCGTGGCATCACGACCGCGGACCAGCTCGGCGCGGTGGGCGGCAGCAACGGCGGCCTGCTGATGGGCGTGATGCTGACCCGCTACCCGCAGCTGTTCGGCGCGATCGTGTGCCAGGTGCCGCTGCTGGACATGAAGCGCTATCACCTGCTGCTCGCGGGCGCGTCCTGGGTCGCCGAGTACGGCGATCCGGACAAGCCCGAGGAATGGGAGTACATCAGCAAGTACTCGCCCTACCAGAACGCCCGCGCCGACGTGGCCTACCCGCCGATCCTGCTCACCACCTCCACCCGCGACGATCGGGTGCACCCCGGACACGCCCGCAAGATGGCCGCACTGCTGGAGGAGCAGGGCCACGAGTTCTGGTACCACGAGAACATCGAGGGCGGCCACGGCGGCGCGGCGGACAACAAGCAGTCGGCCTTCCAGGCGGGCCTGATCTACGAGTTCTTCACCCAGATGCTGATCGAGCGAGGCAAATAGCGGCACTTCCCGCGGCAGGGGCCTACGGTGTAGTGCAGTCATCTACGCCGTAGACCCGGCCAGGGAGGAACAGTCGTGCAGGCCGAGAACACCGCCGCACAGCCGAAACGTCGCAGCGCCGCCCCGCAGCGCCGAGTCTCGTTGAACCGCGATCACATCGCCGCGGTCGCGTTGCGGCTCATCGACGAGACCGGGGTCGACGGTTTCTCCATGCGCAGGCTCGGCGCGGCGCTCGGCGCCGACCCGATGGCGGCCTACCGGCATTTCGCCGATCAGCAGGACCTGTTCGACGCGGTGGCCGCGACCATGTTCAGCGAGCTGGACATGGCATCGCTGCCCTGGCAGGAGCCGTGGCGCGAACTCATGCGCGCCTACACCCATCGGTTGCGCTCCACGCTGCGGCGGCATCCGAACGCGGTGCCGGTGTTCGCGACTCGGCCGGTGCGCAGCGAGTCCGCGCTGGAGACCGGCGGCTGGCTGGTGGAACACCTGCAGGGCGCGGGCTTTCCGGCACAGGTCGCCGCGCAGCTGACGCAGTGCCTGCGCGAGTACGTGCTCGGTCACCTGCTCAGCTCCACCATCGCCGCGGTACGCGCGGACCACGATGCGACCGAGGACACGGCACCGGCCGACCATTTCGATATCGGCGTCGACGCGATGCTCGACGGGTTCGCCCGGCACCTCGAGACACCGCGCAGGCACCACTAACGGTCGCGCAACCACTTCTCGATCCGGTCCACCGTGCCGGTGTAGTCGCGGATCCAGCCGTTGTGCCCCAACGGCTGCGGCGCGTGCCAGGTGCTCACCTCCGCCTTGGGCAGCTTGCCGAGCAGGTGCTCGGCCGAGCCGGGCGGGGTGAGTTCGTCGCCGGTCATGGTGATCGACAGCACCGGCAGCTTCAGCCGGGCGATCCGTTCCTCGTAGTCGATATCGGCGCCGACCGGCACGAACCGGCCGGTGCGCGCGAGCCGGGCCCAGTCCGAGATCAACACCTTGGACTGCCTGCCGAAACCCATCGAGATCCGGTCGCCCGGCCAGAAGCCGGCCAGGTTCGCCGTCAGCGAGACGGCCGCGGTGCCGACGAGCATGCCCGGACCCGAAAGTCCCCGGTAGCCACGGTGATACGGCGTGCCGGAGGCGATCAGGATCAGCCCGCCGAGCCTGCCGCGGATCCGCGAGGCGTACATCACGGCGAGCTGACCGCCCATGCTGTGCCCGAGCAGGTACGGCGTGCTCGCCGGGAACCGATCGCGCACCACCTGGAAGATCGCCGGGAAGTCGACCGAGACCAGCTCGTGGTAGCCGTAGGTGCTCGCGGCGCTCGGCTTCGGCGTGCTCGCCCCGTTGCCACGCAACTCACCGATGGCCACGTCGAAGCCGCGCCGGGACAAACCCAGGGCGAAACCGTCGTAGTACTCGCCGGGCACCCCGAGACCCGGCACGATCACCAGCACCGGGCGCGGGGCGTCCGGAGTGACCGGATGCCGGTGCGCACCCGAGGCGGGAAGCAACCGAACCGGCACCGTGCTGCCGTCCGGCATCTGGATCGGGACCGTCTCCATGCCGGGCACGCTACCGCGCCATGGCCGGGTCAAGCCCGGACGGCTCCCATGATCACCCTGCTCAGCACCCTGATCACATCGTCGAGCGGCGGGCGAGGGTCGGCGCCGCTCCACGAATCCACCACGTAGTTGACCGCGCCGATGACGGCCAGCACGCGCATCTCGTAGTCGCCGGTCGGGATCTCCCCCTGCAGCGCCGCGTCCTCCGCGGCTCCGGCCAGCAGCGAGCCCCACACCCGGCGCAGCTCCAACCGGAACTTCTCCACCTTGGGGCCCGCGCCGACCACCTCGACCAGCGCCACGCGCGCCTTGCGCGGATCCGAGCCGATGGACTCGACGTAGGCGCGCACGGAGGCGTCGATGATCTCGAGCACGCTCGCGTCGGTCTTCGATTCCAGCGCCTTGGCCACCGCGTCGCGCGATTCCCGATCGATCTGCTCGTACAGCTCTAGTAGTAAGGACTCGCGGCCGGTGAACTCCTCGTAGAACTGTCGCGAGGAGAGTCCGGCGTCCTTACAGATGGCGCCGACCGAACTATTGGCGTAGCCGTCGCGTGCGAAGACCGTCAGGCCTGATTCCAGAAAACGCGCACGCCGCTGACGTTGCCGGTCCTCGACGGGTTGCCCGGCATACATTCGACCCGTATTCGCATCCTGAGACATTGGGCCAGACAATACAGAAGCGTCAGAAGGGCTCCACATCGATCGGGCGGTTAGTTTCAACCATGGCCTGACCGGGCGTTTGCCGAGGGTTGGCAGGTTCGTTGCACACCCAATGCGACCGCAACGAAAGCGAGACGCGCGGCTCTTAACAGAATCCTTCCGAGCACGGAAAACAGTTTTTCAGACCGTCCGAGACTTCTTCTGATTGCCGAGAGCTGCCCTGTCACTGAATGTTTGCCGAAACAGTTCTAACAGTTCGGTCACAACAGGCGTGGTCGATTTTGACGGGAATTCATAGAATTATTCGGAAAACCGAACTGGTCCGCCCGTTAAGTCGGATTCATCCCATCTGCGAATACGCTCCGAATTGACCGAACGCCAAGAGTCGCAAGCGATCCCCCGGCCCGCCGACACTCCGACGGTTACCCCTTTGTGACGGAAGGTGTTTCGGGCTGCACCGAGTCGAACAGGTCCGCACAACGGGTGAGCAACTCCTGCAGCGTGGCGCGTTCGGCGTCGGTGAAACCGGCGGCGACCGCGCGCTCCACCCGCACCGCACGGGCGTCGGCGTCCCGCATCACCGCGGTACCCGCCTCGGTCAGCCTGGTCTCCAGGATGTTCTTGTGCCACGCGTGCGGGGTCCGCTCGATCAGACCGCGCTCCTGCAGGTTGGACAGGATGGTGTTCATCGTCGGCGGCGTGACACCGCAGAGCCGAGCCAGTGCGGCGGCCGAGATGCCGGGGTTCTCGTCGAGGTGCAGCAGCGCGGCGTACTGCGGCACGGTGACGCCCGCCGGCTTCAACGCGGCGTGCTTGGCCGTCTGCAGAGCCTGCTCGGCGCGCTTCACATACGAACCGACACGCTCGGCGGAAGGCAGGGACGTCATCACCCGATCGTATCCGCCCATCCGAGCATTAGATTCTTGACGGATGTTAGAACTCTAATCTAGATTCGGGCACATCCAATGATGAGAGGCCTGATCATGCAGCACTCCACCCGACGTCGCCTTTCGACCCTGGCCATCGCCCTGGCCTGCGGCGCGATCGCGGCCTGCGGCACCGACGACGCCGCGGCACCCACCCCCACCGCCCAGAGCACCCGAATCAGCACCGCCTACACGCTGCCGAGCGAGCACGCCTACCCCGAGGGCATCGCCGCCGACCCGCGCACCGGCGACACCTACGTCGGCTCGTTCACCACCGGCGCGATCTACCGCGCCACCCCCGGCGCCGCGGCGGCCGAGGTCTTCCTGCCCGAGGGGACCGACGGGCGCAAGACCGCCAACGGCGTGAAAGTCGATCAGGCGGGCAGACTCTGGGTGACGGACTCGTCCACCGGAGCCGCGGTGTACGACACCGCTACTCGCGCGCTGATCGCCCGATTCGATGTCGCCGCAACGACACCCAGATTCATCAACGACCTGGCCGTGACGCCGGACGGCACGGCCTACCTGACCGATTCGGTGCGCGGCGTGGTCTATCGCGTCACCGCCGAGCAGCTCGCCACCGCCGCCGCGCACGGCGGCCGCGGCGAACTCACCGCGCAATTCGACCTGAATACCGTTCTCGCCCCGCATGATCCGAGTGGCTACACCCTCAACGGCATCGTGGCCGATCCCGCAGGACGCTACCTGCTGGTCGTCGACATGAACCTCGGCGAGCTCTACCGGATCGATCTCACCCCCGGCGGCGCAGGGCAGACGCGCAAGGTCGCGCTGCGCGGCGGTGACCTGAAGTTCGGCGATGGGCTGGAACTGCACGACAACACCCTGTGGGCGGTGCAGAACAAGACCGACACGATCTCGCGCTGGACGCTCGCCGACGACGCGACGACGGCCACCCTGGACGCCCAGCTGACCGACGAATCCCTGGACCTGCCAACCACATTGGTGCGCATGGCGGACCGGCTCCTGGTCGTCGCCTCACAATTCGACAAGGGCGGCCCGATGGGCCAAGGCACGCCGGGACCGTTCACCGTCCGCGCGGTGACCGGGATCTGAGCGCTGAGCAGGCGCGAGAAACGCCGCGACAAAGCCGAAAGCCGGCCCACCCGAGGGTGGACCGGCTTTCGGTGTACTGCAGGTGTTGCCGGGAGGCAGGACTCAGAAGTCCATGCCACCCATGCCACCGGTCGGGTCGCCCGCGGGAGCGGCGGCCTTCTCCGGCTTGTCGGCGACGACGGCCTCGGTGGTGAGGAACAGCGCCGCGATGGACGCCGCGTTCTGCAGCGCCGAGCGGGTGACCTTGACCGGGTCGGCAACGCCGGCGGCCAGCAGGTCCTCGTAGGCGCCCGAGTCGGCGTTCAGGCCGTGACCCGCGGGCAGGTTCGAGACCTTCTCGGCGACAACGCCCGGCTCCAGGCCGGCGTTGAAGGCGATCTGCTTCAGCGGAGCCGACAGCGCGACGCGCACGATGTTCGCACCGGTCGCCTCGTCGCCGGTCAGGGTCAGATCGTCGAGCGCGGGGGCCGACTGCAGCAGCGCGACGCCACCACCGGCGACGATGCCCTCTTCGACGGCGGCCTTCGCGTTACGCACGGCATCTTCGATGCGGTGCTTGCGCTCCTTGAGCTCGACCTCGGTCGCGGCGCCGGCCTTGATCACCGCGACACCGCCGGCCAGCTTGGCCAGGCGCTCCTGCAGCTTCTCGCGGTCGTAGTCGGAGTCCGAGTTCTCGATCTCGGCACGGATCTGCGCGACACGGCCCTTGATGGCCTCCGCGTCGCCCGCGCCCTCGACGATGGTGGTCTCGTCCTTGGTGATGACGACCTTGCGGGCCTGGCCGAGCAGCTCGATGCCAGCGGTCTCCAGCGAGAGGCCGACCTCTTCGGTGATGACCTCGCCACCGGTGAGGATGCCGATGTCGGCGAGCTGCGCCTTGCGGCGGTCACCGAAGCCCGGAGCCTTGACGGCGACGGACTTGAAGGTGCCACGGATCTTGTTGACCACCAGGGTGGACAGGGCCTCGCCCTCGACGTCCTCGGCGATGATCAGCAGCGGCTTGCCGGCCTGGATGACCTTCTCCAGCAGCGGCAGCAGGTCCTTGACGGTCGAGACCTTCGAGCCGACGAGCAGGATGTACGGATCCTCGAGGACCGCTTCCTGACGCTCCGGGTCGGTGACGAAGTAACCCGAGATGTAGCCCTTGTCGAAGCGCATGCCCTCGGTCAGCTCCAGCTGGAGACCGAAGGTGTTGCTCTCCTCGACGGTGATGACGCCTTCCTTGCCGACCTTGTCCATGGCTTCGGCGATGAGCTCACCGATGGACGAGTCGCCCGCGGAGATACCGGCGGTAGCAGCGATCTGCTCCTTGGTATCGATCTCCTTGGCGGTGTCGAGCAGCTTGGCGGTGACGGCCTCGACGGCCTTCTCGATGCCGCGCTTCAGGCCGAGGGGGTTGGCGCCGGCCGCGACGTTGCGCAGGCCCTCACGCACGAGCGCCTGGGCGAGCACAGTGGCGGTGGTGGTGCCGTCGCCCGCGACGTCGTCGGTCTTCTTGGCGACTTCCTTGACCAGCTCGGCGCCGATCTTCTCGTACGGGTCCTCCAGCTCGATCTCCTTGGCGATGGACACACCATCGTTGGTGATCGTGGGGGCGCCCCACTTCTTCTCCAGGACAACGTTGCGACCCTTCGGGCCCAGCGTCACCTTGACCGCGTCAGCGAGGGCATTGAGGCCCCGCTCGAGACCGCGACGGGCCTCTTCGTCGTACGCAATTGTCTTGGCCATGGCGTTGTTGAGATCCTCCATGTATATGGCTGACACACAGGACGACCGCAGGTTGGATCGCCCCATTACGCTGGCCAGGTTCGGTGCCCGCGACGGACGACCGGGGGTGTCGATGGAACCCGGTCTCACCGTCCCGACCTGGCACTCACCGGTAGAGAGTGCCAATGCCATTTCTAGCACTCGGGGGTGCCGAGTGCAAGGTCGATGTGCTCGGCTCAGGCGCGGTCGTCGACCCGCAGCACCAACGCCACGAAGGCATCGGTCCTGCGCTCCTCCGGCGTGCGCGGCTCGCCGCCCTCCACCGTGACCAGCTCCGCGTCGTGCAGCAACAGCTCAGCCTCGACCCGCATGATCGCCCGAATAAAAGGGGGCGCCACTTCGGGGGGAAGGTCGCCGTTGACGACATAACTGCCGTCCGGCTGCGACTCTGTCGACACATAAGAAAGCGCGCGCAGCAGATCGGCGCGACGTTCCCCCGCGATTAGGTCGGAATCCGTTTCATCCGCCATCGCTATAGCTTAGCGGCCCGCAGGGCGGCGTAGATTGCGGAAGGGAATCATGATCATTTTCGATATTCTCCGCTAAGGGGGACGGCCGTGCACGACCTGCCCTTCGATTCGCTGTACCGGCACGACTTCGCGCGGGTGGCGGTGGCCGTGCCCCTGGTGCGGGTCGCTGACCCGGCGGACAACGTGGCGCAGACCCTGCTGCTGGCCGAGCAGGCTGCGGCCGACGGCGCGGTGCTGACCGTGTTCCCCGAGCTCGGGCTCTCCTGCTACACCGCGGACGACCTGTTCCACCAGGACGCGCTCGACGACGCGGTGCAGGCCGCGCTGGCCGAGGTGGTGGCCGCGAGCGCGCGCCTCGACACCGTGCTCGTGGTCGGCGCGCCGGTGCGCGCGCAGGGACGACTGTTCAATTGCGCGATCGCGATATCCGCGGGCGTGATACTCGGCGCCGTGCCGAAGAGCTATCTTCCGAATTATCGTGAGTTCTACGAGAAGCGGCAATTCGCCGCAGCCAGAGAAAATCTCGACACCCACATCACCATCGCCGGTCAGCGGGTGCCGTTCGGCGCGGATCTGTTGTTCTCGGCGAGCAATCTCGACGGTTTCGTTTTTCATCTGGAAATCTGCGAGGACGGCTGGGTTCCGTTGCCGCCCAGCGGTTATGCGGCATTGGCCGGGGCCACCGTGCTGGTCAATCTGTCGGCGAGCAATATCGTCATCGGCAAGGCCGATTACCGCCGCGCGCTGTGCACCTCGCACTCGGCGCGCTACCTGGCCGCGTACCTGTATTCGGCTGCGGGACACGGCGAATCGACCACCGACCTGGCCTGGGACGGGCAGGCCATGGTGTGCGAGAACGGCGACCTGCTCGCCGAGGGCGCACGCTTCGCCGACCGGCCGCAGCTGGTCACCGCCGATCTCGACCTGCGGCGACTGGCCGCTGATCGGTTGCGCACCACCAGCTTTGCCGACAATGTGCACGATCACCGCGAGCGACTGGCCCGGATGCGCCGCATCGACGTGCGGCTGCCGATCCCACGGGCGGCCGTGCCGCTGCGCCGCGAAATCGAGCGCTTCCCTTACGTTCCCGCCGATCCGGCGGTGCGCAACGAGCGCTGCGCCGAGGTACAGCACATACAGGTGGAAGGGTTGAGCACCCGACTGCGAGCCACCGGCACCGAGCGGGTGGTGCTCGGGGTCTCCGGTGGGCTGGACTCCACGCTGGCGCTCATCGTCGCGGCGAAGACCATGGATCGGCTCGGCCTGCCCAGGGCGAATGTGCTGGCCTACACCATGCCCGGCTTCGCGACTAGCACCAGGACCCGTACCGACGCGCACCGGCTGATGGACGCGCTCGGGGTCACCGCGCACGAGATCGACATCCGCCCCTCGGCCACCCAGATGCTGCGCGACCTCGGGCATCCGGCCGCCGACGGCGTCGCGCAATACGACGTCACCTACGAGAACGTGCAAGCGGGCGAACGCACTTCGCACCTGTTCCGGCTGGCGAACCAGCACGGAGCGCTGGTGCTCGGCACCGGCGATCTCAGCGAACTCGCGCTCGGCTGGTGCACTTTCGGGGTCGGCGACCACATGGCGCACTACAGCGTGAACGCCTCGGTGCCGAAAACCCTGATCAAGTACCTGATCGCGTGGTCGGTCGCCACCGGCGAGTTCGGGCCCGCGGCCGGCGAGGTGCTCGATTCCATTCTGCGCACCGAGATCTCGCCGGAACTGGTGCCCGACACCGGCGCCGCGCGATCCGACGGCGGTACGGCCCCGAGCCAGAGTTCCGAGGCCACCGTGGGGCCCTACGAGTTGCAGGACTTCCACCTGTACTACCTGCTGCGGTTCGGCTACCGGCCGAGCCGCATCGCCTACCTCGCCCGGCACGCGTGGTCGGATCCCGGCCGCGGCAGCTGGCCCGATCTGATTCCGGCCGATCAGCGCAACGCCTACGACCTGCCGACCATCAAGCACTGGCTCGCGGAGTTCCTGCGCCGATTCGTGCAGACCAGCCAGTTCAAACGCTCGACCCTGCCCAACGCGCCGAAGGTCGGTTCCGGCGGTTCGCTGTCCCCGCGCGGTGATTGGCGCGCGCCGAGCGACGCCTCGGCCGCCGCCTGGCTCGACGAGCTCGCCCGCAACGTGCCGTAGCCCGCGACGCGCGGCACCGGCTGCCCGCCAACACAATCCGCCCAGCGCCACGCGGGGCGGCGGACTTAGGGTGGCGGTGTGAGTGAAGCACCCGGCTGGAAGGCCATCGACGACGCATTGCAGCCGCTGTACGGCACGACCGAACCTTTCCATTGGGCCACCGATCACCGCTGGTCACTCGGCGGGCCGGATCCGCTCGACGGGATCAGCGCCTATCCGCGCACCGAGCCGGTCCCGCATTGGCACTACATCAGTTACGGCATGACCGAGCTGTACGAAAAGGAATGGGACAACCCCGCGGAATCCGGCTGGGGCTTCGAGCTGACCTTCCGCCTGGTGCGCGCGGGCACCGACACCGAACCGCCCGCCTGGCCCGCGAACTTCCTGCAGAACCTGGCTCGCTATGTCTTCCAGTCCGGCAAGTGGTTCGAGCCGGGACACACCATCAAAGCGAACGGACCGATCGCCGCCGACCAGCCGGACTCCGGCATCCATGCCGTCGGCTTCACCGACGACCCGGAGCTCGGCACCATCGAAACCCCGCACGGTCGTGTGCGATTCCTGCAGATCGTCGGGCTGACCATGCCGGAGTACCGCGCCGCGCAGGGCGGCAACACCCGTACCGTGCTCGACGAGCTCGCACCGCACCTGCCGCTGTTCGTCACCGACACCGGCCGTGGTTCGCTCATCTCCGAGCCGAAACCCCAAGCGCGCTGGCCACGGTGGGGCGGTGGGCTACGCGGGCGGGCGTGACGTCAGGCCGCCCGCGCCAGGCCGAACCCACCGTCGTGGCGCTGCCGACCCGCCCTTCGTGCGGCACGGATCGCCCGGAGCCGCCGCGCCGGTCGGCCGTGGCCTGCTCATTGCTGTCCGGCCGCCAGCACCGAAAGCACTTCCACCAGGTGCGCCTCGACCTCGGCTTTGTCGAGTCCGCCACCGGCCAGCAGCCCGGTGCCGTTCTCCTGTTCGAGCAGCGCGAGCAGGATGTGTTCGGTCCCGATGTAGTTGTGCCCGAGGCGAAGTGCCTCACGGAAGGTCAATTCGAGCGCCTTCTTGGCCTCGGCGTCGAACGGGATGAGCGCGGGCAGCTTGTCCGCCTTGGCGGGCAACGCCGCGGTCGCCGCGGCCGCCAGGTCCGCCGGATCGACGCCCTGGGTGATGATCTCTTTCACCGCAAGGCCTTCCGACTCCGACAGCAGTCCGAGCAGCAGGTGCGCGACGGTGATCTGGTCGTTGCCCGAGTTGCGGGCGGACTCCTGCGCGGCTACCACGACCGCGCGCGCACGCGGGGTGAAGCGCGCGAATCCGGCGTTGGGATCCATCTGTGCGGCCTCGGCGGCATCGCCGGGCGCCTTGGGCACGAACCGCTTCTGTGCGGCCTGCTTGGTGACACCCATGCTGCCGCCGATATCGGTCCACGAGGCGCCCGCGCGGCGGGCCTGGTCCACGAAGTGGCCGATCAGGTGATCGGCCACCTCGCCGAGGTGGTCGCCGACGACCACGGCGTCGGACAGTTGGTCGAGCACGTTGTCGGGACGGGCCTTCTTGATGCCGTCGATCAAGTCGTCGAGGCGGGGCGTTGAAGAGGTCATGCGTCAACGATAGGTTGACGCAACCCCATCGTCAACCCTGAGTTGACGCATCCGATGCCGTGCCGCGCCCCGCGACACCGCCCCGAAGCCCGCGCAGCGCCAGCCCCCAAGCCAGGACTAGGGCTGGGTCGCGCGCGCCGCGCCGCGCACCACCTGCTCTTTCGCCCAGGCCGCTGTCCGTCCGGTCAGCACGAACCGGGCCGGGGAATCGTCGGCATGCAGCGACTGGATGATGCCGTCGCGCCGCCCCAGGCTCATGGCCTGACCGAAATAGCGGAACCGCAGCGGTCGCGGTCGCGCCCCGCGCAGCCGCGCGGCGATGGCGTCGGCGACCTGCTTGCCGCCGGGCAGCGCGGTCGCACAGGCCATCCGCAGCGACCGGTCACCGGGACCCGCGACCACGGCACAGTCTCCGGCCGCGTAGACATCCGGATGCGAGATCGAGCGCAACGTGGTGTCGGTGCACACCCTGCCCATGCCGTCCACGGCGATGCCGGATCGGCGCGCCAGGTCGGGCACCCCGAAACCGGCCGTCCACACCGTGGCGGCGGCCTCGATCAGGGTGCCGTCCGCGAGCCGCACGCCCGCCGGGGTCACCTCGATAACCTTGGCGTCCGAATGGATCTCGACACCGAGCCGGTCGAGCACACGGGTGATGTGCGCCTGCGCCCGCGGCGAGAGCCAGGCACCGGGCGCCTCCGAACCGAGCAGCAGCACGCGCAGGTCGGGCCGGGACTCGCCCAGTTCCGCGGCCAGCTCGATGCCGGTGGAGCCGCTACCGACCACCGCGACGGTCCCGCTCGGCGCGACGAACCGGTCCGCGTCCTCCGGTGTCGCCACCGAGTACGCGTACCGGGCCACACCGGGTACGCCGGACAGATCGGCGACGCTGCCCAGTGTGTACACGAGCGTGTCGTAGCCGAGTTCGGTTCCGGTATCGAGCAATACCCGCTTACCCTCGGTATCGATCGACTCGGCGCGGGCACGGACGAAACCGATCTCCTTGCGCGCCAGCAGTTCTCTGATATCCCAGGCGGGAATCTCTTGCCCGGCGGCCTGCTGGTGCAGGCGTACGCGTTCGACGAAGCGCTCCCGTGCGTCGACGACGGTGATCTCGGCTCCGCGTGCCTTGCGCGCGAGACGGCGAGCTGCCGCCAGTCCCGCGTATCCGGCACCGAGGACGACGATCCGATGCTGTCCGGTCATGCTGTGACTCCTTTCGATCGGCCGACACACACCAGACCGAACAGGGCCACGATCCATGACAAACACGCACGTGAAGCGCGTCACGCCCGATCAGGAGGCGGACACGGCGAGATACTTCAGCTTCTGCGGGTTGATGATCAGTCGCAACGTGGCGATCGCGCCGTCGACCAGGTCGACGCCCGCGACCAGCAGCGGCGCCCCCTCGACCCGGACGACCGCGGCGGGCGCGCCGTTGATCTCCTCGATATGGATCTGCATGCCGGGCACCGCCCAGCGCAGCAAACCGCACAGATAGCGCGCGACGTTGCTCGACCCGACGATCTGCCGCCGCGCCGCGGTGACCTCGCCGCCGCCGTCGGCGGTCGCGGTCACGTCGGCGGCGAGCAGCTGTTGCAGCGCCGCCATGTCACCGTTGCGGGCCGCCTGCACGAACCGGCTGATCAGCTCGCCCGCGTGCGCGGGCGGGACATCGAAGCGCGGGCGATCCTGGCGCACCCGCTGCCCGGCACGGCGAAAGATCTGCTGCGAGTTGGCTTCTGTGATGGTGAGCATGTCCGCGATCTCGCGATGCGCGTAGCCGAAGGCCTCGCGCAGCACGAACACCGCGCGCTCGACCGGGGTCAATCGTTCCATCGCGGTGAGCAGCGCCAGCGAGACCAGTTCGCGCTCTTCCACGGTCTCCAGCGGACCCAGCTGACCGTTCGAGGTGGGCACGGGCTCGGGAATCCAGGGCCCGACGTAGGTCTCGCGACGAGCGCGCGCCGAAACCAGCCAGGTGCGACACTGATTCACCAGCACCGTGGTCAACCAGGCTTCCGCGGAACGGATCTCGGACCGATCGACGGCGTCCCAGCGCAGATACGTCTCCTGCACGGCGTCCTCGGCTTCCGCGGCCGAGCCGAGCATCCGGTAGGCGAGCGCGAACAGGCGAGGGCGATGTTCCTCGAATTCGCGCAACCCGTCCGGCTCCATCGCCACCTTCCTCCGCGCCCGACCGCTCGGCACGACCGTACCAATCCCCCGCGCGGACAGGCGTCCCCGTACCGCGCCGGAGGACGACTCGATACCGAGCAGCCGCCGCAGGCCGAAGCGGGCCGCGCCGAACCCGCCGATACCGAACCCTCCGAAGCCAACACCGCCGGCGGTCGCAAGAGTGTCCATACCCGGGAAGCCTGCTCGGTCGGACTTGCCAAGTCCTTAAGAAATCCCAGTGTTGAGAAGCCCGGCCCTTAAGAGGCCGGACCTCCAGGGGTTTCGCTCAGCGGGTGCGGTCGTCGAGATCGCGTTCTTTGGCGCCGGGCCTGCGCAGCCGCAGCCGCGCGGTGGAGCCCCGGATAGCCGGGCGGCGGATCACCGGACGCCGCTGTGCCCGCCGCTGCGCCCGGCGCTCGGCGGGCTTGTGCTGCCAGGTTTCCGGGCGCGCGGCGACCCAGCGCTGCGAATGCCAGGCGAACGGGATGTGGCACAGATACAGCGCGACCAGGATCAACAGCAGCACCGTCGGATAGGTCACCAGCAGCGCCGCGGCCAGTGCCACCAGCACCAGCAGCCCGGCGGCCGCCTGCGGCGCCACCGACACCGACTTCATCGCCAGCGTCGGCACGGTGCTCACGGCCAGCGCCGCGGCAAGCACGGTCCACGCGGCGACCGCGTAGAAACCGAGCCACCACCCGTCGCCGAACTGCACCGACAGCGCGATCGGCACCATCGCGATGAGCGCGGCCGCGGGCGCGGGCACGCCGACGAAGTACTCGCGCTCCCATTCCGGGCGGGTGTCGTCGTCGAGCAGGGTGTTGAACCGAGCCAGGCGCAGCACGATGCTCACCGCGAACAACAGCGCGATGATCCAGCCCGCCGTCTCGGTGTGCAACAGCGTCACGTAGAGCACGAGCGCGGGCGCGACGCCGAAGGAGATGGCGTCGGAGAGCGAGTCCAGCTCGGCGCCGATCTTGGTGGTGGCGTCGAGCATGCGGGCCAGCCTGCCGTCGAGGGTGTCCAGCACCGCGGCGGCGCCGATCATCGCGAGCGCGATGTCGAGCTGGTTGTCCAGCCCGAACTTCACCGCGGACAGGCCGGAGCACAGCGCGAGAATGGTCACCACACTCGGCAGCAACCGGATGGAGCGGCGCCGCCGTCGCTGGGTCGGAGCAGCCGCCTCCATCATGAACCGCTGGTGGCCGCGGACCCGAGCACCGCGAGCACGGTCTCACCGCCGATGGTGCGCTGCCCCGGCTCGACGAGCAGCTCGGTGCCCGCGGGGAAGTAGGTGTCCACCCGCGAGCCGAAGCGGATCAGGCCGTAGGTGTCGCCGATCGTCAGCACGTCACCCACCTGGGCGTCGCAGACGATCCGGCGCGCGAGCAGGCCCGCGATCTGCACCACGACCACCTGCTCGCCGTTCGCGGTGTCGAGCACCATGCTGTTGCGCTCGTTCACCGCGCTGGCCTCGGGCAGATCGGCGGAACGGAACTGCCCCGGCTGATGCAGCACGCTGCGCACCACACCGGACACCGGGGTGCGCTGCACATGCACGTCGAGCACGGAAAGGAAGATGCTCACCCGGGGCAGCGGCTGCTCGCCGAGACCCAGTTCCGCGGGGGGAGCGGCGGAGTCGACGAGCGCGATCTCGCCGTCGGCGGGCGCGACCACCACACCGGGACGGTTCGGCGGCACCCGATTCGGATGCCGGAAGAAGGTCGCGCACGCGGCGGCGGCCAGCAAACCCGTCCGGCGCACCCACTTACGCTTGCCGCCGACGACGGCGACAGCGAGCGGGGCGGCGACAAACGGAAGCCCGGCGGGATGCAACGGGGGAATCGCATTGCGGACCAGATCGGCGACATGGCCGACCCCGGTGCGTTCAGGCGTGCCGGGCGGCGTGGGACGGCGGGCCACAGGCTCCTCTTTCGTGCTAGATGCAGTCGGATCGCGCCGTCAACGACAGGACCGGCGCAAGCGTTCACACCTTACGGGAAGGGAGCCTGTGGCACGGCTGTCAGCTACGGACTTTGCGTCCCGTGACCAACCCGACGAGGAACAGCAGAATCACCGCGCCACCGAGGCAGGTGAAGAAGCTGAACCAGAGGCCACCGCCCTCGACGTCGACGCCGAGCAGCTTCAGCAGGAACCCGCCGAGTAGGCCACCCACGATGCCGACGACGATGTTCAACAGAATGCCCTGCTGGGCATCTGTCTTCATGATCTTGCTGGCAATCCACCCGGCAAGACCGCCGATGATGATCCACCCGATAATCCCGAGACCGAGCATGGTGTCCTCGCAATCCGCGCCAGCCGTCCGTTGTGCAGGACGGCCCGCACATAGTTGGGTTTCACGCCGCTGGAGCATTTGGCGTGCTACGAGGGTATACCCGCCGCTTGTGAGAATACGCACGACAAAACGGCGATTCTCGGGCTAATATGAGGTCGCCTCATGTCTACGGTTCCGTAGGGCGTGGCTGATGAGGGTTCCAATTCGAGGCTTCGGGGACAACCCGGCGGCGCCGCCGCAGGTACATAGGAGACGCAGATGGCTGCTCGAATCGCCCAAACCAGCGGGGCAGAGCACACGGCGATCCTCGGGCTCGGCGTATACCGCCCGGCCCGAGTCGTGACCAACGACGAGGTCGCGGGCCCGATCAACTCCAGCGACGAGTGGATCCGCACCAGGTCCGGGATCAAGACCCGGCGCTTCGCCTCGGCGGTGGAGACCGTGCAGAGCATGAGCGTCGCGGCCGCCCGCGGTGCGCTCGAATCCGCGGGCGTCGACGCCGACCAGGTCGACTGCGTGATCGTCGCGACCTCAACCCATCTGCTGCTCACCCCCGCCGCCGCACCGCGCATCGCCACCGAACTCGGCATGAACGGCTCGGCCGCCTTCGACGTGTCCGCCGGTTGCGCGGGCTTCTGTCACGCCCTCGCGCTGGCCTCCGATCTGGTGCGCTGCGGCACCGCGGGCCACGTGCTGGTGATCGGCGTGGAGAAGCTGACCGACACCATCAACCCGACCGATCGCTCCACCGCGTTCCTGTTCGCCGACGGCGCGGGCGCGGTCGTCGTCGGCCCGTCCGACGTCCCTGGCATCGGCCCCACCGTGTGGGGTTCGGACGGCACCCAGGCCCACGCGATCCGCCAGGACAAGGACTGGGTCGAGTTCTTCCGTGAGATCGAGGAGAAGGGCACCGACGCGGTGCGCCCGTACCTCGCGATGGAGGGCACCGCGGTCTTCCGCTGGGCCGCGCACTCGCTGGAGAAGGTGTGCCGCGACGCCGTCGACCGTGCCGGGCTGTCCACCGACGACCTGAACGCGATGATCCCGCACCAGGCCAACGGCCGGATCATCGAGATCATGGCCAGGGTGCTCGAGCTGCCGGAGAACTGCGCGCTGGCCAACGACATCGAGGAGACCGGCAACACCTCGGCCGCGTCCATCCCGCTCGCCATGGAATCGCTGCTGCGCAAGGGCGAATCGCAGCCGGGAGACACCGCGCTGCTCATCGCGTTCGGCGCCGGGCTCTCCTACGCGGCGCAGGTCGTCACGCTGCCCCGCTTCGCCGCCCCGGCCGCCCCCATCACCGCCGACACCTCGGATATCGAGTCGGTAGACGCCGAGGCCGCCACCGTCTGATCAGCAGCCGGGGCTCCCCGTACCGGCCGAGCTCGATCGACGCAGCCCGCTCCGATCAACGCGGGCACAGGCTTTCATCGGCGCTGTGCTCGATCAGCGCCGCCAGGGCTCCGTCAATTAGCCGCCGGGCATGATCAACGCAGCCCCCAGGTGACCTTCACCGTGAAGGTCACCGTCTGGGTGCCCGGTTCCAGTGGGACGGATTGCGGGGCCGCGTCCCGGGCGGACATCGTTGGCCTCTCTTCGCGGTTGCTCGCCTCGTTGATCGTGCGCACGCCCGACAGCTGCACGCCGGCCAGTACGGCGTACTGCTCGGCGCGGGCTTTCGCGTCGGCGAAGGCGCGGGCTCGGGCGTCGGCGAGCAGCTGCGAGTTGTCGTCGATCGCGAAAGACACCCCGCGCAACCGGGTTTCGTTGCCGCCCGCGGCGACCGCCGCGTCGAGCACAGCCGAGGCCTTGGCCAGATCGCGCACGACGACCCGAACCGAATTGCCCGCGCGGTAGCCGACTACCGTGTTCCGGTCCGTCCCGCCCGCGTACTCCGGCTGGATCGAGACATCGGTGGTGCGCACATCCTCGCGGGTCACGCCCGCCTCGGCCATGGCATCGGTCATCGCCTTGGCCTTCTCGTTCGCCTTCGCGACGGCGGCCGAGACCTTGTCCGCACGCACCTCCACCCCGAGGTCGGCGTTCAAGATGTCCGGCGCGCCGCGCACCTGCCCGGTACCGACAACGGTGACATCACGCTCAGCCCCCGGCTCGTCCTTACCGCAACCCGCCAGTACCACGGTGCTCACCGTCACCGCGGCAGCAACCGCCACCCACTGCGTCATTCGTCGCATACCCCGGCAACATACGCACCCGCGCCCCGCCGACGCGGGCGAACCGCCGAGCAACGATCCGCCCTAGGGGGTTCCCCGCGCACCGCGCCCCGGCCCCCTCAGTCCCGATAGTCCTCGAATTCCCGAGCCGCCCAATTTTCTCAGCCAACTCACCCCAGGTCGGTTCATCGAATTGCGCGACGAAATCCCGCACATATCGCTCGACCACATCGAGATCAATCCGTTCCATGATCAGCGCGTGGCGCCCACTGACCGGCACACCCCTCTTCGCTTCTGCCGCAAGCCAGTCGGCTGTGCAGACCAGAATGTCGAACGACTCCTCGCCAGGCCCGTACCGAGGGCCGACCAACGCCTGAACCCTTCCGTACCTGGGATCAGAGGGTCGAACGGATGATCAGTTCACCGGCGCGTCGGTGCGGGACCTCGGACAACTCACCGTGCCGCGCATCCAGCGGCGGCGCCAGTGCGACCAGTTCGGGTCGTGGATCGATCGGGATCGAACCACCCGCGACGATCGCATCCCAATCCAAGTCTTCGGTTGCGCCCCACAGGTCGACAACTGCTGCACGCAAATCGGTGGCCGGATGAAAAATGGTCGACGCCAATCTTTCGACGGAGACCTGTTGCTCATCGAGGCTCAGGCCGTCGAAACTGTATTCGTGCACCACGAGACCGTTTCCGACGCGCTGCACGGACGAGACGATATCCGTCTGATGGTCGAACCACATTTGAAAGGTCAGCCTGTCCCGATTTCGCAAAGACAAGTCGACCACGAGCCCATCACGAGAGACGAATACCTGCTCGCCGATTGTTTCCCAGCCAGCACTGACCTCGGAGATGGCCCCGGTCACAGGGTGGCCGAGGTGGAACCCGAGACCCTCGAGTTCCGCGAGCAGCCGCGCGGCTTTGTCCGTCGACCACGCTTCGACGTAGCGGAGAACGAAACCCTTGGACATCTCGACCGGCCCCTATCCCATAGAAAGCACCGACGGACGCGGAAGTCTGCGTGCTCAGCTGTGTCCTTCTACCGCGGCCTTGATCTTCTCCAGGGTTTCGGTCATGCCGCGGACGAGGACCGACTCGAAGGGGACTTCGCCGCCTAGTTTGGTGGCGATCAGCCTGCGGGACAGCCAGGTGGTGCCGCGGGAGACGTCGCGGCGCTCGACCAGCCGGGTGCCGGTCGCGGTGGGCTCGAGGGTGTAGCTCCAGATCGAGCGATTCTCGTTGATCCGAAACGCGAACACCTGGTTCGGTTCGAAACGCACTATGCGCCCGGTGGTCGGCCAGTACTGCTTGCCGTCGGTATTCAGGTGCAGCGTCCAGGTGCCCTTCCTCGGCGAGCCGAGCGGCAGGATCCGCACCAGCTGCGGGCTGAACTCCGGCATCCGCTTCAGGTCCGCGACGACCGGCCACACCTGCTCCGGCGGGGCGGAAATGTCAATGGCGGCTTCGAGATTCTGCGGCAACGGGGCCTCCGGGGTCCAGCGGGGCGGGCCGGTGGTTACGCGCCCGAACCTGTTCCATGGTTTATGCGTATTTTAATCCGAGGACAGTTGGATCACATTCAGCATGTTGCGCGCCGAATTCTGTAATGCCGAGCGCACAATGCGGGATAGACGAAGCAACGACACAGCCTCAGAGCTTTCCCGTCCAACGTGAGGTGATCGGCCGTGAAACTGCGCGCACTCCTACATCGTCGACATGCGGACCACGTTCCGCTGCTGCCGGGCGGCGACACCGAAGCAGGCACCGCCCGCGGCCCCTCCCCCGAGAACCTCGAACGTCTGCTCACCAACGACGAGCTCGATCTCATCCGGCACCACCTGCTCTGACCGGCCATATCGTCCGCCTCGAGCGAACGTTGACGCTGCGTTTCGCACGACCGTACATACTCGATAGGTGACTTCACCCGCTGCCACGAAACCGGCCATCCTGAGCGTCGACGATGATCCCGGGGTCTCCCGAGCGGTTGTCCGTGATCTACGCCGCCGCTACGGGGCCGAATACCGGATTCTGCGCGCGGAATCGGGCGCGCAGGCGCTCGAGGCGCTGCGTGAGATGAAACTGCGCGGCCAACCGGTCGCGGTCCTGATCGCCGATTACCGGATGCCGGGCATGGACGGCATCGAATTCCTGGAGCAGGCCATGGACCTGCACCCGTATGCCCGCCGCGTCCTGCTCACCGCGTACGCCGACACCAACGCCGCGATCAACGCCATCAACGTGGTCGACCTGGACCACTACCTGCTCAAGCCGTGGGATCCCCCGGAGGAGAAGCTGTATCCGGTGCTGGACGGGCTGCTCGACTCCTGGCGCAGCAGCGAGCATCGACCGGTGACCGAGACCAAGGTGGTCGGCAACCGCTGGTCGCCGCGGTCCTCGCAGGTGCGCGAGTTCCTGGCCCGCAATCAGCTGCCCTACCGGTGGTACCTGGCCGACGAGCCGGAGGGCGCGCGGCTGCTCGAGGCCGCGGGCGCCGATCCCGAGCGCTGCCCGGTGGTGATCACGGCCGCCGGTGACGCGCTGGTCCAGCCCTCGGACAGCCTGCTCGCGGAGCACGTCGGGCTCACCGTCAACGCGACCGGCGACTTCTACGATCTGATCGTGGTCGGCGGCGGTCCGGCCGGGCTGGGCGCCGCGGTGTACGGCGCCTCCGAGGGACTGCGCACGGTGCTGGTGGAGCGCACGGCGACCGGCGGACAGGCCGGGCAGAGCTCGCGCATCGAGAACTATCTCGGCTTCCCGGACGGTGTGTCGGGCGCCCAGCTGGCCGACCGGGCCCGCCGCCAGGCGGCGAAGTTCGGCGCCGAGGTGATCACCACCCGCGAGGTGGTCGGGCTGGAGGTGAACGGTTCGGCGCGCACGGTGCGCTTCGCCGACGGCGGCAGGCTGTGCGCGCACACGGTGATCATCGCGACCGGCGTGGACTATCGCAGGCATCCGGCGCCCGGCGTCGACGAGTTCACCGGGCGCGGGGTCTATTACGGCTCTGCGATGACCGAGGCGTCCGAGTGCGCCGATCGCGACGTCTACATCGTGGGCGGGGCGAACTCCGCGGGTCAGGCCGCGGTGTTCCTGTCCCGCAACGCGAAGACGGTGCACCTGGTGGTGCGCGCGGACTCGCTGGACAAGTCGATGTCGCACTACCTGATCCAGCAGATCGCGCAGATCCCGAACATCAAGGTGCACACCAACACCGAGGTGAGCGCCGCCGACGGCGACGACCACCTGCAACAGATCGTGCTGCGCGACAACGTCTCCGGCGCCGAGGAGAAGGCAGAGGCCGAGCGGCTGTTCCTGTTCATCGGCGCCGCACCGCAAACCGATTGGCTCGACGGCGTGGTCAAGCGCGACGATGCGGGCTTCGTGCTGGCCGGGCCGGACCTGATGGTCGACGGCGCGCGGCCCGCGGGCTGGGAATTGCCCAGGCCGCCACACCATTTGGAGACGAGCGTGCCCGGCGTGTTCGTGGCGGGCGACGTGCACGCCGATTCCGCCAAGCGGGTCGCCTCGGCGGTCGGCGAGGGTGCGATGGCCGTGATGCTCGTGCACCGGTACCTCGCGTAAACAGGAGGCTGGCAGATGAATTCGAACGACACCGCGGACCGCAGCAGCAGGCTGGTCTGCGACCCCGCGGAACTGCGCACGCTGTTCCTGTTCGAGAAGTTGAACGACGAGCAGCTGGCGTGGCTGTGCCGGGACGGGCGGATCGAGACGATCGAGCCCGGCCTCGTCTTCCGCGAGGGCGACCCGGCCACCTGCTTCTACGTGCTGATGGACGGCGAGGTCGTGCTGACCAAACTGTCCGGCGGCACGGAGGTCGAGCTGGTGCGCACGCAGCATCACGGCTCCTACGCGGGCGCGTGGAGCGCCTATCTCGGCGACAAGGTCGACCAGACCTACAACAGCTCGATGTCGGTGACCAGGACGTCACGGTTCTACGTGCTCGACGCCGCGATTTTCGCGCAGATGATGCACGAGTGGTTCCCGATGGCGGTGCACCTGCTCGAGGGCGTGTTCTTCGGCAACCGCAACGCCAACGCCAGGGTCGGCCAGCGCGAGCGGCTGCTCGCCCTCGGCTCGCTGTCGGCGGGCCTGACCCACGAACTGAACAACCCCGCCGCCGCCGCCGTCCGGGCCACCTCCGGCCTGCGCGAACGGGTCGCGGGCATGCGGCACAAGCTGGCCATGATGGCCGACGGGAAGTTCGACACCGCCTCCCTCGGCGCGCTGGTGCGGCTGCAGGAGGAGGCGGCCGCGCAGGTGGCCAAGGCGCCCGAGCTCACCCCGATGGAGGCCGCCGATCGCGAGGACCTGCTCGGTGAGTGGCTCGAGGAGCACGGCATCGTCGACGGCTGGAACCTTGCGCCGAACTTCGTGCAGGCCGGCTTCGACGTGGACTGGCTCGAGCGGGTGGCAGGCACCCTGGAGGGCTGCACCGAGCAGGTGTTCCAGGGCGCGATCCGCTGGTTGAACTACACCATCGAGACCGAGCTGATGATGAACGAGATCGCGGACTCGACCACCAGGATCTCGTCCCTGGTCAACGCGGCCAAGCAGTATTCGCAGATGGACCGGGCGCCGTTCCAGGTGGTCGACATCCACGATCTGCTCGACAGCACGCTGGTGATGCTGAGCCGCAAGATCGGTGACGGCGTCGAAGTGGTCAAGGACTACGACCGCGCGCTGCCCGAAGTACCGTGCTACGCGGCGGAATTGAACCAGGTGTGGACCAACCTGATCGACAACGCGGTGTACGCGATGCAGGGCCGTGGCACGCTGACCATCCGCACCAGGCACGAAAACGACTGTGCCGTCGTCGAAATCGGGGACACCGGGCCCGGCATTCCGGACGACGTGCGCACCAGGATCTTCGAACCGTTCTTCACCACCAAGCCGATGGGCGAGGGCACCGGGCTGGGCCTGGACATCTCGTTCCGGATCGTGGTGAACAAGCACGACGGCGACATCCAGGTCGACTCCGTGCCTGGCAACACACGGTTCACGGTCTGGTTGCCGCTGCACCCGAACACGGACAACACCACCGACGACGCCACCCCATCGACCGCAGGAGAGCAGCGATGACAGCGGAACTCGAAGGCATCGACCCCGGCGCGGCGCCGAGCGGCACCGGCTGTCTGGAATGCGAACAGGCACAAGGCTGGTGGGTGCACCTGCGCCGGTGCGCGCAGTGCGGCCACATCGGCTGTTGCGACTCCTCGCCGCAGCAGCACGCGAGCAAGCACGCGAAAGCGACCGGCCACCCGTTCATTCAGAGCTTCGAACCGGGCGAGGACTGGTATTGGAACTTCCAGACCGAGCAAATGTACGGCGACGGACCGGAACTCGCGCCGCCGACCAGCCACCCCGCCGACCAGGGCGCGCCCGGTCCGCGTGACCGGGTGCCAGCGGACTGGCGGGCACACATCCACTGATCCCGGTAAACCGGTACGCTGCACCGAGCACGCCGCAGGCCCCGGTATTCCGCGATGGTCCGTGGCGTGCTGATTCCACAAGAACCCATCGGGGAAAGCACGGTATGAAGCGAACATCCGCCATCGTCCTCGCCGCCGGGACGGTGGCCTTGCTGCTGGCCGGCTGCGGCCAGTCCTCGACCGACGCCGGCGACGCGACCAGCTCGCGGCCGAGCAGCTCGACCAGCGCCGCGGCCGCGGCACCGAGCGCGCCCGCCGCGGCGAGCAGCACCGCGACGCCGGGCAACGCGGGCGCCGACGCGCCGGGCAACGCGGCAGCGGACCCGTCGAAGACCACCTGCGCCGAGTTCAAGAAACTCGACAGCGAGGCGGAGAAGGCACTGATCGAGCAGCTGCTGGCGCAGAATCCGGACAGCACATTCGCGGGCAGCCCGAACGTCGCGCTCGGCACCGCGAAGCTGGTCTGCCTGTCCGGCAGCGTGGCCGAGACGCCGGTGGGCGTCGCCGCCGGGATCGTCGCGAAGAAGTAGGCACCGGCTCAGTAGCGGGTCACGCCGTCCCGGCCACGGGCCCGCGTCGGCACGGCAGAATGGCACGGTGGCAGAACTAGCGCTCACCGCTCGATGGAATCCGTCCGCTGCCGACGCCCGCCGCGGGGTGGTGCGGCTGCATCCAGAGGCGCTGGCCGCGCTCGGACTGCGAGAGTGGGACGGCATCGCGCTGGTCGGCGCGCGGCGCACGGCCGCGGTGGTCGGCGTCGCGCCCGCGGGTACCCCGACCGGCATCGCGTTGCTCGACGACGTGACGCTGTCCAACGCGGGGCTGCGGGAGAACGCCACCGTGATCGTCGCGCCGGTCACCGTGTACGGGGCGAAGCAGATCTCGGTGAGCGGTTCGGTGCAGGCGACCCGCACCATCGCGGCGGCGACCCTGCGCCAGGCCCTGCTCGGCAAGGTGGTCACCGTGGGCGACGCGGTCTCGCTGCTGCCCCGCGACCTCGGCCCCGACATCAGTTCCGCCGCTGCCGCCCAGGCACTTTCGCGCACCTTCGGCATCGCCTGGACCACCGAGCTGCTCACCGTCACCGCCACCGATCCGCACGGGCCGGTCAGCGTGCAGCCGAACACCGCGGTCGTGTGGGGCGCGGGGGCGGTCGCGGCGCGCGACGCCGCCGACCGGGCGCAGGCCGGGGAGCCCGCCCCCACCGGCGCCGCCGCCCAGGCCGCGACCGAGGCCGCAGCCTTCGACGGCGCGGCCGCGGTGAACGGCGCGCCTGCGGGCAGGCACGGCGCGGTGCGCGATGTCGCGCCGCGGATCACCGTCAAGGATCTGGCGGGCGCGCACAGCCAGGCGAGCAAGCTCGCGGAGTGGCTCAGCCTCGCCCTCGACGAGCCCGAGCTGCTCAAAACCCTCGGCGCCACACCGCATCTCGGCGTCCTGATCACCGGGCCCGCGGGGGTCGGCAAGGCGACGCTGGCGCGCGCGGTCACCGCCCCGCGCCGCATCGTCGAACTCGACGGCCCGACCATCGGCGCGGCCGAGAGCGGCACCCGGCTGCGCGAGGTCGCCGAGGCGGTCGCCGACGCGTGTTCCGGCCAGGGCGGCATCCTGCTGATCACCGACATCGACGCGCTGCTGCCCGCGCAGGCCGAGCCGGTCGCCACGCTCATCCTCGATCAGCTGCGCGCCGCCGTCGCCGAACCGTGCGTCGCGTTCCTGGCCACCACGGCGCATCCCGCCGATGTCGATGCCCGGCTGCGCGCGCCCGACCTGTGCGACCGTGAACTCGCGCTGGCGCTGCCCACCGCCGCAGTGCGCCGATCGCTGCTGGAGCAGCTGCTGCGCCAGGTACCGGTCGCCGACCTGCGCCTAGACGACATCGCCGCGCGCACACCGGGTTTCGTCGTCTCCGACCTGGCGGCACTGTGCCGGGAGGCGGCGTTGCGCGCGGCATCGCGGGCGAGCAAGGAACACACCGACCCGCGATTGACCCAACCGGATCTGCTCGACGCGCTGACCGTGATCCGCCCGCTCTCGCGCTCCGGCATGGACGAACCCGCCATCGGCAGCCTCACCCTGGACGAGGTCGGCGACATGGTGGAGACCAAGCAGGCCCTCACCGAAACCGTGTTGTGGCCGCTGCGACACCCGGATTCGTTCGCGCGCCTCGGCGTCGACCCGCCGCGCGGCGTGCTGCTCTACGGCCCGCCCGGCTGCGGCAAGACCTTCCTGGTGCGCGCGCTGGCCGGTACCGGTCAGCTGAGTGTGCACACCGTCAAGGGCGCCGAGCTGATGGACAAGTGGGTCGGCTCGTCCGAGCGGGCGGTGCGCGAATTGTTCCAGCGCGCCCGCGATTCCGCGCCGTCGCTGATCTTCCTCGACGAGGTCGACGCGCTCGCCCCGCGGCGCGGGCAGAGCAGCGACTCCGGGGTCGGCGATCGCGTGGTCGCCGCGCTGCTCACCGAACTCGACGGGGTGGAACCGCTGCGCGATGTCGTGGTGCTCGGCGCGACGAACCGTCCCGAGCTGATCGATCCTGCCCTGCTGCGGCCCGGCAGGCTGGAACGGCTGGTCTTCGTGCCGCCGCCGGACAGCGCGGCCCGGCTGGCCATCCTGCGCACGGCGGGCCGCTCGGTGCCGCTGGCCGGTGACGTCGATCTGCCCGCGCTGGCACGCGGCCTCGACGGGTTCTCCGCGGCCGACTGCGCCGCCCTGCTGCGCGAGGCGGCGCTGGCGGCGATGCGCCGCGATGTCGAGGCCGCCGATGTCACCGCGGCCGACGTGGCGGCGGCGCGCACCGTGGTGCGCGCCTCGCTGGACCCGCTCCAGGTCGAATCGCTGCGCCGCTACGCCGACGCCAAGGGACAGCCGACCGGCAGCGAGGGCCGCTACCTCTAGCAATCGGCGACAGCACGGCAAACGCGCCGTAAAGGCACAGTTTCCGATGTCACCACCACCTCGACATACCCGGGCAAAGTGGTGGCAATCACAGGCTCGACCGGCGCGCGCGGGTATGTTCGGCACGTGCGGCGGATGGGTGATGCGTTCGACGCGATCGCGGCGTTCTTCGGCGCCGCGGTCGCGGGTGTGACGCTGTTCCTGCCGGTCACCTTCAGCGCGATCCGCGACAGCACGCCCTACCGGATCACCAACCTCGTCAACAGCGTGCCGCGCGGCGCCGCGATCGGCGTGATCGTCGCGGTCGCCGTCGCGGTGATCGTGTGCACCGCGGCCCGCCCGGCCACCGCGTGGCTGACCGCGCTGCTCGGCGCGCTCGCACAGCTGATCAACCACATTGCGGGCGAACAGGTTTCCTCCGCCGACATGCTGACCACGCAGAACTACATCGACGCGGTGTGCGCCGGGATCGTGCTCGGCGGCCTCGGCGCCGCCGTGCTGCGCAGGCCGCTGCCCGCGGTGGGTCTCGCCCTCGGCGCTGCCGGATTCTTCGTGTTCAGCGACCTGTCCGCGCTGCTGCACATCGACCTCGACCCCTTCGCCGTGCTGGAAACGCCGCCGCGCTGGCTCATCGTGCTGGCGCTGGTGCTGCTCGTCTTCAGCACGATGCGCAATTGGTCGGCCACCGACGAGCAGCCGCAGCGGGCGTCGGTCGAGCTGCCGATCACGCCGATTCTCGCGGCGCTGGTGCTCGCGCTGGTGATCCTCGCCGTCACCGAGTGGCTGACCAAGCAGTTCAGCAACGCGCCCGGCAGCAATCACGCGGTCGACATCGGGCTGGCCGCCGCGGCCACGATCGCGGCCGCCACGGTGGCGGCGATGCTGCTGCCCGGCCGCGACGGCGCGGCGGTCTATCTCGCGGTCGCGCTGACCGCGGCCGCCGACGCGTTCGGTTACGCGCCACGGCCCGCCTGGACCGTCTGGGGCATGGTCGCGCTGACCGCCATCGGCATCCTGGCCGGTGTTCGGATGCCCTCGATGACGCTGGCCGTCACCTTGATCGCGGGCATCGCCGGGTTCGCCGTGCTGACCCCGCCGGACGCGAACCGGCTGCTGTTCGCGGCGAGCAGCGCGGTGCTGGCGCTCACCGCGGGCTACTGCTGCGCCACCGCGCGACCGCGCTACGCCCCGAGCGGCGTGCTGGCGTTGTCGGCGCTCTACCTGCCTTCGGTGGTGACCGCGCTGCCGGACACCGAGAAGGCCTGGCACGATCCGGGCACGGCCGACTACAACAGCACCCCGGGGCGCGCCGCGCTGACCATCGCGCTCGGCAGCGCGGTCGGGCTCGCCGTGCTGTATCGGCTGCGGCCACGTGGCAGGCCGCGCGCGAGCGGATCGACGCCCGACGCCGCGTTAGCGGATATATAGCCTGACCAGCGCGGGATGGCCGACGCCATAGCCGACGGGAAGCGGAAAGTCCCAGGCTCCGAGTAGGATTGTCTCGCACGACCCCGCCCCCTACCGGACGGAGTGCAGTTTGCTCGCAATCCTGCTCGCCATCGCCGCCACCGCGCTCGTCGCACCGTTGTGGGTGAAGGCATTGGGGCGCAACGCTTTCTATGTCCTGGCGCTGGCACCCCTCGGCTGCCTCGGCTGGGTGATCGCGAATTGGGGTAGCACACAGCAGGTTCGGCTCGCCTGGGCGCCGAGCATCGCGATGAACATCGATCTGCGCTTCGATTCGCTCGCCGCGATCATGGCCGTGCTCGTGCTCGGCATCGGCGCGCTGATCCTGGTCTACTGCGCTCGGTACTTCGACGACGACGAGCCGCGGCTCGGGTTGTTCGCCGCCGAACTCGTCGGCTTCGCCTGCGCCATGTTCGGACTCGTGACGAGCGACAACATGTTGCTGCTCTTCGTCTTCTGGGAAGTGACGACCGTGCTGTCGTTCCTGCTCGTCGGCCACTACGCCGAACGGGCGGACAGCAGGCGCGCGGCGATCCAGGCCCTGCTGGTGACCGCCGCGGGCGGGCTGGCGATGCTCGTCGGCTTGATCATCCTCGGCGAGGCGAGCGGCAGCTATCTATTCTCGGACCTGCTGGCCAGGGCACAACCGCCGAGCGGGCTCGCGGTGAACGTCGCGCTGGTGCTGATCCTGGTCGGCGCGCTCAGCAAGTCCGCGGTGGTGCCGCTGCACTTCTGGTTGCCCGGCGCGATGGCGGCGCCGACCCCGGTCAGCGCCTACCTGCACGCCGCGGCGATGGTGAAAGCCGGTGTGTACCTGGTGGCGCGGCTGGCGCCGGTCTTCGCGGGCAACCCGGTCTGGCATCCGCTCGTGCTCACCCTCGGGCTGGCCTCGATGCTGCTGGCCGGGTTGCGCGCGATGGAGGTGGCCGATCTGAAACTGGTGCTCGCGTTCGGCACGGTGAGTCAATTGGGCTTCCTGATCGTGCTGGTCGGTGTGGGCACCCCGGCCGCGGCGCTGGCCGGTGCGGCTCTGATCGTGGCGCACGCGCTGTTCAAGGCCTGCCTGTTCATGGTGGTCGGCATCATCGATCACAGCGCGGGCACCAGGGACCTGCGCAAACTCACCGGGCTCGGCCGCAGGGCCCCGGTGCTGTGCGGCATCGCCGTGCTCGCCGCAGCGAGCATGGCGGGTATTCCGCCACTGGTCGGGTTCGTCGGAAAGGAGAGCGCGCTCAGCGCGATCCTGGACGCGGACAATCTCGCCGAACCGGCCAAGGCGGCGCTCGCCGTCGGCGTGGTGTTGGGCTCGATGCTGACCGTCGGCTACAGCATCCGTTTCGTCTGGGGCGCCTTCGCCGACAAGCCGGGCCAGCCGACCCCGCACGGCGCGCATCGAGTCCGCCGCGTCACCGAATACCTCGATGCCGGCGACAAGCAGGCACCGGACCGGGAGCCGAACTGGCACGCACCCGGCGCGCTGTTCCTCGCCGCGCCCGCGGTCCTCGCCGTGGCGAGCCTCGCCGCGGGCCTGGCCGCGCCCGGCCTGAACCGGCTGGTCAGCCCGTACGCGGAAACCCTGCCGACGGAGCTGGTTTCGCATCTGTCGCTGTGGCACGGGGTGAATCTCGCCCTGCTGCTGACCGTGCTGGTGATCGCGGGCGGTATCGCGCTGTTCCAGCTGCGCGACCGGCTGCGCGATCCGGCGCATCCGCGCCTTGGCAACGCCGACCGCGCCTACGACGCCACGCTGCGCGCGATGGATCGGCTGTCGCTGCGGATGACCGGCGCGGTGCAGCGCGGCTCGTTGCCGTTGAGTCAGGCGACCATCCTGAGCACCCTGATCATCCTGCCCGCGGTGCTGCTCGCGGTCGGCACCCGCACCGGAGTCGAACTGCGCCTGTGGGATTCGCCGCTGCAGGCGGTGATCGGCGGCATCATGATCGCGATGGCGCTCGGCGCGACCGTGCTGCGCAACCGGCTGGCCGGGGTGCTCGTGGTCGGCGTCACCGGCTACGGCTGCGGCGTGATCTTCGCGCTGCACGGCGCGCCCGATCTGGCGCTAACCCAATTCCTGGTCGAGACACTGACATTGGTGATCTTCGTGCTCGTGCTGCGCGCCTTCCCCGCCGAGATCGAGGAGAGCAAGGCGACCGCGTTCAAGGCGCGCCGCGCGATCCTGGCGGCGCTGGTCGGCACGGCCGTCACGGTATTCGCCGCGTTCGCCACCGCGGCCCGCACCGCGGAGCCGATCTGGCGCCGGATCCCCGACGCCGCTTACGAATTCGGCGGCGGCAAGAACGCCGTCAACGTGCTGCTCGTCGATATCCGCGCGTGGGACACCCTCGGCGAGATCTCGGTGCTCGTGGTCGCCGCGACCGGCGTCGCCTCCCTGGTGTTCCGCAGCCGTCGCTTCGGCAGCGCACCGCGCGCCGCCGACTCCCCGCACTACGACCCGGATCTGGTGAGCTGGCTGCCCGCCGGGCGGCTGGTCGATCGCGCGGAACGCTCGATGGTCCTGCAGATCACCACCCGCCTGGTGTTCCCCACCATCATGGTGTTGTCGGTGTACTTCTTCTTCTCCGGGCACAACGCGCCCGGCGGCGGGTTCGCGGGCGGTCTCACCGCCGGGCTCGCGCTGACGCTGCGCTATCTGGCGGGCGGGCGCTACGAACTCGGCGAGGCATTGCCGGTCGACGCGGGCCATCTGCTGGGCGCCGGGCTCACCCTCGCCGCCGGAACCGCGGGCGCCTCGCTGTTTTTCGGCGCACCGCCGCTGTCCTCGGCGATCTTCGAGGTGACCCTGCCGGTGCTCGGCCACGTCAAACTGGTGACCGCGCTGTTCTTCGATCTCGGTGTCTACCTGATCGTCGTCGGCCTGGTGCTCGACGTGCTGCGCAGCCTCGGGGCCCGCCTGGACAGCGAGTTGGCCACCGACACCACCGCGACGACGAAGGGAGGTGCGGCGCGATGACGGCGAATCTGACCCTGCTCATCGTCATCGGGGTGCTGGTCGCGTGCGGGGTCTATCTCATCCTCGAGCGCGCGGTATCGAAGATGCTGCTCGGCATGATCCTGTTCGGCAACGCGGTGAACCTGTTGATCATCACGCTGGCCGGGCCCGACGGGCGCGCGCCGATCCAGGGCCAGTCCGACACCACTTCGCGCGACACCGCCGATCCGCTGGCCCAGGCGATGGTGCTCACCGCCATCGTGATCACCATGGGGATCGCGGCGTTCGTGCTCGCGCTCGCCTACCGTTCCTTCACGCTGACCACCACGGACGATGTCGAAAACGACCAGGAGGACGTGGATCTGGCGCGCAGGCGCGAGCGAGAGGACCCGGAAGCGTGAGCCTTTCCCCCGACCTGCTGCGCGTCCTGATGCCGCTGCCCGTGCTGGTGCCGCTGCTCGCGGCCGCTGGCACGCTGGTCTACGGCCGCAGACCGCGCACCCAGCGCGTCATCATGCTGAGCGCGCTCGCCGCCGTCGTCGTCATCTGCGCCTTCCTGCTGTACCTGACCGACCGGCACGGCACCACCGCGGTGCAGGTCGGCGGCTGGGAGACCCCCATCGGCATCACGCTGGTGGTGGACCGGCTCTCGGCGGCGATGCTGCTGGTCTCGTCCATCGTGCTGCTCGCGGTCGCGGTTTACGGTGCGGGACAGAACATCCGCGACGGCGACCAGCGCCAGCCCACCTCGATCTACCGACCCACCTACCTGGTGCTCACCGGCGGTGTCTCGGCCGCCTTCCTCGCCGGTGACCTGTTCAATCTGTTCGTCGGCTTCGAGATCCTGCTCGCCGCGTCGTTCGTGCTGCTGACCGTCGGCGGCACCGCCGCCCGCATCCGCGCCGGTGTGTCCTACGTGATGGTCTCGATGCTCGCCTCGCTGATCTTCCTGACCGGCATCGCGATGACCTACGCGGCCACCGGCACGCTGAACCTGGCCCAGCTCGCCGAGCGGATCGGGGCGGTGCCGGAGGGCATCCGCACGGCCATCTACGCGGTGCTGCTGGTGTCGTTCGGGATCAAGGCGGCGGTGTTCCCGCTGTCGAGCTGGCTGCCCGACTCCTACCCCACCGCGCCGGCGCCGGTGACCGCGGTGTTCGCCGGCCTGCTCACCAAAGTCGGTGTGTACGCGATCATTCGGACCCATTCGCTGCTGTTCCCCGGCGGCGAGTTCGAGTCCATTCTGCTGGTGTGCGGGCTGCTCACCATGCTGGTCGGCATCCTCGGCGCGATCGCGCAGAGCGATATCCGCCGACTGCTGTCGTTCACGCTGGTCAGCCACATCGGCTACATGGTGTTCGGCGTGGGACTGGCCAGTGTGTCCGGCCTGGCCGGCGCGGTCTTCTATGTGGCGCACCACATTCTGGTGCAGACCTCGCTGTTCCTGGTGGTCGGCCTGATCGAGCGGCAGGCGGGCTCGACGTCGCTGCGCAGGCTCGGCGGGTTGGCCGCAGCCAGTCCGGTGCTCGCGGTGCTGTTCCTGATCCCCGCGCTGAATCTCGGTGGTATTCCGCCGTTCTCGGGGTTCATCGGCAAGGTGGCGCTGCTGCAGGCGGGCGCGCAGGACGGCAGCGTGCTGGCCTGGGTATTGGTCGGCGGGTCGGTGCTGACCAGCCTGCTCACGCTGTACGCCGTGGCGCGGGTGTGGAGCAAGGCATTCTGGCGACCGCGTGCGGAGGCGCCGGAGGGGCATCTGTCGGCGGCGCGGACACCGTCGCTGATCGAGGACACCACCGACGTGCTCTACGACGAGCGCACCGATCCCGGCCGGATGCCGCTGCCGATGGTCGGCTCGACCGCGGCGCTGGTCGCGGTGGGCCTCAGCCTGACGGTGCTCGCCGGTCCGATGCTGCGCATCGCCGACCGCGCGGCGGCGGATCTGCGGGATCCCGGCGTGTATATCACCGCGGTACTGGGCGTTTCGGCGCCCGCCGAACCAGGTGACGGCCGATGACCGCCCGGCGGTGGCAGCGCGGCGTGAGCCGGGAGCATGCCGTTCGCATCGGCGTCCTGAGCTGGCTCACGGTGGTGTGGATCGCGCTGTGGGGCGATCTCAGCGCGGCCAACCTGCTGGCGGGCGTCGCGGTCGGCACGTTGCTCATGCTGGCGCTGCCGCTGCCACGGGTGCCGGTCGGCGGTCGGCTGCACCCGCTGTCGCTGCTCCAATTGGTCTTCGTCGCTTCGTATTACGCGATCGAGTCGAGTGTGCAGGTGGCCTGGTTCGCCATCCGCCCCGCCCCGCCCCCGGTGTCCGGGGTGCTGCGGGTCTACCTGAGCACCAAGTCCGATCTGGTGCTCGTGCTGTGCGTCGACGTGCTGAATCTGATCCCGGGCACCATGGTGCTCGAGATCGACCGGCGGCGCTGCGTCGTCTACGTCCACGTGCTCGACGTCAGCAGCGACGACGCGGTGGACAAGTTCTATCGGACCACCCGGCGCCTGGAGCAGCTGCTCATCTCGTCGTTCGAGCGGCCGACCGAATGGCGTTCGACCGCAACACCTCCGGAGGTGCTCCCGTGACCGTCGTCGCCATCGTGGCCGGGGTCATGCTGACCGTCGCCGCCATCCTGACCAGCTATCGCACGCTGGCCGGGCCGAGCACGCTGGACCGGGTCGTCGGCATCGACTCGCTGATGGCGATCGCCGCGTCCGGCCTGGCGGTCTGGGCGGCCTACAGCCAGGACAGCACGCTGTTGCCCGCGATCATCGCGCTGGCGCTGGTCGGCTTCCTCGGCTCGGCCGCCGTGTCCCGCTTCCGCGTCCGGGACGACCAATGATCCGCACCCACCCGAGCCCCGGAGCCGCCCGATGACCCTGTCGCAGTGGCTGTCCGCCGCGTTGATCCTGTTCGGCGCCACCCTCGCGCTCACCGCGGCGATCGGGATCGTGCGATTCCCCGACACCCTCACCCGCATGCACGCCGCCACCAAACCCCAGGTGGTCGGCCTCATCCTCGTGCTCACCGGCGCGGGCATCGAGCTCTACGGCCACGGCAACGTCTGGGCCATGATCCTGGTAGGCCTGTTCACCCTGCTCACCGCGCCCGTAGTAGCCCACCTGATCGGCCGCACCGCCTACCGCGAACAACGCCACCGCGACGGCCTGCTCACCGTCAACGAACTAGGCAACGAAATCGACAACTGACCCTCCTGTACAGGATCACGTACAGCTGAGGGTGACCGCCGCGAGAGGAATTCGGATGCGTCCGATATCCATCACCGAAGCACGCGCCAACCTAGCAGCGGTCCTCGATTCCGCCACCGAGGATCTAGAGGAAGTCGTCATCACCCGGGCCGGGCACGAACCGGCGGTCGTCATTTCGCTTCGTGAGTACGAGTCACTGAAGGAGACCGCCTACCTCCTGGGCAACCCCGCGAACGCTCGCCACCTGGAGCGCTCGATCGCTCAACTACGGGCCGGAGAGGCCGCACCGCACGATCTCATCGAGGTCGACGATGAGGATACGGCGTGAAGATCCTCTTCACCCCTGACGCATGGGCCGACTATCTGTGGTGGCAGGCCCACGACCGCGCGACCTTCAAGCGAGTGAACAAGCTGATCGACGACATCACGCCTAACGGTTACGAAGGAATCGGCAAGCCAGAAGCCTTGCGCCAGAATCTCGCCGGTTTCTGGTCTAGGCGCATCACCAGCGAGCATCGCATCGTGTAGGTCATCGAAGACGACACGGCGAAGATCGTCGCCTGCCGTCATCGCTACGAGTAGCCCTGCGGTGGGCGGTCTTCAGTGGGAGACCGGTTGGAGGGGGGTGGAGGCGGGGCGGCGGGTGGCGAACCAGGTGGCGTGGAAGGCGACGGCCAGGCCTGCCAGCAGGGCGAGCACGATGGTGCCTGCGAGGACCGGGTATTCGGCCATCGGGACGGGCAGGTAGCGGTAGGAAAGCAGGAGGGTGGCCAGGACGGCGAGGCCGCCCCCGACCAGCCGGATCCGGAACCAGCCCCAGCCGCGTTCGGGATCACGCAGCGCCGACTCGACGGTCAGGCACAGCACCGCGCCCGCCACCAGGTCGACACCGTAGTGGTAGCCGAAGCCGAGAGTCGCGGTGAGCGTGGCCAGCAGCCAGAACGTGCCGCCCCAGCGCAGCCACGCCGGCGCTGGCCCGCCGTCGGTGTCGCGACGGGTGTGCAGGAAGACCGACAGCGCCCACGCGGTGTGCATGGACGGCATGCAGTTGCGCGGGGTCACCGTATCGAAGTCCATCGGCATCGGATTGCGGTCCAGCGGCGGCACCACGCTCGGCCAGAAGTTGCCCAGCTGCAGGCCGTGCCCGTCTGGCCCGAACGCGAACATCGGGCCCACCACGGGGAAGATCACATAGATGACCGGGCCGACCAGCCCGAGCACCAGAAACGTGCGCACCAGATAGTGGCTCGGCCAGCGCCCACTCGGGACCACCCGGCGCAGCTGCCACACCGCGACCACGATCGCCGCCACCGGCAACTCGATGTAGACCCAGTGCAGCACCGCGTAGACGGCGGGACCGAGCACGTCCAGCACGCGGCCGAGCACCCAGGACGGATCGCCGAGCGCGCGATCGGCCAGCAGCACGTACTCGTCGAACACCGCCGGCCTGCTCAGCACGGTGATGTGCAACCACACATCGCCGACCTTGGTGGCCAGGATCAGCAGCGCGCCCAGCGCCGCCGCGTGCAGCGCGTTGCGCCGGTCGGCACCGTCCCAGCGCAGCCAGGCGACCACCGTCAGCGCGGTGAGCGCGAGCACCGGCCCGTTGCCGATCGCGAACTGCTCACCCGCGAGCAGCCGAACGCTCGCCCACACCACGTCGATGCCGATCGCCGCGCCGAGCACGACCAACCGCCGCCGCCAGGAAAGCCCGACCAACGCGAGAATCAATCCGGCCCACGGCACCGACATCGATTTGGGGGTGCCGACGTAGTCGTGCCACAGGCTGCCGAGCGGACCCTCGAAGTCCTGCCACACCGCCACGAACTGCAGCGCGATCAACAGCACCGGCACCGCGGCGACGGCCACCGCGACCCGGACCCGAGGCGACGGCACGCGCGATCGCGCGGCCGTACTTCCTATTTTGGGATCCGGGTCTTCGACAAGCACGTCGACCATAGTAAACGCGGGATGAACGCCATCTCATTCGCCGTTTGAACGCCAGGCAACCGGTACCAACCGGAATTTACTGGTCCAGCTCCTTGACCAGCGCGTCCACCACCGCGATCAGATCGCCCTGCGCGGCCGCGGCGACCTTGCGTTGGCGCTGATAGGACGCGCCCCGCTCGGGGATCTCCGCGACGAGCGCGAGCTCGTCGGCGCAGCCGAGCCGCTTCGCCGTCGGCTCCAGCCGGTTCAGCAGCGCGGTGACATCGTCGGTGACCAATCGCTCATTGCTCCGGTCGTCCACGATGACGATCGCGTCCAACCCGTAGCGGGCCGCGCGCCACTTGTTCTCCTGCACATGCCACGGCGGTAGCGAGGGCAGCGTCTCGCCCTCCTCGAGCCTGCGGTCCAGGTCCACGATCAGGCAGTGGATCAGCGCCGCCATCGCGGCCAGCTCGGCCCTGGTCGAGACCCCGTCGCACACCCGGACCTCGATGGTGCCCCATTTCGGCGCGGGCCTGATGTCCCAGTGCATGCCGCCGAGCTGCTCGAACACTCCGGTCTTGAACTGGTCGTGCACGAAATGCTCGAACTGGCGCCAGTTCTCGAACTGGAACGGCAGCCCCGCGGTGGGCAGCTGCTGGAACATCAGCGTCCGGTTGCTGGCGTAGCCGGTGTCCGAGCCCGCCCACATCGGCGAGGACGCGGACAGCGCGAGCAGGTGCGGATAGTGCAGCAGCAGCGAGTTCAGGATCGGAAAGACCTTGTCCCGGTGCGAGACTCCGACGTGCACGTGCACGCCCCAGATCATCATCTGGCGGCCCCACCACTGGGTGCGCTCGATCAACTCGTCGTAGTGCTCCGACCGGGTCAGCTGCTGGGCCGACCACTGCGCGAACGGATGCGTTCCGGCACAGAACAAGTCGACGCCGAGCGCGTCGGCGGCCCGGCGCACCGTGTCCATGGTGCCGCGCAGATCCTCGACCGCGGCACCGACGGTGTCGTGCACCCCGGTGACGAGCTCGACGGTATTGCGCAACAACTCCTTGGTGATCTGCGGGGTACCGTCGTACGCCCGCAGATCGCCCACCGAATCGAACACCGCCGCAGCGGTATTCGACAGATCCCTGCTCACCTTGTCGACGAGCGCGATCTCCCACTCGATGCCTATCGTGGGCCGGGGCGAACCATGGAAGGGAACGTGTTCTCTGCCTGCCCCGGCCATATCGGCTCCTGCGCTACTGGATTACACCGCAGGCGACGCGGCCGCCCGCGTCGCCTGTCGCTAGCGTCGTGTCGTCCGGACCGGCCACGCCGTCGGGCCGGACGTAACGGTTGGGGATGTTGCCGAAGTTGTCGGCATCGGCGTGGATCATCAACGCCTTGTTCTTCAGGTCGTCCAGGGTCACCGAGTCGGTGGTGGTGACCAGCTTGGCCGTGCCGTCGGAGCGGACCTCGAGCGAGGTCAGGTCACCGCTGGCCGGGTGCGTGTTCGCGCTGCCGACCTGCAGATGTCCACCCGCGGAGAGGAAGTCGCCGGACGGGCCGCCGGTCGGGGCGACCGAGTTGGGCTCGCACTTGCCGATCTGGTGCACGTGCAGGCCATGGAAACCGGGGCGCAGACCGTGCGCCTCGACGGTGACCTGCAGGTGGTTGCCGTCCTTGACGAAGTTCGCCGTGCCGACCGAGGCGCCGGAGGCGTCCTTCAGGTCGACCTTCACGCCCGTGTTGGCCGCGGCGGTACCGGTTTCCTTGCCGGATTCGCCCGCGGGCGGGGCCGCGGCACCGCTCCACACCGGCGGGGTGGTTCCCTTGACGTCACTCGACTCCTGGCTGTTCGTGCAGCCTGCGAGGCCCAGCACGGCGACCGCGAGCACCGGGGTCACAGTCCGCCAAGACGGGCGACGAGTTGTGGACGGGGCCATCGGGGAACTCCTTTACGAGTACCGAAAGTTTACGAGTAAAGCTGGGTGGACACGTTCGTTACCGGACAAGATGATGCCACGCCCGTCGTGTCGCACCGCGACAGGCCCGGATAGCGGCAGGTCGCAGGGATCAGTTACCCGTAACGATGACCGTGACACCCGGTGACGACTCGCCCAAACCGCTCGACTTCGGTACCGCGGTGACGCCGAGTTCGTCGGCGATGGCCAGCGCGGCGTCCTTGTCGGCCGGTGAATTGCCGTAGTACACGGTCGTTTTCGGGACATTCACACCGGGATAGTTGCCCGTTTCCACCACCGACCAGCCCTGCGCGGTGAGCTGGCCCGCGGTCTTGGCGGCCAGGCCGACGATCATGCTGTTGTTCAGCACCCGCACCGGTACCGCCTTGGCCGCCGCCGAATCGGTGGTGGTCGGTACCGTGGTCGTCGGCGCGGCGGTGGTGGTCGGCGCGGCGGGCGTGCTGCTCGCGGCCTCGGACGACGGGGCGGGCGTGGTCTTGGCGACCGTGGTGCCCGCGGGCATCTGCGGGGCCGCGGTCGCGGTACTGGACTCCGACGGACCGCTGCTGGAGCTGTCGGCATCCGATTTCGACAGCGACATCGCGCCGAGTCCACCGAACACGATGGCCAGTGCGATCAACACCATCGCCAACGCACGCAATGGCGGCCCACCGGAGGTGGGATTCGGGTAGCTCACCTACTCGAGCCTAGTCCGGTCATACCTGGAAACCGAGCCGTCGCGCGGCCCTGGCTTTCTGCCTGCTCGCCCGCAGCCTGCGCAGCCGCTTGACCAGCATCGGGTCGACGGCGAGTGCCTCGGGCCGGTCGACCACCGCGTTGAGCACCTGGTAATACCTGGTCGGCGACATGCCGAACAGCTCTTTGATCGCTTCTTCCTTGGCCCCGGCGTACTTCCACCACTGGCGCTCGAACGCCAGGATGTCGTGTTCGCGACGGCTCAAACCGTCGCTGTCGCCGGTCGATTCCGCTGCCGTGACATCGTCGCTCGCGGAAGGGTCGCCCTGGATCGCGGAAAGATTGCGTGCCGCTGCGCCGTCCATCTTGCTCCCTCGCCGAGTTACCACCTGACGAAAAATGGTGCTTGTACGTCGCGGATCATTCAACCACGAGACACCGGGATCACCAGGTCTACGGCGCGGCGTGTTCGCTACCTGCGAGTAGGCGCGTCACGACGCGATCACCGCCCCCGGCCACCGGCGAGCAGGCGGCGCGGCAATAATTGGCACCATGGCTATCCTCCCGATCGTGATCGTCGGCGACCCGGTTCTGCACAACCCGACCGAGCAGGTCACCCAGTCACCGGAGGAGCTGGCCGAGCTGATCGCGGACATGTACGAGACCCTCGACGCCGCGCACGGCGTCGGGCTCGCGGCCAACCAGGTCGGTGTCCCGCTGCGGCTGTTCGTCTACGACTGCCCCGACGTCCGTGCCGACGGCACCGCCGCCCGCAGGCGCGGCGCGGTGATCAACCCCGTGTTGCAGACCTCGGAGATCCCCGAGACCATGCCCGACCCGGACGACGACGAAGAGGGCTGCCTCTCGGTGCCCGGCGAGCAGTACCCGACCGGCCGCGCCGCCTGGGCCAAGGTCACCGGCACCGACGAACACGGCAAGCCGGTCGAGATCGAGGGCGAGGGCTTCTTCGCGCGCATGCTGCAGCACGAGGTCGGCCACCTCGACGGCTTCCTGTACGTCGACGTGCTGATCGGACGCAACGCGCGCGCGGCGAAGAAGGCGATCAAGCGCAACGGTTGGGGCACACCGGGTCTCAGCTGGATCCCCGGCACGGTTCCGGATCCGTTCGGCCATGACGCCTGACGGCGGCGCACTCCCGGACATTCCACTCGGCCGTCGCGTCGTCCTGCGCTATCGGTTGCCCGCCGGTTATCCACAACCGCTCACCGATGTGATCGGCGAGCTGGTCTCGCTGGATCCGCCGACCGTGCGCGGCGCCGACGGAGCGCTCGTCGCGGTCACACCGGACCGGGTGGTCGCGCTGAAAGCGCTGGGTCCGAGGCCGATTCGCACCAAGGAGATCCGGGCGCTGGAGGCCGCGGCGGCCGACGGCTGGCCCGGGGTGGAACACGGGTGGATCGACGGGTGGCTGGTGCGCGCGGGCAACGGGTTCACCGGCCGCGCCAATTCCGCTGTGCCGCTCGGCAGTTCCGCCGAACCCGCGGGACTCACCGCGGCCACCCTGCACCGGATCGCCGCGTGGTACGCCGAGCGCGGACTGCCGCTGCTGCTCGCGCTGCCGGATCGGCTCGCGCCCATCCCGCCGGGCTGGAACAGCTGGCGCGAGACCGTCGTGATGGCCATCGACATCGAGAATTTCGTGCTGCCCCAGGGGCCTTCGATGGTGCGGGTGGCGCCCGCACCCGACGAGGCCTGGCAGGAGCTGAACCGGCACGACGGCGAACCGCCCACCCCGCAACGGCTTTCGACGCCGCCGCCGGACCTCGGCGTGCTGACCGCGGTGCGCGACGGAGAGCTCGGGTTCGCCTCGCTCGGCGTACCCAACCCCATCGCGATCGGCCGCGGCGCGCTCACCACCGCGCCGGACGGGCGCGCCTGGATCGGGCTCACCTGCGTGGCGGTGGCCGCCGAGCATCGCAGGAAGGGGCTCGGTTCGCTGGTGTGCGCCGAGTTGATCCGCTGGGGGCACGGCCGTGGCGCGACGCACGCCTACCTTCAGGTGGAGGCGGGCAACAGCGCCGCCATCGCGCTGTACCGCGAGCTCGGCTTCCTCGAGCATCACACGTATCGTTACGCCGCGCCGACCGCGCTCGCCGGTTCGCCGGGGCTGCGGTAGAACGGAATCAGACCCGAGCACACCGCGCCCGCACCCGGGCTCGCCAGCGGAAAGGCATTCGTGCGCCTCGCCACGTGGAACGTCAATTCGATTCGCTCCCGGCTCGACCGGGTCGCGGAGTTCCTGGACCGCCAAGACATCGACGTCCTGGCCATCCAGGAGACGAAATGCCGCGACGACCAGTTCCCCTTCGAACGGTTCGACGAACTCGGCTACGAGGTCGCCCATCTGGGCGTCAACCAGTGGAACGGGGTCGCGATCGTATCGCGGGTCGGGCTCACCGACGTCGAGCCCGCGTTCCCGGACCAGCCGGGTTTCGACAAGGAGGCGGGCGAGTCGCTGATCAGCGCCCCGGTCGTCGAGTCGCGAGCGCTCGGCGCGACCTGCGGCGGTGTACGGGTGTGGAGCCTGTACGTGCCCAACGGCCGCGCCCTGCAGGACCCGCACTACACCTACAAGCTGGAATGGCTTGCCGCGCTGCGGGCCAACGGCGCGCGCTGGCTCGCCGAGGACCCCGGGGCCAAGATCGCGCTGGTCGGTGACTGGAACATCGCCCCCACCGACGACGACGTCTGGTCACCGGAGTTCTTCGAGAACAAGACCCACACCTCCCAGCCCGAACGCGACGCCTTCCAGGCCTTCCTCGACACCGGCTTCGCCGACGTCATGCGCCCCTTCGCCCCCGGCCCCGGCGTCTACACCTACTGGGACTACACCCAACTCCGCTTCCCCCGCAAAGAGGGCATGCGCATCGATTTCATCCTCGCCTCCCCCGCCCTCGCCGCCACCGCAACCGACGCGGTCGTCGACCGCGAAGAACGAAAAGGCAAGGGCGCCAGCGACCACGCCCCGGTAATAGCCGAATTCACCGCCTGAACACCGGATATCGCTACACGGCAACGAGGTTGAGGAACGGTTCGAGCCCTTTGAAGTCATCCGGGTTTCGCGTATACAACGCGAGCCCGTTCGCAACGGCAGTGGCCGCGATCAACAGGTCGGCCATCCGTTTTCGAGGCTTGCGGCCCATCGCCTCGACCAGCAGTGCAAGCGACGCGTAGGCGCGAGCGGCGTCGGCGTCAAGCGGTAGCGGAGCCATGGCCGATTCCACCCAACGCAGCCGGAACTGGCGACGCGCTTGCTCGACGGGATCCTTGGTCGCGTGAACGCCGGCTCCCAGTTCAGCGAGAGTGATCACGCTGATCGCCGCTTCGCCCGACAGCTTCGCGCCGACCGTTTCGAAGTCGATGACCACGGATGTGTCCAGCAGGATTCGCTGAGCACCGCCGGGTTCAGTCATCGAGCGGATCCTGGTCGATCACGGCATCCAAATCCGCACGGAACTGGTCGTAGTCGACCGGCGGCAGATGCGCGGCCGTCCGGACCAGCTCAGCGACAGGCACGAACGTACGACGCCCCACCGGCCGGAGTTCACCGACAGGCTTGCCGTTACGACTGATGGTGTAAATCTCCCCCGCCTCGACGGCGTCGAGGATCTTGCCACTGTCATTGCGCAGATCCCGCTGACTGATCGTCTTCATGCATCAATTGTAGCGATCGGCTACACCCGTGTACAGAACGCTACGCCCGCCGTGCTGCCCCTCCTCAGCCGACGGAGGCGCGGTTGCGGAGGCCGTCCATGGAGAACGTGATAGCTGTGGACGATGCCGTCTACGCGGCGCTCGTAGCGGCAAGAGTCGGCTTCGAGAGCCCCAACGACGTGCTCCGGCGACTACTTCTGCCCGAAGCCGCCTCGGCAGCCACATTCAAAGATGTCAAAGATGAAGTAGCGGGGAGGGCGGCACGCAGTGGTCAACTGGCAACACTGCTCGACCGAGGTTTGATCGAGATCGGTGACACGCTTCGTCACACCCGTGTCCGCAAAGGCCAGGTATTCTCCGCTGAAGTCCTCGAAGGAGGGCTGATCCGAACCGAGAAGGGCGTCTACAGCTCGCCGTCTCCCGCACTCAAAGCACTTGTCGGGTCAGAGATCAACGGCTGGCACCACTGGATTCACACCTCGTCGGAGAAGACGCTCGCCCAACTGAGGGACTCGCTCTGACCCTGCGGCACCACTGAAGACTTCAAAGATAAAAAGAACCGACCGCCCCTCCCTGGAGCGGGAGCGGACGATCGGCCATGTCCATAAACCATATCAAAGGTACCTCGATGAGCAACCCGCAACGTGCGTGTCCTCGATCTCGCCGAGGACGCCGATGACTACCTACAACAAGCCGTTCAAGACGCAGATACAGCAGTTGGATCTGCTGCGCGAGCGCGGTATGCAGATCACCGATGAAGCCGTCGCCTTGCAGGCCCTGCGAAACATCGGCTACTACCGATTGAGCGGATACTGGTACATCTACCGCGACTGGGCGCAGTTTGTGAGCGCCCAGGGTGAGCTACCCGAGGTCGTGGTAGGTGACCACTTCAGGCCGGGTACGACCTTCGATCGGGTCTTGCGGCTCTACGAGTTCGACCGGCGTCTTCGACTGCATGTTCTGGATGCCATCGACCGCATCGAGGTGGCGTTGCGGGTCCGCCTCGGCTACACCCTCGGCGCGGGTCACGCCTTCGCTCACCTCGATCGCGCCGCCCTCGACGAGGCGTTCACTCACTACGATGATCAGAACCCCATTGCGAGCCAGTCACTTTGGTTGTCCAGCGAGCACGCGAAATGGCTGACCGGTGTGCGACGGGACGAAGACAAAGCCAAACACGATTTCGTCAAGCACTTCAAGGCCAAGTATGGCCTGCCGCTGCCGGTCTGGGTGGTCACGGAGCTGCTGACATTCGGCAGCTCGGCTACTTTGTTGCGGGGCTTGAAGCAATCGCAGCGGAACATGATCGCAGCCGGCTTCGGAATCTACGACGAGCACTGCGACGGTGACGGCGCGACACTGACCAAATGGATCGACAATCTTGTCTACCTTCGCAACACGTGTGCCCACCACGCACGCCTGTGGAATCACAACGTTGTCGAGCAACTCGGTCGACTCGAAGGAACCCCGGATCTCGCTCATGCACAGGGCACACACCAGCGTTCGCGGATTTACGCGTCGCTGGCCGTTCTCGCCTACCTCACCAGCCAACTCGACCCGCAGTCGACATGGCGTACCGAGACAGCGGCGATGATCAGAACAGGACTCACCGACGTCGGTGAGTCCTACGATCGGATCGGTTGTCCGCCGAGGTGGGACCAGGAGCCGATCTGGACCGCCGACTACCAGGTGCCCGCTGATCCGCTCCCCGCCGAACACCGTGAAATTCTGCGGCATTTCGAGTGCATCGGGACGGCCGACGTCGGCGTGATAGTCGACAGGAGCCAGAACGCCAAACGTCGCGCCAGCGCGGTGCGGTATCACCGCGCACGCGGTGAGCTGCTCGGTCTGCTGGTCGGAAACACATTCCGGTTCCCCACATTTCAGTTCGACGTCGCAGGTGGGTGCATAGCACCGCTCGTCGCACAGGCGAATGTCGCACTAGGCGCAAAGGAAGACCCCTGGCGCGCTGCGGCCTGGTGGAGTACACCCACAACGGACGCAGACAACTGCGCGCCGATGAATCTACTGCTCGAGGGCAAGCTCACGAGGCAGATCATCAACACAGCACTTATCGCCAGAGACGTCCGGTGAAGTCCCGGTCAGCCTGCGGTGGTGTGGGCGCGGTTGATGTGGCCGTAGCGGGCTCGGGCCTGTTCGGGGGTGACGGTGGTGGGGGTGGTTGGGGTGCCCGCGGCGAGGTGTTCGGCGTAGAGGCGGGAGGTCATGGGGCCCAGGAAGTTTCCGAGCACGGCCTGTTTGGCCCTCTCGTTGCTCAGGGCCTTGATGGCGGCGCGCACGGGGAGGCGGTAGCCCCAGTCGACGACCGAGGGGTGGTCGAAACCGCCGGTGGTGCGCATCCAGCGGGGCAGGGTGGCGATCGCGGCGGGGGCGACCAGGCGGCTGCCCGCCCAGAGCTTGAAGCCGCGGTCGCGCGGGGTGTGCAGCAGGTAGTGCATGCCCTCGTGGGCGCGCTCGGAGGTGCACAGTCGCGGGCGCACCGCGGCGAAGTACTCGCGCACCTCGGCGCGTGAGCGTGGCACGTCGGAGAGCTTGCACGTCTGCAGTTCGGCCGCGATCACGCATTCGGCCCAGTAGCGCTGCTCCTCGGCGGGCGTGAGCGGGCCAGGACCGTACACCTCGTAGCACTTGAGCACCGAATGCCAGCCGGTGACATGGATCCACAGCTGCGATTCGGGATTGTTTGCGCTGTACCGCTTTCCGGTGATCGGCTCGATGCCGGTGGCCTGCGCGTGCACCTGCATCAGGTGCTCGGAGGCCTCGATCGCCATGCGGCTGTCGGCGACGGCCGCGATCAGGAAGTAGGCGAAGGTGTGGTCGAGCCGACCGCGCGGGTCGGTGTAGATGCCCTTGACGTCGGCGACCGCGGCGGTGAGCGCGGGATCGAAATGCTCGAGCACGACCGAGCGCTGGAAACCGATCACGGCGGTGGCGTTGGTCCACACCTTCCAGGTCGGCGAGTCGGGTCCGAAGAAGCCGTAGTCGACCTCGCGGATGGTCCGCGCCGGTGCGTCGAAGTGCGGGCGGGTAGCGGGCATGCTCATCGTCTGCTCCTTTGCACGACGGTCAGCTCGGTCGTAACCGAAGCATTCATTCACCACTGTAGCATTTACAGTTACTGCAGGTAAGGCGTACTTTATGGGTTCATTTCGTAGGTCCCCGACAGCGACCTGGCCTGCGCGAACACCCGCTCGAAGCGGGCGCGATCGGCGACAGGACGCCGGATCAGATCCAAAGCGCGGGTCTGTTGCGCCTTGGTAGCCGATGGCTTGGTGTGCAGGGTCAGCGCGTGCTTGGCGAACTCGCGCACGAAGTTGTCGAAGATCTGGTCGAGCACGTCCGCGTCGGTGCCCTCGATCGCCGCCTGCTCCAGGATCAGCTGCGCGTAGGGCAGCGTGGTGAACAGCTCACCGATCGCGAACAGGAAGTCCACATCGCGCTGCTGCGCCGCGGTCGGCTCCGCCGCGGCGAGCAGGGCCTGGAAGGCCAGCGCCTGCTCCAGGAATACCGCGACATTCGGGATATGGGCGAACTTTTCGAAGACCGGCCGCCAGTCCGCGAACCGGATCCGGCCGAGACCACTACTCGGCCCCTGCCGGAACAGGAACGCGTCGTCGGCCCCGTCGCGCCGGGTGGGCACGGGAGCGTAAGCGGCACCGGCGAATTCGGCGCGCAACCGCGGCACCGCGGCTCCCGCCCGCGGCGCCACCTTACGGCTGGACCAGCTCAACGCGCCGGAGACCGCACGCACCGCGCCCCGCGGCGCGGCACCCGCGCCGGGCAGCAGGCGCAGCGCGGCCAGGCCCGCGTCGGCCGGATGGAACATGTAGTTGGCCATGAACTTCAGCGACAGCGCCATGTTCACGTGCACCGTGCCCTCCAGCCGCGGCAGGCCGAAGAGCCCGAGCATCGCCATCGGGAAGTACATGTCCTTCTCGAAGCCGCGTGCCGCGATCACGTCCGCGAGGTCCTCGATGATCCGCTGCCCCTGCCGGGTCACCGTCATCTTCTCGATCGCGTTGAACAGCAGGTAGCGCCGGTCCTGCGGAGAGGCCGAGCGCAGATAGTCGATGGCCCGTTCGCTGTAGAGCTTCATCGCGATCAGGCGCGCGTACGAGTCGGTCATCAGCGCCTGCACCTGCGGGAACTCGGTCACCCTGTGCCCGAACAGGATTCGGTTCTCGGCGTGGGTGATGGCCTCGTAGTAGGCGTGCTCGCACGCGCCGACGGCACCGAAGCCGAGGTTGAACTTGCCGACGTTCACGGTGTTCATCGCCGCATGGAAGGCCGCCTCACCGCGGTGCAGGATGTCGTCCTCGGCGACCGGGTAGTTCTCGAGATCGAACGCCGCCACGTACATCTGGCCGTCCACCACATTGCCGCGCAAGTGGTAGTTCTCGTGCTTACTGTCGGCGAGGAAGAAGAGGTAGCCCTCATAGTCGGCGTCGGTGGGCTTGGCCTGCAACGCTTTCGAGCTGTCGATGATCGGCTTGTCCGAGCGCCGCCCGAACACCGAGACCAGCGCGGCCTGGTTGCCGTTGCCGATGTAGTGCTTGGCGCCGGTGGCCAGGAACCCGCCCGCGGGCTGGGGCTGCACGATCATGTCGGTGGAGTAGACGTCGGCACCGTGCTCCTTCTCGGAGAGGCCGAACGCGAAGATCTCACCGGAATCCAGCAGCGCGGCGGCGCGCCGCTTGGCCTTCGCGTTGTCGCTCTGCCAGATCGGGCCGAGCCCGAGGATGGTGACCTGCCACACGTACCAGTACTGCATGGAGTAGAAGCCGAGGATCTTGCTCATCATCGCGATGCGCCCGGTGTCCCAACGCTTGTCCGGGTCGCCGCCCGCCTCGGCCGCCGGCGTGAGCAAGGTCGCGAAGATGCCCTCGCGCTTCACGAAGTCGAGGAACTCGCTGTACCAGACCCGGTCCCGGTCCTCCTGCTTGAGCACCGCCTTGCCGCGGCCTTCGAACCAGTCGACGGTCGCGCGCAGCAGTCGCCTGGTCGTCGGGTCGAACTCGGCGAACTCGCAGGTCTTCGGGTTGAACAGGGTCGCGGTCATCGGGCACTCCTAGGGCGTGGCGTCAGCGGCTGGGGCGATCCCGCCTACTTCATTCGCGACTGTAGCATTTTTATTCGCCTATGTAGGAAAGCCGGGCTCGAGCGCGGTACCAGCGATAATCCGGGTTCGGCCGCTGCTATCTTGGTCCGCATGGGTAGCGATTCGGCGGTGCGGCAGCCACGCCAGCGGGCGCCGCACCTCGGTCCGCAACGCCGCAGGCCCCAGGTCCTCGACACCGCGCTGGCGATCGCCGTGCAAGACGGCATCGCCGCGGTCACCATGGCCGCCATCGCCGACCGGATGGGCGTGACCCGCCCGGTGGTCTACGCCTGCTTCGCCGATCGCGTCGAGCTGATCGAGGCGCTCATCCAGCGCGAGGAGAGCTACCTGATCGACGGCGTGCTCGAGATCCTGCCGCCGCGCGACGTGGACGCCGGTGAGACCGTCTTCATCGAAGGCTTCCGCGCCCTGCTGGAGAAGACCGCGGCCCGACCGGACGCGTGGCGGCTGCTCTACGGCAATCCCGATCCCGCCGTTGCGGATTCGTTCGGCCGCGGGCGCGCGCTCGCGGTCGAGCGCTGCACCACGTTGCTGCGCCCGACGCTGCGCGCCTGGGGCACCGCGGACGCCGAACGCAAGCTGCCGGTCCTGGTCGAGCAGTGGGTCTCCGCTGGCGAGGGCGCGGTCCGCACCCTGCTCGCCGACCAGGGCGAATGGACGCCGCAGGAACTCGGCGCGTTCGTCGGCGCCGCGGTGTATCGCGCGCTGCGGCACGCGTAACGCGCTGCCTGACAAATAGCCAGCTAGGCGCGCAACAGCTAGTCGAAATGCCCGCTGATTGTCGAATGTTCCGACAGAATTCGCGCTGTCGGGGCTGAATTCCGCCACGGCGCCCGAGTCGGCGTCATTACGATGGTGACCAAATCAGAACCAGGCCACAAGCCAGGCAGGAGGTGCGGTCATGGCGTTCTATCGACAGGTAGGGGCAGTGCCGCCGAAGCGGCATACCCAACATCGAGACGAGCAGGGACGGCTCTATTACGAGGAGCTGATGGGCGAGGAGGGCTTCTCCGGCGACTCGTCCCTGCTGTACCACCGCGGGCTGCCGCCCGCGATCGTCGACTCGACCGTGTGGGAACTGCCCGATCAGTCGACCACGCCCAATCACCCACTGCGCCACCGGCATCTGCGGCTGCCGGAGTTGTTTCCCGGCGACGTCGCGGCGAGCACCGACGTGGTCACCGGCCGTCGGCTGATTCTCGGCAACGCCGACGTGCGCATCTCCTACGTCGTCGCCAAGGGCGGTTCACCCCTGTACCGCAACGCGATCGGCGACGAGCTGGTCTACGTGGAATCCGGCTCCGCCGTGGTGGAGACGGTCTTCGGCGCCATCTTCGCCCGCCAGGGCGATCAGGTGCTCATTCCGCGCGCCACCACCCACCGCTGGCTGCCCTCCGGGCCTGAGCCGTTGCGCGCCTACGTGATCGAGGCGTCCAGCCACATCACCCCGCCCAAGCGCTACCTGTCGAAATTCGGCCAGCTGCTCGAGCACGCGCCCTACTGCGAACGCGACCTGCACGGCCCGGCCGAAACGCTCACCGCCACCGGCAAAGACGTCGAGGTGCTGGTGAAGCATCGGGCAGGCGGGAAGGTCGTCGGCACCCGCATGGTCTACGCCGAGCATCCGTTCGACGTGGTCGGCTGGGACGGCTGTCTGTACCCGATCACCTTCAACATCAGCGATTTCGAGCCGATCACCGGGCGCGTGCACCAGCCGCCGCCTGCGCATCAGGCATTCGAGGGGATCAACTTCGTGGTGTGCAACTTCGTGCCGCGCAAGGTCGACTATCACCCGCTGTCGATCCCGGTGCCCTACTACCACTCCAACGTGGACTCCGACGAGATCATGTTCTACTGCGGCGGAAACTACGAGGCGCGCAAGGGATCAGGGATCGCCCAAGGTTCGGTCTCGGTGCACCCCGGCGGGTACGCGCACGGCCCGCAGCCCGGCGCCTACGAGCGCAGCATCGGGCTCGAATACTTCGACGAATTGGCCGTCATGGTCGACACCTTCCGTCCGCTCGAGCTCGGGGAGGGCGCGCTCGCCTGCGAAGACCCGGCTTACGCGTGGACCTGGTCGGGACGGGGGCCGCAGTGAGGACTCGACTCGAAGTGCCCGCCGATTCGCTGTTCGGCGTGGACAACCTGCCCTACGGTGTTTTCGCCCCGGCGGGCCAGAACTATCGGGTGGGCACCAGGATCGGCGATTCGGTTGTCGATCTCGCTGCCACACTGGGTGATCCGGAGTTCGCCGGGCCGAGCCTGGCCGCGCTGATGGCGCAGGGACCGCAGCGCTGGCGCGAGGTGCGCGAGCGGGTTCGCGCGCTCGTCGAGACCGAGATCGACAGCGCCGCGGTGTATCCGCTGTCGCAGGTGCGACTCGGCCTGCCGGTCCCGATCGGCGACTACGTCGACTTCTACGCCAGCATCGACCACGCGACCAACCTCGGCAGGCTCTTTCGCCCCGACAGCGAACCGCTGCTGCCGAACTGGCGGCACCTTCCGGTCGGCTATCACGGTCGCGCGGGCACCGTGGTGGTGTCCGGCACCGAGGTGGTCCGGCCCTGCGGTCAGCGCAGAACCGATTCCGGCACACCGGATTTCGGGCCGTCCCGGCGACTGGACATCGAAGCCGAACTCGGCTTCCTGGTCGGCGTCGGCTCCGAGCTCGGCGCGCCGGTGGAGACCGGGGAGTTCGCCGAGCGGGTGTTCGGTGTCGCGCTGGTCAACGACTGGTCCGCCCGCGATATCCAGGCCTGGGAGTATCAGCCGCTCGGCCCCTTCCTCGGCAAGTCGTTCGCGACCTCGCTCTCGCCGTGGGTCACGCCCCTCGCGGCGCTGGCGGCCGCCCGGGTGCCGACGCCGGAACAGACCCCGCAACCGCTGCCCTACCTGCAGGACAAGGAACCGTGGGGCCTCGACATCGACCTGACCGTGGCGTGGAACGGGCAGGCCGTCACGCATCCGCCCTTCTCCCGGATGTACTGGTCGCCCGCGCAGATGCTGGCACATCTCACCGCGAACGGCGCGGCCACCCGCACCGGCGACCTGTACGCCTCCGGCACCATCTCCGGCCCGGAGCCGGATCAGCGTGGATCGTTCATCGAACTGTCCTGGGGCGGTATGGAACCCGTGCTGGTGAACGGTCAGCAGCGCACCTTCCTTGAGGACGGCGACGAGGTGACCATCACCGCCAGCGCACCGGGCCCGCAGGGCGGGCGCATCGGGCTCGGCGAGGTGAGCGGGCGCATCCTGCCCGCCCGCCGGTGACCGTGTCCCCGCGTCGCATGCCGACCGGCCGACCGGCCGGGGCGCCGCGATCCGGCGGCAAGTAGACCGAAACATCATGAGCCGGGCCGATTCCCCTCGGCCCGGCTCGTGTGCTGTCGGTACCTATTCCGCCGCGACGGCGCCGCGCCCGGCGTGCATCACCCGCAGGAACTCGGTGAGATCCGCGACCAGGGTTTCGACACCGTCCGGGGCCTCGCCGTCGTCGTGATGATGCAGCCAATCCGCGACCAGCTCGAACATGCCGCCGATCGCGGCCAGCGCCAAGGCCAGCCGACCACGCTGGACCGCCGCGTCGCGCGCGGGCTCGCCCGCCCATTCCCGGTCGAGGAACGCCGCCGCCCAGCGCCGATTGCTGCGCCGCATCTTCTCGACCGTCGGTGAGATCCCACCCGCCTCACCGAAGGTCACCTTCGCCAACCGCGGGTCGTCGGCGATCGCGTGCACGAACGCCGCGACCACGGCCGCCGCGCGCTCGGACCAGTCGCGCCCGGCCACCGCGGCCGCACCGGCGATCGCCCGTTGCTGGATCTGCGCGGTGAGCTGTTCGAGCAGGGCGAGGTAGCACGCTTCCTTGCTGTCGAAGTGGTCGTAGAACCCCTTGGTTCCGACGTAGGCGCGCTGGCAGATCTGCTCGATCGATGTTCCCGAATAGCTTTGCTCGGCAAACAGTTCGGTGGCCGCGTCGAGCAGCTGGCTGCGCCGTTGGGCACTGCGCTGCTCGGCGTCGAGTCCACGGATCCGGCGGCGCGCCGGACTCTGGGCAGGCCGCGCGGCGGATTTGCTGCGGGTCATACCACGACGATAGCCCGGCGCAGTTTAGAAAGAGCTCTTGTTGATAACACGTTCCCATGCTGTAATCGCTGTCACGCTGATGAGGAAGGACACTCACGTGTCAGTGATCAAAGGGGATCGGACCGGTCGACCGCGCACCGGAGGGCGGGCGATGGCGGTACTGGTGACCATGGCGATCGCCGTGAGCACCGTGCTGCTGGCCGGCGGCATCAGACCCGCGCCCGCCGCGGCGATGCCACTCCCACACGAGGATTCGTTCTATCAACCACCCGAGGGTTTCGAAGCCGAGGAGCCGGGCACGATCCTGCGTTCGCGCGAGGTCCGCCTGGCCGTGATGACCGTGCTGCCGCTGAACGTCCGTTCCTGGCAGTTGCTCTACCGCACCACCGATCTCGACGAGCGGCCCACGGTCGCGGTCACCACGGTGATCCTGCCCGCGGGGGCGGACCCGAACCGGCACCGGCCGCTGGTCTCGCTCCAGTTCTACTACGACAGCGCGAGCATCGACTGCTCGCCTTCCTATGTGCTGCAACAGGGTTCGGGGCTGTCGGGCATCGAGGGCGTGCACTCGCAGAGCGAGCTGATCGCCATCGCCGCCCTGGTCAGTCAGGGCTGGGCGATCTCGATCCCCGACTACGAGGGCCTCGACGGGCATCTGGCCGTGGCCAAGGAACCCGGCTACATGACCCTCGACGGCGTGCGTGCGGCCCAGCGTTTCGAGCCGCTCGGCCTCGACGGCGCGAATACGCCTGTCGCACTGTGGGGTTACTCGGGCGGCGGGATGGGCTCGGGGTGGGCGGCCCAGATGCAGCCCACCTACGCGCCCGAGCTGAACATGAAGGGCGTCGCGCTCGGCGCGCCGACCTCGGATGTGGTGTCGCTGTTGCACGTCAACGGCTCGATGTTCTCCAGCCTGATCGGCATCGGTATCTCCTCGCTGCGCAAGGCCTACCCCAGGTTCAAGGAGGCGGCCGACCGGTATTTGACGCCCGAGGGCAAAGCCTTGATGGATCGCACTGAGCGGCAATGCCTTCCGCGTAACGCGCTCACCCAGATGTTCGTCGACTACGGCAAACTGCTGACCGTCTCGATCCCGGAGTTCCTCGCGGTCCCCGAGATCAAGGAGGTCTTCGACGCGACCGTGCTCGGCCGCGACATCCCGACCGCGCCGATCTTCCTGTACCAGGGCGTGTTCGACGAGGCGGTGCCGGTGTGGACCAATGACCGACTGAGCCAGCAGTGGTGTGCGGGCGGCGCTTCGGTGATCTACAAGCGCGACCATCTCAGCGAGCACCTCACGTTGCCCTCGCTCGGCATGGCCGACACGCTCAACTGGCTGAAGGGACGGCTCGCGCCGAACGCGCCGGACCAGTTCGGCTGCCGCACCGACAACGTCGTGTCCATGCTGGCCGATTTCAACGCCCTGCTGACCCAGATCGAGATCAACCTGAACGCCACCTTCGGCGCGCTGGGATTCCCGATCGGCCCGCGCGAACGCTGACCAGGCGCCGCGCCCACCTGCCCTCGACCGGAGCCACGGTCGAGGGCAGGTTTGTGTGCGCGGTGCGATGAATTCCCGGCGCTCGCGCCGTCTGCACCGGTACCCCATCGATTCCGGCCCGGAGGACCGCCATGCAGAAGATCGTCACCAATCTCTGGTTCGACACACAGGCCGAGGAGGCCGCCGAGTTCTACTGTTCGTTGTTCGCCGACTCGAAGATCACCGACGTGCAGTACTACAGCGAGTCCAGCGGACGCTCGCCTGATCAGGCCATGGTCGTCGATTTCGAGCTCAACGGCCAGAAGTTCACCGCGATCAACGGCGGCGGCGAGTACCACTACACCCACGCGATGTCGCTGCTGGTCAACTGCGACAGTCAGGCGGAGGTCGACCGGCTGTGGACGGCGCTGCTCGCCGACGGCGGCGCCGAGATCGAATGCGGCTGGCTCAACGACAAATACGGTGTGCCGTGGCAGATCTGGCCGAGCGAGGCCAACGAGCTGGTCACCGGGCCCGACCGGGCGGCCGTCGATCGTGCGATGAAGGCGATGTACGGCATGAAGAAGATCGTGCTGCAGCAGCTGCGCGACGCCTACGAGGGCAAGCAGGACTAGGCGAAACCGACCGGCGCCGGACCGTTGCCACCGGCGCCGACTTGGACAATCCTCCGATCATCGGGCGCGCGCCCCGGTGCGCCGGGTACTGTCGTGCTGGAAAATTTCACACGCCAACGGGGGCTCGCACCAGCGGGCTGAGAGGACGGCTATGGGCCGTCGACCGTATGAACCTGACCGGGTAATGCCGGCGTAGGGAGGAACAAATCATGGCAACAGCCGCGTCCGGATCCGAGATCGTCGACTCCGTCACCACCGGACCGATCGAAGGCAGTGTCAAGCATTACACCGAGGTCGATGGGCTGCGCATTCCCGTGCGCCGGGTCAACCTGACGAACGGGGAGCACTTCGACCTCTACGACACCTCGGGGCCGTACACCGACGACAAGGCCGAGATCGATCTCGAGGCGGGTCTGCCGAAGCTGCGCGACACCTGGACCAAGCCCGAGGTCGAGGGACCGCCGACCCAGCTGGCCTGGGCCAGGCAGGGCATCGTCACGCCGGAGATGCGCTTCATCGCCGCCCGCGAGGGCGTCTCGCCCGAGCTGGTGCGCGCGGAGGTCGCGGCGGGGCGCGCGGTCATTCCGGCCAATCACAAGCATCCGGAACTGGAGCCGACGATCATCGGCAAGAAGTTCCTGGTGAAGATCAACGCGAACATCGGCAACTCGGCGGTCTCGTCCTCGATCGCCGAGGAGGTCGAGAAGATGGTGTGGGCCACCCGCTGGGGCGCCGACACCATCATGGACCTGTCCACCGGCAAGAACATCCACGAGACCCGCGAGTGGATCCTGCGCAACTCCCCGGTGCCGGTCGGCACGGTGCCGATCTATCAGGCGCTGGAGAAGGTGAACGGCGATCCGACCAAGCTCACCTGGGAGATCTACCGCGACACCGTGATCGAGCAGTGCGAGCAGGGCGTGGACTACATGACCGTGCACGCCGGCGTGCTGCTGCGCTACGTGCCGCTGACCGCCAAGCGGGTCACCGGCATCGTCTCGCGCGGCGGATCCATCATGGCCGCCTGGTGTCTGGCGCACCACCAGGAATCGTTCCTATACACCAACTTCGCGGAACTGTGCGAGATCCTCGCGAAGTACGACGTGACCTTCTCCCTCGGCGACGGCCTGCGGCCGGGGTCGATCGCCGACGCCAACGACGAGGCGCAGTTCGCCGAGCTGCGCACCCTCGGTGAGCTGACGAAGATCGCGAAATCCCATGGCGTGCAGGTGATGATCGAGGGCCCCGGCCACGTGCCGATGCACAAGATCGTGGAGAACGTGCGGCTGGAGGAGGAACTCTGCGAGGAGGCGCCGTTCTACACCCTCGGCCCGCTGGCCACCGATATCGCCCCCGCCTACGACCACATCACCTCGGCCATCGGGGCCGCGATCATCGCGCAGGCGGGCACCGCGATGCTGTGCTACGTCACGCCGAAGGAACACCTCGGGTTGCCCAACCGCGACGATGTCAAGGTCGGCGTGATCACCTACAAGATCGCCGCCCATGCCGCCGACCTCGCCAAGGGCCACCCGCACGCCCAGCAGCGTGACGACGAATTGTCCAAGGCGCGTTTCGAATTCCGCTGGCGCGACCAGTTCGCGCTCTCGCTGGATCCGGACACCGCCCGGGAATACCACGACGAGACCCTGCCCGCCGAGCCGGCCAAGACCGCGCACTTCTGCTCGATGTGCGGGCCGAAGTTCTGCTCGATGCGCATCTCAGCGGACGTGCGCGAGTACGCCGAGCGCCACCAGCTGACCGACGTGGAGGCGATCGAGGCGGGCATGGCGGAGAAGTCCGCCGAGTTCATCGATCACGGCAACGCTGTCTATCTGCCGGTCGTCTCGTAACCGCAACGGCCCGTGCACCGCTCGCGCCGCCGCGCGGTGCACGGGTCCGTCAGTCCCTGCGCATCACCTCGAGCAGGGATTCCAGGTGGTCGGCGGGTACCACCCGCATCGACTCGCCGCTACCGCGAATGGTGGCGGCGATCTCGACGGCGACCCGATTGCGCCACCAGTAGATCGCGCGGCTGATCGGCCGCGCGTCGGCCTCCCCCGCGACGAGCAACTGGGCGAGCAGCGTCGTCCCCGCGAACACCGTCGGCCCGGTGACCGGATGGACGAGCACGTGGGTGTGCCCGGGCAGCACCAGCAGCGCGCCCCACGGCCCGACCACCGGATAGTCGTCCAGCCAGCGCACGTGCGCGGTGACGAAATCCGAAGCACCGTAGATCATTCGCAGATCCACGTCGCCCATGCCGTCGATCTCGGCGGCCATCAGATCCAAGCCGCCCTCGGCCCTGGTGTTGCGTTCGGCGATCTCGAATAGATCGGATTCCCTTGCGCCCCAACGCTGTGCGGCCGTGTAGGTCACCGGAACCAGGAACTCGCCGTAGTCGATCAGCACCCGCTGCAGCAGACCGGGCGCGACCAGCCTGCGCACATCGTTGATCAATCCGCTCGTGCGCGTCGAGCACAGGCGGGTGCGCAGCCGCGCCCGCACCGCCGCCAACCGCGCCATGTCCAGCTGTCCGGCGGCCAGATCGGCCAGCTGCGCGTCGAGCCGATCGCCGATCAGCGTCGCCCACAGCTGCCGCGGCGCCCTGGCGACCAGCCGGTCGAGTCGCGTGTGCGGCAGCACCACCCGACAGCCCCGGCCGCCGGACAGCACGAACTCCCCCGCCGACTCCCCGACCACCAACCCATGCCGCACCCCCACCTCGTTGACCAGCAGCTTCATCAACCCGGACGACACATCGCGCATAGCCCCTCGCTCTCGACCGCGACCACCGATCCCAGTATATCGAACATATGTTCGAGCACGTTCGAATTCGGCGGTCGGCGACAACCCGCCGACGTGACCGATGAATTCCGGGCGGCACCCCCGTCTTCTCTGATGAACGCGCTACCGGACAGCGCGACCGACCCCGAAGGAAAGACCGATGACCGCCATCTCCGCCACCAGCACCGCCACCACCGCCCGCCCCGGCAAGACCCGCAACCGGATCCTGTGGGGCCTGCAGATCGTGCTCGGCCTGTTCTTCGTCCTCGTCTCGGGTCTGCCGAAGCTGCTGAACCTGGTTCCCGAGGAGAACACGGCGGCGATGCGGGAAGCAGGCCTCAGCTCGCCGTGGTTCATGTACTTCGTCGGCATCTGCGAGATCGCGGGCGGCATCGGCCTTTGCGTGCGATACCTGAGCGGGCTGGCCGCGGCCGGCCTGTCCGTGCTCACCCTGCTGGCCGCCGCGACCAATGTCTTTCTGACGGATATGCCCGCCTACGCACCCTTCCCGCTGGCGCTGTCGGTGCTCTTCGCCTGGATCGCCTACGAGCGCCGCGACACCATCACCGCGCTGCGCGCACTGCTCACCCGGTGATCACGCGCTGACGAAGAAGCGATCGGCAGGCTCCGGCCCGCCGATCGTTTCCGCCGTTGCCGGCAAGGATGTTCCGGGGTTGGCTCCCTTGCCGGCTCGGCGCTACTTCAGGTGCCTGGCGAAGAACCGACTCCCGGCCTCGCCCTCCCAACTCGGGACGCCGGTGTGCCCGCCCATGTTGGCGTGCAGCGTCTTCTCTTCGGCGCCGAAGGCGTCGAACAGGTCCAGCGCCAGCTGCCGGTCGTTACCCTCATCGTCCCACTGCAGCAACACCAGCAGCGGAATCCTGACCCGCCGCGCCTCGGCGAGCATGCCGCGCGGCACAAAGCTTCCGGCGAACAGCAGCGCGGCCGCGATGCGCGGCTCGACCACCGCCAGCCGCAGGCCGATGCCGATCGGTCCGCCCGAATATCCGACGGGACCGTCGATTTCGGGCAGCGCGAGGGCGGCGTCCACAGTCGCCTGCCATTCGGGAACCGCTTTGTCGACCAGCGGCAGTATGAGGCGATCGACGATATCGTCCGGGACCGGCCCGCCCGCGTCGAGCGCTCGGCGCAGGTCGGCGCGGGCCTGCTCGGCTTCGGCGGACGGCGGCCGGTCGCCGCCGCCGGGGAGTTCGATGGTGACCGCGGCGAAACCATCCGCCGCGGCGTGCCTGGCCCGGCCCGCCACTCGTGGGTACATCCTGCGCAGTCCGCCCGGATGACCGACCAGGATGAGCGGTACCGGTTCGGACGCCGAAGCGGTGGCGGGCGTCCAGAGGACACCGGGGATCTCGCCGAGGGTGAATTCGCGTTCGAGGACGCCGTCGTCGAAGCGTTGTTCGGAAGCGAAGAGCATTGGTCGTGCCTTTCGAGAGTGCCTGCGGCGCTCCCGGACGACCTACCGTCCGACCGTGACCCCAGCGGGGAGCACCCATGTAGATACTGCGTTCACGGGTACCACCTCCTCGTCCTTGCACGGTCGACCGAAAACTAGCAGGGGTCTCGCGATCCGACAACGGGTTTTCCCGCCCGTCCGTCCGTGCCGATGGCCGAGCAAGAGCCGGGTCCGGCCGAGGTGGGCCTCGCTCACCTGCCGTACCGCGCGCCGACATCGATGCGGCAGGAACCGAAACGGCCTTGCCGCGCGGATGCCAAGTCCGACAACGGTATTCGCGAGAGAGCCGCCTACCGCCGAGGGGTGTGCACGGCCGGGGCAAGTGTCAATCGGCATCGACCGGGGTCACGGTGCGCAGATAGGTTGCGGCAGCGTACTTTCCGCCGTATTCGGCGAACTCGAGGGCGGTGGCCTGATGCTCGAGATCCTCGATCGCGGGATCCGCGCCAAGGGCGATGAGGGTTTCGGCCATCGGCACGTCGTCGTTCCAGGCCGCCGCGTGCAGCGGGGTGCCGCGGTGGCGATGGTCGACGCCGAAACCGTGCTCGGCGGCCCGGTTTATCAGCTCGGGCGTTTCGGCCAGTGTTCGCGCCAGCAGTTCGGGCGCCGAGGTGGCGGCGGCGCGGCCCACCGCGATTTCGGGCTCCGCGCACCAGAGGTACGCGGGCGAGCTCCCGCACCACTCAGGGCAGCGGGAGGGTGTGATCGATCAGCACGCGCGCGGCTCGGTCGGTGCGGGCGACGTCGCCGGTGACGAGGCGGTCCTGCAGGATGCCGCGCAGACCCGAGACCAGCAGTGTCGCAACCAGTTCCGGGTCGTCAACGGTGCCGATACCGCGCAGGCCGTCGGCCAGGGCGGCGACGAAGGTCGCGATGGCCGCGCGCGCGTACTCCGCATACGGGTTTTGCGCGGCACAGGCCGCGCCGACCACCTGCAACATCACCCGGACGCTGACCCGCCCCTCGCCCGCGGCGTTGGCCTGCCAGAAGTCCCAGAGCCGGGCCCGCAGCACGGCCACGTCGTCGACCTCGGCGAACAGCGCGGCGAGGTCGGGACGCTGCGTCGCCAGGGCCTGCACCAGCAGTTCTTCCTTGGTGCCGAAGTAGTAGATCAGCATCCGCGAGCTGGTGCCGAGCGCGGCGGCCAGCGGGCGCAGCGACAGCTCGGCAAGGCCGTGCTCGGCGATGTAGCGCACCACGGCGGCGAGCAGTTCCGCGCGTTTGACGTGATCGAGGGGCCGGGCCATAGGTTGACTGTAGCGATCGGTACAGGTATCCATGACACCGTGACTGTAACGAGCGCTTCAGAAACTCCGGACTCCGTCGTCGTCACCGGCTATGCCGCCACCACCTCGCTGGCCGGTGACATGGACACGACGTGGTCGGAGTTACTGCTCGGGCACAGCGGGATCGGCGAACTGACCGACGACTTCGTGCGCGAATACGACCTGCCGGTGCGCATCGGCGGGAAATTGGCGATGCCGCCCGGCGCCCACCTGACCAGGGTGGAGCAGCGCCGACTGTCCTACGTCGAACAGCTGGCCCTGGTGCTGGGCCGCGCGGTGTGGCGTGCCTCGGGCGCGCCCGAGGTGGACGGCGAGCGGCTGGCCGTCGCGATCGGCACCGGGCTCGGCGGCGCGGACGCGCTCATCGGCGCGGTCGACGCCATGCGCGGCGGCGGCTACCGCAAGGTGCCGCCGCTGTCGGTGCCGATGGTGATGCCGAACGGCCCGGCCGCCACGGTCGGGCTCGAAATCGGCGCCAAGGCAGGCGTTTTCGCGCCGGTCTCGGCGTGCTCGTCCGGCTCGGAGGCGATCGCCAACGCGTGGCGGCTGATCCGGACCGGCGAGGCCGACGTGGTGGTCGCGGGCGGGGTGGAAGGCCACATCCACGAGGTGCCGATCGCCAGCTTCGCCATCATGCGCGCGATGAGCACCCGCAACGACGAACCGCAGCGCGCGTCGCGGCCGTTCGACCGGGACCGCGACGGTTTCGTCTTCGGCGAGGCGGGCGCGCTGCTGGTGCTCGAATCGGAGCGGCACGCGCGGGCGCGCGGCGCCGAGATCCACGGCAGGCTGCTCGGCGCCGGCATCACCTCCGACTCGTTCCACATCGTCGCCTCCGAGCCGGAAGGCATCGGCGCCGCCAGGGCGATGCGCAAGGCGATCCAGACCGCGGGCCTCACGCCTTCGGACATTCAGCACGTCAACGCGCACGCAACCTCGACATCGATCGGCGATGCCTCCGAGGCCAACGCGATCGCCGCCGTCGCCCCCGACGCCTCGGTCTACGCGCCGAAATCCGCGCTCGGGCACTCGATCGGCGCGGTGGGCGCGCTGGAATCGCTGGTGACCATGTTGACGCTGCGCGACCAGATCGTCCCGCCCACTTTGAATCTCGATAATCAGGATCCCGCGATCGAGCTGGACATCGTCGCGGGCGCGGCGCGCACCCAGCGCATCGACTACGCGCTGAACAACTCGTTCGGGTTCGGCGGGCACAACGTCGCGCTGGTGTTCGGCCGGGTCTAGTCCGGCGCGCCCGACCACGGCAGGCCCCCGGTGCCGGACGGGGCGGAGCCCGGAAGCTCGGGCGGACGGTGGCCGTTATAGAACGGTGGACGAGGAATACCCACGCACCGCCGCCGAGCCGAAGGACAGAAAACGACGTGAGCACCGCCTTCTACGTGCCCGACCCGGCCGATCCACAGCGGTTCGTCTCGACCGAACTGACCCGAGGTCCTTGGTCACCGGACGCACAGCACGCCGGTCCTCCGTCGGCCCTGCTCGGTCACGCCATCGAGCGCTGCGAGCCGCGGGAGGGGTTCCAGGTCGGCCGGGTGTCGGTGGAGATCCTCGGGCCGATACCGCTGGCGCCGCTGACCGTCCTGGCCCGGGTCGCGCGCCCCGGCCGCAGCGTCGAACTGCTCGAGGCCACGCTCTCGACCGAGCGCGGTCCGGTGATGCGGGCCACCGCATGGCGATTCAAGCGTGCCGACCCGGAACTCGAACTGCCCGACCACATCCTGCCGCAGGGGCTGCGTCCAGGCCCGGACCACGCCGCAGCGGAGACGTTTCCATCGACGCAACCGGTGGGATTCCACACGGGCACCGAATATCGTTTCATCACAGGATCTTTCATCGATCCCGGCCCGGCGATCTGCTGGATCCGGCTGAAGTATCCGATCGTCGCGGGCACCGCGCCCAGCCCGCTGGAGCGCACCCTGGCCGCCGCCGACTCGGGCAACGGCGTCAGCGCCGTGCTGGATTGGTCGAAGTACCTGTTCATCAACACCGATCTGACCGTCACGCTGCATCGCCAGCCCGCGGGCGAATGGGTCTGCCTCGACGCGAGCACCTACCCGCAGCCGCACGGCATCGGCCTCGCCGAATCCGCGCTGTACGACGAGAAGGGCCCGCTCGGCCGCAGCACGCAGACACTGCTGGTGGCCCCGCGCGGCTAGCCGGTCACCCGAGCGCGGGCGGAATTCGCAGGTCCTGTAACGAGATTCACCGTCGTTCCCAGCGCCAGGCGAACTCCCCTGGCGCCGGTGGCGGGCCCGGCAGGTCGCCCTCGACGGTGAGGCCGTCGATGAGCACGGCCAGTACCCGGCGGCGCAACTGCGCGGTGCGCGCCGGATCCGGCATCGAGATGGCGGCGCACGATTCGAGGACCAGCCCCAGGTCCTCGGCGGTGACGCCGGGGCGCAGCAGGCCGGTGGCGTGCGCGCGGCGCATGAGCTCGTCGTTCACCTCGCCCGCGTGCACCACATCGGGCAGCATCGCCTCGTCCGGGGTGAAGGTGCCTGCCAGGTGCACGGTCAGCGAGTGCACGTCGGCGTCGACGACCCGCTCGAGAAAGCCGACCAGCGCCCGCCAACCGTCCGGGTCGTCCAGCGCCGCATCGGCTTCCGCGTTGTAGCGGCGCAGTCCCTCGTGGCACAGGGTGCGCAGCAGCGCCTCCTTGCTCGGGTAGCGGCGGTACAGCGCGCTGATCCCCACGCCGGCGCGTTCGGCGACGGCCGCGATCGGCGCGTTGGCATCGGCCAGGAACACCGCACGAGCGGCCTCGAGGATGATCCCGTCGTTGCGGGCGGCCTGCGCCTTCCGCCCGGGCAGGCCCTTGTGAGCTGGGGCTTCGGATGTCTTCGGCATGTTTTCAGGATAACACTTGAAACGGAATGATCCGTTCTGCTACGGTTCAAACAGAACAGAACATTCCGTTTCAATAGGAGATCGAGATGACCGCCATCACCCCCTTCCGCATCGCCATCGACCAGGCCGACCTCGACGATCTGCAGGCCCGCCTGGCCCGCACCCGGTGGGCCGAGCAGGTCCCCGACTCAGGCGATACCTACGGGGTGAGCGTCGACCGGGTCCGCCACCTGGTGAACTACTGGCGCGACGGGTTCGACTGGCGCGCGATCGAGCAGAAGCTGAACGCCTACCCGCAGTTCACCACCGAGATCGATGGCCAGAACATCCACTTCTTGCACGTGAAGTCGCAGCGGGACAACGCTTTTCCGCTGATCCTCACCCACGGCTGGCCGGGCACCTTCGTCGAATTCCTCGGCGTCATCGAGCCGCTCACCGCCGCGGGCTTCGACCTGGTGATCCCCTCGGTGCCGGGCTACGGCTTCTCCGGGCCGACCACCGAGGCAGGCTGGCACGACACCCGCATCGCCAAGGCGTGGGCCGAGCTGATGCGGCGCCTCGGGTACGAGAAGTACGGCGCGGTCGGCAACGACGGCGGCGCACAGATCTCCCCCGAGCTCGGCCGGGTCGATCCGGAACACGTTGTCGCCGTGCAGGTTTCCCAGGTGTACTCGTTCCCGTCCGGCGACCCCGCCGAGCTGGCCGACCTCACCGAGGACGAGGCGCGGTCACTGGCCACGCTGGACTGGTTCGTGCAGAACAAGATGGGGTTCAACATCCTGCAGTCCCAGCAGCCGCAGACGCTGGCGCACGCGCTGATGGATTCCCCGGCCGGGCTGGTCGGCTGGAACAGCCAGCTGCTCGGGCCGGATCTGGACGACGAGTTCGTGCTGACCAACATCGCGATCCACTGGCTCACCGGCACAGCGGGTTCGGCGATCCGGCACTACTTCGAGAAGGCGCGCGCCGAGCACGCGAGCGAGCCGAGCACGGTGCCGCTGTCGCTGTCCGGCGCGACGGGCGACTTCCACGGCATCCGGCGCTTCGCCGAGCGCGATCACCACAACATCGTCTCCTGGAAGACCCACGACGTGAACACCCACTACCTGCACCACGTCGCCCCCGACCTGATGTCCGGCGAGATCACCGAGTTCTTCGCGCAGTACCGCTGAGCATTTCGGGCAGCGCGAACCCACCACGGCCGACCCACGCCCCGCACGGGCGTGGGTCGCCGTCGTTCACACGTGTTCGTGCAGCGCGCCCCAGGCGGGGAACGGATCGGGATAGTTCGCCCAGATCGCCGGGCCCGCCGCGAATTCCGCGTCGTCGAGCAGCGCCGCGTCGAGCAGCGCGCGCACCCGATCGCGGTCCAGGTTCAGACCGATGAAGACGATCTCTTGTCCCGCGGGCACTTCCAGCGACGACCACCAGGCCGCGGGCTCGAAGACCAGGTTGGGCCCGGCCTGCGACCAGATGGCGGCCAGCGTCGAACGGCTGGCGATCCAGCAGAAGCCCTTGCTGCGCAGCAACCCGCGCAGCGCGCCGAGCGCGTCGGACAATCGTTGCGGATGGAACGGACGGTCGGCGGTATAGGTCAGGCTGCGGATGCCGTACTCCTCGGTCTCGGGCGTGTGCCCGCCCGCCAGCTCCTCCGCCCAGCCGTCGGATTCGGCCGCGACCACCGGGTTGTAGCGACCGGTGTCGAGCACCTCGTCCAGCGCGACGACGCCGTTGCTCGTGCGCAAGACGCGCGCCCGCGGATTGAGCTTGCGCACCGTGGCCTCCACCCGGCCGGCGAGCGCGTCGCCGACCAGATCGGTCTTGTTCACCAGCAGCACGTCGGCGAATTCCACCTGGTCGACCAGCAGGTCGGCGATGGTGCGTGAGTCCCCTTCACCCGCTTGCAGATTCCGCTCGGCCAGCGCCTGTCCGCGCGCCACCTCGGTGAGGAAGGTGGACGCGTCGACCACGGTCACCATGGTGTCCAGGCGCGCGATATCGCCGAGCTTGAAACCGTCCTCGAATTCCCAGTCGAAGGTCGCGGCCACCGGCATCGGCTCGGAGATGCCGGTCGACTCGATGACGAGCTGATCGAACCGGCCCTCGCGCGCCAGCCTGCCCACCGCCTCGATCAGATCCTCGCGCAGCGTGCAGCAGATGCACCCATTGGTCAGCTCGACCAGCTTCTCCTCGGTGCGGTCGAGGTGGCCCTGCCCGGCGACGAGCGCCGCGTCGATGTTCACCTCGCTCATGTCGTTGACGATGACCGCGACGCGGCGGCCCTCCCGGTTGGCGAGGATGTGGTTGAGCAGGGTGGTCTTGCCCGCGCCGAGAAAGCCGGACAACACGGTGACAGGAAGCAGGTCGGGCTGCGGTGACGTGGTCATGCCTTAATGATAATGGTTTTCATTTACTGTAGAGCTGACGGGTGGGCGGTTGGCCACCACGACCCGGCCCGGCGGCCGTAGGGTTTATCTCGTGAAGCTGTTGCCACTGACCCCCGGGGGCGAGACTCCCGTCCGGGTGCTCACCATCGCGGGCACCGACTCCGGCGGCGGCGCCGGTATCCAGGCCGATTCGCGCACGATGGCGCTGTGCGGCGTGCATGCCTGCGTCGCGGTCGCCGCGGTGACCGTGCAGAACTCGCTGGGCGTCAGCGACTTCCACGAGATCCCGCCGCACATCGTGGCCGGGCAGGTGCGAACCGTGGCCACCGATATCGGGGTCGGCGCGGTCAAGACCGGCATGCTGGCCTCGACCGCGATCATCGACGCGGTCGCCGCGGTCTGCGGCGAGGTCGGCATCGGCCGCAACGGGACCATTCCGCTGGTCGTCGATCCGGTGGCGGCTTCCATGCACGGCGATCCACTGCTGCACGAGGAAGCCCTCGACGCGGTGCGCAACACGCTGATTCCGCTGGCCACGGTGGTCACACCGAACCTCGACGAGGTACGGCTGATCACCGGCATCGACGTGACCGACGACGCATCGGCCCGGCAGGCCGCGGTGGCGTTGCACAAGCTGGGCCCGCAGTGGGCGATCGTCAAGGGCGGGCATCTGCGCTCGTCCGAGTACAGCACCGACCTGCTGTTCGACGGCGCGGACTTCCTGGAGTTCACCGCGCCGCGGATCAGCACCGGCAACGATCACGGCGGCGGCGACACCCTCGCGGCCGCGATCGCCTGCGCGCTGGCCAACGGTTACTCGGTGCCCGAGGCCGTGGAGTTCGCCAAGGAGTGGACCTACCGCTGCCTCGCCGCGTCCTATGACCTGGGCGCGGGCCACGGCCCGGTCTCACCGCTGTGGCGGCTGCACACGGACTGAAGGCGGAGGGCTATTCGCTCGCGAAGGCCAGGTGCAGTGGCAGGTCGGCGTCGATGGTGATGCCGTTGAGCCGGGCGTTCGTCTCGGTCAGCGCGGAAATGGTCGCGGCGAGATAGGCGACGAACTTCTCGATCGGCATGGCCTGGGGCGAGCCCCGGTTCGCGCCGAGCCACCAGTCCGTGGCCGAGGCGACCGCGCCGAAGATCGAGTAGATGACCAGTTCCACCCCGTCGACCTCGACCGCCTTGTCCGCGAGCAGCCCGGCGAACAGGTCGGCGGCGCGCCGCGCCGATTGCCTGGCCGACTGCAACGCCCGTTCCGAATCGTCGGACTGCTGCGCGAAATGGCTGTGCAGCATGAACCGGAAGACGTTCGGATGCTCCGACACCACGAGCACGTACTCGGCGGCGCCACGGCGCACGAGCTCGCGCGCCGAATCGTTGGTCAGGTCGAAGCTGGCGATGATCTGTTCCCACAGCATGTCGCGGACCCGGTCGACGATCGCGTTGTAGAGATCGGTCTTGTCCTCGAAATGCCGATACAGCTTGGGCTTCGCGGCGCCCGCCTCCTTGGCGATATCGCCCATGCTGACGTCGGGGCCGAACTTGTCCAGCGCGCGGAAGGCCGCGTCCACGAACTCCTCGCGCACCTTGAGCCGGTGTTCGCGCCAGCGCTCCGTGCGTGCGTCGACGCGCTTGCGCGGCACCTCGTCCAGTTTTCGCCCGCTGCGCATCACAATTCCGGATGCTACCCGCTACCGGCGGTACCGAGGCCACCGTCCGGCCGTTGACCGCGCCCTGAACCGCGCGGCGCGACAGCTCCCGACGCCGACCCAGGCGCCTTCGATCCGTGGCCGCGCCGCGTAGTCCCGCCCACGAGCGCCTCGGTGTGCCACTCCACCGATCGACAGGCGCCACGCCGGGCATTCCGTATCACGGTGCGGCCCTTCGGTTTCGCTGCGCGCGGGACGGCACCGGCGCGGGCGGGGTGAGCCGGCCAGCGGTGATCCGGGCGCCCGCCTGTTTGCAGCGCTCCAGCACCGGGGTCAGCTCGAAGCTGTGTACGCCCTCGAGAGTGGCCAGCTTCGTCGTGACGTAGCGGTACAGGTCGTCGGCGGTCGCCGCGCGGGCGCGCTGTTCTTCGGGGCCTTCGGCGCGCTGATGTACACCCAGATCTGGCTGCAGTCGGTGCTCGGGCTCAGCGCGATCCAGGCAGGCGCGGTCGGACTTCCGTTGTCGGTCATGGCGTTTCTGGTTTCCGGCAGCATCGGCCGGTTCCTGCACGGTGCGCGCCGCGGGCCGATCATCGCGGGCGGGCTCGCCGCGACGGGTGTCGGCGGCCTCCTCGGCGCACTGCTGGTGCACGGCGAATCCAGCTGGGCCGCACTGGTTCCCGGGTTCCTTGCGGTCGGTCTCGGGGTGGGCCTCGCCACCGCGACGCTGAGTTCGGCGGCCATGGCCGCGGTGCCGTGGCAGCGGGCGGGCATGGCCACCGGCGCGCTCAACACCGCGCAGGAGTTGAGCTTCACCTTCGCGATCGCGACGCCCGGCAGCGTGTTCACCGCCCGTGCGGGCGCCGTGCTCGCCGCGCACGATGTGCCGCAGGCGCAGGCCACGGCAGGCGCGGTCGCGGGCGGACAGTCCGCGACGCTGCTGCAGGTGGCACCGGCCGAGGCCCGCGCCGCCCTCGACGGCGCGATCCGGGCCGCGGCCGCGGCGGGTGTGCAGGCCACACTCGCGGTGAGCGGGATCATCGCTCTGCTGGGCGCGGCCGCGGCATTGATCCTGCTGCGCCGTCGCGAGCCCGCGGCCCCTGCGGCGAAGACGCCGGTACTCAGCTGACCCACGGGCGCTGCCACGGGGCGGGCGGACGGTCACCCTCAGGAACCTCACAGCTGAGGCCCAGCTCCGTGGCAGCGTGACCGTCGAGGGTGGTCGGCATGACCGAGACTGTGACCGTCGCGGCTGCGGAAAGAGCCGAGAAAAGCGGGACACCCGTGCTCGATGTGGTGATTCCGGTCTATAACGAGGAGACCGACCTCGGCGTCTGTGTGCGCAGGCTGCACGCGTATCTGCGCGAGGGGTTCCCCTTCACCGCGCGGATCACGGTCGCCGACAACGCCAGCACCGACGCCACCCTCGAGGTGGCACGGTTGCTCGCCGACGAACTCGACGGCGTACGGGTGGTTCACCTGGACGCCAAGGGCCGGGGACGGGCGCTGCGCGCGGTGTGGGAGCACTCCGACGCCCAGGTGGTCGCCTACATGGACGTCGACCTGTCCACCGACCTCAACGCGTTGCTGCCGCTGGTCGCGCCCCTGATCACCGGGCATTCCGACCTGGCCATCGGCACCCGGCTCAGCGCGTCGTCGCGGGTGGTGCGCGGACCGAAGCGGGAATTCATCTCCCGGTGCTACAACCTATTACTGAAAGCGTCACTGCAAGCGCGGTTTTCGGATGCCCAGTGCGGGTTCAAGGCGATACGCACCGAGGTGGCGCGCCGGCTGCTCCCGCTGGTGCGCGACGGCGAGTGGTTCTTCGACACCGAACTGCTGGTGCTCGCCGAACGGGCCGGGCTGCGCATCCACGAGGTGCCGGTGGATTGGATCGACGACCCGGACAGCCGGGTCGACATCCTGGACACCGCGCGCAAGGACCTGCTCGGCATCGGACGGCTCGGCCGGGCCCTGGCCACCGGTGCGCTCCCGATGGACGAGCTGCGCCGCGCGCTGGGCCGGGAGCCGCTGGTGCCGGGCGTGCCGCTCGGGATGGTCGGCCAGCTGGTGCGCTTCGCCATCGTCGGCATCCTCAGCACCCTGGCCTATCTGCTGCTTTATGTTGTGCTGCAATCGTTCACCGGTGCGCAGGTGGCCAATTTCCTCGCCCTGCTGAGCACCGCCGTCGCGAACACCGCGGCCAACCGGGCGTTCACCTTCGGCGTGCGCGGGTCCACCGGCGTGGTCTCGCATCAGTTCCAAGGACTGGCGATCTTCGGCATCGGGCTGGCCCTGACCAGCGGATCGCTGTTCACCCTGCACCACTGGGCGCCGGACGCCCCGGTGCATCTGGAGTTGTTCGTGCTGGTAGTGGCGAACCTGCTGGCGACCATTCTGCGCTTCGTCGGGTTGCGCTGGGTCTTCCGCAACGCGCCCGACCGCTCGTCCCGCACGGCGGTGACGGTGCGGCCCGAGCCGGACGGCGCACCGGCCGTGACCGGCTCGGCGGTGCCGCGCACCGAGGGCGGCGCGCGGTGACGACGACGCTGACGGCACCGGCGGCGGTACCGGAGCGGCCCGTGACCGAGCGCGGAAATCGTTGGGAAATACCGGCTTTGGCGGCGTTGCTGATCGGTACCACCATCGCCTACCTGACCAACCTGAGCGCCAACGGCTGGGCCAACTCGTTCTATTCCGCCGCGGTACAGGCCGGTTCGGTCTCCTGGAAGGCGTTCTTCTTCGGCTCATCGGACGCGGCGAACTCGATCACCGTAGACAAACCGCCCGCCTCGCTGTGGCTGATGGAGCTGTCGGTGCGGGCGTTCGGCCTGAACAGCTGGAGCATCCTGGTGCCGCAGGTGCTGCTCGGCGTGGCCACCGTCGCGCTGGTCTGGGCCACCGTGCGCAGGCCGTTCGGGCCCGCCGCCGGGCTGCTCGCCGGACTGGCACTCGCGCTGACTCCCGTCGCCGTGCTGATGTTCCGCTTCAACAACCCGGACGCGCTGCTGGTTTTCCTGATGGTGGCCGCGGCATGGGCGCTCACCCGCGCGGTCGAGGACGGCCGGTGGCGCTGGCTGGTGCTCACCGGCGTGCTGGTCGGGTTCGGCTTCCTCACCAAACAATTGCAGGTGCTGTTGGTCGTGCCGCCGCTCGCGCTGACCTATCTGATCGCCGGTCCACCGAAACTCGGCAAACGCGTGCTGCAACTGCTGGCCGCGGCGGCCGCCATGGTCGCGGCGGCGGGCTGGTGGTTGCTGGCGGTCGAGCTGTGGCCCACCGACGCGCGGCCGTGGATCGGTGGGTCGCAACACAATTCGATTCTCGAGCTCACCCTCGGCTACAACGGGCTCGGCCGGTTGAACGGCGATGAGCGCGGCAGCGTCGGCATCGGCGGTGCGGATCTACCGACCGGCGGGGGCGGCCTCTGGGGCAGTCCGAGCATCATCCGCATGTTCGAGCCCGCACAGGGCGGTCAGATCGCCTGGCTGATCCCCGCCGCCCTGATCGCGCTGGTCGCCGGGATCATCTTGCGCGGCAAGGCCGCCCGCACCGATCGGCAACGCGCCGGGCTGATCCTGTGGGGTGGCTGGTTGCTGACGACCGGACTGGTGTTCAGTTTCATGGCCGGGATCTTCCACCAGTACTACACCGTGGCGCTGGCACCCGCGGTGGCCGCGCTGGTCGGCGCGGGCGCGGTATTGCTATGGCGGGAACGGCGGAGGCTGTGGGTGCGGCCGACCCTGGCGCTCGCGGTCGGCCTGACAACGGCGACGGCCTGGATGTTGTTGTCCCGCAGCGCCCATTGGCAACCGTGGCTGCGGTGGACGGTGCTCGTCGTCGGCATCCTCGCGGTGCTCGCGACACTGGTGCCCACGCCCGGCAAGGCGGCCGTCGTCGCCGCGCTCGCCATCGCGTTCACCGGTTCGGCCGGGCCGACCGCGTACGCCGTCGACACCATCGCCACCGCGCACGCGGGCTCGATCCCGTCGGCGGGCCCGAATGTCGGCCGGTTCGGGAAGTTCGGTCCCGGCGGATGGGCCGAGGGCATGCCGGGCGGCCGGATGCCGAACGGCGACGGGGCGCCTGGCCACAACGGCCCCGTGCCGGGTGCACCGCCGGACGGTCCGGGCGGTCCGGGCGCGGCGGCGGGTCACGGTCCCGAAATGATGACCGGCCCGATGGGCGGCATCTTCGGCGCGAGCAAGCCCAGCGACAAGATCGTCACTCTGCTCGAACAGCACGCAGGCAACTACACATGGGTGGCCGCCGCCATCGGTTCCACCAACGCGGCGGGCTACCAACTCGCCACCGAGCTTCCGGTGCTGCCGATCGGCGGCTTCAACGGCAGCGACCCGGCGCCGACCCTGGCGCAGTTCGAACAGTATGTGGCAGAAGGGAAGATCCACTATTTCATCGGCGGCAATCGCGAGCGCGAGGGCGGCCCCGGCGACGGCGGGCGCTCCGGCAGCAGCGAGATCACCCAGTGGGTCAAGGACAACTACACCGCCATCGAGGTGGACGGCGTAACCCTCTACGACCTCACCGCCACCCGGTAGCGCCGCCGATCCGCACCGGCGCCGCCGGTGCGGATCTCGGGTGTACCCCGCGAAGTAGGCGCTACAGTTCGGCGATCAGCTTGCCGTACACCGTGTCTCGGATCTTCGGGCTGAGATCGGCTTGGGTGGTGAGCAATTCGAGCATTCGCAGGATCTGCAGGGCGCGCACGCGCTCGGCGAGATCGGGCTCGTCGGGGTCGAACTTCGCGGCCTCGAGAAACACCGGCCACGCCGGTGCCAGCACGTCCGCGCCCGCGAAGCCGACCGACCAGGCCCACCACGCGGGATCGAAGAGCGGGTCGGCGAGCCGGACTGACTCGAAATCCAAGAGCCCGGTGATGGTTTCGCCGTCGATGAGAATATTGACCGGGTTGAAATCCCCGTGCGCGAGCACGACCCCGCGATCGGCGAACAGCGCGGGATAGGTCTTCAGAACGTGATCCAGGCTCGCGCGCCGCGCGCCGGACAGCTCGGGCTCGAGCCTGGCCGCCCAACCGCTCGCCTGCTTGATCAGACGGGCCGGGGCGGCCCAGAGATCGTCGAGCGGCAGGCCCGCGGTCGGCAGCCGGCGAAACGCCGCGAGCAGCACGCCCATCTCCCGCGCGATGGCCGGAAAGCGCGCGCTGTCGGGTCCGCTCGCCGCGCTGGCGGGCACCGGCACGCCGGGCAGCGCGTCGAAGACGATCCAGGCGGGGTCGGCGTCGAGATCGAAACGGCGGATGCGCGGGATGGCGATGCCGCGCTTCGCGGCGGGCTCCAGCAGCGTGTGCATGATCCGCAACCTGCGCTCCGCGTCGTCGGGGTCGCGGTAGCGCTGCAGGACCATTCGGTCGCCGTCGGCCAGGGTGAGCAGGTCGGTACGGTTCTGGAAGCCCCACTCGGCAGGCGCGCTGCCGGCAATCGGCTGACCGAGTGTCTGCTCGAGCCCGCCGTACTCCGCTCTGTCCATACGCCAGACCCTAAGGCAAGCAAGGACGGTTGCGCGCGGTTCAGCTCAGGTGCGCCGACGACCGCCGCGGGTGCGCGCCGACGCGCCGAACCCGCGGACCCGCGAAAGCCGGTGAACCGCACCGCGTCACCCCTGACTATGGGCGTCGACAAGGCACCGTTGTAGTCAATGCCGTGCAGCCATGAGTTCGGGCGATGACCGTTTCTTCACTGCTGTCGGCACTTCCCCGCAGGCACTCGCGACGCGCGAGCCCGAACCGACCCAGCTCGCGCAGGAAGAACTCATGGCCTCGCTCGACGGCGCGAGCACGGAGATCATCGTGCGCGGCGCCAAAGCGCTCGCCCTCTTGCTCGGCCACGTGCCACCCGGGGCGCAACCGCAGAACGCGAACATGATCGGCGCGTACGTGCACACCGCGGCCGACGCCCTAACGTGCGCGCAAGCACCTGCCCGGCGCCCGAGACCGCGGCGATGTGCCGCGACACCGCGGGCCAGGCCCCCACCGTCGGCGCGTTCAATCTCGTTGCCCCCAAAGGTGACTGGATAGCGAACGAGGGCATGCCCGCGGATATCCCGCTGCTCGGCGGCGCCAGGGTGCTGGTGCTCGACCCGCCGCCGTACGAGCGCCGGTGGCCCGCAAGCCGCTACTTTCCGTTCGTACCGGCCGATCTCGTGCTGGAGCGCCCGCTCACCACCGAGGAGGCGGCGCAGTGGTTCGCACACGTCCGTCCGGCGCACAGCCCGACCGCGGGTGTCCACGAGAACCACAGGCGGACAACTGATCTCAGTGCCGGGAGTGCAGCGCCTCGTGCAGCGTCGCCGCCCACTGTCCCACGATGTCCTTGCGCCGCGCGGAGTCGTCGGTGAGCACATCGGCCAGCCCGAGCCCACGCGCCATGTCCAGCGTGGCCTGCACCAGATGGTGGGCGACCGGGTCGGAGTCGTCCACCCCGAGCGCCTCCACCGCGCGCCGGTGCGAGATCCGGCCGAACTTGGCTTCCAGCGGGACGATGCGCTCGCGCAGCGCCGGGTCGGCGGCCGCGTGCGTCCACACCTGCAGCGCCGCCTTGAACAGCGGGCTGGTGTAGGACTCGACCAGCCCGGCGACCACCGCCTCGGTGCGACCGACCCCGCTGGCCACCTCGGCCATCGCCGCCGCCTCGTCCTTGGCCTGCTGTGTCCTGGTATCGAACATGTACTCGAGCGCGGCGGTGATCAGGTCCTCTCTGGTGGGGAAGTGATGCTGGGCCGCGCCCCTGGACACCCCGGCGCGCTCGGCGACCACCGCGACCGTCGCCGCCGCCCAGCCTGTCTCGGCCAGGCAGTCGATGGTCGCCTCCAGCAGGCGCTGCCGGGTGGCTCGGCTGCGGTCCTGCTTGGGCTCGTGGGGTGTCGCCATAGGGGTTATTCTGCCCAGCTCGCGGGACGGCGCTGCAGGAAGGCCAGCATGCCCTCGTGAACCTCGGGGGTGCCGAAGAAGCTCGCCGAGCGTTGCGCGAGCTCCTCGGCCGAGGTGTCGAACTCGGCGAGCATGGCCGCGTTGACCAGCCGCTTGCTCTCGGCCAGCCCCTGCGGGGAGCCTTTGCGCAGCTCGGCGCGCAGCCGCGCCACCTCGGCGGCCGGGTCGTCGACGCCCGCGGTGATCAGCCCGATCCGCTCGGCGACCGCGGCGTCGAACTTCTCGCCGGTCAGGAAGTAGCGCGCCGCCGCGCGGGAGCTGAGCCGCGGCAGCAGGGTGAGCGAGATCATGAACGGGGCCAGCCCGATGCGCACCTCGGTCAACGCGAAGCTGCTCGTCGGCCCGGCCACCGCGATATCGCAGGCCGCGACGATGCCCATGCCGCCCGCTCGCACGTTGCCGTCGATCTGGGCGATCACCGGTTTGGGTGTGGCGATCAGGCTGCGCAGCACGCCGATCATCACGCGGGTGCGCTCGTCGGCGGCCACCGCGGGATCGGCATTGCTGGCCTCGGACAGATCGGCGCCCGCGCAGAAGGTGTTGCCGGTGTGGGTGAGGATGATGCCGCGCACGTTGTCGTCGGCGGCGGCCGCCTCGAACCCCCGCAGGAGTTCGGTCACCAGCTTCGACGACAGCGCGTTGCGGTTGTGCGGCGAATCCAGCGTGAGCGTCGCGAAACCGTCCGCGACGTCGTAGCGGACGTAGGGCGCGGTGGATGTCTCGGTCATCTAGTCTCCTGTCGCCCCGCCGGGATACCGCGCGCGGCAACCCGGCGGGCGGACGTGGTCAGTAGGACTTGGGCAGGCCGAGCGAGTACTGCGCGACGAAGTTCAGCACCATCTCGCGGCTCACCGGGGCGATCCGGCCGATCCGCGCGGCGGCCAGCATCGCGGCCAGGCCGTACTCCTTGGTCAGACCCGCGCCACCGTGGGTCTGGATGGCCTGGTCCAGCGCCTTGATACTGGCCTCTGCCGCAGCGTATTTCGCCATGTTCGCGGCCTCGGCGGCGCCCATCTCGTCGCCGAGGTCGTACAGCGTCGCGGCCTTGCGCATCATCAGCTTGGCCAGCTCCAGCTCGATCTTCACCTGCGCCAGCGGATGCGAAATGCCCTGGTGCGCACCGATCGGCGTCTTCCACACCGTGCGCTCCTTGGCGTACTCCACCGCGCGGTCGATGGCGTAGCGGCCGAGGCCGATCGCCATCGCCGCACCCATCACCCGCTCCGGGTTGAGCCCGGCGAACAGCTGCATCAGCGCGGCGTCCTCCTTGCCGACCAACGCGTTCGCGGGCAGGCGCACGTCATCGAGGAACAGCGTGAACTGGTGATCCGGCTCGATGATGTCCATTTCCTGCGGCGTCTTGTGGAAGCCCGGCGCATCGGTCGGCACGATGAACAGCGCGGGCTTGAGCTTGCCGGTCTTGTGATCCTCGGTGCGCGACACGATCAGCACGGCCTCTGCCTGATCCACACCGGAGATGAAGATCTTGCGGCCGTTGAGGATCCAGTCCTCGCCGTCGCGGCGCGCGGTGGTGGTGATCTGGTGCGAGTTGGAACCCGCGTCCGGCTCGGTGATGCCGAAGACCATCTTGCCGCTGCCGTCGCCGAGCTTGGGCAGCCACGTCCGCTTCTGTTCCTCGGTGCCGTACTTGGTGAGGATAGTGCCGCAAATGGCCGGGGAGACCACCATCAGCAGCAGGCCCGCGCCCTGCGCGGACAGCTCCTCCATCACCAGCGCCAGCTCGTAGAGCCCCGCGCCACCGCCGCCGTACTCCTCCGGCAGATTGACCCCGAGGAAGCCGAGTTTGCCCGCCTCGTCCCACAATTCGGTGAGCGGCTCGTTCGCGCGGGCCTTCGGCAACACGTAGTCGCGATAGTTGTACTTCGCCGCGAGCGCGGCCACCGCAGCCCGTAACGCCTGCTGTTCCTCGGTCTCCACAAAACTCATGCCCGCACCTCGCTGACGCTCGGTTCCGGCGTGGGCTTCGCACGCCGGCACATGATTCGTACGCTGCGCTCTCTCATTTCGCCTCCTGGGTTTCGATGCTCTCGGCGGGGTCGACGACGGCGAGGACGGCGCCGACGTCGACCTGCTGACCGACGGTGACATTGACGGCGCTGAGCACGCCGGCGGCGGGCGCGGCGATGGTGTGCTCCATCTTCATCGCCTCCAGCCACAGGATGGGTTGGCCCTGTTCCACCTGGCTGCCGACCTCGGCACCGAGCCGGATCACGCTGCCCGGCATGGGCGCGAGCAGCGAGCCGGTGGCCACCTGATCGGCCGGATCGCTGAAACGGGGCAGCTTGCGCGCGCTGACCGGACCGAGCGGCGAGTCGACGCACACCAGATCGCCGTACCTGGCGACGGCGAAATGCCTACGGACCGTGCCGCGTGCGCCGGGCACCGCGAGCACGACCCGCTCGGCGCTCGCCTCGACGAGCTCGAGCCCGTCGTGCCCGTCCACCGTGACGACCCCGCGGGTGAACCGGTAGCCGATGTCGTGCGTGCCGCTGGTGCGGCTCTCGAACAGTTTGTGCGTCGACTGCGACGGCAGATTGCGCCAGCCGCTGGGCAGCCCACCGCCGACGCGGGCCGCGGCGCGGTTGGCCGCGGCATCGGCAAGGGCGGCGGCCACCAGCGACAGCGCCTCATCCGACTCGGGCACCAAAGGCGCTGCCAGCGTGTCCAATCCGTGCGTGGCGAAGAAGGCGGTGTCGGTGTCACCGGCCAGGAAGGCCGGGTGGCGCAGCACCCGCACCAGCAGGTCGCGGTTGGTCACCAGGCCGTGGATCTTGGCCCGCTGCAACGCGGTGGCCAGCAGACGCGCTGCCTCGGTCCGGGTCTCGGCGTAGGAGATGACCTTGGCCAGCATCGGATCGTAGTGCACCCCGACCACCGAACCGTCCACCACACCGGTGTCCAGCCGCACCCCCGGACGGTCGAGCAGATCGAATTCGGTACGCACCAAAGGGATATCGAGCCGGTGCACAGTGCCGCTCTGCGGCTGCCAGTCCTGCGCCGGATCCTCGGCGTAGAGCCGGACCTCGATCGAATGTCCGCGCATCGCGGGCGGTTGCGCGGGCAGCGCGGCGCCAGCGGCCACGTCCAATTGCAGGCGAACGAGATCCAGGCCGGTGGTGCACTCGGTGACCGGATGCTCGACCTGCAGGCGGGTATTCATCTCGAGGAAGAAGAACTCACCGCGCTCGTCGGCAAGGAACTCCACCGTGCCGGCGCCGGTGTAGCCGATCGCGCCCGCGGCCAGCCGGGCCGCCTCGAACAGCCGCTCGCGCATCCCCTCGGTGCGCTCGACCAGCGGCGAGGGCGCCTCCTCGACCACCTTCTGATGCCTGCGCTGGATGGAGCATTCCCGCTCGCCGACCGCCCAGATGGTGCCGTGGGTATCCGCGAGCACCTGTACCTCGATGTGCCTGCCGGTCTCCAGGTACCGCTCGCAGAACACCGTCGGATCGCCGAACGCGGACTCGGCCTCGCGGCGCGCCGCTTCGATCTGCGGGGTCAGCTCGGCCAGGCTGCGAACCACCCGCATGCCGCGACCGCCGCCGCCCGCCGACGCCTTGATCAGCACCGGCAGGTGGTCCGCGGTGACCTCGGCCGGATCCAGCTCGGCGAGCACCGGCACACCCGCGGCGTCCATCATCTTCTTCGAGGCGACCTTCGAGCCCATCTGCTCGATGGCCTCGACCGGCGGGCCGATCCACACCAGCCCCGCCGCCAGCACCGCCCTGGCGAAATCGGCGTTCTCGGAGAGGAATCCGTAGCCGGGGTGCACGGCGTCGGCACCGGCGGACAGCGCCGCCTCGATGATCAGATCACCGCGCAGGTAGGTCTCCGCCGGGGTGTTGCCGGGTAGCCGCACGGCCGAATCCGCCTCCGCGACATGCGGAGCCGACGCGTCCGCGTCGGAGTAGACCGCGACCGTGCCGAGCCCGGTACGGCGACAGGTGGCGAACACGCGGCGCGCGATCTCGCCACGGTTGGCGACCAGGACACTCGACAGCCCACCCGGCACCCGACCGCCACCCTCCATGGAATCGCGCTGCGATGCAGTACTCATCAGGCCCTCACATTCGGAAGACGCCGAAGCCGTCGGCGCCCTTGATCGGGGCATTGTGAATGGCCGACAAGGACATTCCCAACACGGTGCGGGTATCACGTGGATCGATGACGCCGTCGTCGTAGAGGCGACCGGACATGAACATGGCCAGCGACTCGGCCTCGATCTGCGCCTCGACCATGGCGCGCATCCCGGCGTCGGCCTCCTCGTTGAACGGCTGGCCCTTGGCTTCGGCCGCCGCCCTGCTGACGATCGAGATGACGCCGGCCAGCTGCGCGCCGCCCATCACGGCGGATTTCGCACTGGGCCAGGCGAACACGAAGCGCGGGTCGTAGGCGCGTCCGCACATGCCGTAGTGCCCGGCGCCGTAGGAGGCGCCCATCAGCACCGAGATGTGCGGGACGGTCGAGTTGGAGACCGCGTTGATCATCATCGCGCCGTGCTTGATGATGCCCTTCTGCTCGTACTCCTTGCCGACCATGTAACCGGTGGTGTTGTGCAGGAAAAGCAGTGGGGTGTCGGTCTTGTTGGCCAGCTGGATGAACTGGGTGGCCTTCTGGGATTCCTCGGAGAACAGCACGCCGCGCGCGTTGGCCAGGATGCCGATCGGATAGCCGTGCAGCTCCGCCCATCCGGTGACCAGGCTGCTGCCGTAGAGCGGTTTGAATTCGTCGAAGTCGGAGCCGTCGACGATGCGCGCGATCACCTCGCGCGGGTCGAACGGGATCTTCAGATCCGAGGGCACGATGCCGAGCAGATCCTCCGGGTCGTACAGCGGCTCGAGCCCCGCACCGCGCGGTGCGGGGCCCTGCTTGCGCCAGTTGAGCCTGCGGACGATGGCGCGCCCGAGGCGGATCGCGTCCTGCTCGTCGACGGCGTAGTAGTCGGCCAGACCCGAGACGCGGGCGTGCATGTCGGCGCCGCCGAGCGACTCGTCGTCGGACTCCTCGCCGGTCGCCATCTTGACCAGCGGTGGCCCGCCGAGGAACACCTTCGAGCGCTCCTTGATCATCACCACGTGATCGGACATGCCGGGAATGTAGGCGCCGCCCGCCGTGGAATTGCCGAAAACCAGGGCGATGGTGGGGATTCCGGCGGCCGAGGCGCGGGTCAGGTCGCGGAACATGCGGCCGCCCGGCACGAAGACTTCCTTCTGCGTCGGCAGGTCCGCGCCGCCGGACTCGACCAGCGAGATCACCGGCAACCGGTTCTCCCGCACGATGTCGTTGATCCGCAACGTCTTTCGCAGCGTCCACGGATTCGAGGTGCCGCCGCGCACGGTCGGATCGGGCGCGACGATCATGCATTCGACACCCTCGACGATGCCGATGCCCGCGATCGTGCTGGCACCGACGTGGAATTCGCTGCCCCAGCCCGCCAGCGGGCACAGTTCCAGAAACGGCGAATCCTCGTCGATGAGCAGCTCGATGCGCTCGCGCGCGGTGAGCTTTCCGCGCTTGCGATGGCGGGCCAGCTTCTCCGGTCCGCCGCCGGCGATCGCCTTGGCGAACTCCGCCTCGACCTCGGTCAGCTTGGCGGTCATCGCTTCCGCCGCCGCGGTGTAGTCCGGCGCGGCGGTGTCCAAGGTGCTGCGCAGTGTCGTCATGACTGGTACCCCAATCGTTTCGCGGCCAGACCGGTCAGGATCTCGGTGGTGCCGCCACCGATGCCGAGGATGCGCATATCGCGGTACTGGCGTTCGATCTCGGACTCGCGCATGTAGCCGAGGCCGCCGAATAGTTGCACCGCCTGGTTGGCCACCCATTCGCCCGCCTCGACGGCGGTGTTCTTGGCGAAGCAGACCTCGGCGATCAGGTCGGTCTCGCCGTTCGCGCTGCGCTGGGCCACATCCCGGGTGTAGACGCGGGCGACGTCGATGCGCCGGGCCATCTCGGTGACCGTGTTCTGCACGGCCTGCCTGCTGATCAGCGGGCGGCCGAAGGTCTCCCGGCTGCGCACCCACTCGAGGGTGAGATCCAGGCAGCGCTGCGCGCTCGAATACGCCTGCACCGCAAGGCCGACCCGCTCACTGACGAACGCGCCCGCGATCTGGAAGAAGCCGGAGTTCTCCGGGCCGACCAGGTTGGTCACGGGCACGCGCACGTCGACGTAGGACAGCTCGGCGGTGTCGGAGGCGCGCCAGCCCATCTTGTCCAGCTTGCGGCTGACGGTGAACCCGGGCGTGCCCTTCTCCACCACCAGCAGCGAAATGCCTTGCGAGCCGGGCCCGCCCGTGCGCACCGCGGTGACCACGTAATCGGCGCGGCAGCCCGAGGTGATGTAGGTCTTCGCGCCGTTGACGATGTAGTGGTCGCCGTCGCGGCGGGCGGTGGTGGTGAGGTGACCGACGTCGGAGCCGCCGCCGGGCTCGGTGATCGCGAGCGAGCCGATCTTCTCCCCGGCCAGCGTCGGACGCACCCAGCGCTCGAGCTGGTCGGGATCGCCGGCGGCGATCATGTGCGGCACCGCGATGCCGCAGGTGAACAGCGAGGCGAACAACCCACCCGAGGCGCCGGCCTGATGCAGTTCCTCGCACACGATCATCGCGTCGATGCCGTCGCCGCCGGAACCGCCCGCCGATTCCGGGAATTGGATTCCGAGCAGCCCGAGCGCGCCCGCCTTCTTGTGCAGCTCGCGCGGGATCTCCCCGTCGCGCTCCCACTCGTCCAGGTACGGCAGTACTTCGCGCTCCGCGAAACGTCGGACGGTGGCGCGCAATTCGCGGCGTTCGGGGGTGTTCCAGCTCATGCTTCCGCCTCGCCTGCCATGCGCGATGCGCGCTGTGTCACGATTCGCTCTCCCGGTTCACTCATTTGGCAACAGCTCCGTTGGAATGTCGAGATGACGGGACCGCAGCCATTCGCCGAGTCCCTTGGCCTGGGGGTCGAATCGGGCCTGATAGGCGACGCCCTGTCCGAGCAGCCCCTCGATGATGAAGTTGACCGCGCGCAGATTCGGCAGCACGTGCCGGGTGACGGTCAGCGGGGCCGCTTCGGGCAGTAGGTCTTTGACCCGCTCGACGGTGAGTGTGTGCACCAGCCAACGCCATTGGTCCTCGGTGCGCACCCAGACGCCGATATTGGCGTTACCGCCCTTGTCGCCGCTGCGCGCCAGCGCGATGCTGCCCAGCGGTGCGCGCCGGGTCGGCCCGGCGGCCAACGGTTCCGGCAGGGCGGGCTCGGCGACCTCGGCCGGCGTCGAAGTGTCCGTCGCGGGCGCGATATCGATGCGCGAACCGTCCGGCAGCACCGCCACGTGCGGCACCTCGGTCGCGGGCACGTAGCCGGGCGTGTACACCCCGTAGGGCGAGCCGTTGCCGGGCAGGGTGGTGAAGCTGCAGCCGGGATAGCTGGCCAGCGCCAGCTCGACCGCGACGTTGGAGAAGGCACGTCCGACCTTGTTCGGGTCGGCGTCGCGCACCACGCAGCGCAGCAGGGCGCTGGCCTGCTCCTCGGTGTCGGCGTCGGGCCGGTCCAGCCGGGCAAGCGTCCAGTCCAGCTCCGCGGGCTTGGTCGGCAGCCACGACTCCAGCTGCCGCTGTGCCAGTTCGGCTTTCGCCTCGATGTCGAGGCCGGTGAGCACGAAGACCATCTCGTTGCGGAACCCGCCCAGGGTGTTCAGCGAGACCTTCAGCGTGGCGGGCGGCGCCTCGCCGACGACACCGTCGATCAGCACCCGGTCCGGACCGTCGGCGCCGAGGCGCACCGTGTCCAGCCGCGCGGTGACATCCGGCCCGGCGTAACGCGCGCCCTGGATCTCGTACATCAGCTGCGCCGCCACCGTGTCGACGGTGACCGCGCCGCCGGTGCCCGTGTGCTTGGTGATCACACTGCTGCCGTCCCTGCGGATTTCGGCGATCGGGAAGCCCGGCCTGCCGAGGTCGGCGAGTTCGGTGAAGAAGGCGAAGTTGCCGCCGGTGGCCTGGGTGCCGCACTCGATCACGTGCCCGGCCACCACCGCGCCCGCCAGCTCGTCGTAATCGGCTCGGCCCCAGCCGAAGTGGGCCGCCGCCGGGCCGACGATCACCGACGCGTCGGTGACCCGGCCGGTCACCACGATGTCGGCGCCCGCGTTCAAGCACTCCACGATGCCCCAGGCGCCGAGGTAGGCGTTGGCGGTGAGCGGGCTGCCGAGGCCGAGTTCGCCTGCGCGCCCGACCAAATCGTCGCCTTCGACATGGGCGATCTTCGCTTCGAGGCCGAGATCGGCGGCCACCTTGCGCAGCCGCTGCGCGAGACCCGCGGGGTTGAGCCCGCCCGCGTTCGTGACGATCTGCACGTTGCGTTCCAGCGCCAGCCCGAGGCAGTCCTCGATCTGCTTGACGAAGGTCTTGGCGTATCCGAGGCTCGGATCCTTCATCCGGTCGCGGCCGAGGATCAGCATGGTCAATTCGGCGAGATAGTCACCGGTGAGCACGTCGAGCTGCCCACCCTCGAGCATCTCGCGCATCGCGCTGAACCGATCGCCGTAGAAGCCGGAACAGTTGCCGACCCGGAGAACCTCCGGATTCGCGGCCAGCGTACTCATCAGCGGGTATGCCTCCTCTGCGGTGCCGGACCGGCAGGGCACGACCGCGCGCCGCACCCGGAAGTCCGCGTTCCGGGTTCAGCATCACACCGTCCACAGAAAAAAGCAAGCATGCGTGCTTGTTAAGAGGCTGTGCGTCAGATCACCGCGGCACGCGTGTGGAAAGCGACTTGTCAGGACAGAGCACAATGGGCCCCGTGTCTACTGACGTCACCGTGATTGTGTTGATCGCCCTGGCCGGATTCCTGCTCGGCGGGGCGTATACGACCTGGAAGACCGCGCGACCGTTGTCGATCGCGCTCGGGGTCTGCGCGGTACTCGCCGCGGCAGGCGGCGTCGTCTGGTGGATCGGGTCCTGACTCAGCTCTCCGTCAGCCGGAAGATGCGCAGGTCCTCGGGCACCCCGCTCAGCGGCGCGGCGAAGAAGCTGCGACGGTACGGCTTCGCGGCGTAGCCCAGTTCCTCGAGCACTTCGGGCGGCAAGGACTGCAGGGTGGCCTCCGACAGCATGGTGTTGCCGTTGCCGCCCGCCTCCATCACCCTGGCCGCGATGGTGACATCCACGCCGAGCCAGTCGCCGCCGATCTCCCGGGGCGAGCCGGTGTGCAGGCCGATCCGCATCTGCGGGCGGTAGTCGCGCACCTGCACGTCGGCGAGGTTGCGCTTGGCGTTGAGCGCGGCGCGCACCGCGCGCTCGGCCGACGGGAACACCGCCATGACGCCGTCGCCCATCCGCTTGACCACCTGACCGCCGCGCTCGGCGATCGGCGGCTCGATGGCCTTGGCCACGCGGCGCAGCAGCTCGAGGGTCGCCTCGTCGCCCGCCGACAGCGACCAGCTGGAAAAGGCCACCAGATCGGTGAACATGACGGTTACCTCTTGGTTACCCTTGCCGCGGCCGACCCGTTCCAGCATCGCCTGCCAGACCTGCAGCGCGCCGAAGCCGATCTCGCGCGCCGCGCTCGGGGTGTCCCCGACCAGCTTGTCCGCAGCGCGGGCGACCGCGCGGGCGCCGCCGGGGCCCGACACCGAGAGCGGGTCACCGAAAGACGGATCACCGGGCAGCTGTTCGCGCGCCTTGCGGAGCACGCCGATCAGATCGGTCCGGTTGTTCGCCGCGTTCATCAGCGTGGAGAGCTGACCTTTGCGCAGTCCCGCGCGAGAACGCCGGATCGGCCCGTCCTCGTCGACAGGTACCAGCGGAATGACCACCTCGGCAGGCAGGGCATGCTCGCCCTCCGAATCCGAGCCGGGCGCAGCACCGCCGGAAGGTGTTTCGCTCACGTGCAGAGGGTATCTCAGCCGTCCTGCGGCTGGCGGATCGCTGATCATAGCCACCTTGCTACCTCCCGACGGACGCAGCGGGCACGACATTGGGGCCGCCGATGATAACGAGCTGGTTGCTACACCAAACTGTACTCGCGAACCCGGTCGCGTTGAAGCGACGCGATTCACAGTTTGCTATATGTTAACCCAGCGCTCCGACCAGCGATAATGCCGGAAAACATCATCGGCCCGGTGCGGGGGAAACCGCACCGGGCCGATGGTCACACCGTCCACCGGGCAGTGGCAGGCGGTGCGTGGGCGCTCGGACCTCCCGACAAGGCCGGCGCCCGCACCCGAGTGGCGAGGGAGAGCGACTCGGGTAGTTCTCTGGTCAGGCGTCGCGCTGGTTCACCAGGACCAGTGCGGCGCCGTAGACGATCGCCGTGAAGGCGGCGAAGTAGAGCAGGCTGCCCCACGGACCCCAGTGCCAGTTGGCGCCGGACTCCGAGACGCTCAGGAAGCGGCTGGCGTTCTGGAAGGGCAGGAACGGTCCCACGTTGCGACCGAAGCTGCCGAACGCGCCGAGCAGCGGCTCGATCAGCAGCGACCACAGCACGATCAGCGAGATCGCGGCCGCGGACTGGCGCACCAGCACACCGACACCGATCGCGACGGCGATCATCAGGAAGGCGTAGATCGGGATGCCGTAGACCGCCCGCCACTGACCGTCGAGCGCCAGGTCGGTGTTCGGGGCCGAGCCCGCGATCGCCTTGGCCACGCCGATCGCGAGGAAGGCCAGGATCGTGGTGAGCACGGCGCTGAAGACGCCCACCAGCGCGGTCTTGGTCAGTAGCACCTTGGTGCGATTGGGCACCGCCTGGAAGGTCGTCCGGATGACGCCGAAGCGGTACTCGCTGGTCACGGTCAACGCGGCCATGATCATCAGCACCATCACGCCGAATCCGACGACACCCGAGGTCACGGTGCTCACGTCCAGGCTCGGGGTGCCCTCCGCCGGATTGTCCCCGGCGGACTTGACGATCACCGCGAACAGCGCGGCGAGGCCGATGCCGAGCGCGACGACGACCGCCGAGCACCACCAGGGTGACCTGGTCGAGGTGAGCTTGATTCGTTCTGCTGCCAACACGCCCATCAGAGCGCACCTCCCATCACCTGGTCGAAACCTTCGCCGTGGTACTGCACCGCGCCGCCGGTCATCCGCATGAACGCTTCCTCCAGCGAGGCCCGCTGCGGCGCGAGCTCGAACAGCGTGATGTCGTGCGCGCCGGCCAGCTTGCCGACCGCGTCGCTGGCCACGCCCGCGACGACGAGCGCGGGCCCGTCCTGGCCGGAGCCGTCCTCGCGCACGGTCATACCGTTGGAGGTGAGCAGGCTGCGCAGCTGGTCGAGCTGCGGGCTGCGCACGCGCACCGACTGTTCGGAAGCGCGTTCGATGAATTCCTGCGTGGTGGTGTCGGAGATCAACTGTCCGCGCCCGATCACCACGAGGTGCTCGGCGGTCTGCGCCATCTCCGAGAGCAGGTGGCTCGAGACCAGGACGGTGCGGCCCTCGGCGGCCAGGCGCTGCATGAACCGGCGGATCCACAGGATGCCCTCCGGGTCGAGGCCGTTGACCGGCTCGTCGAACAGCAGCACCTGCGGGTCGCCGAGCAGCGCGCCGGCCAGGCCGAGTCGCTGCGACATGCCAAGGGAGAAGCCGCCCGCGGTCTTGCCCGCCACCTCGGACAGGCCGACCAGCCGCAGCACCTCCTCCACCCGCGACTTCGGGATGTCGTTGGAGGCGGCCATCCACTCGAGGTGGGCGCGCGCCGAACGGTTCGGATGCACCCACTTGGCGTCGAGCAGCGCACCGACGGTGCGCAGCGGATGGTCCAGTTCCCGGTACGGCTTGCCAAGGATGTGCGCGGTCCCCGCGGTCGGCTTGTCCAGCCCCAGGATCATCCGCATCGTCGTCGACTTACCGGCACCGTTCGGGCCCAGGAACCCCGTCACCTGTCCGGGTCGAACGGTGAAGGAGAGATCCTGAACCGCGACGGTCTGCCCGTAATGCTTGGTCAGCCCTCTCAGCTCGATCATGACGACCAGCATTCCCGAAAATCCGGCGGCGTGCGTCACCAGAAGGTGTCGATTTCGATCATCCTCGAGGATGATCGAGACCCTGACGAGGTGATACCCGCACCCCGAGGAACCCCCGAAGATCGACTACGCGGGGTCGTCCTCGCGGGATAGGCCCTGGTCAGAGTGCGGGTGAGGACGCCTGCGCCCAGAACCGCTTCGGGATCCGGCCCGCCTGCCTGGCCAGGTAGCCCGCCCGCACCGCGGCCGCCATCGCCTCGGCCATCAACTCCGGTTGACGAGCCCTGGTCACCGCGGTGGCCAGCAGCACGGCCGAGCAGCCAAGCTCCATCGCCAGGGCGGCATCGCTGGCGGTGCCGATGCCCGCGTCCAGGATGACCGGCACCTTCGCCTCGGCGACGATCATCTCGATGTTGTGCGGATTGCCGATGCCGAGGCCGGTACCGATCGGCGCGCCGAGCGGCATCACCGCGACGCAGCCGGCGTCTTCCAGCCTGCGCGCCAGGATCGGATCGTCGGTGGTGTAGGGCAGCACGGTGAAGCCGTCGTCGACCAATTGCTCGGCGGCGGTGAGCAATTCGACCGGATCGGGCAGCAGGGTGCGCTCGTCGGCGACCACCTCCAGCTTCACCCAGTCGGTATCGAGCGCCTCGCGGGCCAGTTGCGCGGTGAGCACCGCCTCGGCCGCGGTACGGCAGCCCGCGGTGTTGGGCAGCGGCTGAATGTCCAAGCGCTTCAACAGATCCAGCACACCGGTGCCACCCGCGGCATCCACCCGGCGCATCGCGACGGTGGTCAGCTCGGTGCCGGAGGCGATCAGCGCCTCCTCCAGCACCGCGAGGTTGTCCGCCCCGCCGGTGCCCATGATGAGGCGGGAACCGAACTCGCGGTCCGCGATGCGCAGCGGTGCGTTCGCCTCAGCCACCCTGGACCGCCGTGAGCACCTCGATCTGCCAGCCACGCCCGACCGGCTCGTCCCAGCGGGACTTGGGGAACACCGCGCCGTCGACCGCCAACGCGATGCCCTGACACGGCAACTCGAGGCGGGTGAGCAGCTCACGCACGGTGATGGTGTCGGCGAACTCGTGATCGGTACCGTTCACGGTGACGCCGATGGGGACGGATGTCGAAGTCATCGAACTCCTCCTGCGGATGACAAGGACGGCGGGTGAGCCGTCGAAAAGCGTTGCGGGTCGGCGTGTTCCGCCTCGGGCAACGAGGTTCCGGCAAGCTGGGCGAGTACCGCGTCCACGCTGAGCGGCATGGTCAGCATGCCGTTGCGGCCGTGGCCCGCGGCCGCGACGATCCGGTCGGTCAGCCTGCCGAGCAGCGGCAGGTTGTCCGGGGTGCCGGGACGCGCGCCCGCGTTGGCCTCGGCCAGCTCGTATTCGCCGATGCTCGGGAAGATCGCCTCGGCATCGGCGATCAGGTCCCTGACCCCGGCGACGGTCACCGCGGTGTCGAAGCCCGCCTCGTACTGGGTCGCGCCGACCACGATGCCGTCGGCACGCGGGACCAGATACAGCGCGCGGCCGTGCACCCTGGCCCGGATCACCCGCCGCGGCGCGGGCGCGACACCGGGCCGCTGCCGCAGCCGCAGGATCTCGCCCTTGACCGGACGGACCGGCAGCTCGGGCCACAACCGGGCCGACGCGGCGCCCGCGGCGAGCACGATCTGATCATGATCGAGGGCGTCGAGCGACTCGACCGCCTCGGCGCGGATGCGCACCCCGGCCGTCTCGGCCGCGCGGCGCAAACCGGCCACCAGGCGCCGGTTGTCGATCGCAGGCTCGGCGGGCGCGTGCAGGCCCGCGCGCACCGTGCGCGCCAGGGACGGCTCCAGCTCGCGCACGCCCGCGCGGTCGAGCAGCCGCAGATCGTGGCCGCGGCCACCGACCCACTCGGCGACCGTGCGCAGATCGGCGACATCGGCGACATCGAGCGCGACGGTCAGGGTCGCGTCGGCCACCAGCACATCGACACCGGTGGCAGCCTCCAGCCGGGCGGCGAACTCGGGCCAGCGGGCCAGCGCCGCCGCGCCGAAATCGAGGACCCGATCCTCCCCCGGCCATCCCTCCGACAGCGGGGCGAGCATGCCGCCCGCCACCCAGGAGGCCCCGGAGCCGACGGCGGGATCGAAGAGGGTGACCGACCACCCCGTCTCGGCGGCCCGCCAGGCCACACCGAGCCCGATGACGCCGCCACCGACGACGGCCAGCGTCCGCATCCGTTCCACCTGCCTTTGTATCTGGTCGGCGACGTTCCGCGTGCCGTCCTGGTCGCCCGTGCGCGAGCCCGGGTCGGCCGCCGTTTCCGGCCACCGTGCGACCGGCCGACGGGCCGGGCGCTCGTGCCGCCGTTCGCTTCCCCACGGTAGCGCGGCTACGGTCGAAGGCGTGCAACCGTCCCACCCCAATCGACCCGCATCACCCAGGGAGCGCTTGGCCACCGCTCGGCTCTATCTCTGCACCGACGCCCGCCGAGAAAAGGGCGACCTGGCCAAGTTCGCCGAAGCCGCGCTCGCGGGTGGGGTCGACATCATCCAGCTCCGCGACAAGGGTTCGCCCGGCGAGGCGAAGTTCGGCCCGCTCGAGGCGCGCGCCGAACTCGGTGCGCTCGCCGAACTCAAGGCCGCGGCCCGCAGGCACGGCGCACTGGTCGCGGTGAACGATCGCGCCGACATCGCGCTGGCCGCGGGCGCCGACATCCTGCACCTCGGGCAGGGTGACCTGCCGCCCTGGTACGCCCGCCGCATCCTGGGCCAGGACGTGGTGATCGGCCGCTCAACGCACAACCGCGCGCAGGCCGGTCTCGCCGCGATCGACGAGCACATCGACTACTTCTGCACCGGCCCGGTGTACGCCACCCCGACCAAGCCCGGCCGCCAGGCCGCAGGCCTGGACCTGGTGCGTTCCACCGCCGACGCGCACCCGACCCGGCCGTGGTTCGCGATCGGCGGCATCGACGCGCACCGCCTGCCCGAGGTGCTCGACGCGGGCGCGACCAGGATCGTGGTGGTCCGCGCGATCACCGACGCCGACGATCCGCAATCGGCGGCACACGCACTGAAGACCGCGCTGCTCGCCAACGCCTGACCGCTCGAACAGCTTGTGCAGGTGGCAGTCCCGACGCTCGGCACCCTCAGGAGAGCACTTGGCCTCTGGTGAGCGAGAGCACGGTGCCCGACGCCGCGTCGCCGGTGGCGGTGTCGCTGATCCGTGCGTAGCCACCGGGGCCGTCCGGATCGGTGTGCAGCCAGAAGAAGCCGCGGGCGGCCAGGTCGACAGTGCGCGGCAGCGCCGCCGCGACGGCACCGTCGGCTTCGTGTTCGTCGAGGCAGACCCGGGCGGGCGCGGCGCGCAGGCCCGGCCATGCGGCGGCGAAGCCGGGGTGCAGCAGCCGCGCGTCGACCTCGGCCTCCGGCACCCAGGCCAGTTCGGCGCTTTCCCGGTTGCGGCTGGTCGGCAGGGTCGAACCGGCGTCGGCGATCACCGTCGTATAGGTCCAGCCGCTCTGCGCGGAGGCGGTCACCCGCGCGCCGCGCACGCGCACCTCGGCCGGATCGATGCCCGCTTCCTCCCACGCCTCGCGCACCGCGGCGTGCACCGGGGTCTCGTGGCTGTCCCTGGCACCGCCGGGCAGGGCCCAGGTACCGCCCTGATGGCTCCACGCCGCCCGGTGCTGCATCAACACCGCGGCACCGCCGTCGGTGAGCGGCGCGCGCAGCAGCAGACCCGCGGCACCGAAGCGGCCCCAATGTTTCAATCCGTCGGGGCCCCGCGACCACCCGTCACCGTCACCACGCATCTCGTACCCATCTTCATCCAGCCGTCGCCGGACCTACCGCTGACTGCCAACCAGGGGTATTTCACACGCCACGGCGCCACTACGACCACAATAAACTCCGCACCAGCACACGCGGAGCGATCGATCGGCCGGTCCGACCGTCGAGAAATCCGCGAATACGGCCCAGACTGAGGAGGTGGACATGGCTCGAACCGGGCAGACAGCGACAGCACTACGACCGTCGTCGATCGCCGAGCCGGCCGCTGCGAACAGTCCGGCGGCACTGCGGGTCGCGCTCGTGCGCGAGCAGTTCGATCCCGCCCGGCTCCGGCTGTTCGCCCGCTCCTCCCCCGGCCGTTTGATCGCGATCGGGCTGCTGCTCATCGGGTTGTGCGTGGCCGCGGGCTGGGTGACCGGCGCGACCGTCGGCGACCGGCAGCAGGCGCTCACCGTGCTGCTCAACGACACCGAGCCGGATTCCTACTCCGCGCACCGGCTCTACACCTCGCTGTCCATCGCCGACGCGGCCGCGAGCACCGCGTTCATCGCGGGCGGGCTGGAGCCGCAGGCGGTGCGCGATCGCTACACCCAGGCCATCGGCGAGGCGGCCGCGGAGCTGGTGGCGCAGACCGGACATCCCCGCGGCGCCGGGTCCGCGGTGACCGACACGACCGACACGAACCTGCGGATCGGAATTGCTACCCGATTGCCGGTCTATACCGGGATCGTCGAGACCGCGCGGACCAACAACCGCAGCGGGTATCCGGTCGGCGGCGCGTACTTGAGCGAAGCGTCCAACCAGATGCAGACCGATGTACTGCCGATGGCCGAGGAACTGCAGAACCGGCGTTCGGCGGCGGTGACCGAGGCACAGCGCAATCACGTCCGGCCGCCGTGGACCGCGATCGTGCTGCTGGTCCTCGCGCTGGCGGCGCTGGTGTGGGCGCAGATCGATCTCGCCAAGCGCTGGCGCCGCGTGCTCAATCCCGGCCTGCTGTTCGCCTCGGCCGCGGTGGTCATCCTGCTGGTGTGGACGGTGGTCGCGGGCGCCATCTCGGCCACCTCGATGATCCGGGCCCGTGACGACGGCGCGGTGCCCGCCTCCCGGCTCACCGAGAGCCGAATCCTGGCCCAGCAGGCCCGTTCCGCGGAAACGCTCAAGCTCGCCCGCCGCGACGCCACCGGCGATTACGATCGCACCTTCGACACGAACATCGCCCGCCTGGCCGACCTGCTCGGCGGGTACCCGAGCACCGCGCCCGCCGCCGACGAGGTGCGCAATGCCGTACCGGCACTGTCGCGTTGGCGGGTGGCGCACCAGCGGATGAACGACACCCTGGCGCGTGGCGACTTCAACGGCGCGGCGACGGTGGCGACCGGCCCCAGCGCCTCCGATGCCGCGGTCCAGGTCGAGGCGCTGGACAGCGCGCTGGAGAAGGGCATCGACAAGACGCGTAACACGTTACGGGACAACATATCCCGCGCCGCCTGGGTGCTCGACTTCATGGGCCCCGGCGCGTTGCTGCTCGGCATCCTCGCCGCGGGGTGTGTCGGAATCGGCCTCTGGCCTCGATTACGGGAGTACCGATGAGCCCCGGGCGCGGTCTGCTCGCCGCCACACTGGCCACGGTCGCGTTGCTCGCCGGCTGTAGCGGCCACACCGCCGCACCGCTGCCGACCAACACGACCAAGTACACCGAGCCGCCGTTTCCGGCCAAAGCCATTCCCGTGCTGACGGATTCGCCGTTCTCGTCGGACAAGCCGCCGCAATGCGGCGACCCGACGCTGAGTCTGCGGCCCACCGGCGACCAGGCGGGGGCGCGCGGCCCGAGCATCGACGCGATCCGGGCGCGCGGGCGCCTGCTCGTCGGCTTGGACGCGGGCAGCAACCTTTTCAGCTTCCGCGATCCGATCACCGGCTCCATCGTCGGCTTCGACTCCGATATCGCCCGCGAGGTCGCCCGCGACCTGCTCGGCAGCCCGGATCTGGTCGAGTATCGGATGCTCGGCTCCGCCGACCGGGAAAACGCCCTGCAGAGCCACGATGTGGACATCGTCGCGAAAACCATGACGATCACCTGCGAGCGACGGCAGAAGGTCACCTTCTCCACCGTCTATCTGCACTCCTACCAGCGGGTGCTGGCGCTGAAGAACTCCGGGATCAACGGCATCGGCGATCTGGCGGGCAAGCGGGTGTGCGTGGTGCGCGGCACCACCTCGCTGGACCGCATCCGCGTGCAGCAGCCCGCCGCCACCATTCTCACGGTGCCGAATTGGGCGGACTGTCTGGTCGTGCTGCAGCAGGGCCAGGTCGACGCGGTGACCACCGACGACTCCATCCTCGCCGGGCTGGCCGCACAGGACCCCTACACCCAGGTGGTCGGGGACAAGATCAGCGTGGAGCCCTACGGCATCGGCATCCCCAAGGGGGACGACGATCTGGTGCGTTTCGTGAACGGCACGCTGGAACGTATTCGCAACGACGGCACCTGGGATCGCTTCTACCGGCAGTGGTTGTCGGTCCTCGGCCCGTCGCCCGGTCCGCCCACACCGAGCTACCTGGACTGACCGCGGATGAACGCCTCCGACGACCCCGCCATCGACGCGAACGAGCACACCGCGACACCGCGCGGTTCGACCGCCGCCTCCGATGTGACGGTGCACTCGCACCGCACGCCGGAGCCGAATGCCAAGGCAGGCAAGGCGAATTCGGCCTCGGGCCCCGATGCCGAGCCGCCGCACACCGAGCTGGCCAGGTCCGAGAGCCGACCCGCGGCCAAGTCCGCAGCGGCCGCGGAAACCGTTGTCGGCGTCGGCAGGCCCAATTCGGAGCCGAATTCGGCGGCGACCATGCGCACCTCAGGGCGCAGCTTCCGGACCGCGCGCTCGCGGCCTACAGTGCGCAGGCTCGGTGGCGGGCTGGTGCCCATCCAGTCCATCGCGCCGGCGGACCCGCGCGCCGCGGTGCTGACCGATCCGGTGGTCTCGGAGGGCAGGCGGTTCTGCTGGCGCTGCGGCAGCCCGGTCGGCCGGGCCACCGCGACCCGACCCGCGGTCACCGCGGGCACCTGTGAAACCTGTTCCGCCCCTTACGATTTCCGACCATCGCTGCACGAGGGCGACATGGTGTCGGGCCAGTACGAGGTGCAGGGCTGCATCGCGCACGGCGGGCTCGGCTGGATCTATCTGGCGATCGACCGCAACGTCAGCGACCGCTGGGTGGTGCTCAAGGGCCTGCTGCACGCGGGCGACGCCGAGGCCCAGGCCGTCGCCGTCGCCGAGCGCCAATTCCTCGCCGAGGTGGCCCATCCCAGCATCGTGAAGATCCACAACTTCGTCGAGCACACCGACGACGACGGCGCGTCGATCGGCTACATCGTGATGGAGTACGTCGGCGGGCGATCCCTGCGCGACATACTCAACTCCTACGACCGGCCGCACCGGATGCCGGTCGCCGAGGCGATCGCGTACCTGCTCGAGATCCTGCCCGCGCTGGACTATCTGCACACCATCGGGCTGACCTACAACGATCTCAAGCCCGACAACATCATGGTCACCGAGGACCAGGTCAAGCTGATCGATCTGGGCGCGGTCGCCACCATCGAGTCGTATGGAAACCTCTACGGCACCAGGGGATTCCAGGCCCCAGAGATCGCCAAGACCGGGCCTACCATCGCCTCCGACATCTACACCGTCGGACGCACCCTCGCCGTGCTGACCCTCGAGATGCCGATGGAGCAGGGGCGCTATCTCGACGGCATCCCGGACCCCGCGGACCATCCGCTGCTCGAGCGCTACGAGTTCTTCCACCGCCTGCTGCTGTGCGCCACCGATCCCGAACCCGACCGCCGATTCCCTTCCGCCCGTGCGATGTCGGCGCAGCTGTCGGGGGTGCTGCGGGAAATACTGGCGCTGGACACCGACACCGAACACCCACAGCTCTCGACGGTGTTCAGCCCGCCGCGCGGCAGCTTCGGCACCGAAGAACTGATCAGCCAGACCGACGCCTACGCCGACGGCAAGGCCCGCAGCAAACAGCTCGACGCCCGCGAAGTCGTTGCGGCACTGCCCACTCCGCTGCTCGATTCGGCCGACCCGTCGGCGCCGCTGCTCGCCGCCGCCGTGCATCCGGAGCCCGAGCAGTCGCTGGAGGCGCTGCGGACCGCGCGCGAACGCGCCGAATCCGACCCCGGCAACGCCCCGCAGACCTTGGATCTGGAGCTCGCGCTCGCCGAGGCACGGGTGCGGCTCGACCTCGGCGAGCCGGACGAGGTGCTGCGGTTGCTCGCGCGCCTGCCCGACAACGATTGGCGCGTCGACTGGTATCGCGGTCTGGCGCGGCTGCTCGGCCTGGACTATGAGCCCGCCTTCGCCAGCTTCGACGCGGTGCTGCGGGTGCTGCCCGGCGAGATCGGGCCCAAGCTGGCCTTGGCCGCCACCGCGGAATTGATTCTGCAGCAGTGGGATTCGCCGGACCCCGAGCAGTGGCGCCGCTACGCCGAGAAGTTCTACAACACCGTGTGGCGCACCGACCGCGCGGTGGTCAGCGCCGCGTTCGGCCTGGCAAGGCAGCTGGCCGCGGACGACCGGGTGACCGACGCGGTGCACGCCCTCGACGAAGTGCCCGCCGCGTCAAGGCATTTCACCACCGCGCGGATGACCGCGGTGCTGTTGCTGCTCACCGCGGCACCGGTGGCCGAGCTGGACGAGGCGACGCTGCACATCTCGGCGTCGCGGATCGCGAGCCTGCCACCCGGCGAAGGCCGCGCGGTCCAGATGCGCGTGCTCGTGCTCGGCGCCGCGCTGGCCTGGCTGCAGGCGGGCAACACCCCGAAGCGACCGGATGCCACGCTCTTCGGCGCCCCGTTCACCGAACGCGACCTGCGCATGGGCACCGAGGCGGGCCTGCGCGCCCTGGCCCGCAGCGCACCGGGCCGCAACCATCGCTACGCCCTGGTCGACCTGGCGAACGCGATCCGCGCCAAAACCTGGGTGTGAGCGGTACCGGACTGCTCTGCGCGCCTAGTGTTCGGCGGCGACCCGGTGCGCCGCGCGGGCGATCGCGAGTTCTTCGTTCGTCGGGACCACGAGCACCGCGACCGCGGCGTCCGGCGGTGAAATACGCCGGGCGGTCCGCTCTTTCGCGGTATTCGCGGCCGGATCTACCTCGATGCCGAAGCCGGACAGACCCGCCAGGGTGTCGGCGCGCACCTGCGGGCTGTTCTCGCCGACCCCCGCGGTGAAGGTGATCGCGTCCACGCCGCCCAGATCCACCAGGTAGGCGCCGAGGTAGCGCCGGAGCCGGTGGATGTAGACGTCGTAGGCCAGGCGTGCCGCGCCGTCACCGTTGTCGATGAGGCGCCGCAGCTCGCGGAAGTCGTTGACACCCGACAGACCCTTGATGCCGGAATCCCGGTTGAGCAGGGCGTCTATCTGGTCGATGTCCATCCGCGCCGAGCGCACCAGGTGCGCGATGATGCCGGGATCGAGGTCGCCGGACCTGGTCCCCATCACCAGCCCCTCCAGCGGAGTGAGTCCCATCGTGGTGTCGACCGGACGGCCACCGCGGATCGCCGACGCCGAGGCGCCGTTGCCGAGATGGAAGACGATCTGGTTCAGCTCCGCCGGATCACGGCCGAGCAGCTCGGCGACCTGACCGGACACGTACTCGTGCGAGGTGCCGTGGAAGCCGTACTTGCGGATGCCGTGCGCGGCAGCGACTTTCGCATCGATCGCGTAGGTCTTCGCGGCGTCGGGCAGCCCGTGGAAGAACGCGGTGTCGAACACCGCGACCTGCGGCACGCCGGGCAGCAGGGTCCGCGCGCTCTCGATACCGGCGACGTTGGCCGGGTTGTGCAGCGGGGCAAGCGAAGACAGCTTCGAGATCGCCGCGACCACCGCGTCGTCGATCAGCGTCGGCCGATAGAACACCTCGCCACCGTGCACCACCCGGTGCCCGACCGCGCGCACCCCGGCCTCGGCCAGGTCGTGCCCGGTCTCGGCGAACATGTCGAAGACCAGCCGCAGCCCGGCGGTGTGATCGGCGATGGGGCCGCGGTGGTCGGTGGTCGCGCCGTCGACGTGATGCTCGATCCCGCCGTCGTCCTCGCCGATCCGCTCGACCATGCCGGCGGCGCGCACCGCGCTCGACTCCGGGTCCAGCAGTTGGTATTTGATGGACGAGGAGCCGGAATTGATCACCAGCACCGAGTCGTCGGCAGCCGTACTCATGACTCCACCTCTGTTCCTCGGGCGCTCCGTACACTCCCGGCAACCACCGGCGTCGGGCCGCTGTTCCGCGTCGGGCGCCCGCTGTGGCCGAGCAGACACATCTCAGTCCCCTTGCGCCTGAATCGCGGTGATCGCCACCGTGTTGACGATGTCGGCGACCAGCGCGCCGCGGGACAGGTCGTTGACCGGCTTGCGCAGCCCCTGCAACACCGGGCCGATCGCGATGGCGCCCGCGCTGCGCTGCACCGCCTTGTAGGTGTTGTTACCGGTATTGAGGTCGGGAAACACGAACACCGTCGCGCGCCCGGCCACCTCGGAGTCCGGCAGCTTGGTGGTGGCGACGGTCGGCTCGATCGCCGCGTCGTACTGGATCGGACCCTCCACCGGCAGCCGCGGCGCGCGCTCGCGGACCAGCTTGGTGGCCACCCGCACCTTGTCCACGTCGGCGCCGCTGCCGGATTCGCCGGTCGAGTAGGACAGCATGGCGATGCGCGGCTCGATGCCGAAGCGGGCCGCCGTGCCCGCCGAGGAGATCGCGATATCGGCCAGCTGCTCCGACGACGGGTCGGGCACCACGGCGCAGTCACCGTAGGCGAGCACCCGGTCGGCCAGGCACATCAGGAACACGCTGGACACCGTGGACACGCCGGGCACGGTCTTGATGATCTCGAACGACGGCCGGATGGTGTGCGCGGTGGTGTGCGCGGCACCGGAGACCATGCCGTCGGCGATCCCCTTGTGGACCATCATGGTGCCGAAATACGAGATGTCGGACATGGTTTCGCGGGCCCGCTCGACCGTCATGCCCTTGTGCTTGCGCAGTTCGGCGTATTCCTTGGCGAACTCGTCCAGGTGCCCGGAGGTGCGCGGGTCGAGCACCTGCGCCGCCGAGATGTCCACGCCCAGTTCGGCGGCGCGCGCCCGGACGGACTGCTCGTCACCGAGGATGACCAGATCGGCGATCTTGCGCTGCAGCACCCGGCCCGCGGCGCGCAGGATGCGGTCGTCGTCGCCCTCGGGCAGCACGATCCGCTTGCGATCGCTCCTGGCCCGCTCGATGAGCTGGTATTCGAACATCTGCGGGGTCACCACGCTGGTGAGCGGAACCTCGATGCGCCGCAACAACTCCGCGGCGTCAACGTGCTCCTCCATCAGCGCGAGCGCGGTATCCACCTTGCGCGGGCTACCCGCCGACATCCGCCCGCGAGTGCGGTAGGCCGCGCTGGCTGTGTCGTAGGTGCCGAGTTCGGTGGTGAGGATCGGCAGCTTCGGCTTCAGGCCGGTCATCAGCCGGGCGACGGCGGGGTGGGGCAGCATGCCGCCGTTCATGATGATGCCCGACAGCGACGGAAAGCCTTCTGCCTCATGTGCGTTCACGACGCTGAGTAGCACGTCGGAACGATCGCCCGGCGCGATCACCACGACGCCGTCGGTGAGCCGCTCCAGAATATGTTCGGCGGTCATGCCGCCGACCATGATCTTCAATGCCTCGCGTTGCAGCAATTCCTGATCGCCGCTGTACATTTCGCCGTCGATCGCGCTACACAGCTCGGCCATGGTCGGCGCGATCAGCAGCGGCACCTCGGGCAGCGACCACGAGGGCACCGCGAAACCGCCCAGCGCGGAACACACCTGGTCGAGTTCTTCCGGATCACACCGGTTGGCCACGATCGCGACCAGCTGCGCGTGCTCGAGCGAGAGTTCGTTGGCGCACAGCTCGGCCAGGTGCTTCACCTCGGCGGGCGTGCGGCCCGCGCCGCGCACCACGAGCAGCATGCCCGCGCCGAGGTTCACCGCGATCCTGGCGTTGAAGCGCAGCTCGCTCGGGCTGGCCACGTCGGTGTAGTCACTGCCGACCACCACCACCGCGTCACAGACCTTGGCCACCTCGTGGAAGCGCATCACGATCTCGCTGATCGCGGCGTCCGGATCGGCGTGCACCTGCTCGTAGGTCACCCCGATCGCCTGCGCGTAGTCGATATCGGCGGTGCTGTGCTCGAGCAGCAGCTCCAGGATGTAGTCCGGTTCGGTGGTCGAGCGGGTGATCGGCCGGAACACCCCGACCCGCGCGGTGGTCGCGCACAGCATCTGCAGCACGCCGAGGGCCACCGTCGATTTCCCGGTGTCGCCCTCCGGCGAGGCGATGTACACGGTGGATGGAGCGTGATCGGCCATGCCCGAGAGCTTAGTGAACCACCGGCTATCCGGGCTGCGGCACGAGACCGTCGTCACGAATCCGGCGAAACCCGACAGCTACGCGTTGCGCTGCCCGTCCGGTCTCGCGCGAGGGCGCGCCAGGTGACGGCGGCCGCTATAGTCCGGGCATGGTCGATCAGTTTCCGCGCCGGGAGTGGGGTTCACGCGAGAGCGGACTGTCCCGCGTAGCAAACAAATTCGCCGCGACCAAGCCCGGATCCTGGTGCATCCGCAAACTCACCCCGCTCGACCGCGCCGTGCTCGAGCGCACCGACGCGAAGTACACCGTGCTCGGCCCGATCGGCGCGCCGCTGATCCTGCTGACCACGATCGGCCGCAAGTCGGGTCAACCGCGCACCCAGCCGCTGCTGCACGTGCACGACGGTGAGGTGCTGTACGTGATCGGCAGCAACTTCGGCCAGGCCAACCACCCCGCCTGGACCGCCAACCTGCTGGCCACTCCCACCGCGACCGTCGCCATCGCGGGCGAGCGCATCCCGGTCACCGCCACCCTCGTCGATCCGGCGGACAAGGACGCCGTCTTCCGCCGCTTCGTCGACATCACGGGCGCCTACGCCGCCTACCGCGATCGCACCACCCGCGACCTGCGCATCTTCGCCCTCCGCCGGGCGTGAACCGCGGCGGTTCCTGACGTTTCGCCCGATGCGGCGCCGTCACTCGATCTCGGCGAGGTGCGCGATGTTCGCCCGGTCGCCGGGGTCGGTGCTGGGGTTCGTGCCGAACCAGGCGTCGAGGATTTCCCGCAGGGCGGCGCTCGAGGTCAGGCGCAGGCTCAGCGCGAGGACGTTGGCGTCGTTCCAGGTGCGCGCGCCCGCCGCGGTGGCCGCGTCACCGCACAGCGCGGCGCGGATACCGGCGACCTTGTTCGCGGCGATCGACGCGCCCGTCCCGGTCCAGCAGCACACGATCGCCTGATCGGCGCGGCCCTGCGCGACATCGGTCGCGGCGGCCGCGCTGGCCCATGCCCAGTCGTCGCGTTCGGTGTCCGAAAGCGCGCCGTGCAGGACCGTATCGTGCCCACGCGCGGTCAGTTCGGCCACCAGTTCCGGTGCTACTCCGACGTTCTCGTCTGCTGCCACGGAGATCCGCATACGTCCAGCTTAATTCGTCACACCCGAAACATTGACAGCATGCTGTCAATCATGACAGGATGCTGTCATGAACAAGAGAACAGTCCACGTCGCCGTCTACAACACCTTCGCCGACTGGGAGATCGGTGCGGCCACCGCGCACATCAACCGGACGCACTGGCAGCGAGAGCCGGGCACCTGGCAGACCAAGACGGTCGGGCTGAGCACCGCACCGATCACCACGCTCGGCGGCATGCACATCACGCCGGAAATGGCGCTGGCCGAGCTGCGTCCAGAGGACAGCGCGATGCTGATCCTGGCAGGCGCGGACACCTGGGACGGCGAGGAGCTCAGGCCGTTCGCACGCAAGGCGCGCGAGTTCCTCGCGGCGGGCGTGCCGGTCGCGGCGATCTGCGGCGCGACGCTCGGGCTCGCGCTGGAAGGCCTGCTGGACGAGCGCAAGCACACCAGCAACGTCCGGGAAATGCTGCTCTACAGCGGTTACGCGGGTGCGCAGCACTACGTGGACGAGGCCGCGGTGACCGACGGCGAGCTGATCACGGCCGGCGGCACGGCGCCGTTCGAGTTCGCGCGCGAGGTGCTCGGCAAGCTCGGCGTGTACGAGCCGCACGTACTCGCGGGGTGGTATCAGCTGTACGGACAGTCCGACGGCGCGGGCTGGGAGGTGCTCGCTGCCTACGACGAGCAGCAGGCCGCGGCCGGATGAGCGAGCATCGCACCGCGATCCGGCCGCCCGGCCGGATCGCGCGCACGCCCGGATCGCGAGGAGGTACAGGTGAGCAGGGATGAACAGGAACTCTTCGCGACCGCCGCGATCACGTCATTTCGGCTGAACGGCCAATTCCTCGCCATCGCCGAGGAATTGGCCAGGCCCGCCGGGCTCACCGCGGCCTGGTGGCAGGTGCTCGGCGCGGTGCTGCGGGCGCCGCAGCCGGTCGCGGGCATCGCCAGGGAGATGGGCATCACCAGGCAGAGCGTGCAGCGCATCGCGGACCTGCTGGTGGACAAGGGCCTTGCCGAATACCGGCCGAACCCCGCCCACCGGCGGGCCAAACTCGTCGCGGTCACCGATGCCGGCCTCGCGGCGGTCCGCCGCATCGACCCGCAGCACGCCGTCGTCGCGCGGCGGCTGGTCGCCGAACTCGGACCGGAGCGGCTCGCGGCGACCGTCGATGCCCTGACCGATCTCTCCGCCGCGCTGGCGGCGATCACCGAGCCGCCGTGATCGCCGGCGCGGTCGGAAGTTCGACCGCCGCAACCTGATTCGCGTGACCTACTCGCTCAGGCGAACGGGTCCTTGGTGCGGCCGACGAGATCGGCCACCGAATCGAGCACCGCGGTCGGCCGATACGGATACGCCTCGACCGAGGACCGGGTGGAGATGCCGGTGGTCACCAGGATCGTGCGCATGCCCGCCTCCAGGCCGGAGATGACGTCGGTGTCCATCCGGTCGCCGATCATCACGGTGGACTGCGAGTGCGCGCCGAGCCTGCGCAGCGCCGAGCGCATCATCAACGGATTGGGCTTGCCGATGTAGTACGGGTCGCGGCCGGTGGCGCGGGTGATCAGCGCGGCGACCGAGCCGGTCGCGGGCAGCGAACCGTCACGCGACGGGCCGGTCGGATCGGGATTGGTCGCGATGAAGCTCGCGCCGCGCTCGACCAGGCGGATGGCGGTGGTGATCGCCTCGAACGAGTAGTTGCGGGTCTCGCCGAGCACCACATAGTCGGGTGCCACGTCGGTGAGCACGTAGCCGATCTCGTGCAGCGCGGTGGTGAGCCCGGATTCGCCCACCACGTACGCGGTTCCGTTGGGGCGCTGCTCGTTCAGGAACGTCGCGGTGGCCAGCGCCGAGGTCCAGATCGACTCCTCCGGGATGTCCAGCCCGGTCTGGCGCAGCCTGGCCTGCAGGTCGCGCGGCGTGCGGATCGAGTTGTTGGTCAGCACCAGGAACGGGGTCTGGTTGGCACGCAGCTCGGCGAGGAATTCGTCGGCGCCGGGCACCAGCTGGTCCTCGTGCACCAGGACACCGTCCATGTCGGTGAGATAGGACAGGATCGGTTCATCAGTCACCAGACAATTGTCCGCTAACGGACGCGTTCGCGGGGGAAGTCGGCGCCGATGCGACCCTTCGCACAACCGGGACACGGTCTGACTATGGTCGAAGACGGCCGTTCAGGCGCGGCGCGCGGGCGTCGGATTCGCTCGGACGATCGCCGTCGCCCGGGAACGTCCCGGCGCGGCCGGCGGTTGTAGCCGGAGAGGACCGCAGCGCGCCTGCGGCCGACGACGGTGTGCGGGAATGCCCGCGCACAGGTGTGCAGCGAAGCGACAGGAGTGGCGCACATGGGTGAACTCAAGCTCGGATACAAGGCCTCGGCAGAACAGTTCGGACCGCGGGAACTGGTGGAGATCGCGGTGCTGGCCGAGGAGCACGGCCTCGACAGTGCCTCGGTGAGCGACCATTTCCAGCCCTGGCGGCACAAGGGCGGCCACGCGCCGTTCTCGCTGGCCTGGATGGCCGCGGTCGGCGAGCGCACAAAGCGGATCCAGCTCGGCACCTCGGTGCTCACCCCCACCTTCCGCTACAACCCCGCGGTGATCGCGCAGGCCTTCGCGACCATGGGCTGCCTCTACCCGGAGCGGATCATGCTCGGTGTCGGCACCGGCGAGGCGCTCAACGAGATCGCCACCGGATACCAGGGTGACTGGCCGGATTTCAAGGAGCGTTTCGCGCGCCTGCGCGAGGCCGTCGAGCTCATGCGCGCGCTGTGGACCGGCGACCGCGTCGACTTCCAGGGCGAGTACTACAACGCCGTCGGCGCGTCCATCTACGACGTGCCGAAGGGCGGCATCCCGGTCTACATCGCGGCGGGCGGTCCGCTGGTGGCCAGGTACGCAGGCCGCGCCGGTGACGGTTTCATCTGCACCTCCGGCAAGGGCATGGACCTCTACACCGAGAAGCTGATGCCCGCCGTCGCGGAGGGCGCCGCCAAGGCGGGCCGCACCGTGGACGACATCGATCGCATGATCGAGATCAAGATCTCCTACGACACCGATCCCGAACTGGCACTGGAGAACACCCGCTTCTGGGCGCCGCTCAGCCTCACCCCCGAGCAGAAGCACAGCATCACCGACCCGATCGAGATGGAGGCGGCCGCCGACGCCCTGCCGATCGAGCAGATCGCCAAACGCTGGATCGTCGCCAGCGACCCCGACCAGGCCGTCGAGCTGATCAAGCCCTACCTCGACGCGGGCCTCAACCACCTGGTCTTCCACGCTCCCGGCCACGACCAGCGCCGCTTCCTGGATCTCTTCCAGCGCGACCTGGCCCCGCGCCTGCGCGCTCTGGCCTGATCACGGACCGCCCGTACGTCTCACACCGGTGAGACGTACGGGGTGTCCGCGGGTTTCGCTGGTCCCGCCGAATCGCAGGCCGCGCTGAGGATTTCAGCCCAGAGCGTGGTCGAGGTCGGCGAGTAGGTCGTCGACGTCCTCGAGACCGACCGAGATGCGCACGACACCGTCGGTGAGACCGATGGTGGCGCGGCCCTCGGGGCCCATCGCCCGGTGTGTTGTGGTCGCCGGGTGGGTGATCAGCGACTTGGCGTCACCGAGGTTGTTGGAGATGTCGACGACGCGCAGGCGGTTGAGCACCTCGAAGGCGCGCTTCTTGGCCTCGTGCGCGGGCGCGTTGAGCTCGAAGGTGACCACGGTGCCGCCGCCGCTCATCTGGCCAGCGGCCAGCTCGTGCTGCGGATGTGATTCCAGGAACGGGTATTTCACCCAGCTGACGGCCTTGTTCGACTCCAGGAACCGCGCGATCCGCAGCGCGGACTCGGTGCAGTGCCGGACCCGCAGCGGCATCGTCTCCAGGCCCTTGAGCAGCGTCCAGGCGTTGAACGGACTCAACGCCGGACCGGTATGGCGCATCAGCGTTTTCACCGGACCCTCGATGTAGTCCTTGGCGCCGAGAATCGCGCCGCCGAGCACCCGCCCCTGTCCGTCGATGTGCTTGGTGCCGGAGTAGACCACCACGTCGGCGCCGAGCTCGAAGCCGCGCTGCAGCAGCGGCGTGGCGAAGACGTTGTCCAGCACCACCTTCGCGCCCGCGGCGTAGGCGAGCTCGCTCACCCGCCGGACATCGACCAGGGTCTGCATCGGGTTGGCGGGCGTCTCGAAGAACACCGCCTGGGTCGGCACCGACAGCGCCGCTTCCCACTGATCCAGGTCCTCGCCGTCGACGAAGACGGTCTCCACGCCCCAGCGCGGCAGGATCTCGTTGCACACCACGAAGCAGGAGCCGAACAGGCTGCGCGCGGCCACAAGCCGGTCACCGGCACCGAGCAGCGCGCCCAAAGCCGTGAACACCGCCGACATTCCGCTCGCGGTCGCGAAGCACGCCTCGGCCCCGTCGAGCAACCGCATCCGTTCCTCGAACATGGCCACGGTCGGATTGCCGTAGCGGGAGTAGACGAAATGCTCGACCTCGCCGGTGAACGCGGCCTCCGCGGCCTCGGCGCTCTCGTAGACGAACCCGGAGGTCAGATACAGCGCCTCGGAGGTTTCCTCGAAGCCCGAGCGGCGCAACCCACCTCGCACGCCGAGGGTCGCGGGGCCGACGCCGTCGGGCAGCGGCTTGTCGAACGCGCCACCGGTGATCACGACTGCCTCCCCGAGTTCGGCGCGGCGACCGGCACGCGCGCGCTACAGCACGCCGCCGCGTTCACGACTGCCGCCACGGCAGACCGAGGGCGCGCCAGCCGGAGCCGCCGCGATGCCCATGTTCGTCGAGCGGGCCTTCGAAACCCTCGAGCACGTTGTACGAGGTGTGGTAGCCCGCCGCGGTGGCGGCGACCGCCGCGCCGATGGATCGCTGTCCCGAGCGGCAGAGGAAGATCACCGGCGCCTCCGGCTTGTGTCCGTCGAGCGCGGCGACCAACTGCTCGGTGAACTCGCCGTTGCGGGTTCCGCTGCTGTCGACCCACTCGATCAGGACCGTCCGCCGGTCGATCGAGCTGGTGTCGGGCACCCCGACGAACTTCCACTCGGCCGCCGTGCGCACGTCGACCAAGACGGCATCGGGGTTGTCGCGCAACAGTTCCCACGCCTGCTGCGGAGTGATGTCACCGGCATAACTCATGACCGCACCTCACAGGCGCTCGATTCGCTGCGCTCACTCATGGGACCTCCTAGAATCCGCACTTGCCACGCACGGTTTCGACGCGCGGCCAGGTCGTCACCCGGAGCACCCCACCGCGGAGGAGGGTTGCCGACCAGTATTGCCGGGGCTTGACACTGGTTCTCATGACCTTCAGCTGAGATTGCCTGGCCATGGGTCACCGTGTCAAACGGCTGCTCACGCTGTGAGAAGGGTCAATTGCAGACCAGCCATTTGTCACCGGCTCTGGTCAGATTCCAGACGGCGGTGGCCTCGTTGCCCTCGACCTTGGTGGTGACGGTCGCCTTCGCGCGGTCACCGTCGACCATCGGGTTCTCGATTTTCGTTACCTCTACAGTCTTTCCGTCGCCGGAACGACCCGCCAGCGGTGAGCGGTCCCGATCGAAATTCGGGCAGCCCGTGCCTGGTGGGGGCACCGCGCTGGTCTGATTGCTGCCCTCGACGAAGCGGTTGACCGCGGCGGTGATCCGGTCGGATTCTGTGACATTTTTCTCAGCGGGCGAGACCACCCCGCCGATGATGATCGCCGCGAGCACGAGCACCGCGAAAACGCCCGCCGCGACGAACGGCACCACCGAGCGCCGATCGGTCTGATCGACCACGATGGGCTCGTCTTCGGTGGGTGGCTGCTGGTCAGTCATACGACTGATGATCCCTGGTCGGCGGCGTAATCCGGCGATCGGCCCCCGGCCTTGCCCGCGGCCGCGACGAACTCGCCTGCGCCACCGAAGAATCAACGCGGCGGGATCGGGTATCCCGTACCGAGCGCCTCGACTGGATCGGCTGCCCCCGGTGGCATCCGCTCAGTTCACGCACCGGCGCGGGTCGGCGGACGCGCCACCGATAGAATCGCGAGACTGCGGCCTGCTGTCATAGCCGCGACGGAGTGGGCCACGAGCCGACGACTCCGGGGCCGCATCGGTAGGTGCAACCAGCCAGCGCGTGACTTAGCCTAGGCTAAGCAAGACGCCGTTAATTGTTCTCGACCATAAGGGTGCCGTTAAAGATGACCGAACCGAGTGCCGCTGCACGCCCGCTCCGCATCGCCATCGTCGGCGCCGGGCCGGCCGGGATCTACGCCGCCGACGCCCTGATGAAATCCGACGCCGAGGTGAGCATCGACCTGTTCGAGCGCATGCCCGCGCCGTTCGGTCTGATCCGCTACGGCGTCGCGCCGGACCACCCGCGGATCAAGGGCATCATCACCGCGCTGCACAAGGTGCTCGACAAGCCGCAGGTGCGCCTGCTCGGCAACATCGACTACGGCACCGACATCACCCTCGACGATCTGCGCACCTTCTATGACGCGGTGATCTTCTCCACCGGCGCCAACGCCGACCGCGCGCTCGACGTCCCCGGCATCGGGCTGGACGGCTCCTACGGCGCCGCCGACTTCGTGTCCTGGTACGACGGCCACCCGGATGTGCCGCGCACCTGGCCGCTGGACGCCGAGAAGGTCGCCGTGCTCGGCGTCGGCAACGTCGCGCTGGATGTGGCGCGCGTGCTGGCCAAGACCGGTGACGAACTGCTGCCCACCGAGATCCCGCCGAACGTCTACGCGGGCCTGAAGGCCAACAAGGCGATCGAGGTGCACGTCTTCGGGCGGCGCGGCCCGGCGCAGGCCAAGTTCACTCCGCTGGAACTGCGCGAACTGGACCACTCGCCGACCATCGAGGTCATCGTCGACCCCGAGGACATCGACTACGACGAGGGCTCCGAGGCCGCGCGCAGACACTCCAAGCAGGTCGACATGATCGCGAACACGCTGGAGCAGTGGGCCATTCGCGACGTCGGCAACCGGCCGCACAAGCTGTTCCTGCACTTCTTCGAGTCGCCCGCCGAGATCCTCGGCGAGAACGGCAAGGTCGTCGGCCTGCGCACCGAGCGCACCCAGCTCGACGGCACCGGCAACGTCAAGGGCACCGGCGTCTTCAAGGACTGGGACGTGCAGGCGATCTACCGCGCCGTCGGCTACCTGTCGCAGAACCTGACCAACCTGCCCTTCGACGACCAGGCGGGCACCGTGCCCAACGAGGCGGGCCGCGTCATCGCCGACGAGAACGCCGACGGTGCCGCCCGCTACATCCCGGCCACCTACGTGACCGGCTGGATCAAGCGCGGCCCGGTCGGCCTCATCGGCCACACCAAGGGCGACGCCAACGAGACCGTGGCCTGCCTGCTCGACGACAGCAAGGACTTCACCCCGGCCCAGCGCCCCGAACTGGACGCGGTCACCGAGTTCCTCGAGGGCAAGGGCATCCCGTTCACCACCTGGCAGGGCTGGTACCGCCTGGACGCGCACGAGCGCGCGCTCGGCGAGCCCGAAGGGCGCGAGCGGGTGAAGGTGGTCGAGCGCGAGGACATGCTGCGCGCCAGCGAGCCGCACAAGGTCTGAGCCACGGCTCGCCCGTAACCGTCGCGACAGCGAAACTTCGCGTACTGAGGCATTCTGTACACGTGTTCGATGCCCATTTCCACCTCTTCGACCCGCGGTTCCCGCTGGTCGAGAACGAGGGCTACCTGCCAGACCCGTTCACCATCGCCGACTATCGAAAGCGCATGTCGCGCTTCGACGTCGACGGTGGCGCCGTGGTCAGCGGGTCCTTCCAGGGCACCGATCAGACGTATCTGCGGGCCGCCCTCGCCGAGCTCGGCGAGGGCTGGGTCGGCGTCACCCGGCTCGACCTCGACGCCACCGACGAGGAGATCGTCGAGCTGGACCGCATCGGCGTGCGCGCCCTGCGCTTCAACCTCAAGCGCGCCGCCGCCGACATCACCGGCATGACCCTGCAGGCGCTGCGCGCGCACGACCTGGTCGGCTGGCACGTCGAGGTCTATATCGACGGCACCATGCTCACCTCGCTGCAGCCGGTGCTGTCCAAGCTGCCCGCGTTCACCATCGACCATCTCGGCATGTCCGAGGAGGGCCTGCCCTACCTGCTCGATCTGGTCGATCGCGGGGCCAGGGTCAAGGCAACGGGTTTCGGCCGGGTCGCGCTGAACGTCGCCGACACGCTGCGCCGGATCCACGCGGTCAATCCCGAGGCGCTGATGTTCGGCACCGACCTGCCCGGCACCCGCGCGGGCCGCCCGTTCCAGGATTCCGACGTCGACCTGATCTGCGACGTCGTCGGCACCGATATGTTCGCCGTGCTCGAGGACAACGCCCGCGCCTGCTACCGCCTGCCCGCCAAGTCCCGCCCCGTCCCCGAGGACCCGACCCCCACCCTCCCCCTGCACCGCACCGAACAACCCACCCTCCCCATCCGCCGCGACGCCATCCCCACCCCCGACACCCTCCCCCTCCCGATCATCGAGTAACACTCGGGCACAGGGCTTTTCGGCGGTCAGGTGAGGATGGCGCCGGTGAGCCAGACGGCGGTGGCGAGTAGGGCGCCGAGGAGTTCGATCAGCATGGACAGGCCAACGCCCTCGAGGGCGTGCACTGTTGCCCGCCAAGCCTGTTGGTTGGTGCGGTGGCGGTGGAGTTCGGAAAGGTAAACGCCGAGAACGAATCCCACGAACAGGCCGACCAGGGGGATGACGAAGAAGCCGACTATGCCGAGGACCGCGCCGAGGAACAGGGAGCGGTTGGCCACGCCCGCGTCCTTCAGTTTCCGGCCTGGCCAGGTGTATTTGATGATGCCCGAGAGCACGAGCAAGGCCGTGCTGATGCCGAAGACGGTCCATGCGGTGGCACCACCGGTCAGCACGGCCCAGACCGCGATCGCGCCGAAGATCAGGATGACGCCGGGCAGGATCGGGACGATGATCCCGAGCAGGCCGACGAGGATGACGAGGCCGACCACGACCTCACCGGCGACACTCATGACGGCGCCCCGCTGACGCTCGGCTCCGCCATGCGCGACGCGCGCAGTATCACAATTCGCTCTCTTCGTTCGCTCATGGACTCCACCTCACTGCGCTGTCGCCGGACCTCCCGCGGCTGTCGCGCTCGCGAGGATTGTGACGTACCGGCTCGGCCCGCGCACAGCAACCGGGGGTGCATGAGTGCGGCAGAGTTATTGTCATACTGTCAATACACCTGCCGGCGGCTCCGGCGGGAGCGCCGGGGCGCCGGTGCGCTGGATCAACGACGAACCGAGGTAGGGCGTGAGCACTCCATCCACCGCCGCAAAGGGCCCGCTCGCGGGCATCAAGGTCATCGAGCTCGCCGGGATCGGGCCGGGTCCGCACGCCGCGTTGCTGCTGGCCGATCTGGGCGCCGACGTGGTCCGGGTCCAGCGGGCCGGCCAGTTGCCTGGCGGGTTCGACCGTCCGCAGCTGCGCGGGCGCACCGTCGTCGAGGCCAATCTCAAGGACCCGGCCGACATCGAGCGGGTGCTCGGGCTCATCGAGAAGGCGGACGTGCTGATCGAGGGCTTCCGGCCGGGCGTCACCGAACGGATGGGCCTCGGCCCGGACGACGCGCTGGCCCGCAACCCGCGCCTGATCTACGGCCGGATGACCGGCTGGGGCCAGGAGGGTCCGCTCGCCGATCGCGCGGGACACGACATCAACTACATCTCGATCACCGGCGTGCTGCACGCCATCGGCCGTAAGGGCGAGCGACCGGTGCCGCCGCTGAACATGGTCGGCGATTTCGGCGGCGGCTCGATGTTCCTGGTGTTCGGCCTGCTCGCCGCGCTGGTCGAGCGGCAGCACTCGGGCAAGGGCCAGGTCGTCGACGCGGCGATGGTCGACGGCGCACTCGCGCTGTCGCACATGATCTGGGGCATGCGCGGCAGCGGGGCGTGGTCCGACGAGCGCGGCGTGAACCTGCTCGACACCGGCATGTCGTTCTACGACACCTACGAGACCGCCGACGGCAAGTACATGGCGGTGGGCGCGATCGAGCCGCAGTTCTACGCGCAGCTGCTCGCCGGACTCGGTCTCGACCAGGACGGCCTGCCCTACCAGCTCGATCCGGCCGGTCAGGAAACGCTGAAAAAGTTGTTCACCGAACGCTTCCGGGACAAGACCCGGGACGAGTGGACCGCGATCTTCGCGGGCACCGACGCCTGCGTCACGCCGGTGCTCACCTTCGAAGAGGCGACGAACAACGAGCACATCGCGGCCCGCGGCGCGCTGATCGAGGTCGACGACATCACCCAGCACGCGCCGGCCCCGCGCTTCTCGCGCACCCCGAACGGCGTCCCGACCCCGCCGCCGTCGGTGCCGACCCCGATCGAAACCGTTTGGGCGGACTGATTTCTCATCGCGCGGGCCCCTGCCTCGACGGCGGGGGCCCGTTCCGCGCCCGCGTGCGGACCGGTCGCGGTGATCAGTAGCAGGTGAGCGGCTGCAGTGGATCGGCCGCACGCGGCGTCAACGCGGTGTAGGCGGCGGCAATTCCCTTGACCGCCAGCCGAAGTTCCGGTTCCTGATGGGTGAACGGCAGCCGGATGAAACGCTCGAACGCGCCCTGCACGCCGAAACGCGGTCCGGCGGCGAGCAATACGCCGTGGTTGGGCGCGGTGGCCGCCAGCGCGGTCGAGACCGGGGCAGGCAGCTGCGCCCACACCGACATGCCGCCCGCGCCGTAGTCGATGCGCCAGTCCGGCAGCTCCTCGGCGACAGATTCGATCAGCGCGGCCCGCTGCGCGCGCAGCTGGTCGCGGCGGCGGTCGAGGATGGCGTCGGCGTTGGCGAGCAGGTGCACGGTGGCCAACTGATCCATCACCGGCGTGCCGAGGTCGACCGTGGAGCGGATGCCGAGCAGCTTGGTGATCAGCGGCTGGTTCGTGCGGATCCAACCCACCCGCAGGCCGCCCCAGAACGATTTCGAGGCCGAGCCGATGGTGACGATCTCGTTGCCCTTGGCGAACGCGGCGACCGGCGGCAGCGGCGGAGCACCCGAGAGCTGCAGGTCGGCCATCGATTCGTCGATCACCACGGTCATCCTGGTTTCCCTGGCGATCGCGGCCAGTTCGGCGCGACCGTCGGCATCGAGCAGCAGGCCGGTGGGGTTGTTGAAGTCCGGCACCAGATAGGCCAGCGTCGCCGCGGTCTGCCTTGCGGCACTGCGGATTCCGTCCAGATCCCAGCCCTGGTCCGGGGTTTCCGGACGCAGCGGCACCGGTACCGGCCTTGCGCCGACATCGCGGATCGCCTCGATCGCGTTCGGGTAGGTCGGGTGATCGATGAGCACCCTGGCCGCGGGCGCGGTGAGCACATTCAGCAGCAGGCGCAGGCCGTGCTGGGCGCCGAGGGTGACCAGGATCTGCTCCGGATCGGTGGGCAGGCCGCGTTCGGTGTAGCGGCGCGCGATCGCCTCGCGCAGCGCGAGCACACCGACCGGGTCCATGCCGTGGGTGCCGAGGTAGGCCGGAATACCCTCCAGCGCAACGGAATAGGCCTCCTGCATCTCCGGCGGCGCGGCCATCGCGGCGTAGGTCATGTCGATGGTCGGCAGCTCAGCGGGGGCCATCATCGCCAGAATCGACCTGGCAGGCTTGCTGCCGTCGTGCTGCACATCGCGCGGCAATGCCACGGTGCTGCGCGAGCCCTGCCTGCTGATCAGATACCCGTTCTCGCGGAGCAGGGAGTAGGTGGAGGTGATCGTCGTCCGGCTGACGCCCAGGGTCGCCGCGAGGTCGCGCTCGCTCGGCAGCGCGACGCCGAGCGGCGCGCGTCCGTCGTGGATGAGCAGCCGAATGCCTTCGGCGAGAGCCAGATACGCCGGGCGCGTGCTGCGCCGGGTCGGCGATTCGCCGCCGTCCTCGTCCACGTTGCGCCACCCACCGAGGTCGCGAGCCAGCGTGCCCGCGCCGATCACTCTCGTCGCCATACGGTCCAGTATCGAGTAAGTGGATATTTAGATCAAGGCCAGTCTGGCGCACTCTGGTGTCATGACCACCTTCGCCACCCTGCTCTTCGTCGCCGCCTTCGGCTATCTCGTCTATCGCTACCTGCCGAGGGGCACCGAACGCGCGTTCCGGCTCGAGCGATTCCATCCGCGCACCCCGGTGTCGGACCGGCCCGCGTCGTACTACGACGAGCGGCGACGGTACACCGATCTCGCCGCGATCTACGGACGCAACGACGTTCCCGAGACAACGGCGACGCCGCAACACCAGGCCACGCCGGAAACCGGCGCCGAGCCGGAGCGCAGCGCGCGGCGGCTGACCTCGGTCCGGACCGAATCCGCGACACCGCGACGCGCCACCACGCATTCGAGTGCCCTCGACAGGAAGGCCAGTTGAGCGAAACTGGCCTTGTTCTACTGGACTTGTCGGTGCCACGGTGCACACTGAGCACGTGAGTGCCGAGGCAACACTGTTCGATACCGCGATCGGCCGCTGTGCCATCGCCTGGAGCGATGCGACCGTGATCCGGTTCCAGCTCCCCGAGGCGACCCCGGTCGCCACCCGAGCGCGCATCACGCGCCGCCGCGCCGGCCTGCCGGACAACGAGGCCCGCGAGCAGGCCCCCACCGGTGTGATCGCCGACGCCATCGCGGGCGTGATCGCCCACCTCGCAGGCGAACTCGACGATCTGCGCTGGATTCCGGTCGACCTCGGCGGCATTGCGGAGTTCGACCGCGCCGTCCTCGAGGTCACTCGCGCCATCGACCCCGGCCACACCCTCACCTACGGGCAGGTGGCCCAGCGCATCGGGCAACCCGGCGCCGCCCAAGCCGTCGGACAGGCCTTGGGCCGCAACCCGATTCCCCTCATCATCCCGTGTCACCGGGTGCTCGCCGCCGACAACGCGCTCACCGGCTTCTCCGCACCGGGCGGGGTCGGCACCAAGCAGCGGTTGCTCGAGCTCGAACGCACCCCCGGCTTCGGCGAGCCGACGCTGTTCTGACCGGCTGCCGCTGCGGTCGCGACCGCGATGAATTCCGGGCGCTCAGCCCGTCTGCACACACAGGCCCGCGACCCGACCGCCGGCCGACCATCCTCCGCGAAAGTGAGACCGCCGTGCAGACAGTGACCTCCGCCGACGGCACCGTGCTCGCCTACGACCGGCTCGACGGCATCGCCGGAACCGCGATCCTGATCGGTGGCGCCTTCGGCTACCGGAAAGTTTCCGAAGATGGTCGTACTGGCAGAGACATTGCACGACCAGTACGGGTTCTGGAAGCAGCTGCGCGCCACCGCTCACTCGACCGCCTACGACTGGGCCGTGATGGGTGAGTACATGCGTGGCGAGCCACTGCGGGCCGCGGACTGGTCCGGCGTCAAAGCCCAGACTTTGGTGATCGCGGGCGCGAAAAGCGGTGCCCTGCTGCGCACCGGCGCCCGCGCCGTCGCCGCCGTCCTCCCCGACGCCGAGATCGCCGGTCTCAGCCACAACCCCGACATCCTTCTGCTCGCCCCGCCCGCGGGCGAATTCCTCACCACCGCATAGGAACACGATGGCGGCGAGGTGCGCCCCGCCCACCTGAGCCGTCCCGTCCACGGCGCACGCCTGCATCCTGCCGAGTTACGCGCAGTCCCAGCGGAATCCGGCGCCGGACCCCACGGTCCGCACGCCGCGGCTCAGGAGCTGGATTCGCCGCGCATGAGGGCACCGAGGGATTCGCGGTCGGTGACGTCCATCTTGATGCAGGCGCGGTAGAGGTGGCCCTCGACGGTGCGGACGGAGACGGTGAGGCGGTCGGCGATCTGGCGGTTGGACAGGCCGGCGGCGACGAGGTTGGCGATCTCCCGCTCGCGGGCGGTGAGCGGAAGCGGTTGCGCGGCCTGGCGCAGCGCGGGGGTGCTCGCCCCGCCGCAGGCGGCCGCGAGCCGGTTCGCGGTGGCCGCGGATTCGAGCAGGCGGCGGCGATCGCCGGCGCGTTCGTGCGCCGAGGCGGCCTGCGCGGCGGCGTCGGCGGCCGAGAGCAGCGCCCCGATCTGTTCGAATTCCGCTGCGGCCGCGTCCAATCCGGGCCCATCGTGCGCGGCGAGCGCGACCGCGTGCCTGGCTTGCACCTGCACCAGCTCACCGTCCACCATCGCCGCCAGGTCCGCCAATCGGCCCGCGGCGGAGTGCTCGCCGAAGCGGGCCGCGGCATGCAGCGCCATCGCCTCGATGCCATGCTGGTTGGAGCGAGCCGCGGCATCGGCCGCGTTCATCGCGAGCCGGATGGCCGGGGTGACCGTGCCTTCGGCGGCCGCGTGCCAGGCCCGCGCGACTTCGAGCTGCGGCTCGTACACGGCGCTGTGCCTGCCGCCCCGCGCGGTGGCCTCGGCGATCGCCTCGGCCGCCTCCGCGGACCGCCCCAGCGCCGAATATGCCTCGGCGAGGCGGATTCTCGCCGGGAACATCCACGCGGCGGCACCCTCCGCGGCGAGCGCGGCCAAGGCCTGCTCCAGGTTCTCGATGCCGTCCGGGAAGTGGCCCTGCGCCACGTCGACGGTTCCTTGCAGGATCTTCGACATACCCCAGGCCAGGTACTGACCCGGCGCCGAGTAACCGAAATAGTCGGCGGCACAACGGCGTGCGGCATCGAGCCGGCCGGTCAGCACCAGCCCGAGTACCTCGGCATGGGTGGACATGAAGCGGTTGAGACCGTCGATCTCGCTCTCCACCTCGTGCCCGCGCGCCGCATACTGTTGCGCGGCTTCGCCCTTGCCCATCAGCGCCAAGGCCAGCCCGCCGCCGAAGGACGCCCACCAGATCGCCCAGGCCGGTGCGCCTTTGACGTTGATCGCTTTCTCCGCCTCGGCGATGGCGGTGTCGATCCGGTTCTCGTTGACCGCGCAGGCGGAGGCGAGCCCGTCGAGCAGCGCGACGTTCTTCGGATGCTTGGCCTTGCCACGCACCAGCGTGAGCACCTCGTCGGCGAGATCGGCATCGCCCATGGCCCACAACAGATTCGCCACCCGGGTGCTGCCCCAGCGGACCAGCTGCACCTCACTCAGCTCGTCGGGATCGAAGCTGGCCAGCGTGCGTTCGGCCTCGATCCGGTGCCCCTGCCACAGCAGCGCCCTGGCGAGCAGATCCGCGGACTCGACCCCGCCGCGCCGTTCCACCGCGGCCCTGGCGAAGCGCTCGCCGAGCGGCAGGTTGGCCAGCCCGATGGCGTCGGCGGCGGCCGCCTCGAACAGCTCGAGATCGGCGGATTTGTCACTGTCCAAAGCCAATTCGGCCAACCGGATGCGGTCGGCGGCGGAGTTGATCGGGCGCTCTTTCAGCGAGGAGTACAGCCGCCCGCGCAGGCGCCTGGCCGAGGCGATGCCGAGCCTGCGCCGGATCACCTCGCCGAACAGCGGATGGTTGTAGCGCACGATCAGCTGGTGCGAATTCTGCACGACCCGGATCACACCGCGGGTTTCGGCGGACTCCACCGCCTCCTCGCCCGCCAGCTCGGAGAGCACGTCGAGGTCGATCGGCTCGCAGAAGGTGAGCAGTTCCAGCACGTGCAGCACGTCGTCGGGGAGTTGCTCGACCCGATCTTCCAGCAGCGCGGCCAGTTCCGAGGTGACCGCGGCCCGGCCGCGCAGCTGCCAGACGCCGTTCACCTGACGCAGCGAGCCCGCCTCGAGCGCGCCCTCGACCAAATGCCTGAGGAACAGGGCGTTTCCGCCGGAGGACTCCCACATCAGGTTGGCGGTGAAGCCTTCCAGCTGCCCGCCGAGCATCGACTCGACCAGATCCACGCTCTGGCGCTGAGTGAACGGGTTCAGGTCGATGCGTAGTAGGTGGCCGTCTTTCCACAGCGAGGTCACCGCGTCGGGCACCGGCACCCCGCTGCGCACCGTGGCCACGATGTGGGCGGCCTTGTCGATGGCCAGTTGCAGCAGCAGGGTCGCCGAGAGCTGGTCGAGCAGATGGGCGTCGTCGACGCCGATGATGGTGTGCCCGTCCGCGAGCAGCGCCTCACGCGCCGCGGACATGAACGTCACCGGATCGTGCGCCGTATAAACGCCGACCATGTGCGCGAACACCCCCAGCGGGATGCTGCGCGCCGATTCGGTGCCCGCGACCCAGCGGATATTGCCGCCGACGGCGGCGGTCGCCTGCCTGGCCAGCGTGGTTTTCCCGACGCCGGCATCGCCGGTGAGGACCGCGCCGACGTGCGCCCTGCCGGTGAGGGCCGCGCGGATCGCCTCGAACTCGGTCTCGCGCTCGATCATCGGCCAGTTCCGAGCCATAGCTCTTACTGTAGTTGCCCGAGGTTCATGATCGAAGCCATCCAGCCGCCCCGCACGTAGACACCATGGTGCACTCGACCCCGGCTGACCATTCGACGGCCGCTGTGCGCACCCTTCACCAAACCCCGTGCACGACCACTGTTTAGACCACTACGCCGCACCGCGGCAGGGTCCGCTCAGCCGAGCACGTCGTGGCGGACGATCGTCTGATCGCGACCGGGGCCGACACCGATGCAGGAGATCCGCGCCCCGGACAGTTCCTCCAGCCGCAGCACGTAGGCCTGCGCGTTCGCGGGCAGTTCCTCGAAGGTCCGCGCCCCCGAGATGTCCTCCCACCAGCCGGGCATCTCCTCGTAGATCGGCTTCGCGTGGTGGAATTCGGTCTGCGTGGTCGGCATCTGCTCGACCCGCTCGCCGTCCACGTCGTAGGCGACGCAGATCGGCACCGTCTCCAGGCTGGACAGCACGTCGAGCTTGGTGAGGAAGTAGTCGGTGATGCCGTTGACCCGGGTCGCGTAGCGGGCGATGACCGCGTCGAACCAGCCGCAGCGCCGGGCGCGTCCGGTGGTCACGCCGACCTCGCCGCCGGTCTTGGCCAGGTAGGTGCCCGCCTCGTCGAACAGCTCGGTCGGGAACGGACCGGAGCCGACCCTGGTGGTGTAGCACTTGAGGATGCCGAGCACCGTGCTGATCTTGTTCGGCCCGACGCCCGCGCCGACCGCCGCGCCGCCCGAGGTCGGGTTGGACGAGGTGACGTACGGGTAGGTGCCGTGGTCGACATCGAGCAGGGTGCCCTGCGAGCCCTCCAGCAGCACGGTCTCGCCGCGCTCCAGCGCCACGTTCAGCTTCAGCCTGGTGTCGGCGATCCGGTGCTTGAAGCTCTCCGCCTGCGCGAGCACCTCGTCGACCACCTGCTGCGGGTCGAGCGCGCGCCGGTTGTAGATCTTCACCAGCACCTGGTTCTTGAACTCCAGCGCGGCCTCGACCTTCTGGGTGAGGATCTTCTCGTCCAGCACGTCGGCGACGCGCACCCCGACGCGGGCGACCTTGTCCTGGTAGCAGGGGCCGATGCCGCGACCGGTGGTGCCGATCTTCTTGTTGCCGAGAAAGCGTTCGGTGACCTTATCGATGGCCACGTGGTACGGCATGATCAGGTGCGCGTCGGCCGACAGCAGCAGACCCGAGGTGTCTACCCCGCGTTCCTCCAGTCCGGCGAGTTCGTCGAGCAGCACACCGGGGTCGATGACGACGCCGTTGCCGATGACATTCGTCACGCCGGGAGTCAGGATGCCGGAGGGGATCAGGTGCAGCGCGAAATTGTCGCCATTGGGCAGCACCACGGTGTGGCCCGCGTTGTTGCCACCCTGGTATCGGACCACCCATTGCACCCGGCCACCGAGTAGATCGGTCGCTTTGCCCTTGCCTTCGTCGCCCCACTGGGCGCCGATCAGGACGATTGCCGGCATGGTCGTGTCTCCTACGGTTCGACTTGCAACACCCGCCGGAGATGGCGGTCGGCGGAGCCGACCGGGCGGTATTCGCCGGTGTTGCAGCTACCTGCCGTATCGAGGCGGTGGCCGGGAGCACAGTCTAGTCGACGCGTCGTCAGCGGCGTCGGACCGGATCTCGTCGTAGGCTCGACAACCGTGTGGCCGTGGCCGGGCAGGGCTAAGGTTGCACCCGTTGGTCCGACGACGTCGGCTCGAACCGAGGAGGGTGTACGGCAGTTTGAGTACCCACGTTCTCCGTTGCGACGGCGCACCGGTACCTATCGCCCTCGCGGCGCTGCCGACCAGTTCGACGGCCGCCATCCCGGATACCGCAGAGATCGACGAATTGCTTCCGGTCCTCGCCGCCGACAGCCTCCCCCGGCTGATCGTGCTCGGCGACGACGCCGCGCTGGCCGCGGTGCTGACCCACCTGATGCGCACCGAGCGGCTGCACGTCGAGATCGGCTACGTGCCGGTCGAGAAGACCTACGGCTCGCGGGTCTACCAGACCGGCACCGGCAACGCCGCCGCCAAGCGGGCCATCGAGGGCCGCGCCGTCGAGGTGCCGCTGATCCGCGACGACACCGGCACGGTGCTGATCGGTCGCGCCAAGATCACCGGGCCCGCCGACGGAAAGCTCGAGGGCGAGGCCTACGTGGACGACTTCCAGCTGTTCTCCGGCAAGGTCACCGCCATGCTGGTGTCGCCGACACTGCACCAGCCCGGTGTCCGGGCGACGGTGCGCAAGGGCATCCGCAAGCGCCGCTGGGCCGAGGGCCGCGCCGCCCAGCTCGGCACCCCCGGCGCGGTGGTGACCAGGGACGATATCCGCAGCGACCGCACGGTGCCCAGGTCCAGTTTCTATCGGCACCACGAGCCTTGGCTGCTGGTCCGATGACGTCCGCGTTCTTCGCCGAAAAGCGTTCGCGCGCGGTGCGCCCGAGCCCGATCTTTCTGCTCGTCGTCGCCGTCACGATCGGTGGCGGCGTGCTGGCCTGGGATGCCCCGCTGAACTCGACCCGCGCCAAGGCCGGGGTGTTCGTACTCGTCGTGTTCGGCTGGGTGATCACGCTGTGCCTGCACGAATTCGCGCACGCGTTCACGGCGTGGCGCGCCGGTGACCGCGAGGTCGAGCTGCGCGGCTATCTCACGTTGAACCCGCTGAAGTACAGCCATCCGCTGCTGTCGATCGTGCTGCCGATGGTGTTCATCGCGCTGGGCGGCATCGGGCTGCCCGGCGGCGCGGTCTATGTCCACACGCACAATTTCGCGCCGCGCACGCAGCGGCTGATCAGCGGCGCCGGGCCCGCGGTGAACGCGGTGTGCGCGGTGGTGCTGCTGGCGGTGGTGCAGTTGTTCGGCAGTGCCGCTTCACATCCCGCGCTGTGGTTCGGGCTGAGCTTTCTCGCGTTCCTGCAGATCACCGCGACCCTGCTGAATCTCGTTCCACTGCCGGGCCTGGACGGCTACGGCATACTCGAACCGTCGCTGAGCTACCAGACGCGTCGCTCGCTCGACCAGTTCAAGCCGTTCGGCATGTTGATCCTGTTCGCGCTGCTGTTCACGCCCGCGATCAACGGGATCTTCTTCGACGCGGTGTACGCGCTGTTCGAGGTGTCGGGGGTGCCCGCCGACTGGTCGCGCTACGGCAGCTATCTGACCCGCTTCTGGACTTAGCGCAGGTTGCGGTGAGCACACCGGGCCGAATCGAGTAACCACCGCCGGGCGTCGCCGATTCGCGCTGCGTCCCGCGCCGCCGCGAGTATCGGCGAATAGTGCCCGCACACAGGGCCGTCCGGCCGGACCTCCCCTGACCGGACGGCTCTGCTCTTCGCAGCGGGCGAATCCACCCCGACCCGTCCGGCCACCACACCCCTTGGCCGGCGGGGTGGTTCGCTGATGTGCGAAGTACGTGACCGCTACACCCCTCGCCTCGTTGCGGTCTGATGATCAAGGTAGCGCGCGCGATACGCCGGAACACGAGTAGCGCACTACCCAAAGTTCATCATCTGGCACCCGCACCGCCGCCGACGGAGCACTCGCACGCCCCGACTGCTACGCGCTCGACCGGGTTGCTGCTCAATCCTCGGGCGCGATCCACGGTTTGGGCACGGTCGGCGGAAGCAGCGCCATCGCCGAAATGCGTTTCATACCGCATACCTGCATCAGGTCGACCACGATCGAGCGCACCTGTGCGAACACGACGTGCGCCGAAAGACCGGCACCCTCAACGAGTTCCGGGCGCGCCCCCTTGGCGACGGTGCGCAGCACGCGCGCGCCCTCGGCCTGATCCGGCTGCTCACCCGGATCGGCGAGCATCATCCGGCGCACCACATCGACTGCCTGGCCGAGCCTTTCGACCTCGTCGATCAGGCGGGGATCGAGGATCTCGTCGTCCTGGACCAGCGTCAGCGAGCGGCGCAGCAGCACCCTGGTGTTGCGCACCGCGTTGTCGAGCGGGTCGGCGGTGGCCTTGATGCGTTCGAGGCGGGCGCGAGAGTTCCAGTACAGCGGGGAGATTCGGCTGATCTCCCTGCCGCCCTCCAGGATCGCGCGCAACGAGTCGATCTGCGGCTGCGTCGCGCGAACCGCGGCGAGCGCCGCGCGCAGCTTCTCCGGATCCTGCTCCAGCAGCCCGTCGCCGCACTCGGTGAGCGATTTGCCCATCACGCCAAGGATTTCCGCGGCCTTGTCGCGGGCGCGGCGCACCGGATGCAGCGGAATCGAGGCCACCACAACCACTCCCACCAGACCGCCGACCAGCGCGTCGATCATCCGGGAGAAGCCGCCGCCCGCCGACGGCGGCAGCAGGGTCGCGACCAGCACCGCGGAACCGGCCGCCTGCATGGTGATGATCGAACCGCCGTCCAGGAACACCGCCGCCGCCATGGCGACCGCGACCACCAGCGCGATCTGCCACACTCCGGTGCCCGCGTTGGTGATGAACAGGTCACCGATGCCGATACCGACCGCGACACCGACCACCAGTTCCACCGACCGGCGCAGCCTGGCACCGAAGGAGATGCCGATCGACACCACTGCCGCGGTCGGGGCGAAGAACGGTTGCGGATGGCCGACGATCTCGCGCGCGATGAACCAGGCCAGCGCCGCGCCGACGGCGCACTGCACGATCGGCAGCGCCGACAGCCGCAGCCGCGCCCAGGAGGCGCGCAGCCGATCCATCGTGCTGGTGCGCGCGATATCGACGCGCGGCTTGAATTCGAGCAGGGACAACTCAGTCCAGGCCCAGCTCAGCCGCCGCGCGGGGATCGCAGTCTTCGAGCAGGTCCAGGCAGCGCGCGTACTCCTCGGTCTCGCCGACCACCTTGGCCGCGCGGGCCAGCGCGCCGACGCTGCGCAGGAAACCCCGGTTGGGTTCGTGGCTCCACGGCACCGGGCCGAAGCCCTTCCAGCCATTGCGCCGCAACAGGTCGAGGCCGCGGTGATAGCCGGTGCGGGCGAACGCGTAGGCGGCGACGATGTCATGGTTGATCGGCTCCGCAGCGGCTTCGCCCCTGGTGAGCGCGGCCTCGGCCAGATAGGCCCAGGCGATCGATGCCGCCGGATGGTCGGCGGCGACACGCACCGGATCGGTGCCGTCGAGCAACGCGTCTTCGGCGTCGGAGATTTCGGGGAGGAGTACCGGTTGCGGGCCTAGCAGATCACCGAACGAGGTCATGGGCTTCATTGTGCACCGATGCGGCATTTGCCGGTTACGCGTGCCTGCACATTCCCGGGTCGCCGTGCGGGGTCTGAAGTCGGCCTTCGTCGGACCCTGGCCGTTAAGCTGGCCGTCGAGTTCAAGATGTTCCGCCTGACCGAGGGGTAGTGCGTGTCCGACCCGAACGACAACAAGAACCCGGCGCGGGAAAGCGCCGACCCGGCAACCCCGGCCGGAACCGACGCACGCCCCGGCGCCGAGGCGACCGGCAACTCGAGCGCGAACAGCGGCGATCGCCCGGCCGATCCCGGCGCCACCCGCCCGATCCCGGCCGCGAGCGGCGGCAGCACGAACTCCCCCACACAGCCAGGCGGAACCGGACCGCAGCAGCCCGGCCCGCCCGCCGCAGGCACCGGCGCACCGAATTCCGCCGCGCGAGGCGCCGCGGGACCGAGTGGTTCGACCACCGGCGCGGGCGGGTCGTCCGCCGCGCCCGGCGCGCCGACGATCAGCACGCCGGGCGCGGCAGGCACCGGCGGATCCCCGGCCCCCGGAGTCAGCACACCGTCGGGCACGGACGCCAAGGCCCGCACCGATGCGCGCAGCGGGTCGACCCCGCAACCACCAGCGAGTTCCGGCACACCCGGCGGCGCTACCGCGCCCGGTGGAGCGAACGCCACGGGAACGCCACAGAGCAACACGCCCACCCCGACCGATAGCGGTACCGCCGAGACCGAGGTGATCGCCCGCCAAACCAGGCCCGCCGCGAACTCGGCATCGACCGCCCAGTCGGCCAACCCGGCGGAAATCCCTGACTCCGCCCAAGCACCAGACGCCGAAACGGTCGCGCTGAAGCGTCGGCCGGGCTCCGACCCGGCCACTGGAACACCCGCCCCGACACCGGCCAGCGGCCCGCGCGGTCCGGAAAACGCAGTGGGGCAGCCAGATACGCCCGCTGCCCAGCAGCCCGGCGCGACCGCCGCACACGCCGGCACACCTGGCACCCCGACCAGCCCCGGCGCCGCCGAAGGCGCTGCCAAGCGACCCGGCGGCACCCCAAGCGCACCAACCCAAACCGGTGCGCCCGGCACACCGCACCCCGGCGGCGCCGTTCGTCCTGGCGGCACCGCAAGCGCGACAACGCAAACCGGTGGACCAGGCGCGGCACCGCAAGCCGGTGCGCCCGACCGAACAGGCGGCGTCGAAAGCGCTCCGGCGCAATCCGGCGGCGCAGCAGGCGCGGCGACGCAGCCCGGCGGCACCACGGGTACGGCAGGCCAGGCCACTCGGTCTCAGCCGGGCCAGCCCCGGGATGCGAAAGACACGGGGGAGCAGGCGGGTACGCCAGACGCGACTTCGCAGGCCAGCGGTGCGGCGGCAGGCGCGGCAGGCGCAGGGGCGGAGCTCACTGTTCCGGGTGCGCCGATCCAAACTGGGCAGCCCGGTGACGCGAAAGGTGCGGCAGCACAGGCGGGTGGGGCTGCCGCGGGGGCGCAAGACAGCGGCGCGGGAGCCGGGCGACCCGGCGAGACCGCGGATGCCGCAGTACCCGGTGCGGCAACATCGGCACAGGCCGGGAACGCCAAAGAGGCGGCGACGCAAGCAGATGAGTCCGGTGCGGGGGCGCAGGGCGGCGAGGGGGCTGCGCGACCCGGCGGGGACGGGGAAGCCGCGGCGCAGGGCGGTGCCACGACAGCGGCGGCGCAGTCCGGTCCGGCCGGGGATGCCAAAGGTGCGGCGGCCGGTAGCGTTTCGCAGGCCGCGGCCGGGCAGCCCGGCAGCGCCTCCGGGGCCGAGGCGGCGACCGAGGCGATTCGGCAGGGCGACCAGGCGACCCCGGAGGGCGGGGCTCGGCCCAAGCGCAGCCCCTGGTTCGGCGGTGCGGCGGCCGGGGCGAAAGCCGCTGCGGCACCGGGCACTCCGGCCACACCGAGCACTCCGGACCAGCGGTCCGCGGCCTCGGATGACGCGCCGACCACCGTGATGCGAGTGCAGCAGCCCGCCGGTGCGCCGGAGGACGAGACCGTCAAGATGCAGACGGCCGCCACCGAGACTCCCGCGGACGGCGGACAGAATCCGCCCGCGTCCGAGGACGTGACGGTGGCCATGCCGGTGATCACACCGGAGGACGCGCAGACCGTCGCGCTGCCGGTCCAGCGGCCCGACGCGCCGAAGCAGGCGGGCACCGACCGGGTGGCGCCGGGTCAGGGCCGGGTGCCGATCACCAAGCCGCCGAACACCCCGCGTCCGGCGTCCGGACCGAAACAGCCAGGACCGCAAGGGCCTTCGGCACCGCCGCAGGGCGGCCCGGCACCGGTCGAGGACGCGCGGCAGGCGCCGCCGAGGCCGGGTTCGGCTCCCTCGCCCGCGGATATCCAGCCCACCACGCCCGCGCAGTCGCTGGCCGGGCCGCGCCCACCGCAACCGCGGCCGATCGCGCAACCACAGCGGATCACCCCCGCCGCCGCGCAGGCGCCCGCCGCACCGGAGACACCGGCCACGGGTCGCTCCAAGCGCTGGCTGCTCGCGGTAGCAGGCGCCGCCGTGCTGGTGGTCGTTTTGATCGGCGTGGCTGTGGTTTTGGTCACGGGCGCGGGCGGCAATTCGCCGGAGGAGAAGGTGCGCGCCGCCATCACCGATTACACGCGGGCGTTGAAAAAGGGTGATCTGAACGCACTGCGCAGCACGACGTGTGGCCCACTGCACGACTTTTACCAGGGCATTCCCGCGGATCAGTTCGCCGGCGTGCACCAATTGTCGATGGATCGGCGCAACATTCCGGTGATCGACGGCATCGACGCCATCCGGATCACCGACAAGACCGCGATCGCGCAGGCGACGGTCTATACCGAGGCCGATCCGGCCAAACGCTCGGCACGCACCTTCGATCTACAGGAGACCGACGACGGCTGGAAGGTCTGCGATCCGCCGACGAGCCCGCAGTAGCGGCGCCCCGGCAGCCGCCGCGCGTTCGTCCGGCGTCTCGGTTGTTCGTCACACGGGCAACCGAGGCGCCGAAGTCGTTCATAGCCATAGCGAATCACTCTTCGGCCGTGATGCACAGCGAGGACCCGCGACGCAAATGAAGAACCGGCGAAATCGATAGCAATTTTGTATCGGCCGACGGTAGCGCTGCTCACACACAGCTGGTCAAGGGTCCGCTTCATTAGTAGCGTGGCCGCATCATGGTCAGGGAACAAACGCTTTCGCTAGAAACCGATGGCACGCAGCAGACGGCAGCACTGGCCGGACAACGGTTCCGGGTGCGGGACCACTACGAGGTCGGCCGGGAAAAGATCCGCGAATTCGCGCGGGCGGTGCAGAACCACCACGGCGCGCATCAGCACGAATCCGAGGCGCTGCGGCTCGGCCATGAGAACGTCATCGCGCCACCGACTTTCGCCTCGGTGATCGGTTCGGCAGGCACCCGTTCCCTGCTCGAATCGGTGCTCACCGAATACGACCTGTCCCAGATCCTGCAGACCGATCAGGTTTTCCAGGCCTATCGGCCGATCTTGGCGGGCGACCGGCTCAGCAGCGAGATCCTGATCGAATCCATCCGCCAGTTCGGCGGCAACGACTTCGTCGTGGTGCGTTCGGCGCTGCTCAATCAGCACGGCGAGCTGGCCCTGATCGGCTCCACCACGATCGTGGCCCGCCGCGGTGTCGCCGTGGACCCGAACGTGGCCGAGGTGGTGGACAACATCATGATGCACGGCCAGGTGGTCGAATTCCCGAGTGCGGAAAGCGGATCGGACGACAGCTCGCCGCTGATCCCGCTCGGCGCGGGCGCACTGCCGCAGCCCGCGCCCGATCGGGTGCCCGCGCCGGTGCACACGCTGCCCGATGTCGAGCGACTAGCCACCGGAGATCAGCTCCCGCCCAAGACCTTCCGGCTGACCCGCGGCGACCTGGCCAACTACGCGGGCGTATCCGGTGACGCCAACCCGATCCACTTCAGCGATCACGCCGCCGAGTTGGTCGGCCTGCCCACGGTCGTCGCGCACGGCATGCTGACGATGGGTTTGGCGAGCAGCTACCTGACCGAATGGCTCGGCGACCCCACGGCCATCGAGAAATTCAGCGTGCGCTTCTCCGGCTTCGTCCCCGTCGCGGCGAACGCGGCGAGCACGGTCGAGTTCACCGGCCGGATCAAATCGCTCGACCCGCACGCCCGCACCGCGACGCTCGTGCTCGGCGGCACCTCGGGCGAGCGAAAGTTGTTCGGGCGCGCGCTCGCCGAGGTCCGCTTCAGCTGAACCACACGATCTGAAAAATTCACACCCCACAACCGCGCGAAATCGGCGGAGGATGGAGGCGTGAGAAATTCTGTAGTACGCCGCGCGGCTTGCGCGCTCGGCGCCGCGTGTCTGATGGGCGGCGCACTCACGCTGCTGCCGCCTGCCGCCACCGCGGCGCCCCCGACGGCCACAGCCGCTGCCGCGCGCCCGGACTCGCTGCCCAAGCACGACCCGAAGGACAGCGACAAGGACAAGAAGAAGTCACGACGGACCTACACCAACTGCGACCAGGTCCGAGCCGAAGGCGCGGGTCCGCTGTACCGCGGTGAGGGCGGCTACCAAGCCTTCCTCGACCGGGACAACGACGGTATCGCCTGCAACGAGTAGCCGGATCTATTGCGCGGCTTGGAAAGTCAGCATGGTCGCGCCGATCCGGATCCGGTCGCCGTCGGCCAGCAGTGCGCCGTTCTCGATCGGATCGTCGTTGACGTAGACGCCGTTGGCCGAGTGCAGATCCTTGATCAGCAGGCCGGCCCGGCTCGGCATGATGTGCGCGTGGTACCTGCTGGCCTTCGGGTCGTCGAGGACCAGGTCGTTGTCGGTCATCCGGCCGATGCGCAAGCCGCCCTGGGCAATCGAGACCACCCGGCCGTCGGGCAGGCGCAGCTGCCCGCTGCGCACCGCGCGCGGCGCCTCGGTGACGGTCTCGGTCATCGCCGCCGCCATCCGTTCGGCCTGGCGCAGCTCGACCGTGCTCAGCGGCTCCTGCCGCAACACCCGCTGTTCCAGCTCGGTCAGTGCTGGCCCGGGGTCGATACCGAGTTCCTCGGCGAGCACGGTGCGCACCCGCCGGCACGCGTCGAGCGCGTCGGCCTGCCTGCCCGACAGGTACAGCGCGGTGATCAGCTGGCCCCACAGCGGCTCGCGCAGCGGGTGTTCGGTGGTCATCGCGACCAACTCGCCGATCACCGATGACGCACGGCCGAGGGCGATTTCGGCATCGATGCGCGCGGAGGCCACGGCGAGGCGCTCCTCCTCCATCGCGGTGGCGAAACCGTCGGCGAACTGCAGGCCGGTGAGATCGGCCAGCGCGCGCCCGCTCCACTCGCGCTGCGCGGCACCGAACAGCTGCGCGGCCCCGGCGTGATCGCCGAGTGCGGCCGCGCGGCTGCCCGCCTCCCGCGCGGTCTCGAAACGGCCGAGATCGCACGCGGTCTCGGCCACTTCGAGCCGATAGCCAGAGGATTCCGTACGCAGCACCTGCGCCGGGTCCACACCCGAATTACGCAGCGCCTTACGAATATTCGAGACGAATACCTGCAGGCTCGCCGCGTAGGAATCGGGTGGATCCTCGTTCCACACCATGTCGGCCAGCGCGGCCGAAGAGACCGCGCGCCGTCGATTCACAGTGAGCGCGGCGAGCAACGCCCGTGGCTTGGGCCCGCCGACCGCCACCGGCTCACCGCCGACGAGCAACCGGACGGGCCCGAGCACGCGCACATCCAGACACATGAGCTGTCGAGCCCCCGGTGGGTTGATGATCGGGTCAGGCGCTGATCGACCTTCCCGCGGACTTCAGATCATTGCACGCCTCGGTGACACGCGCTGCCATCGAGGTTTCCGCCTTCTTCAGGTAGCTGCGTGGGTCGTAAACCTTCTTGTTGCCGACCTCACCATCGATCTTCAGTACACCGTCGTAATTGGTGAACATGTGGCCGCTGACCGGACGGGTGAACGCGTACTGCGTGTCGGTGTCGACGTTCATCTTCACCACGCCGTAGCGCAGCGAATCCTCGATCTCGGACTTCAGCGAGCCGGAGCCGCCGTGGAAGACGAAGTCGAACGGCTGCGCGTCCTTGGCGAGCGCGAGCTTGGCCGCGGCCACCCGCTGGCCCTCGGCCAGCACCTCGGGCTTGAGCACCACGTTGCCCGGCTTGTACACCCCGTGCACGTTGCCGAAGGTCGCGGCGAGCAGGTACTTGCCGTTCTCGCCCGCGCCGAGCGCGTCGATGGTCTTCTCGAAGTCCTCGGGCGAGGTGTAGAGCTTCTCGTTGATCTCGGCCTCGACACCGTCCTCTTCGCCGCCGACGACGCCGATCTCGACCTCGAGGATGATGTTGGCCTGCGCGCAGGCCTTCAGCAGTTCCTTGGCGATCTCGAGGTTCTCGTCGATCGGGATCGCCGAGCCGTCCCACATGTGCGACTGGAACAGCGGCGCCTGCCCCTTGGTCACCCGCTCCTGGGAGATCGCGATCAGCGGGCGGACGAAGGTGTCCAGCTTGTCCTTCGGGCAGTGGTCGGTGTGCAGCGCGATGGTGATGTCGTACTTCGCGGCAACCACGTGCGCGAACTCGGCCAGCGCGACCGCACCGGTCACCATGTCCTTCACACCCTGGCCGGAACCGAATTCCGCACCGCCGGTGGAGAACTGGATGATGCCGTCGCTGCCCGCGTCGGCGAAGCCCTTGATGGCCGCGTTGATCGTCTCCGACGAGGTGCAGTTGATGGCCGGGAAGGCGAAGGAGTGCGCTTTGGCCCGACCGAGCATCTCGGCGTAGACCTCCGGAGTCGCGATGGGCACAGTAAGACCTCCGTGTTGTTGCGGCAAAGACCTATTTTGTCAGCCACTACCCTAGGACAGCGGGGTTTCGCCTGGTATCCAGGGAGGCAGACGGAGATCGCGCGGCCGGGTACGCGCGCCGCGCGCGACCGAACGCACAGGTGACCAGGCCGTGCTCGGCACGGAACCGGCAGATGACCAGCCGGTAGTTTCGCGCACAGCGCGGGCTTTCTCAGCCGAACCCGGTACTGTGGTGCCGGTAATTGCGCCGACAGCTTGCGATGCGATGCCAAGCGATCAGGTCGGCCCAATCCAGAACAGGAGACCGCGTGATTCTGCTGGCAGCGACAGAATCGGTGACGAGCAACATCGCATTGACCCAGTTGCTCGATCCGATGTACCTGCTCACGGAGACGTGGCTGAAGAACGCGGTGCTTCCCGCCATTCTCGCGATCGTCTTCATCGAGACCGGCCTGCTCTTCCCGATCCTGCCGGGCGACTCGCTGCTGTTCACCGGCGGCCTGCTCGCGGCGTCGACCAATCCCCCGGTGTCGATCTGGCTGCTGCTGCCCGCGGTCGTCCTCGTCGCCTTCGCCGGTGACCAGTCCGGGTATTGGATCGGTCGCGGCATCGGACCCGCGCTGTTCCACAAGGAGGACACCCGCTTCTTCAAGAAGCACTACGTCACCGAGACGCACGAGTTCTTCGAGAAGCACGGGCCCAAGACCATCATCCTGGCCAGGTTCGTGCCGATCGTGCGCACGTTCATGCCGGTGCTCGCCGGTGTGTCGAAGATGGACTACCGCAAGTTCGTCGCCTTCGACATCGTCGGCGCGATCCTGTGGGGCGGCGGCGTGACGATCTGCGGCTACTTCCTCGGCAACATCGCCTTCATCCGCGACCACGTCGAGGCCATCTTCCTGCTCATCGTGCTCGTCTCGATCCTGCCCGGCATCTTCGCGGTGGCGAAGCGGCTGCTCAATCGTGGCGGCGGGGCGCCGGTGGCCGCCCCCGAAGCCGAGCTGACCGTTTCGACCAGCGAGCCGACCCGCTGAGCTCGTGTTCGCGGCGTCCTCGCCCCTAGCAGTGGGCAATTTCGATCCGCTGATGTCAGCGGGCCCCGCACTCGTCTGGACAGTGGTTCTGACCTTTGTCTTCCTCGAATGCGCTGTGATACTCGGGCTGTTTCTGCCCGGTGACTCGATGCTGATCACGGCGGGTGTGGTGATGGCCTCGCACGCCTCCGGCGAGACCCAGGTGTGGGCGCTGTCGGTGGGCACCATGGTCGCGGCCATCGCGGGCAACCAGGTCGGTTACGTCATCGGCCAGCGCACCGGACACCACCTGGTGGCCCGCAAGAACGGGCGCTACATCAACACCAGGAACCTGCAGCGGGTGGCCGAGTTACTGCAGCGGCACGGGTTCGTCGCGGTGCTCGTCGCCCGCTGGATTCCGTGGGTGCGCACGCTGTGCCCGACGGTCGCCGGCGCGGCCGGGATGGACCATCGCAAGTTCACCGTGGCGAGCACCATCGGCGCGATCATCTGGGCGCCGGTGCTGCTGTTGATCGGCTACTACGCGGGCAGCTTCCTCGACCGGGTGCCGTGGTTGATGCCGATCGTGATCGGCACGCTGGTGCTCGGCCTGATCGTGGGCACCGTGCTCGGCATCCGGCATTACCGGCAGGAGATGGCCAAGCCCGCGGAGGATTTCGATTTCGAGACCGTGCCGATCCGGGTCGTCGAAGCCGAGAGCTGACGCGTTCGCCCGCCGCGGCGAAAGGCCCAGGCGGCAGGCTCTTTACAGGCCCGCCGCGCTCACCTGGTAGGCCGCCTCCATCAACATCCAGCCGGAAAGCTGCACGGACAGATCGCGTTCGGGCACCCGGGAGGCGGTGACCGAACCGCCCGCGGTGAAGTGTCCCGCGCCAGCCGTGCCGCCGGGCAGCGTCGCCGGACGACTCCAATCGTGGCCGAACAGCGGCTCCCCCTCGACCTGCAACCGATTCGACCAGGCCGCCGTCGCCGAGGCACGCACGATCGCCGCCGCGCTACGCCGATCGGCCGCCCGCGCCTCGTCGTCGCCGGGCAGCATCAGCGCGACCAGCGCGAGGTAGCGGGCCAGAATGCCGTTGAACAGGCCGCCGTCGCCGCCACCGCCGCCGTTGATGACGCCGCGGGTCGTCATGTGCTCCTCGACCGCGCCGAGCAGCCGATGCACGCGCTCGGTGTGCCGCGGCTCGCCGGTGTGCATGGCGAGCTCGGTCTCCACCGCGAGCACCACGCCCTGGCAGTAGGTGAACACCGGACGCTCGATCTCGCCGCCGGGCAGATGGATGCCGTCGAGGATCAGCCCGGACTCCGGATCGCGCAGCGTCGCGTCCAGCCAGTCGGCCATGTCCTGGGCGCGCTGCTGCCGCCCGAGCCGCAGCAGCGCGATCGCGGCCGGGCCGTTGGCGGGCGCGTTGTAGTAGTCCGAGGCGATCCGCCACGGTAGGCCGCCGCCGACCTCCGGGTTCCAACCCTCGTAGAGCGGCTTCTCCAAGGCGAGCAGCCCGCCGCGTACCTCGGTGACGCCCGCGATCCGTTCCGCGCGCTCCAGCGCGATCGCCAGCCAGGCCATGTCGTCGTAGTACCGGTTGGTCCAGCCGGTGAGATTGCGGATCCGATGCGATCGCGCGATCGCGGCGATCCGCTTGCGGCGCACCGGGGTCGGCGTGCGGTTCGCGGCGTCCACCGCACAGTCGATCAGATGCGCCTGCCACCAGTAGTGCCAGGACCCGAACACCCGCTCCCGCCGCGTGGCGGGCCAGCCGACCACACCGAGCTGGGTACCGGGTAGCCCCCACAGCGGGCGCAGATGCCGGGAGATGATCGCGGATTCGGCCATGTCGGCGCGCTCGGACCAGACCGCGGCGGTCGCGACGGCGTCCCGGCCTGCCCGCGCGCGGTCCACCGGTGACTGTGCTGGCGCGTGCTGCGGGTCCTCGGCCTTCCGCGTCGTCATGCGTCAATGGTGCCAGTCTGGAACGGTTTTACGCGCCCGATTTGTTACAAAGACGATGCTCGAACGACACTGCGCGTGAATTCCCCGCCGAATTCCCAGGTCTGGGTTATAGGCCGGGTCACCAGGCGTCGGCGAGATCGGCATGGCGCCGGATCCAGGCGTGCATGGCGATCCCCGCGGCGACACCCGCGTTGATGCTGCGGGTCGAGCCGAATTGCGCGATCGAAACCGTCATCGCCGCGGCCGCTTTCGCGTCGGCGGTGACCCCGGGGCCCTCCTGCCCGAACAACAGCAGGCACTCGCGCGGCAGTTCCGCGGTCTCCAACGGGATCGAGCCGGGGACGTTGTCCACGGCCACCACGGTCAGCCCGGCACGCGCCGCGTACTCGAACAGCTCGGCGACCGACGCGTGGTGCTCGATGTGCTGATAGCGATCGGTGACCATGGCGCCGCGCCGATTCCAGCGTTTGCGCCCGACGATGTGCACGGCCGCGGCCGCGAAGGCGTTGGCGGTACGCACGACCGTGCCGATGTTCGCGTCGTGCCCGAAGTTCTCGATCGCCACGTGGAACGGATGCCTGCGCCGGTCGATGTCGGCGACGATCGCCTCGCGCGTCCAGTAGCGGTAGGCATCGACCACGTTGCGGCGATCACCCGCCGCCAGTAGTTCGGCGTCGAGCCGGGGATCCCGCGGTGGCGGCTCGGCGTGCTCGTCGGACCACGGCCCTACCCCGTGCGGGTGTTCCCCCCACTCGGTGGGCCCCGGTGGGTCCTGCTCCGCCGCGTCCGGCACTGCGTGATTCACTCCGCCGATGCTAAGCCCTGGCTCACGAGTCCGGCCGCACGCGTCCGCGGTCCGGCTCGCCTCATGAGCCAGGGCCCTGATTCCGGGCGAGAGACGCCCGGCTCAGTAGCTGGAGCTCGATCCCGCCCAGACGCCCGCCAGGCCGAGGACCAGGAACAGCACGAAGAACAGGATGCCGAGGATGATCAGCACCGAGGAGATGATGCCGCACACATAGCCGACCATGACGTTGGAACGGCCGCCGAGCGCACCGCCGGACGCGTCGATCTCGTTGAGCGCGCGCTTGCCCATCACCCAGGCCACCGGGCCGAGGATCTGGCAGAAGACCAGGCCGAGAATGCCGAGGATCAGGATCGTGGTGGCCTGCGGGTGATCCGGCGGCGGTCCGTAGGCCCCGTAGGCTGGATAGCCGTATGGCGGCTGCTGCGGCGGGTAGCTCATCAGCAGGATGGTAATGGGTGTGGCTGGCTACACCCCACATTCGGCGGTCAGCTCCATCGAATCGAGACGCCGTGCCGACAACCATGGAGCCATGACCGAGACACATGCCGAACCGACGCTGGTACTCGACCCGATGACCGGGAAAACCGGGTCGTCCGTCGCGCAGCCGCTCCGCGCCATCCTGAGCGCGCCGTTCCGGGCGCGCTTCTGGAAAGAGCTCGTCTACGTCTTCACCGCGTTCGTCCTCGGCTGCCTCGCCGTGGGGTACATGTACGTGGCGTGGGGCGGCGGTCTACTGATCGCCCTCACCGTCATCGGCCTGCCCATCCTCGCGTTGGCCCTGCTCGGCGGCCGGATCTGGGGCCGGATCCACCGGGCGCTCGCCAAGGATCTGCTCGGCGCGCAGCTGACGCCACCGTCCCCGTTCGCCCCGGCGCCGGGCGTCATCGGCTTCCTCAGGAGCGCGTTCACCGATCAGGCCAGCTGGCGGGTCGCGCTGTTCCTGCTCGCCCAGGCCGTGCTCGGCGCCGGCGTCGGATACCTGGTGCTGACCGTGGTCGCCATGACGGTGTTCGTCGCGCTCTCCCCGATCCCGTGGGTCTTGTTCGATCCGGTCAACATCGATGCCGATGGTGTCGAACGTCATTCGCTCGCCCAGTTCGGTGACTTCTATATCGACACGTGGCCGCGGGTGCTCGGCTTCGCGCTGCTCGGTGTGCTCGGCTGCTTCGCGCTGCCCTGGCTGGTGCGCGCGGTCTGCTGGCTGCAGCGGCTGCTGGCCATGGCGCTGCTGACCGCCACGGCCCGCGATCGGCGGATCATCGAACTCCAGCAGGGCAGGCAGGCCGCGGTCGACGACTCCACCGCCACCCTGCGCAGGCTCGAGCGCGACCTGCACGACGGCACCCAGGCCAGGCTGGTCACCATCGCCATGGCGCTCGGGCGGGCGGAGGCGCGCCTGGACGCGGGCGGTGATCCGCGTGACCTGATCGCCGACGCGCACGCCTCGTCCAAGGAGGCGCTGACCGAACTGCGCGAACTGGTGCGCGGAATCCATCCGCCCGCACTGGAACTCGGCCTCGGCCCGGCGCTGGAAACGCTGACCGCGCGCTGCTCGGTGCCGACCGAACTGCGGGTGCACCTGCCGCAGCGGCCCAGCCCTGCGGTCGAGGCCATCGCCTACTTCTCCGTCGCGGAATTGCTCACCAACGTGGTCAAACACGCGGGTGCGAGCCGCGCCTGGGTCTCGGTGCTGCCGCACGACGCGCACACCATCGCGATCACCGTGCGGGACAACGGCACCGGCGGTGTACTGCAACCTTCCGATGGCCGAATCGCCTCGGGCAGTGGGCTTTCCGGTCTGGCCGCGCGGGCACGCACGGTGGACGGCTCGCTGACCGTGCAGAGCCCCACCGGGGGTCCGACCGTCATCACCATCCTGCTACCGAAGGAGGGCTCGCGATGACCGGGTCACTACGCGTCGTGATCGCCGAGGACAGCGCGATTCTGCGCGACGGGCTGGCCGGGCTGCTGACCGAACGCGGCCACGAGGTGGTCGCGATGGTCGGCGACGCGACGACGCTGAGCGACGTGGTCGGCACGCACAACCCCGACGTTGCGGTGGTCGACGTGCGCATGCCGCCGAGCTTCACCGACGAGGGCCTGCTCGCCGCCATCGAACTGCGCCGCAAATATCCGATGACCGGCGTGCTCGCCTTCTCGCAATGGGTCGAAACCCGCTATGCCACCGAACTTCTCGCCGGTGGCGCGAGCGGCGTCGGTTACCTGCTGAAGGACCGGGTCGCCGACGTCCGCGATTTCGTCGACGCCCTGCACCGGGTCGCCACCGGCGGCACCGCGCTCGACCCGGAGGTGGTGAGCCAATTGATGGGCGCATCCAAGCAACAGGATTCGCTGACCCGCCTCACGCCGCGCGAGCGGGAGGTGCTCGAGCTGATGGCCCAGGGACTGTCCAACAACGCCATCGCGACCAGCCTCACCGTCACCGAACGCGCCGTCGAGAAGCACATCGGCAACATCTTCACCAAACTCGATCTCCCGCCCTCGGACACCCACCACCGCCGCGTGCTCGCGGTACTGCGCCTCAAGGGCTGACCCCTACCGCCGCGGCCCGTATCGAGGCCGATCCACGCACGTCAGCGCCCGTGCGGGCCTATCATGGAGGTCGAACAGTCGGGGTGGAGGCTGGTATGGACCACGGGCGGATATTGCGCACGGTGCTCGGTGTCACCGCCGGATATCTGCTGCTGCTCGGCCTGTGGCTGGGCTGGCTGGTCCAGCACACCCCGCCGGGCACGCTGCCGTACCAGATCGTCGCGCTGGTAGGGCTTTTCGGCACCTGCCTCGGCATCGGCATGATGCTGGCCGCCCGCCCGTCCAAGGCGGACCGGCGGCTGTGGCGACACGGCCTGGAGGGGTGGGCCACCGTGCACGGCGTGCATCCGTTGCGCCTCACCGATCATCACAGCGAGCTGACCGAACTGGATCTCGAGCTCACCGTGCCCGGGTCGCAAACCTACCGGGGCACCATCGTTTTCGACGTCACCCCGGCGGACAAGCCGAAACTCGCAGTGGGCGAGACGATTTCGATCCGGGTGGACCCGGCGAACCGGGACCGGATCATCGTGGTGCTGTGAGCGGCGCCGATCGGGCGTGCGCGGCCGGATCGGCGAGCAGGAACTGGGCCCCGGCATAGGTGGCCAGAATGACGCCCTCGGTGCACCGCCTGCTGCGCACACCGCGCGCGAACAGCCTGCGCAGCACGATCAGACCGTCGGAGAGGGTGAACAGCAGCGCGCCGACGCCGAGCCGGCTGCGCGGGTCTGCGTTCGGAATATTAACGCCCGCAATGTTTTTCGCACCGTCCGCGAGCGCGGGATCGGAGGCCAGCACGCCCGCGGCACCCAGGGTCGCGCCGTAGGCGGTCAGCGGTAACGCGACAGCAGGCGCCTTGGCCCGCAGCAGGACGGCGGCCGCGAGCCAGGCCACCAACCGCGGCCCGGCGACGGCCACGCGCGGGCGCGCGCCCTTACGCCACCACAGGGCGGTGTACCCGGCCTGCATCACCGCGAACGACGAGGCCCCCGCGATCAGGCGCCGGTCGTCGTCGGGATCGATGAGCAGCACGTCGCCGAGCGTCGCCGCACCGAGCGAGCCGAGCAGCACCGTGCGATCGGCCGGGTCGAGCGCCGCGCCACCGCGCGCGACATCGGCCGCCAGCAGCGGCATCAACAGCGGCTTCGCGAGCCACTGCGCCCGCTCGCGGCCGGTCACCGCGCCGTACACGGTGACGGCGGCCGCGGCCAGGTAGCAGGCCCGAAACACCCGCATCGGCTCAGAAACTCGGCTCGATCGGCTTCGGCGGCAGGGTGACGACCTGCCCCGCGTAGCTCAGGCCAGCGCCGAACCCGAGCAGCAGCGCCAGCTGGCCGCCCTTCGCCTTGCCGGTGACCAGCATTTCCTCCATGGCCAGCGGAATGGACGCGGCCGAGGTGTTGCCGGTGTTCTCGATGTCGTTGGCCATCGGGATATCGTCGGCCAGGCCCAGGTTCTTCTTCATCAGCTCGTTGATCCGCGCGTTGGCCTGGTGCGGGATGAACACCTCGATGTCCTCCTTGGCCACCCCGGACACCTCGAGCGCAGTGGACAGCGCCCGCGGCAAAGTGACGGCGGCCCAACGGAATACCCGCGGGCCCTCCATCCGCAGCGACATCCGGCCGATCGGTTCGACGGCCGGATCGGTGCCCTGCATCGCCTGGGCCTTCTCCATGTAGTCGAGGAAGTTCACGTCCTGGGCGATCGCGGCGGCGTTCTCGCCGTCGCTGCCCCACACCGTCGGCGAGATGCCGTTCTCCTCGCTCGGCCCGATCACCACCGCGCCCGCGCCGTCACCGAAGATCATCGCGGTGCCGCGGTCGGTGGGGTCGAGGCCGACCGTCATGGTCTCGGCGCCGATCAGCAGCACGTAGTCGGCCGAGCCCGCCCTGATCAGATCGGCGGCGACACCGAGCCCGTAGCCGAAACCGCCGCAGCCCGAGGTCAGGTCGAACGCCGGGATGCCGTTGATGCCCAGGTCGTGCGCGATGGACGGGGCGCCGTGCGGGGTGAGCATCAGCCAGCTCGACGTGGCGAGGATCAGCGCACCGATCTTCGACCGGTCGATGCCGCTGTTCACCAGAGCGCGTTCGCCCGCCGCGGCCGCGATCGACCGCAGCGTCTCGTCACCGCTGATCCAGCGGCGGTTGCGAATGCCGGTGCGGTCGTAGATCCACTCAGGATTGGAGTCCAGTACCTCGCATACGTCGGCGTTGCTGACGATGCGCTCCGGGCGATAGGCGCCGATACCGAGCATCGCAACGTTGTCGCGACTCTTGTTGATTGCAATGCTCACCACTGAAGATGACCCTTCACCTTTTGCAAACTAGACCGCTGTCCAGGCTAGCTCAGCGCCAAATCCTTCAGTCCGAGGATGGAGCGGTACTCCAGCCCCTCGGCGGCGATCACCTGATCAGCACCGGTTTCCCGGTCCACCACGGTGGCGACGCCGACCACCGTCGCGCCCGCGTCCCGCAGCGCGCGCACCGCCGTGAGCGGGGAGTTTCCGGTGGTCGTCGTGTCCTCGACGACCAGCACCCGCTTGCCGACAACGTCGGGCCCCTCGATCTGGCGCTGCATGCCGTGCGCCTTCGCGGCCTTGCGCACCACGAACGCGTCGATCGGGCGGCCCGGCGCGTGCATGACCGCGAACGCGACCGGGTCGGCGCCCATGGTCAGTCCGCCGACGGCGTCGAAGTCCCAGTCGGCGACCAGCTCGCGCAGCAGCTTGCCGATCAGCGGCCCGGCGTCGTGGTGCAGCGTCGCCCGGCGCAGGTCGACGTAGTAGTCGGCCTCCTTGCCCGAAGAGAGGGTGACCCGGCCGTGCACCACGGCGAGCTCGCGCACCAGCGCGGCCAATCTGTCCCGGTCGGAACCGGCGGTACCGAGCGCCGATTCGTTGGTGGTTGCCTCGTCGATCATTCCTAAGTCCTTCCGCGTGCGTTGAACAAGCCGCGATTCAGTCGGGCCGCCAGGTTTCGCGGGATCACTCCGGCGACGGTGGTAAGCGCTTTGTACTGCACGCCGGGCACACTGAGCACCCGGCCTTTCTCCAGATCACGCAGCGAGCAGGCCACCACCTGGTCGACGCTGAGCCACCAGGCTTTCGGCAGCGACGACTTATCGATGCCGGCTCGCTCATGGAATTCGGTGCGCACGAATCCCGGGCACAGGGCCTGGACCCGGACACCCGTTCCGGCCAGTCCACCTGCCAACCCTTCCGTGAAGGATACGACGTAGGACTTGGCCGCCGAATACGTCGATCCGCGTCCGGGGATCACCCCGGCCACGCTGGCCAGATTGATCACCGAGCCGTTCGCCGCCGCGATCATCGCGGGCAGCGCGGCCCTGGTGAATTGCACCACCGCGGTGATGTTGACATCCACCTCGGCCTGCAGTTCCTCGGGCGGCAGCGTCCAGAACTGCTCGGCGTGCGCGAAACCCGCGTTGTTGACCAGGAATTCGACGCCGACGCGCAGCCTTGCCACCACCCGTTCCCGGGCCGCCGGGCTGGTCAGATCGGTGACGAGCACCTCGCAGCGGGTGCCGAAGCGATGCTGCAGCGCGTTGGCGAGGGTCACCAGCCGCTGTTCGTCGCGGGCGACGAGCACCAGGTCGTAGCCGAGTGAGGCGAGTCGCATCGCATAGCCGTGCCCGATGCCCGAGGTCGGTCCGGTGATCAACGCCACGGGCCTGGTCGCGCCGGGCAGGCGCGGTGGCACGGGGTGTTCGGTCATCGGCGCTCGGTCGGACGGACGGCGGTCACCCTGCCGACACGGCCGGTCACTGCGGCACAGGTCCCTGGTACGGACGGAAGCCGGGGTGGAACGGGCCACCCGGCGGTTCGGCCGCGCGCTCGTCCTCGCGCGGCGCCTGCCGCTCGGGCTGCTCGTCGGCCCAGTCGTCGGTGTACTCCTCGCGCGGCGCAGGCGACCAGGTGTCGCGCGGCGCGGGCGACCACTCCTCGACGGCCTCGGGCTCGTCCCGCAGCCGCGGCTCGTCGCGCACCCTGGTGCGCGCGTCCGGCACCACGGCGAGCGAGGGGCGGCGCGGCGGTTCCGGCTCGTGCGGGGTGGACAGCGGGGCGCGCTCGTCGAAGCCCCCGTCGTAATCCTGTTCGACGAAGGGCGATTCGTCGTAGTCGTCGTCCTTGCGCAGCCGCGGCGGCTGCACGCGGGCGGCGCCGACGGGTTCGTCGAGGTCTTCGTCGTCGAGTTCCTCCGCGCGGCCACGACCGCGCGGACGCGGGCGGCCAGGATCGTGGTCGCCGCTGTCGAAGCGCGGCTCGCTCACCGGCGGCAGCACGTGCAGCAGGCCGGACAGGCGCAGCACCGCGTCGATCGAGGTCTCCCATTCGCGCGAGGAGGTACCCACCGACAACATGCCCAGCGTCCAGTTGCCTTCACTCCACAGCATCTGCACGGTGTCGGACAGCGTCTCGATGAACGCGACCATCCGCTGATCCACGGCGTGCCTGGCGATCTCGGGGTTGGTCGCGAAGACCACCCGGTCCCCGATCGCGCCGAGCAACTCCAGGTCGGCGTCCTTGGGCGGTGAGGCCGTCTTGAGCCGCATGTCCACGTCGATGTCCGAACCGATCTGGCGACGCACCGCGATCAGCGTCGCGGCGTCTTCCAGATCGAAGAGCACGAACTTCTCGCCCTTGCGAATTCCGGACACCACATCGACCGCGGACAGGTAGCCCAGCTTGGCCAGCGCGCCACGGCGCCAGGTCGATGGGAGCGCGGGCTCCACCGAGACATAGGTGTACCCCTGGGATTTCGCCCAGACCTGCCGCGCGTGACCGGTCCGCTGCCGCTGGATCCGATCGAAATACAGCAGCACGATCGCACCCACGAGTGCGATCGCCGCCAAGCCGAACCACATTGCCGTCATCGCCGTCTAGCCTAATGGAAGCGGCCGGAGGCGGTCCGTTCTCGGCCGCGCGCCGAGCCGTGTGAAAGCGAGCCGGTTCATCTCGGGCCTCCGGGAAGCGACGTGCTGATGATGACCTTGGCGTGAATCGTCCCGTCTGATCCCTTGTCGCCCTGGATCAGCACGATATCGCCTTTGGGCAGGTCGGCGACCTTCGTGCCGGACACCGAGATCACCTGGGTGTCCGCGTCGGTGTGCACCGTGACCGTGGCGTTGGTCAGCGTGCTGACGGTGAGGGTGCCGCCGTCGTTGGCGACGACGGTGCCCATGGTGGTGCCGAGCGCATCGATACCGGGCAGCCCCGGCATGCTGGGCAGCACGGTCGGCGCGGGCCTGCCGGTGCGCGGCGGCGCTGGCGTCCGGTTGGCCGTCGGCAGCGCCGAGCTGTTCGCGGCAGCCGACGATTCGGAGTCCCTGCCGCTCAGCACCACTCCCGCGACCACGCCCGCCGCACCGACCAGCAGCACGAGACCGAGCACGAGCGCGATCCACAGCCCGGTGTTGCGCCGCGGCGGCTCCGGCGGCATGCCGAGACCGGGCGGCACGGGACCGCCCGGCGGCGCGTCGACCGGCGCGGCGGCCCACTGGTTGCCGTAGGTGCTCTCGTAGCCACCCCATTGATTGTCGGCGGGCGGGAACTCGCGGGTCGCGTTCGGCGGGGGCGCTGACCACGGCTCGAACTGCTCGGTCGCCGGATACGCCGAGGGCGCGCCGGACCCGTACGCCTCGGAATACTCCGTGGTGTGCAGCGGCTGCTCGAACCCGGACTTGCCCGCCAGGTACTCGGTCGGCGCATCCTCCGGCCGCTGCCCCCACGGATCGTTCGGGTTGGTCATGGACTCCAGGTTAGGCGTAACCCGGCCCATGCCGCGGGCATGCGCGACAGGAATTCGGGCTTCATCCGGATAACAGTGTCAGGGCCCCGGCCTACGGCGCCATCGGCCCGACCGGACCGATGGCGCCGGCGCCGCGCGCCTTACTTGCCGACGATGAGCCCGTCACCGTTGGGCATCACCGTCACCTTCACCGTGTCCCCGTCGGCGATCTCGCCCGCCAGCAGTTCCTTGGCGAGGGTGTCGCCGATCGCCTGCTGCACCAGCCTGCGCAGCGGACGCGCACCGTAGACCGGGTCGTAGCCGCGAACGGCGAGCCAGAACCGGGCCGAGTCGCTCACGTCCAGCGTCAGCCTGCGCTGCGCGAGCCGCTTCTGCAGCTGATCGAGCTGGATGTCGACGATGTGCTCCAACTGCTCCTCGTCGAGCGCGTGGAACATCACCACATCGTCGAGGCGGTTGAGGAACTCCGGCTTGAACGCCGAGCGCACCGCGTTCATCACGAACTCGCGATCGCCGCCCGCACCGAGGTTGGAGGTCAGGATCAGGATGGTGTTGCGGAAGTCCACCGTGCGACCCTGGCCGTCGGTGAGCCGTCCCTCGTCGAGCACGGCGAGCAGGATGTCGAACACATCCGGGTGCGCCTTCTCGATCTCGTCGAACAGCACCACCGTGTACGGCCTGCGGCGCACCGCCTCGGTCAGCTGGCCGCCCTGGTCGTAACCGACGTATCCGGGCGGAGCGCCGACCAGCCTGGCCACCGCGTGCTTCTCGCTGTACTCGCTCATGTCGATCCGGACCATGGCGCGCTCGTCGTCGAACAGGAAGTCCGCCAGCGCTTTCGCCAGCTCCGTCTTACCGACACCGGTGGGGCCGACGAACATGAACGAGCCGGTCGGCCGGTTCGGGTCCGCGACGCCGGCGCGCGCCCGGCGCACCGCGTCCGACACCGCCTGCACCGCTTCGGCCTGACCGACCACGCGCTTGCCGAGCTCCTGCTCCATCCGCAGCAGCTTCTGTGTCTCGCCCTCGAGCAGCCTGCCCACCGGGATGCCGGTCCACGCGGCGACCACCTCGGCGATATCGTCCGGGCCCACTTCCTCTTTCAGCATCACATCGCCGTCGCCCGCCGCCTTCGACGTCCGCTCGGCCTCGGCCAGCTGCTGCTCCAGCTCCGGAATGTCCTTGTACCGCAGCTTGGACACCTTCTCCAGGTCGCCCTCGCGGTCGGCGCGCTCCTCCTCGCCGCGCAGCACCTCCAGTTCCTTCTTCAGGACCTGGACCTGATCGATCGCCTTCTTCTCGTTCTGCCAGCGGGTGGTCAGCTGGTTGAGTTCCTCACGGGCGTCGGCCAATTCGGAACGCAGCTTCTCCAGGCGCTGCTTGGAGGCCTCGTCGGTCTCCTTGGTCAGCGCCAGCTCCTCGATCTCCAGCCGGCGCACCGCGCGCTCGATCTGATCGATTTCCACCGGGCGGGAATCGATTTCCATCTTCAACCGGGACGCGGACTCGTCGACCAGGTCGATCGCCTTGTCCGGCAGGAACCGCGAGGTGATGTAGCGGTCGCTGAGGCTGGCCGCGGCGACCAGCGCGGAGTCGGTGATCCGCACGCCGTGGTGGTTCTCGTAGCGCTCCTTGAGTCCGCGCAGGATGCCGATGGTGTCCTCCACCGACGGCTCCCCGACCAGCACCTGCTGGAAGCGGCGCTCCAGGGCGGCGTCCTTCTCGATGTGCTTGCGGTACTCCTCCAGCGTGGTCGCGCCGACCAGGCGCAGTTCACCGCGGGCCAGCATCGGCTTGATCATGTTGCCCGCGTCCATCGCGGACTCGCCCGTCGCGCCTGCGCCGACGATGGTGTGCAGCTCGTCGATGAACGTGATGATCTGTCCCGCACTGTTTTTGATGTCCTCGAGCACGGCCTTGAGCCGCTCCTCGAACTCGCCGCGGTACTTGGCGCCCGCGACCATCGCACCGAGGTCGAGCGACACCACGGACTTGCCGCGCAACGACTCCGGCACGTCACCGGCGACGATGCGCTGCGCGAGCCCCTCGACGATGGCGGTCTTGCCGACGCCGGGTTCGCCGATGAGCACCGGGTTGTTCTTGGTGCGCCGGCTCAAAACCTGGACCACGCGGCGGATCTCGGCGTCGCGCCCGATCACCGGATCGAGCTTGCCCTCCTGCGCGGCCGCGGTGAGGTCGGTGGAGTACTTCTCCAGCGCCTGATAGCTGCCCTCGGGTTCCGGGCTGGTCACCCGCGCGCTACCGCGCACGGCGGTGAATGCCTCGCGCAGCGCGTCGGCGTTCGCGCCGTACTTCACCAGCAGCATCGTCACATCGGAGTCGCCCTTGGCCAGGCCGACCATGACATGCTCGGTGGAGACGTACTCGTCCCCGAGCTCGGTGGCCAGCTGCTGGGCGGCGGTGATCGCGGCCAGTGCCTCGCGGCCGAGCTGCGGTGTCGTGGTGGCGCCGCTCGCCTTGGGCAGCCGCTCCACGATGTCCTGGGCCTCGCGCCGGACCGACGCCGGGTCGACGCCGACAGCCTTCAGCAGCGGGGCGGCGATGCCGTCGGTCTGATCCAGCAACGCCACCAGCAAATGGGCCGGACGAATCTCCGGATTGCCCGCGGCGGAGGCCGCCTGCAACGCGGCGGTCAGGGCCGCCTGGGTTTTGGTGGTGGGATTGAACGAGTCCACAAGTCACCTTCCTGCTAGTCGATGTGGCGGCCGCGGAGCCTGATCCGCACGAAACCCTTCGCACGGCTCCGTGCCGTTCCTTACGTCCAACGTCGGAAAGGTTGAGTCTGTTCCGCTCAAGTTCAGTTCTTTTCCCGTGCGAGGAAACGGTACGCCGCGACACCCGTCATTGCGATGAATCACAGCGTCTCGGGGGTGTGGATGCCTACGATGAACCTGGCCGTTAGTTGATGCATCACTCTTCACCCGACCGAGGGAGCGAATGCATGCGCGCGATCGTCGTACGGAAGTTCGGAGCGACACCCGAGTTGGTCGACATGCCGGTGCCCGAGCCGGGCCCGGGCGCCGTCCGGGTGCAAATCGAGGCGGCGGGGGTCAACCCGTTCGACGCGAAAATGGCCGACGGCATCCTGGACGGCAAAATGCCGCACGACTTTCCGATGATCCTCGGCGTCGACGGCGCGGGCACGGTCGCCGCGGTCGGGCCGGGGGTGAGCCGCTTTGCCGTCGGCGACCGGGTGGTCGGCAAGTTCCTCACCCCGCCCGCCGGGCACGGCGCCTTCGCTGAGTTCGCGGTGGCCCCGGAAAACAGCGTCCTGGTGCCGATCCCCGACTGCGTGCCGACCGCGACCGCCGCCGCGGTGCCGACCGCGGGCGTCACCGCGCAGGATCTGGTGGACGCCACCGAGATCGAGCCGGACCAGACGGTGCTCGTCGTCGGCGCCACCGGCGGCGTCGGCTCGTTCCTGGTCCAGCTGGCGAACATGGCGGGAGCACAGGTCATCGCCACCGCGCGGGCCGCCGTCACGGATCAGATGACCAGGCTCGGGGCGGCACAGACCGTCGACTACACCGACGGATCGATCCGCGCGCAGGTCGCCGCCGCGCACCCCGATGGCATCGACGTGCTCTACGACCTGGTCAGCCCGCCCGCGGCGCTGGATGACCTCATCGGACTGGTGCGCCCCGGCGGGGCCGTGTACTCCACCATCTGGTCCACCGACGAGAACGCGCTGCGGGCCAAGGGACTGCGCGGTGGCAACCTCCAATCCACCGGCGGCGCAGCCGAATTGGCACGGTTGCTGAGCCGGGTCGCCGAGGGCGACGTGGTGGTGCCGATCGATGCGACCCACCCGCTCGCCGACGGGGTGAATCTGCTCGGCGCCGCCGGTGCCCGCGGCAAAACTGTCCTGGCGATCTGAGTACTCTCGATACCGGCATCGCCCTGCCGACAAGGCGCGAACGCCATGATGTGATTTCGGCATCAAGGCCGTAACAGACTGCGTTAGCCCGGCGTTTACCGTTTGGTCTGGGCTTCAGGGACATACCCGCCCCGACCACGGGGAATTCAGGGATACTTGTCCGCGGAGGACGGCCGGTTACGGGTAGGTCCCCGGGCAGAAACTGAGGGAAAGGAAACACCGCGTCGTGGATGCGCGTTCGGCTGCGCTGGTCCGCGCCAACTTCCGTTCGGTGATCGAGGCGCCGAACGGACCCGAACGGTTGGTCAGTGCGTTCTACGGTCACTTGTTCGCCGAGAACCCGCAACTGCGCGAACTCTTCCCGCCTGCGATGGACATGCAGGCGAAGCGGATCGTCACGGCCATCCAGTATGTGCTCGACCATCTGGAGGATTGGGGACGGGCGCAGAAGTTCCTCGAACAACTCGCTCGCGACCACCGCAAGTACGGCGTCGACGCGGCGCACTACGACGCGGCGGGTCGCGCGCTGCTGTCCGCGTTCCGCGCCTACAACGGCGCCGCGTGGCACCGCGGCCTGGAGGAGGGCTGGCGCGACATCACGATCCTGATCTCGGCGTCCATGGCGATCGGCGCGAATTCCGACAAATCGCAGCCGTTCTGGGAGGCGACCGTGGTCGGGCACCGGCGGGTGCTCGAGGATCTGGCCATCGTGCGATTACAGTCCGAGAGCCCGATCCCGTATCAGGCCGGACAGTACGTGCCGCTCACGGTGCCGCAGCGGCCGAAGATGTGGCGCTATTTCTCCCCGGCGATTCCCGCGAACCCGTACGGCGAGATCGAATTCCACATCCGCAAGATCCGCGGCGGCTGGGTGAGCCCCGCGATCGTCAACGAGACCAGGGTCGGTGACCGCTGGCAGATCGCCGGACCGCTCGGCGGCCTGCACGTCGAGCGGGAAAGCGGCCGCGATGTGCTGATGATCGGCGCGGGCACCGGCATCGCCCCGCTGCGCGCCCAGTTGATCGAGATGGGCCAGCGCGGCGTCAACCCGCGGGTGCACTTCTTCATCGGCGGGCGCTATCCCTGCGATCTCTACGACGTGGAGAACATGTGGCAGCTCTCGCAGAGCAATCCGTGGCTCACCATCGTTCCGGTCTGTGAACAGAAGACGAACCCGTGGTGGTATCCGCATCCGCCGCAGGAAGAGCCGTACGGCATGCATCGGCGATTGATCGGTAACCTGGGCGCGGTGGTCGCGAGCTTCGGCGCGTGGGCGGACCGGCAGATCCAGATCGCCGGGTCGGCGAAGATGATCGCCGACACCCGCCGGGCGTTGATCGCGGTCGGCACTCCGGAGCACATCATCAGCTCCGACCCGGTGTGATGAAGGAGGTCCCGATGGGGGACGGTAGCGGGCCAGGTCCGCGGGGCGGGTGGACTCCCGGGGATCCCGAGACGCTCGGCAACGGCGCACAGCAGCCACCCGAATGGACCTCGACCGTGGTCGGGCATCATCGAATTCGCCACGACCTGGCGGTGATTCGGCTGATCGGTGAGTTCGTCCCGTTCGTCGCCGGGCAGTCGGTCGAGGTGACGGTGCCCCAGCAACCGAGCATGCGGCGCAGGCTGTCCCCCGCACTGCCGCCCTCGCTCGACGGCAAACTCGAGTTCCACGTGCGCACCGTGCCGGGCGGCTGGTGCAGCGGCTCGATCGTCGCCGACACCAAACCGGGCGACGAATGGAAGATTCGCGCACCACTCGGCGGCTTCCGGGTCGACCCCGAAGGGGACGAGGTGGTGCTGATCGCGGGCGGCACCGGACTCGCGCCGATGCGGGCGCAGATCCTGGACCTGGCGCGCGCGCCGGAGCCACCGCGCACCTATCTGTTCTTCGGCGGCCATTGCCCGCGCGAGCTCTACGCCTCCGACATGCTGTACCTGCTGGCGGGCGAATTGCCTTGGCTCACCGTGATTCCCGTGGTGGAGAGCCCGGACGACCCGGGCTGGGTGGATGAGTGGTACGAGCACAGCCGCGTCGACATCGGCTTCCCGGCCGACGACATGCTGTTCGGCACCCTCGCCGACGTGGTCGGCTCGCACGGCGCCTTCGACCGACACCAGGTGCTGGTCTGCGGCTCGCCGCGAATGGTGAGTGCGACCGTCGACCGCCTGCTGGAAACCGGAACTCCGCCGGAGCGAATCCAATTCGAAGGACTCTAGGTTCTCGAAACCCGGGCGCTGCCCAGCGGCTGGACGCTGCCTCGAAGTCCGTCGGAATCCCCGGGAGACCGGAATCCGGCCGCGGTACTGGGCACGGCCGGATTCCGGGTGGGTCCGGGATGACGGGAGGGGTCGAAATCCCGGACGGCCGGTCAGAACAGTGGGTCGTGGCGGATGTTCTTGGCGAGCGTCCCCGCGGCCATCAGGCGAAACTTGGTGGTCTGCACCATCGAGGGCGAACCGACGATCTGCACGTCCCGGTCGGCCCAGGAGCCGTAGCCGGCCACCACCTTGCCGATCTGGCCGGTCAGCCGGGGCTCCAGACCGGTCCAGTTCGGCGCCAGGGCGCCGGAATCCTGGTACCACCAAGGGTTTTCCTCGTGTTCGGTCACCGGCGTCACGGTCAGCCAGCGGTTCGCGACGGCGAGGCTGTTGAGCGTGTCCAGGTCGTAGAGGTCGCACGGATGGTGGCCGCCGACGAACAGGTGCACCTTCGGATTGGTGCGCCGCTGCGCCATCGCCATCAGCTGGGCGCGTAACGGCGCGATCCCGGTGCCGCAGCCGACCATCAGCATCTTGCGTTTCGCGTTGCGCGGTATGCCGAGTCCGCCGAGCGGCGCGCCCAGTAGCCATCTGTCGCCGATGGCGGTGTGCCCGACGATGGCCGAGCTGACCCAGCCGCCGAGCACGCTGCGAATGTGGAATTCGATCTCGCCGTTGGCATTTGCCGGTACGGCGGGCGACATGTAGCGCCACATGCGCGGCCGCGACGGCACCTGCACGCTCAGGTACTGGCCGGCGGCGTACTGCATCGGCTGGTCGAGCTGGAGTCGCACGATCGTCAGATTGCGCAGTACCGCACGGCTTTCCACGACGGTGCCGGTCCAGACCGCCGGCGTGGTCTCCTTCGCGGCGGCGCCGAACATGGTGTCGCAGATGATCGTCAGGCCCTCCTCCCAGGCCCGGTCCACCTCGTCGGTCCACATCTCGGTGCCCGCGTAGAGCCGCATCGCGGTCTTCAGCGAGTTGGCCACCGCCGCGTAGTGCTCGCGCTGCACGCCATATTTGCGATGGTCGCGGCCGAGCTGAGAGAGGAACGGCAACAACTTGTTCGGCTCTTCGAGCCGGTCCAGCGCGTAACCGATGGCCTTGACAAGGCGGTCACGCTGTGCATCCATGGCTGCCGGGAAGAAATCGCGGACTTGGGGGTAGTCGGTGAATAGGATCGAATAAAACGATCTCGCTAATTTCTCCTGCCCCCCTTCCTCCGCAGCAACCGCCTTGAACGTCGTTCTGATCAAAGCGACGGTCCGCGAATCCATTTGTGTCACAACCCCATTTCGCACTCGAACACAAAGCTGTGCCGGCGAGTGAGGTGCTGCGGGACACTCGTCAGCAGCCGTTGCCATGGAGTGTAGGCGAGGTTTGCCAGCTACGGAATCCTCCGTTTAAACATCAAGCGTGTAATTCTCCTGAAACGAGGATGGGCAGCGTGAAACGCCCCCTAAACAGACTGAAAGACCGTAAGGATCGGTGAAATCCGTCACAAACACACTGAATTTGCAAGGCTCACTCTGAAAAACTCGCCGCTGGAGCGACCGCACGGCAACTTGTGGACCATCCGTTGGTCACCCGAGCGGACGCCCGACACGGCCGGACCGCCGGGGCGAGCGACGAAATCCGCCGCGGTGCGGGGCCAGGCGCGCCATCCGCGCGAAGCCCCGCCGCACACCGACTCCGGGCTTACCTTTGGCTAACCTGCCCGAGAGTGGCCACACAGCGCCTCGGGCCCCTCGACCGCGGCGCACCAATTGTGTGCCGGGACAAGGGGCCCGAGGGTTAGCCAGCCGTATTCGGCATTGTTGCGCGGTACTAGGTACCGCGACGATTACGGGGCTGCCACACCACCAGCGCGGTACTGCGTTGCGGCGGTGCGAGATCGGGCCGGTAGCCCGCCCGCAGCCGCTCCAGCTCGGCCGCCATCTCGGCGACCCGCTGTTGCAGTTCCTCGACCTGATTGGTGAGTTCGATGATGCGCTTGATGCCCGCCAGGTTGACACCCTCGTCCTGGGACAGCCGCTGCACCTCGCGCAGCAGCTCGACGTCCCTGGTCGAGTAGCGTCGCCCGCCGCCCGAAGTACGTTGTGGCGTAACCAGTCCCAGGCGGTCATAGGTGCGCAGTGTCTGCGCGTGCATGCCGGCCAGCTGCGCCGCCACCGAGATCATGAAGAACTCGGCTCGGGACGCCCCACCGGACGCCCGCTTCGGATCATTGGACATCAAGCACCTGCCCATCCTGCCCGTGGATCGAATCCGCTGGCCTTCTCCGCGTCCGCGTAGCGCCGCAGCGCCTCGGCCGCATTGTCATCCAACTTCTGCGGCACCGCGACCTTGACGGTGACCAGCAGGTCACCGGCACCGCCGCCGCGCTTGGGCACGCCACGACCGCGCACCCGCAGGATACGCCCGTCGGCGGTGCCCGGCGGCACCTTCACCCCGACGCGTCCCTCCAGTGTCGGCACGGAAACCGTTGTGCCGAGCACTAATTCGCTGTAGCTGACCGGCAGCACCAGGGTCAGGTCGTCGCCGTTGCGGCCGAAGACCTTGTCCTGGCTGACGTGCACGCTGACGAACAGATCGCCCGATGGCGCACCGCGCAGGCCCGCCTCGCCCTGACCGGCGAGCCGAATCCGCTGCCCGTCACTGACACCAGGCGGGATCCGGACCGTGATGGTGCGGGTCCGGTTCTGGATGCCGCTGCCGTGGCAGTCCACGCACGGGTCGTCGATGATCGAGCCGGTGCCCCGGCAGTCATCGCACGGCTCGCTGAAGCCGAAGGCGCCCTGGTTGCGGCTGATGATGCCGGTTCCGTTGCAGTTCGGGCAGACCCGAGGGCTGGTGCCCGGCTTGGCGCCGCTGCCGTGACAGGTGGTACACGGCGACGGACTGGTCATCCGCAGCGGGACGGTGACGCCCTGCGCGGCCTCCCGGAAACCGAGGGTCGTCTCGGTCTCCACATCGGCCCCGCGGCGCGGGCGGCTCGTGGTCCGGGTGCCGCCCCGGTTGAACAGGCCGCCCAGCAGGTCACCGAGGCCACCGTCGCCCGCGTTCGCGTTGCCGAAGATGTCACCGATGTTGAAGTCCTGCGAGAAGCCGCCGCCCGCGCCGGGGGTGAACCCGCCGCGCGGATAACCGCCGCCCGCGAACAACTTTCGGGTCTCGTCGTACTCCTTGCGCTTGGCCGGATCCGACAGCACCGCGTGCGCTTCGCTGACGGTCTTGAACCGCTCCTCGGCCTTGCTGTCGCCGGGGTTGGCATCCGGATGCAAGTCGCGCGCGAGCTTGCGATACGCCTTCTTGATCTCGTCCTGGGTGGCGCTGGAGGAGACACCCAGCTCCTTGTAGAAGTCCTTTTCGATCCACTCCCGTTGACTCACCGGATATCTCCTCCTCTCACCGTCTTGGGGTTGCGGCGCGCCGCGCCGTTACTGTTTGTTCGCACCGGCATCAGCATCCGATGCCTCTGTCCGAGTGGACTCGCTCTGCTCGGCCACCCCGTCGGTTACCCCGACGAGCGCGTGCCGAAGCACCCGATCGCCGAACCGATAGCCCTTGCGCATGACCAGCCCGATCACCGGTTCGTGGCCCGAGCCCTCGTGCTGCACGGCCTCGTGCAGGGTCGGGTCGAACGGTTCACCCGCCGCGCCGAATTCCTCGAGGCCCTGCTTCTGCAGTGCGGTGCTCAGCTTGTCGGCCACCGACTTCAGTGGCCCGGCATCGAGATCGCCGTGCGCCTTGGCCCGATCGAGATCGTCGAGCACGCCGAGCAATTCGGTGACCACCGCGGCCTTGGCTGCATCGATCGCGGTCTTGCGATCACGCTCCACGCGACGCCGGTAGTTGGCGTACTCCGCGGTCAGCCGCTGCAGGTCGGCCGTGCGCTCGGCGAGCTCACCGCTGACGGCGTCGGCCTGCGCCTCGGGCGCCGCGCCGTTGCCGCCCTCGGGGGCCGCCCCCGCGGCGGCCTCGGCCGCCGCGGGTTCGCGCACCTCACCGGTCTCGGGATCGATCTTGCGGTTGTCCACGAAGGTGATCGGTTCCTGCTCGGTGTCGCGCTGCTCCGAATTCTTGCCGTTTGTCACTTCTTCTCCGTGTCGACCGGCTCGTCCACGACCTCGGCATCCACGACCTGGTCGTCGTCCTGGGTCGCGGAGGCGCCGTTGCTCGACGCGGCGGCGTCATTGGCCGACGCCTCGTAGATCGCCTGACCCAACGCCTGCGACTCGGTCGCGAGCTTCTCGACAGCCGCCTTGACCGCGGCGATGTCGGTGCCCTTGAGCGCCTCGTTCGCCTCGGCGATGGCCGCCTCGACCTTGGTCTTGATCTCGGCCGGGACCTTGTCCTCGTTGTCCTTGATGAACTTCTCGGTCTGGTGCACCAGCGACTCGGCCTGGTTGCGGGTCTCGGCCTCCTCGCGGCGGGCCTTGTCCTCAGCGGCGTGCGCCTCGGCGTCCTTCACCATCCGGTCGATCTCCTCCTTGGACAGGCCGGAGCCGTCCTGGATCTTGATCGTGTTCTCCTTGCCGGTGCCCTTGTCCTTCGCGGTGACGTGCACGATGCCGTTGGCGTCGATGTCGAAGGTGACCTCGATCTGCGGCACGCCGCGCGGGGCCGGCGGGATGCCGGTCAGCTCGAACGAACCGAGCAGCTTGTTGTGCGAGGCGATCTCGCGCTCGCCCTGGAAGACCTGGATCTGCACGGACGGCTGGTTGTCGTCGGCCGTGGTGAAGGTCTCCGAGCGCTTGGTCGGGATGGTGGTGTTGCGCTCGATGAGCTTGGTCATCACGCCGCCCTTGGTCTCGATGCCCAGCGACAGCGGGGTGACATCGAGCAGCAGGACGTCCTTGACCTCACCCTTGAGCACACCGGCCTGCAGGGCGGCGCCGACGGCGACGACCTCGTCCGGGTTCACGCCCTTGTTCGGCTCTCGACCGCCGGTCAGCTCCTTGACCAGGTCGGAGACGGCGGGCATACGGGTGGAACCACCGACGAGCACGACGTGGTCGATGTCGGCCACGTTGATGCCCGCGTCCTTGATCACGGACTGGAACGGCGCGCGGGTGCGGTCGAGCAGGTCCGAGGTGATCTTCTGGAACTCGGCGCGGGTCAGCTGCTCGTCGAGGAACAGCGGGTTCTTGTCCGCGTCGACGGTGATGTAGGGCAGGTTGATCGAGGTGCTCTGCGAGGAGCTCAGCTCGATCTTGGCCTTCTCGGCGGCCTCGCGCAGCCGCTGCATGGCCATCTTGTCCTTGGTCAGGTCGATGCCCGCGCTGGCCTTGAACTTGTCCACCAGCCAGGACACCACCCGCTCGTCCCAGTCGTCACCACCGAGGTGGTTGTCGCCGGAGGTGGCGCGGACCTCGACGACGCCCTCGCCGATTTCCAGCAGCGAGACGTCGAAGGTGCCGCCACCGAGGTCGAAGACCAGGATGGTCTGTTCCTTGTCGCCCTTGTCCAGGCCGTACGCGAGCGCGGCCGCGGTGGGCTCGTTGACGATGCGCAGCACGTTCAGGCCGGCGATCTGGCCGGCTTCCTTGGTGGCCTGCCGCTGGGCGTCCTCGAAGTACGCGGGCACGGTGATGACCGCGTCGGTGATCTCCTCACCGAGGTAGGCCTCCGCGTCGCGCTTCAGCTTCATCAGGGTGCGCGCGCTGATTTCCTGCGGGGTGTACTTCTTGCCATCGATCTCGACGGTCCAGTCGGTGCCGATGTGGCGCTTGACCGAGCGAATGGTGCGGTCGACGTTGGTGACGGCCTGGTTCTTCGCCGGCTGGCCGACCAGCACCTCGCCGTTCTTCGCGAACGCGACGATCGACGGGGTGGTGCGCGATCCTTCCGAGTTGGCCACGACGACCGGCTCGCCGCCTTCGAGAACGGCGACGACCGAGTTCGTGGTCCCGAGGTCGATTCCGACCGCACGAGCCATTGTGGTTCCTCCTATGTGACGTACTTACAGGTGTCGGTGCCTGGGCGGGTGCCGCCCTGCGACCGGATGTCCGCATCGGGACCTGCCGTGCCGCGAGACCTCGCCCCAAGCACCTGACGGAGCACGGTCCCAGCAACGCTGAGCGTGGTCGGCTCAATCCTGCACCCGATCATCGTTCGGGTCAACTCAAACTTGAGTCCGACACACTCAATGTTGTCGAATAGCTCAACGGACGACCGGCGCGGATCATTCCCGGATACCGGACCGAATTTCGTCCGCCCGTCATTCTCGTCCCCGACACCCCCATCTACCAGCACTTATAGATAACAGCCGCTGGTCAGGGCCGATGCCGTACCGGCCGCCGCGGCCGCGTATCCGTGCTGCAATAGCGGCGGGACGGGCGCGAGCCCGGCGGAAAGGAGTCGGGGTGTCAGCGAAGACGCGGTCGTGGTGGGGCTGGGGGAATGTCGAGGACGCGGTGGCGGGGGCCGAGCGGGCGGCACTGACCAAACGGGTGGCCGCGATCCTGCCCGAGGCCGACCTCACCGTGCACGAGCCGCCGCCGCTCGCCGCGCTCGACCTTCCCGCCCCGCGGCTGAGCGCGCCGGCCGCGCTCGCGGGACTGGCCTCGGCGGACCCCGCCGACCGTGCGGCGCACGCGCACGGACAGGCCTTCCGCGATGTGGTGCGCAACCTGATGGGCGAGATCGCCACACCGCCCGACCTCGTCGTGCGGCCGCGCACCGAGGCCGACATCGTCGATGTGCTCGACTGGGCGAGCCGGTGCGATATCGCGGTGATCCCGTTCGGCGGCGGCACCTCCGTGGTCGGCGGCGTGGAGCCGCGGCTGGACGGCGAGTTCGCCGGCGCGATCAGTCTCGATCTCGGCGCGCTCGATCGCGTGCTCGAGCTCGATCGCACCAGCCGTGCCGCCCGCATCCAGGCCGGCGTGCTCGGGCCCGCACTGGAAGATCAAGTGCGCGAAGCGAATCTGACGCTGCGGCATTTCCCGCAATCGTTCGAGTTCTCCACCCTCGGCGGCTGGCTCGCCACCAGGGCGGGCGGGCACTTCGCCACCCTCTACACCCACATCGATGATCTCGTCGAGTCCATGCGGGTGGTGACGCCCGCGGGCATCAGCGAATCCCGCAGGCTGCCTGGGTCGGGGGCAGGCCCCTCGCCCGATCGGCTGTTCCTGGGCTCCGAGGGCATCCTCGGCGTGATCACCGAGGCCTGGCTGCGCCTCCAGGACCGGCCGCGGTGGCGCGCAACGGCTTCCGTGCACTTCGCCGACTACACCGCAGCGGTCGCGGCCACCCGCGCGGTCGCGCAGTCGGGGCTGTACCCGACGAACTGCCGGCTGCTCGACCCCGCCGAGGCGTTCCTCAACGCGGGCGCGGCGACCACGGGCGGGGTGCTGGTTATCGGTTTCGAATCCGCGGACCATCCGACCGAGCCCTGGATGGCGCGCGTCGTCGAGATCGTGCGCGCACACGGCGGCACGTTGCCGGAACCGGTGCGCTACACCGATTCCGACGCACCCGGCACCGGCGGCGCCGCGGCCGACACCTGGCGCTCGTCGTTCCTGCGCATGCCATACCAGCGCGACGCGCTCGCGGCCCAGTCGATGATCACCGAGACCTTCGAAACCGCCTGCACCTGGGACCAATTCGAGGCATTGAAAGCGGCGGTGACCACGGCGGCCGAGGCCGCGTTCCGCGCCGTCGGCGCCACCGGCGTGCTCACCTGCCGGTTCACCCACGTCTATCCGGACGGTCCGGCCCCGTACTTCGGCATCTACGCCGCGGGCCGCTGGGGCAGCACGCTCGCGCAGTGGGACGACATCAAAGCCGCTGTCTCCGAGGCGCTGTCGGCCGCGGGCGGCACCATCACCCACCACCACGCGGTGGGCCGCGACCACCGCCCCTGGTACGACCGGCAGCGACCGGACCCGTTCGCCCAAGCCCTGCGTGCGACCAAAGCGACCCTCGACCCCGCGGGCATCCTGAATCCCGGCGTCCTGATCTGACGCAATGCGCCGCGAACGGGTCGACTACGCACTGATCCCCTCGGCGCCGGCCTGCACACCACCATCAAAACCCTGGTCACCTGGACCGAAACCGACCAGCCCGAAATTATCGCCGCCCGCAACGCCTACGACCGCCGCACTACCCCTTCGACCAGGTATCCACCTTGATCTGCGCCATCGCGTCGAACTAGAAGTCGGTGACGCCGTCGAGGTGCTTACCTGTTCACTCGGACAGGACGCCGAGGGCGCCTTCGGCACTGCGGGCCGCGGTCAGGCAGGCGATGGTGGTGAACTGGTCGGCCAGCGGGTGACGGGCACGGGAGCGCCACTTGTGCACCGCGGCCGCGGCCTGTTCGCGCTGCGTCGCGGGTGCCGCGTCGACCGGCAGACCGAGGCGCAGGTGTGGCGCGACGCCTGAGCCGCCGATCAGACGGTGCAGCTCCGCCAGATCCTCTGGCGGCAAGGACAATTCGTCGGTACGCAGCCGCCCGAGCAACCGCAGCTCGGCGAAGCCGTGCACGTCGGCCAGCAAGGTGCGCACTCGGGGCAGCAGCGCGTCGGCCTCGCTGCCCGGGTAGGCGCTCAGCACTCGGGCAAGCGCGGTGAGTGCCGAGTGCGCCTTGAGCTGGTCGGCCCGCTGGCCGAATTGCACGTCGAGCACCGAGCGCAGCTCGTCCACCCCGCTGCGCGCAGTCAATTCCGCGGCAAGCGTGGCCGAATCACGCACCCCGAGCCGAACCAGGGTGACCGCCATCCGAATTCCGAACAGACCGAACCGCTCGGCGAGCTGCGCGCGGACCTCGGGCAGCACCGGCAACGCGATATCGGGCCGGGCGAAGCGGTCCGCGGACAGCAAAGCCACGCTCAACTCCTCGACCGGCACGCCGGCCAGCGCTTCGAACGCCGCGTACTCCTGCTGCCGCAGCGTCGCGGCCGCGAACGCGAGCAACCCCGCGACCGGAATCACCGCCTGGCACAAGCCGGTCCGCTCCAACTCCCCCGCGAAACGCGCGGCGACCTCACGCGCGGAATGCAACGCGTCGATCCGGCCCGCGCCGATCTCGTCGGCCCGCGAGACCACGCCGACCACGCCCAGCGGGCCCGAAACACCCGAGGCCGCACCGGTTCCCGCGCCGACCCGCTCCAGGAATCCCACATCGGCCGCGTCGAGTCTGCGCAGCAGATAGACCACCGCGTCGGCGCCGGGGAGCGCGGGCCCCGCCTCGGCCCGCGAAGACTCCGCACCCGGCGTGAGCAATCGGGCCGTACGCTGCGACACCTCCCGCGACAGCGACGAGGTGCCCGGCGTATCGATGATCGTGGTGTGCGCCAGCGCCGCCGCGGGCCATTCGACCTCCAGGTGGTCGACCTCGCGCGGGGCGGGCGTGTGCCACCGTAATCGCTCCAGGTCGAAACTCAGCCCGTGCGTGCCGCTGCCGCGGCGCACCACCACGTTGGCGCGGGCGCCGTCGCGGGCGTGCGCGGTGACGCTCGGCGTCGAGCCGTACCGATACCAGGTGACCACCCGGGTGCACTCGGTCGCGTCGGTCGGCGCGATGTCCTGGCCGACAAGCGAATTGAGCAGCGTGGACTTGCCCGCCTTCAGCGACCCGGCCAGCGCGATGCGCAGGGGCTGGTCGAGTCGCCCCGCGCAGTCGGCGAGCAGCGCGCGCGGCTGCGGCCGGTCCGCGAGGGCCGCCCGTGCGGCGCCGACCAACCGGTGCGCCTCGGCCACGATTCCCGGTGTCGCGCCGACCTCTCGTGTCACGAGGCAACCGTACCGACGGGCACACCCGGCAGCGCGGCCTGCATCGCGTCGGCGTAGCTGTTCAGCTCGGCGACCGCCCGCAACTGGCGTTCCAGCACCGCGCCGCGCTCGGCCCGGCGGGCATGCGCCATGCTCGCCGCCTCCTGTGCGGCGCGCAGCGAGTCATCGATCGAGCGCAGGCTCCGCTCGGCGATGCCCGCGTAGTGATCGCGCAGCGCGCGGTGGATGCGATGCAACCGATCCTTCGATTCCTTGGCCGTGTGGAAGGCGACATCGTCGACGAAGCGGCGCACGGCGGCCTTCGCCTCATTGCGGCGGCGGCCGAGCCTGGCCTGCTTGTCGTCGCGGAAGGCCTTGCCGCCCACCACGAGCCCGGCGCCGATGGACAGCGGATTCAGCAGTGCGAGCCCGGCGAAGGTGCTGGCGAGCCCGACCATCAGCACGCCGCCGTAGGACCCGCGCATGCCGACCAGCAGCTTGCTGCCGAAACCGATGTCGGGCTCCAGCTCCGCGAGGGTGCCCGCGCCCGCGTGGCCGCCTTCGGTGGCGTCCGTGCGGACCGCGGGCAGCTCGACGGCACCGAGCTCGGTGAAGTGCTCGGCCACGCGCTCGGCCAGCTGCCGTGCTCGCGCGTGCGTCCACAGCAGGTTGTCGCCGATCGCGGTATCGATGGTGCCGGTGAGGTATTCGGCGATCCGGTCCCAGTGCCTGCCCGGGTCGTGCCCGTCGATCCATTCCTCGGTGGTTCTGGCGATGCCGCGCAACCGATCCCGCAGATCGTGATCGATATCGCCTGCCAGGTCGGTGATCCCGTCCGCCAGCGTCTGCTGCCACGCCGCGGTACGCCGTTGCAATTCCTGAGCCGCCGCGCGCGCCGCCCGCAGTTCCCGGACCGCGGCGGCACCGCGCGCCGGATCGCGGACCGCGACCAGTTCGCTGCCCAGCGCCAGCGCCAAATGCTCGGCCGCCGAGCGGATATCGCGCGCCACCGCTGCCCGGGTGGCGAGCTGGTCGCGGGCCACCACCTCCTCGCGCAGGAACTGGTAGAGCGGCCCGAACCCGGACTCGAGGCCGAGCTGGCGGTCCTGCGACCGCAACGCGTGACCGCGCAGCAGCGACGACACCGCGAGCATCGGCACCTGGACACCGGCCCTGGCCAGATGCGCGCGATCGGCCTCGTATACCTGTCGCCAATGCGGATAGAGGTCGGTCTTGGTGACCAGAAGCGCCACCGTGGGGCACAATTCGCGGACCTGGCGCAGGAAGGCGAGCTCGGGCTCGGTGAGTTCGGTGGACGCGTCGGTGAGCACAAGCACCGCGTCGGCGGCGGGCACCATGCCCAGGACGCTTGCCGCGTAAGAACTTCCGTGTCCGCCGACACCCGGGGTGTCGACCAGGACGATGCCGTCGGCAAGCAGCGGGTTCGGCACCTCGAGTTCCACTCGCAGGATCCGGCGCCCCTGCGCGAGCGGGGACCGCGCGGTGAGACCGCCGATGTCCGCGATCGGCACCGCGACCCGGGACTGTGGGCCGCCACCGTCGCCGCCTGGCGCGGCGAGCACCAACTCCGCCTTCGGCGCTGGACCGTGCGCGAGCACCGTAGTGATGGTGGTGGTCACGCCGTCGCCCACCGGGCAGATCTCCAGATCGAGCAGTGCGTTGACGAATCGACTCTTGCCCTGATCCAGCAGTCCGGCGACGACGATGCGCCGCCGCGGGTCCCGGACCCGCTCGGCCGCCGCCTCCAGGCGGCCGACCAGATCGGTGCGCCCCGCGGCCCGCGCCGCCGCGATGGTTTCGCCGAGTACCGCGAGCAGCGGTACCGCCGGTGCGGTGGCGTTCGGTGTTGGCGTCCCCATCGCGGACTCGACCTCTTTCGGTTGGGCGGAACGGTTTTCAGCGGGGCGGTGATCAGTGCAGCAACGCGTCGCCACCCAGATCGGTGCCCCCGGTGCCGTCGAGACCCGCGTCCGCGTGCGTGCCGGCGAACAGTCCGGTGTTCGCCGAGCTGTCCAGCCCCGAACCGAACGCGCTCGACACATCCAGTGCTGACCAGGCATTCGCCGTGCTGCCGACAGTTCCGTCGATGCCGGCCCCGGTGTCCACCGCACCGTGCGCGGCGGAGTCGAGCGAACCACCCAGTCCCGCAGAAGAATCCAGCGCACCATGCGCGGCGCCGCCGAGGCCGGTGTCCACACCGCCGCTGAGGTTGCCACCCGCATCGACTGAGCTGTTGAGCGCGCCACCCGAGTTCACCGCGCCGCCGAGCGAACCACCCAGATTCGCACCAGCATCCACCGCGCTGCCGAGATTCCCAACGGCATCCACCGTGTTGCCCAGCAAACCACCAAGGCTCCCACCGGCGTCCACCGTGCTGCCAAGCGAACTCCCAAGGCTCCCACCGGCGTCCACCGCGCTGCAAAGGTTTCCACCAGCGTCCACAGCGCCGCCGAGCGAGCCGCCAAGGCTCCCCACGGCATCCACCGTGTCGCCCAGCGAGCTACCAAGATTTCCACCGGCATCCACCGCACCGCCGAGTGAACCGCCCAGTCCGGCAGTGGTATTCACCGCGCCGTCGAATCCGGAGGACAGGTCGGCACCCAGCCCGGTGGCCGAGCCGATGCTCGTGGACAGTCCCGTCTCCAGCCCGGTCGCCGCCTGCGCACCCGCGTCCAGTCCGGCACCGAGCCCGGTTTCCAGACCGGTGCCCACCTGCGCGCCCGCGCTGACGGCGCGGTCGAGTCCGGCCGAGAGTCCGCCGCCGAGACCGGCGCCCGCGTCGGTGACCGCACCGAGGCTCGAGCCCAGACCGGTCGCCAGGTCAGCACCGAGGTCGGCGCCCGCGCCGAGCGAGCCGTCGAGACCGGCGGACAGATCGGTCGCGGCATGCGCGGCGCCTTGCAGACTCGAATTCAGATCCGCGCCGAGCCTGCTCTCCAGTCCGGCGGACAGGCTCGTCTCCAGGCCCGTGCCGACCTGCAACGCGCTGTTCACCGCGCTCTGCAGTCCCGTGCCGAGATCGGCACCCACCTGCACGCCCGCGCCGAGGCCGGACACCGCCCGTGCACCCGTGTCGAGCGCGCCGCCGACCGCGTCGGCCAGCTCGGCGCCCGCGGTGGCGGCCGTCTGCAGCCCGGTCTGCAATCCCGTGCCGAGGTTCGCGCCGAGCTGCAGTCCGGTGCCGATCGCGGTGTCCAGGCCCGCGCCGAGATCGATGTCGGCCTGCCCCCCGAGATCGATGCCGAGACCGGCGTTCAACCCGGCGTTCGCGGCCGCGGCGGCGCCGACGGCACCCACCGCGCCGAGCCCGGCGGCGGCACCGGTCTGGGCGCCCGCGGCGACGATCGCGGACAGCTGCGAGCCACCCGCGACCAGTGCCGACTCGGCGACCATCGGGGCGACGGCGGCGATGTCCTCCGGTGTCACCGTGGGCAATCCCGCGGCCACGAGCGCCTGCGCCGGGTTGGCGCAGTAGCCGACCGCGGCCTCATGATCGCGAAGCAAATTCAGGATGAACTCGAGAATCGCGTTGGGTGTCATCGGAAACATCTCCTGAGAGCTGGCGGACCTTCACGATCCGCGTCGTTGGAATGAATTTCACGCTAGGGGCGCAACTCGTTACGCGGAACGGGGCAGGCCCCTACTGCTCCCTCGGCGCGGCCGTTAGGGGCGGGGTCGGCATTAGGGGAATTTCCCCGCGAGTTCCCCAACGCAGGTAACGGCGGACCGCCAGCTACCGAAACAACTGATGCATCGGCGTGCCCGCACTGCCTTTCGCACCCGGACTACACAGCAGCGAGACCCGACCACACAGTTTTCGAACGGGGTTCACGAATGACACAGCGTGTGGCGCTCGGCATCACTGTCGGAGCGTCGAATTCGGTCGCCGTGGCGGCCGCGGGGGATGAACGAGACAGCGTGCGCACGCGGCCGAGCGTGCTACGGCTCAGCCCCGACGCTCCGCCCGCGCTCGGCGCCGCCGCGCACGGCAGCGCACCGCACGCCCGCGAGGTATTACTCGAAGGATTCCTGGCCAGGGTCGGCGACCCGGTCGACATGCTGGCCGAGGACGGCTCCTCGCATTCGGCCGCCGATCTCGTCGCGACCGCGGTGAATTGCCTGATGAACGAGGCGGACGCCGAAGCACGATCGACCGTGGCGTGTCACCCGGCGTGGTGGTCGGCGCACACCGTCGAGATCCAGCGCACCGCTCTGGCGCGCGCGGGCCTGGACGAGCTGACCCTGGTACCGGAACCGCTCGCCGCCCTGCGCTGGCTCACCGCGACCCACGGTCCGCGTGCCGACGGCGCGGTCGTCGTCTACGACCTCGGCGCCACCGGTCTCACCGTCTCGGTATTGCGCACCGGCGATCATGCCGGGCTACTCGGCACACCGGCCCGGAGCACCGACATCGCCGGTGCGGAATTCGATCTGCGCACCATGCGCTACGTGCTGGCAAACGTTACCGACGCAAATGATTTGGACCCGTTCGATCCCGCGGTGGAGCGCGAATTGGCGACATTGCGCGATCGCTGCCGAACGGCGAAAGAAGAGCTGTCGATAAATACCGCGACGGTCGTTCGGGTGCGCTTGAATCCGGCCGACGCGCACAGCACCAATGTGCGCCTGGTCCGTGGCGAGCTGGAGGAACTGCTCCGCGCGCCGCTGCTGGCCTCGACCGAGCTGATCCGGGACGCCGTGCACCGGGCAGGCCTGGACATCGGCGACCTGGATGGCGTCCTGCTCACCGGCGGCGGTAGCGCGATACCGCTTGTCGCCGAACTGATCTCGTCCGAGTTCGGGCTTCCGGTGCTGGCCGCGCCCGCACCGGCGCAGACCAGCGCGCACGGCGCGGCGCTGCTGGCCGCCGACCGCACCGCCGCAGGCGCGGCACCCGCGTCGGCGCCCGAAGACCTGCCGACCGTGGCGCTTTCGACCACGCCCGCGGTGGCACCTGCCTTGTCCGGCGCACCCGCGCTGCCAACGGCGGTACCCGCGCGGCGCGGTGGCAGGCGCCGGATGGCCGTCGTCGCGGGCGCGGTCGTCGTGCTCGGCCTGCTCGCCACCGGCACCGTCGCGATCGGCACCGGCATCCAGTCGAATCCGGGCACCACCGCGCCGTCGACCCCCGCACGGGCCGGTGAGGTCGCCGCGACCTTCGGCCCGGCGCCCGATGCCCCGCGCGACCCGAACACCCCGGTCGCCGTGGTGGATTCCGCGCCACCGAGCGCGACGCACGCGAAAGCCGAGGCAGGGCAACCCGCTATCCCGCCGGCCGCCGCGGTGGCCGTCGTGGACAGCCGCCCCGCCGCCGAGCAACCCCCCGCGCCGCCCGCGGAACCCGGTGCGGCGCAACCGGCCCCGCCCGCACCGCCGCAACCGGGCCCCGCGCCCGCTCCGGCGCCGGCCCCAGCACCGCAGCAGCCGCCGCCCGCCCCCGCCGTGCCGAACCTGCCTGCCGAGGTCCTCAACGACACCGTCGACGAGGTCGGCGGCGCGGTCGGCACCATCCTGCGGGCACCCGGCAAGATCCTCGGAGGAAACGGTGGCTGATATCGCCTTCGACACGCTGCCCTCGGCGCGGGAGATCCTGCGGGAGTTGGAGAACGCCGACCGGGAACCGGCCGTCTACCTGATCCGTGGTCGCTCGCAGACCGGCAAGTCGACCCTGCTCAACGAGATTCGCGCCCGGCTGCGGGCGCGCGGCATCCCGCTACAGGATCCTCCGATCGCCGAGACCGCCTGCACCACGGCCGCCGAAGACCCGATCCCCGTCGCGGGCAACGGCTTCGGCGCCCGTCCCAGCAGCGCGCCGCGCCCGGCGCTGGTCGTCGACAACGCGCACACGCTGAGCCGATCCGATCTCGACTTCCTCTGCACCGCGATCGAATCCGGCACCCGCACGGTGGTGATCGCCGCCCAGCAGCGCCCGCACGATCCGCGGCTGCGCGCACTGGCCGATACCGTCGCCCGGCGCGGCCGGGTGGTGGAGTTACGTCCGCTCGGCGTCACCGACATCGCCCCCTTCGCCAGGGAACTCGGCATGATGGTGCCGCGTCAGGTGGCCCAGCACATCCACCGCCAGACCGACGGCATCCGCGGCGGCGTCGTCGCCGCGCTGACCGCCGCCTGCTCGGCCCGCCTCGACGCCGGCATCGGCGCGGTCGACGCCGCCGTCACGGCATGGGCTCGCGCGCTGCTGGACAACCTGGAGCCGGATCTGCTGGAGACCCTCGTCGTCGCCACCACGGGCACCGGCCTGGACGCCAGTGAGCTGCACGAGGTGCTCGGCGTGGAACCCGTTGCCGCACAGCACCTCATCGATCGCGCCAGGGCCAGTGCCCTGGTCACGGACGCGGATCTGCTGCTCACCCCCGCCGTCGGGCCGCTGCGCACGCTGCTCGGCGACCGCAGGTTCGTCGGGGTGCAGCGCAAGCTGCTCAGCGCGCGACTGGACGCGGGCCTGCTGCGCGATCACACCGCGCTGCTGCTCGCCGAATCGGGCGTAAGGGATCCGCGGCTTGCCGAATTCCTCACCACGGCAGCGGAAAAGGCGGGCCGCGAGGCCGTGCGCTACTACGCGGCGGCCGCGGCCACCGGCGCCGATCCCGACCGCATCGCGCTGCGCTGGGCCGAGGCCGCGGGACGCAACGGCGACGGCGAGACCGCCATGCGCCTGGCCGAGCCGGTGCTCGCCCGGCCCGGGGTATCCGGTGCGGAACTCGCCGACGCGGTGCGGATCTGCGCCGCCGTGCTGACCCGGCGCGGCCTGGTCGGCCGTGCGGCGCAACTGTATTCGTGGCTCGGCGGGCAGCGGGTCGGCCCGGATTGGGCCGTCGGCGCCACCGTGCTCGCGCTCGCGGGCGACATGGCGGGCGCCGCACAGATGTCCGCCTCGGCGACCCAGTGGCCGCCGACCGAGGCCACCGCGCATGCCCGCTTGATCGCGGGTGCGCTGGCGGACACTCTCGACGGGCACGAAACCCACGACGGACCAGGGCAATCCGCGAACCGCTGCGCGGCGGCGGTATCGGCGCTGGTGCAGGCCGCGCACACGGACTCGGGCGTCGACCGCTTCCTGCCGTGCACGGCGGTGTCCATCGCGACCCTGCTGTGCCTCGGCACCGGCGAGCCGCGCCGGGCCGGTGACGCGCTACGCCGGGCCACCGCAAGCGGCCTGCGCTGCCATCAACTGCAGGTGCTCGCTGCCTGGGCGGCGATGCTCGGCGGCGACGAGCGCGCCGCGGCCACCACGGTCGCCGCGCTCGACTACGACTCGCTCGACCCGCGCGATCGGCTGCTCGCGCACGGCGTCGCGGTCGGACTGGCCCGGCGCACCGGCGACCTGGCCGCGCTCGCCCGCGCCTGGCAGGCCGCCCATCTGATGTTCGACGACGTCGAGGCCGATCTGCTGATGCTGCTGCCGATCGGTGAGCTGTGGCTAGCCGGCATCCGGTTGCGCGACGAACGCCGGATCGCACCGCTGGTCGACGCGGCGCTCGCGTTGCTGCGCCGCGTCGCGCAACCGCCCGCCTGGGCCAACGCCTTCCACTGGTACGGCGTGCAAGCCGCGATCCTGCACGAGAGCCCGCAGGAGTTGCTCCCACACGCCAAGGCGTTGAAGGCGGCGGCCGAGGCGGGCGATCGGCACGCCGCGATCCTCGCCGACGCCGGGCGCACCTGGGTGCTCGTGCTGCGCGGACAGGTCGCGGCGGCGCCGGTCACCGCGGCCGTCGCCGGGCTGAGCGAGATCGGCATGACCTGGGACGCGGCCCGGCTGGCCAGCGAGGCCGCGCTCGGCGCCGCCGATTCGGCGACGGCCACCGCGCTGCTCAAGCTGGCCCGCACGGTCCGCGCCGACGCCAAGCCACAGGAACCGAGCGTCCCCGAGCCGCAGCCCGCACCGCGCGATGGCGCCGTAGTCGTCCCCGATCCCGCGGTCGGGGAGCCGACCACGATCCTCAGCGAGCGGGAGCGAGAAGTCGCCGAACTGGTGCTACTCGGTCTGACCTACCGCGAGATCGGCGCCCGTCTGTACATTTCCGCCAAGACCGTGGAGCATCACGTCGCCCGTATTCGACGCCGGATCGGTGCGCGGTCCCGATCGGAGCTATTGTCGATGCTCCGTGCCATGGGACACGGCTCACTGCTGGTGTGATCCAGCACTGGTGCACAGAGTGCGGATTCGTCAGCCGGACGCCGAAGCGAGGTATTGAGGATGGCCACAGGGGTGGGCCTGCGCGTCGCCGAGGACGAGTGCACGGCGGCGATCGTCACCGACAGCGGCGATGAACCGCTGCTCATCGTCCGGGACCCCGTCCTGTACATGTCCGACGACGGCGATGCCGCACTCGGCGAGGCGCCGCCGGACGGGAACGCGCACGCGATCACCGGCTTTGTGCGCGCGGTCGGCGATCCGGCCGGGCTCGCGGTCGACGACGGCGAGGCCTACCGCGCCGAGGACCTGGTCGCGACCGCGCTGTTCTGCCTGATCAACCTCACCGCCGAGCACCTCAACGGCGCCGCCGAGTTCTACGCGACGCATCCTGGTGACTGGCCGCGCGAATACATCCAGGCCCTGCGCGACGCGCTGGACTACCTCGGGCTGCGTTCGGTACTGCTGGTCAGCGAGGCCGACCTGCCCGGCGCGGGCGCCGTGGAACCGGGTGGCACCTACGCCTACGACGCCGCGCGCGCCGCGCTTGCCGCGGTGCTGTCCACCCCGGCGGGCGCCACGCCGCCCGACCCCACGCACGCCGAGAACTCGACGGTGGACACCGTGATCATTCCGGCGGTCCCCGCGTCCGAGGCGCAGCCGCAGGCGTATTCGGCGGCCATCCCGCTGGCCGAGCCGCTACCGACCGCCGATGCCGGGGAACCGCAGCCCGCGCCGGAACCGGAACAGCCGGCGCCGAAGAAGGACCGCAAGCAACTGCCGCTGCTGATCGGCGCCGCCGCGCTGATCGGGCTCGTGCTCGGCGGCTTCGCGGTGGCCGTGCTCTTCCGCGAGGAGACCGAGACACCGGTGCCGCCGCTGCGCGACAGCAAATCCGAGCAGGTGACGGTCACCCCGACCCCGCCCGCGCCGCCCGTCGTTTCCCCGACCGTGCCGTCCACCCCGCCGACCACCACCGAGGCGCCGGTGACCACGACGCCCCCGCCGGAGACGACTGAACCGCCGCCTCCGCCACCCCCGCCGCCGACCACCGAACCGCCGACCACAACGCCGACCCCGACGACGCGCCCGAGGCCGACGCGAACCTCGCCGTTCCCGCCGCTGCCGGAGATCCCGTCCATCCCCGGCCTGCAGATACCGGGCAGTCGGTGATTAGTAGAGCCCTTCCCTGGTTTGTGCCTTAAAGTGATGCGCTGACCGGTGTTGTCGGAGGAATTCCCACCACTCGGTCTGTTGCTGGAGGACGACTGTGAGCCAACGGATTCCAGGCCCGTTGCCGCGGATTTAGCTGGCACGTGCGTGCCACGAAGGGATTTCATGCGCAAGTTGGTGGCGCGCCGCGCCGCGGTCAAAGCTGTCGCTGTCGCTTCGACCGTTTTCCTCGCTTCCTTGCTGGGCACGACCACCGCAACGGCGGCGCCGGAGACACCGGCGCAGCTCACCGCCGACACGCTGCCGCCCGAACTTGTGCAGGCCATCGCACGCGACCTGAAGATGACCCCGACCGAATACCTGGACCGGGCCGCGCGCGCCCAGCAGCTGCGCGACTACGCCCGTGATTTCCGCTCCGAGCGTCCCGAGGCGTTCGCGGGCGCGTGGATCGGCACCGACGGCAAGCCCATCGTCGCGGTCACCTCGCTCGACGCCGCCAAGATCGCCTCCGCCGACGGCTACCAGACCCGGCTCGCCCCGGTCTCCGCCGACGGCCTGGAAGGCTCGCTGATGCAGCTGAACCAGTGGATCACCAGCCTGCCGCGCGAGATCTCGCAGGCGATCAACTCCGTCGCCATCGACTTCCTCAACAGCCAGCTGGTGCTCAACGTCGCCAACACCCCCGCGGGCCACGTGCTGAACCTGCCGACCCTGATCGCCAACATCAAGGTCATTCTCTCCCCCGGCAGCGGCGGTCCGGTCGAGCGCCGGCCGATGGGCGGCGACACCTACATCAGCGCCCCGATTCCGTTGACCGACGCCTCACTGAAGGGCGTCGACGTGTGCTCGTTCGGCTTCAACAGCGTCGACGCCGCGGGCAACGCGCTGAACATCAGTGCGGGACACTGCGATCCGAACGTCGACAAGGGCACCCAGGCGGCCACGGTCTACTTCCCCAACGTCAAGGACATCCCGGCCAGCCCCGAGCTCGGCACCTTCGTCCAGGCGAAGCTGGGCGGCCAGAGCGCGCTGGACTACTCGGTGATCAAGCTGAACGATCGCGCGGTCCGGGCGGGCATGGATCAGCCGACCGTGCGCGGCGCCAACGGCACCACGCTGCCGATCACCGGCACCGCCGATCCGATCACCGGCGCTCCGGTCTGCAAGACCGGGCAGTCGTCCACCTTCACCTGTGGCTTCGTGGTGGCCGACCGGGTCGAGACGCAGCTCTACACCGCGGAGGGCGAGAGCAAGACCGTGCGCGGCTTCGCCAGCTCGGCCTGCACCCTCGGCGGCGACAGCGGCGGCGCGATCGTGACCGGTACCCTCGCACTCGGCATCACCAGCGGCTCCAACGCGGCCGAGGCACCCAACTGCAACGAGGCCAACATCGCGCTGGCGCAGTACGGCGGCACGGCGAGCCTCGGCATCCCGATCCGGCCGATTCTGGCCGATATCGACGCCTCCGCGGCAGGCGGTGTCGGCAGCGGCATCACGGTGCGCACCCGGCCCGCCGTCGGGTGAGTCGGCGCGCGCGGGTGTGTTCATCGACATAGCGCGGGAATCGGCGCTATCGAACGAACCGGAGCCTCGTTATAAGTAGGCATAGCGGGCTCGAGCCCATATAGTCTGGGCATGCTCCTGCCACGTATAGGTCATCTCCGATCAGCTGCGCGACAGACCCGGGTCCGAAAAACAGTGATCGCCGCTTCGGCGGCGATACTGCTGTTCGGACCGACGGCGGCAGTAGCGTCTGCGCAACCCGATGCCGAGTCGAATCTGCCCGCCGAACTCGTCACCGCGATCGCCCGTGATCTGAAGATCTCGCCGGAGGAGTACCTGCACCGCGCCGACGTGGCCCAGCAGGTCGCCGCGTTCGCCACCACCGCCCAGCGGCAGTTCCCCGCCGTCTTCGGCGGCTCGTGGCTCGACGAGGGCGGCAAGGCGGTCGTGGCACTGGCGCAGGGGCCGGGTGCCGACGAGGCCCGAAAGGCCGCGGAGTCCGCCGGTTTCGAGGTGCGCAACGTGGCCAAGAGCGAGACCGAGCTGCGCGGTGAGAAGAGCGCGTTCGAGCGGTGGCTGGAGGGCCAGCCCGAGGCAGTCTCCTCGCTCGTGCGCGGCGTCGTGGTCGACACCATCAACAACAGCATCGCGGTGCGCGTCGACAAGATCGGCCTGCCGATGCCGAACTTCATCGACCCGGCCCGGGTCATCGTGATGGCCCCGCCGGTGGCCGGTGAGCAGACGACGCTGCCGCAGGCGGACGAGATCGCGGGCTCCGGCACCGGCGTGCTGGCAGGCGGCGACGGCTACGCCTCGGTCGCGGGCCGCACCTCGCTGCGCTGCTCGCTCGGCTTCAACGGCACCGACCGCGCCGGCAACATCGTGAATGTCACTGCGGGCCACTGCAACCCGGATCTCCCGTCGGCGGGCAACGACAACGCCGCGCGGATCCACGAGCTCAACGGCGACCGGCTCGGCACCGAGCTCGGCCGGTTCCAGAAGTCGGTGCTCGGCGAGCAGGACTACTCGATCGTGCGGATCGCCGACCAGTCCCGAGATCGCTTCGGCAACAACGAGGTGCGGGTGCCCGGCGCCGCGTCCATCCGGATCGAAGGCGTCGCGACCCCCGTCGTCGGCGCGCCGGTCTGCAAGTCCGGTTCGCGGACCGGCTTCAGCTGCGGCGTGGTGAACGCGGTCGACCAGACCGTGCAGGTGGGCGACCGCGAGCTCACCCAGGCCTTCTCGGCCAACATCTGCGCGCTGCCCGGCGACAGCGGCGGCCCGATCGTGACCGGCAGGCTCGCGCTCGGCATCTCCAGCGCGTCGTCGGTGGCCGACTACCCGATCTGCGAGATCCCCAACCTGATCGGCGCCCTCACCGGCAACGCACCGCAGCTGTTCGCGCAGCCGGTGCACGTGGTGCTCTCGGACAACCCCGGTCTGAAGCTGCACACGAGCTAGCTCGCCTCGACGGAAGGGCCGGTCGCGCGTTGCGCGGCCGGCCCTTCCGCTGTCTCCGGCGCCCGTCCACTGGCCTTGCCGCCCCCGTACGGCGGCAATTGCGATGCTGTGCCCGGCCGCGGTACGGCATTCTGGACCGCATGTGTTTGGTGTTGATCGGCTGGCGCGCCCATCCGGAGTATCGGCTGATCGTCGCGGCCAATCGGGACGAGTTCTACACCCGCCCGACCGAGTCCATGCGCTGGTGGCCCGAGCTGTCCGGCATGCTCGCGGGCCGCGACCTCGGCGCGAAGAACAGGGCGGCGGACGACCCGCCCGGCACCTGGCTCGGGCTCGGCGCCGCGGGCCGACAGGAGTCGTTGCACCGCCATCGATTCGCGACGGTGACCAACGTGCGCAATCCGAAAGACGAACGCGCCGATGCCCGTTCGCGCGGGGCGCTGCTGATGGACTTCCTACGCGGCGATTCGGCGCGCGGACCGCGCGGCGAACTCCCCGACCCGGAGAAGTACGTCCTGGACGTGGCGGCCGCGCCCGACGACTACAACGGCTACAACCTGGTGGTCTCGGACCTGGATTCGCTGTGGTGGCACTCGAATCGCAGCGCCGCGCCGCCGCTGGAACTGGCGCCGGGCTTCCACGGCCTCTCCAACGCCTCGTTCGTCAGTTCGGTAGGGCCGAACCCACAGGACACGGATTTGACCGCCCCACAGCCCATCTGGCCCAAAGTACGCGGGGGTGTAGCCGAACTGCGGGCCGTGGTGGAGTCCGAACCCGATGCGGTGTCGCGCTATTTCGAAGTACTGGCCGACCGCACCCGCGCCGTGGACGCCGATCTCCCTGACACCGGCGTGCCGAAACGCCTGGAGCGCAGGCTCTCGTCCCGATTCATCGCCGACGGCCTGCACGGCACCCGCGCGAGCACGGTGCTGCTGGTGCGCGAGGACGGTTCGTTCGAGGTCGCGGAGCGCACCTTCGGCCGGTTCGGGCGACCCAGGGGCACCGTGTCGTTCCGCGGCACGCTGGAATTGCCCGCCTGAAACAACGACTCGGCCCGCGCTCGAAAGGAGCGCGGGCCGAGTCGAAAGAACTGTGCGACCTACTTGGCCGGTTGCGGCTTGTCGGCCCACTTGGTGGTGCCGTCCGGCGCCTGGATGGTGTTGAGCAGCTCGACACCCGCGGCGACCAGGGTCGGGCCACCGACCGCGATGGTGCCGAGGATGCCGCCGACGCCCGCGCCGGTGAGCAGACCCGGGATGCAGCCGACCGGGAGCGTGACGACGCAGCCGATGATCGCGCCGATCGCCGTGCCGACGAAACCGCCGATGGCGGTGGCGATGCCGAAGTTGCTGGCGAACTCGTTCTGCGCGCGCTGGTTTTCGACCGGCGACGCGATCTCCTGCGCGACGACCGGCTTGGCGGCGACCGGCGTCGCCGAGACCACCAGGCCCTCGGGCTTCTGCGGCGTCACCTCCAGCACGGCGCCGTCGTGCTTCACCTCGGTCTTGACCGGGACCAGCTTGCCGTCCACGTCGACGTCCAGCGGGAACGAAACGAGGGTGTTGCCCTGACCGTCCTTGACGTTGGCGATGCTCATCTTCGGATCGTCAGCGGTTGCGCCCTCCTTCTCGGTGACCGAGAAGGTTCCCCCCTTCAGCGACGCGACGATCGTCTTGTCCACCAGCTTGACCGAGTAGTTGATGCCGGCGTCGGCCGGTGTGGCGACAGGCTCGGCATGCGCGGTCCCGAGACCGATGGTCATCGCGCCGATGACCAACGCGGCACCCGCGGTGGTTCTGCGGAGGTTCATTCAGTTTCCAATCCATCATCAGGTCGTCCACCGGCCGATCTACGTCACGCGAGAGCTCTTCATCAAATCCGGGCGGTCGCCCCGGATCCTCCCCGAGCAGAGCGGAGACGGGCACAGCAGACAGAACGTCGTGAGCGTAATCGAAGGCCCGCTCAGAAGCGAGATGCATTACGCGCCTTGCGGACTAAGCCTGGCCTTAGCGAGAGAGCCGATTCGCTAGACGTTTACGGTGGTGATCACCCGAACATGCAGTTGGATTGGCAAGTCTTTTGTGACGTTCGTCACAGGTAAATTTTGCGTCAAGCCCCAGGAAGATGGGGCATAGCTCAGATGCCGATCGTACGGTAGACAGTGGTTGTTACCGGTGGGTAACTTACCGCCGGTTAGGATACGAGCCAAACCGGGGCGGCCGAACTGCCCCCGCTCGTGTTGCCTCTCTAGAGAAAGGTCGCGACATGAATGCCCTGACAGTGACGCTGGGCACGATTGGGACGGCGCTCAGCCTATTGTGCTGGGCCTCGTTCGTCGGCGGCGTTCGAAACATCGCGCGCACCATCATGATCGGCCAGAGCGCGCCGGACCGCTGGCGACCGTTCTTCCCCCGCTTGAAGACGATGATCGTGGAGTTCCTGGCGCACACGCGCATGGTGAAGTTCCGCACCGTCGGCTGGGCGCACTGGCTGGTGATGATCGGCTTCCTGGCCGGGTTCATCCTCTTCTTCGAGGCATACGGGCAGACCTTCGACCCCGAATTCCACTGGCCGATCATCGGCGACTGGGCGATCTACCACCTCGCCGACGAGATCCTCGGCATCGGCACCGTGATCGGCATCGTGGTGCTGATCGCGATCCGCCAGCTCAACCACCCGCGCCTGCCCGAACGGCTCTCGCGCTTCAGCGGATCGCGGTTCGGCCCCGCGTACATCATCGAGATCATCGTGCTCATCGAAGGCCTCGGCATGGTGCTGGTGAAGGCGGGCAAGATCGCCGTCTACGGCCACTCCAACCCGTGGACCGACTTCTTCACCATGCAGGTCGCCAAGCTGCTGCCCGCCAACGCGACCATGGTGGCGCTGTTCGCGTTCGTGAAGCTGATGTCCGGCAGCACCTTCCTGTTCCTGGTCGGCCGCAACCTCAACTGGGGCGTGGCGTGGCACCGCTTCTCGGCGTTCCCGAACATCTACTTCAAGCGCGAGGACGACGGCGGTGTCGCGCTCGGCGCGGTCAAGCCGATGATGTCCAAGGGGCAGCCGATCGACATGGAAACCGCCGACCCGGACAACGACACGTTCGGCGCGGGCCGGATCGAGGACTTCTCCTGGAAGGGCTGGCTCGACTTCACCACCTGCACCGAGTGCGGCCGCTGCCAGTCGCAGTGCCCGGCCTGGAACACCGGTAAGCCGTTGTCGCCCAAGCTGCTGATCATGTCGCTGCGCGACCACGGGTACGCCAAGGCGCCGTACCTGCTGGCCGGTGGCCGCAAGGACATGGGCGGCGACGAGGTCGGCCTGGTCGACGCCGAGGGCGCGCCCGACGAGGCCGCGCTGGCGAAGATCTCCGACGCGGCCAAGGCCGAGGCCGAGCGCCCGCTGGTCGGCGACCTCGAGGCCAACGGCATCATCGACCCCGAGGTGCTGTGGTCGTGCACCACCTGTGGCGCGTGCGTCGAGCAGTGCCCGGTGGACATCGAGCACGTCGACCACATCATCGACATGCGTCGCTACCAGGTGCTCATCGAGTCGGAGTTCCCGTCCGAGCTCGCCGGGCTGTTCAAGAACCTGGAGAACAAGGGCAACCCGTGGGGCCAGAACGCCAAGGACCGGCTCAACTGGATCAATGAACTCGACTTCCAGATCCCGGTCTTCGGCCAGGACGCGGACAGCTTCGACGGCTACGACTACCTGTTCTGGGTCGGTTGCGCGGGCGCCTACGAGGACCGGGCGAAGAAGACCACCAAGGCGGTCGCCGAGCTGCTCGCCACCGCGGGCGTGAAATTCATGGTGCTCGGCGCCGACGAGACCTGCACCGGCGACTCGGCGCGGCGCGCGGGCAACGAGTTCCTGTTCCAGCAGCTGGCCGCGCAGAACATCGAACTGCTCAACTCGGTGTTCGAAGGCGTCGAGCAGCAGAAGAAAAAGATCGTCGTCACCTGTGCGCACTGCTTCAACGCGCTCAACAACGAATACCCGCAGGTCGGTGGCAGCTACGAGGTGGTGCACCACACCCAGTTGCTCAACCGCCTGGTGCGGCAGAAGCAGCTCATCCCGGTCGCCTCGGTGTCGCAGAACGTCACCTACCACGACCCCTGCTACCTGGGCAGGCACAACAAGGTCTACAACGCCCCGCGCGAGCTGATGGAAGCCTCCGGTTCCACGCTGGTCGAAATGCCGCGCCACGGCGAACGTTCCATGTGCTGTGGTGCCGGTGGCGCGCGCATGTGGATGGAAGAGCAGCTCGGCAAGCGGATCAACGTCGACCGGGTGGACGAGGGTCTGAACACCCTCACCGGCGCCGGCGGCGCGACCCCGGGCAAGATCGCGACCGGCTGCCCGTTCTGCCGCGTCATGCTGACCGACGGCGTCACCGCGCGGCAGGAGAAGGGTGCGGGCGAAGGGGTCGAGGTCGTCGACGTCGCCCAGCTCATGCTCGACGCCATCGACCGGGTCGAGCCGGCCGAGCTCACCGCGAACCTCACCGTCGTCCAGGAGCCGAAAGCGCCCGCCGCGCAAGAGGTGGCCGAGCCGGAACCCGAGCCGCAGCAGCAGGCGCCCGCGGCCAAGGCCGCGCCGACCGGCGGCGGACTCGCGATGAAGGGCCCGGCGAAAAAGCCGGGTGGCCTGGGCATGAAGGGCGCGGCCAAGGCGCCCGGCGCCAAAGCCGACGAGCCCGCGGCCGACGCGGCACCGCCCGTCAAGGGTCTCGCCATGAAGGGCCCGGCCAAGAAGCCGGGTGGCCTGGGCATGAAGGGCGCGGCCAAGGCGCCCGGCGCGAAAGCCGAACCCGCCGAGGCGGACTCGGCCACCGAGACGACCGCCCCGCCGGTCAAGGGCCTCGCCATGAAGGGCCCGGCGAAGAAGCCGGGTGGGCTCGGCATGAAGGGCGCGGCCAAGGCGCCGGGCGCGAAGGCGGCACCCGCCGCCGAAGCCGCCCCCGCCACCCCGGACACCGAACCCGCGGCCGCACCGCCGCCCGCGCCGAAGCCGGTCAAGGGACTCGGGATGAAGGGTGCGGCCAAGGCCCCCGGTGCCAAGGCGCCGGGTGCGAAGGCACCGGCCGCTCCGGCGGTCGAAAGCCCGTCCACTCCGGAAACGCCCGCCGCCGAACCGGTTTCGAAATCCACCGAAACCAAGCCGACCATCCCCGCCAAGGGTTTGGCCATGAAGTCCGGCTTCAAGCGTCCCGGTCCCAAGGCCCCCGGCACCCCCGCGACCCCGGCCGAACCGGAAGCCCCGGCCGGGCCCACGCCGACCACCGAGGAAGCCACCCCGGAGTCGACTGAGCCGGCCAACGGCGCCAACGGCACCAGCGAAGCCGCACCCCCCACCGCCAAACCCGGCGGCCTCGGCTTCAAGTCCGGCGCCAAGGCACCGGGCCGCAAGAACTGAACAAACCTGAATAAAGCAGCCGACCCGAGTCCGATGTTGGACTCGGGTCGGTTGCTATTGCCATCCTTAGCCGAGATCGGAGCCGCCGACGCGAACCCTCGGGTCGGCATGCGCGATCGGTTCAGGGGTGAGTGAGGGTGGCGTAGCGGGTCAGGTGGTGTTCGGGGGTGCCGTATTCGTGTTGGGCGGCGGTGAGGCGTTTGAAGTAGTGGCCGATGGCGAGTTCCTCGGTCATGCCCATGGCGCCGTGCAGTTGGACGGCGTTCTGGCCGATGAAGCGGGCCGCGCGGGCGACGGTGACCTTGGCGGCGGCGACGGCGCGGGCGCGGGCCGCGGGTTCGGCGGAGAGCGAGTAGATCGCGAGGTAGGTGGCGGCGATGGCCTGCTCGAGCTCCATGTACATGTCGACCATGCGGTGTTGCAGCACCTGGAAGCCGCCGATCGGCTGCCCGAACTGCTTGCGCTGCTTGGTGTATTCGACGGTGTCGGCGAACACGGTGCGCAGGCAGCCGACGGTCTCGGCGGCGACGGCGGCGACGGCGGTGTCGACGGTGGGTTCGATCGCCACCCAGGCGGTCCCTTCGATGCCGAGCAACGCCTCGGCAGGCACGCGGAAGGCGGTGAAGGTGAGGTCGGCGGCGACACGGTCGTCGATGGTGCGATACGGGTGCACCTCGACACCGGCGGGCGGGTTGTCGGCGTCGAAATCGACGCAGAACAGCGAGATGCCACGCTGATCGCGCCGCTCACCCCCGGTGCGCGCGGTGATCAGCAGATGCGTGGCCAGCGGCGCGCTGGTCACCACAGTCTTCGCCCCGTCGAGCACCCACGCGGCACCGTCCTGCCGTGCCGTGGTGCTGACGTCGTGCAGGGTCTGCCCCGAGGTCGGCTCCAGCGCGGCGAAGGCCGTGCGCGCCTCGCCCGCCACGATCTGGCGCAGCACCGCGTCGGCCCGCTCCCCACCAGAACGGTCCAGCAGTCCGGCGCCGACGACGACGGTGTCCACGAACGGCTCGACCACCAGCGCGCGACCGAGTTCCTCGGCGATGACCATCATTTCGACCGGTCCGCCGCCCATCCCGTCGACCCGCTCGGGCAGGATCGCGCCGAGGATGCCGAGTTCCTCGGCGAAGGCGCGCCATACCGCAGGCTGCCAGCCGGGCCCGGATTTGACCGCCCCTCGGCTCTTTTCCAGGTCGTAACGCGCGCCGAGGAAGCCGGCCAGGGCGGTGCGGAGCAGTTCCTGCTCGTCGGTGAGTGTGAAGTCCATCAGAGCCCCAATGCTGCTTTGGCGAGGATGTTTCGCTGAATCTCGTTGCTGCCCGCGTAGATCGAGCCTGCCCGATCGTTGAAGTAGCGCAGTGGCGCGACGGCCTGCCAAGGCGTGCCGCTGTGGTAGCCGTCGGCGGGCGGGGTGAACTCGGCGATCGGGCCGCCAGGTTTGGTGGCGTGCGGTTGATAGACCCGGGCGCGCGGACCCGCCGCGGTCAACGCCAATTCGGTCAGCTCCTGGCTCAGCTCGGTCGCCAGAATCTTCAACATTGAGGAGGCCGGGCCCGGATTCTTGCCGCGCGCCATCGCCGAAATCGTGCGGTACTCCAGTATTTCGAGCACCTCGGCGCGAATTCGCGCCTGCGCCAACCGGGCCGAGAAGGCCGGATCGTCGATCAGCGGATTACCGTCCGGCCCAGGCTGCGTCACCGCTTCGACCGCGATCTCCTGGGCCATGGCCTGGAGATACGGCGCCATGGCGCCGCCGCGCTCGTGCACGAGCAGGTACTTGGCGACGGTCCAGCCGTCGTCGATCTGCCCGAGCACATTGGTTTTCGGCACTCGCACGTTGTCGAAGAAGACCTGATTCTGCACCTGTTCACCGGAGGTCATCACCAGCGGGCGGATCTCGATGCCGGGCGAGGTCATGTCGATCAGCAGGAAGGTGATGCCCTGCTGCTTCTTTCCCGACCGCGACGTACGCACCAGGCAGAAGATCCAATTCGCCTCGGTCGCATGGGTGGTCCAGATCTTGCTGCCGGTGCAGACGAGGTCGTCGCCGTCGGCTACCGCGGCCATCGTCAACGCGGCGAGATCGGATCCCGCCTCCGGCTCGGAATAGCCCTGGCAGAAGAAGACTTCCCCGGTCAGGATGCGCGGCAGGAAGTACGCCTTCTGCTCCTCGGTGCCGTAGGCGATGATCGCGTGCGCCACCATCTTGATCCCCATCGGCGAGAGCGCGGGCGCGCCCGCCAACGTCGATTCCCGCGCGAAGATGTAGTGCTGGGTCAGGCTCCACGCGCACCCGCCGTATTCGACGGGCCAGGCGGGCGCCGCCCAGCCGCGCGCGTGCAGGATCTGCTGCCACCGCATGCTGGCCTCGTGGTCGGGGTAGACGCTCGTCGCCAGCCGCCCGGCCTGCCGCAGTCGCGGTGTCAGCTCGGCGTCGAGAAACTCCCGCACCTCGTCCCGAAATGCCAGATCGGCCGCTGACCAGTCGAATTCCATCAGCCCTCCCGGAGGGTGTGTGCACAAGTGCGTCGCCATCGGCCGGAGCCGAAACGAGACAGGACCTACGTATGTGTCCCGCCACTGTAGCAAACTGACGTCACCTGCCAGCAATTAAAGGGCGACCCCGGGCGCTACCGACAAAACCCCAGCTAGACGTCGCAATCCTCGAAGAAGGCGCGCACGTAGCCCGCCGATTGGTAGGCGTAGTCCCAAGCCCAGCGCCCGACGGAGAGCTCGGGCGCGGGGTCGACGAAAAGGAGTTCCCCGGACCAGCACTTGCCGAGGATGTAGCGCGCCCGCGAGATATGCGGGGTGAAGGTGACGACGATGACGCGTCGCCACTCACCCGCCCGCGCCAGCCGAGCCAGGTACCGGCCCTCGCCGCGGGTGGTGCGGGGCGCGGGATCGAAGCAGATGACCTCGAAACTGTAGCCGCCGTGGCAGATTCGGTTGATCAGGGCGCTGTGCTCGTACGGATTCGAGACCAGGACCCTTGGCGCGAAGCCTTCGCGCGCCAGGCGCAGCGCGAGTTGTTCGCGGCCGTCGTGCGCCCCGCCGAGGACGAGAATCGCATCGGCGGGAACCGGGACATCGGTGCGCGGGCGGACATAGACCGGCCACAGCGCCGCCACCACAGAAACGACGACGACCAGGGCGAGCACAGCCAACCGCAAGCGTCGCATCCCGCCGATGCTAGCGGTGTCATCGCAGGTCAGAGCGGCCAACCCGATCGATGTCGCCACATGTACACCTACCGTTGCCATGACCCTTGCCTCGGTGACGCGGTGTGGCCATCGGGGACCCCTATCAATCGATCATGCGATGCACAGTCTTCGGAACCGGGTACCTCGGGGCCACCCATGCGGCGTGCATGGCCGAACTCGGGCACGACGTCATCGGCGTCGACGTCGACCCGGGCAAGGTCGCCAAACTCTCCGATGGCGTGGTGCCGTTCTACGAGCCCGGCCTCGAGCAGGTGCTGCGGCGCAACCTCGACGCGGGACGGTTGCGTTTCACCACGTCCTACGCCGAGGCCGCCGCGCACGCGGACGTGCATTTCCTCGGGGTCGGCACGCCACAGAAGAAGGGCGAGTACGCCGCGGACCTGAAATACGTGCACGCCGTGGTGGATACGCTCGCCCCGATGCTGGAGCGCCCCTCGGTGATCATCGGCAAGTCGACGGTGCCGGTCGGCACCGCGACCGCGCTCGGCGCACGGGCGCGCGGGCTCGCATCGACCGAGGTCGAGGTGGCGTGGAACCCCGAGTTCCTGCGCGAAGGCTTCGCGGTACAGGACACGCTGCGCCCGGATCGCCTTGTGCTCGGCGTTGATCGGGAGCGCGATGCCGCGGCCTGGGTGGAGCAGCAGGTACGCGAGGTGTACGCGGATCTGATCGCGGCCGAGGTACCGTTCCTGCGCACCGACCTGGCCACCGCGGAGCTGGTCAAGGTCTCGGCCAACGCCTTTCTCGCGACCAAGATCTCGTTCATCAACGCGGTCTCCGAGGTGTGCGAGGCCACCGGCGCCGACGTGACCATGCTGGCCGACGCGCTGGGCTACGACGCGCGCATCGGGCGCCGGTTCCTCAATGCCGGACTGGGTTTCGGCGGCGGCTGCCTGCCGAAGGACATTCGCGCGTTCATGGCCCGCTCCGGCGAGCTCGGCGCCGACCACGCGGTGGCCTTCCTGCGTGAGGTCGACAACATCAACATGCGCCGCCGCACCAAGGTGGTGGACATGGCCGCACGCGCCTGCGGCGGTTCGCTGCTCGGCGCGAACGTGGCCGTGCTCGGCGCCGCGTTCAAGCCCGAATCCGACGACGTGCGCGACTCACCGGCGCTGAATGTGGCCGGCATGATCCAGCTGCACGGCGCGGTGGTGACCGTGTATGACCCGAAGGCACTGGAGAATTCGCGCCGGGTGTTCCCGACCCTCAACTACGCCACCTCGGTCGCGGAGGCGTGCGAACGTGCCGATGTAGTCTTGGTGCTCACCGAATGGGACGAGTTCACCTCTTTGCGTCCGGCCGATCTGGATCGAGTGGTGCGATCCCGGTCGATCATCGACGGAAGGAACTGTCTCAATCGAGCCATTTGGCGAGAAGCCGGATGGGTGTACGCCGGACTGGGTACCCCGTAGAGTTGCGTCGCGAAGGCGTGGTCCGCGGCGGGACGCATGGTCCTGCCGTATGCACAGACGCTCGCCGACGGTATGGTCCGGGGAGCGGGCCTTCGCGCTGGCTCGCATGTCGTGAAGTGTGAACGAGATGGGCAGCTGATGAGTTCGGTACTGGGAGTTTCGGTGGGGGCCGGCGCTGTCCGTATGGCGCGACCACACACCGCGAACCCCCACGGGCACGTCGAGCCGCATTCGTTCGATCTGCAGACCGTTCCGGTCGCGGGTCAGACGGTCGAGGAGCTGGCCGCCGAGGCCATCGGCGTCACGCTGGAGACCACGCCCGGCATCACCGCCACCGCGATCGCCTACCGCAGCGAACAGCACGCCCGCGCGGTGCGCGCGGCCATGGCCCGCCAGCAGCTGACCAATTACGAACTCGTCCCCGAGGTGGTCGCCGCGCTGGAATTCGCGCAGTCCACCGGCGATATCCGCGGCATCTCCTCGCTGGTCGTCTACGACCTCGGCAGCTCGGGCCTTTCGGTGAGCGTGGTCGACACCCAGACCCGTGAGATCCGCTACAGCGAGCGCACCAGCGATATCAGCGGCGACTACCTCGACTCGCTGATCCGCGAGCAGCAGATCGCCTCCGGCCGGATCGCGCATCCGCCGGACGCCGCGGGCCTGGCCGCACTGGACGGGCTGTGCCGCGAAGCCAAGGAACAACTATCCATCAACACCGCGGTCGCGCTGCCGAGCGAGCAGGGCCTGGTGTTGCTGGCACAGGAGAACTTCGAGTCGCTGATCATGCTGGCGATCGAATCGTCGGCGCGGATGGCGCGCGATGTGATCACCCGCTCCGACCGCCCCGTGCACGGGGTGCTCGCGATCGGTGGCTGCGCCCGGATCCCGCTGGTGGCCAAGGTACTCGAGCGCTGGATGGGTGTGCCGGTGATCGTGCCGGAGAGCCCGGAGACCGCGGTGGCCCGCGGCGCCGCCCTGCTGGCCAGGCCGGTGCACGCCGAGGCGGCCGCGGCGGGCGGCGCGGTCCTCGATGACGAACTCTCCCCCGCCTGGCTGTCCGCACCGCCGAAGAAGCGCGGCAAGCGCGAGATCAGCGGCGCGGTGCTGACCGTAAGCGCGCTCGCGGTGGTCGCCGCGATCGGACTCGGCCTCGGCTACGGCCCCCAAGTGCTGCAACGTGATTCGCACAGCGAGGGTTCGCCGACCGTGCCGACGACCACCTCGCCGCGCACCACAACGCTCGATCCGCAGATCGCCGTCGCCCCCGCGACACCGTCGGAGACACCCGCCGAATCCGTGGCCGCCCCGCCACCGCGGCGCGCCACCACCGAGGCGCCGCCGCCGCCGGCGCCGGGCCCCAACACCATTGTCCTGCCGGGAATTCCGCCGATCGTGGTGCCCACGATCCCGCCCGAGGTCTTCCCCTTCCCGCCGCCACCGCCGCGCTAGGTTCTATCGCATAGGTCCGGCCGGGACCGACAGAGAGCCCGGTCGCTCAGTTACGCGCGTGCCGGGCCCGACGCGGCGGCTCGGCAGGCTCGTGGCTGCCGAACGGACGCGCGAGCATGACCGCGATCGCGGTGGTCAGCGGGACGGAAAGGGCCAGCGCGATGCCGCCGACGGACGAGCGGGCGATCTCGATGGCCACCGCGTCACCGGTCAGCACATCGCGGATGGACCGGCCCGCGACGCTGAACAGCAGCAACAGCGGCAACGCGCCACCGGCGTAGGCGAGCACCAGCGTGTACACCGTGCTGGCGATGTGGTCGCGCCCGACGCGCATCGCCGCCGTGAACACCTCCCGCCGCGACGCCCCCTTGTCGATCGCGGCCAATTCGAAGGCGGCCGAGGCCTGGGTGATGGTGACGTCGTTCAGCACGCCGAGCGAGCCGATGATGAACCCGGCCAGCAGCAACCCGGTGATACTGACATGCTCGATATAGGTGGCGACGTTGGTGTTCTGCTCCTCGGAAAGACCGGTGAGATTGGTCATCTTGATGGCCACCCAGGACAGCACCGCGGCGACGATCATCGAGGTCAGTGTCCCGAGCAGGGCCGAGCTGGTACGCAGGTTCACCCCGTGCGCCAGGTAGAGCACCGCGTAGAGGATGAGCGCGCCCGCGACCAGCGCGACGGGGATGGCCGGCTTGCCGTCCAGCAGTGCGGGCAGCATGAACAGCACCAGCACCGCGAACGCGAACACCAGACCGAGCAGCGCGCGCAGGCCCCGCCAGCGCGCCACCGCCACGATCACCACGACGAAGGCGACGACGATCAGGGTCAGCGGCAGTCCGCGCGCGTAGTCCTCGAACGAGTACATCGGCGTGCCGCTCGGGTCGGTCTGGCGGACCAGCCGCAGCTCGTCCCCCGCGTGCAGGTCGGGTTGGCCGGGGCCGGGGGCGATTTCGAGGAGCGTGCGGTTGCCCTTGTGCGGGCCCGACTCGATGTCGATCAGGCTGCGCTGACAGGTGTAGGAGGTGTTGCGCGGGGCGTCGGGCTTCTCGACGAACACCTTGCCGATCGAGGAACTGCCGCACGGGCCGATGTCCTGCAGCACCACCGTGCCCGCCTCGGTCTGCACCGCGCCGCCGCCCGCGTTCTGCATCGGCAGCGGGATGTCGATGTGCTGTTTGCTCGGCCAGAGCAGAACGGCGCCTGCCAGCACCACGACGCCGATGACAGTGAGCAATCCGACGACCACGCGTGCGGCGGTGTCGCCGATCGCGATCGGACCGGAGTGATCGTGATGATGGTGGTGGTGATCGGTCACGCGCAGAGCTTAAAGGATTTCATTTTCAAGTTGTGACCGGAAACAGTGCTCAGGCGTTGCCCCGCGTCCAGGCGAGAGCAAGCGGGGTTTGCCGAGGCGATGCGGAGTGAGAGTTCGGGAGGGGGCGGCGGAGAGCAGGGGGATGTCTCCGCCGCCCACAGGGCCGGCGGCCCAGGGGGGTAGGCGGCCGGAACCCGAGACCGAGTTAACCCAGGGGGGTAGGCAACCCGGTCGGGCACTCGAAAGTGCCGATTCCCACTGTACACAAAAGTACTTCGTTTGCGCTAGGGAAGTCTCCAAACCTCGCTTGTATCCATACATTCGGTATGTTTAGCGGCCGAAACCAGGGCGCTACCGTTGCCGAAGTGTGGCGGGCAAGCTACTGGCGATAGCTGGACAGGAAGTTGCCGAAGCGCTCGATGGCGACCGCGAGGTCCCTGGCCCACGGCAGCGTCACGATGCGCAGATGGTCGTGATCGGGCCAGTTGAAGCCGGTCCCCTGCACCATCAGGATCTTCTCCTGCAGCAGCAGATCCAGGATGAGCTTCGAATCATCATGGATCTCATACACATTCGGGTCCAGGCGGGGGAACGCGTACAGCGCGCCCTTCGGCTTCACGCAGGACACCCCGGGAATCATGTTCAGCCGCTCCCACGCGACGTCGCGCTGCTCCAGCAGCCGCCCGCCGGGCAGGATCAGATCCTCGATGCTCTGATGGCCGCCGAGCGCCACCTGAATCGCATGCTGCGCAGGCACATTCGGGCACAGCCGGGACGAGGCGAGCAGGTCGATGCCCTCCAGGAAACCGGCCGCGTGGTCCTTGGGGCCGGTGATCGCCAGCCAGCCGGAGCGGTACCCCGCCACCCGGTAGGCCTTGGACAGCCCGTTGAACGTCAAGCACAGCAGATCCGGCGCGACCGAGGCCAGCGAGATGTGCTTGGCGTCGTCGTAGAGGATCTTGTCGTAGATCTCGTCGGCGAGCAGCAGCAATTGATGTTTGCGCGCTATATCGGCGAGCTGTTGCAGCACTTCCGCGGAATACACCGCACCCGTCGGGTTATTCGGATTGATCACCAGCAGCGCCTTGGTCTTGGCGGTGATCTTCGATTCGATATCGGCGATGTCGGGCTGCCAGCCGCTGGACTCGTCGCACAGGTAGTGCACCGGGGTGCCACCGGCCAGGCTGGTCATCGCGGTCCACAGCGGATAGTCCGGCGCCGGGATGAGCACCTCGTCACCGTTGTCCAGCAGCGCCTGCATGGTGATGGTGATCAGCTCGGAGACGCCGTTGCCGAGGTAGACGTCGTCCACGTCCAGCTCGGGGAAGCCGGGCACCAGCTCGTAGCGGGTCACCACGGCACGACGGGCCGAGGTGATGCCCTTGGATTCGGAGTAGCCCTGGGCGTACGGCAGCGCCGCGATGATGTCGCGCATGATCACGTCGGGCGCCTCGAAACCGAACGGCGCCGGGTTGCCGATGTTGAGCTTGAGGATGCGATGGCCCTCCGCCTCCAGCCGTGCCGCCTGCGCGTGTACCGGTCCACGAATCTCGTAGACGACGTTCTGCAGTTTCGTCGACTGCTCGAGTACGCGCGGTGGGCGGTGCGGTAGCTGACTGGGGCTCACCGTCCCATGGTGCCATGGCTCGCAAACACTTAACCGGAGTCGGCCCAGCAGGCATCGCCGACGCCGGGACGAGCCGTCGGCCACAGCCGCGACCTGGCCCGATACCCACCGGAACGGAGCGTGTTCGAGATCACGGCGCCGGGTTGCCGGGAGGTATCCCCTTCGCCGCCGTGGTACCGCAGAACTCCTCGATGCGCTCGTCCAGGATCCGGGCGCCGACCGCGTCGCGGAAGTCCGGACCCGCGATCCGCCTGCGCACCCCGGTCAGCCGCTCCTCCAGCTGGGCGATCCGCTTGTCCTCGGACAGGCCGAGCACCGGGTGCAGCGCCTCGGCCGCCCCGTCGAGGCTGCCGTTGATCAGGTGCGCGGCCGCGCAGTCGACCCTGGCCAGCGATTCGGCGCCGTAGGAGCGCTGCTCGGACGGCCCGTTCGAATACAACTCGATGGCGCGCTGGGTGGCCGCCAGCGCGGGCGTCGCCTGGCCCAGATGGATGTAGGTGGCACCCGCGTAGTACTGGGCCTTCGCGTCGTTGAACCCGAACACACCGCCGACCTCGTCGTGCAGCGTATCGGTCTCGGTGACCTCTCGCGCGTCGTCGGCGGCCCGGATGCAGCGATCCGCGTCGGCCGAATTACCAAGGCGCGACCAAATTCTGGCTTCGATATTGAGCAATCGCACCTTCGCCGTCGCGGATTCGGCGAACTCCTGGCCGCTCTGCGCCAGCAGCACACCGCGCCGCGGCCGCTCGGACCAATATTCGATGAGCGCGTGCATGCCCCGGGTCCAGGCCCGTAATCCGTTGTGGCCGCACAATTCCGAATAGGCCCACGCGGCTCTGATCTGTTCGCCCGCCGCGTCGTAATAACCCAAATCGGTGCTCGCGTTGGCGAGCAGACCCGAAAGGGTGCCCGCCAACAGGTACAGATGGCTGGTGTCGGCGGGTCGCTGATGACCCTCCAACAGCCGGTACACCCGGCGTCGCACCCGCAGCATCTCCACCATCATCGGCACCGGGGGCACGTGCACATAATCGTTCGCGATGCGTGTGACATCGGCGTCGAGCTGGTCCAACGTGGTCGCACCCACGTTCGTGCTCTCGGCCCGGCCGGCGTGCTCGCTGGCCTCATGGGCAGCCGCCATGATGAGATCCCTCTCCGAAATCGCTGCTAACGCATCCCCTCTCATCGCACCGGCGTCTATGAGAGCCAACAGGTCCGCGTCGCTCGAATAGTGGGCGCGCGCCGAGGCCTCGGCGGGCGCATCGAATCCGGGCGCGGTCGGTCGATCCGCCAACGGCTGATCGATCATTGCCGCAAATCTTGCCCGCACAACGTCGTCGGACCTGGCCAGGGACGTATCGAGCGCGGCTTGGTTGATCGGACGTGGGTGCACCCGGACGCCGCCGGCCTCCCACTTCGAGACCAGGCGTTCATGCACCCCGAGATGAGCCGCGAACTGCCTGATGCTCATCCTTTTGGCATCGCGAAGGGCACGGGCCTCTTTACCTGACCATTGCCGGACCACGATGTCATCCCTTCCGAACGAACTCTTTCCCAGGGTACGAGGGGTTCGTTGGCACGGCTACATACGAAACAGAGCTGGTACCAGAGGCAGCGGAAAGGCAGCAGAAAGTGGGCGTGCGGGCGATACCGAAACGGGGGTGCTACCTGGAACCTGGAGGCGGGAGGCAAGGAGTTCGCCGTGAATGTGGAGAAACTCAGGACTGTCGACGATTGGGTGGCGTTCTATCGGCACGAGTTCGGTCTACCGGTGACCGAACGCGGCGGCTTCGTCATGCTGCCGATCACCAACCGCGTCTGCGTCGTCCACTTGCCGACCGCTCGTGCCGAAAAGGTCCGGGCCGCACTGGAACAGCAGGGGACCAGGGGGCCCATGCTGGCCAGGCAGATCCGGTGGAGCTTCCTCGCCGAACCGGACAGCAGGCCGGGGGTGCAGGTATTGGACGTGCTCAATCGTCTCGATATCGGCATCCCCGCCATAGGTAGTGCCGTGATGTTGCCGACCGGCCTCGGACGGTGGACCCGGGAAGGGTGCTTCTGGGTATCCCCGCCGAGACGCGGCGACACGCTCCCACCGTTATCCGTCATCATCACGACGGCGCTTGCGGTGGGTGCGGGCGGCGGGGACTGATCACGCGCCGCGATCGGTTCCCGTTGCCGCCCGGCGCAAACCGGGTCGAGTCCGCCCCTTTCATGGCAGTCGGCGAGGCGGACTCGATCCGGTACTCACACCGGTGCGGATCGTCAGACTCGAAGCATGGGCGGTGATCGGCTCGGTGACCTGCGCGGGACCTACCAGGTGCGCGCACACCAGATCGTGACCGCGCCACCCACCGCGTTCGCGGGCCTCGCTGTGCTGCGCGGCTTCGGCTTCGATGTGTTCGAGCCGAACCCGGTGCGCCGCAGAAAGATTCCCGGCGGCACCGTGAAACTCGTGTTCGCGCTGGATGGGATCTTCGATGGCCGCAGCATCGACCCGACCGCGCTGGTCATCGGCCTGCACGACCGGGCGGGCACGGCCGGGCACGCCGGGCGGATGCGCAGCGTCCAGTTACAGCTCGATCCGCTGACCGCGCGCGGGCTGCTCGGCGTGCCGTTGGACGAACTGCGCAATCAGGCGGTCCCGCTCACCGAACTGTTCGGGCGACCGGTGCGCCAACTCACCGAGCGGCTCGCCGAAACCCCCACCTGGCCGGCACGATTCACCCTGCTGGGCGACTACCTGCGCCAACGCGCCTGCGACAACGAGCGCACCGCCGATCGGGCGATCGGGCACGCCGTGCGGGAACTACGACGGTCCGACGGCATCCGCCCGGTCACCGCGCTGGCGGCCGAAAGCGGCTGGAGCCAGCGACATTTCCGACGCCGCTTCGCCGCCGAGGTCGGACTGCCGCCCAAGGACTACGCCAGCCTGCTGCGCTTCTCCGCCGCCCTGACCGCCATGACCACCCACCCCTGGCACGACCCGAGCGCCCTCGCCGCCGAATTCGGCTACTACGACCAATCCCACCTGACCCGCGACTTCCACCGCTTCGCAGGCACCTCCCCCGGCCGCCTACTCAGCCGAAGCCCGATCCAGCACGTCAACGCTCCCGGATGCCGGAACGAGGCTAAGTCACAATGTGATCGGGCACTGCCGACGAACTTCGATGACTCGGCTGAGCCCTGAGCACCAATCACGCACTTCGGGGCTGATCGCCCCGAGCAGCCGAAGGGCATCGTTGTGACGGGCGACGATGTTGACGTAAACAGTGGCTCCATATGCGAAACGCGGTTGCGGAGTCCGTGGAGCCGCCCTGCACGGTCCGCCAGAATGAAGCCGTCAGGATCGTTCGTATTGTGCGGAAAGCCGTAGCGCAGGGCTTGGCTCCACAGAATGGAACGCGCACGAAAGTTCGCGTCACTGGCGTTCTGCGTCGGCAGCAATTTCGGCCACACACCGAAGGTAATTTGCGCGAGGATGTCGTCGTGGGTGACCGGTGCCCCCTTGCGAGGATGACCGGCTTCGCGACCGCCGTCCGCCCCGAAGGCGTGCTTGCCTGCCGTCCTGCGCGAGTCCCTGGTCAGCGAGTTCAGCGGGCGTGCGGGATCGAGCAGCCAGTCCTCGCTGTGCGTCGCGCCGGGCGAGCGTGGTGCGGTTGGACTGCGTTCCAGGTCCGAAGCGCATCGTTGATCGCGTTACGCAACGCGACCTCTGTGATGGCGAGAACCTGTTGAAAAGCCGCAGACAGGTGCAGATTCCACTTGTATAGCTCGAGCGCCTGGAAGGGATCATTTCCACAGCGCGCCGAGTACGTGGCCAGCCGGACCGGATGGAGGTATCTATCGACGGCGACGATGGTCGCGTGCTTTGGCACTCCTCCAACCCTCCGCTACAGTGATTGTCAGATACGAGGACAAGGTCCCTCGTAAACACATGGAGTTTCCCCCGCGGCAGCTAGGTCGTGGGGGTTCTTCGTTTTCCGGGGACACTAATCAGGTCGACCGCGGCCGGTGAAATCTTGCGCGGCGTGTGGCGTGCTGGAGTCGCATGCGTGTCGGGAGCCCGCCTCACTCGTTGTCCGTAACTCGCCATGAACCACTGCTATCGGGATAGCCGCTGGCAAGGCACCTACGCACAGCGCCGGTGCCGATGTCCTATTCGTCCAATACCGCGAGGTCGACCGAACGTAGCGTTGCTCGGACCTCGATTACGAAGGGACTCTGGGGATGTCCGCACCGCTCACCGTGCGTCTGGCCGCTCTCGGCATCGGCATACACGCCGTGAATCATCTGCTCGTCGTGGCGCTCGGCCCGTTCAGCTGGCATGTCGGCACCGTGTTCCATCTGATCAGCGCCCCGGTCTACGCCGCACTGCTACTACTGATCCTGCGGGGCCGTAACTGGGCCCGAATCACCATCACCGTCTTGCTCGGCTGCCAGTTCATCGGCCGATTCGTGGTGTGGATCCTGTTCCCCACCACCGGCGTCCACCTGGCACTACTCACCGGTTGGACCCTGTCCCTCGCCGTACTCGCCCTACTCTGGATCCCACCGGCAACCCGACACCACTTCCACCGCCACACCCCGCAACGAGACGCGACGCAACCGGCGTGAGCGGAGCTACCGCGAATCCGCCGCGGTCGGGAGGGGGAAGTTGAGGTAGGAGCGGGAGGGGGTGGGGCCGCGCTGGCCCTGGTACTTGGAGCCCGCGGTGGCGCTGCCGTAGGGGTTTTCGGCGGGGCTGGTCAGGCGGAGCAGGCAGAGCTGGCCGATCTTCATGCCGGGCCACAGGGTGATCGGCAGGTTGGCCACGTTGGAAAGTTCCAGGGTGATGTGTCCGCTGAAACCGGGGTCGATGAAGCCCGCGGTCGAATGGGTCAGCAGGCCGAGCCTGCCGAGACTCGACTTGCCCTCCAACCGTCCGGCGAGGTCGTCGGGCAGCGTGCACACCTCGAGTGTCGAGCCGAGCACGAACTCGCCGGGATGCAGCACGAAGGGTTCGCCCTCGGCCGGTTCGACCAGGCTGGTCAGCTCGTCCTGCTGCTGCGCCGGGTCGATATGGGTATAGCGGGTGTTGTTGAACACCCGGAACATCCCGTCCAGGCGCACGTCGATACTCGACGGCTGGATCAGCGTCTCCAGCAAGGGCTCGACGCCGAGACGCCCAGCGGCGATCTCCGCACGGATGTCACGATCGGAAAGCAGCACGGCAAGCAGCGTAGCGCCTGCTCGCCGCGTGTCTTCAGGCGCACATCGATGCGGCCGCGGCGATATCCTCCAGTCGTTCGTGGCGGCGCCGGGCAGCGAGCCCGTGAGCGAAGGGATGGTCCGGATGTCAGAGACCGCGCTGTTCGACCTGACCGGCCACGTGGCCGTGGTGACCGGAGGCAATTCCGGGATCGGTCTCGGCTTCGCCCGCGGACTCGCGCGCGCCGGCGCCGACGTGTGCATCGTCGGCCGCAACGCCGAGCGCAACGCCGAAGCCGCGCGGACATTGAACGCGCACGGCGGCCGGGTGCTCACCCTGTCCTGCGATGTCGGCGACGAGCAGCAGGTGATCGACACCATCGGCAAGGTCGTCGACGAGCTGGGCCGGATCGACTCGTGCTTCGCCAATGCCGGTGTGGCGCAGGGCGGGGCGCCGTTTCTGGAGACCGACCTGGCCGAGTTCCGACGGGTCACCTCGATCAATCTCGACGCCGCCTTCGTCACGCTGCGCGAGGCGGCCAAGGTGATGGTCGCGCAGGGCGACGGCGGCAGCCTGGTCGGCACCGCCAGCCTCGCCGCCAAGCAGGGTGTGCCGCGCGGCCAGTCCTACGCGGCGAGCAAGGCGGGTCTGATCGCCATCATGAACTCGATCGCGGTCGAGCTGGGCAAGTACGGCATCCGGACCAATTCGGTGCTCCCGGGCTGGGTCGAGACGCCCATGACGGACGGGATCTTCGCCTGGGATCGCTTCCGGGAGCGGGTGCAGCCCCGCATCCCGGCCAAACGCTGGGGTACGGCCACCGATTTCGAGGCGGTCGCGGTGTATCTGGCGAGCCCGGCCAGCGCGTACCACACCGGGGACACGCTGCTGATCGACGGCGGTTACAGCCTGTTCTGAGCGGGTACGATATGTCCGCTTTATCGATCCTCAGCGAATACACAGCGTGGCAATGAGACCCTGGGAAGGGTGACCCCGAATCCCACGCTCGCGCCGACTCGACGCCGGGTGCCCCCGCTCGCGGTGGTTGCCGGGTTGCTCGCCCTGTTCCTCGTCGGACTCACCGCCAACGTGCTCGATCGCGACGGACTCACCTCGATCGACCCGGATATCGCGAACTGGGCGGTCACGCACCGCAACGGCGTGCTGACCCCCATCGCGACAACGATCAGCAATCTCGGCGGCACCGTCGCGATGACCACGCTGGCCACGGTGGCCGTCGTCGCGTTCGCCTGGTTCGGGTATTGGCGCGCGGCCGGGCTGGTCATCGGCACCGGACTGCTGTCCTGGTTGCTGATCGACGGCGGCAAGCATCTGATCGCCCGGCCGCGGCCGCCGGTCGAGCTGCACATCGTCACCAAGACGACGTTCGCGTACCCGTCCGGGCACAGCCTCGGCTCGATGGCGGTCGTCGGCGTCGTCGCCGTGCTGCTGGTCCCGCGCGTGCGCCGCCGCGGCACCCGCTGGGCCGCAGGCGTCGCCGCCGCCGTTTTCGTTGCGGCGGTGGGCCTTTCCCGGATCTACCTCGGCGTGCACTGGACCACCGACGTGCTCGGTGGCTGGGCCACCGGAGCGCTACTGGTGATCACGACCTACAGCGGCTACCGCTATCTCGAGGCACGGGTGGCCGATGGCGCGAAACATCGCTCAGCCGTAGGGAATCCAGGTGGTGCGTCCGTCCCCGTCCCGGTGCACCCAACCGAACGGGACATCGGCGAAGTGGATGCCGAAAGCCAGATCACCGGTGGTGGCTAGCCGGTCCACCAGCATCCGGCGCCTGCGAATGGCTTCGGCGGGATCGAAATCGGAGGCACACGCCCACTCCGGATGGGTGACCTGCACCGGACTGTGCAAGGCGTCACCGATCATCACCAGGCGGCGCCCCATAGATTTGAGCGCGAACGCGGTATGTCCCGCGGTGTGCCCGGGGATCTCCTGAGCGCGCACACCGGGGAAGATCTCCGCCCCGTTGACGAACGGGCGCACCCGATCGGTGATGGCCGCGAGCATGCCCGGCGTGGTGATGCTGTCGCGGGCCCAAGCAGGCAGCGACGCAACCAATTCCGGCGGCAAGGCATGCCACCACGCCCATTCGGACTCGTTCACCAGATAGTCGGCGGCGCCGAACGGCGCGACACCTCCCGGGCCGGGATACAGCGTCCAACCGAAGTGGTCGGTGTGCAGGTGAGTGAACGCGACCGCTTCGATGCGACCGGTCACCCCGAGCCGAGCCAGGTTGCGCAGCAACGCACCACCGTGCGTCGCGCCCGTCATCGGATTGCCCGGCTCGTCCGGCGTGACGACCGGGCCGATGCCCGCGTCGATGAGCAGCGCGCGCCTGCGGTAGCGCACCAGCAGCGCACCGATCCCCGCGACCAGATGCCCGTTCTCGTCGAGGTGGTCGGCGTGGGTGACCCAGTCCCGGGCGGTGGCATCCGGCAGCCACCCGGTCGGCTTCAAGAAGACCGCGCCGTCCGGCACGTAGGTCAGTTCCATCCGGCCCAGCCGGATGGTGCGCAACCGCGGTGGCCGCCGCAGCCGCTCGCGCCCTGCGGCCAGGGCCGCACACCTGTCGGGCCTACCCGCCGCCCGCGCACTGCCCCGCATCGAATCGATCCGCGATGATGTCACGTCAATACTCCTCGGTAGAGATCTGACAGTAGCGCGCGAATACCGTTCGCGTAGCGCGGCTTTCGTCACTCCGGCCGCGAGCCGCCGACGGTCGGGCAGGCGAACGCGATGGCCGGAGAACCCGCACCACGATCGTGTCCAGCGACCGCGCCCGCGAACAGTCCCTCCAGACGTCGACCTGATGAACCCCCGTTGAACGGGCGCACTCCGGCCACACGGTTCAATACTGTTTGGCGCGGAAGGGTTTTCACCGGACCGGGCGGGACGTCGGAGCGCGAGGAGGAATTGTGGTGTCGGTCGAGGGGTTCGTCGAGCGTGGCTACGAGGACGTTCGAAGCGCATTCGAGAAGGCGCACGCGGCGGATGCGGGTGCCGCGCAGTTGTGCGTCCAGCGGCACGGCCGGGTCGTCGTAGACCTGTGGACGGGGCACGACCCGATCTCCGGAAAATCTTGGGACGCAGACTCACTGGTGGTGCTGATGTCGGCATCGAAAGGCGTGGCCGCCACCTGCGTGCACCTGCTGATCGAACGCGGGCAGCTCGACCTCGACGCACCCGTGCGGGACTACTGGCCGGAATTCGCCGCCAACGGCAAAGCCGAGGTCACCGTCGCCGACCTGCTCACCCACCGCGCCGGACTGTGCGGCTTCGACCCCGAATCCGGTATCCGCGCAGCGGAGTTCACCGACCGGTCCCGGTGCGTGGCCGCGCTCGAAACCATGGCGCCGCTGTGGCAGCCTGGCACCGCGTTCTACTACCACGCGATTACCTGGGGTTTCCTCGTCGGTGAACTGGTGCGACGGGTCACCGGCAAAAGCGTCGGCGACCTGCTCGCCACCGAAATCGCCGAACCGCTCGGACTGAGCCTGTGGATAGGTCTGCCGGAAGCCCAAGAGCCCCGGGTGGTTCCCCAATTCACCCGAACCCCTTCGCCCTCCGCCCCCGAGGTTGCCGCGGTGCTCGCGCGGATAGGCATCGACCGCGACGACCGCCTGGTGCGCAACCTGCTCGAAACCGTGGCGACCAGGGAAGCGGGCGTCGAACTGCTCAACACCCGAGCCGGGCGCGCGGCCGAGGTCCCCGCGGGCAACGCCATCGGCAACGCCCGCGCGCTGGCCCGCATGTATGCCGCCACCATCGGCACCGTGGACGGCATCCGACTGCTCGCCCCCGCCACCGTCGAACGCGCCTGCCGCCCCGGCACCGACCACCTCATTCACCCGTCCCCGCTCGACGCACTCCCCGTCACCCACCGCTTCGCCAACGGCTACGAACTCCCCCGCACCAGCAGCCCCATGCTCGGCGCCACCTCCTTCGGCCACGTCGGCACCGGCGGCCGAATCGGCTTCGCCCACCCCGCCTCCGGCACCGCCGTCGGCTACACCTGCACCGACATGACCGCCGAAGTTGCCGTCGGCCCCGACCCCCGCTGGACCTGGCTCAACCCCCTCCAAAAGGCGATCGCCTGAGCCGATCCCGCGGGACACCCCAGTACCCTCGACCCCGTGACACCGGAAGCCCGAGTTCTCGCGGAGGCGTTCGCGGACGACCCACTGATGAGCTTCTTCTGGCCGGATCCCGATCGTCGACGACGCGCACTACCGCTCTTCTGGCACTCCCGGGTGGAATCGCGGCGGCGCAAGGGGATCGTCGACGTCGCGTCGGACGACACCGGAATGGTGAGCGTCGTCCTGTGGGATCTGCCCGGCACCGCCACACCAATAGCCAAGCCGCTCAGTATGTTCCGCGCGCTAGGACGCGCGACACCACGCGTCTTGGCTGCGTCCCGACGAATCGACGGCCTCCGCCCGAAGCACCCGCACCTGTACCTGGCGTGCGGCGGTACACTCCCGCACGCCCGCGCGAAAGGCGTGACAGCACGGCTGGTGCGAGCCCGTATCGAAGCAAGCGCCGTCGACATCTTCACCATCGCCACGAACGACTTCAGCGCCACCCTCGCTGAACACGACGGCTTCCGCCCGACCGGAGAGTTGGCTGTCACCCCCGACACAGTGCTGCGAGGAATGCTGCTGTCCGTGTAGGCCTGCTCCCATCCCGCGAAGAAGTGGCAGACAGCGGGCCTGAGTCGCCTACTCGTGGGCGAGGTCGCGTACAGAGGCGTGTCGCCGGGGGTCGCTCACCGAGTACCAGGCCCGCGACCGCGTCGGCTTGGTCGAACTCCCGATGAACCCACACCTACCGTCAGACGGTGGGCACGAAGATCGGGCACCAGGACATCGAGACGGCCGCTGCACAGCTCGGCCACTGCGGCTACTGAACGCCACTACGTTGAGTCCGCCGTGGCAGGTCCGGACGCGCGGAAGTATCTGGACGACTTCGAGAGCGACGTCGACGAGTCCATCGCGGACGCCGAGGACCAATCAGCCAAAATAGCTCTCAGCTATGCGCCCAAGGATGCTGTCGTCTCACAGTAGATTCGGGCGCATTCTGATGAAATTCCGGAGTAAATCCGGAGCGCTCGGAGGGGTGAGACCAGCCCTCCGAGCCGGACATGGCGAGTGCCGAGGCCACATCGGGCACCGCCATGGCCCGCACCGGGGCGCGAGGAGCCGTAGCGATGACCGTGTTGACCGTCGGCGCGGCGGCACAAGCGGTCTTGGTAATGCGCATGACTTTCGCCTTTCTTGACCGGACGCAGCGTTGGATCCGTTCATGCGGACACACACGGACATCAAGCTGCCGCTGGAACCCCACTCCTCTGCCTGACGTCGAACTGGTCATGAGCTATCGAATGCGGGACGCAGTCGAAGCCGCGGGTGGCCGCCCCGACGACCTGCGCGTACAGCTCGGACAGGCGTGCATGCGATACCACTTGCGCCGATACGCGATCGCGCGCGGGTACCGCCCTCGGCGGCGGTTATCCGCGCCTTGGATCCGTTGGTAGTGGATCGCGTCGTCATCGCCCCGCCATTCGGTATTGGCGGACCGATGTCGCCTGATGGGTCCAAGGCCCCTTAATCACCTCGTCAGGCCGCCTGATAGTGCCGGGATCCGATTCCTGTACCGGCGCTGTGTCGGTGTCCACTGGTGTAATGCATGCCATGCATGATGAAGATTCCGAACCGCGGACGATGGCGTGGTTCAACAATCTGGATCTCGAAGATCGGGTGACGTTGCTGGCCGAGCCTGACGCGCCGCTGCCGCCGTCGCTGGTCGTCAAGATCGCCCGTGGCAGCGGGCCGGTCGTCACCTCGGCGTACTGGGTGGCGAACCCGCGGGATGAAAGTGAATGGCATCTCGCACCGTCAGTGGCGGTCGAACTGGCTCGCCGCCGAGATCATCTTCGCAACTGGTGGAACAAGCTGTCTGCCGAGAACCAGGTTCCGTTCGTGCAGCGCCGTAACGACCGCTTGCCCGACGCCTATCGGCTACTTGTGATGGACGGCTTCGGCGTGCTCAGCACGCCGAATGAGAAGGACTCGGTCGAGTTCACGCCCATTGCGCGGGTCTTCCTCGAATGGAAGGCCCGCGAACTGACCGATTAGGGACTGGTGGCGTCCAGCCGAAGGACTTCTCCTAAAGGCCAACAGCGGTCGGAGCTCCGTGGACGTGGGCGGCGAGGGCGGTGATGATGTGTTGTGCGTCGTGGTGGACTCCGCGCAGGGTGTTGGAGGAGAAGCTGCGTTGGAATTCCAGGCCGAGGTAGACCAGGCCGGGGTGGGTAGTCGAGATGCCCGTGGAGTGCAGTGGGTAGCCGTCGTGGAGTGCGCCGAGTGGTTCGAGGTAGGCGAGGTCGGGGCGGTAGCCGGTGGCGAAGATGATCGTGTCAACGGGTTCTCGGGTGCCGTTGGGCCAGGTGATGGTCTCGGTGTCGAGGCTGGTGAACACAGGACGGCGGTCGAGGTGGCCGGCGGTGAGGGCGTGTTGGTAAGTGCCGATGTCGAGCACGAGGGTGCCGCCGACGTAGCGGATGAGCCATTCGGGTGGCAGAAGGTCGAAGCCGGTGGTGACGAGCCAGTGATGGATGTCGCGGCCGTCGCGGTGCTGGGCCAGGAAGTTGATCGGGTGGTGGGTGGCGAGGGTGACGGTGGCGACCTCGGCGAGCTCGTGCGCGATCTGAACCGCGGAGTTTCCCGCGCCGACGACGATGATGCGTTGCCCGGCATAGGGTTTGGGGTTTCGGTAGTCGGCGGCATGGAGCAGGGTGCCGGTGTAAGTGTGTTGGCCGGGGAGTTCGGGCATGTGCGGGTTGCCGAACGAGCCTGTGGCAGCGACGATTCCGGCGGTATGCAGCGTTTCGCCGGTGCTGGTGTGGACGAGGAAGCCGGTGTCGGGGTGGGTTTCGACCCTGGTAACGGCCGTGTTGGTGCGGATGTCGACGTCGAGGGTTGCGGCGTAGTGGCGGAGGTAGGCGGTGACTTCGTCGCGGCGTGGGTAGTGGTCGGGTTCGGCGGGGAACTCCAGGCCGGGCAGGGCGCTGTGTTGGGCGGGTGAGAACAGGGTGAGGCTGTCGTAGTAGTGCGGCCAGGAGCCGACGGGTTCGGGACCAGCTTCGAGCACAACCGGGGCGAGCCCGTGGTCGAGGAGGGCGCGGGTGGCGGCGAGCCCGGATTGGCCTGCGCCGATGACGAGGGCGTCGATCATGAGCGGTGTTCCTTCGAAGGGGGCGTGGGGATGCTGGCCAGTGAGACCAGCGCTGCGGCGGCAGCGAGTGCGCCGAGGATGCGGAAGGCGTTCGCGTAGCCGCCGACCGCGGCGGCGAGGGCGGTGGCGGCGAAGGGTGCCATCGCGAGGCTGATGGTCAGCGGCGCGGACAGCAGTGCGGTGAGGTGGCCGTAGTGGGTGGTGCCCCAGCGGTCGGTGATGGCGGTGGCTTGCAGGAGTGTGAATACTCCGCGTGCCATCCCGGCGATGATCGCGACGGTGACCAAAGCTGCTGCGGTGGTGAAGATCCCCAGCAGCATGGTGGTGGCGGCGATGGCGAGCAGAATGGTCAGGGTGCGGGTGCGCAGGCTGGTGCGGGCGGCGAAGGCGGAGTAGCCCAGGCGGCTGGCGACTTGCCCGGCGCCGCCGAGGCCGAGCGCGACGGCGGCCAGGCCGACATCGAGTCCACGTTCGGTCAGCAGCGGGACCAGGGTGACGATCGCGGCGAAGGAGGCGAAGCCGGTGACGCTCAACGCGATCGCCAACGCCACGAACGCCGGACTGCGCGCCGTGCTGCCCGCCGGGGCATGGTGGGCATGGTCGGGTTCGACCTCCGGTGGTGGCCAGGCCAGCTTCAGCCCGAACCAATGTGCGGGCACTGTCACCACCGCTAGGACGGTGGCGAGCACGAGATAGGTTGTGTGCCAGTCCAGATGCGTCGACAGAGCGGCGGTCAGGGGTGCGAAGACGGTGGAGGCGAATCCGGCGGCGAGGGTGAGCACGGTGAGTGCGCGCACACGGTTGGGGCCGTGCCAGCGGGTCAGGGCGGCGAAGGCAGGTGGGTAGAGCACCGCGCCCATCGCGACCCCGGCCAGCAGCCAGCCAATGAAAAACCACACCAGCGTGGGGGCGGTCGCCACCACGATCAGCGCGAGCACGGCCAGCAGCGAACCGGCGCTCATCACGGCGCGTGGTCCGTGGCGGTCCAGCCAGCGCCCTACCGGGATCCCGACCAGCGCGGCGACGAGTTGCCCGGCCGAGAAGGCGGCGGTGAGGCTGGTGTCGGTCCAGCCGGTGGCGGTGTGGATGTGTCCGAGCAGGACCGGGAAGGCGTAGAACAGGATTCCCCAGCTGGTGATCTCGGTGACGCACAGGACCACCAGCACCCGCCGCAACCCCGCCGCAGCGGGTGCCGGTGACACCGAAACAGAGTGCATCACTACAGGGTTCAGCGCGCCGGTGCCGCTGTCAGACCCAAGTCCTGGATCGCGACCGGCGTGGACAACGCCAGCTCCTGCGGTTCAGACGGACTACCGCTACCACAGCAGCCGCCGGTCGCTTGCTCGCTGGTGGTGTCGAAAACGCCTGCGCCGCCGCAGACTCCGGTCTCGGGCAGTACCAGTTCGACGCGTTCGGCGGCGTCGTGGTCTCCGGCGAGCGCGGCGGCGATGGAGCGGACCTGTTCGTAGCCGGTCATCGCTAGGAACGTCGGTGCGCGCCCGTAGCTTTTCATCCCGGCCAAGAACACCCCCGGTTCAGGATGGGACAGCTCCTTCACTCCGTGTGGGTAGACGGTGCCGCAGGAGTGCACGTTCGGATCGATCAACGACGCCAACTCCACCGGGGCATGCAGGACCGGGTCCAGAGCGAGGCGGATCTCCGAGAGCCATGACAGGTCTGGGCGGAACCCGGTCAACGCCACCACCCGATCCACATTCTCGAGGCGCTGACCGGTATCGGAGACCAGCATCACCGCCTCGTTGTCGGCGGGTTCGATTGCAGCGGTACGGAACCCGGTCACCACGTGCAACAGACCGGCCTCGACCGCGGCCTTGGCCCGCAGTCCGAGCGCGCCACGTGCGGGCAGTTGGTCGGCGTCTCCGCCGCCGAAGGTGGAGCCGACCTCGCCGCGGCGCACCACCCAGCTCAACCACGTGCCCGGTTCCTGCTCGGCGAGCCCGGCCAGAGCGACGATCGCGGTCAGCGCCGAGTGGCCGCTACCCGCGATCACCGTGTGCTTCCCGGCATAACGGGCCCGGACCGTGGCGTCGTCGAGGTCGGGCACCCGGTACTCGATCACCTGTGCCGTGGATTCGCCGAGTGCTGGAAGTCCTTCCCCGCCGAGAGGATTCGGGGTGGTCCAGGTGCCCGAGGCGTCGATCACCGCACGTGCCAGGACGCGGTCTTGGCTGCCGTCGGCGCGGCGCAGGTGCACCGAGAGCGGTTCGGTGTCTCGCCCGGCGTCCACGAGCCGGTCCCGGCCACGTCGCGCCACCCCGGTCACCTCGACCCCGAACTCGACGACATCAGCGCCGAGGGCAGTGGCCAGCGGCGCGAGATAGCCCCGAACCCAATCCTGCCCGGTGGGATAGGCGTCCGCGTCAGGTGCAGTCCACCCGGTCGTGTCCAGGAGTCGGCGGGCAGCGGGGGCGATGAGTTCGCCCCAGCGGGAAAACAACCGCACGTGATTCCATTGCGCGATCGCCGCACCGGCGGAATTTCCGCGTTCGAACACCACCGGGCTCAGTCCGCGTTCACGCAGTTCAGCAGCGGCGGCCAGGCCGATGGGCCCGGCACCGACCACGACAACGGGCAAGTCGTTCTCCATCACAAGTCCTTTCATCGACACTCATCGATCAATGAACGGAACTGTATCGACGGATGTCGATGAATGCAACCATCGATGGACGTCGATATAGTGCGGGTATGACTTCGCTGGATATGCCGTTCGTGCGCGATTCGGCCGCCGACAGGGTCGATGCCCTGTCGGTATCGGACGCGAGCACCTACGCGGGCTGGTTCGCCTGCCTGGCTGACCCGACCCGGGTGCGGCTGCTGCACCAGGTCGCCACCCGCCCGGCCGGGATCACCGTCGGCGAGCTGGCCGAGCTGGTCGGCATCGGCCAGCCGACCGCCTCCCATCACGTGCGCAAGCTCGCCGAGGTCGGTTTCGTGCGCGTCCACAAGGACGGCACCTCCACCGTCGTGGTGGTGAACCCCGCCTGCTGCACCGGCCTACCCCACGCCGCCGACGCGGTGATGGGCGTGCTCACCCCGCTGCCGTGCTGCCCGGACAACCTGCCCGCCGACGTCACCGTGCGCGCGATGACCGAGCGCGACTGGGACGACGTGCGCCGCATCTACGCCGAAGGCATCGCCACCTTCGCCACCGAAGTCCCCGACCGTGAAACCCTTGACGCACAATGGCTTCCCGACCACCGCTGGGTCGCCGAGATCGACGGCACCCTCGCCGGATGGGCCGCTTTGAGCCCGGTATCGGCACGCGAATGCTATCGGGGCGTCGCCGAGAACTCTGTCTACGTCGCCGAAGGCATGCGTGGGCGTGGCGTCGGAAAAGCATTGCTGCACAAGCAAGTCATCGCCGCCGACGAAGCCGGACTGTGGACGTTGCAGACCTCGATCTTCCCCGAGAACCGCGCCAGCATCGCCCTGCACCACTCCGCGGGCTACCGCACCGTCGGCCTGCGCGACCGCATCGCCCAACGCGACGGAGTATGGCGCGACACCGTGCTCCTGGAACGCCGCAGCCCGGTCAACTGATCAGCCCCCGCGTTTCAATCGCCTGACTCGGTCGATCGAGGCGGAGGTATGTGCACGGTCGCGACGCACAGGTGCACCCGCCGGTCGCCGACGGTGTACTCGAATATCGGCCACTCGCTCGGTCCTGGTTCTTCACCGACGAAACCAGTCACCTCGCGTAATGCTGTCAGTCGCCGTTCGATCGGTGTCCGGCAGTCTTTCTGGTTCATCAGCAGTAGCAACACCGCAGCGGTGTCGTGGCTGTTGAGGTATCCGAACAGTTGAGGATCGACTGCCTCGCGTACGACTGCGTCTCCGTTGGCCCATTTCGTTTCGCAGATGAAGACTTTCGTCGGCCCCGTGCCTGCGGCGAGGGTGTCGGCGTGGATGAAGATGTCGGACTTGCCTTCTCGGCTGTAGACCTCGCGTTGGGCGCCAGGCAACGTCGCGTTGAGAGTCGCGGCGAGTAAGTCGCTGACACGATCTTCTTTCAACCCGTGATACGCCCCTGGATACCGTTCGATCGCATCGGCCCACACCCGGATCACCCGCTGGACATCATCGAAGGTGGCAGGATCCAGCCGCGCACGGGTAGCAAGACGGAATGTGTCGCCGGTGGGCGCCGGAGCCTCAGTCGATGATTTAGGTTCCTGCACGGCAGGCTGCACCGCAGCCAAGGCAGGTTCTCGTACGCGCCAGGCTTGCGGGAAACGCAACCCTGCGGTGACTGCGGTGCGGGTCTGCAACTCGACGCGGCGCGGGCCGATGAGAGCCTGGAATTCCTGTGGTGCAACGACATCGAAGAAGTCATTGGTCTGCGCCGCGATCCGTGCAACAAATTCTTGGGCCAGGGCCATGCGTTGGTCGAATGTCGACTGCAGATCTCGCTGGCCTGTCTCGACCTCGCGCTCCTCCTCTTGTGACAACTCTACGAAGGTGTAGAGCGCCCACTGCCAGGTGGATGGGACCGCGCAGACCAGCAGCCACATTTCCTGCGCGGTGGTCAGCCGATACCGAACCTCGTGGCTCGACAGACCCACCGACTCGGCCTCGGCAACTTCGGCAGCATCGACCGGTTCCAGCTCGCCATCTGCGGCGTCGGGCCAGCACTCGAGCAATGAATGGTCACCGTCGACCTGGATAGCGATGTAGTGGCGATGCACATTCACGGCGTTCTTCGAGTTCGGGACTGGGCGCCCGCGAGTATCGGGATCAACCCAAGCCCGCACACCTCCCAGTGACGGCATCGTCGGACGAAGCCCTTCCAGCTCAGCGGAGAACTCGCTTTCGAAACGCTCCAGCTCCTCGACGGTGTTGATCGCAAAGAAGCGCGTTCTCAGCCCGCTGCGGTCGATGATCTGATTCAACCGCGTCGATAATCGGTGATTCTGCTGGCATGCCGTGTTGAACACGTGAGGCATGGCTCGAGCGTATTCCAAGCAACCGACGGTCACGCCCACTTTGCCTGCGCATGATCGAACCGTAGCCGTTCACCCGATGTTCGCTTGCACTTGACTTCGATAACAGTCAATATCGATGCATGTCGAAGTCAAAGCTGGTGGTGACACCGGTCCAAGCGTGCTCGGCCGCGCCGATTGTGCGCGATCCCTTGACCGAGCAGACCGCGACCGAGCTGGCGAGTGTGTTCCGCGCGTTGTCGGATCCGGTGCGCCTGCGGTTGTTGAGCTCGATCGCTTCACGGGAAGGCCAGGAAGCGTGCGTGTGTGAGCTGTCGACGGGGATCGATCTGACCCAGCCGACGATCTCCCACCACCTCAAAGTGCTGCGCGAAGCCGGGCTGCTGATCAGCGAGCGGCGCGCCTCCTGGGTGTACTACAAGGTGGTTCCCGAAGCGCTGCAACGACTCTCGACTCTGTTGCTGACCGAAAGCGGCGCGGGAGTGAGCGCGTGAGCGTGGAAACGGCAACCGCGGAGCACAGTGTCGTCGGCAAGCTGTCGACGCTGGACCGGTTCCTGCCGGTGTGGATCGGTGTCGCGATGGCCGCCGGACTCCTGCTCGGTCGCGTCATTCCCGGCCTCGGGGACGCGGTGAGCGCTGTCGAGATCGACGGCATCTCGCTGCCGATCGCGATCGGGTTGCTGATCATGATGTATCCGGTGCTGGCCAAGGTCCGCTACGACCGCCTCGACACCGTCACCGGCGACCGCAAACTGTTGATCGGTTCGCTGTTGTTGAACTGGATCCTCGGCCCGGCGCTGATGTTCGCCCTGGCATGGCTGCTGCTACCGGATCTACCCGAGTACCGAACCGGGCTGATCATCGTCGGCCTAGCGCGCTGCATCGCGATGGTCATCATCTGGAACGACCTGGCCTGTGGCGACCGCGAAGCCGCCGCCGTGCTCGTCGCGTTGAACTCGGTGTTCCAGGTGCTCATGTTCGCCGTCCTGGGTTGGTTCTACCTCTCGGTGCTGCCCGGCTGGCTCGGCCTGGAACAAACCACCATCGACACCTCACCATGGCAGATCGCGAAATCGGTGCTGATCTTCCTCGGCATCCCGCTCCTGGCCGGATATCTCACCCGCCGCCTCGGCGAACGCGCCAAAGAACGCACCTGGTACGAGTCGACACTGCTGCCGCGTATCGGGCCGTGGGCGCTCTATGGGCTGCTGTTCACGATCGTGATTCTGTTTGCGCTGCAAGGCAAACAGATCACCTCCCAACCACTGGACGTGGTGCGTATCGCGATCCCGTTGCTGGCCTACTTCGCGATCATGTGGGGTGGTGGCTACCTGTTCGGCGCGCTCGTGGGCCTGGGTTATGAGCGCACCACCACGCTCGCGTTCACCGCCGCGGGCAACAACTTCGAACTCGCCATCGCCGTCGCCATCGCCACCTACGGCGCCACCTCCGGCCAAGCCCTCGCCGGAGTCGTCGGCCCCCTCATCGAAGTACCCGTGCTCGTCGGCCTAGTCTACGTCTCCCTCGCCCTGCGTAACCGCTTCCAACCCAACGCCGGACTCGGCAACGTGTCGGAGGCACAGCGGTGACTACCACACCCGCGGTGCTGTTCGTCTGCGTCCGCAACAGCGGCAAATCCCAGATGGCGGCCGGACTGATGCGTCACGCCGCCCACGGCCGCGTCGACGCATACTCCGCGGGCACCGCACCGGGCGAGAACCGCCTCAACGCCTTGTCGGTGCAGTCGCTGGCCGAGATCGGTATCGACATCAGCCTTGAAACTCCGAAGCCGATCGATCCGCACGTGCTGCGCGCGGTCGATGTGGTCGTCATCCTCGGCCGCGAAGCCCACCTCGACCCGGTGGATGGTGTCCGAGTCATCAACTGGGACACCGACGAACCCTCCGAACGCGGCATCGACGGCATCGAACGCATGCGCCTGGTCCGCGACGACATCAACACCCGCGTGCAGCACCTGCTCACCGAACTCACCGCATCAGCGAACACCCTCTGAACAACGGAACACGCCATGACCGAAAGTCCCCTCGCCCACGCCACCCACGTCCGCGACGACCTCACCATCGACCAGAAGCTCGCCCTCAAAACCGCCGCGACCCGACTGCAACGCGACTTCGACACCCTCTTCAGCGTCGAAACCATCGAACGATTCCTGCACTCCTCCTACGACCAATTCGCAGGCCGCGCAACAGTCATCAACTTCCTGCCACTACTGGCCGAACGCTTCGCCCGCCAACGCCTCAACGCCCTGGCCAAAGTCGAAGGCAAAGCCCACACCGGCAAACCCACCGTGCTGTTCCTGTGCACCCACAACGCCGGACGCTCCCAAATGGCACTCGGCTTCTTCACCCACCTCGCAGGCGATAAAGCCGTCGCCTGGTCCGGCGGCAGCGAACCCGGCGACGAAATCAACCCTGCCGCAGTCGAAGCCATGCGCGAGGTCGGTATCGACATCACCGGCGAGTTCCCCAAACCCTGGACCGAAGAGATCCTGCAAGCCGCCGACGTCATCATCACCATGGGCTGCGGCGACGCCTGCCCGCTCTACCCCGGCCGCCGCTACGAAGAGTGGGCCCTGGACGACCCCGCCGGCCAGGACGTCGCCGCGATCCGACCGATCCGCGAAGAAATCGAAACTCGCGTCCGGCATCTGCTCGCCGAACTCGATATCCCGACCGCCTGATTTCGAAAGGTGTTGTCTTCTATGGCTTCCAAGCCAACAGTTCTGTTCGTCTGCGTGCACAACGCCGGACGTTCCCAGATGGCCGCCGGATTCCTCGCTCACCTCGCCGGTGGCGCCATCGAGGTCCGCTCCGCGGGCAGTGCACCCGCAGACACCATCAACTCCGCCGCCGTCGAAGCCATGGCCGAACTCGGCATCGACATCTCCGACCAATCCCCGAAGATCCTCACCTACGACACCGTCGAAGCCTCCGACGTCGTGATCACCATGGGCTGTGGCGACACCTGCCCCGTTTTCCCGACAGTCCCGGCGGAAAGGCGGCCGGGGCGGAGTCGAGGAGAACAAGCCTCCAAGTACCAAGCCAGACAAGCCCCCCAGGCTCCCCGATGTCGAGGATCCGAAGAAGTTCGATCCGAACTCGCTATACGGGAAGAACTCCGACGATGTAGCCAAGGGGATCCCACCGGATTGGACATCGCGCCCAAGCAAGACTGGTGGTGGAACCGTGTACAACGACCCCAACAACAAGGGGAGGCAAATTCGGATAATGCCCGGATACACTCAGGGCAACAGGCCAGACCCGCTCACACATGGTCCTTACGCCGAAGTAAGCCAAAATGGCAGCACAACAAAGGTTCCGCTCGAAGGCAACCCAACCTTGGAGAAAAAGTGACGAACCGATCGGCTGCGGCCGAGTGGCTGATGACCGAAGCACACGAGCACCTCGCGACAGACTACCTCGGCGTCTATCAACTGCTGTGGCTGCTGCGAGGGTCCGACTTCGATCTCAGTGACGACGACGCGATCGACATATCTCGCAAGATCGCAGGCGAATTGATCGCGAGCGGGCAAGCAAAACTTGTCCTTTTACGATGGCCCACAGACGAATTGCTATCGGAACAATGCGACGAGCACGAATTGAACGACGACTCCGTCTTCGACATAGAGAACAGCAGCGGCGACAACTACCTCGCGCTGGCTCCCACAACACCGTGGTCCTGACTATGAATCGCCCCGGGTTTGGTGCTCACCTTCTTTCTTGGGAAGGATGGGCAGATCATGCCTGCCAAGTACGACGAAGCGATCAAGGCCAAGGCGATCCGGCTGGTCGCCGATCACCGCGACGATTACGACAGTGAGTGGGCCGCGATCTCGGCGGTCTCGGCCCGGCTGGGCATGACCGCGGAGACGCTGCGTAAATGGATTCGGCAGGCCGCGGTCGACACCGGCGAGGTCGAGGGTGTCTCGACCGAGGCCGCCCGGGCGATCCGGGAGCGGGATCGTAAGATCGCCGAGTTGGAGCAGACGATCGAAATCCTCAAGGCCGCAACGAGTTTCTTCGCGCGGGAGAGCGACCCGCGACACCGGTGATCTGCGCGTTCATCGCCGAGCATCGGGCTCGGTTCGGGGTCGCTCCGATCTGTCGTGCGCTGTCCGCGCACGGCTGCAAGATCGCCCCGAGAACCTTCCACGCCTGGGCGAAACGGGCACCGTCGAAACGGGCCCTGTGGGACACCACGGTCACCGAAATCCTGGCCGGCTACTACGAGCCCGACGAGCAGGGCAGGCGGGCACCGGAATCGCTGTACGGGGCCGAGAAGATGTGGGCGCACCTGCAACGTCAGAAGATCCCCGTCGCCCGCTGCACCGTCGAACGGCTCATGCGGGCCAACAAGGCGTGGTGCGGCGCAAGAAGATCCGCACGACCGAACCGGACCCGGCGGCCTCGCGCGCACCGGATCTTGTTGATCGCCACTTCCGGGTGCCGGCACCGAACCTGCTGCTGGTCGCCGATTTCACCTACGTGCGCCTGGTCACGGGCATGTTCGTGTACACGGCGTTCGTGATCGACGCCTACGCCGGGCGGATCCTGGGCTGGGAATGTTCGACCAGCAAGCAGGCCGCGTTCGTCAACTCCGCGATCCGCCAAGCCGCTGCGGTCCGTCGAAGACAGGGACACCCTTTGGTGGGCAACACGATTCATCATTCGGACGCCGGGTCGCAATACACCTCGGTGCGGCTCGGGGAGACGCTGCTGCTCTCGGGCATGGTTCCCTCGATCGGCTCGGTGGGTGACGCATACGATAATGCGTTGGCCGAGACCACAATTGGGCTTTACAAGACCGAAGCGATCCGTGACGACTCACCGTTCCGGCGTGGCCCGCTGCACCGGCTCGCCGATGTCGAACTGCTCACCGCCGACTGGGTGCGCTGGTTCAACGACTCCCGACTCATGCACCGACTCGGCCGCAAACCACCGGCCGACTACGAAGCCGACTACTATGCCAACCTGGCCCAGCAACCGGCTGGAGACAGATAAACCAGTGTGCATCAAAGCCGGGGGGATTCATAATGACTGTGGGGCCTCTTCCTTTCGGGAGGAGGCCCCTGCTCTTTCGTCTGCGAGTATGGTCCCTGTGGGCTCCCGTGTGAACGGGAGGTGCCGTTGCAGAGCCGAAGGGGACCACTCACGCTCTGGCGGTCTAAGTCCCGCCGCATCCCGGTACGCCTGGTCAACGGAGCCGGTTCATTCTCTATGCCAGGAGTGAACTGCGTGTCCGTTTTGTCGATGATGCTGGCAGCCCCAACTGTTGTGATGAGCCTTCGAGTGGCGCGAGATTGGATGTACCTCCGCGCCGCCGACAAGGCGTTGAAGAGTCATGGAGTCGATGGAGTAGAAGCAATGGCTGGATACGTACGTGCGCTGAAGACAGGGCGCAGCTGACGATCCCGTTGTAACTCCCGGGCCTAGCGGATGGAGCGTAGGCGTCCGCCACCCCACAGTCCATGCAGCGTTAGGCTCTCGCTACTGGGCCGGCCAACCTGTCGGCGGCCCAGTCGCGGAGTCCGAGGAGATCCTCAGCTGAAAATCCGGAGTAAATCCGGAGTTGGGTCTCTACCAGGCCCGTTCCAAAGCAACCGAGAAGGGAGTTGACCGAGGTAGTGGCTGGTCTGATAGGGTTACGGACGCGCTCACGCGCACGCCGATGTAGTTCAATGGTAGAACTTCTGCTTCCCAAGCAGACAGCGCGGGTTCGATTCCCGTCATCGGCTCCACGAAACACCCGCTCTGACCAGCGGGCTCGGCCTAGGTAGCGATGCGAGGCGCACGGGCACTCCCGTCAAACCTCCCGTCAATCACTCTCAGTTCGAAACGGTGCCCAAACCGCCTCGATACCAGGGTAATCGGTCCGAGATCGCCGCTCCGTTCATGCGACACCCACCCTCGTCGCACCACGGAGCCATCCATGATCAGACCAGATCCGCACACCGCCACGCCGATCACCGACCCCGCCAGGCAGCGCTGGGATCAGCTGCACCGCAACGCCGTCGGCGCGCTGACCGAAGCCGCGAGCTTCGCACCCGTCCCCGGCGAGCGAATCGACTTCGCCGAGTTCCTCGCCGCGGTCCTCACCGCCGTCGCCACCAACCTCGGCAGCGTTGACCGCCTGGTTGCCGGGCACGCCTGCTCGCCGGGGACCACGCACCTGCGCGCTCTCGCCCGCGGCGAGTCCGAGCTGCTCTCACCTCGCGCCGACGAGCTGGAATGGCTTGCCCCGCACCGCACCACGGCGCTGGTGGTGCCGCTCAACATCCCTGGCATCATCGAGGCCGCCTACGAGCGCGAGCGCTACGAGCCCACCCCCGAGCAGCGCCAGCTCCTGCTCCAGGATCGGGCCGAGAAGCTCGGGGTGAGCATCGAGGACCTGTTGCGCCGCGAGGACGGCGAGCCGATCGAGAACCGCTGGGTCCGGGTGATCGCCGAGTCCGACACCTTCGAGGCGCAGCGTGACGCGGCGTGGCAGCACTACGACCGAGAACCGGCCGCAGGCGAGACCGAGGACGAGCTGTGCGCCGCCCAGGACCGCGCCGAACGCGAGGTGTCGGCGCGCTGGGAACGCCGCTACCAGCGCTACGCCGCCGCGTTCGCCGCGCACGCCACGGTCGAAGCCCGGCGGCTGGGGCTGGCGGTGCCGGTCACCGTGGAGACGATGACCGTGCCCGAGCTCGCCCACATAGCAGCGCCGAACCCCGAGCGCCGCGACGGGGACGCCATCGTCTGCCACCTGTGGGAGTACGCCCGCGCAATCACACCAACAGCGCTGCTCACCGGCGACGAGACGCCTAATCTGGACCCGACCGTCGAACCGGCCGACGCACAGACATGGGGGAACTGCTCATGATCGAACACAGCGAGCACACGGCACCGGAGCACGCGCCCGACCAGGAAGCGAGGGGATGATGCACGAACACGCCAAGACAGGAAGCGGCGACATCCAGGACCGCATCACCGCCTGTGAGCAGGCGTTCGCCGCGGCCGTCCGCGAGGTGACCGCCCTCGAGGCCGATGTGCACGACGACGCGCTGCCGACCGATCAGCAGCGCTGGGCACAGACCCAGGCATACGGCGCACGGTGCGAGGTCGCGCGGCGAGCTCACCAGCTGGAGCTCGACCTCGCCGACGGGCTCGAGGGCGACGATCTCGGCGCGGACATCGTCGGCGGCTACCGCGCGCGGCTGCACCAGATCTCGCAGTTCGCACGGGACTACTCATGACGGCGGAGCCCGCCCTGGCAACCGGGGGTCTGCGGGTCACGGTGAGCGGCAAGACCTATGGCGCCTGCCTGGACCCGAGCGCGACGGACCTCTACCGGGATCATCCGGAGATACCGGTGCCCGAGTTGCGGCAGAAGGGGTTCGGGTACCAGGCCGATTTCGGCGAGCTCAGCGGTGACGCGTTGGTGTTCCTGCTCGCCCACATCCATGCCATCGCCGGGCTGTTCACCGGCGGCGGCGCCGACGAGGACACCCACCGCGAAGGCTTGGCGGCACAACGCGACTGGGAGCGCCTGGCCGCACAATGCGAGCCGGTCCAGCACGGCTACTACCTCGACGACTTCGGGCACGGCTGGCACCACGACGCCCGCGGCTGGATACGCGTTCGCATGCTGACCGGCAAACCCGACGATGAAGTCCGGCACTGGGTTCCGGACGGCTCGGACTATGCCCTGCCGTGGCTGAGCATCGCCGCGTACCTGCCGCTGGAATTCGTCGCCGCCGACCATCCCGACGAGACCTGGAGGAAGGTGTCGTGACCGATCAGCCCCGCCGCTCCGAGGACGCGATGATGCAAGAACACCAACCCCCGGCGGTGGTGAACATCGTCGATGTCTATCCCGACGCTGTGCAGCTACCGGCGGACCGAATCACCAAGGGCGCCTATCTCTTCGATGCCTTCGGTGACCGGCATGAGGTCACCGCCGTGCGCATCCTGAAACGAGGCAGTGTCAAGGTCACCCGCGCAGGTGGGGAGGTCGACGAGTTCTCCGCCAGAGAGTTGGTGACCTTCGTGCCGTGCCCTGGCAGCGCCGATGGCGCCTGAGCGCTGGGTTCGATGACCGAGCCGCCGAGGCCCGCAGTCTCCGCGCAGGAGCTGCGGGCCGACGCCCAGGCCCGCGGCTGGCCGGAGCTGGCCGGGCCGGACGCCGCCGTCGAGACGGCGCTGAGAAACAGGGCGGCCAAGATGGCGTGGCTGGAGGCGGTGGTCGCTCGCATCGCGCAGGCCGACGCCGCCGGGAACGCGAATATCCGCCCCAGCGCGGCGGCGGTCACGAAGCGGTTCCAGGAAGTGATCCTCAGCCAGACCCGTGCCGGAGAGTGGCTCGCGGCGCGTGAGCTGTCGCTCAACACGTTGTTCGCCTACTGGACGCCGCAGTGGGTGCTCGATGATCTGATCGGCGAGCACGGAGTGTATTCGATTCAGCCCGAACTGGAGTGGCCCGCTACCGATGGCACACCGAAACCGTCGGTAGGCAAGAGATTCGACGATCCACTCTTACCCGACAGCAGCACGCAGACAGGACAGGGGACCTGATGCCCGAGATCAGCAACGACGCTCTCGACACCGCGGCCGATACCGCGGGTGTCTACATCACCGCAGCCGACGCGAACGGCGTGACCGTGTCGACCGCAGGGCTCGACGAACTCATCGAATTCTCCGCCGAGCTCGCCGCCCGTGCCGGTCTATCTGTCCGCGAGATTGTCGACGGCGTGCGGGGGTCCGACGACTCCGGCGACTACGTCTTCCCCGCGATCACGATCGGAAACTAGCGGCCCGTACACTCCGACGTGGCGGCGGCCCCGCTCCGACGCACGATCGAAGCGGGGCCGCTGGCGTTCGGCTACGGTCGGTCGAACTCGCCGCTTTTCACGCCCGCAGTGAAGGAATCCCACTCTGCCGGGGTGAAGCGCAGCGTCGGTCCGGTGCGATTCTTGCTGTCACGGACGCCGATGTGCCCGTTGTCCAGGTCTCCGACTTCCACGCAGTCGGCTTTGTCGCCGCTGTAACTACTGGTGCGCCAGTTGATGCCGGACTCATCGGTAGTCACGCGGAAAACTCCTTCGCTACCTGCCGAAGCAGGCTCCTGCTTGTGCCCTCATCTAACGCGGCCTGCTGGACGACGTCGTGCACCTCATCGTACCGGCGCACATCATCGGTCTTTTCCAGGTACATACAGCCGATGAACGTCTCCAGGTAGACCACGGGCGGCCATACCGGCTCGCCTTTGGCATCCTTGCCGAACTCCATGATCGCGAACTGTCCGATCGGATCGCCGACCGGTGCGCCTGCGGAGAACGGGAGCACTCGAACGGTGACGTTGGCCAGCTTGCCGACCTCGGCCAGGTGGCCCAGTTGGGCTTTCATGACGTCTGGGCCACCGACGTTGCTCCGTAGTGCGGCTTCGTGCAGAACCACATCCAAGGTGACTGGTTGATGCTTTCTGGTGACGATGGTCTGTCGTTTCAGTCGAAGTTCGAGCCGTCGTGCGTGCGCGTCGTCGCTGGCGGATGGGTTCACGGCGCGGATGAGGGCGCGGGCGTAGTCGGCGGTCTGGAGCAGTCCTGGCACCAGCGACGGTTGATACATCGTCAGCCCTCGCGCGGCGGTCTCGAATCCGACGTACACATCGAAGTTGGCTGGAATGAGGTCCCCGTAGGCATGCCACCAGCTTTTCTCTGCCGCCTGATGTAGCAGGCCGACCATGGCGGAGGTGGTGTCGTCCGCCATTTCGAGTACTTCGCAGATCGCTTTGAGGTCACGCGCCTTCACGCGTGTGGCTTGGCCCTTCTCCAGCCGTTGCAGCACCGAGGTCGCTACCTCCGACGAGGCGGCCACCGACTCCTGGGTCAAGTTCAGTGCGTTTCGAGCATCTCGGAGATATTTGCCGAGCTGTCGTCTCGGTAGTGTCTGGCCGCTGTCGGACATGCTGCCCCTCTATGTCTGGCACCCGTACTGGGTGATCTATCACCCGTACTGGGTGAGGAGGTCCGGTGAACTGGGAATCGTCCTGGACTTTTGCGCGGATTGAAACTGGGTTACCCAGTTCAGGGTAGTCGTTTTGGGTTCCGGTGGTGTGCTGATAGTGCGCCCGGAGCGATTGCTCTCCCACACCGAGGAGTTATCGGGGGCCGGGCGCACCCACTTCCACGAGGCAGCAAGAGGTGTGGATCGTGAAAATATCACTACCGCAGCGTATTTCACGAAAGACCCGGCCACGTGCGTCCATGCGTTCCCGTTGCGACGCACCGCCGCCTAGACACCGGCAAGCAGCGACGTCCCTGCATGTCGGCCGATACCGAATGTCGAGCGACCACACCGCTCACCAGGCGCGCGCCGTCGGCGGCGACATGTGGGCGGTGTCCTACCTGCCAGGCTGGACGGTGCCGGGCAATCAGGCGGTCGCGGCCATCAAGGCGGCAGAGGTCATCACCTACCTCCAGGCGCTGGCCGACGAACTCGGCCTCACCGCGCTCGAAGCCGCTGGCCTCGCACTCCAGGAGCCGCCATGGCTCATCCCACCCCGCGTACTGCGGTGCGCTGAGCGCTCACGGAGCCAGGACCGGTGATGGGTGATGCCTGCGCACAGCAAGCCCGCGGCCGAGCCGGTCGTGCATATCCAGTTCGTGTACACGCCTGTCGGCTCGGATGTCGCCGTGGCGGTGCACGACTGCTGCGCCCCCGAATGCGTCGCCCGAGCCTTCCTGACCGCTTTCGCGCGCTCACACAACCCACGCCTGAACGCGATCGAAGTACCCGACGGCCGAACCGACCTCACACCGTTGAATTGCAGGACCCTATGGATGCCCTGATCGTCCCCGCCATCGTAATCGGCATTGTCACAACATTTTTCGGACTGTTCTTCGGGGCGATGGAGTGGTTCCGGCGGCGCGACGAGCGCGAACTGGCCACCCAGCGCCAGAGCTGGCGGCCCACAGCACCGCAGGACTGGGTGACCAGACCCCTGCCCTTGCCACGGCACTACCCATCCCGCCACCGCGGCCCACGCCACGCGTCCAGGATCGCCTGAACGCGTCACTCACACCGAAACACCTTTTCTCACAACCCATCACAACCACCAGGAGCTAGCTCGTGTCCTTGTCCATCCTGACCGCGTCCACTCCGGCCACGATGACCGTGTCTGAGCATCAGGCAGTCCTGCAACGCCGCGCGCTGTATCAGGCCGAGTTCGGGCTGCGTGTCTTTCTCGATCCGAGCGGTCTCATCACATTCCACGGCGGCCCGGACGCTGCCGTACGTGTGGTCGCGATGCCGCCACCATTGGGTAGCCGTGTCCGTAACGCGCTGCGCACCAAGGATCTTCATCACGTACCTATCGTTGCCTCGCGTTCGGCCGGGCACTGCGAGCAATGGCTGTTCCTCACAGCCGCAGCGCCGACAGATCCCAGTCGGAGCCTGCTGTTCGCATCCGGAACAAGATTCGCCGCGAACAACGTCGTGCTGCGCCAAGGCGTGATGACAACACTGCCGACACCAGGGCGCGACTCCGCCAGCTGGATCAACCCTCCATCGGGCCGCGACCAGCCGCAGTTCCAGGAGATCGTGCCCATCATTCACACACTGCTCGGCAACGAACGAAAACGACGCCGCAGCCGATAGCCCCGCACCGGCTACCAGAACCAACTACACGTCGCTCTCCGCAGTGCACGACAAGACGGCCCGCGCACGGCGCTGGCGACGGGGCAAAACTTGCGCCGCGACAGCACCTCTCACCGGAGGAAAATCAAGGAGAACAATGGCCTACGGCGTTGCCTCGTATGCCTTCAACTGGTGTCCGACATGGTGCGTCATCGCAAGTGGTGGTGTCGCTCCCGCGCATCGGCAATCAAGGCTTTAGCCGCACCGCCGTAGGCCGCCTGCCGGTGAAGCGTTACCCATACCTTCTCGTAGTAGGCAAGTTCACGCGGTTGCGTGACGGTGAGCCCGGCCGAGATCGTCTCGACCTCGGCTAGTCGTTCATCGAGCAGGACAAAGCAGGTCGTGGTGTAAATGAATCGAGCTGTCCTGGGGATAATCCCGAGGGTGAGCCTCGGCAAAGACATCACCTCGACAAGGTAGTCGAGCTGGCCAATCATTACCTGGTCGTTGCCTACCGTGGTGTAGAGCGCCTGCTCGGCGAGTAGCACCGTGATACGCGTCGTGCCGTGCCGCAAGATTCGCTGCCGCTCGATGCGGGCGGCAACCGCACGGTCGACGTCATCGAGACCACCGACGAACTCAATGCACGACGTCAGTACCTCACGCGCATAGGCCGCAGTCTGGAGTAGACCAGGAATCGCAGATGGTTCATAGTTCCGAATGCGTTTCGCGCGGGATTCCATGTCGATCCGCCTGCGTTGCTGTTGTGCGTGCCCTGCCGCGGCAACACGACGCCATTCCTGCCAGAGCGCCTCGATATTCGCCAGAGCGGCACGAAGATCGGGCAAGAGTAGTTCAGCGTCGCAGATGCGGCACCACGCGCACAGGTCGGCGTCGTTTGGCGTTTGCTTGCCGTGCTCGATGCGGGAAACCTTCGCCGAGTGCCAGCCCGCTCCGGCTGCGAGTTGCAGCCCCGTCAGGTGCGCGGACTTGCGGAGATCCCGCAGCCGCGCACCGAACGCTTGGCGTGCCTGCTCAACCTCAGCCACTCATCCGCCTTGCAACACCGGCCCATACTCCGGATGAGGAATGCCCTTCGCCCATAGGTGATTTCGCACCGAAACGCAGCGGTCCACGATCATCGGATCGGCAGTGACGGCACTGCCGACGAAGTCGCCGTTGGTCGCGAAGATTGTGAACGCGACCTTGCTGCTGTCGACGAGCCACCATTCATCCGGGGTGTAGTCAGCGGTCTCGACCTGATGCCGTGGCAACCACCGAATATCTTCGCCCAGAGCCACATTCCGATCCGTCAGCGCATGAAGAAACCGCACGTAGTCGGTTAGAGGTTCAGTCACCACGCGCACCCGGCGCATCGCGACACCGGCCCCGGTCACTGCCATGACCAGTTCGTCCCATTCTCGCCAACTGTCGGGGTAGGCATCCTGCTCGAACGGAGGCAACCCCGCAAGGACGCGGCGCATCGGCTCCGTTTCGTCAGCGACCGCAGAATGATCGTCGGATACCTCGAGGTGGAACGCTTCCGAACGTGCAGTTCGAATGAGGGTGTTCGTTTCGTCGACGTTCAGATATTGCACGCGCTCACCATTCCCATGGACTCTTGGCGACGGGGACCTCGACTGCGGTCTCATGATCGGGAATCTTCATCTGCTCCAATATGTCCTGGCTTGTGATCGGCTGTCCGGCAACGAGAAACGAACCTCGGCCGGAGTCTCGCATCTCACTACCCATATACGTGCCGGGTTGCAGCCACCGCAGCAGCATATGCGGTATCTCCACCTGCCCATTATCGCCAGGTACCGGGTATCCCTGGGCGAGGTACAGATTTCGTTCCTCATCCAGCCACAAACGAGGAGAGCCGGTGTTGTTGGTGGGGCCGCCCAGAAGTCGCAGTGCCATGATCCATCCTCGGTAGATAGTACGAGCTTTGCGGGACTATCCATCTATCGTCGCTGTTCACAGCCTCTTCGGTCAACAAGTATCGCAAACATTCGCAAATCTATAGCCTGTGCGATCCGGCCGTTCCTAACGTTCGAGGTATGTGCCCGTCCCCGGTGACAGTCGTCCCGGTCGCGGGCTGTCCACCATCGATGACGGAGGCGGGAGATGGCACACGTGGGTGGGGTCGACCGTCAGGCGACGGTTCTTTCCGATTGCTCGGCGGCGTGGCATGTCGTTAACGGCACCGTCTATGTCGACACGTTGTGCAAGGGCCGCAAGGTGATCGGCCTGGGCGGGTTGGAGCTGGGTAAATGCCTCGCGGCCGGGATGCCACGCCGCTTGTGGAACCGGGTCCTGTTCGAGTTCGAAACCCGGCATGTGACAACGACTCTGGGGCAGCGGCTGTGGTGAGCACGGTGACCGGCTTGGATCGTGTTCCTGTCTACAACCCGTTCGTGCCCAGTTCCGCGCGGATCTGGGACTACCTGCGGGACGGCAAGGACTACTACGAGCCCGACCAGAAGATCGCGGACGGCATGCTCGCGATCGCGCCGGACTCCAGGACCGTTGCGATGCTCGTCCGCGTATTCCAGTGCCGTGCTGTGCGATTGGCCGCCGAGGCGGGCGTGCGCCAGTTCATCGACCTCGGCACCGGCCTGCCCGCGCTCGCAACTGTTCACGAGGTGGCCTGCGAGATCGAGCCCGCGGCCCGTGTCGTCTACATCGACAACGATCCCATGGTTCGCGCGCACTGCGACGCGCTGGTGGCGCACCAGCGAAGCCGCACGGTGATGCAGGCCGATATCCGGTGTCCGAGGCAGATCGTCGAGCAACTCGATGCGCAGGGGCTCATCGACTTCCGCGAGCCCGTCGCCGTGACCATGGTCGGCGTACTCGACCACGTGATGGACGAGGAAGACCCCGCCGGAATCGTTGCTGTGTTCGGTAACGCGATGGCGCCGGGCAGCTATCTCGCCCTCGCTCACGGGTCCACCGAGACCGACGCCGAGTTCATCCACCAGACCCAGGTCGACACCCTCGCCACCCCAGCTCAACTGTGCTATCGCTTTCCCGCCGAGATCGAAAAGTTCATGGCGGGCTTCGACTTGCTCCCGCCCGGCATCGCACCGATACAGGCGTTCATCGACAACGTCAACGACCTGGAAACGCAGTGGGTTTTCTCCGGCGGCATCGGCCGCTCAGGACATCCGGCCAGTCAGACCACCATGTCAGCGAATTCCGGTGCTAGCCAGTGGATTAGCGAGTTGATCGACCAGCCGGAGCTTTCCACGCCACGCCTGCGAGCCCAACGCGACGAAGGGGGCTACCGACGGTGGTGACGCCATTACCTACTGACGCACAACCGGATTGGAGAACCGCTGCCATGCAAGATCGTTCGCCCGGCTTCGATCCCTCGGTTCCCAACTCCGCACGGATCTACAACTACATGCTCGGAGGCAAAGACCACTACGAGGTCGATCGGCAGGTCGCCCACCGCTTGCTCGCTGTCGCTCCCGACACCAAGACCCTGGCCTGGCTCGTCCGCAAATTCCTCGTCCACGCCGTCGAATTGGCTGCCGACGCACAAGTCAAGCAGTTCATCGACCTCGGATCAGGCATCCCCGCCTCACCGAACGTGCACGAGGTAGCGCGCGAGATCCACCCCACAGCACGAGTCGTCTACGTCGACAACGACCCCGTGGCGTGCCTGCACTGCGAAGTGCTGCTCGCTAGGCCGCGCGGCGTGTCGGTCGTGCAGGGCGATATTCGCAGCCCGCAGCAGATCATCGACGAGATCGAAGCTAAATCGCTCGTCGACTTCAGCGAGCCGATCGCCCTACTCATCGTCGGGGTCCTGCATTACGTGATGGATGAGGAGTATCCCGGCGAGATCATCGCGGCGTTCCGCGACGTCATGGCACCCGGCAGCTACCTGGTAGTCGCCCACGCAACGGACGACACCCATCCCAAGTTCCAGTCGCGGTCACACTCGGAGACCGATAACACCTCCGCGCAACTGTGTTACCGATCCGCAGGCGAGATCGAGACGCTGATGAAAGGCTTCGAACCACTCTCGCCCGGCATCGCACCGGTCCAGCAGTTCCTGGGATCGGATCTGCCCACAACCCGACTCGTGATGCACGGCGGTATCGGCCGCCGAACGGACTGAACCTCCGAAAACCCGACACGTCAACGTCAATGACTCATACCCTCCCGGAGGACCCATGGGCCGCCGCGCCCGTTCCCGACGCGACAGCGAGAACACCGCAGCACGACTCCGAGTGCTCCGGCACCTCGCCGACACAGGCGGCACCGAGACCACAACCCAGATCGCTGAAGCGATTTCGTACAGCTCGCTACCCAGGCTGACACACATCCTGGAAACACTGACGGCTGACGGGCACATCTACGGAGACTCACGCGACGGCCAATGGCAATGGACGATCACCGGCAGCGGGCGGCGAGCGCACGACCGACCGGACACGGCCGCGGATGCCGGGCTGGCTCCGCTTCCCGACATGGTTCGCTTGCTCAGCCTGTGGGACGGCCTATTCGACCCATCGACCCAGCTCGGGCACGCAACCCGTGTCTGCGTCGGGCTGTGGATGGAACTACTCGAGCATGTGGTCATCCGCAGCGCTGACGACCTCGCCGTGTACCACCTCGAAGGCGATGCACTCGACCTCTACACGACCGTCGTCCGCGCACTCGACGATGAGGTGACCTGGCATTTGGGCAACGATCCCGACGCGGTGGTCCTCATCGACGATGACGATCCGGACCCAGCCACAGTCGGCGAACTCATCGCCCAGATCGCCTGCTATTCCGTGCTTCTCGACAAATGGCCCCAATCCCTCCCGGACTGCCCACTGAGCGCCCCGTTCAGGCAGACCGGAGCACTGTACGAGGCGCTGGTCACAGACCTGGTAAACGGCAGCGCACGACAGCCCCGCCGCCGATCACACGGCATGCCCCCGATCCAGCCACCACGACGTATCGACCTGGGACGCCTCCCGCCCGACCTCGTACCCGACAGCCCCGCGACAATCATCGACAACCCACACCGATAAGGGGCGAGATGAGCAACGACGAGCAGATGATGATCGATCTCGGCCAGCTCGACCTCACACCCACCACCCGGCCCACGCCTCCCGGCCCGGCCGACTGGGTGCGCTGGTTCGCTCAGATGGACGCCCAGTTGCGAAGATTCGCCACCGAGACGTTCCCTGATCTGCCGCAACCGATCTGGTCTCGCGAGGCCATCGATCGCGTCGGCGAGGCATTCGATCAGATCTTCCCCGATAAGGAAACCGTCGCCGACCCGGCCAATGCCGATCTGGTCGATCAGTTCCTGCGATGGTTCGGCGAGTGCTACACCCACTACACCGATTACGAGTGGTGTTACTCCACTTTTGGACCCGCCGTCTACAACGAAGATGACGATCCGAAGGGTGAAGGGCCGACCGCTGTGCGGTTCTGGTTGAACTACGCGGCCGAATACGGCTTCGACTACATCCGCAGCCACTTCCGGCCCGAATCCGAAACCGAATACGTCGACGACGAATACCGACGCCGCGAACAACAACGCCATACCGCGGCCGCCGCGGCACTCCAGCGATTCCTCCACGCCAGCCCCGGCCCGAGCGCCAACCCTGCGTGGGACGCCTGGATCGCCCCGTACCGTCGCGTGCGGCAACTCCAGACCTTCCTCGATCACATCGGATGGGACGACCTGCCACCGCAGCCGTGGAGCGATGACAGCGCCGACGTCGAGCGGATCGGCGCGCTGCTCACCGACTGGTTCCCGAACCGCAAAGCCATGGTCGCCCCCGAAAACACTGACCGCGCCGACCAGGTCGTTGTTTTCCTCGGCGAATGCCTGATCCGCTACGGACACGGCCGCTGGTTCGACCGCCGCCAATACCACGAGATGCACCTGGTCCACATGGGCGAAAAGTCGATCCTGACCCTCTACGACGGATTCGAACCCGCGATCGTCGTGCCACACACGACAACCAACTACGGCATACCGTTCTTCACCTACGTAGCAGGAGGGCTGCTACCGCGAGCGGTCAACAACTTCGCGGGCATGACCCGATTCCTGCAAGGCTTTCACGGGATGGACGCGCGACTGGAATAATGCAAGGCCGACACTCACGGTGGAACCTCCGAATCGACTGCACGACACCACGAAGGGACAAGCATGGGAACCGGCGACCAGTTGGGCATGGACCTCGGCGTACCACTCGAGCAGTCCGAGTGGGGAAAATGGGTCGACCCCGATCGCAGGGCGGCACAAGTGCGAAAGTTCCTGCGCCGGGCCGAGATAGGCGATCTTCCGTCTGCGCCGTGGCCCGAGGATGCGCCTGAGTTGAGGCAATTGGACGTCACGGTCGCTGAGTTGTTCCCAGATATGGCAACGGCGATGAAGCCCGAGAATGCCGATATTGCTGACGCGTTCATTTGCTTCCTCGGCGAGTGCTTCATCCGGTTCGCAGGCGCGCATTGGGAAGACTATCAATGGTTCGGCCGTGACAAGTCATTCTACGATCACGTCAATCCGATGCTCGAATACGGATTCGATGCCGACGGCGATACCGCCTATGGGCTGATGAGGCTCATGATCGACGACCACGATCCTGCCGACGGGGGCATGTTCTCCGCCATCGCTGAAATGCTGCGCGAATTCGCTGAAGAGTACGCGTTATCGCGCGGAGGCGCGTAGCGAAAGCCGTCCTGTTCAAGGACGTCATTGGGGGTGCGTTCGGCGATGCCCGACGAGTACGACAAGATCCGGGAAGATTTCAACCCGCCGGAACGGGGACGGATTTTCGAGAGCGGCACCAACGAGGTCCTGGGGGACCGCGAACAGGGCCATGTGAGGCATCCGGACCCGCGTCCTACCTCTCTGGGGCCGCGCCACTACGACAAGGAACGTGCCGATGATCACGGCAAGATTCACGCCTTAGAGGAGAAGTCCGGTCAAACCGGAAGCGCGAATGATCTCCGGGAACTGAAGAAGGATCGGGAGCTTCTCGCCGCCCGTGAAATAGAAACGCTCACTATACGAACTGTTGTTGGCGAGAAGATGTCGCCAAAGTATGTACGTGAGCTGTCCAAACTGCGTGACGAATTCAAGAACAGGGTAATTCACATCGAGCTGACGCGCGATCAAGCCCGCGTAGCATTCGGGAAGGGGATATCACTCGAAAAGCCTTCGCCTCAGCTCGAGCTGCCAGGGGTTGCAGACGTAGCACGCGAGCAGGTAGCCGTCGACCTCCAAAAGCGCAAAGGGAAAATCGCAACGCTTGCGCAGGCGCGTGAGACTGCCGAGAGATTCCGAGCTGTGCAGAAGTTCAGCCAAGGGGCCGAACGCGGCCGGAAGGACGCAGAACGGGCTCGCGAAGTACGCGAGACGCGCGAGAACGAGCAAGCCCGTGACCGAGAGCTAGCAAAAACCGCGGAAACGCGTGAACAAATAAAAGTGAAGAACGTTGAGCTAGCGCAGGCCATGGAAGATCAGGCCCGAGACATTAATTCAGCCTGGGATAGTGGCGAAGCGGTTCCTGTCGAGAAGGTGCGTGATGCACACGCGACGTTGAGCCGCGACCTCGCGGAAATCCGGGAAGCCGAGTTGGTGCAGGCGCGAGATGATTTCGTGGCCTCTGGCCACACTTCGGAAGAAGTGCGGACAATCGAGTCGCGGTTGGAGCAGGTACGTGAGGAAGCCCGCCGCGAAATCGTCAAAGGGATCGATACCCTCGGTGTGATCGTCGAGCGCGGCGACAACGCGCATACCGAACGCGAGACGGCAGAACAACAGCGCGAGCGCGAACGGGCGGCCGAGCGTGAGGCAGCGCGAGCTCAAGACGCGGCGAGACAGGCAGCGTACGAGAGGCTTGATCGACAAGGTCAGCTGACCGAGGCCGAGCGGCTGCATTGGCTGGGCCAAGGCACCGACCCACGTGCAGCGGTAAGAAGTCCCCCTGCGCCAGCGCCCTCCGTTGAGCGGGGAGGGACCGGGCAGGGTCAGGGCATCAACCGATCGCTGAATCCGACCCGTGAGGGCCGATGATGTTGACGCAGCGGTCTTCGTGGCATCGATGTCCTACGAGATCGCGCAGCTGCACAACGATGTTCGCGTGGCCTGGCGTCGAGGTTCGGAATCTCAGCGGATGGTCCGGTTGACGGCGCGATCGGCTCGGCGGACGATCTTTGCATCGGTCGCAGATGAGGGGGCAAATGTCATGATGTCAGCGCGTCAAGTCCGACAGAGCAGCGCGACTTGCATACCGCTGGTTGCCGTCGCGATGGTGGTTCTTGGATGCTCCAGCTCGCCCGAGGACGAGGCGAGGAACTTGGAGATGCACCGGCAGCGCCTGCTCACGGGTAAGTGCAGGGAGCTCGTAGAGGGTGAGTTGAAGTCGCCGGGGTCGGCGAAGTTCTCCGGGGAGACAGTCACGGGTGACGCTGCTGCGGGATGGACGGCGGCCGGGAACGTGGACAGCCAGAACAGTTTCGGTGCGCTGCTTCGCAGTGCGTGGTCGTGCTCAGCGAGGTTGGAGGCGGACGGCGACACCATCTATGTGAAGCTAACTCGGCTCGCTCAGTTGTGAGATCCGCGAAACGACGAAATCGCCCTCCCTTTCCCGGTTTCGGGAAGGGAGGGCGATTTCGATCAGCACGTTTCAGGCGCTGGCCGAGGCGGCCAGTGCCGCGATTTCGGGTGCGTGCTTGATGATCACGAGCAGCAGCTCGAGCACGATCGCGAGCATGGTGTCCTTTCTGCGGTCAGGTGAAGTAGAGATAGGTGTTCGTCGCTCCGCTGAGCAGGGTCGCGGAGGCTCCTAGCGGGGTGGTGTAGCTGAGCCACACGGTGTCGCCGCTGGCGAGGGTGAGCGCGACCGATGTGAGTGTGGCGGTGGTGTTGTTGAAGGGGATGGCCATCGTCGCGACCGACGTGGCGTTCTTCATGACCGTCAGCGTCAGCGCCGTCGAGCTCGGCCAGGCCGCAGTCAGCACCGCTTTTGCGTTGAGCATCCATGCTGCGCCTCCGTCGGCGACGAGTTTGCTGCTGGTGATCACGGTGGCGCCGAACCCCGCGCGGGCCGCCCACCCGGTGACCTGCGCGGCGGTGTTGGCCGTCATGGCGAAGTTGGTCGCCAGGTTCATGCCCATGGGATTCGCGCCAGCGGGGGCGGAGGCCCGTGTGACGAACATCAGTCCCAGGTTCCGAACAGATAGGCGCGCAGCCCCTTTCCGGGTGTGGTGCCGGGAGCTGTCAGGGCTAGGGCAAGCCGGTCGCCGACGGCGTAGGAGATGTTGATCGCCGCAGTGCGCGCCGCGTCGGTCGTCGTGTTGTCGACCTGGCTGGTGGCGGTGACGGAGAGATTCGAGTTGGGCACTTGGGCGCCGTTGCGGCGTAGCTCGACGGTGCTCGAGCCACCGCCATCGGCGCTGTCGAACTGGTAGATGGCCTTGGTCAGGGTAAACGGGCGTCCGACGTACATGCCTGCGGCGAGGTCGCCTACGCCGGTGGTTCGGGTGCCGGTCTGGGCGACCCATACGAAGTCGCAGGCGACCGTCCCGCCGGTCGGCGCACGGGTGTTGGACAGGCGCGGGTCGTCGCCTGCACAGGCTGTTGCCGCAGCAGTGCCGTAGACGACGGCGAGGGTCCGGTCGGCGACGAGACTGCCGCCGCCGCTCAGGCCGGTTCCGGCGATGATCTGCCGAGCCGCGTCGGCCTTGTTGACCAGCGCGGGAACCGTGGGCGCAGCGGCGGTTCCGCCGAAGTCGCCTGCCAGCTGGACGAGTCCCTTGACGGTGCTCGTCGCATCAGGCGCGGTTCCTCCCCCGCTGCCGGGCGTCTGCCAGCTGGCGTTGCCCTCGGCGTCGCTGGTGAGCACCCGCGCTGCGCCTGCGCCGTTGGTGACCCGCAGGCTGCCTGTGGTCGTTGTTCCAGCGACCGAAAGGTTCGACGAGGAGCGAAGATTGGGAAATCGTGCTTGCCCTCGCCGGAGCACATTCCAGTACTGGGGAAAGTCCGCGTCGGAGAAATCCGGGCGCAGGGTCGTGACGAGGTTGGCGGCAAAGCCCTCGATGGCCTCGTCGCCGCCTGCGGCGAAGACGAGCTCGGTCATCATCGTGCCTTGGTCTTCGTTGAACTCGCACGCGATCAGTGACGGCTGACGGCACCGGTTGAGCTGGATACCAACGCTTTTCGCCCCGATCTTGCAGCCGATCATGGCGAAACTCGACGGACCGCCGACACCGAGGGTGCCGACGATGAGCCCGTAGTCGCTGCCTTCGAACCAGCACGACTCGAAAATCCATGTGGCACCGACGCCTTCGATAACGACGTGCGCGGCGGTGGTCGTTGCGCCGTCGGCGATGAATTCGGTTGCGACCGCGGCCAGCCCGGAGGAGTTACCCGCCCCGGCTCCTTTGATGCCGTTGTAGCAGTTGACCACCTTGGAGTTGGTGATCTCGTTCTGGATGGCGTCGGTCTGGAGGCCGACACCGAGGTTGGCCAGCACGGTGTTGTGGATTCGGGTGTTGCCGGTGTTGGCGACCAGGCGCAGGCCGGTCTGGTTCCGGTACGTCGCGCCGGTCGCGCTGGTATGAGCTCCGCGGATGCGGACGTCGTCGAGGGCGATCTGGAAGCAGCCTGACAGTGTGATCGCGGTTGCCCCGGCGCCGCTGAGGTGGATACCGAGCGAGCGGAAGGCGATGTCCTGCTTGCCGGTCAGGGTCAACAGGGTGTCGGTGCCGGAGTAGCGGATCTCCGAGCGCAGTGGCCCCTCGCCGATGAGGCGGCTGCCGTCGGCGAGGTCCGGGAGCGTGGTGACCGGGTAGGTGCCTGCGGGGAAATACAGCGGGCGCCCTGCCGCGGCGGTGTAGGCCGCAGTGATCGCCGCGGTGTCGTCGGCGACGCCGTCGCCGAGGGCTCCGTGGTCACGCACGTTCACCATGAGCTCGCCGCGCGGCACGGCCCCGTCGGCGCGGGCGAGGCTGGCCTGCACTGTGGCCCCGAGGTCGAGAGCGGGTATCCCGGTGCTGGGTTTGGTGTAGGTGCCCGCGCCGATGCTGGCGCGCGCGGTCTGGCTGTCGGCGGCCGTGAGGATCGAGCGGCCGACGGCGCTGGAATCGGTGATGCCGGTGGAGGTCACGACGGCGGAGACGTGGACGTTGCCGTGGTCGTCGGGTTCGAGCCCGTTGACGGTGCGGACGTAGGAGACGCGGTAGTCCGGCGGGACAACGAGCTCGGAGTTCCAGTCGGTCAGAAAGACGCTGGTCTGATTCTTGAAGACCTGGATGATGCCGTTCTCGACGCGGTGTGTGCCGTCGGCCTCGGTCCAGGTCGCGTTGATCAGGTAGGACCAGCCCATGACGGCGTCGGTGGTTCCGGCGGCGACGAATCCGTCCTGGTCGACTGCGGGCAGCAGCACCCAGCCCATGGCGGGGAAGGTGGTGCACATGCTCGACAGGTGCTGGCCGGTCGGTGTCCACACCAGATCGCGTGAGGGGATAGCGGTGATGCTGGCCGTCCGCACAGCGCCCGCCGTGGACGGCAGTGCGGCGACCTGGACTGTGATCACGCCGGGCGGAATGCTCATGGGGTTACCCCCTTTCGATCTCCGCTTTGAGGTCGTCGGACATCTCGGGTGCGGGGATGTTGTGGTCTGCGGCGACTTCGAGGAAGTCGCGCAGTACCGAAACAGCGTGCCGCAGTAGCTTTTTGAGCCGATCCTGTTCGGCGTCGCTGGCGCGGAGTTTGGTTTCGAGGATGTCGACACGTGCCATCAGGTCGGCGAGTTCTCGCCGGTAGGTCTCAAGTGTCGCGACGAGCATTTTGTTGACGTCGCGCGCCATTTCGAGCTGGAGCTCGGAGACGCGCAGATCGTGCTCGGCGAGTTCGAGCCGGTCATGTTGGGCTTCGGTGTCGGTGGGATGGTCTCGTCGGCGCCGGGCGGTGAGCATGCTGGCCGTGCGGCGGGCGGCCTCCACGCCGAGGCCGCCGCCAGCGAAGGTCGCGATGCTGACCCAGTCGATACTCACCGGAGCGCCGCGCGTTCGGCGTGGGCTTTGGGTGCGATGACGGCGCCGCGGATGAACCAGCCCGCCACGATCGGTGCGACGATTCCGTAGATGGTGACCGTGGTGTCGATCCAGCTGACGTCGACGGCCCGGCCGAGAACGACGGCCACGACGGCGGAGATCGCGACGAGTACCGAGCGCACGAGCGCGGGTTCCATCTGCGCCAGGCGCAGCAGGCGCGCTTTCACTTCGCTTCCAGCTTCTCGATACGGGCAGCCAGCGCGGGCAGTGCGGCGGCGATGGTGTCGAGCTGGGCGGCGAGCTGAGCAGCCTTGTCGACGAGGGTGAGGTTCTGACCGTCGCGGTTCTGGCCGAGCTGTGCCCAGCCGTTGCCGCCGGGGCCGCGCAGCTGTTCCCAGATTTCGGTGAGCTGGCGTGCCTGTTCAGGGTTCATGTCGTTGCCTTCCGTGAGAGCCGACCACTGTCCGTAATCGGTTGTGAGAGCGATGTTCTGGTCGCATTGGACGCCGCCGACGTAGGCGTAGCCCGCGTTGTTGAGCTGGCGCAGTTGAGCGCGGGGGTCGACATTCCCGCCCGACCACGCCTCGCACTGCCACGCCCAGGCGGCGGTGCCGTTGTCGAGGCAGCGCCGCACGACCCAGTAACCGCCGTACACGCCGACGTTCTCGGCGCCGACGACTGAGGCCGCGCCACGTAGGTAGTCGTCGATGGCGTCCTGCTCCCATTCGGCGGCGTCCCAGTCGGCGCTGAAGTAGATCGGGCGGTCGGACCGGCCCCCGCATCGAAGGACATGTGCGAGTGCGGCATTGGCGTCGTCGACGCCTGCCTGCCAGCCGTCGCGCATGCGATCGGCCCAGGTCTCCCAGTTGCTGACGATCTCGATGCCGCAGGCGCGGTAGTCGTCGGCTTCCCAGGGGAGCAACTGCTTGCCGGGCAGTGACCGGCCGCCGTCGGAGAGGTATCGCACGACGAAGCTGAAGCCTGCGTCGCGGATGGCTGCGGCGCCGGGGCGGCCCCCGGCGAAGTCCAGACCAGTGAGGGGCATTGGTGTGTCGTCACTTTCGCCGATGTAGCTGGCCTCGGCCAGCCACGGGAGGGGGTCGATTTTGGTGTTGGGGTCGTAGCCGCGCGGCATCACCGACAGGTGCAGGTGCGGGCCGGAGGATTGGCCGTTGCTGCCGACGTAGGCGATGAGTTGCCCGGCGTCGACGTGGTCGCCGACCCGCAGGCCGGTGGTTCGTGCGTCCCACATATGGCCGTATTCGGTGACGCCGCCGCCTTCGTGGTCGGCGTGGTCGAGCACGATCCATTCGCCGTAGCCGGAGGCGGCACCGATGTAGAGCACGGTCCCGGCTTGGCAGGCGTAGATGGGGGTGCCGTCGAAGGCGGCGAAGTCCTGCCCGGCGTGGAATCCGCCCCACCGCGGACCGAACCCCGAGGAGAGCTCGAAGGAATTGCGGGCCAGAGGCCAATAACGTGCGCTCATGGGTGTGCCCTCCATGCGGGGTCGTCGGCGCGCAGCGCGGCGCGCAGGCCGTCGAGGAAGCACCCGTTCTGCGCGCAGGATTTGTACATGCGGACATACAGCTCGCAGGTCTCGTCCTTGAGCCCCTGGAAGGCGCGATCAGCCTCGAGGAGTTCGACGAACCAGCGCACGGCCCCTGTCCCGGTTGCCTCGGTTCCGGCTGCGCCGTGGACGATTTCGTTGTGCGGGTCGTAGGCGGGGTCGTCGCTTTTGATCGCGTCGTACAGGGCTGGGACGACCTTGTTGTGGATGTAGAGCAGATCGACCGAAAGTCCCTCGATACCAGTGAATTTCCGCTGGCCGAAGCCGTCGAGGACAACGCCGACGAAGAACTGTTTGACGTGCGCGAGCTTGTCTGTCACGTGGCCTCCCGCAGGTAGAAGAACGGCAGTTTGGTGGAGCGGTCGTAGTTGAGATCGGACTCGGCGACGAATGCGGGCATCGCGCTGTAGGTCCCGGCGTAGGCGTAGTTCTTGCGGGGGTACGCGGTCTCGGAGCGGTTGAGATCGGCGAGCGTGGTGCACATCAGTGCGGCGGCGGTCTGAATCAGCCCGGTCTGTTGGAGCACGCCGATGGCGTAGATCTCGTGCTGGCGGGCGTTGATGGTGACGCCGAGGGAGAACCGGTGCTCGGTGTTGCGTGTGGTCACCGAGTTCGCGATGTTCACCGTGGCCGAGCCAGGGTTGAGCAGGGTCAGCGCGCCGGTGGCGGTGTCCATTTTGAATACGCCGAGGTAGCAGCCGTTGATACCGGCGAAGGTCTGGCTGTTGCCGGAGATGAACCCCACTTCGGACAAGGCGCAGTCCTTGGTGACGCGGATGAAGCCGAGTTCGAGGTAGTTGGTGCCGTTGCCGGAGGGCTGGTAGTCCGGTACCCGGTTGAGCGTGTGGGAGTGCGATCCAGACTGGCTGCCGCCGGACGCGGTCGACGGTGCGCTTCCGAATGACAGCTGGGTTCGAGGAAAGGTGGACTGCTCGGCGCGCGAGAGGGTCTTCCACAGGTCGGTGGATAACGGGATCTCACCCATCGAGGGCTTGCCGTTGGCGACGACGTGCGCTGCGTTGGCGGTGTTCTGGGCGGTGTCGGCGGTGGCTTGTGCGCGGATGGCCTTATTGATCGCGTCGGCGGCCTGCTGGCGTAGCTGGGTGGCCCACCCGCGCAGGTTGATGATGCCGCCGGTGGTCTGGGTGATCGCGTCGGCGATGTTGGCGCCGATCAGATCTCCGAGCGCGGTGCCGAATGCCTGCATGAACTGTGGGCTGGGCATCAGATCGGCACCACGTCGATCATGAACTGGCCGTTGGTGTTCACGGTGTTCCAGTTGTCGGTCGTGCTGGCGGTCTGGACCGCGACCAGATACAGCGTCGCTGCGGTACCTGCCGCGATTTGGCCGTAGGTGCTGGTGCCGGTGATCGCGCCGCCGAAATGCGGGACCACGTTCACCGGGACCGGTCCGGCGCCGGTCACGCCAAGGCCGTAGCCGACGATGTCCCCGGCGACCGGATCGCCCAGGCGCACAACAGCATCGACGTGGACGTTGGGTGTGCCGCCGACGTAGAGGTGTGCCGAGGCGCGGGGCCGCCACGCCCACGGCTGGGCGGGTATGCCGATGGTGGAGACGACGTAGCTGCCCGCGTTGCCGTTGTAGGGCGCGTTGAAGGCGGAGATGAACGGGCCGATCACCCGCCGTGGCGGCCCGGCCACGAGTTTCGCGGTGGCTGCGGAATAGATCAGCTCCCAGCCGTCCTGGATACCGGTCGAGACGACGTCGCCTGCGGTGAGCACCGCGGCGTTGGTGCCCGCGGCTCCTTGCTGGCCGGAGTTGAGGTGGATATCGAGGTCATAGACCGAGGCCGTGCCCGCGCCACCGGGCGAGACCAGCGTCCATGTGGGCGCGGGAGGCGTTGTGCCGTACGGGACTTGGTGCACAACGACGTTGCGGAACCTCGGCGGCACGCCGGGTTCACCGTTGACCAGCGCGGGCAGATTACTGACACCGCCCGCCGGAGTAAGTGTGAGAGTGGCGACGCCGGTCGAGAGGGGGTCGGTGGCGCCGGAGAAGGTGACAGAGCCGGTCCAGGTGATCGACCCATCGGGATTGGTGGTGATGGGCACTGAGGTACCCCCTTGATGAAATCAGTTGGAGGACAGCATCGCGATCTGCATCGCGGACTTGAAACCGGAGAGCTGGCGTTGCAATTTCGCCCACGGGGATTCCTGGGCGGACCCGTCACCGATTTTGGTCAGCACGGTGACGCGTTCGTTGCGATCATCCGTCGCATCGATTTCGGTGATGTAGTCGGTGTAGAGCTTCCCGGCGTGAATCCACGACATCAGATCACCATTTTGATAATCGCGTCCGAGGCTGTACGGGATTCCGTCATACATCACCGCCTGGCAGCTCGTATAGCCGCGCGTATCCCACATAGCGATTTCGAGAGCGAAGAATTCGTCGAGGGTGTAGGCGGTTGATCCTGTGCCGGTGAAGAATTCGGGAAACCCGAACCGGCCGAGCTTGAATCGGCGTTTGGCGTTCTCGATCTGCTGGAACGCGAGGATGATGTTGTCGAACAATCCATCCAGCAGCGTGGAGCTGATACCCGCGGCGCCGAGCACCGTGAGGATCTCGGACAGGATCAACTCGAAGATCACGTCGATGATTTTGTTCACCCACGATGGTGACCGCCCGCCGCCGACGACGGTGTAGGCCAGCGGGTGATGCTCGGTGATGTGGCATTCCTTGATGCCTGACCGCGGGACATCGGGCAGCAGCACCGTCCAGGGCCGGACCCAGTTCACCCCGAACGCTGGCGCGAGATTGATTCCCTCGGGCCGGTATTCGGAGTCGGCGAACGGGTCGAGGATTTCACCGAGCATGCCATCGGCGATATCGACGGCTTCTTTGATCAGCCCGTCGACGATCGTGCCGGTCGGGCCGGTGACACCGGACTTGTCCTTGATCCGCACGACCACGCAGGCTTCGTTCAGGGTGTACCACTGTGGACAGGGCTGCGGGTCGCCGGGCCGCCACGCTTCGGCAGACAGATCGATACCGTTGTCCTTACACACCTGCTCGCTCAAGGTCGCGACCGTGTCCATACGACCCGATATGGCAACCCATTTCGACGTATCGGTGAGCGGGTTGATCGGCACGACCGCGATCGGGGTGAGAAGCCCTTCCTTCATTACCGCCGTCGCGAACCACGCGGCCGGATTGAGGATGTTGTTGACGACCTCCCACAACCCGAGTTGTAACCGAATGGCTTGCTCGAAGCACATGGCAGCCAGGACAGTACATGCCGGGCCGATATAGATGGCTTCCTTGGGTACCTGGAATTGGATGGGGAGCAGAAAATTCGGCCATACGAGGATTCGGTGGAACCACTGCCAGTCCGAAATCAGTTGCAGCGTATAGGTTGCTACGCCGTCGACGAGATCCCAGCTGGCGGTATCCACGCGACCGGTCCACTTGTAGCCGTTGACCTCGGCGATGATCGGCACGACGGTGGTCCGGCAGCGCATCGCATACGCGCCGAGGGGGTCATCGCCGTTGAGGACGATGGTGCCTGTCGAGGTCGCGTTTCGTTTCCAGACGATGTTGGCCGAGATATAGTCGGTGATTTCGCCGTGGCCGCCGTATTCGTTGTCGAGAATCTCGATGACGAATTCGGGGTGGCGAGCGCGCTTTTCGTCGTTCTGGCGTTTCAGCTCGGTGTCGACCGCCCGCATGACCAGACGGGAGTCCAGGGTGTCGAGGTCGATCGGAGTCATTCCGGCCACCTCCGATACGGAGTCAAGCTGGCGATGACTTTGGTCTGCGCGGCGACGGCGCCGGTGACCTTGCATGGGATGTGGACCGCGCGCCCGCGCGGGATCGGGGTAGTGAATCGGCCGGTGAGCAGCTCGTACATGTTGACGCCGGTATTGATTTCGGTGATGGCGCGCAGGCGCGGCAGGGTGGTGACCAGCACCTGCACCCCGGCGGGAACGGGTCCGAAGGCGACGGTGTTGTTCGAGACCCCGTCCCCGAAGGTGAACGTGCCCGGCCCGCGCAACACGAACCGCGCCCAGCCGTCTTGGTCGCCGCGGTTCCACAGCGGCAAGAAGTTAGGCGCGCCCACACCTTTCGGGTCAGCAAGGTTCGTCGGCGAGTTCGCGACCAAGGCGGAGACCGAGTCGAAGCTGGTCCAGAACGGGAGGTCCGCGCGGGCCGCCCACGTGAAGTCCTGCATGGTCATCGACGCCGGGGAGTTCTTGAACACCTCGCCGGGCTGTTTGAGCAGGCGCAGATCGGTCCACCATTCCCCGTACTGGCGGCTGTAAAAGCACAGGCGGCCTTGAGTCCTGGTGTCCCAGGAGTTGATCCAGTTATGGGCGGTGATGCGGTAGGCGCGCGCAGATCGACCCGAGATGGTGATCCCGATGTCGATCTCTGCGGCCTCCCACACCGTGTCTTCCCACGTGACGCCGTCCTGGCGCGCGGATTGCTGGTCCAGGTGCTTGAAACCACCCATGAGCCCGCTGATTTCGCGCATCGACACCCCGTCCTGCACGCCGGGCATCGGAGCCAGTCCACCGGAGAGCGGCCAGCGCGAACCGTCCGCGCCGACCCAGGTGATCACCGTTTCGTCCTCTGCCAGAAACGAATTGAGCTGCCACAGGTTCGGCGGCGAGGACGGGATGTGCAGGGTCACCGCGACCCCCCTCCGATGTAGGCGTTCATCTCCCGCGCGATCTGGCGACCGGCGGCGTGACCGTCTTGGTTCGAGCCCTGGTGGTAGTTCTCGATGTGCACCCAGGACTTCGCTGGGGCGGAGAGGTTGGCGCCGATGCCCATGCGTGCGATGGCGGTGAGGTTGTCTTTCTCGCGTGGGGCCAGGACCGGCTCGGGGATGCCGGTGGCGTTGTTGACCAGCGTGAGGCCGGGCATGAGGTAGCCGCCCTGGTCGTGGACCTGAGGTGGTTTCACGCCGAGCAGCTCGGCCAGCGTCCCGCCCAGTGAGGGCTTGGGCTGGGTCGGTGATGTCGGAGCCAGCGGGGTGGTTTCGCCGACGCCGGGCAGCCATTGCGGGCGCGGGAAGGACCCGAGGCTCGGATGCTCCTCTGTGTCGGCTTGTGACGGGACGTCGGGTCCGGGGTCGAGGGGTTCGTCGTCCTCGGGTGAGCCGTCCCAGCCGGTGGCCGGTTCGTCGGTCAGGTCGTCGCCGGGGTCGATGCTGAGGTAGTCGTCCGGCTCGTCGTCGACCGGGTAGTCCTCGCTCGGGTCGTCTTGGCGGTAGTCCCCGGAGTCGTAGTCGTCGGAGTCCGGGCCAGAACCGCTGCGATCGGTCGAATCTCCCCTGTTCTTGGGAACTTTCGCGAACGGGTTGAGGATCGCGTTGCCGACCCGCAGCAGATAGGACTTGTTGGGATCGGCGAAGACGGTGTCCTCGAGCCCGAACGTTTCCAGCAGGCCGTCGACGAGGATGCCGCCGATCCGCTCGCCCGCCTCGCGCGGGGTCAGCAGGCGATTGGCGTCGGCGGAGTTTCGGCTGTCGGTGTCCTCGGGCCGTTCTGGCGCGGTGCGCGCGGTGCGGGAATCCTGGTCTGCTTGGTCGGCCTGGACGGTGGTGTCCTCGGCGCGCTGGCGTGCCTTGGCGGCTTTGTCGCGTGCCTTGTCGGCGGCGGTGCGGGCCTTGCGGGCGCGCTCGCGTGCCTTGCTGGCCAGCTCGATCGAGCGCTGGCGGTCGCTGGGCAGCAGCGCTTCGGCGGCATTGGCGTCGTAGCGTGCCGCGTCGGCCAGTGCGTCCTCGGCGACCTTGTCATGCTTTGCCGCGGATTCGGTGGCCGCACGTTCCTGCTCCTTGGCCTTCTCGACTTGCGCGCGCAACTTGCCGGAGCGTTCGTCGAGTTTGTTCGCCTGCGCCTGTCCCTGGCCCGGCCTGGCTCCGGCGCCGGTGTAGGGCGGGGAGAACAGGGAGCCGGGCAGGTAGTAGTGCGTGGTGAACAGGGAGCCGTCCGCGCCGGTGGCGCCCGCGCCCATCATCGCTCGTCCGCCCGTGCCGGACGTTTCGACCGGCAGGCCGTCGAAGGTCGCGGCCATGTGACCGGCCGCGCCCGGCTTGGGCAGCACCCCGATAGAGAAGATGCCGCCGAGACCCTTCTTGAAGCCCAGGCTCAAAAAGTCCGACATCGTGTTGAAGGCGCGGCGATTCGGGTCACGCCCGAGCAGCGATTGGTAGATGCCGGAGATGAGCATGCTGCAATCGAGTCCGCCGAGCTGGTAGGGCGTTCCCAGTACAGAATTCAGCCAGGCATGCGCACGATCGAGCGCTGTCCGATCAGGCCCGTCAGACCGCTTCTTGTCGCTGATCTCGCCGACGACGCCGCCGCCTTCATAGCCTTTCGGCGGCAGATTCGGATTCGCCTGCTGAACATTGTCGATGTCGCCGTAGCGGGCTTGGATGTAGCGGATTCCGGCGACGATGTTGGCGACCGGGTCGTAGATGTTGGGGCTTAGCCGTTCGTCGTGATACCGGTCGAAGGTTGCGCCGATGGTCTGCATCAGCCCGCGTGAGGGGTCTCCGTTGGCGGCGTTTATGTCGGTGTCGTTGCGGGCGTTGGGGTTTCCGCCGGATTCGCGCATGATCAGCGTGCGCAAACCCGGTCCCCAGTGCCCTGGGTCTACGCCCGCGAAGGCCATTGCCTGGGTGATCCACCCGTCGAGGTCACCGCTGCCAGTGAAGGGCGTGCTGGCATTCCCGTTGCCGCGCAGCCCGTTCCAGTTCGCTGCGGTCTGGACGGCGTGTGCCACGAATCGTCGCGGGATGTCGACGAGCATCCGGCGCCATTGGGACTGCTCCCCTGGTGTCGCCGTTGCCTCGCGCATGGTCCCGGCGAACAGCGACTTGATGGTGGCGGCGGGGTTGGCGCTCAGGCGCGCGGTGAAGGCGCCCGCGTCGGCGACCTTGTCCCAGGCACTGTCGAGGAAATCACTGACGCCGCCGAGGAATCCGCCTGCGGCGTGGATCGGCATCCCCGCGGCATCGTTGGCGCTGCGGCGCCCGGACTTGCGGTTGAGCGCCATGATGGTGCTGGGACCGAGCTCGCGGGTCGCCTCCGGGGTCAGCACACTCTCGCCGGGCGAGAGGCGGGCGTTGACTTCGTCGTGACCGGGCTTGTATCCGGGGATGACGCCGGGGCCGGTCCAGACCGCCTTGTCGCCGTGCGCGATACCGGAACCGGGCCAGATGCCACCGCCTGCGGCTTCGAACTTGATCTCGGGCAACTGGTGACCGCCGCCGAAGACCTTATCGATGCGATTCCACAGTGGCCGCACGCCCCGGTCGTAGACGTGCTGGATGATCCAGCGGACCGGTTTCGCGGTGATTTCCTGGAGCTTGCTCCATTGGCTGCGGACCGCATCGACGGTGCGAGAGAAGAAGTTTCGCATCCCGGTCAGGGCGCGCCCGACCGCGTCGACCGTCGGCTTCAGGGTGACCGAATAGAGCGCTTTGATCACCGCGCCGAGGCCGCTGAGGACAGTCTTGATTCCGTCGACGGCGGCGGAGACCATGCCCCTCGCGTGTGACCAGGCTCCGGAGAAATCGCCGGTCAGCAGGTTCTTCCAGAACCCGAAGTAGTGCTGGACGAAGGACCAGACGTCGAGGACTATCCGCTTCAGGTTCTCGAACCACGGGCGCAGGACTTCATCCCACACGAACTGGAACGCGGCACCGACCGCGCGGATCGCTGCGTCGACGATGTTGCGGAAGGTCTCGGAGTGCTTGTAGGCATAGATCAGACCGGCGACGAGTGCGGCGACGCCGATCACGATCAGCCCGACCGGGCTGAACGCGAGGTTGAGCAGTGCCTGCGCGGCGGCCCACGCCCTGGTCGATGCTGCGGCGATGCGCTGGGCGATCGTCATCTGCGTGATCGCCACTGTCACCGTGCGGATGCCGCTCCAGGCGTTGATAAATCCGGTGACGACAGCGGTTTTCAGGTTCGCCGCCATCGACACACCCAGCGCGACGATGCCGCGGCTGATGCTGGCGATGCTCGTCGCCGCCGAGGTCGCGCCCGTGCGGAGCGCGCCGACCAGGCGGCCCATGGCGTTCGACGCCGCCGAGACGCCCGCAGCGGCCGCCTGGGCTCCCGCTGTTGCCCAGCCGGACACCGTAGACCCGACATTGCCGACGGCGCGGCTGGCCGTACCGCGAGCGGCTTCGGCGCGCGGACGCGCGTTCCAGGCCCAGTAGTCCGCGAGCCCACTGCCCACGCTTGCGGCACCGCGACCGATCGCGGCGGTGGCGCCACCGATGCCCCGTCCGGTGGCGGCGACACCACTGCCGATGCCCCGCCCGCCTGCCACAACGCCGCGCCGCAGCAACGCACCGAAGGCGCCTTCCCCAGCCCCGAACAGTCCAGCGATACCGTTGCCTGCCTTGATCAGTAGCAATGCGGTGCCCGCGCCGATCGCAGCGACGGTGAGTGTCTGTACCGCCGTCTCGTGTCGGCGCAGCATCTGGACCGAACTCGAAAGACCCTTGACGAAGGACGTGAGTGGCCCTTGCGAAGACTGACCGAGATCGGTCAGCACGCTATTTATCGAGCCCTTGAGATTCGCTAGCTGAGCATTGAGCGACTGCTGGGATTCGTTGGCGCCCTTAACTGTTCCGTCCGGCTCGTTGTGACTCTCGTCTTCCATATGGGCGAAGCTGCGCTGATACTCCGGAAAGTATTTGCCCACAATGTTGTTGGCGACCTGTAGCGTCGGCTGGTCGCCGAACAGCAGTTTCTGTGCTTGCTGGACCGAGAGGTCGGGGTTCATGCCCTTGCGCAGGGCGGAGTTGACGCCGTGTAGCTTCTGAAATGCGGTGAACCACTGTGTAAGTCGTGCTTGGTCTTCGCCGCCGAGTTTGCTGACGATCGCTCGGAAGCTCTTGTCCGACACTTCGCCTTGACCGCTGAATCGGTCGGCGATCTTGCGCTGGAACGGGTTGAGGTTCTCGTATTGCGCCGCAAGAGATTTGGAGGCGTCTTTGCTCATCTTCTGCGGGTCCAGGCGCACGCGGCCGGTGGCCGGGTCGGTGGCCTTATCGATCGCGTCTTGGATCATTTGCATCGTGCCGCCGAGCTGGCGGTTGGGGTCGGCCAGCCCTGCCTGGAGCTCGGTGACGCTGATCCCGAACTGGCCCAATGCGTCTCGCTGCGGGCCTTGCGGACTCTGGAGAGTCAGGATGGCGTGGCGGATGTTCTGGGCGGCGTTCTGCGCGGTGAGGCCGTGCTGGGTCATCACCGAGAAGGCGGCGTTGAGGCCGGACAGGTTCATGCCCGCGCTGGCGGCTACCGCTTCGACGGTGCCGATCGCGGCGGCGTAGTCCTCGAGGGTGGTTTTGGAGATCGCCGCTGCGGCGACCGAGGCCGACATGGCCTCGTTCACCTGTGTGATCGGGACGTGGAAGTCCTTCATGGTGGTCGTCAGCTGGTGCACGACCGTGGAGAGGTTCGAGCCTTCGGCCTTGGAGGCTTGAACGCCTGCGGTGAGTACCTTCAGTGCGTCTGCGCCGTGGAATCCCGCGCGCTCGATGAGCAGCAGCGCGTCGGCCTGGGACTTCGCGCTCGCACCCCAGGTCGATTGCAGGTCCAGTACGCCGTCGCGGAGCAGTTCGAGGTTGTCGTGGGATTCACCCGCGCCCGAGACGAGCAGGTTGAGTTGCTGGTTGAGGTCGGCGGCTTTGTTGGCGCCGATGATCAGCGCGGCGGCCATGCCGACACCGACGACGGCGGTCGTCTTGGCTGCTGCGGCGCTGAACCTGCCCGCAGCCGCCGCGGCGGCGGTGTTGGCTTCGGCTTGGCGGCGGGCGGCTTCGTCGACGCCTCGGGTGGCGGTGACCACGGCGGCGTTGCCCGCGGTGAGTTCGCGCTGGGCCGCGGCGAGGTTGCGGGTGGCGCGTTCCTGCGCGGCCAGGGAGCTGAGGTAGGACGCGGAGGTCGCGCCGTTGCGGGCGAGGATCTCGGTGCTGCGGGCGCGTGCGGCCTCGAGGCGGCGTTCGGCGACCGCGACGCGGTCCAGGGCGGCTACCTGGCGTTCGGAGGCGCGATCCATCACCGCGTTCGCGGCGCGCATCTGTGTTTCCATCCGTGCCACGTAGCGGTCGAGCTGCGTGGTCGCTGGGGCGAAGACGTTCTGCCCGGCGAAGGCGCGGGCCATCTCGTCGGATGCTCGTGATGCGCGCCGCGAGGCGTTGCCGAACAGTTTATCGACCACGGCCATGTCCAGGCGCGGGATGATGTCCATCCAGACGCCGCCGTATCCGGCCATTGTTCACCGCCTTTACGCGCTCGGCGGTGGGGTCGCTGTTCGGCCGAGTTTGTCCTCGGTCTCGAAAGTGACTGTCCGCGTGGGTGGTTGGTACTCGCCACGCATCTGGGCGAGCATCATTTCGCGCAGGTCCAGGTACTGCTGCCGTTCGGCTGCCTTTGCTGCGAGCTGTGCTGGCGAGAGGATCAGAGCGGGCCTCATGTCTCCGCCGTGCGCGGAGGCGAAATCAGCTCGGTAGCAGAGGAACTCGTTGATCAGGCGTGTGGTCAGGTAGCGTTCCTGGGTCCAGTCACCTTCGCGGGCACCGGTTTTCGTCGCTGACTCGTCTGGAAGATGGGCGATGTAGGCGAAGACTTCCTGGGAGCTGAGCTGGCCGTGCCACCAGTCGCGGATGCGGATTCCGTGGTAGCGCGAGAGGTCCGACTGGACCTCGAGCGGCCATTGTTTGAGGACTTCGACGACTTCTAGCGTTTTGGGCTGGCCGCCTGCACCTCGGCGGCCAGTGCCTGCCATGCCAGCGCGACGTGGGCGGATTTGCCGCCGTGGGCGAGCAGTCGGGCGTGGTCCTCGGGGCCGAGTACCGCCCGCGCGAGGCGCACGGTGTGCGAGTCGGCCGGTTCGCCGTCGATGGTCGCCGGGGTCGCCGGGACGGTGATGGTCTTGCCGGTTTCGGGGTCGACGAGGTCTTCCTGGTCGAGGTCCAGACCGGCCTGCACTCGCTCGATCTCCTCCATCCGCTCGTCGGCGACCAGCAGCGGGTGCGGGATGTTGAGCTCGCCGCCGTCGCCGTCGAGGATCAGGGTGTAGCCGGGCAGCTGGCCCAGCGCGTCGAGGGCCTGCCCTTCGAACTCGGCGATGGAGAGTTTCTTCGCGGTCAGCGGCGCCTTGGGCTGACGGACGGCAGAGACAGGAGTCTTGCGGATATTGCGTGTTGCCATGGAAAGTCCTTCGGCTGTCGTGGATCTCGGCTGTTGGGGGGTGCCCGGTAGTGCGGCCAGCCGAGGAACCGCACTACCGGGTCGAGATGGGGTCAGGCGAGCACGGTGATCGAGTTGCTCGCCGTCGAGGGCACCGACTGTGACCCGTTCGCGCCGGTCGCCTGAACGGTGAAGGTCGACGCGTCACCGACGGTCAGGCCCGTGACGGTCAGCACGACCGCCGACGGTGAAGTGGAGTTCACGGTCACGTTGGCGGGCGGGACGGGTGTGGTCACTCCGGCGACGATCTTGTTGGCGCGATAGAGGAACGGGCCGTTGGGTGAGGTCGGCGGCGCGAAGGTCAGCGTCGCTTTCGCCCCGGCGACCGCGACGGCAACGGGGGTGCCCGGTGCGGTCGTGGTGCCGCCGGACGCGCGCCAGGCCGGTCCTTCCCGGAATCGGCGCACCGAGAACCCGGAGTACGGGTCGGGGTAGGAGCCGAAGGTCAGCGGCGTCAGGATCTCGGTCTTTGCCTGCCAGTCGACCTTGTCGGGCTTGATCATCAGTGATCGCGGGAACAGCACACCGAAGTACTCGTTGTGGCCGGAGCTGCCGTCGACGCCGAGGGCGAGCACCTGCCGGTACACCATCTGCGGGACCTTGGGCTTGGTGACGGTGTAGCCGATGGCGCCCATCGCCGGGAGCCCTTGCAGTGGCAGGTTTTCGCGCAGCGCGTCGACGACCGGGGATGCTTCGGCGCACTGGATGCTGCATTCCTCGGCGTCCTGGGTGACGTCGGTGCGCTGGGCCTGGCGGCTCTGCCAGACCATCGTGTCCACCGTCTGGAACTGCGGTGCGAAACTCACGCCCTGCTCGCTGAGCAGGCCGACGTCACGCCAGCCGTCGGTGGTCAGCAGGGTCGGCGAGAGGTTGCCGGTTTCGGGATCGAAGGGCGAGTAGGCGGCGACGGCAGTGGCGGCATCGCCGTAGTCGCGGACCAGGAACGAGCCGTAGAGGGCTTTGGTGATTCGAGTGGCATTACCGCCGAAGAAGGCGTCCCACAAGACGAATCCGGACATGGGGATCTCCTCAAAGAGGTTGGGAAGTAAGGCGAGTCGCGAGTTCGTAGCGGGCGACGTAGCGTTGGAGGTTCTCGTCCTGGTAGTCCAGGAATGCCGGGCCGAGCAAGGTGGCGCGGTGGTCGATGCTGGCCGGTCCCTTGTCGGTGGCCACGACCGCGCGTGGGCTGAGCGCCAGCATCCGGGCGTGCATCCGGCGGGCCGCCACGCGAGCGCTGTTGCGGTTGGCGGCGAATACCTCGATTTGCACTGTGCCCCAGTCAGTTACGCCGTCATCGGAGCCGGTGATGCGGCTCACGAGGTGGAACGGCAGTGGCGGGGTGTTGGGCATCTCGGCGCGCACGTAGCCCAGTGGCGCCAGGTAGGCGATGACGAATGTCTCTGTGTCGATGTACATTTCGCCTCAGATGCCGTGACGCTTGTATTTGGCTTGGCGCAGCAGTTCCTCGCGGGCGTCGGCCATGGGGTGGCGTGCGGCCATCTTGACGGTCCCGAATTCCAGCCAGTGGGCCTTGTAGTCGGTGGTGTAGACGCGGACCTTCATGCGGGTCGGGTTGCGCATGATCTTGTAGCGGATCGAGTCCCGGTAGGAGCCGGGCCGGTCGACGTAGCCGCCGCGCGTGATGTGCGTGCGGTTGCCGACCGGCGCGAGCGCCTTCCAGATCGCCACCGCTTCTTGTCCGGCTCGGGTGAGTTCGGCGTGGATGTAGCTGGAGTTCTTGAGGAAATCGGCGAACGCGTTGGCATCGACCCTGTAGCGAGACGGCACAGCATCACCCCCTCGAGCGCCGTAGGTGGAATCGGACATGGTCGACCGCGCCGTCTTCGCCGGTCCACGGGGTCGGGTCGCCGTGCACGGCGTATCGCTCGCCGAGGTAGCCGATTTCATCGATTGCCTTGAGCGCCAGTATCAATGGGGTCGGCGGTGCGTAGACGACCCACACGGTTCGAGTGAAGTCGGTGTCGGCGATGACCTCGGTGGAGTACTTCGGCTGCACACTGCATCCCGGTTGCGCGGTGGTGCGCTCGTCGGCGGCCGGTATCCCCAGTGGGTCGGCGGTGACACCTTCGCCGCGCTGGATGACCAGTATTGTCTGATCACCCAGGGGCTCGGCGATCACGAGACCTCTTGTGCGGCATAGCGATCCAATATGGTCTTGTCCGAGTCGCGGATCGGCTCGGCCGACTGCCAGTAGGCGGTTTCGACGTCGCCGACCTTGCGGCGCTGCACCCACCGTGGGTTGGCGGAGATCTGCGCGGCCAGCCGCGTCACGACGCCTTGGATGTCTTCGGGAATCACTTCGAAGCCGTGGCTGTAGATGATCTTCAGCCCGCCGGGCACCCAGGGCCAGCTCGGCTCGGGTACCCGCAGGCGCCCGGTTTCGGCGGTGGCGTTGTAGAGCAGCCCTCGTGGAATCCAGCGGTAGGTCAGCGGTTGCCAGTCCCAGACGCCGGTCGGGCCGGGCATCCAGCCCAGTGCCGAGGTGACCGCGGTGACAGGGGTTTGCGGCAGCTGGACCGTGCCGTCGGGGCGTGGATCGAGGATCTTTGTGTCGTTGGCGACGTGGTGAAACGCGATGCCGCAGTAGCCCCGGACGATGTCGCTGGCGTATTCCCACGGGTCGAGGCTGGGCTTCCCTGTCACCAGCGCGTTCACGTCGTTTCGACCTCCCCGGCGCTGGGTTCGGCCTTGGCGGTGGCGGGTGCCTTGATCAGCTTGGCTTGTGCCTTCTTGGGCGCGGGCTTGCGCTCGGGTTTGTCTTCGTCCTCGTCGTGGGTGCCGAAAATGGCGGTCATCGGTCCGATCAGCTGACGGTGGTAGTCGTCGACATACTCAGTTGCCATGTCGCCAGCTCCTTACGAGCCGTTGGCGAGCTGGATCAGCTCGAACCCCGACGGGCGGTAGACCGCCAGGCCGGTGCGCATCTGGGCGCGTACAGTGACCAGTCCGTGGTCGAAGTCGTTGCCGTTCGAGTTCGACATCTCTACCGAAATGCCCTGTCGGCGAAACGCTTCCAGGACATCCCTGGTGAAGGTGCCGACCAGCACGGTGCCCGGCGGGATCGCCGGAGTGACCACGACCGGCTTGTTCCACAGGCCCTCGCCGGTACCGGCTCCGTTGCCGTAGTTGGTGCCGAAGAACGAGCCGCCGAAGTACTGGCCTGCGCTGTCCTTGGCCAGGCGGATCACTTGCCAGTCCAGGGGATTCATCACGACTGCGGTCGGCGCGACGTGCGCGTTGAGCCAGATGTCGGTCATCGCCTGGAAGACGGCTTCGGCGATGGCAACGGCGGTCGGGTAGGCACCGGCGGCGGCGCCGACGACCTTGCGGCCGTAGGTCAGTGACGGCAGCACCGACGGGACGGTGGCCGCGCCGGGCACGCCGGTCGGCGGAAAGGACACGTTGGTGACCGGGGCGATGGTCTGGGGCTTGGTGAAGCCGGTGCTGCGGTTGAGCAGGCCGTTGACGCCGCCGTTGCCCTTACCGGCCAGCAGTGCGGCCTCTTCCTTGCGCTGCACCCCGAGCACCAGGCGGCCCTGGGCGAAGTTCTGGAACATCGCCGAGTCGGCGATGGTCTCATCGGTGAGCTTCTCGGCATTGGCGATCTTGCCGAGCTGCTCGTAGACCCGATCGAGCTTGGTCGAGCTGTAGGGGTACTGACCGGCCTCGGGTACCTCGTCGGCGTTGTTGGTGAACGCGCTTTCCACGACGTAGGACAGGTTGTTGGTGCTGATCGCGCTGCCAGGGATCAGGTCGGCGATGGTCAGCGCGTAGAAGCGCTGCTCGACGATGCCGCCCAGCCAGGTCGGCTGCAAGATTGCTGCCGCAGCGCCGGTCGGGAAGAACGGATTCTGGCCGAGCGGGGTCGGGCCGACCGTGCCCATGATGGATTCACCCATCTGGTTCTGCGCGACGCTCGCATCCTTCAAGTCGATCTCGAACGCCTTGCTGAACGCCCGCTTCGCGTCGGGGTCGACCGCGGCGGAGGCGTCGACGAAGTCAGGGTGCCGCATGATCAGCGCGGCGAGGGTCCTTTGCGTCATGGTCGGCGCGGGGTCGGGGGTGTCGCCGCTACCGGCTTCTCCGCGGCCCAGCTTGGCACTGAGCTGGCTGGCGAGCTCAGAGTTGGCCAGGTCAGTCTCGTAGGTCTTGACGTCGGCTTCGAGGGACTTGAGCTTCTCGGTGCGCTGGGCACCCGTCAGCTCGGTGTTCTCGGTGATGGTCTTGAAGTCCTCGCGCAACTGGTTGCCGCGAGCCTTCAGGGTGGCGGTGTTCGCCATGAATGCTCCTGTGTTTCAGGGAATCTGGATTACTCGCTCAGCTCGGACTCGGCGAGTGAGAGCACTGCCAGGCGCGCGGAGATCTCGGTGGCCAGCAATGCGGCGGCGTCATCGGCGGTGTCAGCGGCATCAGCCTTGGCGGCGGCGGGGTCTGCGGGCGCATCGGAGGAGGCGGCGGCAGGCGCGGCCGGGGCGGCGGGCGCTGCGGGTGACGTGACCAGTTCGTTGTGCGAATCATTCGACTTGCCAGCGTGATTCGGGATTGCCGACAGCGCGGCGTGGGCGATGAGATCGGCCAGGCGCTGGAGGAAGGTGTCGGCGTCGAGCGCGGCGGCCGGGGTGACTTCCGCCGGTTCGGATGCATCCGCTGCGAGCGAAGCAGACACTGCCGCTTTGGATTCGAAGATGACGGCTTCGCGGTTACTCGGGATCGCCACGATGCCCGCGTTGAGCAGCTCACGGCTGGGGGCACCATCCTTGACGGTCTGGTCGTGGATGAATGCCACACTCACAGAACGGATGTGGCCTTCGTTGACGAGCGCTCGAACCTCTTGGGCCTTACGGGTCGAGGCGAACGCGGCCCGGATTCGCAGGCTGCCGTCGGAGTGGATGTAGGGCACCGCGCTGCCGACGGTGCCCGCCACGCTCATCTCGTGGTCGATGTCGATGGTGATGTGGTCGGGCAGTGGCTTCCAGCCCGCTGTTTCGAGCCGGTCGCCGTCGCGGTCGAGCGCCGGGGTGGACAGGATGGCCTCGAAGCCGCCATAGGGGGCTTCGGTGGACGCGGCGTCCGGCGCTGTCGTCGAGGCGATCGGCGCGACAGCCTTCTGAATTGCCTGCGGCATGAATCTCTCCTGGAGTACGGCGGCGCCGCCACGCTGCGCCGGGTGTGCGCGCGACGGCGACGTCCGCTCAGCCATTCCGGCCGTCGGGGTTCATCGCCGTCGCGCGCACAGCGGCTATCAGCTGCCGGTCACCACGGTGTTCGGGTCAGCTGAGCCACTGGCGGCGTTGCCGACAGCGATCAGCCACAGGATCAGCTGGAGAAACAGGGGCATGAGATTTCCTCTCGATCGGCCATTTCTTCGGACAGACGACCCGACGTGGAGCCGTCCGGGTCTCAGGGGCGCAGTGGTGTCGCGCCTGTATGCAGGCGCACGAGCGTGGCTGCGGGAGGCTCTGGGCAACAAGGGATCTGCTCTCGATGAGCACGCTGGCCGTCTAGACAGCCAGCAGGAACCGCGCAGCGGCGAGGATCTCGTGTCGGTCGGCGGGGTGCTTGTCGGCCAACGCGACAGCAGCCTGTTCGAGCGACTGCCCGCGCCCCATACCGCCGCGGATCGCACGGACGTAGCGCGAGGACTTTTGCGGCCGTGGCGCCGAGGCCGATGGATTCGGCGCAGTGTCGGCGGGATCGGTGGTCGCAACGCCGTCTGGGTCGCCGCCGGGCGCCACGTCGCCGGTCAGGGTGATGCGTTCGGCGGGCTGGCCTAGTGGCTGGATGCTCGCCTGGGCGTAGAGCCGGTCGGCTTCGGGACCGGCCTTGCCGAGCTCCATGACCTCGCGGCCCTCGGCGGGCTTCATCACTCCGGCGAGGACCAGCTGCTGCACCGACTGCGCGCGAGTCTCGTAGTCGCCACGCAGCACCTCCGCGACCGCGAAGCGTGCCTCGAGATCGTCAGCGAACTCGCAGCCGAGGTAGTAATCCAGTTGTGCTTCAACGAATTCCAGCCGGACGCTCATGGTGTCGCGGTAGAACGCCCTCATCTGAGCTGTGATATTCGAGAACGTCGCCCTATCCAGGATGTGCACCATCGGAGGTGCGACGTCGTAGACGGCGCAGACTTCCTCGCGGTTGAGCTGGCGCGACTGGACGAATTGCATTTCCACGGCCGTCAATTGGACCGGCTCAGCCTTGACGCCGTCTTCGAGCACGAGGGTCTTGCCCGAATTCAAGCTACCTGCATGGTTGCTGTCGAAGGATTCACGCAGTCGTTTGCGCCCCTCTGGGCCCAGCACCTTTGCGCTGGACAAGACCATATTCGGCCGTCCGGCGTTACGCCACATCGAACTGGTTGCTGTGCGGCTGGAGTCTTCGGAAATCAGCGTGCTGCGCAGCGATTCCAGGCGCGAGAGCCCGCGCATCGTGTTGTCCGGGCTGTAGAGCTGAAAGGGGACAACATCCTCTTCAGCGAACTCCAGCAACCCGGCTTGCGAGGCCGCGGTGCTGAAAAGGTACACGCGGCGGCCGTCGATCTCGCGGCGGATGCTGGTGCGCGAAGGGTGCATCGGGATCAGCGAGACAACCGCACCGGCCGCGTTGCGCACCTTGACCAGGAATGCCTCGCCGTAGATCTCGATCGTCGTCGCAATCCACGCCCAGAAGCTGTAGGGAGACAATCCATTACATGGGTTGGCAATGAGTTTCGCGTACGGACTTCGGGCTAGCCTTCGGTCCGCACCGGTACCTTTCCACACCTCGATACTGAGGCGCGCCAACGCATTTGCGAGCTTATCGACGACGACACGCACCCACGGTTGATGCCGATAGAGCGCGCCGTAGAAGGCCCACTGCCGTTCGAGCAGGAGGCCATCGGAGATCGGATAGTAGTAGGAGCGATACATCTGCGGGCTGAACTCCGCCAGTGCGGACGGCGCGAAGTTCAGGCTGCCGTCCTTGAGCAGCACTACCGGCCTCCGCTCTCGACGAGCTGGCTGTAGCGCACCTCGGCGCGGTCGATGTACAACCGGCCCGGCGCCGGGACGAAGCCGCCGCCGTCCTGGTATGCCTGGATGTCGTCGAAAACCAGGGTCCTGGCCGAGACCGCGGTGAGGACGCCGCTGATGACAGTGCCGTCCTTGCAGGTCACCACGAAGCGGTACAGCACGGCGCCGACGTATGCGTCCAGGCCCTTCTTGCGAGAAAACAATATGGGTCCTCCTAGACGGTGAAGACGTCGTAATCGCCTGTGGCGTAGACGCTTTTGACTTCGTCGCCGCGGGTCTTCCACGCGTTGACCGCCATCACCGCAGCCGGGACGCCGTCGATGCGTTTGGCGGCACGCGACCGGTTGGGTTTATCGGGGCGAATCCGGTCAGGATCTGCAGGGTCGACGCGGACATCGGTGGAGTCGAAACAGAACCGCGCCAACGGGTTTCCGTGCCAGCGGAACGCTTGCTGCTTGACCAGGTCCGAGATGTGATGCATCCCTGGCGACATGTGCTGAAACACGTTGGAATAGGCGAAGATGTCGTCGCAGTAGATCAGCTGCTGGATGCGCTGGAGCACGGGGTCGCTGGCAAACTTGTCGGCATCGCCACCGAGGATCTGGAACAGCGTGTTGTCGGCTTCGACGTCGGCGTAGAAAGCATCGAAATCGAGGACGTCGCCTTCGGTGACGCGCAGCCAGCCGTCCTTGACCCATTGCGTGAACCGGCCGTCATTGGCGGCGTTGAGCCGCGCGTAGGCCGCTTCCGGTAGCCAGAACCGCCACAGCACGTCGACCCCGCCCGCGCTGTCAGGGAAAGCGAAGGCCATCGAACACAGATCCTGTCGGCTGGCCAAGTCGAGGCCGAACCAGCAGTCAGCCCCGGCGAACGCCGCCCGCCCGGCGTCGGCCGCGGTGTATGGCTCGCCGACCGAGGCGTCGAACAGGTGCATCGGCATCCAACGGAACGTTGCGCTCTGCCATTGGTTGAGCCGGAACTGTCGGAAGGCGACCTCGGCGATGGGATTGTTCCGAGCCTCCAGGGCCTGCTTACGCATCCCCTCCAACGAGAGGAACGTCCCCAACGCGGGATTGGCGAGGTGCCAGTTCTTTTCATTCCACGGGTCGGCGTCCATCGGGACGTTGCGCAGGTACACGAAAATGTGGGGGCTGCGCGCAGGGTCGTCGGCGACACGCTGCATCTCGCGGTGCATCGAACCGGCGAATGCTTCTGTGTCGCTACCGGCGGTCGTGGCGGCGACCATGAGCGGCTGGCGGCGGGCACCCGAGCCCATGCCGGTTCGCATCGCATCCCACATGCCGGAGTTCGGCCACGCGAGGATCTCGTCGGCACCGACACCGTGCGGGTTGGAGCCGAGCGCGCCGCCCGCGTCGGCCGCCAAGACTCGATAGAACGAGTCAGTCCGTGGATAGACGATGCGCTTCTCGGTCGCCTTGATCCGCAGGCGCTTCCGCAGGACCGTCGACAACTGCACCATTCGCTTGGCAACGTCGAAGACGAGACTGGCTTGCTCGCGGTTGCGGGCGCAGCCGTAGATCTCGGCGGACTCCTCGTCGTCCATCAGCAGCAGGTAGAGCATGATCCCGGCCAGCAGCTCGCTCTTGCCATTCTTGCGGGCAACCTCTATCCAGGCGATCTCGTATTGCCGCTTGTAGCAGCCATATTCCTGGCTCCAGACCGTCGCGCCGAGCAGTGGGTAGACGATGTCGTCGCGCTGCCAGTCCTCAAGGATGAACGGCCGTCCGGCGTAGGCGCCTTTGGTGTGGACCAGGACGTGGGCGAAGAAGTCCGCGGCCAGTGTTGCCCGCGCGAGGCACAGGTGATCGCCGGTCTCGCTACAGCGGAGACCGGATAGAGCGTTGCGGAATCCGCACGTCGGGACCGGCGCGCTGATGTCGGCCAGCGCAGATCACCGGCGGCGGGTCTTGGCCGCTGCGTCATCGACGACAGACGGCGCGAGCTCCGCGGCGGGCGCGTCGGCGAGAGTGAGCTGCTCGACCGTGGAAGGAGCTGCGACCGCGGCCGGTTCCCCTGCGCGCAGGCGGGCCGAGATTGCGTCGAGGCGGGCGGTCTCGGCGAGCAGACCGGGCGCGGTCGCGCGCAGCGCGGCGATGGCGCGGTCGAGGTCGTCGGCGATGGCGTCGGTGTGGATGGACATGGTTCTCCTCAGTCGTTGTCGGCGGTGTAGCGCCAGTCGCGGTCGATCAAGATGGCGGCCAGATCACAGGGCAGATGTCCGGTGGAGTGGGTGACGCCGCGGATGGCGCCCCAGTCCTGGGCATCGCCGTGCCAGTCCTGTGCGCTCGGCGTGGGGATGCCGACCTGCTCGGACAGCTCGGCCAGAACCCCGGCGAGTTTGCCGAAGGCCGCGGGCGGCTTCGCGCCGGTGGTGTAGAGCGCGGCGCGAACCTGCTCGAACTTGGCGGCCGTGCGGGCGTAGCGTTCCAGCGTTCGCGGCGGCGCGGCGGGGTGGCAGTGTGCGGTGAACTCGGCGATCTGCTCCCATCGGCCAGCCATCAGAGCCCGCTGGCCGTCGAGTCGTTGGCCCATCCTTCGGCATCCTTGAGGAAGGCATCCAGACCGTCGGTCGGGTCAATCTTGTTGTCGTAGAGCGGAACCAACTTCGCCAGCCGCATCATGTCCACACGCAGCGAGTTGAGCACCATCACGCCGGGGTGCCTGCTCAGGCCGCCCCGCTCGCCGGGGCGGATCATGCCGTCGGCGCGCATCCTGGCCATCGCCTCCTGATAGAGCGCCATGCAGTCCGCGTACATCGCCAGCGCGTCGAGGTTGACCACATCCGCGCGACCCTCGTCATAAATGCGGTCGGCGTGACGATGCCAGTGCTCTTTCGCGTGTTTGGTCAGCGCGAAGGGCGGGTTAATCTTCATTCGGAGCTCCCTTCCGGGCTGACGAGCCCTTGACCAGCGGATATGGACGGGCCATGGGGATGAAAACGGTTCGCAAAATCGTGACTTTTTGAGAGAGGGCCGGGGAGAACGGTCCGCGCCGGCGAGTCGCAGAGATACCCACCTGGGGTACCTGACGTACCCGCGCTAGGTATGTCCTATACCCGGCGCGAGTACGTCCGATTTGGTGCGGGAGTGACACCAATCGGCGCAGTCCTCGATAGCGAAATCCGTTGCGCCATGCCTACATTCGGTGTCGTTCGACGTACGCGATCGAGCGCAGGAGCAATCGCAGAAAGGCAGGCAAGCAATGGCAATGACCGCTCTCGCCGAAATGACCGAACTCGCAACAGATCACGGTTGGAAGATTCGGACGCACCTCGATGCCGACACCTACATCCGCACGGACGCAACGGGAAAGACGGTTATCGACGTCATGTACGACAAGCGTGGCGCAGTGCGCAGCATGCTCCGGCATCACAACGGGCGCACCGAACATCGCAACGCCGATTCCGCAGGCAAGCGCGCCGAGCTTGCCAAGTGGCTCAGCGCGGAACGCTTCAGCACCGACTACGACCACCGAATCGGGTGGGTTGTCCGGAAAGCAGGCAGCACAACCGATTTCATGATCAGTGCCATCGGCAACAAAGGCGCTGTGTTGATCAAGCTGCCTGACGGCTCGAACGTCCACGCGGTACCGCTCGAGTCGGTCTCTCGGTGGACCGGAGAACAGCACCTGGTCAAGTTGACTGACGGCACGGACTACGCACGGGTAGAGACATGGCAGGGCGGACGCGCCGCAGCAGAGCAGAAAGCGCGCGAATTGGGCGGTTACGTCGTCGAACTCGACGCCAACTTGTGTCCCGGAACCATCGTCGCCGACTACCGACCGATCACGAACATTAAATCTGTGAGCGTGCTTGTCTCCGAACTGTCAGCGCATGCTAAGTCCGGCGACTACGCCACACACACGCGAACCGGACGCGCCGTCGACCAGGGATACATCGTTCAATTAGATGGGACACAAGTTCCCCTTACGGCGAACGTCGAATCCGATGTCCGGGAGTTTATCGTGCAATTTGAGGAATGGATTACAGAGGCCGAAGACGGCGCGTTCCGTATCTACACAATGCGCGATCCGGAAACATGCGCATGGATGTATGTAACCGATCAGGTACTGATAATTCCTGATCGCGAACGCGCATTTGATCTCGCGATCGAGCACGGTGTGCCGAGTATTTTCGACGCGGTATACGGAGACGAAATCGACGTACCAGACAACCGCCGTGGTATTCAGCAGAATCTGACACAGAACGGATAGAGCAATGGGTCACATGCTCTCGAACGTCGGAACGGCCTACCTTCCCCATGTCCACAATCTGAACGCGTGGACGGGAGACTTCCGCGAACATCGCGAGTTCAGGTTGCCGGAACCGGACCGTAGCGCGTATGCCGCGTACCTGGCTGAGAACGCGAATCAGCGCATTCTCGTGGTCACGCGGGAGACCGAGCGCGACCACACGTGCACTGCGGACTATGCCGCAGACTGCGTGTGCGCCGACAACGGGCGCGACTCCGTAACCGAGGTGGCCATAGGTGCTACGCCCATGTACGTGGCCAACCTGCTCGGCTACTACGGCATCACGGATACCGAGATGTCCTGGAACGCTGAGCACTTCTATGCCGACACGATGGCAGACACGGACGATGGCGAACCCTTCGAACGGCCGGACGCTGATGAATATTACGATGCCGAAGGGCCGGTAACGGCGCGTTACTCGGCGCGGTTGATCGGCTTCACCCCTGTACAGGTGCGCGCCATCCGTACCGCGTTGGGAATCAAGGAGCGCTAAAGCGCCTACAACACTCCGTAGCGTCTGAGCCTTCTAATCCTGAGCTCACTTAATCGGGATTAATACCACATTCAACTGTCTCTTTTGTGCTGCCAAAAAACAGCACGACTACCGAAATGGAGTAATCGCAATGGGCGAGTACGCAACACGTATTTCTGACCGTCAAGAAATCAAGATTGGCACATGTGAGGACATGTACTACCTGCGCTATGACCAGCGCAATAAGGTCAGCGGTGGCGACGCGACGGGGTGGGCTGCTCGCAATTGGGATGGCGCGCGGTTCCGGTTTCCGTTCCCGAGCGAGGATACGATTGCGCCGGGTGCCTTCGAAGACTACGACAAGGGCTTGAACATTAGCGGTTGGGAAATCCCTAGCGATTGGCCTGTCGACCATGGCACGGTTCAATTCACGGCCGATCAGGGTTACGTCGTTTCCCTTCCTTGTCCCGAAGTCAACCCAGATGAAACATTCGGAGAATCGCGATATGGCACGCTCAAAGTGCACAGAAACGGATTCAAAGGTTCGCTGTTCATCGTTCAACAACGATTGATCAAGGATGACGCCGGGTGTACTCACCTTGTTCCGATTCTGCGTTGTGCGTGCGGTTCCATATTCAACATTGGCACCGACTACGTCACATTCGAATCACTTGCGGTTTTCCTGCGCTCGATGGCAGATGAGGACGTGAGGCGGGAGAGCATCTACAACCGCGATATTACCGAAACTCACTTTTCGCGAATGCTGCACACCGTAGCCGACCGAATTCTGTCCGGATACAACGTGTCTGACCCGTCCTAGTCGCTTACGGGGCCGCTGTAGGTGCTCAGCACTCACAGCGGCGCCGTTAGGGACTAGGCCGAACAAGGAGAGATCAACATGTGGACACCTGAACACGGCGGAATCACTACCGCCGATCAACGCGCGCAAATGCTCGCCGACCAGCTAGCAAAAGGCGCGCAACGCACGGCGCGCGTCCTGGAACTGACCGGGTTCGACGTCGACAGCGCGGTACGGGGCTACCTCGAGGCGAAGCTCTGGACGTCCTGCGACGAACTCTTCCCGGACGCGGACAACGATCTACCGCCATCCATTCCGGGTGTCGACCGCAGGGACCACCACGAAAGGCTAGACGAATATTATGACGTCGACGATATCGACGGCGAATATGTGGAATCAACGCGCGCCGATATCGTTGACTTTATTACCGCGCAACCGTTGGCCGTCCGCATCTATATGAGCAAGCGGCGCGCACACGTGGCGAGTGCCGATATGTCCGAGTACTTCGGTCACGATTTCTTGCTGACAAGGGACGGACACGGCGCCGGTTTCTGGGATCGGGGGCTAGGCGCGGTAGGTGAATACCTTTCCCAGAACGCTCGGGTATACGGAAGCTCCGGCGAACTCAGCGACGGCGCATTGTGCAGCGATCCGAAAGGAGTGCGTACGTTCGAAAGCGGCAGGCTTTACGGGTCCTAGTCGCTTCCCTTGCGCGTCGCACCTTCGGCGCGTCCGGGTGGCAGCTAGGCCAGTTTAAGGAGAGTGCTAAATGGAAAATATCCGCTACACATTCGGCGATATCGAGTCGGGTATGGGGTTCATTGCTGAAGGGCTCAGCCTGTCGGAACGGGACACTGATTTGATGGAATTATTGCTAAACGCGATATATGACCGATCGGAATCGGCAGATATAACGCTAGATGAGGTCATTTCTAACCATTACTCGGGTACGCCTGCCGAAGTGCGTTCATGGTGGACGAACTGGTCCTGATAATTGCGCGAAAGGTGCATCTCGTGGCATTCGTTATTATTCAAGAAGGCGGCGCTTCCGGTGAGTACTACTTGTCGGTATGGGGCACAGAAGAAGAAGCTGAGACATTCCGCGTCGATTGCGCCACAGAAGAGGCGTACCGCACCACCGACCCAGTTGAAATGGACGACGCGAACGACTGGAACGAAATCGAGGAATGGGTTCAATCACTCGGATACGGTCCGGAGGTAGGCGTTCCGAAGAATGCCGATCGGCAGGAATTATCCGCCCTGCGCGAATCATTGGAGACGCTCGATTGCGTTGACGTCGACGAATCTGACGGAGACTAGTTTCTTCCCTTGCGCGTCGTCTGTTCGGCGCGTCTGGGTGGCCACTAAGAGCCGAGTTATCTATAGCCCCCGCCTAGCACTGCGCTAGCGGGGGCTATGCGCGTTGAGTGTCACAACAGCCGAAGACGGTTCATTCGACAGAAGGGAGCGAGATAGCACCTAGGGCGCCCGGCAGGCTCGGGAACCATTTCATCCGCGCTCTGTAATCGAGCGCGGTACACAACCCGGTCACGCGCGCCGATTGGTGCAGGGGCGTTGTCGGAACACGCCTAGGACGGATAGCGCCGAGCGACACCCGGCGCGAGCCGACATAGGACCAATACCGGAGCGGACCCGCGCATCGCGTCGGCTGAGCGCGCACGGGCGTCCATCAAAGGGAGTGGCGTGTTGTCGACGCGTCGACCTGCACACCCCAAGCTAGTAATGGGGATTGCCGCCATCGGAGTGCGTGTCGACACGCCGCTAAATCAAACGTTATCAACTCGTGATGCCTGACACTTCCGGTCCCATTCGGTCGATACCCCCTCTGCTTGCAGTTGCAAGCGGAGGCGGGAATAGCTAGCGGGAGCAAAGTTCTTGTCGCCGAATCCCTTTTCTGATTTACGAGCAAGTCGCTCACAAATTTTTTTTCTTACCCGCCGAAATCGTGGGTGGTCCCGTCACCGCGCTTTGCCGAGGTTGCCGTGGCCTTGGGTCCGGCCGGTGTGGCGGTTGTGGCAGTACACGCACAGCGCTCGCCCGTACTGCGGGTCATCGGCATCGAGGCCCGCGGCGACGAGCTCGCGGCGACTGAGTGGATGGTGGTCGGCGACGTCGGCGAATCCGCCGCACATCTGGCAGGTCTGGTCGTCGCGGGCGAGCACACCAGCGCGGAATCGCGCGGAGTGCGCAGTGCCATAGCCGCGCTCCGTGCGAGTGCCGCGCAAGGCGTCGACGCGGGCGTGATGCATCGCGAGGTGGTGTCGGCACTTGCCGCCGGAGACTGCGGGCGCCCCGCAATACGTGCAGGGCCGATGGGGCTTGGTCGGCATGGCTGGCTCCGCCTCTCCCGATCAGGGATCACTACGGATCGGCGTGATCGGCCTCGAGTGCCAGAGTGTCCTCGTCATGTTGGCTGACGAGCCTGCGCATCCATTCGGCAGTCGTCGATGTGGGCCGGTCACCGAGGGTGTCGATGGGGTCGCTGGTCACTGGACCGCCGGGATGGTGATGACGACGGTGCCATCGGCGTGGGTGGCGATGTCGGCGCCGAGCTCGGGGGCGCGTTCGAGCAGACCACGCACGACCATCACCAGCGCGGCACGCTGGCCCGCAGTCATCGGCTGCGGTGTCAAGATCGCCAGCGGCTGAGCCTTTTTGGGCTTCTTCACGACTTCGCCTTAGGCATGAACTTGTTCGTCCGCAGGAAGTGCACGATGGCTTCGGCAACCATCTCGGTCACCGCCGGTCCGGCACCGTCGAACATGACCAGGCGTAGGTCTTTGCCGCCTGGGTGCGGGATCTTGGGCAGGGTCGCCGCCAGTGCGACGACGGCCGGGTCCTTCTTCTCTGGCATGGTTCTCTCCTTCGAGGTAGGTGGCCCATGTTTGCGCTCGGTGCCATGAGCGGCGCACGCGAGATCGGTTGCGGGCGAAGGGAGTAGACCCGCGCCTGTCCTCGGGCGCTGGGAGCGTCGCCGAACGGCGATGCTCGTCAACGGCGGACACCCCGCGCAATTCTGACTGTCGCGGGGTGTTCGATTGCCGGTATTCAGCGGGTGGCCTCGGCGGCTGTGGAACGCCCGAGGCGCTCGAGCCTAAACACGGGGCGTTCGGCAATTTCCATCCCACTGCGGTCGGTGGGTGTGTCGGGTGGACTCAGGCCGCGGTGGCGAAGCGATGTCCACCGAGGGCGGCCAGGACGTCGGCGGCGCTGTAGAGCTTTCGCCCGGTCGTGTCGGTGACGCGCCGGACGGGGTTGTGGCGACGGTAGGACAGGTCGTGGATGCGTTTGCGCGACACCGCGACACCGAGAGCGGCCTGGACGGCGATGACCATGTCGCTGGCGGGCAGAAATCGCTGACCGAGTTGCTCGTAGACGCGCACGTCGTTCTCGCGACGGGCCACCTTCGCGCCGCACGAGCGGCAGTGCAGACGATCGCTGTCACGACGGCCGAACAGCCCGCCGACACCACACGGGCACGGCCCTGCAAACACCGCACCTTCGCGCCGGTCGACGGTGAACGCGGCTGCGCGGCAGGCGTAGGCGATCTCGTCCTGCAAGCGTGCAGCGTCCGGCAGTTGCTGGAGGCGCGCGATGTGATGAGCAAGCCATCCGGCGTAGTCGACCGCGGTGGGCCGGTAGCTGGTGGGCAGGCGCTTCTCGCCGGGCCGCAGCGGGCCGATGAACTCCGCTCGGTGGTGTGTCCACACGGGCGCGAACGCGATGCCGATATGCGTCGAGAGTTCCTCGGTCCAGACCCGCAGCGTGTCACGCAGTACCCACGCCGCGTCGGACGCTTCGGCGTTGTAGGCCAGGGGTCGTTCGCTCGTACGGCCGCCGTCGCGGTAGGGGCCGCCGAGTTTGTCGCGGCGCGTGAGGGTGATCTGTAGCTGATGGGCCAGCCACGGCACCGATACGAGGTCGCGGTGGACGAGGCGAGTACAGGCGGTGCATATGTAGGACGGGGTGGGTCGCAGGCAGGTGTCGCAATTACGCTCCATGAGCGCAAAGTAGGCCCGCCGCGTGACAACTATGAACGCGCGAAACCCCGAGGCGACCTTCGGCGACCGTCATCGTGATGCATGTTCGAGCCTTGCGTCGAAGGTTCGAGCCAGGTCTGCTATTTCGCTCATGTGTGGCAGGTACGTATCCCTCAGCCCTTCCTCCAGGAATCGTGAATTACGCAGGGCGCCATAGGTGTAGCGGAGAAGGGTGAGCACCTGACGGTCATCGAGTCGCCGCTGGCGTAGCAGATCGTCGATGGCCGCCCTGATGTAGACGCTGCCTCGCAACCACGATTTTGCCCAGTGGGCAGTCGTGGATTGCTCGGCCAGGGTGACCACCGCCGCCCAGGCTGGGGTATCGGCGATGCTCGTGAGGAATTCGTCGGTCGCAGGCTGGCGGGTTCGCCGCTCACGAAGGTCTGCGATCCATTCGGCGGGGTCGCCGTACTGGTCTGCCAGGTAGTGGGCGGTGGCGGTGGTGCAAAGGCCCTCGTCGAGCACGGCGAGAAGCTGGTCTGGTGTGAACTTCGGCTTCCGGGAATCCTTGCGGCACATGGCAAGTGCCATCTCGATGGTCAGCCCTTTGCCGTGCGCAGCGATTGCCGCGTCGGCGAAGTCGTCGTTGGTCTGGTCGCGGTAGCGGTGGGCCATCAGCTTGCCGAACGCGGCCACGAACGACGGTGACAACCCCGCACGCGCGACATCCAGTACCCGCTCCGGGTAGATGAAGCGCCAGGGGAACATGCTCATACGCCGAACACGATCGGCGTGAAACAACTTGCCGGGCCGGTCTTGATCGATGGTCAGGCTGGCGTTGTCCCAGCGCGTCAGGGAGATCTGCTCGGCGGCAGCTTCGACCAACAGGGAAAACGGCAACAGCCCGTCGGGCCGGTATCTCAGGTGCTGGATCTTGCGTATCTGCGCGCTCCACTGCTCCGGAGTGAGGCCCTCCCGCGCCGCGCGCTGCGCGAAGGCGGGGTCCATCTTGGCGTCGATGAGGTCCTTGATCTCGGCAGCGGTCCGGACACCGGCCTCGGCGAAGGCTAGCGAGGTCCCAGCATCGAGACCGAGACGGAACACGGCGAGTGCTTCCGCGTGGGACACGCCATGTCGTGTCAGCGATCGGAACCGGTAGTCGTCGTATTCGGGCATAGCGAGCACGTCGGCCGGTATGGGCTTCTCGCCGAGCAGTTCGTTCAGCTTGTCGAGCGGTACACCCTGTTCGAGGGCTCGAACACCGAAGGCGGCGAGGCTTTCCGGAGTGTGTCCAGCGGCGATCACCAGGTCCAGGAACCGGATTCGGTCATCGCCATCGTCGTAATTGTCCTCTGGCAGGACGGTTGCCATCCCGCGCTCGGCGGCCTCGAGCTGGAGGCGGCTGCACGCACGAAACCACTCGTAGATTTCGGCCGAGGAGCTGGGGGCGTCCTCGCCGAAGTACAGCCAAGCCAGGGCTTCATCGACTGTCAGGCTGTGCTGGTCTTTCGGGAAGCATTCTCCAGGATAGGGATGGAACGCAACGCCACACGCAGCCAGCTGCCGGTGCCGATCAGCCAACTCGGTGATCTTCTGCATGGTGTCGATGCCCGCACCGGGCAGCAGCTCAGCGATTCCCAGCGCGTGAACGTACCCAACAGCGTCCAGAATTGCCTGGGTGTAGGCGCGTTCGCTTTCCGGTGTGGCGGACCGTATCTCGGCGACCGGCGATCCATAGCGCGTCAGGCAGACAGGGCCGGAGTCGCCGAGCTGGTCGATCACTGCGGTCAGATCGTTCCGGAATGCGGTGAGGTCCATCGCGACCATCGCCAGGCCATCCTTCGTTGGTCATGTGGTGGGGGCAGATCAACGCTGACACACCGCACCCGCCAAAACAATTCCAAACATTTCAGCAAAAATGTTTGGAAACATTTCAGTAGTCGAGGGTCTGACTCGACGGCAGGTGCACCTGCGCCGGGTCCGGGTCAGCTCGGATTCTGTTCGATGAGTTCGAGCTTGACCAGCTTCAACTCGGTCTCATCCTGACCGCGGAAGTTGCTGTGCTTCTTGACCGTTGCACGCAAGATGCGGACGCGGTCACCGACTTCGCGGTCATAGGCGGCATCCGAGCCGGTCGCCCACTTCACAACCCGGCCGTCGTCGAGCGCGATAGTCAGAATTCTGCCGTACACGACCCGGCCGTAGCGGTCTGCGCTCTCGTAACGGTGCTTGCCGGAGACGACGCCGCATAGCGGCTCCGCGAGTTTGGCGCCGACCTCGCCGACGTGGCCCTTAGGCCGGGCTTCGCGCCGAGCCCGCTCACGCCAAGCGGCCTCTTCGTCGCGCAGCAATTGGTGATAGTCACGTTCCGCGGCAAGCCATTCCAGATACGGGGTTTTCTCGCGCATCTCAGCGGCTCGCTTAGCCGCTCTCCTCGCTCGCGCACGGACGCTGGACACCTAGATCTTCCAGCCGCCAGCGCCACGACAGGTGAAGCACCAGGTGCCTTCGCCTCGGCCTCGAATGATCCATGTGATGCTGCTGTGCCCGTTGTAGACACCGCTGTCGCAGTGCGGGCATTGCTCCCAGACCTCGTCTGTGCCCTTCTTGCCGGGGCATGGGTCGACATAGATGGTCGGATCGCGTTGTTCGTCTGCGGCCACGGTTTCATTCTCCTGTCGAGGCGGTGCGTGACGAATGCTTCGGGCAGACATCAAGTGGGAAATTGGGCGACTCCGGATTGGCAGGAAAGGTCCAGCCCTGCTTGCGGAGCTTGCGCCGGATTCGGCTGGGCGGCTCCCCTGCGGCGCCGAACACACCGTTATCACATTGGTCGCACCTGACCAGGTGGTATCTCAGCTCGCTCATCGCGGTGGTCCTCCTCTGCCTCCAGCGCGACGCTGTCCACTGCCCGACAATACGGAGTGGACACCCAGTGCGCAACATTTCCGATCATATAGTGATCATAAATTCTGAGCTTGCAGTGTTCGACGATTGCGAGCAGTATGTGTGCAGACGCGGTGGACAGTGGTTAGCGAGATCCGTTGTCGACCCACTGACCAGGAAGGGGCTCGATGCTCTACACGGCGAAGGTGACCGGCCGAGACAAGCGGTGGACGGTCACGATTCCCACGCTCGGCACGGGCGAGCATCTCCGTGTCACCTATCTGGCCGATGTCGCGGCGGCGGCCAAGAACTTGATCGTCTCGACGCTGGACGTTGCCCCGTCGACGGTCGATGTCGCGGTGATCGTCGACGACTTCGCCGGTATCAGCGATGTGCAGCTACGATCGGAACGAATCCACAAGGCACGCGGGCATATTCGCGATCTCCAGGAAGGCGTTCAAGCCGAGACCAACGCACTGGCACTGGAACTCGATGACGCCGGGCTCTCGCGCCGCGATATCGCCTATCTGCTCGACCTTTCTCCGACCTGGGTAAAGCAGATCGTCAAACCCGATAGCGATAAAGAGCAGGGACAAACATCATGACGAATCGCCCTCCCCTGTCGGTACAGGCAGTGGCGCACCAACTACGGAAACATGAGATAAAGCATAGTCATAGCCGTCTCCGCCAGGGGGTCCGGCTCAGGCAACGCGACGATGAGGTAGTCGTCAGCCCGGACTTCGATGCCGAGCACGAACGTATGGAATGGGCACAGATACTGACGGGCCTGTTCGAGGATGCGGGCCTCGTCGTCAGACAGCGAGAGGGTTCTGACCTGCTCTATGTCAGTAATGCCGAATTCACAGCGTTGGAAGGCGATCCGTCCTGGCTGATTCCCGGAGCGAAGGTCCTCGTTACCGAAACCCGAGGAAAGCCAGTGCCGGATATCGTTACCAAGGTTGGCCCTCGCGATATTGTCACGGAGCGTGAATACCGCTTCAATAAGAAATCGGGCCGCTGCCAAGACGGAGACAATGTGTACTACCGACGCGCACTCGACAACTTCCACTGGCATGAACTCCGCCCCGCCGAATCCCCAACAGGCAGGCAGCCATGACCCACGTTGTGGCTGTTCGCCTCGCATTCGCAGACTCGCCGGACGCCGGACGATGGGCGATGGCATGAACACCGACGATCAAAGGAATCAGGTGGAAACCATCCAGATCGAGAAGTTCACAGACGGCCTGCGGGACGGGCACATCGACGTTCCTGCTGACTAATTGCGGGCAATCATCAACGACGCCAAGGAAATCGGATACCACATTGATCCATCCGATATTTGGTACATGGACGGAGGGCTCACGATCGGCGACGAGGACCCCTCGGATTGGCTCTCCGCCCGCGGAGCAGAGTAGAAAGTCATGAAAATCATTGCTGGACTTCATGAATCGGAACAGCTCGATGCTGTTCGCGCAGAGCCGACCACCGGACAACAAGACGGCGTGTCGGAATAGCCAGGACACCTTCGGGAAAGACACGTGACGGAAGATGCGGCGGCGCGCGCGGTGTTGCGGTAAGAAGATCCCTACAGCCGATTATGGCGATTCCCAGAGAGGGGCTATGTGAATCTGCCGCAGACCGTAGCTCAGTTCTTCGTGCTGTTGCTGCTGGTGGTCCCCGGCATCACCTTCATCGCAGTTCGGCGCACTTTGCGCGGGCCAGGAGCCGACGACAAGGATTTCAGCGCCCGGCTGGCCAACGCGATTGCAGTCAGCATCGCTTTCGCGTGCCTCTATGCCCTATGTCTCGGCCCCTGGCTGATCGAGCTGTGGACCAAGAACGCCCAGGGGGTACCGGGATATGTCCGGCGCCCCCAATTGGCGGCACTTACGGCCGCTGGGCTTGCGTTCGCAGTGCCTATCGGGGTCGCCGCGATCTGCAATCTCCGTGTACGTCGGGTTGCGCCCAACCGCTGGGTACGTGATCTCAGGGTGGTCAGGCTGCCGATGGGCTACGCGGCTCCGAGCGCATGGGATGCCCGCGCGTCCAGTCGAGCAGACTGTTTCATCAGAATCTATACAGCGGACAGTATGTGGGTCGGTGGCTACATACCTGGCAACGCTGGCTTCATTGCCACGCACCCGCAGCCGCGCGACATCTTCATCCCCGAACCCTGGAAGATGAACGCAAACGGAGAGTTTGTCGACCCTGTTGAAAACAGCATCGGCCTCTACGTGCCACTTACGGGCGCTGAGCGCGTCGAATGGGTCGCAGAACCCGAGGGAGAAGAAGCACCCCGCCCTCCGGACCAGCCAGCGGACGGAGCTTCCTCCTAGTAGCGGGACCTCGTGCGACCGAACCTATCTCGCCTTCGCCTGGCCCGAACCCCCAGCGGGCCGCTTGCGAGGTGGGCGCGGAGGCTGCGGGACAGCCCGCGCCGACGGGCTGAGCCCGTGGTCTTCGCGCGCCCGTGCTGCCGGTCGGCGCGGAGCGGCGCCCCCGGTCAGCGATTGCCGGTCATCCTGCGGCGCTCGCTCGGCCGTCATGTCTCAAACCTCCTGCTAGGTCCGTGGCCCAGCTCTATTGAATTCGCCGCAAGCAAGGACGCCCCGGCACTGGTAGCGGCGACTATTTCGCTTTGCTCTGGCCCGAACCACCGCCGGGGCGCTTGCGGGGCGGTGTCGGAGGAATACCCGTCTTCCGCGGTGAATTGCCCGCCTTCTTGCTCGGCTTGACGGGCGACCGACCTCGGTCTTCATGCGGCTGAGCAGCCATCGTGCCCACCTTTCTCGACCTGCACCGCGCGTTCCAGTTAGAGAGTAAGTCGACAGCTATCGAACGCGCCCGTGTATTGAGTCAAGACGGCTTTTGGACGGCGCTCAACATGCCTACTCCGTTAAGGGACACGACGAATCCTCACCGTCGAAGCAATGCCTGATCCCACCGGCATCGAACACCTCGTACGGCGCGCGGTCGGCGAGGCCGGGCAGCGCCAAGTAGCCGGTTACCTTGCGGTGCAAGCCCTCGCCGCCGTAGGACACGAGAACGTCGACGTGGTCTTCGATCAGCGCGGTCTCCAGATCCAGCTCGAAGTCGATGCTGGTCAGATCGGTGTAGTAGTCGGCGAGGTATGCCGCCAGGGCGGCCAGCGTGGTTTCGTTGCCGTCGAGCTGGAGCCAGGATGTCCTCGAGGTCTGCGCATCGTCGTCCCGTTCGGCGAACGGCACGAACCGCCAGCCGGTCACAATGCGGTTGTCGGCACAGCGATGCCGAGTTGCCAGGCCCAGCCAGCCAGCGTCGCCGAGTCGAGTTCGTTGATGGACTGAAATCGGATCGCCAGGGCCTGCTCGTCGGTGATGTGCAGGCGCGCGGCGATGTCGACGGTCTTCGTCCCGGCGAGGTACTCGTCCAACGCGGTCAGCAGGATCGCGCGTGCGCGCATTTCGGCGGCGAAGTCCTCATGTGGGATCAGGTCGAAGATGTCGGTCACGGCAACTCCTCGGTGGTGTCGAGGCTGAGCAATACCTCTTGTGCGGGTGGGTGTTTCAGGTAGGCGATGGCGCGCAGTAGCGCGTCGACATCCTCGCGCAGGTGCCCGATGACGCCGAGATTGCATGGACCGCAGAGCAATCCGCGGACCATTCCGTCGGAATGGCGGTGGTCGACGGCCAGCTTCTTGGTCTTTCCGGTGGCGCGGCGGCAGATGTAGCAGCGCCCGCCCTGGAATGCGTAGATCGCGGCGTATTCCTCGGCGGTGATGCCGTAGACCTTCTCGACGCGGCGGCCGTGCGCCGCGACCTTGCGAGCTCTGGTGACGGCACGGTGGTGAGTGGTGCAGCGCGGTCCGGGGTGCGGGGCTGGCCGGTCGTTGACCGATCCGTCAGCGCGGCAGTCTTTTGCAGTCGGTCATGCGTCGAATTCCCATTCGATCTCGGTGAGTCGGCTCAGCGGCACGGCGATGAGTTCCCTACCGGCGGTGAGGCATTCGGCATAGGGGAATGGCCATGACCAGGTGCGCTGTACGACGACGGGCAACGACTCGGTCGGCGCGTAGGCCACCGCACCTTTGCGCGGGATCGTGACGAGAGTCCTCACAGCGCAACCAGGGCGGCCTGTAGCGCGGAGCGGACGCTACGCCGGACGCAGTTGACTTCGTAGGCGATGGTTTCGGCTTCGCGGTCACTCGCGGCGATGCCGTTGGTATCCAGCATCTCGGCGACGTCGGCGGGATCGAGATCACCGGCAAAGTTGGTGATTCGAACGGTGAGGACCGCTTTGCGGAGCTCGATATCAGTCATTCGTGTTGTCCTTCAGTGTCTTTCGTGCGTCGGACCGCGGGGTTGTAGCAGGTTGTGCAGTAGCCGTGTCCGGCGTAGCGCCGCTGCGCGGGGCCGGGCGACCTGAGCGCGGGCACGGTCAGGCGTCCGCAGCCCAGGCATGGGGCGCCGGAGTGGTGTCCGTTGCCGGGCTTGGGGATGTAGGGCAAGTCGAACCGCTCGGCCATCCGGCGCCGGACGCGCTCGCAGGGACCACGTTTGGCGCTGTTGTCGGTGTGAGCCATTCCGGCGAGCACGACCCCGGTGATGTAGTCGCCGGTCGTGAGCGGCTCGGCCAGCGCCCACTGCGCGCATTGGCGGATGACCGGACAGCCTGCACATACGCGCTGCGCATACCGGGTCCGTTCGCCGGGCAGCTCGGGAAGGTTGTCGGTGGCCCACCCTTCGGGGTCGCTGCCTGCGCAGGCCGCCTGCTCCATCCACGGTGCGGGCCGGGGCAGAGAGGGGATCACGGTGCGCCGCTTCGTCGAGCGGCGCGCATCACTGCTCGGCGGCGAGGTGTTCGCGAGCGGCTCGGGCCACGGCGTGCCAGGGCTCGCTGGCATCACCCAAGCCAGCGGTGGCGCGCTGGTAGATCTGGCGCAGAGTTCCGGCCAGAGCGGCGGTCTTCGCTCGTTCGGCGTCGGCCTCGGCGGTGCGGCGTTCGCCGATCTCAGTGTCGTAGACCTTCAGCGCGGCGTCGAGGAACGCGGCGTACTGCGCCTTCTTGACGACATCGAGCCGGGCGATTTCGCGTTGCTCGAGAACGTACGCGCGGATCTTGTCGGCGCTCGATCGCGCGTCGGCGTCACCCGGATCGAGGGCAGGGTTCAGCGGGACGTACGCCCGGCTGCCGTTGTCGTTGATCAGGTAGTCGCCGTCACGGCGGACGGTGACGGCGATGACGGTGTTCTCGCCGAGGAAATAGTACGGGTATTTCTCCATGGGCTGATCGGGTGCGGTATTCATCTTTCTCCTCATTAATGGGGGGTGATGATCTTCATCGTCGCGCCGATACCTGAAATCGGTGCACCGCGAAAACGTGACGCTCGGCGCACGACCGCACCACGGATAATTGGCCCTTGCGCGGCAGCGCAAGGGAATGCCAGCGCAACGCGAAAGCCACCGCGCCGACCGCCGACCTGCGGGCGCGCGCAACCCGCTCAGAAGGGCGGGTCCTCGCCGTCGTAGACCTTCCGGCCCACCGCGACATGCCTGGAGTCCACGCGTTGCCCGCACCGATGAGTGCGATGGATGGTCCCGATCAACGGACGTGGTTCGAGGTGGATCATCGGCGCCGAGCGCCGATGCAACCGGCCCTCGACCAGGTGCAGGGTGCGGTGACCGGCCAGCAGCGCCGCAGCTTCGCCGAGCAGGCTCAATGCGGCCGTATCCAGCGCGATCTGCCGCGAGTCGTAGACGGCGGACAGCACGGCGGCCTGACATGTGCGACACGTCGTCGCTCTCGGAGTCGAGCATGCTGGGGTCCAGCGGTATCGGGTGGCGGGTGGCTTGCGGACCATCGTGTGTCCTGGAATTTTTCCTGTCGGGAATGTGGACATGCGTCGTGTCCACACCTGTACACACCGAGCGGTATGGACATGGCCTGCGTCACCTGACACGCCGTGCTGGCGGCGGGATGGACGTTGCGAGCGGCCCTGATTACACTGAGTTTCGAAGCAACGACATTAATCCTCGAATGCTTCGATGACTTAATCCTCTGAGAATTCTTTGAATTCATATATTTCTTAGAAGTCGTCCGCGATTTTTCTCGGAAGAGTGTGTCCACAGTCCGCACCGCTCGGTCTGCTTCGGAAGATTTACGGTTCGGGCTTCGCCGCGCTCGTGATTGAGTGGAAGGATGTGCGGTATGACCAACGAGGAAATCGATAGCCGCGTAGCGGCTGTGCTGAGCGTGGATGGCGAACTGCCGTGGGACGAAGCAGTTCGACTCGTCACGATCCTCCGCCGGGCGGAAGTGTTGCGGTCGGCGACAGGCATCCGCAGTATCGAGATCACCGAGAGCATCGACGCGGACCCCCGAGTATCGATCGAGTACGAAGGCGGGCGCAAGCTTGCCGGTGCCCTTCGCACCGACATTCATATCCCAGCCTTCGGTTGGTCGAATCCGTTGCTGCCCGATGCCTCATAGAGGCAGATCTCACGCTCCTCGGTGATCACGATGCGGCCTTCCTCGGCCAACTGGAGCAACGCGCCTTCGAGGTAGTCACGATCGCGCGAGGCCAGGCGGCGATGCAGGCGCGGCCAGCCCGCCCGGCCACCGAACTCGGTCAGTTTGGCGACCGTCCACGACGCCACCCTGGAGACCTTCTCGGCTTCGGCGACGGCGTCGGCGACCGCGCGCTGCTCTCCGAGCTCGCGACCACGTTCGGCGTTGGCCTCTCGGGCGGCGCGACGTAGCTCCGCGGTGACCATCTCCCGAGTCCGGTCACTGACCTCCATGACAATCCCGGACAGGTGCCAGTCGTCTTCGCCGATGTCGGTCCGGCCGTCCAGCGCGGCCAGTGCGAGAGCGACCTTCTCGCGGACGAACAGGCTGTGCCCATCGAGAGCGTGGCCGTCGCCGCGGCCTCGCAGGACGTGGTTCTCGGTGATCGCCAGCTCCGCGGACTTCGGGATCGCCACCGAGCGCGAGTAGGCGCCCCAGACCGGCCCCTCCGGCAGCGAGCACGGTTCCGGCGGCCGGTCGACGCTGATGCCAGGATCGGTCGTCGGCAGCCACACGAAGCGTTGCGGAGTGCCGCCTCCGGCGTCGCTGATGAGTGGTCCGGCCTTGGATGGCTGGACACCCAGCACGAAACACATCCGGTAGGCGTGCTTGCCGAGGGTGATTCGACGGCTCGCGTCGGCATAGGAGAAGCCGATCTCCTCCCCCGAGAATGCATTTCGAAGTTTGCCCATCAGCGTGGAGCCGGTCCGGCTGCCGATCCCGGCGAGGGTGTCGATCTCGGATTCGCTGAACAGCACCGCGCAGCGGTCCCAGGTCACGACCCGCTTTTCGATGTGGGCGTACTGGTGCGCCAGCCCCTCGCCGGAGCCGATCGGAGCAACATGCACCGGTGCGGGGAACAGGTCGGTCGCCGCCGATTCCGAGGCGCCTTTGCCGCCGCCGGATGGGCCGACGAGCGCGACGAACAAGTTGAGCGATCCCCGGCCACCGATCAACGGCGGCAACGTGATCCACGGCGGAACCGTGGTGATCAGCCGTGCCATCACAACGCCCAGCACGCTCCATGGCGAGCACATCCGCGCGAACGCGAACTGCCGGATCGTTCGCAGGCTCGCCCGGCAACCCCAGAACTCGTCGAGGGGTTCAGTCGTCGGCTCGGCGACCGGCGAGGGTTCGACCGGCCGCCGTTCGGTCGCCGCGCCGGGAATGTGCCGCTGCTCCTCGGCGACACCGGAGATCGTGGCGATGTCGATGGTCGGCGTCGCCGCGATCATCTGATGCCCGCGCGGCCCGGTCACCATGCGCACGTACTCGGCCCGCGCTGGCCCCTCACCGCGGTCTGCGCCGACCACTCGGACGAACTCCTGCCCAAGTGCCGTCAGTGCTTCTGCGACGCCGCCACGACCTTGCTCGGCCATCCGCAGCAGGGCGAGGACGTGCTGGGTTGTGGTGTCGTGGCGGCTTCCGGCGCCGAGGGAGCGTAGGTCGGTCATCGCGCGTTCGAGGCGCGCCGTGACGACGACGTTCATCGGCCCGGCGGGCAGCGCCGCCAGCACGGCGGCGACATCGACATCGGCCAGCGGCGCTTCCGCTGGGGCGGCCAGCTCTTGGACCCACCGTGCGGGCAAGGCCGGGAACTCGTCGACACTCGGCGGCTCATCGGCCCAGAAACCATCCGGATCGCACCACCGATACGGTTTGCCAGTGTCGGGGTGGATGCTCGGCGAGACGACGGCGTAGCGGTGAAACCATTGGATGATCTCGATGTGGGCCAGATTCGCTGCGGGAAAGGTGATCTGGGTGACCAGTCGAGTGCCTGGCGGCACGCGGTAGAAGCGGATTCCGGAAATTCCGTCGGTGCGTGCCGTAGACATCCATGTCCGGGGCAGCACGCCCCAATCCCTCACCGCGTGTGAGTATGTCGCACCGCCGGTCTTGGTGCCGTAGGCATCGACGTCGATACCGATGACATCGTCGGGCATGCGTAACGCGATGTTGCCGTCGGCGTGCTGCTCGGTCCAGGAGTAGACGTCGGGGTATTTCGGATAGGCGCCGGAGTATCCGGTGTATCCCTCCGGTGGCGACGCCTTCTTGCCCGGCGGCAGCGGCAGAACGCCATGCCATCCGGCATCCCAGAGCCCGAGTGCAGCCGTAGCGTACGGGCCGGTCATGGCGCGGCTCGCTTCCGCTGCCGATTGCGGGCATTGATGACGATGCATTGGCGGCAATACCGATATCCGCCGCGCCGGTAGGTGTTCGCCGTTGTGTACCGGTGCCCGCGAGCACAAGCGCGTTTGCGGGCGTTGATCGCCGTCGGCCCGCTACCGCGCAACGTGTTCTCCCGCGAGGTGACCGGCTCCAAGTGGGATGGATTGCAGCAGCGCCTGTTTCGGCAACGATGATCCAGCACGAGACCGGCGGGGACGGGGCCGATGAGCGCGGTGTAGGCGACGCGGTAGCCGCGGCGCATCCGGCCGTCGTACCAGAATTCGGCGTAGCCGCGGTAGGTCGAGGCGCGCCAGTCCCAGCATCGCCAGCGGCCGTGCCGTACGACCGCGACCTTGTCCCAGAATCGTTCCGGTAACCGCGGGTCGCCGAGTTTCGCGGCTACTCCCATTTGAGGTCCATCCAGCTCGGACCGTCACAATCGCCTAAGCCGCGGCCGTAGTCGATGCTGGCGTCGTTCTTGGCTTCGACCATTTGTTGTTCGAGTTGGTCTGCGGCCCAGATGGTTTCATTGTGGCGCATTGGTCATCCCCTGCTGTGTCGGTGCGTCGAGGGGCGGTTCGTAGTGGAGGTGAACGCCGACCTGGTGGCCGGGGAGGAAGGCGAGGACGTCCTCGCCAGTGATGGTTGCTTCGATCGTGATGCGGCCGTCGGGGCCATGTTGGACCTCCGTGACGGTGCCGAGAATGACAGACATGAGCGTTCTTTCTGGATGGCTTGCTGGTCAGCGCACGGGCATGACAGCGCAAAGGGCTGGTACAGAGGGCTTTTCGAGCGAGCGCGCATGATCGCCGGGGTAGGCGAGCAGCGGTCTGCGGTCGGCGGGATCGCTGAATCCCAAAGTGACGGAATCGGATTTGAGTCCCACGACCATGCTTCGGAGGAACGCTGCGTTGCACCTGGTGGTGATCGGTGTGCCGATCGACTGGCAGTGCACCAGCTCGCGGGCGCTGCCGGTTGCCTCGCCGGTATCGGTCACGGTGACCGTGAATCCGTCACTGGCGGTGGTGAGGGTGACGTGGGCGGTCTTGCCTGCGACGACCTCGACGCGACGCAATGCCGCAACGAGGTCGGCGGATGGCATCGAGACCATCGCCGCGTGGGGATAGGCGAGTACGCGCTGCCATGTGGGGTAGTCGTGTGCCAGCGATCGTGTCGTGCCCATCATCGAGGCGGTCGAGAGCCCGAAGGTGGTGCCGAAATGCAGTGTCGGGTCTACGCCGTCGGCCGTGCGCACGATGGCCGCGAGGGAGTCCGCGGGCAGCAACGTGCGCGCGTCGGCGGCGTCCCATTCGAGGTAGGTGATCGCCATGCGCCACCTGTCGGTCGCGACGACCGCCAGCCGTCCCTCGCTGGCCTCGAGCCGGATGCCGAACAACGATTTCAGCGCTGCGGCGTCGCCACCGGTCAACGCGCCGCAGGCGCGAGTCACCGCTTCAGCGAACCGTTCGCCGTCGACGGTGGCTGTTGCGGCAGCCGGAGTCGGCAGGGCCGGGTAGGTCGTCGAGGCCATGGTCGGCAATCCGAAAACCGACGCGCCTGCCTCGATGGCCAGCACCCTGGCGCTCAGTCCCAGGTGAATTTCTGTGCGCGGCAGCTCTTTCGTGAGCCGGGCGAGTAGCCGTCCGGAGACGAGGGTGTCGCCGGGCCGGAGGACTTGCGCCTCCAGGCGGGACAGCAGCGAGGTTTCGAGGTCACAGGCCGACAGCGTCAGTTTGTTCTGGTCGGCGCTGAGCACGATGCCGCCGTGCTCGGGGGCGATCGGACGCTCCGGTACAGCCTTGCTGACCGCCGCTACTGCCGCAGCGAACGCCTTGTGCTCGACGACTGCCTGCATCATCGTGATGCCCGCGTCGTCGTGAAATCGCAAGAGCTGCACAATGGCCCAGTGCGCGCAATGTGTGTGCCCGCCCCGTTGCCCCACGTTGCTTTGGTCCCGCGATGGCCTGCGGCGGCGACGTCGCGTTGCAATTGGTCGATCTCGGCGGCGACGTCCGGGAACCACATTCGGATCTCTTCCAGCTCACCAGGTTTGGCGAAGGACCCGCACAAGCACTCGCCGGACATGTGCAGCAGCTGTGACACTTCGTTGAGTGGTACGTCGCTGTGCATCCGCCGATAGGTGGTCAAGTCCAGTGCTGTCCACATCGCGATCGGCGAAACCCAGATCACCGAATCCACGCGCTCATACAGCGGCACGATCTGACGCCGCTTCGATTCCTGCCGTCGCCGACCGGCGATGAATGCGACCCGTTCCTTGCGACCGTCGGCGACAAGCTTCCTGCGGGCCTGGCGTAGTCCTCGCTCCTTCAATCGCTGATACATCTTGATGTGATGGCCTGGACCGGGGAATCCCTGCTCGAGTACCAGTTCCCGGTAGGTACGCGGGGCGATCTCCTCGATCAGGGGGATGCCCAGTGACTCGCAGGTCGCCCTGACGAATTCGCGTGTCTGCTCGATGCCGATCGTCGTGTTGCAGTGGATTGCGTGCGTGGCTCGCGAGCGCATCAGATGTGTCAGCACAGTCGAGTCGTTGCCGCCGGAGAACAGGATCGCCGTGGCTGCTAACCGCTTTCCCTCCAAGTGTTTTTCCAGCGCTCGGTCGTAGACGAAGTGCGCTTGATCGATGAGGTTGATGACCCGTTTCGCCCTTTGCAGCTCGGAGAGTTCGGCGACGATCTCTATCGGCGTCGGGCTGTCCAGGCCGGGGGCCATGGGATCTTCCATCGTGTCCCTCTCGGTTCACCACCGGCGGAGCAGACAGTCCGCCCCACCGGTGGTGCGATCTCAGCCCTGCTGACGCTGCTGAGCCGCGGTGAGCTCGGCGATGGCAGCGAACGCGGCCTCACTGATCCCCAGGCTGGCCGCCGTCGGTCCGTGCACCGGCCCCTGCTGCTGGGGCGGAGTCTGCGGTGCGGGTTGCTGGTAGACCGGAGGCTGGGCGGGCGCCTGCGGCGCCTGCTGCTGATAGGCGGGGGGCTGGTATGCCGTGGCAGCGGGCTGGATGGGCGGCGTGACCGGTGGCTGTCCGGTGGTGCCGAGGATCTGCGACTGCGCGGTGATCTTCGGCGGCGAGTAGATCGCCGAGTGCAGGCGAGGCGCGTTGTAGCCAGGGGTCGTGCTGGTGCCGTCGCCGATGTACCGGATCGCCAGGAACCCGCCCTCTTCCACTTCGCGCTTGCCGACGTGTTCGAGTGCTGTTGAGACAGCGCGCAATTGGTCGGTGCTCTGCTTGAGGAAGAACCTGCGTAGTCCGTCGTCTTCGGCGTCTTCGCGCAGGGCCGTCTGGATGGTGACGATGATCTGCATCTTCGGCTTGCCGTCGTCCCAGTACAGCAGCTTGCCGTCTTTGAGGTCGGTCTGCTGGACGACCTCGGGCGCCTTGGTGATCACTCCGCCGACCTCGAGGCCGATCGGATCGCCCTTTTTGAAGGCGGCGCGAGGTCCTTTGCCGCCGAACAGGATGCTTTCCATATCCATAGACGTATGTCCTTGTCTGGTAGAGGTTTCCGCAGTCTTGACCCGCTGCGAATCGGGCGCGGTCTCAGCGTGTGCGGTACGGGTTGCGGCCGAAACGAGTGAGCAGCCAGGCGAAACCTGTGTGCGCCGGGCGGTTTCGGCAGTGGGGAGGTGCGGCCAGCGCGTCGCGTTCCGCGCGCTCGTCGAGGGCTTGCTGGTAGCGCTGCTGGGAGTCCAAGAACCGGCCCATTACTGCACCTGGCCGGGGATGCAATGCGCGCCGACGACGGGGCGCGCGGTCTTCCAGGCGCAGAACGAGCAGTCTTCGGTCGAGGCAGGGATGAGCTGATAGCGCTCGGGGTGGTGCTCAACATCGAGGTCGGCGCACAGGCCGACGAGAGTGACGTACCGCTGCTCGAGACGCTGGGCCACGGCCGGGTCGAACGGCACGCTCCAGAGCACGGAGTCGGCGATCAGGCCACCGCGAGGTAGCAGCCATATGGCGACTGCCCGGACCTCGCGGCCGGTGGCTGCGAGTGCGGCGCCGTAGGTTTGGCCTTGCATCTGATAGACCGATTTGGGGCCGCGTCGACCTGCGGCGCGTTTGATGGCGTCTTTGCCGAGGAATTTGTGGTCGATGACGGTCCCGGTGTCGGAATCGAACAGGTCGAGGTTGCCCTCCATGCCCGGCCACGCCGAAACGCGGTGCTCGATGAGCCATCGGTCGCGCCCGAGACGCTGGTTGTCCATCTCGAAGCTTTTCGCGAACCACAGGTGCGCACCCGTGCCGACAGCGCTGGGCAGGGGATCGAATTGCGGTGCGACAGCAGGTGCGCCCATGAGGCCGAACCCGATCCGCCGCGGGCAGGGGTGTCCGATCTCGGACGGGCCGAGCGCGACCTGAAGCGACCTCGGAGAGTGCGAAATCGCATACCCGATTACCGCTTTCATGTCTGCGAGCAGGTTCTCGGTGACGAGGTTGTCGAAGTCGAAGATCTCTTCCATCGACGCGTTCATGCGACGGCCGCCGCCTTCTTGGCGTGGTAGCGAATCACCTGCGCGCATTTGCGGCACCGGCCGTAGGAGTCCTTCTCTCGGATGCCCGACGGAAAGCGGGCCTCCGAGAGCGCTGTTCGCGTGGCCATGGGATCGCCGCACCGGCGGCACGGCTCGGTTTTGATCTCCCTGATCGGCTCCACCACCACTGGCCGTCCGGCCGCGACTGCTTCGAGGCGACGCGTGTCCGACGCTGGTGTGCAGTTCCTGCCGCCGACGGCGATGCCCGCGACGACCATGCCTACCGTCGCGCGACGGCGCAGGTGGAACTTCGCGCAGGCGGCGATGACGTCGCATCCGGCGCAGCGCTGCGCCGCCGCAGCTTCGCGGAGTTCATGACCTTTCGGGAGCAGATCGGTCGACCATCGTTCCGGCGGCTGGTCCCGGCACAGGGCGCGGTGGCGCCAGTCCTCCCGCTCATCGCTCGGCGTGGCCTGATACGGGTTGTTCACTTGCACGCTCCCTTCGTCGAGCCGGTTGATACGGCGTGCGCGCCGTGTCCGGCGGGGCCGAACAGAGCCAGCCCGGCCGCGGCGAGGGTGGCTGTGGCGGCGATGGTGACTGTGATCGCGAAGGCGCGCGTCATCGCGGCTGGTCCTGGTCGTCGAACTCGAGCGGGCTACAGCGCGACAGGGCGGGGGCCTTACCGTCTGCGGCGGTGACCGCGTAACCCCACCGGTGTCCCTCGTCCTGATGGCGTTGAACCTCGAGGAGCCAGGCTTCTTCGAGGTCTCCGAGGGAGATCCCCAGTGAGCGCAGCAGGTGCTCGGCGTCGTGCCGGTTCAGCCCGCGCTGGTCGAGCTCTGCTGCTGAGATACCTAATGCGACAATGGCTTTGCCGATGATGCACGAACCGACCAGCACGCCGTTCTCGTCGGTTTCGACGTTGACGCAATCGCCGATCTTGTCGTAGATGTGATCTGGGTGCGCGGCGGCGATCTGGCGGACCTTGCTGATGACGTCCGCGACGGTGACGTGGTGAACCATCAGACCGCCGCTTTCGTCAGTTCGGCGACCACGCGGGGAAACCGGGCACTGGCGATGTCGACGGCCTCGGACCACGTGTGCTTGTGGTCTTGGTTTCGCTGCACGTCGTTGATCCAGTAAGGGGTGTTGATCGGATCGCTGAAGGCGGTGCGAATTCCCAGGTAGGACAGCATCATCCACGCGGACTTGCTGCGGTCGGTGAGTTGCTGGGGGGCAAAACCGAGCGCGATCAGCGCCCGGCCCACCAGGCACGAACCGACCAGCACACCGTTGACGTCGGCAACGTAGACACATCGCCGCACGCCGTCGTCATCCGAACGCGGTGGCGGCTCGTAGACGAAGCCGGGACTTTCGCGAGCGAGCTCGAGGATCTTGCGAGCGACGTCGCCCGTGGTAACGGATTTGGGCATGGCTGTAGTGCTCATGGATTTCTCCGGATGTGAGTGAGTGCCGAGAAGGAGTGGCGGTCAACGGTTTTAGAGCGCTACAGCGGCGCTTGCATGTCGGCCTTGGCGATCACCGCGCCCCACGGTTCGTCGAGGTCTTGCCAGATCTGGACAGCGGTCAACCAGGCCAGCTGCGGTCCGCGCCGCCAGCCGAGTAGTTCGTAGATGCCGTAGTCGATTCGCTTGGAATTGATGGTGTCGGTCACTCCGTCGGCGATACGCGTGTCGAAGAACGAAGCCGGAACACCGAGGGTGACAAGAGCTTTTCCGACGATGCAATCACCGATGCCGTTACGCACGTACACGCATTTGGTGGCCGCGCCGGAGCGATAGACGACCGCGGGGTTTTGCGCTGCGATGCGGCGGACTTCGGCGATGACATCTTCGATTGCGGGCGAAACAGGTGATTTCGCGGCGGTCATTGGGGTCCTTTCGCTACGGTGCGGACTATCGCTGCGGAATGGATGGCGAATAGCCAGCGACGGATCGAGAGCTCGTCGCAGTCGAAGTAGCTGGCGCGCCACTCGGCCTGCTCGCCGATCTCCTCGAGCTCGGCCAACGTGCGGTCGCGAAGACGGAATGGCGGCGGGAGTGTCATCTCAGGCCCTCACCGCCGGGAGCGCGTCGATGTAGCGGCGCAGGCTCTCCCCCAACACCAGGAGCTTGGTGCCCTCGTAGCGCACGGTGACGACCTCGTTGCGGGCAAGCTCGTAGATCTTGGAGCGGCTCAATCCGAAGGCGTCCATCGCGCCCGCTACGCAGTAGGAATACGCCGCGCCGTTGGGGACCGGAGCACCACAGTGGGAGCAGCAATCGCGATGTTGTTTGGTGGGCTTCATTCCGGGACCGGAAGTCGAAGGCGCTTGAGATACCGGTCATGCATCACCAGCGTCCCGGCCACTGCGACATTGAGGCTCCACGGCGCGGGGGTCGGCACGGTCACGATGCGATGGCAACGGTCGAGCACTGACGCGGGCAGTCCGTGATCCTCAGCGCCCAGCAGGTACATCGCACGGGCCGGATGCGCGAACGCTGTCAGCGATTCGGCGCGCGAGTCGAGCTCCACTGCGACCAGCGGGCAGCTGTGCGGGAGATGGCCCACGAGGTCGTCGATGTCGCTGTAGTGATGCAACGGCACGGACTTCGGCGTGGCGCACGTGTCGGATGCCTGAGTGGCGTAGCGGCGTCCGACCGTGGCGATCAGCGCCGCGTCGTAGCTCATTGCCGAGCGCCACAATCCCCCGACGTTCGCCGCCCGCTTGGGGTGCCAGATACCGATGCCGTAGTAGCCTCTGATCGACATACAAGTCAGCCTTTCGAGAAGTATTGCGGCACTGCTCATTTCAGTGCCAAAGGTTGCTTTCCTCACCCCGGAGGAGCTCGCACGGTGCGCGTGTGCCGCTGCGGTGAGGCGGGTCGTCCCGCTGGCGCCCGAGTGGCGAAGCCAGCCCAAGGAGCCAACACTTTCGTCGCTTCTATCAACGTTTACGTTGATCCGATCGACGTTTCCGTTGATCACACCAAGGACGCTAGCCACGGGGGCCGCCGGTGCCAACACCAGAAATCACCGCTCGGGCCGATCTTGAATACCTGCCGATCGGCAAGTACAGCGCCCCGTCAGCGATCTACCAGCGGATTTATCGCTACTGATGACCTGTAAAAGGTGGACCAGCGTCCATGTCTCGATTGCATAACGGAATCGACGCTCTGTCGACGTCGCGTTGATCGGTCGGCTGGACCCGGCGACGCCGTTCGGTCATGATGAGGACCATGACGAGCCATGGGTGGGCGGAGCTCGGCCCGATAGTCCGGGAGCGAAGAGATGACCTCGGGCTGACGCAGGCCGATCTCCAGGCGCAGGGCGTGATGGGCACGACTCAGCTGCGCACCCTCGAGAACGGCCGCGCGACCGGCATGGCCAGCGTCTACCGCCGCGCCCTGGAGCGCGTTCTGCGGTGGCGCGATGCCGCGATCGACAACTTCATCGAGTTCGGCGAGACGCCCAGGCCACTGCTCGATGAGGTCACCGCTACGGCGATCAGCGAGAACGGTTTCGACGTCGAACTGAACGCGCCTCAGCCCGCCGAGGGCCGCCAGGTCATGGGCTTGGCCGTGCTGGGCCAGCGTCTGACGGAGATCGCCCAAGACGTCGCCGACGGCGCGCCCGCCGATGATCTGGTCGATCTCGCTCGACGGGTCAACGTGGGAATCACCCGCCTGCTCGCCGACTCACTCGGAGTCGACGAGCAGGCCGCACACCGCATTGCGCGCGATGTGCGGCACCTGCTCGATCAAGCACCCAGCGATCGCAAGTAGTCCAGCAACTCGTCGCTGGACACCACGACGGGCTCGATACTCGGCGTGCGCGCCGACAGCCGCACGCGCACCCGCGCTCCTACTGCGGTGACGTAACACGGCGCAGTGCTATCCGATTCCGCAGCGTGACCCGCAAGCGGCTCCAGGGAAGCATCGAGCATCGCCCCCTCCGGTTCACTCTGCCGACCCTCCGACATCCTCAACTTCGATCTCCCCAACCCTCATCGTCATGCCTGGACGACTCGTTCGGCCGCCCTCTTCACCCCAGCGCATTCATTGTCCGGCCCCGGCCCGGACGTGTTATGTAACTCTCGTAGTCAACCCACAGTTCTAGGGGGCAAACTCGAAAAGCCTGGATATCGTCACTCTCCGAGAGTAAAACGTGATATATGTCACTTTTGTACCACTCGTTATGTTAATCAAACGACACCATTTATAGAAGCGTCAATAGCTGAGGGTTCCCCGAAGTTGAGGGCGGGCTGCCTCGAAGTTAGGGGATGGTAAGTGGATGACCATGTAGCGGGGCGAATTCGCCTGATCAGAGCAATCCGCGAGCAACAGGGACTGAGTCGGCAGACGCTTGCGCGACGTGCAGGAATCAGCTGGAAATGGCTCAGCACAATAGAACAGGGGGCGGGCAACCCCTCGGAGAAAGCAATTGCACAGCTATTTAATGGCCTGGGTGTCGGCGCCGAGTTGCAGCACAACATCCTGGCGCAGTTCCGGATGAATGCACTGCCCCGTGCCGAGTTCGACGCCGAGGACCAGGCCGAACTGGATGCTCACCCCTACCCCATGTGGGCTCAGCACATGTCGTCGCACGACGTCTACGGCACCAATGAGCAATACGAGCGCATGTTTCCCGGCATCAAACCGGGCACCAACGCGATGGTCTGGACGGTCACCGACCCCCGCGCCCGCGAACTCATGCCGGACTGGCTCCACGACGCCCGCGTGATGGTTCAGTGGTTCCTGACAATGTCGACGGTGCTCGTCGAACCCGCTCACCGCGACGAGATCATCTCGCAGTGTGCCGTCAACGACATCTGGGAGATGCTGTGCACGCCGCTACGCCCTCACCTGCTGATCCGCCGGACGCTGACCGTCTACGACCCCGAGATCGAGCGAGTTCGCACCTTCACCCGGCTCGTGTCCGAGGCACACATGCCCGAAGCGCGGCCATGGGCAGTAGGCAAACTGGTGCCACGCCCGGACGAGCCGCCCGTCATCGGATGACGGGCGGCCGTCGTCGACTTATGCAGGCTCGAGCAACACGCCGAGGTTGCCGAGAGCCTCGCGTGCAGCAGCCATGCTCAAGTGCTGGTATGCCCTCTGCGCTGTAACCGTGCTCTGTCCGAGGATCTGCATCCGGACATCCTCCGGAACTCCCAATTCCTGTAGGAGAGCGTTGCCAGTGTGACGGGCTCCGTGCAGCACGATCTCGGGAACGGGAATGGCCTTGGTGTCCGCGCGGGCCAGCAGCGAGTACCACGCTTCCAGATCGTCGGCGGCGTCGATCGGATGACCATCGGTACCGACCCACGTCAGCCCGTGCTCGTTCGCTGGACGCACGCGCAAGTACTGCTCGAACAGCGGGCCGAGCGGGTCCGGGATCGGGATGAGCTTGGGTTTTTTGCTCTTGAGCTTGGCGAGTGCGTGCCCACGGTAGACCGGCCTGTGGACATAGCCTTTGCGGACATCGAAGCGGTCCGGATCGTCGGGATCAGCACCCTTTTTCAGCGGCAACCTTTTGAGCTGCCAGGAGAAGTCGATAACCATCTTGTCGAGGTCGATGCGGTCGTCCTCGAGCCCCAACGCCTCGCCCTGTCGAACCGGCATGATGTAGGCGACCGCCCATCGAGTCAGCAGCCGGTCCCTGCGCGCGGTCAGCAGCACCTGCCGCGCCTGCTCGGCGGTATGTGTGTCACGAACCTTGGAGTCGGCCTTGGGACGCCGGACCGCGGCGCACGGATTCACGCGGACCTTGGGCGGAACCTCCTTCGCCAGATCGCCCCATGCCTGACTCAGGCGGTCATAGGCCACCTGAGCTGTTCGCGTGCTCCTACCCTCGTCCAGGACGTATTGATGCATGAACCGCACGTGCGCCGAGGTGAGCTTGTTGCGATCGATATGACCGATCGACGGGCCTATCTGACAGTTGATGACCGACTGGTAGGAGCCCAGCGTCGTCGGATCGATCTCCGGCTTCTTGATGTGGTCGAGCCAGTACTGCATGAGATCCAGCACTGTCTCACCGTTTGCCAAGGGTGTGCCACCGAGCCGTCGAATGTCGGCGACCTTGGCTTCGTACTTCGCCTTGCACTCGGCTCGGTCTTTCGCCGAGACCTCGATGATGCCGCGCTTGCCGCCGAGGCCGCCCGGCTCGGGCTCCCAATCCTTACCCAGGATTTCGCGAAGCACGATGGTCCTGACCCACGCGCCTTTGCGCATGAAATCCCCGCCGTTACCGTGGTCGCGCCGCCGGGTCTTGCCGGGCGTCTTGAACTTCTCTTTGCGTGCCGAGGTTGCAGCCATTCTGGAGTGATTCCGATCTAAATTGGGTTCCTCCTCCCGTCATTCACTCCCGTCAATGGTATGGTGTTGTCGATCAACACCCAAACCGAGAATTGGTAGTCACCAGGACTTTTGGGCGTTGATCAGCATGAACGGAACGGCGGTTTCGGATTCCCAAGCAGACAGCGCGGGTTCGATTCCCGTCATCGGCTCCACGAAAGAACCGGTCTGAGGCGGTGTGCTCGGGCCAGGTGTGTAGGCCTGCTCATCAGGCGGCGCTCAGTGCGAGACGGCGCCGAAACTCCCTTGGTAGCAGCTTGGTCTGCGATCGCTGCTCTGTTCAGGCGACGCGCATGTTCCGTTGTGCTGCGCGCGCGTTGGTCGACGGGTACGCGCGCGGGGTGATGAAGGCGCGTGGCGGGGGCGGGTGGCGACAGCGGGGCTGGCGACCCGCCATCGAGAAGACCGCAGCCGACGTTGGGGTGGTACTTGCCAACAGACGGTCCAGCGATGAAATCGACCGCCGCGCTTGAACATAGCGCCAGTCGGGGCAGATAGCTCAACGCACGGTGCGGGTTCGATTTCCGTCTCGGACCCGGCGGACGACGACTTCTGTGTGGTGTTTCGGGGGTTAGGTGGGGGTCAGGCGCCAGAGGGAGGTGACTTCGGCGGCTCGGGCGGTGTGCAGGGGGTCGGTGCTGTCTTGGGTGCGGGAGTGGTGGGGGGTGGTGTCGAGGCGGTCGAGGATGCGCAGGCCCGCGGCGGTGATGTGGGTGTGCAGATCGGCCCGGGTGCGCAGGCCGAGATGTTCGGCCAGGTCGGAGAGGATGAGCCAGGCTTCGCCGCCGGGGGTGAGATGCGCGGGGACGCCGGCGAGGAACTCGCGGAGCATGTGGCTGTCGGCGTCGTAGACGCCGTGTTCGAGGGCGGAGGTGGGGCGAGCGGGCAACCAGGGCGGGTTGCAGACGATCAGGTCGGCGCGGCCCTCCGGATACAGGGTGGGGCCGAGGACCTCGACGGTGTCGGCGAGCGCCAGTCGAGCCAGGTTCTCGCGGGCGCAGGTCAGGGCGCGCGGGTTGGCGTCGGTGGCGATGACGCGGCGGACACCGCGCCGGGCAAGTACCGCGGCCAGTACGCCGGTCCCCGTGCCCAGATCGAACGCCGTAGCGGGCACGACGGGTAGGGCGGCGCGTACGACGAGATCGACGTATTCGCCACGGACGGGGGAGAATACGCCGTAGTGCGGATGGATGCTGGCGCCGAGAGCCGGTATGGGAACACCCTTTTCGCGCCACTGCGCGGCACCGAGCACCCCCAGCAGTTCGGTGAGCGCGACAAGCATGGGCGTGCGGGCCGGGCCGTACGCCTCGGCACAGGCCCGGCGTACGTCGGGGGCGCGCCGCAACGCCAGCGCATGGTCGGCGTCGAGTTCGACGAGCAGCTTGCCGAGCACCCGGGCACGATGGCCGCGGGCCCGGCGTTGTGCACGGAACGCGTCCGCCGGATCATCCAGGAGCGCAGGCGTTTTCCGGTCGATGCGCCGCGTCATCGCGCGAAGCAGCTGACGGGCATTGTGGTAGTCGCCGCGCCACAGCAGGGCGGTGCCCTCGCAGGCCAGGCGGTACGCGGTGGCGGCGGAGGTCCGGTCGTCGGCGACCAGGACGCGCCTGGGCGCCGGTGCCGCGCATTCGGAATGCCAAGGGGCGCAATGGATGATTTCGGCTTCGGTCCAGGTCACGGTGGACACGGACAACTCCTCGCAGTCGGGCGGTCAGGGGCACGAAGTGCACCTCGACGAGGAGTTGTTGAAGGTGGGTACGGCCGGTGCCGCGCCCAGGGGCCGGTGCGGCTGTCGGCGGTCCGGGGGCGCCCACGGTATGGCGGAGGACGAGCCGATACCGGGATCGTATCGGCTCCGACGCCGCCTGCGGGCGTTCTGGACCGTCGAGAAACGTGCCGAAGCTCCTGGGTGAGGCTAAGTCTCCCGCGTCGACGTGCGCGCGGAGACGTCCCCTAAAACCATGCCCAAAGTCATGACCGACCCTTCCGAACAGATGCGCTACCAGTGTCGCACACCCGGCGTGGTCGCCGACCGGCCCGCCTCATGACGCGATATCGACCTCGGCGTGCAACCGGCGAAACCTGCTGCCGTGGAAGACCAACGGGTCCACGTCGCTGCGGGTGGCGATGCGGTGGATGCGCAGGATGACGACCGCGTGATCGCCCGCGGGCACCTCGGCCTCGGGTACCCCTTCGATCCACGCCGACGCACCGTCGATGAACACGGCCTCGCCGGTGCCGCGATGCAGCTCGGTGCCGCGGAAGCGGTCGCCGTTGCGCGCGCCCAGCGAGCGGGCGGCGTCCTGCTGATCGGTGCCGAGCAGACTCAGGCCGAGATGGCCCGCGGCGGCGAGCTTGGGCCAGGTCGAGGACGAGTTCTGTACACAGAACGACACCAGCGGCGGATCGAGCGAGACCGGCACGAAGGTGCTCACCGCGAGACCGTGTGGGGTGCCGTCGATTTCGGCGCACACCGCGACCACGCCGCTGGGAAAGTTGGCGAAGGCGCGGCGCAGACCGCTGCCGTCGCCGGGATTCTCGAAGAGCTCATGCATGATCGGTCGCCTTCACGGTGGCCAGCGCCTGGGCGACGGGGCGCCACCGGTCGCTGTAGCGGTCGATCGCGCCGTCTTCCTGGAAGGTGCGATCGGAGAGGTAGAGACCGGGCAGCGCGGCGGTGGCGCCCAGTTCGACGAGTACCGGCTTGAGCAGCAGGTCGGGGGCGAGCGCGTGCACGGGCCCGGCACCGAGCATCACCGGGACACTCAGCACCCCGGCCAGTCCGGTCCCGCCGTCGAACTGCTCGAGGAACAACTTCAGTAGCCCGGTGTAGGTGGCTTTGAACGTCGGGCTCGCGAAAACGACCAGCTCCGAATCGGATACGGTGCGCACCGCGGCGCCCACCGCTGGATCACCCCAGCCGAGCAGTGCGGGACCGAACTCGACCAGGTCTATCACGGTGGGCTCCACCTCGGGGCGCAGACCTCGCGCGACGAGCGTGGCCGCGGTCAAGGTGCGGGAGGCGGGCTTCGGATTGCCGACTACGACCGTCACTGTCACTGTTCGTATCCCTCTCACTGACAAACTGTTCGACCGCGCGAGCGGTCAGATCACGCCGTGCAACGGTGGCGCGGTGCCGTGCAACAGCGCACGGCCGAGGTGCTGGTATTTCCATCGGACCGGATCGTGCAGGGTATGGGTCCTGGCGTTGCGCCAGAAGTGGTGCAGGTTCAGATCCGCCGCGGCGCTGCGTGTTCCGCCCACTTCGAAGAGTGCGCTGGACACCTCGGTCGCGCCGCGGTCGGCGAGCACCTTCGCCGCCGCCACCGCGAGGGAGGCGCGCGCGGCCGTATCCGCGTCCGCCGCGGCACCGGTCGCCGCGTCGACGGCGGCGCCCGCGGCGGCGAGCGTGGCCTCGGCGGCGGTGACCGTGACGGACAGTTCACCGAAGCGCTGGATCAGCAGGGGGTCGTCGGCGGCGCGCGAAACCTCGGCCTCGAACCAGGGCCTGCTCGAGGTCTGCACGAATTCCGTTGCCGCCGTGAGCGCCCCACGGGCGATACCGGTATCGATGGCGGCGTGCAGCAGTTGCGCGTACGCACCGTAGGCGTGCGGGGCGCGCACCGCCGTCGCCCGCGCGATCACCTGGTCCGGGTCCACCAGTACCTCGTCGAACTCCACCGTGCCGCTGCCGGTGGTGCGCTGGCCGAAACCGTTCCAGTCGTCGATGATCCGCACGCCGGGGGTGTCGGCGGACAGGTACACGATGTACTCCCCCGGCGCCAAGCCGCTGCGCCCCTCGGGGTCGTCGAGCTTGGTCAGCACGGCGAGCAGATTCGCGAACAGTGAACCGGTGCAATAGAACTTGCGGCCGTCGACGCGCAGCCGCGCGCCTGCGGGCCGCAACGTGGTGCTGATCTCGGCGATGGTCGCACCGCCGCGCTCGGATTGCGCGTTGGCGATCCGCGCCCCGTCGAGCACCTGCCCGAAGTACCGTCGCCGCTGGGCGTCGGAACCGGCCAACCGCACCAGGTTCAGATAGACGAAATGGCTGTGCGGTATCTGCGCGATATTCGGGTCGGCGGCCGCGAGTATCCGCACCACCTCCGCGACCGCGCTCGGCGGCAGATCCGCGCCGCCGTACTCGGCGGGCACGGTGACCGCGAGCAGACCCGCGGCCGCGAGCCGATCGATCTCCTCGTACGGCAGGACACGATCGCGGTCGCGTGCGGCGGCCCCCGCCGCGAAGTCCGCCGCGAGCCGCCGCGCGACCGAAAAGGCCTGTGCCGCCGAGGTGATGCGATCGGCCGCGACCGCGGTCATCAGCCGACCGCCGCGACCGGCCGCCGCGCGGCCTCCAGCTCCCGGACCAGCGGCAGCACCTTCGCACCGAAGTACTCGATCTCCTCCTGGAAGTGCAGGAAGCCACCGAGGATCAGGTCGACGCCGAGCTCGCGATAGGCGACGATGCGCTCGGCGACCTGCTCGGGGGTGCCGATCAGTTTGGTCCGGAAACCATCGTTGTACTGCACAAGATCCTCGAAGGTCGAGTCGGCCCACATACCCTTGCGGTCCTTGGTGGACGCGCCCGCCTGCTGCACCGCGTCCCGGAAACCCGCCACAGCAGGCTTGTTCGCCTTCTCGATGATCTCACGCAGCGTGTCCTGCGCCTCCTTTTCGGTGTCCCTGGCGATGATGAACCCGTTCAGACCGAACTTCACCTCGCGATCGTTGGCCCGCGCCACCGCACGCAGATCGTCGAGCTGTTCGGTGACGCCGTCGAAGTCCTTGCCGTTGGAGAAGTACCAGTCGGCGTAGCGGCCACCGTTGCGCCGGGCGGCGGTCGAGTTACCGCCTTGGAACAGTTCCGGATTCGGGCGCTGCGGGGTGTTGAGCGGCTTCGGCTTCAAGGTGAAGTCCCGGATGCGATAGAAGTCGCCGCCGTAGTTCACGTTGTCCTCGGTCCAGATCTTGCGGATCACCTCAAGGAATTCGGCGCTGCGCCGGTACCTTTCGTCGTGCTCGAGCCACGGCTCGCCCAGTGCGGTGAATTCGCCTGCGAACCAACCGGAAACGACGTTGATGGCGAATCGTCCGTTGGACAGGTGATCGGCGGTGGCGCCGAACTTCGCGAGCACCGCCGGATGCCAGAGGCCCGGATGCACCGCCGCGATCACCTTCAGCCGCTCGGTCGCGCCGAGCAGCGCGAGGCTGAACGAGGTCGACTCGTGCTGGAACTCGGCCCCGTAGGACGCGGTGTAGCGCACCTGAGACAGCGCGTAGTCGAAGCCGTTGTTCTCCGCGGTCTGCGCCAGCTTCTTGTTGTAGTCGAAGTCCCAGCCGGTGCGCTGTTCGATGTCACTGGTGACCAGTCCCCCGCTGACATTGGGCACCCAATAGGCGAACTTGATCTGGTCGGCGATCTGCTCCGTGGTCATAGCTGCTCCATGGTTTTCGGGGGGTAGCCGTCGATCTACCCCACTCCAGCACCGCGACCCGATCGGCACGAGGGTTTGAATCTGTGCGATCGGATCGCCGGGCCGAGCGGGGCGGATGTCAGGCGCTGGCGAGGGCCTGCGCGAAGGTGGAACGGGCGAACTTGCCCGCCGGTGCGAAGCGGCCGAGCACGGCTTGCGCATCCTCACCGGTGACCCGGGTGATGAAGGCGTTGGCCGCGTCGAGCGAGTCGACCTCGAGCAACGGCTGTGGGTGGTGCAGCAGGCCGACCAGCGCGGCGGCGAACTTCGGTGCGACGGCGGCCGCGGCGAAGAGCTGGTTGCCGATCTCGGCCAGCTCCGGGTCGCCGAGGAACAGCCGGGTGACCTTGTTGGCCGCGTCGCCGCGCACGGCGAGGAACTGCGCGTACTGCTCGGTGAACCAGTCCGCGTCGAACGGTCCGTCGTGCACCGCCGCGGCGGCTACCAGCCGTTGGGCCTGGATGAGCCCGCTCTGCGCGCCCTGACCGGCGATCGGGTCGTAGGCCGCGGCGGTGTCGCCCAGCGCGGCCACCACGTGCCCGCCCGCGGTCTGCCCGACGGCCGCCCGGACCACCGGTCGCACCGCACCCTTGAGCCAGGAGTGCGGGTCTTCGGTGATCACCTGGGTGGCCAGCACCTCCGGCAGGTCCCAATCGATGAAGTCGCGGTACAGATCCTGCACAACGCGCAACGCCGACTCGGCGGAATCCGCTGTGGCGAAACGGGTTTCCCACTCGCTGCCCGGCCTGGCCCAGCCGAGGAAGGCCCAGCTCGGCCCCGCGTCCTTGTGCAGGTACGGACCCCACCACGCCTCGCCCTGCTCGGCCAGGATGGAGAAGCCGCTGTGCGCGCCGCCCGCCGGGCTGCGGTGCGCGAAAACGTCCTTGTCGTGGCCGATCCCGGTCACGGTGACGGTGAGCAGCGAGCGCTGCGGCGCGTCGTAGGGGGTGCGCGACTCGTCGATCGGGAACAGGTCCGACAGTCCGCCACGGCCGGTGGCGACCAGGGTCAGATCGTTGGCCGCCGCGATGGCATCGAGGGTTTCCGGGGTCACCGGCTCGACGACGAAGCGGCCGCCGCGCTCCAGGAAGGCGGTCAGACGCTCGTCGGCCTTCAAGCGGGTGTCGACGGCGACGCCGACGTAACCGTCGAAAGTGCCGTCGAACTGGATCAATTCGGCGCCCTCCGGCCCGGCGATCCGGACGCTGAGACCGGTGTGGCGGGGCGCGCGGCCGGTGTAGGTGTCCAGGCCGAGCGCCGACTCCGCCTGCTGGGTGACCCCGAATTCGAGGGCGGTGCCGGTGGCGGGGACGTCGTCGCGCAGGCTGCGCTGATCACGGTCGCTGTAGAGGGTCACGTCGAAGCCGGCGTCGAGCAACCCCAGTGCCGCAGTGGCGCCGGTCTGGCCCGCGCCGATTACCGCGGCCGAACGAGGGGTACGGGGAACGGAATTCTGCGATGTCATGTAGGGATCATCGGGGTGCGCCGCGGCGCTGGTGAGTGTTGCGATCACCAAGAATCAATGAGCGAACCGGCCTTTGCGCAGGCGTACCATTCGGCCCATGTCGTTTACCGTTGCCGAGCTGACCGGAGACCGTACCGAGCAATACCGCCAGCTGGCCGCGCAGGCGAGCGCCCTGGTCGCGGGCGAGCCGGACCGGGTCGCCAACGCCGCCAATATCGCGGCGCTGGTATTCCACGCGCTGCCCGAGGTGAATTGGGTCGGGTTCTATTTCTACGACGGACGCGAACTCGTGGTCGGGCCGTTCCAGGGCAAGCCGGCCTGCGTCCGCATCCCCCTCGGAAAAGGTGTGTGCGGAACGGCGGCACAGACCGGGGAGACGCAATTGGTGCCCGACGTGCACGCGTTCCCCGGCCATATCGCGTGCGATGCCGACACCCGCTCGGAAGTGGTTGTCCCACTGGTGCACAACGGCGCGGTGCTCGGCGTCTTCGATCTGGACAGCCCGAAGCCGGGCCGGTTCGACGACATCGACCGGCAGGGCCTCGAGTCCCTCGCGCAGGTGTTTCTCACCTCGCTGGCTCCGTGATCGCCCCGTCGTTGCGGCGGATTACCCACCGCCGCAACGACATCGGGCCTAGACCTGCGGCGTGACGACCGCCGCTCCCGGCCGGGAGATCTCCTCCGGCAGCACCGTCGACCCGGCGGCGCCGACGCGATAGCGGGCGCCCCGGTGCTCGTCCGGCAGCCGATCGCCCGCACCGAACAGCGCGTTGCGCAGGGTGCCCGGCACGTACTCGGCGGCGTAGGCACCGCGCTCGGTCAGCACCGGAACAACGTGGCGGACAATGTCTTCGAACGATCCCGGGGTGATCGCGTAGGCCAGATTGAAGCCGTCGAGATCGGTGTCGGCCACCCATTCCTGGAGCAGGTCCGCCACGGTCTCCCCGGAGCCGACGAAGACCGGCCCCATACCACCGATACCGGCCCAGCGGCCGATGTCGCGCACGGTCCATTCCCGCCCGTCGTCGTCGAATTCCTGGAAGGCGGCGACGGCGGACTGAATGGCGTTGCTCTGCACCTGGCCGATGGGATCGTCCAGGTCGTAACCGGACAGGTCGATGCCCATCCAGCCGGACATGAAGACCAACCCGCCCTCGATGCTCGCGTAGGACAGGTATTCCTCGTGCTTGCGCCGCGCGGCCTCCTCGGTCGCGTCGGTGATGATGGTCGCCAGCGCGTAGATCCGGGCCGCGTACGGATCACGACCCGCCTGCTTAAGCTCGGCACGAATTCGGGAAACGGTCTGTGCCAGCAGCCGTTTCGAGGGCGCGGCGATGAAGATGGCCTCGGCGTTCTCGGCGGCGAAACGCACGCCGCGGGTGGAGGCGCCCGCCTGGTAGATCACCGGCGTGCGCTGCGGCGACGGCTCCGACAGATGGATGCCCGGCACCGTGAAGTGCTTACCCTGGTGACCGATGTGGTGCACCTTCGCCGGATCGACGTAAATGCCCTGTGCGACATCGCGAACCACCGCGTCGTCTTCCCACGAGCCTTCCCACAGCTTGTAGAGCACCTCGAGGTATTCGTCGGCCTGGTTGTAGCGCTCGTCGTGGTCCAGCTGATCGGCGGCACCGAAATTCCGTGCCGCCGAGGGCAGATAGCCGGTGACCACGTTCCAGCCGATCCGGCCGTTGGTCAGGTGGTCCAGGGTGGACAGCCGGCGCGCGAACGGGAACGGATGCTCGAAACCGGTGCCGGTGGTGATGCCGAACCCGAGATGCTCGGTGACCGCGGCCATCGCCGAGACCAGCAGCAGCGGGTCGGCCACCGGGATCTGCGCGCCCTGACGCAGAGCGGCGATATCGGTGCCGCCGTACACGTCGTAGGTGCCAAGGACGTCGGCGATGAAGATGCCGTCGAACCGGCCCCGCTCGAGCAGCTGCGCCAGATCGGTCCAGTAGCTCAGCTCCTTGTAGCGGTGCGACTGGTCGTCCGGATGCCGCCACAGGCCGGGTGATTGGTGGGCGACGCAGTTCATATCGAAGGCGTTGAAGCGAATTCGGCGGGTCATTCGGCCGTGCCTTCCGTGGTCTTGTGTTCGCCCGCGCTCCAGGCGAAGGGCAGGTCCGTGCCGTTCAACAGGTGATCGCCGATCGCGCGGGCCTTCTGGATGGCCGGATTGTGCACCGAGATCGTGCGGGCGTTGCGCCAGTGCCGATCCAGCCGCTGGCGTTCCGAAACCACCGACGCGCCCCCGACTTCGAACAGCAGCGAGGTGGCGGGCAGCACCAGATCGATCACAGCCAGCTGCGCCTGCGCCGCGGCGAGTTCGGCGGCGATCAGAGACTTTTCGTCGGTGGCGCCGGCGTCGAGCACCTCGTCGAGCACGTCCGCGACGGCGAGCACGCTCGACCGCGCGGCGAAGGCGGCCGCCGACAATCGGCCGATCACCTGCTGCACCAGCGGGTCTTGACGCGGCAGTCCGGCCGCGGAATGGGTGTAGCTGCGGGTCCGGCCCGCCACCCAGGCGCGGGCGTCGGCCTCGGCGCGCTGTGCGATGCCCGCGAGCACCGCGAGCTGGACCAACTGCAGATACGAGGTCGCGTAGGTGGGGCCAGGCGCGCCGTAACCCGGGCCGAGGACGCGCTCCTCTGCCACCACCACATCGGTGAATTCGGTTGTCCCGCTGGCGGTCAACCGCTGACCGAAGCCTTCCCAGTCATCATGTTGACGCACCCCATCGGCACTCGCGTCGACCAGCACACCCACCCGCTCGCCATCGCGATCGGCGGCAGCGAGGATGTGGTCGGCGTACAGCGAACCGGTGCTGTAGTACTTCACCCCGTTGAGCAGCCAGCGATCGCCGTCCCTGGTCAGGGTGGTCCGGTAACGGTCGACCGCGCCGACGCCGGGCTCGGTGATCGCGTTGCCGACCAGCGTGCCCGCCGCCACCGCACGCAGCCATTGTTCGGCGGCCGGGCCGGGCGCGGCGAGCAGCTGGTCCTCGACGAAGGAGAAGTGCACGCGCAGCGCCTGCGGCAGATTCGACTCGGCCGCGGCCAATTCGATCAGCAACCGGAACAGTTGCCGCACTGTGACGCCGTAACCGCCGTACTCGACCGGCACCCGCAGCGCGCCGAACTTCGCCTCGCGCAACCAGCCGACCTCGTCGAACGGCAGCCTGCGATCGATCTCGCGCGCCACCGCGCCCTGGGCGATCCGGTCGAAGATCGGTCCGAAGACCGCATCCAGTTCGGCGTCTGTGGCGGATTTGGCTTCGATGGATGTCATCACCCCACGATCGCGCACGCGGCGAGGGAGCTCACCGGTTGCGCGCAGCGCGATCCGAATACGCGGCGCGGCAGCCTGGGACGACGGCGAAAGTGCTGGTCCCGGCGGCTTGTCGGTGGGTGCGGCTACAGTCGCGGCGTGGCTGGAGCGCAGTACTCGTTCGACGCGCAAGTGTGGGAGCACCACACGGGTTCGTGGTATTTCCTCTCGGTGCCCGAGGCCGTCGCCGATGAGATCGAGCAGCGCTACGCGCACCTGGCCGGCGGGTTCGGCTCGGTCCGGGTGCGCGTCACCATCGGCGCGAGCCGCTGGTCCACCTCCCTGTTCCCGGACAAGTCCCGCGGCACCTACGTGCTACCGGTGAAGAAGGCGATCCGCACCGCCGAGGACCTCGACGCGGGTACCCGCGCCCACGTCGAACTCGTCGTCGCGCTCTGAGCGAACCACTACGCCGCTACGCGCGGGACGGGCCTCAGCGCGGGACGCCAACGCATTCGGTGGCGATGCGGGCGCTCGCGGTGCGCGCCTTCTCCGCGTCTTCCTTGCTCATACCGAGGGTCTGCTGGTCGGCGGCCTTGGTGTCGTACTCGTCGCTCACCATGACCCGCAGGCCGTCCTGCGAAATACCCTGATCGACAAAGAGTTTCGCGGCACACTCGGCGAACTCCGGGTTCTTGAGCCCCTTGTCCTGCAGCGACTTGGCCAGATCGGCCTGGGTCACCGCGGGCGCAGCCGCCGCCTTGTCGCTACCGCATGCCGCGAGCACCGGCAGCGCGATGAGCGCCGCGGCGATCAGGGAGATCCGCACCTGAATCCTCTTCTGTCGAATGGACACTAGTCACTGCCTGGACCGAACGGACGGCACGACAGCACCGACGTCGGCCCCGATGGTACCGATCGCGCCGGAAACCGTCGTGCCGATGCCGTTTTCACACATCCCTCCGCCGCTGTCACAGATCCATGGCGGCGCGCAGCGCGGTGTCCAGGCGCTCCAGGGTCTCGGACTCCATCTCGTCCACCCGCTCGGCGAGCCAGCCGCGGAAGATCCGGCCGATGTTCCCGGCGTGCACCCAGCCGTAGCGTTCCACCGGCACCGCGAGAATGTCGCGCGGGTCGTCCTCGACCACCTCGGCGGCGATCAGCCACGGCCGCGGCGACTCGTTGATGCCGTCACTGCTGATGAGCACGACCGTGCGCCGACGTGGCGAACCATGCGGGTTGTAGATCCACAGTTCACCCCGCCGCACGCATCGCCTCCTCGGCGGCGGCCAGCTCGGCCGCGTCCGCGGCCGCCTCGGCCGTCACATCGAGCGCCGGGTCGCAGCCGGTGCGCACGGCCTCGCGGCGTGCGGCCTTCGATATCCATGCCGAGGGCGACATACCCGCGCGGGCCGCGGCCTGCTCGGCATAGGACCAGGCGGCCTCGTCCAGCGAAAGGGTGACCTTACGCGTTGCCATACCTTTTATCGTACCCATCGCCGCACGCTTGTATGCCGGACTCGGACCTGCCGACCCGGCCGTATCGGGGCCGATCAACTTCAGACGACAACTGAGGGCTGGTGCCTGCTGTTAGTGTGGGCCGAGCGCAGAGAGGCTGACCATGACGACGTTGAACTTCCATCGGGCGGGTGCGGGCGAGCCGCTGGTACTGGTGCACGGCGTCGGCAGCCGCTGGCAGGTATGGGAGCCGGTCATCGACACCCTCGCCGAGTCGCACGACGTGATCGCGGTCGACCTGCCCGGCTTCGGCGCCTCGGCCCCGCTGGCACACACGACCGTCGACACGCTCACCGACGCGCTCGCCGAATTCCTTGCCGCACAGGGGATCGAACGGCCGCACCTGGCCGGGAACTCGATGGGCGGCCTGATCACCCTCGCGCTCGGCGCACGCGGGCTGGCCCGCTCGGTCACCGCGTTCTCCCCGATCGCGTTCTGGGACAAGCCGGGCCGGATCTGGTGCCAGCAATCACTCGGCAGGTCCCAGCAGCTCGCGGGGCTGTTGCGGCAGACACTGCCCGCCGTGATGGGCACGGCGCTCGGCCGGACCCTGTTCCTGCAGCTGGTATTCGGCAAGCCGTGGGCGGTCAGCAAGCAGATCGGGATCGATACCGCGCTCGGCGCGGCCGACGCACCCGGCTTCACCGCGGCGCTCGCCTCGTTCGACAAGGCGCGACTGCCCGAGATCGGCGCGCTGGCCGACATTCCGGTCACCGTCGCCTGGGGCAACCGCGACATCCTGCTCACCTATGCCACGCAGAGCCGCCGGGCTCGCGCGGCGCTACCGGACGCCAGGCACGTCACGCTGCCCGGCAGCGGTCACACCCCGTACTACGACGACCCCGGCGCCTGCGCCGCGGTGATCCGCAGCACGGCTCACGCCTGAGGCGCGGGCCGATCCAGCAGCGTGTCCGCCTCGGCCGCGCCGAGCAGAATGCGGACCGCGTTTCGCCAGCGGTGCTGGATGATTCGGTTCCCGTCCAGGTCGCCGGTGAGCAGCACCCGCATGGCGAGGCCGGTCATGATCTCGATGGTGAACTCGGTAATCGTCGGCACCCGCGGGTCATCCGGGAATTCCGCACGGAAGATCTCGCGAATGCTGGTGTGCATCAACTCGAACAGCCGATGCTCGAGTGGCAGGAACGCCGCGAGCAGCTCCGGATCGGTGCGCGCGCCGACCCACATCTCCAGCGCCGCCCAGAACGACGGGCCGCTCAGCATGCGCATGGTCAGCTCGACCGCGGTCGCCAACCGATCCACCTCGGGCGCGATGTCGGCGAATTCGCTTGTCAGCTGGTCGAATCGGCGGGCGGCCAGATGCTCGACCGCGCCGGCGAGCAGGTCGGCCTTGGTCGGGAAGTGGTGCTGCAGCGTGCCACGGGGCACGCCCGCCCGCTTCTGCACCTCCAGCGTGGTCGTACCCGCGTAGCCGACCTCGACCAGGCTCTCGACCGCCGCGTCCAGCAGCCGGGTGCGCATGCGCGCCCGGCGCTGCGCCTGCGTCTCCCTGACGCGGTCCCCGGTGCCGGTCAGCGGCCCTGCCACCGCGGTTCACGCTTCTGCGCGAAGGCGAGCGCGCCCTCGGCCGCGTCCTTGGAAAACAGTGCGGGCAAAGCGATTTCACCCTGCTTCGCGAAGGCCTCCGCGACGGTCCAGTCGGGCGACTCGTCGATGATGCGCTTGCTCGCGGCGATGGCCAACGGTGCCGCGGCGGCGATCTCGGCGGCCAGCTCCAGCGCCACCGCCAACGCGCCGCCGGGCTCGGTGATCCGGTTGACCAGACCGAGCTGGTACAGCCGCTCGGCACCGACCCGGCCGCCGGTCAGCGCGAGTTCGGCGGCCATGCTGCGGGGCAGCCGCTGGGTCAGGCGCAGCACGCCGCCGCCCGCCGCGACCAGCCCGCGCTTGACCTCCGGGATGCCGAACTGCGCGTCGCTCGCCGCGACGATCAGATCACCGGCGAGGGCCAGCTCGAACCCGCCGGCCAGCGCGAATCCCTCGACCGCCGAGATCATCGGCTTGGCAGGCGGTTTCGCGGCGATACCGAGCGGACCGCGCCGCTGGGTCATCGGCATCTCACCCTTCGACGCGGCGACGAGATCCATTCCGGCGCTGAAGGTTCCACCAGCGCCGGTGAGCACGAGCACGCGGGCGGCCGGATCGTCGTCGAACTCGTCGACGGCGGCCTCGATGGCCAGCGCGGTCGCGAGATCGATGGCGTTGCGGGCCTCGGGGCGGCTGACGGTGAGCACGGTGACGGCCTCGCGCCGCTCCACCAAGATCTTTTCGGTCATCGAGCAATTCCTTCGGTGAGCGTGAGTGCGTCGGCGGCGGTGATGTGCACGGCGGCGCCGATCGGGTCGCCGTCGGTGAACGCCGCGACGGTATCGGCCGCGGCGGTCCGGATCAATACGCGGGCACCGGCCGGGTTCAGGGCACTGACCACGACGGCCTCCGGTTCGTCGAGGTGGGCGGGCGCGGGGCCCTTGCGGTAAGCGACCGTGTAGGCCTCCACGGTCGCCGGACCGGTGTATCCGGGCGCCGCCGCGCGCCGGGCGGCGGGCACCTCGGCCTCGATCGAATGGAACAGCCGCGCAGGCGGTTTCGCCGAATACACGCCGACGCCGTGTTTGGTGATGTACCAGCCGAGCGCCGTCGCCAGGCCATAGGATCGCGGATCCTCGCGCAGCAGGCCGACCATGGTGGCGATCGAATGGGTGCTGTAGTTGTTGCCGGGCCCGCCCGCGAAGGTGAGCCCACCGGTCACCGAGAGCGGCCGCGCCGGATCGTCGATCGGCAGGCCGAGCGCCTCGGCCGCGACCTGCACCGCGACCGGGAAGCAGGAGTAGAGATCGACGTGCGCGACCTCGTCGATGCCGATTCCGGCCGCGCCGAGCGCCGCGCGCCCCGCCGCCGCGATCGCGGGTGACACCGACATGTCCGCGCGCTCGGTGACGAACCATTCGTCGGTGGCGGTGGCCCCGCCGTGCGGGAACACCCAGCGCTCGTGCGGCACTCCGGCCGCGTCGGCGGCGGCCGCGCTGCACACGATCAGGCCTGCCCCGAGATTCACCGAAAGGTTCGCCACGAGCAGCTTCGGATACGGCGTCGCGACCAGCCGGTTGGCAGGGGCCGGGGTCACCAGCTCGGTCGCGTCGCGCGATTCCGGTTGCCACGCATAGGGATTGCGCGCCGCGACGGTGGACAGCCGGGACCACAGCGCGCCGATCCGCGCACGGTGCGCGTCGACGCCGAGCCCGAGCCGGCCGCGCAGCGCGGTCTCCATCAGCGCGTAGAAGTACACCGGCCCCCACAGCCCGGCAGCGGTTTCCATCTCGGAATTGGGGGCGCGGTCGGAACCGACGACCTCGGTCGGCCGCACGTCGTCCGGCTGCTCGGGCCATTCGAGGGTGGCGCCGGTGCGGGTGGCGCTGGTCCACGCCGCCACCGCCTCGGCGCCGGTGAGCAGCGCGACCTCGGACCGTCCGTCGGCGATGGCCTGGGCGAGGGTGTTGAGCAGGCGCTGCGGTGCGTCGCCGCCGTAGCGCACCGACTGCAGCGTGCGCTTCGGGCTGACGGCGAGCTCGGCCCCGACCAGCGCGGCGAGGTCGGCGTACGGCCTGCTGACCGGAGCGACGGCCGCGATCAGGTCCGCGGCGCGCAGGAGTCGATCGCCGGTGCCGCTGTCGGCGCCCGCGCGGCGCAGCGATTCGGCGGCGAGCTCGACCGGACCCGGCAGGCCCGGCTCACTGTTCCGGTGTACGACCTGCCCGGCGCCGACGAGCACCGGCGTTCGGGGATCAATTCCCGCTGGCAGCATGATTCCTCCGCTGATCTGGTGTGCGGCGCCCACGGCAGCAGGCGGGCTACGCAGTTACCGTCAACATTGACGGTAACTCGGGTTCGATTAGAGCAGAGTCCACCCGGCCGGGCAATGCCCACACCCTCGAACTGACTCACGGGTAAGATCCGGGCATGGGCACCAACATCGCGCTGCGCTTCGACGGGGATCGCGCCTACGTCACCCTCGACCGGCCGGACAAGCACAACGGCCTGACCGTCGACATGCTGCGCGCGCTGATCGATACCGCGCACACCATCGCGAAACGCGACGACGTGCGCGCGGTGATCGTGTCCGGCAACGGCCCCAGCTTCAGCAGCGGCCTCGACATCGCCAAGACGGCGGGCGATCCGCTGGCCATCGTGCGCGCCTTCGTGCCGCTGCCATGGCGCGGCACCAATGTCTTCCAGGAAGCCTGCTGGGCCTGGCGTCGGCTGCCGGTTCCGGTGATCGCGGCCGTGCACGGCCGCTGCTACGGCGGCGGGCTGCAACTCGCGCTCGCCGCCGACTTCCGCTTCGCCACCCCGGACGCCGAGTTCTCGGTGATGGAGGCCAGGCACGGGCTGGTGCCGGACATGACCGGCGCGGCCACCCTGTCCCGGCTGATCGGCGTCGACAAGGCGCTGCTGCTGACGATGACCGCCGACACCGTCGATGCCGCCTACGCCGAACGGATCGGCCTGGTCACCGAGGTCACCGCGGATCCGGTCGCCGCGGCGGACAAGCTCGCCGAGCGGATCGCGACGCGCTCGCCGCATGCCGTGGCCGGGGCCAAACGACTGTTCGACAAGGCCTGGCATGCCTCCGCCCGGCGCACGTTCGCCCTGGAACGGGCGACGCAACTGCCGCTGATCCTGCGGCTGGCCACCAACCGCGGCAAATCAAGCGCCGACTGAGGTCCGACCGGTAGTTCCCGGGCGACCGCCGCCCTTTCCACGAGATCACTGCTAGCATTTCCCGGAGATTTGCCAGCCAGTCGAATTGTGGTGCGTTACACACCGCGAGGGGTCTGTGTATCGCGGAAGTCTGTGTATCGCATTGCGTTCGGCGTGATTTCGGAGGGCGCACAGACTTGAACAGAACCACGGCCGTCCTGCTTACCGCGTTGGTGGGTGTTTCAACCTTGCTGACTACAGCGATTACCCCGGCCAGCGCCGACCCGAACACGATCAATCCGATTCCGGTGCTCAACGGCAGCAACGGTCTGCCCAATCTCGTCGGCCGATCCAGGGCCGTGTTCCAGATGACCGGCATGGCCAGCCCGAACAACACTCAGGCCTACAACGTGCTCGGCACCGACCTCGGCATCATGTGGGACAACGGCAAGGGCGAGCTGCTCACCGCGTTCGGCGATACGGCGGGCATCGGCTTCCCCAACCTGCTGGCGGGCAGCATGTGGTCCTGGCGCTCCAACATTCTTATGCGCAGCCACACGACGAACCCGGTCAACGGCATCTATTTCGACAGCGTGGTGCGCGATGTTTTCGGGCAGGCACGCGATCTCATCCCGAGCCCGAAAATTCCGTTTCTGGAGATTAGCCGCATTCCCACCGCGGGCATTTCGGTGGGCGATGTGCAATTCATGAGCCTCATGTCCGTCCGCAGTTGGGACGAGGTCGGACAGTGGAGCACCAACTTCTCCGGCCTCGCGGCCTCCGGCGACAACGGCGAGACGTGGGGCGAGTTGCCCGCCACCCGGCGCCCGAACGAGGGCGGCAACGGCAACTTCCAGATGAACGCCTTCCTGAAGGACGGCGGGTTCATCTACGAGTACGGCACACCGCCGGGCCGCAACCATTCGGCCTATGTGGCCCGCGTTCCCGAGGCACAGATCACCGACCTCAGCGCCTACGAGTACTGGGACGGCAAGGACTGGCGGCGCGACGACGTGAACGCCGCGGTGCCGATCATGTGGGGCGTCGGCGAGCTGTCGGTGATGTACAACGCCCATCTCGGCCAATACATCTCGCTCACCACCGACCCGTTCAACTCGGTGGTGCTGCGCCGGGCGGAGACGCCGGCCGGGCCGTGGAGCGACCCCGAGGTGCTGATCGATACCAGGGAACTGCCGAGCGCGTACGCGCCATCGATCTTCCCGTTTCAGACCGGCCGTGATCTGTACTACCTCACGACCGTGCACAGCCAGTACAACGTGCTGCTCATGCGCACGCAGCTCTAGCGTTTCGCGCCACCCGGACACCGACGATCCGGCGCGGTCCTTGACCTCGACCCGAGTTCACCTATGAGGCTGGATCGCGTCGGATCGTCGTTGTTCGGGAGTTTCCATGACCGCGTCAAGCCGCAGCACTGGTCGGGGCTGGTGCCTCGCGGGTGAAGGTGCGGCTGTCGCGGACCAGGGCCCATACGAGGTCGACCAGGCGGCGGGCCAGTGCGAATCAAGGCTTGGGTGTGGATCTTGCCTTCGGATCGTTTGCGCTGATAGAAGGCGCGATGGGCCGTTCGGGCGTTGGGTGCTCGACAGGGCGGCCATGTAGAACACTCGTCGCAGGCCGCGGTGGTAGCGGATGGGCCGGTGCAGGTTGCCGCGCACACGTCCGGAATCGCGGGGGCACTGGTTGCCGGAGACCGAAATCGCGGGGTAGCCGTGCGCGTCAATAGACTCGCGCACATGGACGCGACCGAGTGGGACGAGCGCTACGCCCAATCCGAATTGGTCTGGGGCGCGCCACCGAACAGCACCGTGGTGGAGCACGTCTTCGGGCTGGAGCGGCGCACCCCGCTCGCGCCGGACCGCACGGGCCAGGTCCCCGAGTTGCCCCGCGCGCTGGACCTGGCCTGCGGCGAAGGACGCAACGCGCTCTGGCTCGCCACCCATGGCTGGCAGGTCTACGCCGTAGACTATTCTCAGGTCGGGGTGGACAAGGGCCGGACCATCGCCACCCGCCTGTCCCGCTCGGTACGCAGCCGGATCACCTGGGAATGCGCCGACGTGACCGAACTCGAGACGGAAGGTCCGTTCGAACTCGTCCTGATGGTCTTCCTGCACCTGCCCGCCGAACAGCGCCGCACCGTCCTGCGACATGCGGCCGAGCTGCTCGCGCCCGAAGGCACCCTGCTGGTGCTCGGCCACGACACCACCAATCTCACCGACGGCTACGGCGGCCCCAAGGACCCGAGCGTCCTGTTCACCCCGGACGACGTAGTCGCCGATCTCGCGCCCGCCATCGCCGCGCATCGCGTCCGCATCCGCCTGGCCGAGCGCGTCGCGCGCCCGACCGAGGGACGCGACGCGATCGACGCCCTGGTCATCGCGACCCGGCCCGCCGCGCCCGAACTCGAAGCCGCGGAGTGAGCGACCACCCTGTGCCACAACCGCTTTCGTGCTGCCACCGATAACGCGGCCACCGGAATAAGGGGCGTGCCGACGGCTGCCGCGCTGGCTACCGTGACGTGACCCGATCCGTCCGTAGGAGTTGTTCGATGCGCCGTACCTCGCTGAAAGTCATTGCCGCCGTTACGTTCACGCTGGCGGCAGGAGCCGGGGTCGCGCATGCCGCACCCGGGATTCCGCTGGAGCCCGCACCGCACGGCCAAGTGAGCCCCGTCGGCAGCGAGGCAACGCCGATCGGCGTCTCGCCCGGCTCGAGCGACGCCGCGTCGCTGGCCTGCCTGCTGCAATCGCTGTCCGCGGGCGCCAAATACTGCCTCTGAGTCGGCGACCGCTATCGGCTACGCACACCAGCGCCGCAGCCACGGGGTGACGGTGTCGGCGATGACGTCGAAGCCGGTGCGGAACGAATGCGGTTGGCCCGCGATCACGACGACCTGCGCGGCATCGGCCGCGTCCGGTACGCCGAACGGGTCGCTCCCGCCGTTGATCACGACCACCTCGACAGGCCCGGCCGCCAGCAGTTCGGCGCGCCGGGTCTTTTCCGGCTTGCCCGGCGGATGCAGCGGAAACGACAGCGCGAGCACACCGCGCGCGTCGGCCTCGACCGCCGTCCGGCAGGCCACCCGCGCGCCGTTGCTGCGGCCGCCCTGGACGAGCGGCACGCCTGCGACCTCACGGCGCAACGCCGTCACGATCTCCAGCCACGCCTGGTCCTGCTTCTCCGCCGAGCCCGGCGCCCGCCGCCCGGCCACCCGATACGGCTGCACCACCCTGGCCACGGCACCGCCGAGTGCCACCGCGCGCTCGCGCACCGCGAGCAGGTCTTTCGCGTCGACACCGCCGCCGGAGCCGTGGGTGAGCAGCAGCAGGAAGGTGGGTCGGCGCGGCCGGTCGAGCTCGATCTCGGCCGGTCCGGCACTCGTCTCGATGCGCACAGCTCACCGTAACCAACGCACCGCCGCGGACGCCGTCGCCGCGCGCGTCGCTGTTTTCCGCGTCACATTGCCCGCTCGAGCCTTTGCCAGCCCATTACCGGTCGGTAATATGGTGCCTAAGTTACCAGCGAGTAGCATGCGGAAAACCGGCTACCGGTGGAGCGACAAACGGGCGGGAACGGCTAACCAACCGACCGCACCAACTCAACGGAGAGTGAGTACCGACATGGGTCACTACAAGAGCAACGTCCGCGACCTGGAGTTCAACCTCTTCGAGGTCCTCGGTCTCGGTTCCGTCCTCGACAGCGGCGCCTACGGCGACCTGGACACCGACACCGTCAAGGAGATGCTGAACGAGGTCCGCCGCCTGGCCGAAGGCCCGCTCGCGGACTCGTTCGCCGACGCTGACCGCAACCCGCCGGTGTTCGACCCGAACACCCACACCGTCTCGATTCCCGAGTCGTTCAAGAAGTCCTTCCGTGCCCTGCAGGAAGGTGGCTGGGAGAAGCTCGGCCTGCCCGAGGAGCTGGGCGGACTCGGCGTCCCGCGCACTGTGCACTGGGCGATCAGCGAACTGATCCTCGGCGCGCAGCCCGCCGCGTACATGTACGCCGCCGGCCCCGGCTTCAACACCATCTTCCACAACAACGGCACCGACGAGCAGAAGAAGTGGGCCAAGATCGCGATCGAGCGCGACTGGGGCGCCACCATGGTGCTCACCGAGCCCGACGCGGGCTCCGACGTCGGCGCGGGCCGCACCAAGGCGATCAAGCAGGAAGACGGCAGCTGGCACATCGAGGGCGTGAAGCGCTTCATCACCTCCGCCGATGCCGACGACATGTTCGAGAACACCATCCACCTGGTGCTGGCGCGTCCCGAGGGCGCCGGCCCCGGCACCAAGGGCCTGTCGCTGTTCTTCGTGCCGAAGTTCCACTTCGACCGCGAGACCGGTGAACTCGGCGACCGCAACGGCGTTTTCGTCACCGGTGTCGAGCACAAGATGGGCCTGAAGGTCTCGGCCACCTGTGAGCTGACCTTCGGCGGCCACGGCATCCCGGCCAAGGGCTGGCTCGTCGGCGAGGTGCACAACGGCATCGCGCAGATGTTCGACGTCATCGAGAACGCGCGCATGATGGTCGGCACCAAGGCCATCGCGACCCTGTCGACCGGCTACCTGAACGCGCTCGACTACGCCAAGGAGCGGGTCCAGGGCGCCGACCTGACCCAGATGACCGACAAGGCCGCGCCGCGCGTGACCATCACCCACCACCCGGACGTGCGCCGCTCGCTGGCCAGCCAGAAGGCCTACGCCGAGGGCCTGCGCGCGATCTACCTGTACACCGCGGCCCACCAGGACGCCGATATCGCGCAGCTGGTCTCGGGTGCGGACGCCGATGTCGCGTTCCGCGTCAACGATCTGCTGCTGCCGATCGTCAAGGGTGTCGGCTCCGAGCGCGCCTACCAGTACCTGACCGAGTCGCTGCAGACCTTCGGCGGTTCCGGCTTCCTGCAGGACTACCCGATCGAGCAGTACATCCGCGACGCGAAGATCGACTCGCTCTACGAGGGCACCACCGCCATCCAGGCGCAGGACTTCTTCTTCCGCAAGATCGCCAGGGACCGCGGCGTCGCGCTGGCGCACGTGGCGGGCCAGGTGCAGAAGTTCATCGATTCGGAGGCGGGCAACGGCCGGCTGAAGGGCGAGCGCAAGCTGCTCGCCACCGCGCTCGAGGACGTGCAGGCCATGGCGGCCACGCTCACCGGTCACCTGATGGGCGCCCAGGAGAACCCGTCCGAGCTGTACAAGGTCGGACTCGGTTCGGTGCGCTTCCTGCTCGCCGTCGGCGACCTGCTGATCGGCTGGCAGCTGCTGCGTCAGGCCGAGATCGCCATCCAGGCGCTCGACAACGGCGCCACCGGTGCCGACGAGTCGTTCTACCAGGGCAAGGTCGCCGTCGCGCAGTTCTTCGCGCGCAACATGCTGCCGGAGCTGACGGCCACCCGCACCGTGCTGGCCAACCTGGACAACGACATCATGGAGCTGGACGAAGCGGCGTTCTGACAGACGCTCGGTGATGCGGTAACGACGAAGCGGCCCGGATTCGATCCGGGCCGCTTTTTCATTGCCTCACAAGGTGTTCGACACCACCGACGCATCCGCCACCACCATGTTCCCGCCCAGCTGCTTGGCGCGATACATCGCCTCGTCGGCGTTGCGGAGCAGGCGATAGGCCTGCGCGGGGTCTCGGGTGCCACGGGCGACGACCACGCCCACGCTCGCGGTCACCGCGATCGTCTCCGCCGGTTCGGCGGCTGCGGCCCGCACCGGTATCGGCTCGGAGACCGCGAGCCGGACCTGCTCCGCGGCCGCCTGCGCGGTCTGCTCGTCGAGCCTGCCGAAGATCACGAATTCCTCACCGCCGGTACGCGCGACCAGCGCGGGCGAGCCGAGCACGGCCCGCAACCGCCCAGCGGTGCACACCAGGACCTGATCGCCGACGCCGTGGCCGAAGCGGTCGTTCACGTCCTTGAACCGATCTATGTCCAGCGCGATCGCACAGACCGGCGCGTGACACCCCGAGCCGATCAATTGGGCCAGGCGCAATTCCAACCCGCGCCGATTCAGCAAGGTGGTCAACGGATCTCGGACCGCGTCCTGTCGCAGCACCCAGAAGCAGAATTGCATCGACGGGAGCAGCAGCACTCCGCACGCCACCATCATCAGCACGATGGCGACGCCGAGCATCGGGTCACCGCCCTCTGCCACCATCCGGCCCGAGAGCAGCAGGGTCGAGAACATCGTCCAAGCCGCATGCACGGCAAGCACTTTCGCATTGTGCATGACCGCCAGATAGCCACCGGTGACCACCAGCAGAGTCAGCCCGACCGCGCCGTAGACGCGATTGGACTCCTGCAGGTTCGCCACCGTGATCCCGACATCCGCGCCCCCGAACAACAGCAGCGATTCGATCCGCGACGGCCACGGCAGCAGCCACCAGCGCAGCGCCCAGTACCCCGCGAACGCGACGATGACCCAGTCGAGCGTCCGGCCGACTGTGTCCGGTGGACCGCCGTCAGAAGTCAGGGCCAGCACGGCGATGCCCATGAGCAGCACACCGCCCGCGCCGACGACCAGCTTCAGCCAGCGCACCGCCGGGTAGGCGTCGAGCGCACGCGCCAGCCAGGCATAGTCGGCAGGATCGCGCCACCAGGCACGGAACATCGCGACAGCATCGGGCACACCGCTCACCACCTCGCTCGTAGAGGTTTCGGATTGCATGCGACAAGCGCGGGACCACGGCATCGGGATCCCGCCAGCTACCGAAAGTAGTGTATGGCGCGCGCCGCGTGGTCGCACCCGCTGGGTCGGGCGGCGTCGACGTCGATTGTCACGCCTCACCACTGGTCAGCCGGATATTTGTCAGCTTGCCCCACCGCCGCCGGGGGGGACGCCGAGCGCCGCGCCGACCGTTTCGCCGGAACCGGCGCGCTCGCGCGTGAACCCCCGGCAAACGACGCGTGGCGCCACCGGCCAGCCGGTGCACGACCGGCCGGTGGCGTAGATCCGCGCGGCGGACCGCAGGGTGTACGGACCGAGTGGGCGAACTAGGAACTCACTCGCACTTCACGACGGGGATGGGGTCGTATTTGACGGTGCGGGTGGTGCGGGAGACCTCTTTGCCGGTGCGGCGGTCGGTGATGACGCGGGTGTCGGAGATCGTGAAACCCGGTGCGCCCTCGGAGGCGATGCAGTCCTTGCCCTTCGGCAGCTTGATGGTGGTCGGCTCGGTCGGCTTGCTCTTGTCACCGGTGACCGACTCGACGTTGAGCGTCTTGGTACCCCAGAGTCGAACTGTCACTTCGGAATCCGTGGCCACGGCCTCGATGAGCACGCCGGTCGGGGTGTTGTTGCGGAAGCGCAGATCGATGGCGCCGTCGAAGACGGTCGCCTCGCGCGCGGCCGGGTAGCGGGAGATGTAGTAGCTGTGCTCGGTGTGGCCCGCGTCCTCCAGGCCGGCGAAATACGCGGCGTTGTAGAGGGTGGTGGCGAATTGGCTGATGCCGCCGCCGACGGCGGTGCTCGGTCTGCCGTGGTCGATGATGCCCGATTCCACGTATCCCTCCGCGGTACCGCGCGGGCCGGTGAACTCGTTGAGCGAGAAGGTATCTCCCGGCTTGACGACGGCGCCGTTGACCTTCTTGGCGACCACGCGGATGTTCACCCCGGAGGGTCCGCTGAATCCGTTGGTGGTGAACGAGCCCATGGTCTCGACCACGCCGAGCCCCTGGGCGGCTTCGGTGGTGAGCTTGGGCTCGACCTTTTCGTAGACCGCCTGCGCGGTGCGTTCCCCCGGCGCGGCCAGCAGCGCCGAGTACTGCTCCAGCGTCTTCGGCCAGTTGATCTTGTCGCCGACCACGGCGGGCACCACGGTGGGCTTGCCGCCGGTCAGCGCGAAGGTCGCGTCCTTGGCCTCGATCTCGGTGGCCGCCAGCTGCGGCGCCAGCACCCCGATCGCGACGTTCTGATCCACCGCGAGGGCCAACCCGCCGTTGCCGTCCGGTGCGAACGACAGCGTGGTCGCGATCTGCTCGGGGTCGAGCGTGGCGGAGGCCCCCTTGCCCGCGAAGGTGATCGGCGCGCGCACCGCGGGCTCGGCCACGGTGCGCAGGGCCGTCTCGACCGCTTCGGGTCGCACCTGCAGCGGCGCGGGATGCACCGGCAGATCCACCGTGACACCGGTGATCCACTCGTCGATGAGATCCTGCCGCGCGGCGGCGATATCGAGCACGCGTCCCGGCACCGGCGCGACGGCGACGGGTCCGGCCTTGTCGAACGCGATGGTCCCTTCGACCGAGGGACGGTCGTGCACGCGCAACGCGTTCAGCTGCCGTTCCAGCGCCAGATCGTCGACCACGCTGACGACCGGGACATCGCGCGCGCTGAAGAGCGAGGTGAACCGGGTGATCGGATTGAGCGGCTGCCCGCCGACCCGCGCCCAGGTGCGGTCCCAGTCGACCGAAAGGCCCGCGGCGCTCGGAATCATCCGGGTCTGCACGTCGCCGATGCGCAACGGCAGCTCACGTTCGGTGCGCGGGCCGAGCTCGGCGCGCAGGCGCTCGTCGGCCGCCGCGGTGCTCATCCCGCCGACCTCGACGCCCGCGACGACCGTGCCGCGCGGCACCTCGCCCGCGGACAGCGCCAGATCGATTCCGTACCCGATGCCGACCACCGCGAGCACCGCGCCGACCGTGATGCCCGCGCGCCGCAGCGTGGCACGGTCGAAGCGCTTCGGCGGCGGACCGGAGATGGGACGCCGCGCGGGCGGGCGCGGTGCGGGCGGCTTGGCGCGCTGGGTGCTCGATGCGGGGGTGGCGATCCGCAACGGCTCGGTGGGCGCCGAGTCGATGCCCCACTCCGGAGCCTGATTCGGCTCGTACGGAGCCGGATTCGGCCCGCTATGGGCCGGGTTCGCTTCGTACGGCGCCGGGCTCGCGCCGGGCTGGGCCGGGCTCGCGCCGGGCTGGGCCGGGCTCGCGCCGTGCTGGGCCGGGTTCGAGCCGTGCTGGGCCGGGGGTGCCGCGTACGGTGCCGGGCTCGCGCCGTGCCTGCCGGAGTTCGATTCGTACGGAGCGGGGTTCGCTTCGTACGAAGCCGGATTCGGTGCGGCGGGGTTCGCCCCACCGGCGTCCGCCCCGGGAGCCCTGTTCGTGCCGTTCGCCTGGGCCGCCTCGAGCAGCTGGCGTAGACCGACCTCGCCGCCCGATTGTCGGCCGCGGCGTCCGGTGCTCGACTGGCTCGTCACGAACCGTCCTCCCCGTTCGGGTGTCTTCGGGAACCCGCCCGGTGCGAGTCACCCGCCAACGATAATGCTCCGTCCCGACACCGTCCGGCCGACGCCGAGGGCAGCTAACCGCCCGCAAAGCCTCGGGTGGAACACGCAAAGGGCCCCGCGCAGTTGCCGGGTCGGGGGTCTGGCAACTACGCGGAGCCGATCTGATTATCGGCACGGCGCACCATGCGTTACACAGTCCGGACAAATTCCGCGCGCACCGGCGCGCGACAATCGAGGACGACCTCTCACCACCAGGGCTCGCGGAGCCTCCGGACGGCGTCGCACACACGAGGGAGATGGAATGCAGCTGGGAATGATCGGCCTAGGTCGGATGGGCGCCAATATCGTGCGCCGCATCGTCAGGGACGGGCACACCGCGGTCGGCTACGAGCGGCGCCCCAAGGCCATCGACGAACTGCGCCAGGAACTCGGCGACGACTTCCAGGGCAGCACCGATCTGACGGAGTTCGTGCGGGCCCTGCAGACCCCGCGGGTGGTGTGGGTGATGATTCCGGCCGGCGCCACCGGTGCCGTCATCGACGAGGTGGCCGAGCTGCTCGAGCCAGGCGACATCATCATCGACGGTGGTAACAGCCGTTATCACGAGGACATCGCCCGCGCCGAGCGGCTGACCCCGAAGGGCATCCACTACGTGGACATCGGCACCTCGGGCGGCGTTTTCGGTTTGACCCGCGGCTTCTGCCTGATGATCGGCGGCGAGCCGGAACCGGTGCGCTATCTGGATCCGCTGCTGCGCTCCATCGCGCCCGGCGTCGAGGCGGCCGAACGGACCCCGGGGCGGACCGGGGAACCGTCACCGGCCGAGCAGGGCTACCTCCATTGCGGCCCGGCGGGCGCGGGCCACTTCGTCAAAATGGTGCACAACGGCATCGAGTACGGCGCGATGGCCGCCTACGCCGAGGGCTTGAACATCTTGCACAAGGCCAACTTCGGCGCCGAGCACACCGGCGAGTTCTCCGCCGAGGAGACCCCGCTCGAGCATCCCGAGCACTACCGCTACGACCTCGATATCGCGGAGGTGACCGAGGTGTGGCGACGCGGGTCGGTGGTCGCCTCCTGGTTGCTGGACCTCACCGCGAGCGCCCTCTACGCCGACCCGAACCTCGATTCCTACAGCGGACGGGTCTCGGATTCCGGTGAGGGCCGGTGGACCCTCGACGCCGCGATCGACACCGGCGTGCCCGCGCCGGTGCTCGCCGCCGCGGTATTCCAGCGGTTCTCCTCGCGCGGGGAATCGGTGTACGCGGACAAGATGCTCTCGGCGATGCGCAAGGCCTTCGGCGGGCACAACGAGCTGCCAGGAAAGTGAGCGACGGCCGCGGCCCCGCTGGTGCGGGCGCCGCGGCCGTCGGCACGCGATCAGAAGCCGGCGGCCTGGGCCATCAACTTGGCCACCGCGAGCGGGCCGAACCAGAACAGATAGTTGAGTCCATAGAGAAATGCCATGGTAGCCAGTCCTTTTCAGTCGAAGTTACGGTCGATCCAGTCGATCGTCTGCATACCGAACAGGTCGGTGCCCCAGCCGTAGATGTCGGTGAGCATCCGGACCATGCTGCAATCGGTCGGCTGGTAGGTGACGTCGGCGCCACCAGCTCGATAGATCTCGGCCAGGTCGCGCGAGTCCTTGGCGGGCACCAGCGACATCGGCGAATCGTCGGCGGCGCAGGAGGTGATGGCCACCTTGGCCTTCGGTGTCCCGGACCGGCCGAGCACATTCTCCTCGAACGCGTGCTGGAACGCGGGCTCGTCGGCCGGGCTGAGTCCGGAGTTGAACAGCGTGTTCAGCGGCAGGAACGGCAATCCGAAGTACGCGGGCGTCTGGCACTGGGTGCGGAAGGCGTTGGCCAGCGCGACGCCGGCCGGGTTCAGCTTCTCGTTCACCCGCATGTCGGGGTACGCGGGCTCCAGACCGAGCAGGGTCGCCAGCGCGAAGCCCGAACCCACCGAGCCGTCGGCGACCCGCATGAAGTTGCGCGGGTTGACGACCATGCCTTCCAGCACAGCGGATTTCACGTCGAGCTCGGGCGCGTAGGTCGGCTGCAACTCGGCGGAGAACGCCGCGCCGACCCCGCCGCCCGCGATGCCGAACAGCGAAACCTGCGCCTTGGGATCCAGTCCGGCCTCCCGATAACCCAAAGCCGCACGGACACCGTCGAGTTGAGCGTGCGCGGCGAACTTGCCCGCGAACACGCCGTGCGGCTTGCGATCTCCGTCGTTGCCCACGTCGGAGATCATCACCGCGTAGCCCTTGTCGAACATCAGCGCCAGCGGACCCAGCGCCGACCACGACGAGCCGTCCAGCGGGTCACCGCCGGTCCACTGCGTGCTCGGATGACAGGACCAGCCGACGCTGTCGTTGGCCTCCTGGTAGGAGATGACCTTCTTCTCCCCCACGGGCGCACCATGATCGGGGATCATCAGAATGCCGGTGCTGATCATCGGCGTGACACCGTCGATGCCGGTGGTCACGTACATCAGCTTGTACGCCTCGATGTCGGGCGGGGTGATGCCGAGGAACATCACATCGACCTTCTTGGCCTTCAGCAGCGTGCCCGGCTGTTCGGCGCCGGTCAGCGGCGGTTCCTCGTAGAACGGATCGTTGGCCAGCAGCGCCTGGAAGGCCTGGTCCGGGGGAACCGGCTGCGCGTTCTGGATCTGCCCGACGACGAAGCCGTTGAAGACCCGGTCCAAGCCGGGCGTGCCCTGCGGACCAGGTTCGGCCCCCGCGTTTCCCGCGGAAAGCAGCAGGGCGGTGGCCGTCGCGATGGCCACGGTCAATCGTTTCATCTCAGCGCACCGCCATGGTCTCGATCGGGGTCACTTGCAGTTGCCGCGCCGCCGAGTCCAGCAGCTGCGGGATGTTGAACAGCGGACGATGCGACTCCATCTGCACCTCGTACGGCGTGCGCATCACGGCTTCCAGTGCGGGCCAGTTGTTCTCGACCTGGAACTTGTATTTGGGCAGCAGTTCGGAGGTGATGTAGTCCCACCGCGCGTCGAACTCCGACCAATTCCAGTCCGGCAGCGGCAAAGTCAGCAGCCCCGGGCGACCGTCGGCCATGGTGACCGGAATGCGCACCGGCCGGAACTCGCGCGGCGGCGCGACGCCGGCGACCGACGGCGAGCCCGCCGCACCGCTGACGTAGGTGACCGCCTCACCGACCACGCCCTTGTAATTGCGCGTCGCGTCCCACTGGTCGCGAATGGCCCAATACTGTTCGCGGCGCAGCAGTGCCGCGTTGCCCGCCGCGATCCGGTCCGCGTCGCCGGAGGCCACATCGCGCCATGCGCCCATCACCTCGCCGTCGAAAAGCCCGGCGGCCTGGAACTCCTCGAGCGCGGACAGTCCCTCGGTGACGTACGCGTCGTGCATCGGCATCAGATCCGAGAAGATGTTCTTCTGCATCACCAGGATCATCCCGATGAGGTAGTGCAGGTCGGCGGGTGTGATCTGCGGGCCCGCCGCGGCAAGCGCGCGCAGCCCGCTCGGAAGTTGCGCCACCGCTTGCGGTCCCGCGGCCTGCTCGACCGCGGCCAGCACGCCGCGCGCGGACTCCGAGAGGCCGGGCAGGCTGTAGATGTTGCTCATCAGCTCGAAATCGACGAGGCCGCCGCCGAAGTCGGCGCCGACCTGCCCGCCCATGCCCGCCCACTGCAGTTCGCGATGGTTCAGCTGCAGGTCTTCGTAATAGCGGTAGGACTTGATCAGGTTGGCGCGGTTGGCCTCCACGCCCGCGCGCGGATCCCAGGACCGCAGGTCGATGCCCGCCTTGCCGGTCGCGTCGACGAGCCAATACTGGTAGAGCAGCGCCGCATACCTCGTCGGCGCGACGCCTTGGGACCGTGCCTCGTCGAGCAGCTCACGCAATTCGGCCGCGTCGTAGGGCAACTCCGGGTTGACACCACCGGGCCCGCTCGCCGCGTCCCGATTCACCAGCGGTAGATCCAGGTAGCGAGTCACCTCGTCGGCCGCACCCGCCGGGGCCGCCGCGGCGAGTCCCAGCCCCACCGCGGCCGTCAGGGCCATGGCGGTGGTGCGCAGCGCAATACCGATTCGCATCAGCTGTTCAGCCTTCCTCTCTGCGTGCTCGGATAGAGCAATTCGTTGAGCGAAGAGATGTCTTTTCAGTAGCTGCGTGTCTGTAGAGCGGTGACAAAACGCACGTTTAGCCACCGGGTACCGCTAGCACAGTAGGTGACGTGCAGGTAAACACACAGATCAGCCCCACCGCAAGCGTCCATATGACCGATCCACAGCAGTCGAATAAAAGGTGTAACACCAAAATTGCCTGCTAGTAGCTACAAAAACTTTGAATTAATACAGTGAAATGCGACAAATGTGGTGTCCGACATTCATGACAAACCTCACAGCCGCACACCCCCGGGCATCGCGATCGCCGAGATCTACCCGAATCGCACTGTCCCAGACAGAATGGGTGGACGGGACCGCGACGCCCGGTCCGGATAGTGGGGCATGGCTGAGCCACATGTGGTGCGCAACGGCGAGGTCGACATCGCCGTCTACGAGAGCACACCGCGGTACCCACCCAGATCATCGTCGGCACCCGCGATCCCGCGGTGCGGCACTCGAGCCTCGCCGACGAGGACCGCCGGGCCGAACAGGTTTGGCGGGCAGGGCAATGCCTACGAACTCGATGTCTCCGACGAATCGGCGGTGCGCAAGCACGCCGACGACGTGCTGCGCGAGCACGGCGTGCCCGACATCCTGATCAACAACGCGGGCACCGGGCAGACCGGGCGCTTCCTGGACACACCGGCGGCCGACTTCGATCGCGTGCTCGCGGTGAATCTGCACGGAGACGTCAACGGCCGCAGGGCTTTCGCCGGCGCGATGGTCGAGCGCGGCGCGGGCGGACACATCGTGAATCTGGCGAGCATGGCGGCCTACACCCCGCAGGCGTTCAGCGCCTACTGGACGAGCAAGGCCGCGGTGTTCATGATCTCCGACTGCCTGCGCGCCGAATTGGCGGGCAGCGGAATCGGAGTCAGCACCATCTGCCCGGGCATCGTGCACATCGACATCGTCCGCAACACCATGATGTCCGGTGTCTCGGCCGACGAGGAGTTACGCGGGCAGCAGCGCTACGACCGGCTGGTCCGATTCGCCGCTGCCAGAACAAGTTCGGTGCGCTGAACGCAAAAGGGTGTTCGGCCGGATCATCCGGCCGAACACCCTCGGGCAGTTGCTGTTTCGCGCGTGCTACCGCTCGATGATGGCGACGACGCCCTGGCCGCCCGCGGCACAGATGGAGATCAGCGCGCGGCCGGAGCCCTTCTCCGCCAGCATCTTCGCGGTCGAGGCGACGATGCGGCCGCCGGTCGCGGCGAACGGGTGCCCCGCCGCCAGCGACGAACCGTTGACGTTGAGCTTGCCGCGGTCGATCGAGCCGAGCGCGCCGTCGAGGCCGAGCCGCTCCTTGCAGTAGGCGTCGGACTCCCACGCCGCCAGCGTCGCCAGCACCACCGAGGCGAACGCCTCGTGGATCTCGTAGTAGTCGAAGTCCTGCAGCGTCAGGCCGTTACGGGCGAGCAGGCGCGGCACCGCGTAGGTGGGCGCCATCAGCAGGCCGTCGGGGCCGTGGATGTAGTCGACCGCCGCGACCTCGCTGTCCACCAGGTGCGCGAGCACCGGCAGCTTGCGCTCGGCGGCCCACTCCTCGGTGGAGAGCAGCACGGCCGAGGCACCGTCGGTGAGCGGGGTGGAGTTGCCCGCGGTCATGGTGGCGTCGCCCGCCTTGACGCCGAACACCGGCTTGAGCGTGGCGAGCTTCTCGATGGTAGAGCCGGGACGCAGGTTGTCGTCACGGGTCAGGCCGAGGAACGGGGTGACCAGGTCGTCGAAGAAACCGCGGTCGTAGGCGGCCGCCATGTTCTTGTGCGACAGGTAGGCCAGTTCGTCCTGCGCCTCGCGCGCGATGCCGAACTCCTTGGCGGTGATGGCGGCGTGCTCACCCATGGACAGCCCGGTGCGCGGCTCGGCGTTGCGCGGGATCTCGATGCCGAGCATGCTCGGACGCAACTGGCCGACCAGCTTGAGCCGATCCTTGTTGGACTTGGCGCGGTTGGCGTCGAGCATCCACTCGCGCATGCCCTCGCTGACCCCGATGGGCGCGTCCGAGGTGGTGTCGGTGCCGCCGCCGATGCCCGCCTCGATCCGGCCCGCGGCGATCGCGTCGCCGACGGTGACCACCGCCTGCAGGCCGGTGCCGCAGGCGAGCTGCAGGTCGTGGGCCGGGGTGTAGGGGCTCAGCGTGCTGCCGAGCACGCTCTCGCGGATCATGCCGTGCTCGCCGACGCGCTTGAGTACGGCACCGCCGACGACCATGCCGAGCCGCTCGCCCTGCAGGCCGAAGCGGCTGACCAGGCCGTTCAGCGCGGCGGTGAACATGTCCTGGTTGGACGCGTGGGCATAGGCCTTGTCGGAGCGAGCGAACGGAATCCGGTTGCCGCCCACGATCGCGACCGGGCGGGCGGTCTTACCGGTCTTGGCGGTGCTCTTCGCCGAACGGGATTTGGTTGTCACTCGAGTCTCCAGGTCTCGTTGGGGATGTCCGGCGCTTCGGAGTCCGCGTGGAAGTCTCCACAGATCGGCGCCCCGTCGCGATTGGTTTACATTAAACTTACTCTGGAGTAAGTTTGTTGTCGACACCGTACCCCCGCAAATGTGCGTGAGCAGAGCGAATGCCGGGGGAACCGGCAGACCCGAGTACAGCATCGCGGCGTGAGCGACAGTCCCGGAGGCGGTAGCTTGCGTAACGGCACCGGGACCGTGCACGCCGCCGACCACACAGAAAAGGTAGGAACAGTGGCAGCCAGCAAGAGCAAGGGTGCGCCCAACCTCTATGGATCGTTCGTACACTCCTCCCCGGGTCAGTTCCTGGCGAGCAAGCTCGGGCTGCCGCAGCCGGAGAACCTGCGTCGCTACAAGGCAGGCGAGCCAGCGCTGCCGGGTCCGGTGCTGCTCGGCGGTAAGGGCCGGGTCGCCGAGCCGCTGCGCACCCTGCTGACCGACTACACCTTCGCCGATTCGGCGAGCGCGGGCACCAAGTACGGCGCGCTGGTCTTCGACGCGACGGGCATCGGCTCGATCGAGGACCTCTCCCAGCTGTTCGAGTTCTTCCAGCCCGCCATGCGCAGCATCGCGGCGTCGGGCCGCATCGTGGTCATCGGCACCACGCCGGAGCTGGCCGCGTCGGTGGACGAGCAGATCGCGCAGCGTGCGCTCGAGGGCTTCACCCGCTCGGTGGCCAAGGAACTGCTGCGCGGTGCCACCGCACAGCTGGTCTACCTGCACCCCGAGGCGTCGACCGCCGCCACCGGCCTGGAGTCGACCCTGCGCTTCCTGCTCTCGGCCAAGTCGGCGTTCGTCGACGGCCAGGTGATCCAGGTCGGCAAGGACGACGCCACCGCCCCCGCCAGCTGGGATCGCCCGCTCGACGGCAAGGTCGCCGTGGTCACCGGCGCCGCGCGCGGTATCGGCGCGACCATCGCCGAGGTCTTCGCGCGCGACGGCGCGACCGTGATCGTCGCCGACATCCCGGCCGCCGGTGAGGCGCTCTCGCAGACCGCGAACAAGGTCGGCGGCACCGCGCTCGCGCTCGATGTCACCGCGCCCGACGCCGCGGAGAAGCTGGCCGAGTTCGCCACCGAGCGTTTCGGCGGCATCGACATCGTGGTGCACAACGCGGGCATCACCAGGGACAAGCTGCTCGCCAACATGGACGAGGGCCGCTGGAACTCGGTGCTGAACGTGAACCTCGCCGCGCCGCACCGGATCACCGAGGGCCTGGTGGCGCGCGGTGCGCTGAAGGACGGCGGCCGCGTGATCGACGTGTCCTCCATCGCGGGCATCGCGGGCAACCGCGGCCAGACCAACTACGGCGCGTCCAAGGCCGGTGTCATCGGCATGGTCAACGCCGAGGCGCCGAAGCTGGCCGAGAAGGGCATCACCATCAACGCCGTCGCGCCCGGCTTCATCGAGACCGCGATGACCGCCGCCATCCCGCTGACCACCCGCGAGGCGGGCCGGCTGATGAGCTCGCTGCTGCAGGGCGGCCAGACCGTAGACGTCGCCGAGACCATCGCCTACTTCGCCAGCCCGGCGTCGAACGCGGTGACCGGCAACATCGTTCGGGTCTGCGGGCAGAGCCTGATCGGAGCATGATGACCCAGATGATCACGCTGACGGAACCACCCAAGAACGGCCCGCTCTACCTCAAGGCCGCGCTTGGCGCGGTGCCGCTGCCGCTGGTCTCGGCGCGCAAATCGACACTGCCGGATCGGGCGATCCAGCTCGACGGGCTGCAGGTGGATCCCGATCACCTGGCCGCCTACTGCCGGGCGACCGGGCTGCGGTTCAGCGACGCACTGCCGCTGACCTACCCGTTCATCCTCACCTTCCCGATCGTGATGCAGCTGGTGGTGCAGCGCGACTTCCCGTTCGTCGCGGTGGGCGCGGTGCACGCGGAGAACCTCATCGAGCGCACCCGCGACATCTCGGTGAGCGAGCCGCTGGACATCAAGTCCCACATCGAGAATCTGCGCGAGCACCCGAAGGGGCTGCTGGTCGACGCGATCAGTGAGATCAGCGTCGGCCGGGAACTGGTCTGGCGCCAGGTCACCACCTTCCTGCACCAGCAGCGCACCTCGCTCTCGGGTGGGCCGAAGCCAGAACCCAAGCCGGAAGAGGCGGCCCCGCCGACGCAGCGCGTCTGGAAGATCGATCAGAAGACGATCACCCAGTACGCCGCCGCGTCGGGCGACCACAACCCGATCCATGTGTCGAAGCTGGGCGCCAAGGCGCTCGGGTTCGCGCGGCCGATCGCGCACGGCATGTGGTCGGCGGCGCACATCCTCGGCGAGATCGAGGGCCGGGTGCCGTCGAAGGCCACCTACGCGGTGAAGTTCGGCAAGCCGATCCTGTTGCCCGCCAAGGTCAATGTGTACACCGACCAGGTCGAAGGCGGCTGGGATCTCGCGCTGCGCAACCCGAAGAAGGGGTACCCGCACCTCACCGCGACCCTGCGCTGAGACACGAAACCCACTGAGCCGCATCCCTTTCGAGGGGTGCGGCTCAGTTCGTTTCCGCGCGGCTACGCGGCGGGCGCCGTGCCGCGGGGGTGCTCAGCAATCACAACCGCAGCAGTCGCAGTCGCAGCAATCACAACCGCCGCAGTCACAGCCACCGCAGTCACAGTTCTTGATCCAGGCGTCTTTTCGTTCGCCGGTGCACGGCTGGGTGTGGTCGGCGCAGCACGCGTAGCCGGTGCAGTAGGCACCGAGGATCAGGGCGAGCGACTCACCGACGCCGGGACGCCTTGTCGGCTTCTGATAGCCGCTGCGCTGGGCACGCGGCGCGTCCTCGGCGCTGACGCCGCAGCTGTGCGCGACCGCCGCGCCGACACCGCGCGTGAGCTTGCGCAGCACCGAGGTCAACGGGTCGAGCAGCATCCAGCGCACGGTCGGCACCTGGTCGAGCTCGGCGTCGGCGACCGCGTCGCGCAGCCGCGCATCCGATTCCCGGAGCAGCTCGTAGGCCTGCGGCATGGTGGTGCCGGTCGCCGCGAGCGGATTGAACCGGCCGCGCGCCAGGTCGCGTTCGTAGTCCTGCACCGCGTCGGCCAGGTGCGCGATCCGGCCGAACTGCCGGCCTGCCGCGCGCAGCGCGTCAACGTTCTCCGGGCGCTCGGCCAAAACCGCTGTGTGCGCGAAGAATTCGGAGGCGCAGAGCTGGGTGGGCAGGGTAAGCGCGGCCAGCGCGTCCGTCCGGTCGACGGCCGCCAGCTGCTGCGCCGCCCGCTCCAGCCGCGCCTGTTCGCCGAGCGCGGCGAGCAGCGGATCCACATCCAGGCCGATCCGGCGGGCGCTCGCCCGTGCCTGCCCGGCCCAGCGGGCCGAGGTCCGCGCCAGCGGGGCGCGGGCCAGTGCGGCGGCATCACCGTCGTCCACGTGGTCCCGAATCTTGGCCGAGGCCAGCAGCAGTGACGCCGTGCTCGCCAGGCGTACACCGGGCGAATCCGCTGCCGCGACGGACGCGCGCCGCATGCCGCGCAGCGCACACCGCCCGGCCTCGGTGCGCCGCTGCGGGCCGCCCGCCTGCGCCTCGGTGAGCACGCTCAGCACGATCGCGTCCACATTGGTTGTGGCACGGGCCAATTGGCCGTGCTCGTCGCGCAGCCCCAGACACAGCCCGCACAGGTGGCTGCGCCACTGCGCCGCGTCGATGCCGTACTTTGCCGCCCCGTGCGCACACGGCCTGAGCAACCCGAACAACTTCCCGCCCCTTTTCCCCGGCTCGTTCGTCGAAACCGGTCTCCGCGTGGTGATCCCCCGAACTCTGACAGGCCGTGCGCACCGCGGCAACCGCTACCGCACGGTTACCCACCAGCGTGGTGGCGCTACTCCGTCTTCTTGCGCCCGGCCAGACCACGCCAGGCGAGATCGTCGAGCAGGTCGACGGCCTCGCTGACCTCGATCCGCCCGCTGGCCACCCGATCGGCGATGGCCTCGCCCGCGCCGATCACCGCGACCGCGACGACGTCGAAGTTGGTGCCGGGCTCGGGGTGCTTGGCGCTGGACTCGAGCAGTTTGGCGGTCAGTTCGATGAACCGTTCCCGCGCGTTCTCGATCTCCGAGGCGAAGGCTTGCTGACCGATGGCCTGCCGGTAGAGCACCTGCCACGAGCGCCGGTTGCGGTCGACGTAGCCAAGGAAACCCTCCAGCGCGACCCGCACCTGTTCGTGCGGGGACAGCTGCGGGTTGCCCGCGGGAACCACCGATTCGATGAACCGCATGCCCTCGCGCTGGATGCAGGCGCGGAAGAGTTCGTCCTTGGAGCCGTAGTACAGATACAGCATCGGTTTCGAGATCTTCGCCTCGGCGGCAATGGCATCCATCGACGTATCGTGGAAGCCTTTCCGCGAGAACACCTCGACCGCGGCGTCGAGCATCTGCTGCTCACGAACCGCCCGAGGAAGTCGCTTCGTTCCGCCCGCCATCCGCTCTCCTACCACAGGTGAATCTCATATATTACTCCAAGGTAAGTTCCGCGGGTCGGATTTGCTCTCCAGTCGCGGAACCAATACCTCCGCGCGCCTCAGCAGCGCGGTAACGCGCCCTTGAACGCCGCCATCCGCAACACCGAGGCGTCGACCTGCGCGACGGGCAGCCGTCCCGCCGTCACGGCCGCCTCGAGGTGGTCGAGCACCGCCGAGACCGCGTCCGTACTTATCCACAGGGCGTTGTCGGCCCCGGCGACCAGCGCGGCCTCCACCGCGGCTTCGATGGACAGCCGATCGGTGATCGCGGCCATGCCGCTCAGGTCGTCGGTGAAGATCGGGCCGTTGAACGGCGCGGCACCGTAGCCGGTGCCCTCCCGCAGCAGCCGCATCGCCTCCGGGCTGATGCTGGCCGGCACGTCCGGCGTGGTGAGGCCCGGCACGTCCAGGTGGCCGACCATCACCCCGGCACCGGAGCCGACGAGGTCCCGGTACGGGACGAGATCGACGGTGCGCAGGCGCTCCAGCGGCGGCGTGCGGACCGCGCCGCGATGCGAGTCGCCCGAGCCGGAGCCGTGGCCGGGGAAGTGCTTCATGACCGTGCCGACCCCGACCTCGCGCATGGCGCGGATGTAGGCATCGGCGTAGCGGGTGACCACGGCGGGGTCGTCGGAGAAGGAGCGGTCGCCGATGACCGAGTCGTCGGGTTGCGCGCTCACATCCACATCGGGGGCGAAATTCACCGTGATGCCGATGTCCTTCAGCGCACGGCCCCTGGTCAACGTCGCTTCGTAGAACTGCTCGGGTGTGCTGCTCTGCGCCGTGGTCCTGGCCGAGGGCGCGGGGCCGATCAGATACCGGACGCGCGAGACACGTCCGCCCTCTTCGTCGATGGTGACCATCAGCGGCGCCTTGGCGGCCTGCTTGACCTGCTCGATCTGCCCGGCGCCGAGCAGCGAAGGATCGGTCCAGCCGCCGATGAAGATGCCGCCGACCTGCTCGGACCGCACCACATCCATCGCGTCGGCGCGGCCGGTGACACCGACGGTCAGCAGTTGCGCCAGCTTCTGCCGCAGCGTGAACTGCGCGAGGTAGCCCGCGGCGCAATCGGGCTTCGGGGTCGAACTCGGCTGGGCGACGGTCGCGGGAGTGCTCCCGGTCGCAGGCGTCGGGTTGCCGTCGCCTCCGCTCGAGCAGGCCGACGCGACGGCGGCCAGCACCACGAACACGAGCAGGGGCGTCTTCCGCATGACGATCAACGGTACTGTTCGCGCGCCGTTGCGGCACGGTCGGGTTGGCTGCCGGACCCTTTCCGAGTGGAAGGTCCGATCCCGCGCGCCAGCAGATGAACCGGCGTTTCCCACGGTAGCCTTGAGCTATAGCCGGGAGACTCCCCGCAGGAGGTCCATCGTGCCGTGCGATCTGATGCTCATTGCCTACGACGGTTCCGAAAACGCCAAGCGCGCCATCGAATACGCGGGGCGATTCCTCAGCGCGGACAGAGCCGTCGTGCTGACCGCGTGGGAGCCGATGGTGCGCCAGGCCGCCCGCCTGTCCGGACTGTCGGGGGTGATGCAGCCCGAATGGGTGCCCGACGAGGAAGTCGAGGACATCGCCTACGTCGACGCGCGCACCATCAACACCGAAGGCGTGCGCCTGGCCAAGCTCGCCGGGCTCAACGCCGAGGCGCGCACCGCGGAATGCACCACGACCATCTGGAACGCGATCGTCGAGTGCGCCGACGACCTCGATGTGGACATCATCGTCGCGGGCACCAGGGGCGCCACCGGCATCCGCGCCCTGATGCACAGCAGCGTGGCCGACGCCGTACTCAAGCACTGCCACCGTCCGGTGCTCATGGTGCCGCCGGGCAAGGAGCCGGCGAGCAAATCCCGCTGACCCGCGCCGAGTGCGCAAGTGGCTACGCGCACAGGGGAATCGAACCCGGGCGCGGTGCGGCCGTGAATGCGGTCACGCGGGCCGTCGCGGCGGTCCGAGCGGGGTTAGGGTCGAGAGACTATGGACGGATTCCTGCTTGCACAGCCCGACGGCGTCGTACGGGCTTCCGGTAGCCGAATCGCATTCCACGAGCCCGAACGCGCGGTCGCCGCGCTGCGCGCGGGCAGTGCCGATCTGATCGTCGGCGCGTTGCCGTTCGACCCGCGCAGGCCCGCCGCGCTGAACGTGCCGGAACGGGCCGAGCACACCGCGGGCCCGTGGCGGCCCGCCGCCGTGCCCGAGCTGCCACCGGTGCAGTTCATCACCGAAATCCCCAGTGCCGCAGAACATATCGCGCGGGTGACCAAGCTCGTCGAGCAGCTCGGCGATCCCGCGCAGCCGCTGCGCAAGGTGGTCGCGGCCCGCTCGATCCTCGCGGAAGCGACCGCGGCGCTGGATCCGGAGGTGGTGGCCGCGCATCTGCTCACGCGGCACCCGCGCGCGAATGTCTTCGCGGTGGATCTGAGCGCGGCGGGGCGCACCGGAGCGACCCTGGTCGGCGCGACCCCCGAGGTGTTGATCGAGCGCCGCGGCGCGACCGTCACCCTGCATCCGCTGGCAGGCACGCTGCCCCGGCTCGCCGATCCAGAGGCCGACGCCGCCCAGGCCCGCGGACTGCTCGACAGCGGCAAGAACCGGGACGAGCACGCGTTCGTCATCGACTGGATCCGCGACCGGTTGGGCCCGGTCTGCGCCGAACTGTCCATTCCCGACGGCCCGGAACTGGTCAGCACGCACGAGGTGTGGCACCTCGCCACCCCGATCACCGGCAGGCTCCGCGACCCCGCGACCACCGCGCTCGAGCTGGCGCTGCTGCTGCACCCCACCCCGGCGCTCTGCGGCACCCCGACCGAGCTGGCGCTGGAGACCATCGCCGCGAGCGAGGAGGACCGTGGTTTCTACGGGGGCGCGGTCGGCTGGTGCGACGCGAACGGCGACGGTTCCTGGGTGGTCGCGATCCGCTGCGCGGAACTGTCCGCCGACGGACGCACCGTGCACGCCTACGCGGGCGGCGGCATCGTCGCCGCCTCGGACCCCAAGTCCGAACTCGACGAGACCACCGCCAAGCTGCGCACCCTGCTCGGCAGCCTGCACTGCGCGATCCCCGCGCACTGACCTCGGGTACCCGAGCCGGACGCCGCGGACCGCGCGGCGATACCCGTCGACTATCACCGGGAATCGGCGGGCTGAACGCACCGAATCCGGGGGCGGGCTGCTAGGTTGACCGGGAATGTGCCTGCATCGATGTATTGGAGTGCCGCAATGAAGTTTGCTGTTCCTGGTGTTGCGAGTGCTGTCGGCGGCGCCCTGCTCGGCGTGATCGCGGTGCTCCTCGTGACCGTTGCGGTGCAGCAGAACACACGTCCGGACATCGACCGCAGCGGCGACAAGGACTCCTCGCTGCTGAACAACGTCGAGTACGGCAGTCGCTGACCTCGGCGCCAACCGCCGAATCGCTCGCACCGACCGCGGCGTCGCGGCGGCACAGTACTGCGCCGCTGGGTAGACGCTGGCTCGTCGGCACCGTGCTCACGGCGTTCCTGCTGACCTTTCTGCAGGCGCCGGGGCGCACGGTCGCCGACACCAAATACGACCTGGCGCAGAACCCGCTGGGTTTCCTCGAGCGCGCCAGCCATCTGTGGAGCAGCCAGGCTCCGATGGGTCAGGTGCAGAACCAGGCCTACGGGTACTTCTTCCCGCACGGCGCTTTCTTCTCGGCCGGGCATGTGCTCGGCGTGCCCGCCTGGGCGACGCAGCGGATCTGGTGGGCGCTGCTGCTGCTCGCCGGGTTCTGGGGCATCATCCGGCTGTGTGAAACCCTCGGCATCGGCACCAGGGGTTCCCGGATCGTCGCGGCGATCGCCTTCGCGCTCTCGCCGCGCGTGCTGACCACGCTGGGCTCCATCTCCTCGGAGACCCTGCCGATGATGTTGGCGCCGTGGGTGTTGCTCGCGCCCGCCGCACTCGGGCTGCGCCGGCGCGCGCGACGACGCGGCGGTGCCGATTCTCCGGCGGGCAGTGCGCTCGCGCTGGCGCTGATGGGGTCGGTCAACGCGGTCGCGACGGTCGCCGCGTTCCTGCCCGCCCTGCTCTGGTGGGGCTCGTATCGGCCCGATCGCGCGTGGTGGCGGTTCACCAGGGCCTGGGTGCCGCTGCTGGTACTCGCCACGTTCTGGTGGGCGGTGCCGCTGCTCTTGCTGGGCAAGGTGAGTCCGCCGTTCCTGGACTACATCGAATCCTCAGGCGTGACAACGCAATGGGCCTCGCTCGCCGAGGTACTGCGCGGCACCGACAGCTGGACGCCGTTCGTCTCGCCGGAACGCATCGCGGGCGCGGTGCTGGTGACCCAGCCCGCCGCGGTGCTCGCCACCGGGCTGCTCGCCGCCGCGGGCATGGCCGGGCTGGCCATGCGGTCCATGCCGGATCGCGGCCGGCTCACCCTGATCCTCTGTGTCGGCCTGATCGGCATCTGTGCGGGATACGTCGGCGAGCTCGGCGGTCCGTTCGCCGAATCGGTGCGGCTGTTCCTGGATTCCGGCGGCGCGCCACTGCGCAACGTGCACAAGCTCGAGCCGCTGATCCGAATTCCCCTGGTACTCGGCCTGGCTCAACTGCTGGCCCGGGTGCCGCTGCCCGCCTCGGTGCCGATGCCGGTGTGGCGCGGCGCCTTCGCGCATCCGGAGCGGGACCGGCTGGTCGCCGTCGCCGCGCTGGTGCTTACCGCGCTGACCCTGGCCACGTCGCTGGCCTGGACCGGCAGGCTCGCCCCGCGCGGCGCCTACGACAAGGTGCCCGAGTACTGGACGCAGACCGCGCAATGGTTGCGCGACAACGCCGCCGACACCCGCGCCCTGGTGGTGCCCGGCGCGCCGTTCGGCAGCCAGGTCTGGGGACTTACCCGCGACGAGCCGTTGCAGGCGCTGGCGAGCACGCCGTGGGCGGTCCGCGACGCGGTGCCGCTGAACCCACCGGGCACGATTCGCGCGATGGATTCGGTACAGCGCCTGATCGCCGACGGCAGACCGTCCACCGGGCTCGCCCCAACGCTGGCCGGGCAAGGCATCGGAATCCTGGTGCTGCGCAACGACCTCGACGCCGAGACCTCGCGCTCGACCCGGCCGATGCTGGCGCACCGGGCGATCGAGGGGTCACCGGGCCTGAGCAAGGTCGCGGAATTCGGGGCGCCGATCGAATCCGCGGTCATAGCCGAGGATCTGGTTGCCGACGGCGACCTGCGCCCGGCCTACCCGGCTGTCGAGATATACCACGTCGGTGCGCCGAGGCCGGGCACGCCCGCCGAGATACGTAGCGGAACCGGTGCGCCGCAATCGTTCCCGGCCGCCTACACCGCGCCGCTCGGCGCGTTGCCGGTCGTGCAGGGCGGACCCGAGGTGCTCGAACGACTGCGCCGCGACCCCGGCGCGGCCGCGACCCCGGCGCTGCTCGCCGCCGACGCGGCACGGGCCGGACTACCGATCGGGCCGGTGACCGTCACCGATACCCCGATGGATCGCGAGGCCGACTTCGGCCGGGTGGACAACCACAATTCGGCGCTGCGGGCTCCCGGCGACGCCCGCCGCACGCACAACCTGGTGCCCGACTATCCGGTCGACGGCGCCGCACTCGTGCGCGGCGAATGGTCGGGCGCGACCGTCACCGCGTCCAGTTCGGCCGCCGATGCCACCCAGCTCGGCGGTGCCGCACCGGGCAGCTCGACCGCAGCCGTCGTCGACGGGGATCCAGCGACCGCCTGGATCAGCAACGGCACCGAACACGCGCTGGGACAGTGGCTGCGGCTGGACCTGGACCGGCCGGTCAAAGCAGGCCAGCTCACCTTCAGCACCAGCTCGGCCGCCATCGGCGACCCGGTGAAGTGGGTGGAGGTGCGCACCGCGAACGGCACCGTGACCACCAGAATCCCCGAACCCGGTACGCCGGTGTCGGTTTCGCTGCCCGCGGGCAAGACCGATTGGGTCACCATCACCGCCATCCGCACCGAGACCGGCAAGCGCGGCGGACAGTTCGGCATCAGCGAGCTGACCCTCGACGACTATTCCGTGCGCGACCAGCCGGTCCGGGTCGATATCCGGCACCGGACCGTGTTGCCGCCGACCCAGCCCGGCGCGCAGGTGCGCGGCTGGGACCTCGGACAGGAATTCCCCGGCCGCAGCGCCTGTTTCGCGTCGCCGAATCGAGTGCGCTGCAGCAAGGGTCTGGCGCTCGCGCCGGAGGAGCCCGGCACGTTCCAGCGCACCCTCTCGGTACCAGAGCCGATGCCGGTGACACCCGAACTGACGGTGCGCACGCGGCAGGGGCCTGCGCTGGAGGCGCTGCTCACCGATCCCGGTCGGCCGGTCGCGCGCGGCAAGGCCGATGTCGGGGACCTGCGGGGCGCCGCCTTCGCCGCGACCGACGGCGATCCGCGCACCAGCTGGACCGCGCCGGAGGCCGCCGTGCGCACGCTGACCGGGCCCAAACCCACACTGACGCTCGAACTCCCCGAACCGGCACTGGTGACGGGCCTCGACCTCACCCCGTCGCTGGGCGGGCTGCCCGCCACCCCCACCGCCGTGGTGGTCAACCTGGGCGACGGACCGCAGTTGCGCGAGCTCGAACCCGGTGACCCGGGCACCACACGCCGAATCTCGTTGCATCCCACCGTGACCGATCGCATCGAGCTCAGCGTGCAGTCCTGGCGGCCGGTGCTCGACCAGACCGCGCTCGGCTTCGTGCAGTCCCAGCCGCCGGGCTTGGCCGAGGTCGAGGTGCTCGGCCCCGACTACCCCGCCCCGGCGCCATTGGACCGGGAGATCACCGTCCCGTGCGCGCTGGGCCCGACGATCACCATCGATGGCCAGATCCGGCACACCTCGGTGACCGCCACCGCGGACGAGCTGCGTTCCGGCGCACCGGTTCCCGCGCGACTGTGTGCCGACGACGACACCGCGCCGCGGCCCGACTCCGCCGCGGTGGACCTGGCAGCGGGACGGGCCGATGTCGCGGTCGGCCCGACCGACCTGTTCTTCGTCGACCGACTTCGCCTGAACCGCACCGACGTCACCGCCGCGGTCCCGGCCGACCAGGGCGCGCGCGTGCTGGTGCTGCCGCTGAGCACGAACGTCGGCTGGCAGGCACAGACAGCCGACGGACGCACGCTGCAGCCCGTTGTCGTCGACGGCTGGCAGCAGGCCTGGCTGATTCCGGCCGACGCGCGCGGACCGGTCACGGTGTCGTTCCCGATCGACCGCTGGTACCGCCTGGGCATTTTCGGCGGACTGATGCTATTGCTACCGCTGTTTTTCCTCGCGTATCCGCGGCGCGCGTCGAAAAAGGCTGCGGCCGAACGGAGTATCGCGTCTAGCACGGTGCAGACGGCCCGCGCCGAGGCCCCGGGTTCCGCGGCGATGCCGAAAGCCGGTGCCGCGGTGCTCGACAGCGCCACGAACACCGGTGCCGACGAGCCGGATACCGTCCCACGCACCTGGGGCACCCGCTGGCTCGGCGCGCTCGGGCTCGCCGCGGTCGCGACGGTGATCGCCGGGCCGGTCGGCACCCTGCTCACCGCGGGCGCACTCGCCGCCGTGCGCCTGCGGCCCGCGTACGCGGCGCGGGCGCTGGTCATCGTCGCGGGACTCGGCACCGTGATCTCGGCCGCGGCGCTGTCCACCGGGCCGTGGCGCTCCGGCGACGGCTACCTCGGCGGCTCGGTGTGGGCGCAGCTGCCCGCACTGCTCGCCGTGATCGCCGTCGGGGTCGCGGCACTGCCGCCCGAACGCCGCGGGAACTGATCGGCGGGGTATCGATTCAGGCTGCGGCGCAACGGACCTCGTTGCTAATGTGGCCCGGCGTGGACACCTGTGCAGAATGTGGTTTCGTTTACGATCTGACCCGCGCGACCGACGTGGCGTCACTGGCCACCGAGCACGCCGTCGAATACGCCGACCTGCTCCTCACCGAGTCGCCGAAACTACGGCAACGCCCGGCGCCCGAGGTGTGGTCGCCCCTCGAATACGCCTGCCACATGCGCGATGTGCTGCTGGTGCAACGCGAACGCGCGCTCGCCGCCCGCCGCTGGGACACCCCGGAGGCCACACCGATGGGTCGCGACGAACGCGTGGAGCACGACGGGTACGCCGACCAGCGGCCCGCCGATGTCGGCAGGCAGATCCGTGACGCCGCACAGTTGTTCGCCAATGTGCTGGACCGGCTGAAAGACGAGGACTGGGAACGCACCCTGGTCTACAGTTTCCCTGAGCGCCAAGAACGTTCGGTGCGCTGGCTGGCGCTGCACACCCTGCACGAGTTGCGCCATCACCTGTTGGACATGCACCGCAGGCTCGACAGCTGAGGCACGGGGGAATTCGGCTCAGGGCGCGGCGAGGCGGTCCGCTTCATCGAGCTCGCGCGGCGGCTTCGGCCGGTCCCAGCGCCGCATCCAGTGCCGGACCGGCTCCTCGATGAGCGCGTAGCTCGCGGCGGCCACGGGCAGGGTCAGCGCGATCGTGAGCACCAGGACGTAGCCGAAATCGCCTGCGAACGGCAGGATCCCGAACACCGGGAAAACCACCGACAGCACCGCCAGATGCCAGATGAAGATGCCGTAGGACCAGCGTCCGACGGTCGCGGCCACCCGCGACTCCAACCACCGGTGCCGCAGGCCCGCAGGCCCGAGCACCAGCGGAGCGAGCAGGGCGAAGCCGATGATCGCGCCGAGGCCCATCTTCGCCGCGTACTGCCACGGCTGCGCGTGCGTCAGCCCGGCGGGGCCCGCGACGTCGGTTGCCGAGACCCCGAAGGCGAGTGCGGCCACCGCCCACATCAGCGGCTGGTTTCCGGCCATCCGCCACCATTTAGATAGCCGATCGCTATGAAATGAGAGTTCCGCCAACACCATTCCCATCGCGAACCACGGCAGATATGCGGGCAGCCAATTATCGGAATGGATAGCGTCGGGCGTCGGCACCGGAATGAAGTTCCAGCCCAGGCACACCGCAGCGAATACCAGCAGCACCGGCACTCGATAGCGGGCCGCGCCGCCGCGCAACCAGACCACGGCGAACGCGAGCAACGGCAACACCAGATAGAAGGCCACCTCCACCGAGAGGCTCCACATCTGAGTCAGTCCGTCGGTCAGCGTCAACGGCACGAATACCTGCAGCAGCGCAAGATTCGACAACCACACCCGCAGGCCCGCCGTCCCGGCCGCGCCGGGCAGCAATACCAGCACCGCGACCACCACCGCCCAGTACGCCGGCAGGATGCGCGCGGCGCGATGCCTGAGGTAGTAGCCGACCGAGGGTGCCCGTCCCAGCCCGCGCGCCGCCGCCGCGTGCGGGCGCCACAGCAGAAATCCGGAGAGCGCGAAGAACACCGCGACCGCCATGTCGAACCGGCCCCAGACCCGGCCGAGCACGGGGGTGTTCGCGGCGCCGGTCTGAAAAGCCACGTGCGTCAACAACACTCCGAGCGCGGCCAGTCCGCGCATGCCTTCCAGCGCGGGCAGAAAGGCGCGCGCGGGCGTGGCTTCGGCGGCCGCGGGAACGGCGGTAGTGGCGGTGGGCAGCGTTGCGGTCATCGGGCTCCAGTCTGCCTTGCCGATTTCCAGGTGATAACTCGACGTTTCACATTTCGCGCTAAACTCGGGCGATTTCTGGGTCGTTTCCGGCCTCGACGCCGCATGGTACGACATCGGGCTGTTAGTGTCGGGGCTCACGAGTGCCACCGGGGTCGATCCTGGGCACTCGCCGGAACGACCCTGTTCTACGACGAGGAGTGTTTGCATGGCACTGAGTGCCGGAACCAGAAGGACGGTGGCCTGCCTGCTCGTGGGTCTCGGCGCGTTGCTGATCGTCGCCGCGCTGATGATCCCGACATACACCGTCGGCAAACTGGCGAAGACTCCTCTGGATCTCGAGATCACCACGATCGCGACGAACCAACCCGGTGAAGAGAGTCTGGTGCTGGACTCCAAGTCGCTCACCGGCGAAGGCTCGGCGAAGATCGACAAGGACGTCAACCTGGTCTCGCAGCGCTTCCTCACCGTCGAAGAGCCCTCCGACGCCACCGAGATGACGGTGCAGGCGGGTTCGACGCTGCGGCGCACCGACAAGCAGGGCGACACCGGCCTGCTGACCGCGACCATCGACCGCGTCACCATCGACCGCAAGACCGGCGAGCCGGTCGACAAGGAGCCCAACGGCTCCATCGCGGTCACGGTGAACAAGGACATGCAGTCCATCGCCGACCCGGTGCAGCACACCGGTCTGCAGTACCGCTTCCCGATCGGTACCGAGAAGAAGACCTACCCGTACTTCGATCTCAACGTGCGCAAGACCTACGACATCAACTTCGTCGAGGAAACCGAGATCAACAATACGAAGGTCTACCACTTCCAGCAGGCCATCCCGGCGACCAACCTCTTCGACGTGGTGCCGGCGCCGACCAACAAGCTCACCTTCCCCGCCGCCAAGTGGGGCGTCGAGGGCGAGGGCGACATCACCATGGCGCGCTGGTACACCAACACCCGCGACGTGTGGGTCGAGCCGCAGACCGGCACCGTGATCAAGGGCGGCGAGCAGTTGCACCTGTACTACGCGCGCTCCGGTGAAAAGCCCGAGGTCACCGCGCTGAAGTCGCACATCGTCTTCAACGAGAACACCATCGAGTCGCAGATCGCGGTGGCCAAGGAGAACATCGACAAGCTCTCGCTGTACGGCCGGATCATGCCGATCGTATTCGGTGTGCTCGGCGTGATCGCGTTGATCATCGGCCTGATCCTCGGCATTCGCGGCGGCTCGTCGGCCGCGCCTGCGGGCAGCGGCGGACCGCTGAACCGGCGCTCGGGCGGCGCGGCGGCGGCCGGTGGGTCCCGCCCCGTGGACAACGATCCCCCGACCGAACAGATCAACATCACGAAACAACCGTGATATAGCACCATGATTCGGCCCCCGGTCCTCGACCGGGGGCCGTTTCCTTTGGCGTGGACAGTCGCATGGCTTGTACGCGAACAGGATCGACCCGCCTAGCTCGCGAGCACGTCGCTGTCGACCGAGCCGGTTTCCGTGGAAGCGGTTGGGAGATCGCCGAACTGGAGCACGCCGGCAAGATCCAGACTGGGACCGACACGGCCCAGCGTCCGCCGTGAAGCTGGGTACCAGCCGTGCCCTGCAACCGGCCCTGACTGCTGACGTCGCGAAGATGGGGGCCGACCGACGCGGGCTCAGGCGACCGGTCGTGCCGCACGGTCGGGTTCCGCGGTGCGCAGGACGATGATCGCGACCACGAGGGTGGTGGTCGCCGCGCAGGTGGCGGCGGTGGTGATGAGGGCTGGGATCGAACGGGCGAACGCGACCATGAGCGTCACCTCGACCGCCAGGCCCAGCCAGGTGAGCGCGGCGAGGGCGGTGCGGTCGACGGCGATCGCGGACAGCATCGCCCCCTGGAGCACGGCCAGAAGCGCGCCGTGCAAGGCGAACAGCCACAGCAGGCCCTGAATCGGCGCGTAGTCCTGGCCCGCCAGCAGCGGAGCGAGCGGTGCGGCGAGGGCCGCGCACAGCACGGCGACGGTGCCGATGCCGGACAGCACCGCCAGCGCCGCGCGGATCGCGCGCGCCGAATGCGTCGGCTGCGCCATCCGCGGATACAGCACAACGCCCACCGCCTGCGGCAGCCAGAACGCGATCTTGGCCGCGATGGTGCCCAGCGCGTAGCGGCTGGCGTCCGCGTCGTCCAGCACCATCCGGACCACGATCAGGTCCGCCGAGGACAGCGCCATCAGTGCCGCCTGCACCTGCGCCGCCCGCAACACCGGCAAGACCCCGATGGCCTGCACCAACTCGTCCTCGGCGGCGCGGTCGCGCGGCGCCGGGGCACCCGCGACGAACCTGGCGAACGCCGCCGCCACCGCGATACCCGCCGCGGCCGCGGTCAATGCCAGTGCCGCACCGCCGCCGACGGCCAGCACGACCAGCGCGGGCGCGACCCTGGCGATCCCGGCCGCGCCGAGCACGACGCCGAGCGCCCGAAATCGCCTGCCGCCCTGCAATACCCCCTGCTCACCAGAAAGCAGCACCAGCGCGGGCGCGGCGCCGAGCGCCGCCGCGCACGCGGCGACCCCGACGTTCAGCGCACTGGTCACCACCGGAATCAGCACCGCGACCACCGCCGCGACGATCACCGCGCACCGCCACTGCAACCCACGCAACGCCGCGGCGCCCGCGCCCCGGACCAGTTCCCTGGCCACCACGTTCTGCAGGGCCAGCGCGGGCACCGCGCACAGCAGCTGCACCGCGAGCAGGCTCGCGAACTCGCTGTACCCGGCCACGCCCAGCCAGCGCCCGGCCAGCAGCTGGAGTAGATAGCCCGCCACGTTGGCGGTCATCGCACCTGCCGTCACCAACGTCAGGTCCGCCACCACAGGAAACCGACGGACCGCAGACACGCTCGCCATCGTCCCATTCACCCGTCGCGCCGGGGGCTTCGCACCCCCTCGAGAGGGCGTTTTCGTGATCAGGAGGAACTGACGGCGGCATCGTCCGAGTGGTCGCCGCCCGTAGTTCCCCCTGATCTCGCAGGCCCGCCGCCACGTAGGGTGCACAAGCGTGAACGAGAGCGAGCGGAGCGTGCGCTGGGCGAAGGTCGTGCCCGCCGGGTACAGCGCGGTGCTCACGCTGCTCATCATGGGTCCGCTGCTGGGTCCGGGCTACCTGCTGCTGCGCGACGCGGTGAGTACGCCGCGCGCCTACCGCACCGACGCCGCCCTCGGACTCGGCGACGCCGCGCCGCGCGCGGTACCCCAGGACGCGGCCCTCGCCGTGCTGTCATCGCTCGTCGACGGCGGCTTGGTGGTCAAAGCGATTCTGCTCGTCGCGCTGTGGGCGGCCGGCTACGGTGCCGCCGCCCTCGTGCGCGAACTCCTGCACGCCCCCTTGCCCGCCCAGCTGGTCGCCTGCACCGTCGCACTCTGGAACCCGTATCTCGCCGAGCGACTCCTCCAAGGCCACTGGAGCCTGCTCACCGGCTACGCCGCCCTCCCCTGGATCATCCTGACCACCAACCGCATCCGTGCACACCCACACAGCGCCACGAACGTGCGCCCCCCGCTGCGGGATTGGGCGGGGTTGGCGGGGGCGCTTGCGGCGGCGGGGCTCACGCCTACCGGGGCGGTGCTCGGGACGGTGACGGCGTTGGTGGTGGTCGGGTGGCGGCGGTTCGCGGGGGTCGCGGTGCTGGCGGTGTTCGCGTCCGCGCCGTGGTTGTCGGCCACCGCGGTGTCCGGGGCGGGGAGCGAGCCGTCGGATCCGGCGGGGATCGCGGCGTTCGCCGCTCGTGCCGAACCCGGGCTCGGCACCGTGGGCAGTCTCGCGGGCCTCGGCGGGATCTGGAACGGTGAGGCCGTACCCGATTCCCGGACAACGCCGCTCGGGTTCATCGGCACGCTCCTGCTGCTCGCCATCGTCGCCACCGGACTGCGCGCCCTCTGCGCCGAACAGGACAACCGCTACGTGCATCGCGCGCTCGTCACCCTCGCGGCGCTGGCAATCCTGCTCCCCGCGCTCGGCGCGACCTCACCTGGCATGCACCTGCTCGAATGGCTCGTCGCCCACATACCCGGCACCGGACTACTGCGCGATACACAGAAATACGTCGCCCTCGCCATGCCCGCCTACGCACTCTGCGCCGCCGCGGCCTGTATCACGATCGCCGCCCGCTTCCACTCCGGCCGGGAAATCCGTTCGCCTGCAACAACACCCAACGGCCCGGCCGCTGGCGCCGAAGCACAACCCGCCGAGCCGCAATCAACACTCGGGAAAACCCCATCGACCGACCAACCGCCGACCCCCGTGGGCACCGCATCCGCTGACCGGCCGACAGTCACCGACCCCGCATCTCCGGCCGGCGACTCGACCGCAGGCGAAACCGCCGCGCCTTCCAGCACCGTCACCAGCACTGAAGCGGGGGCGAACAGAGTGCGGGCGCGGGTGGTAGCGGGGGTTTGCATGGTTTTGCTCTTGTTGCCGCTGGCCGATCTGGGGTGGGGTGTGGGTGGGGCGTTGCGGCCGGTGCGGTATCCGGCCGGGTGGCAGGTGGTGGCCGAACGGGTGACGGGGCCAGGGGACGTTGCGGTGTTGCCGGGCGGGATGTTTCGGAAGTTCCGGTACAGCGGGCCGGCGCCGGTACTCGACCCGGCACCGCGGATGCTGCCGCGCGATGTCTTGCAGACCGGTGAGCTGCCGGTGCGCGGACGCACCGTGGCGGGCGAAGGCACGCGCGCCCGGACGGTGGAAGGGCTGCTCCTGCACGGTGGTTCGGCCGCGGAGCTGGCGGCACACGGCGTGGGCTGGGTGCTGCTGGAACGTGGCACGCCAGGCCCCTTGGGCGAATCGAAAACGACGCTCGCGCAACTGGATCAGGTGTACGCCGACAACGATCTGGCGTTGTATCGAGTCCCCGGGCCGATCGATGAGCGCACCGGCTCCGGCACGGATCGCTTGGTCGTCATCGCCGCCCACACCCTGTGGGCCGCAATGCTTCTCGGCGGCCTACTGCTCGCCGCCGCGGCACGCATGCGGCCTACTCCTCGCTGCCGCGGCACGCATGGCCGGGGACGCCCGCAACCGCTGCCGGGTAGGCGACCGCGGCCGGGTCGGCGTCGCGGTTGATCGCGATGGCCGCGGCGGCCGAACACAAAACCCGGGTTCAGCTCACCGATCGCGGCGCGATCAACCCGGACGTGTACTCACCGCGTGCGGCCGCGGCCAGCACCTCGTACACCCCGTTCCCTGTTTGCTCCCAAGAGAATTCCCGTGCCCGCGCCCGTGCCTTCTCCCCCATCACCGTGCGCGCGGCGTGATCGCCGAGCAGTTCGCCCACCGCCTCGGACAATTGGGGGACGTCGTCGACCAGCAACCCGGTGACGCCGTCGATGATCGAGTCGGTGAGGCCGCGGGAACTGCGGTAGCCGATGGTCGGGACGCCGTGTTGCGCGGCCTCGATGACCGCGAGACCCCAGCCTTCCTTGCGCGAGGGCAACACGTGCACCCAAGCGCGCGAGAGCAATTCATGCTTGCGGCGCTCGTCGACGTGCCCGTGAAAGGTGACCGCGTCGGCGATGCCGAGTCGCGCGGCATCGGATTTCAGGTTGTCGGCCCACCAACCGTCGCCGATCACATCGAGATGCAGGCCCGGAATCGTGGGGCGTAGCCGCGCGACGACGGCGAGCGCGTCCTCGATCTGCTTGTGCGGCACCAGCCGCGACAGTACGACGATGCACGGGTTGTCCGTGCGGGTGCCCGCGGCACCGGTCGGCGCGTCGACGGGAACAGGTTCAGCGCCGTTGCGCACCACGGCGATCCGCGCCTGCTCGACGCCGAGGGTGGCGAGCTCTTCGGCCGAGGGCAGCGATACGGTCAGATATTGGTTGTGCCGATGCACCCGGGGCGAGAGGCGCGATTCGATCCACCAGCCGATCCGGCCGACCAGCCGACCAGCGACGGGCCACTGCTCTCGATGGCCATGATGCACCAGCACCACCGAGGGCGCTTTGGCGGCCGCGGTGGCGAAGAACGGGATCCCGTTCTGGGTGTCGATGATGGCGTCGGGCCGCACGTGCCGCAGCGGTCCGAGGCCGAGCCTGCCGAGCGCCATGGCGGCCAGCGCCCGCGGGTAGACCGAGTAGCGGCCACCGGCCCGGCTGATATCGATGCCGTCGAGGTGTTCGCGGCGCGGCGCCCCCGGATACCGGGCGGTGCGCAACGTGACTTTGACGCCCCGGGCCGCGAGCTGCGCGCCGACCTGCTCGAGGTAGCGTTCGCTGCCGCCGCCCTGCGGGTGCCCGGTGTCGCGCCAGCACAGCAGGAGGACTTCGCGCACGGTCGAGCTTCTCTCGGTCAGGTGGCCCCGGTCGGGGAACGTCGGATATCGGGCTACACCCTAACCCGGACACCCGCCGGAAAGCCGACTACCGGCGCGGGCGCGGGCACATGATCGGCTACCGCACCCGGTCGGCGTGGCTATCATCGAGCGCCTAGAGCCCAGTGCCCGTGCGGGACGCCACCGCACCGCTATGCGAGACTCGGCGCCGTGTTGAGAGCCGAAAAATCGCCCACCGACGGCGCGGCCCCCCGCTTCGCACGCCGCGCGACGCTGCGTCGTTCGCTGCGCCTGCTCGGCAGCTTCCGGTTCGAGCAGAGCGACCCCGCGCTGTTCTACGGTGGCCTCGCCGCCGACAGCGCGGCGATGATCGGCGATTTCTACACCGATCTCACGGGTCGAGAGCTGGTCGGGGCGACGATTCTCGACGTCGGCGGCGGGCCGGGCTACTTCGCCGACGAATTCGCGCGCACGGGCGCGCGGTACATACCGGTGGAACCGGACCCGTCCGAGATGCACGCGGCCGGATTGTCGGTGACGGGCGCGGTACGCGGCTCCGGGATGGCGTTGCCGTTCCGCGACGACGCGGTCGACATCTGCTTCTCGTCCAATGTCGCCGAGCACGTGCCCGATCCGTGGCTGATGGCGGAGGAGATGGTGCGCGTGACGCGGCCGGGCGGGTTGATCGTGCTGTCGTACACGGTCTGGCTCGGCCCGTTCGGCGGGCACGAGACGGGACCGTGGCACTACCTCGGCGGCGAGTACGCGGCGCGGCGCTACCGACGCAAGCAGGGACGGGAACCGAAGAACCGGTTCGGCACATCGTTGTTCGCGGTCCGGGCGTCGGACGGATTACGTTGGGCGGCAGCGACTTCGGCCGACGTGCGCACCGTGTTTCCGCGTTACCACCCACGCTGGGCGTGGTGGCTCGTGCGCATCCCGGCGCTGCGCGAACTACTCGTGAGCAACCTTGTTGTGGTCGCTACCAAGGCCTAGCGAACAGCTCAGTGCTCGAGCCAGCCCCGGCGCCAGCCGCGCCTGCCGCACGGTTCGTGCAGCGGGTGGCTCCACGGCGATTCCTGGATCGCGAGACCGACGGTCTCCAGCGTGGTGAGGCCGACTTGATCAGCTAAGGCCCCCACGACGGCCACCGCTTCGGCGGCTTGCATGGCTGCGGTCGCTTGCTCGATGGTCAGCGTGCGCCCCGGTAGGAAAGACACCACCCATCCGCCCGCGCCAACGCTCTTCGCTTGATGTTCGGTCTGGTCGCTGGTCATCAACGACCTGCCGACTACTTGCACCGCCATGACTCGGTCTCCCCAATTGCGGTATCGGTTCAGAAATCGAGCGAGCTGATCAGTAGCTAACAGCATCCTCTCTTCAGCAACAGAACGCAATAGTGCGTTCTACGAAAAGCGAACCGACAGGTTGGGATTCGTCCAGCTCAGCGCGATGACCACGGAGCAGAACTGGAACAGGTTACAGACAACTGCGGGACGAAACTGTAACGTGTTCTCATGCATTACGACAGCTTGTTCATCGGCGGCCGCTGGACCGCGCCAGCCACCACCGAGCGCGTTCAGGTCATCTCGCCGGTCACGGTCGAGCCGGTGGGCAGCGTCCCCGCGGTGTCGCGGGCCGACGTGGACGCGGCCGTCGCCGCCGCACGACACGCCTTCGACCACGGGCCGTGGCCATCGACCCCGCCCGAGGAGCGGGCCCAGGTGCTCACCAGGGCCGCACGGCTGATCGAGGAACGCTCGGCCGAACTGCTCGCCGCGCTCACCGCGGAAATGGGCGCACCGCAGATGATCGCCATGACGCTCAACCAGATTCCCGCGGTCGCCGCGCTTGATGCCTGCGCGGCGCTGGCAAAGACGTTCCCCTGGAACGAGACTCGCACCGGACTCTTCGGCACGTCCCGGGTGAGCAGGGAACCGCGCGGCGTCGTCGCGGCGGTCACCGCGTGGAATGTTCCGCTGTTCCTCGCCGCCAACAAGCTCGCGCCAGCCCTGCTCGCCGGATGCACCGTGGTGCTGAAACCCGCACCGCTGACACCGATTACGGCCAACCTGCTCGCCGACATCTTCACCGCGGCGGGACTGCCCGATGGCGTGCTCTCCGTGCTGCCCGCCGAACCCGAGGCCGCCGAATATCTGATCTCGCATCCGGGCGTGGACAAGGTCACCTTCACCGGCAGCACGGCGGTCGGCCGCAAGATCGGCGCGATCGCCACCGGTCAGCTCAAGAGCGTCTCCCTGGAACTCGGCGGCAAGTCCGCGGCAATTCTGTTGCCGGACATGGACATCGCGGCGACCATTCCCGTGCTCGCCTTCTCCGGGCTGATGAACAGCGGGCAGGGTTGCGTCGCGCAGACCCGAATTCTCGCGCCGCGCAGTCGTTATGACGAGATCGTCGACGCGCTCGTGGCGCACGTGCGGACCATGCAGGTCGGCGATCCCGCCGATCCCGCCGTGCAACTCGGCCCGCTGATCTCCGAGCGGCAGCGCGAGCGCGTCGAGGGCTACATCGCGAAGGGCAAGGCGGAGGGCGCGCGACTGGTGCTCGGCGGCGGGCGCCCCGCCGGCCTGGATCGCGGCTGGTTCGTCGAGCCGACCATCTTCGCCGATGTGGACAACAAGTCGACCATCGCGCAGGAGGAGATCTTCGGGCCGGTGCTCTCGGTGATCCCCTACGAGACCGAGGACGAGGCGGTGGCCATCGCGAACGACTCGGTCTACGGCCTGGCCGGCTCGGTCTGGACCACCGACGTCGAGCACGGCGCCGAGATAGCCGCGCGGGTGCGGACCGGCACCTACGCGATCAATTGGTACGCGTTCGACCCCAGCTCACCGTTCGGCGGCTACAAGAATTCCGGGCTCGGCCGGGAGAACGGCCCCGAGGGGCTCGACTCGTTCTGCGAGCAGAAGTCCGTGCTCATGCCGATGGGGTGGACCGGCTAGGCCGATTCGCGCGGCGGAACCCGCCGGGACGTGGCGGCGGCTCAGTCCGCCGGCATGACCACCCGCAGGACCGGCTCGCTCTCGCGGCCGGTCAGGCCCGGCGCGTCGACGATCTCGACGCGCCATCCCGGCGGCAGGACAGCCTGCAGGCGCCCGGCGGCGCGGCGCAAGGGCGTACTGAGCGTGGCCAGCTCGAAGCCGGCCACCAAGGGCGTGATGGACGCGCCCGTCTCCAGATCGGTCATGCTCCAACCACCTCTCGCGCGTCGATCTCATCGTCTTGCACCGCAGCGCGGGAATTCGATGTCGATAGGGAAGTAGTTCAGTCGATCAGTTAACAGTTAGCAATCGGACTGGCAGGTCATGAGACCAAGAACACAACAAGCATAAGCCACCTCTGCGCAAAGCTCACACATCGGACACTTACCCTTCGCCGTGCCTCGGCAAACGCCCCCAGCTCGCGCTTCCATGACCACCGACCATGACCAATAGCACCACACATTCCCGATCACGCGGCAGGGAACACGCGCAACGGGCGCGAATGATGTGTCATCCATCAGCATTCGACACCGCGGCGCTCGCGACGCTCTCCGCCCCGAGCCGCCGGTCATCCGTTGACCTACAACAAGTTTCAACAGGACAGCCGCGAAACACGGTGCGCCACCGACTGGCTCGAACACCCCACACCCACGTCATCCCCACTTCCAACTGGGGAGCGGACCGCGGGAACTGAGCACAAAAGGAAACGCCCGCACCGAGTTGGTGCGGGCGTTTGAGTTCCGGGCTCAGCCGAGGCGTTCTTTCAGTGCCTCGAACTCGTCGCGAACGCCGGAAGGCAGTTTGTCGCCGACGAATTCGAACCATTCCTCGATGAGCGGGATCTCCTTGCGCCACTCGTCGGCATCGACCTTCAGCGCCTCGTCGACGTCGTCGGGGTCGACCTTCAGGCCGTCGAGGTCGAGCTGGGCGGCGACCGGAACGTTGCCGATCGCGGTGGCCTCGGCCTCGGCCGTGCCCTCGACGCGGCCGACGATCCACTCCAGCACGCGGGAGTTCTCGCCGAAGCCGGGCCACAGGAAGCGGCCGTCCTCGCCGCGCCGGAACCAGTTGACGTAGAAGATCTTCGGCAGCTTGGTCGCGTCGGCGTTCTTGCCGAGGTTGATCCAGTGGTTCAGGTAGTCACCGACGTGGTAGCCCATGAACGGGATCATCGCCATCGGGTCGCGCCGCACGGTGCCGACCTTGCCCTCGGCGGCCGCGGTCTGCTCCGAGGACAGGGTGGCGCCCATGAAGACGCCGTGCTGCCAGTCGAAGGACTCGGTGACCAGCGGGACCGTGGTCTTGCGGCGACCACCGAACAGGATCGCCGAGATCGGCACGCCCTGCGGGTCGTCCCATTCGGGGGCCAGGATCGGGCACTGCGACATCGGCGTGCAGTAGCGCGAGTTCGGGTGGGCGGCCAGCGTCTCGGTTTCCCGCAGGTACCAGTCGTTGCCCTTCCAGTCGATCAGGTGGTCGGGTTCGCCCTCCAGACCTTCCCACCACACGTCGTTGTTGTCCGTCAGCGCGACGTTGGTGTAGACGGTGTTGCCCGCTTCCATGGTGGCCATGGCGTTCGGGTTGGAGCTGCGGTTGGTACCGGGCGCGACGCCGAAGAAGCCGTACTCCGGGTTCACCGCGTACAGGCGTCCGTCCTTGCCGAAGCGCATCCAGGCGATGTCGTCGCCGAGGGTCTCGGCGCGCCAGCCCGGCACGGTCGGCTGGATCATCGCGAGGTTGGTCTTGCCGCAGGCGCTCGGGAAGGCGGCGGCGATGTAGTAGGCCTTGTTCTCCGGGGAGATCAGCTTGAGGATCAGCATGTGCTCGGCCAGCCAGCCCTCGTCGTGGGCCATGGCCGAGGCGATCCGCAGCGAGTAGCACTTCTTGCCGAGCAGCGCGTTACCGCCGTAGCCGGAGCCGTAGCTCCAGATCTCGCGGTCCTCCGGGAAGTGGGTGATGTACTTGGTGTCGTTGCACGGCCACGGCACGTCGGCCTGGCCATCGGCCAGCGGGGCGCCGACGGAGTGCAGGGCCTTCACGAACGGGCGGTCGGTGCCGAGCTTCTCCAGTGCGGCGGCGCCCATGCGGGTCATCACGCGCATCGAGACGACCACGTACTCCGAGTCGGTGATCTCCACGCCGAGCTTGGGGTCCTCGGCGCCGAGCGGGCCCATGCAGAACGGCACCACGTACATGGTGCGGCCCTTCATCGAGCCGCGGTACAGCTCGGTCATCGTGGCGCGCATCTCGGTGGGGTCGACCCAGTTGTTGGTCGGACCGGCGTCGGCCTCGCTCTTGGAACAGATGTAGGTGCGCGACTCGACCCTGGCCACGTCCGAGGGATCGGAGAGCGCGAGGAAGGAATTCGGCTTCTTCTTCGGGTCGAGCTGCTTGAAGGTGCCCGCCTCGACGAGCTGAGTGGTGAGCCGATCCCATTCTTCGTCGGAACCGTCCGCCCAGACCACGCGCTGCGGCTGTGTGAGTTCGGCGACTTCCTGTACCCAGGCGAGTAGTTCGCTGTGCTCGGTCGGCGGCTTGCCGTCGGATCCACGAAGACCAGGAATGGTCGCTGAGGTCATGAAAACTCTCCTGAGATGGGCGGTCCCTACGATATATCCCACTGGCCCAAGGCCCTTGACCAGCGGTAACACACCGAGCGCCACCATTGGCGGGAAGGCACCCGCTAGGACCAGTCGAAAGCCGCGCCCCGGGTGGACGGCGGACGAGGACTTAGCGGACGCCCACAGTTCCTGATTAGAGGTTAACGCGGTGTGACGACCGGTACGGAATCGGGTTCGTCACTATGTACCCATTCTCAATAGTTATTCAACCGGCATGATCCAGCGGTCCAGGATCTCGATGTCGCGTTCACACGCGGCGAGTTGTCCGGGTTGTTCGGCCACGGTGCGGCGCAATCGCGCTTCGACCTCGGCGACCCGGCGATCGGTGTCGACCATTCGGGTGGCGCTGGCGCGCACGACGCGATCGGCCAGCACCGTCTCGGTTTCCACGAGCGCCGTCACCACCCGCTGCTCGAGCTGGGCCTTTACGTTGATCAGCGCGTCGGACACCCACTGCCGCACGTGCGCGCGGTCGGCCAGTTGCCTGCGCGCCCGCACCACCCAGCCCGCCGCGCCCGCGCCGAGCAGCAAGGTCACCGGCACGCTGGCCACGTCGAGCGCGGGAACGAGCGCGAAGGGCGAAACCAGCAGCCTGCCGAAGCCGACACCGGCCGACGCACCGAGCACGATCACGAGGTGATCTTCGACACCCCGGTGCCGCGGATCGGGGTCGGGTCCGACGCGCGGCGCCGGGTCGCGGCGGCGCGGCGGCAGGCCGGTCTCGGGTGCGATGTCCGCGCCCATGTGCGCGGCCAACTCGGTGAGGCGCTGATCGATGGCCTGGTCGACGCTGCCGGTCAGTTCGGTGACGGCCTGCTGCAGGCGCTCCGGGTATCCGGCCAGCTCACGGCGGCGCAGTCGAACCAGGTCGACGCGGGTCGCGGTGTGCAGCGCTCGAATGCGCGCGCCCACCTCGGTCATCAGGTCGACGCGGGCCAGATGCAGCTGACCGCGCAGGGTGGACATGGCGGTGGCCCGGCCGCCGTCGCGCCCGGCCAGCAGCACCGCGCGCTCCTCGCGCAGCCGGGCCGCGGCCGCGCCGGAGCGCAGGGTCGTCACCTGCTCGATGACCCGCTGCCTGGTCTCGGCCAGCACCCGGTCGGTCACCGCGGTGAGCCGACCACCGTCGGTGTGCGCGCTCGCCGTCGCCGCGGCCAGTTCGGCGTGCAGCGCGCCGAGCCCGGACCGGTCCAACAGTCCCGCGTCCCCGCTCGTGCGGGCCGCCGCGGCCAGCCGCGCCGAGACCGGCAGGATGTCGAGCTCGCCCGCACCCTGCCCGGCGAGCAGGGCCAGGTCACGCTCGCGCACGGCGCGCCAGTCCTGGTACGCGTGAATGCCGTTCATGACGAGCAGGATCCGAGTGCCGTCGCCGCGCAGCCGCCGCACCAGGCGCAGCGTGTCGGTGCCGAGGGTGGCGCCCGCGTCCAACAGGATCAGCGCCTGCGACGCGAGAATGGACCCGGGCTCGGCGAGCAGGCTCATCTCCGACACCGGGTCGGCGAGCGGGACGCGTGGCTCGAAGCGCGCGAGTTCGGTGCGCAGCAGGGTGGTGTTGGCGTCGGCGGGTCCGATCAGCAGGACCGAGCCCGCCGCCGCGCCCTCGCGCAGCGCGCGCAGCAGCGCGGTGCCCTGCGGATTCCATCGCGCGATGACCGCTTCGACCTCGGGCGCGAGCGGGCCGGCGGGACGCGGCGCCGGTCTCGGCTGGTTGTCGGTGGGCAGGTCGAGCGCATCGGCCTGCGCGGCCAAGCCCGGCGGTCCGTCCGGCGCGTCAGAGACCGGCACTGCTCATCCGTTCCCATAGTCGGACGTATCCGTTGTGCACCCGCAGCGCGGCGCGGCGGGCGGTGGCAGGCATATCACTGGTGACGACCGCGCGCCAGCGGGCCGCGCGGGTCATCGCGTCGTCGGCGTCGGTGGGCGCGGGCGCGGGATACCCCGCGGCCAGGTGCGCGACGCTGGGATGGGCCAGGCCGGCGCACAGGCCGAGCCAGCGCGCGTCGTCCCCGAACAGATAGGCCTCCAGGATGTCGCGCGCCCGGCTGTCCGGGCCGGGCACCGCGCGGGCGGCCAAGCGCGTCAGCTCGTCGAGCAGTTCGCCGCCGCGCAGCGCGCAGACCTGCTCGTAGCGCCGGTGCAGCAGCCGGTGCAGCGCGTCGACGCCGCTCGCCGCGTGCAGGATCTGCAGCAGGGTCTGCGGCGCGAGGTCGGGCTCGTGCCGCAGCGCCGCGAGCGCACAGGTGATCCCGTACAGGTCCCACCGCTGCAACAGCTCGACGCGTGCGTCTTTATCCGGGCCGGGCGCGACGAACAGATCCGGCGAAAGGGTAAGCGCCGCATCGTCTTTCGCGAGCACACCGCGTAACGCGGCGATATCGGCGGCGGTCATGGCACCGGCCCTGGTGCGCACGGCCAGCGAGGCGACCACCGGAAGCACGGTGACACCGAGTTCCCTGCCGTACTGCTCGGCCGCCGTGACCGCGTCGGCCCAGCGCGCGCCGATCGCGTCGGCCTTGTTCAACACCACGACGGCGCGTTCGGGTGGCAACGTGCCGATCAGTCGCCGATCCGCGGACGACGGCGCGGCGGAGAGCACGTAGACGACGATGTCGGCGTCGAGCGTCGGCTCCGGCGTATCCGGCTCGTCGACCGGCCCGGTCTCGACCGCGGACATGAGGGCAAGCGCGTGCAGCACGGTCGTCCGTCCCGCGTTGGCGCGGCCGGTGATCTGAATCCGTGGCGGCTTGCGCCACGCGCTGACCGCCGCCCCCGCCGCGTAGCCGATCTGCGCGTCCCGCCCGGTGCCGAAGGCCAGATCGGCGAGGAGCTGATCCAGGTTGTCCTTTTCCCGCGTCGGCACGCCGCGTTCGCGCAACGGTCCCTCGTGCTCGGTGGCTGTCGGCATGCTGCACCCCCTTTACGGTGCGCAATTCTTGCAGAAGTCGCCGCGGCGCAGGCGGTGACCGGTCAGGTGCCGCTGAAGTATTTGTTCACGGTGCGCACCGCCCAGTTCGGGGCATATTTGGCGGCGGTGGCCAGCACCTTCGCCTGCGCACCGATCTCGTAGTGCACCCGGGGCAGCCTGGCGCGCTTGCGGGTCGCCGCCCAGATGCCGGTGGCCACGTCGTCGGCGGTCAGCCGGACACCGAGCGATTTGGTGGTGCCGGTCTGCACGCCCTCGGTCATCGCGGTGTCCACGAACAGCGGCCAGATCGCGATCACCCGGATGTCGTAGCGCTCCCATTCGAGATCCAGTGCCTCCGTGAGGCTTTTGACCGCGGCCTTGCTCGCGCCGTAACTGGCCAGCTCGGGCTGACCGTAGATGGCCGAGGCCGAGCACAGGTTCACCACCTGGGCGCCCGGGGTGTCGCGCAGATAGCCGAACGCGGCATGCGTCCCGGTGAGCACGCCGCCCAGGTTGACATCGATGATGGCCTGGTGGGCGGCCAGGTCGATGGTCTCGAACGGGCCCGCGCGCAGAATGCCCGCATTGTTGATCAGGATGTCCAGGCCGCCGGTCTCGGCGTGGAACTCGGCGAGCCGCTCGGCCCACTGGGTGGCGTTCGTCACATCGAGCACGCCGGTGTGCACACTTCCGCCCTGGCCGGTGATGTCGGCGGCGAGTCTGCTCAGGCCCACCTCATCGACGTCGTAGGCGCCGACCTGATATCCCTGCGCAGCGAAAAGCAGTGCCGTCGACCGGCCGATACCCGCCGCGGCGCCGGTGATGAACACTGTCGGTCTGCCCATGTCGGCGAGTGTAATGCGGAACTGACAGGATCCTGCCGTCTTCCCAGACCCGCCGCCGGTCATTTACCCTGCTGAATATGGTCGGCGCCATAGTTGGTGCGTAACTTCGGTTTTCGAGTGCGGTACACCGGCCTCACAGACGAGGAGGTCGAGATGACCGCGGAGATCGACGCCGCCGACGCATCGGAGCCCGCCCTAGCGGGCCGCAAACCCCTGCTGCCGAGCGCCGATCCGTTCCACCGGCCACCCAGGGGCTACGCGGCCAAGCCACCCGGCACCATCCTGCGCAGCCGCAAGATCGAGCTCGCCCTGTTCGGCGTTGTGCCACAGCAGGTCCACGCTTGGCAGCTGCTCTACCGCAGCAACGACATGCACGGCACGCCGGAGGCGGCGATCACCACGGTGCTGCTGCCCAAGGACGCCGATCCACGGGCAGACCGGCCGCTGCTGGCCTTTCAGACCGCGATGGACGCGGTCACCGAGCGATGTTCTCCTTCTTACGCATTGCGCTACGGCGCCCGCGCGCTCGGCTCGGTCACCCAGTTCGAATGGCTGCTCGTCGCCAACGCGCTGCGCCGCGGCTGGGCGGTGAGCATCGCCGATCACGAGGGCCCGCGCGGAAACTTCGGCGCCCCACGCGAACCCGGCTACCGCGCGCTCGACGGCATGCGCGCGGCACTGCGCTTCGCGCCGCTCGGCCTGCACGCGGAAACCCGGATCGCGGTGTGGGGGTATTCCGGCGGCGGCATGGCGAGCTCGTGGACGGTCGAGATGGCGCCGACCTACGCCCCGGAACTCGACATCGTCGGCGCGGTGCTCGGTGCGCCGGTCGGCGATCCCGGACAGGTGTTCGCCCGACTGAACGGCAGCAGCTACGCGGGCCTGCCCGCCATCGTCATCTCCGCGCTGCGCAGGCTGTATCCGGCCCTCGGCGCGCTGCTGCAGAACGAACTCACCCTCGACGGCCACCGCTTCGTCGCGCGCGCGGAGACCGCGACGCCGTTCGGCGCCATCTTCGGCCTCGCCAACAAGCGCATGGACGACTTCCTGACCCGGCCGCTCGACGAGGTGATCGCCACCCCCGAGTTCCAGTCGATGTTCGATGATCTGCGCCTGGGCAATTCGACGCCGACCTGCCCGCTGCTCGTGGTGCAGCCGGTGCACGATCAGGTCATCCACATGGACGGCATCGACGGTCAGGTCGACCGCTATCGGCGCGGTGGCGCGGTGGTCAGCTACGTGCGGGACCGGTTGAGCGAGCACTTCTCGCTGCTGCCGCTGTCCACGCCGCTCAGCCTCGACTGGCTCGCCGACCGGCTCGCCGGGCAACCGGTGAGCGACGCGGGCGACAGTACGGTCTGGTCGGTCGCCGCCTCGCCGGCCGGGGTGCGCGGCCTGCTGGAGATGATGGTGACCGCGACCAAGGTCGCGCTCGGGCGCCCGCTGCGCCAGGAGGGGGTGGCACAAGCCCCGATCGCCCCTGCGCGCGCCGCCTGACCTCCTGCTCGCCGGCTTGCGCGCAGTCGATTGCCGCACCACTGGCCGGATGCTGGACAATGGACGCCGTGAACGACGCCGCGAACAATACTGCCGAGTCAGTTCCGGGCCCGCCGTCCACCGGATCGGCCCCGACTGAACCCGCCCACCCGGTCGGTCCCACCCCCGGCCGTCCCGCGGAACGTCGCACCCGGAGCAGCACCGGCTCCCGCCTCTACCCACGCGTGACCAGCTTTCGGTCGCGTCGTGGCGCACTGACCGCGACCCAGCAGCAATCCTGGGACCGCATGTGGCCGACGATCGGCCGCGAGGTGGCCGACGAGCCGCTGGCCGCCGCCGACTGGTTCGGCCGCGAGGCGCCGCTGGTCATCGAAATCGGTTGTGGCACCGGCACTGCCACCGCGGCCATGGCGCAGGCCGAGCCGCACCTGAACCTGGTCGGCATCGAGGTCTACCAGCCCGGCCTGGCGCAGCTGGTGCAGCGGATCGAGCGCGAGCAGATCCCGAATATCAGGCTGCTGCGCGGCGACGCCGTCGACGTGCTGGAGAACATGGTTGCTGATGAGTCGCTGACGGGCGTCCGCGTTTTCTTTCCCGACCCGTGGCCGAAGGCGCGCCATCACAAACGCCGCCTCTTACAACCCGCCACATTCAAGCTGATCGCCAATAAATTGAAATCCGGCGGTGTGTTGCATGTCGCCACCGATCACGCGGGCTATGCCGAACATATTGCCGAGGTCGGTGCGCAAGAATCCCTGCTCAGAGGCTTGAACGAGAGCACAGGAGGGGTCAGCGCGGACCATCGTGAACGCGCGCCGATCGGCTTCGAAAGGCCCGTTACGAAATTCGAGGGCAAGGCACATCGTGCGGGTAGCGCCATCACAGAGCTCATATGGGGGAAGATCGAATAATGAGTGTCAGTGAGATGGCCCACGAGGTGGTCGAAGTTGCCGGGGAGGTGCAGGGCACCGGATCCGAGGGTCTGGGCGGTACTACGCCGGACGTGCGCCGGGTCCTGCTGGTGTGGGACGCCCCGAACCTCGACATGGGACTCGGGGCCATCCTCGGTGGGCGGCCGACGGCCGCCTACCGGCCCCGGTTCGACGCACTCGGCCGGTGGCTGCTGGCTCGCACGGCCGAGCTCTCGGTCGGCGCCGTGCACCGGGTCGAACCGGAAGCGACCGTCTTCACCAACATCGCCCCCGGCACCGCCGACGTGGTCCGTCCGTGGGTAGAGGCGCTGCGCAACGTCGGCTACGCGGTGTTCGCCAAGCCGAAGATCGACGAGGATTCCGACGTCGACGCCGACATGCTGGCGCACATCGAACTGCGCAGCCGGGGTGCCGGGCTAGCGGGCATCATGGTCGCCTCGGCCGACGGTCAGGCGTTCCGCGAGCCGCTCGAGGAGCTCGCCGCCACCGGAATCCCTGTTCAGGTACTCGGCTTCCGCGAGCACGCGAGTTGGGCCGTCACATCCGATACCCTCGAGTTCATCGATCTCGAGGACATCCCGGGCGTGTTCCGTGAACCGCTGCCCAGGGTCAGCCTCGACTCGCTGCCCGACGAGGGCGCCTGGCTGCAGCCGTTCCGGCCGCTGTCGGCGCTGCTCACCTCTCGCCCCGCGCAAGGAGTCGCTTAAGTGTTCACACGCTGGGGCGATCTGGTCTACAAACTGCGCTTCGGCGTACTCGGTGTCGTCGCGGCCGCGCTGTTGGCGCTGGGCGGGTACGGCCTCGGTTTGGGCAGCCACCTCAGCTCCAGCGGCTGGGACGACCCGACCTCGGAGTCCTCGCAGGGCGCCAAGATCGCCGACGCGGCATTCGGTCGCGATCACACCAGCGACGTGATCGTGCTCTACACCGCGCCCGAGGGTAAGACGATCGATGATCCCGAGTTCAAGGCGAAGGTGCTCGAAAGCCTGAACCGCCTGCCCCGGGAGTACCCGGAGATCAGCAAGGTCAACGGCGCCTACTGGCAGACCGAGACCGGCCCCGCCTCGCCGCTGACCTTCGGTTCGAAGGACAAGAAGTACACCTTCGCGTCGTTGGCCATCAAGGGCGACAACGACACCGAGATGTTGAACAACTTCCGCAAGGTCAAGAACGTCTTCGACGTTCCCGGCGTCACGGTGCAGGTCGCGGGCCTGCAGGCGGTCGCGGGCACGCTCAACGACACCATGGCCGAAGACCAGCACCGGATGGAGATCCTGGCCATTCCGGCGGTCGCGGTGCTGCTGTTCTTCATCTTCGGCGGCCTGATCGCGGCGGGCCTGCCGCTGATCGTCGGCGGCCTGACGGTGATCGGCGCGCAGGGCATCGTCTTGTTCATCACCAGGTTCACCGAGGTGAATTCGTTCGTCGCGCCGGTCGTCTCGATGATCGGTTTAGGCCTGGCGATCGACTACGGCCTATTCATCGTGAGCCGGTTCCGCGAGGAACTCGCCGAGGGCTACAGCACCTCGGCCGCGGTGCGCCGGTCGGTGATGACCGCGGGACGCACCGTTGTGTTCTCCGCGACCATGATCATCGCCAGCCTCGGCGGCATGCTGCTGTTCCCGCAGGGCTTCCTCAAGTCGATCGCCTACGGCTCCATCGCGACGGTCTCGCTGGCCGCGCTGACCTCGATCACGATCCTGCCCGCCATGCTCGGCATTCTCGGCCCGCGGGTGGACGCGTTAGGACTCAAGCGCTTCCGCAAGACCAAGACCGCCGAAGAGGTCGAGAACGGCTTCTGGGGCAAGTGCACCCGCTGGGTGATGCGGCACCCGCTCAAGATCGCCATCCCGATCTGCATCCTGCTGCTGTTGCTGATCATCCCGGTGAAGAACCTCGCCTTCGGCGGCATCAACGAGCGGTATCTGCCGCCGGACAACTCGACCCGGCTGGCCCAGGCGAAATTCGACTCGATCTTCCCGCTGCGCAAGTCCGATCCGATCCAGCTGGTGTTCGTCTCGGACAACAGCAACGAGGTCGGCAAGGCGTGGGCGGAGGCCAAGCAGGCGCCCGGACTCGCGGGCACCTTCGAGGTGCCATCGCGGTCCAACACCGATCCGAACGTCTACCGCACCAGCGCGACGCTGGCCGACTCGGAGAACGCCGACCCGACGATCGACTATCTGCGCTCGATCGACGTGCCCGACGGCGTGACGATGTACGTCGGCGGGCAACCGGTGATCCAGAAGGACAGCATCGACGCCCTGCTCGATCGCATGCCGCTGATGATCGCGCTGGTGCTGTTCGTCACCACGCTGCTGATGTTCCTGACCTTCGGGTCGCTGGTGCTGCCGATCAAGGCCGCGCTGATGAGCGCGCTCGGCCTCGGGTCCACACTCGGCATCCTGACCTGGATCTTCGTCGACGGGCACGGGGCAGGGCTGCTGAACTTCACGCCGCAGCCGATCATGTCGCCGGTGCTCGTGCTGATCATCGCGGTGATCTACGGTCTGTCCACCGACTACGAGGTCTTCCTGCTCTCCCGCATGGTCGAGGCACGCACCCAGGGCGCGTCCACCACCGAGGCGGTGCGCATCGGCACCGCGCAGACCGGACGCATCATCACCGCGGCCGCGCTGATCCTGCTGGTCGTCACCGGCGCGTTCGCGTTCTCCGATCTGGTGATGATGCAGTACCTCGCGTACGGCATGATCGCCGCGCTGTTCATCGACGCCACCATTCTGCGCATGCTGCTGGTGCCCGCCACGATGAAGCTGCTCGGCGACGACTGCTGGTGGGCGCCCGCCTGGATGAAGAAGATCCAGCAGAAGATCGGCCTCGGCGAACCCATCCTCGACGATGAGCGGCCCGGCGGCGGCGAACTCGTCGACCTGGTGAAGACCACGCCGATCACCGACCCGGTGACCATGCAGATCCCGGCCTTCGCCGACCCCAACAAGCCGCGCAAGCCACGCAGACCGCGCACGGTGGAGGAGATCGAGGCCGAGGCGCCGACCAAGCACCTCGACAAGATCAAGCCCGCGCCCGCCACGCCGCAGCAGGCCACGCCCGCGCCGCCGCCGCTGGACCCGACCCGGCAGCGGCCCATCCCGCCCGCCGGCCTGCCGTCCGACCCGAAAATGCCTCGGCCGACCGGATACTCGGCGACTCCGCCGGAGCCGATCACGCCGCGGGTCAGCCCGCCGACGATCAGCAGGCCGGATTCGGGTGCGGCCCGGCCGTTCTCCTCGATCCCGCACGACCCGACCGGTCCGCGGCCCACACCACCCACCCCGCCGCCCGCGCCGCGACCCGAGCCGCCCGCGACGTCGTTCGCGGCGTTCGAGCCGCCCGCACCGGCCCCCTTCGAACCGCCGCCCGCGCAACCGGAGGCGCCGAGGCGGCCCGAGGCGAAGTTCGAGCCGACCCAGCCCACCCCTTCGGTGCCACCCTTCGGCGGCGCGGACCCGCGGCCGTCCATGCCGCTGCCGCGGTTCGTCGATCGCGCTGCGGCGCAGGACAACTCGGCGTCGAACCAGCACGGCACGCCGGAAGCCGCGGAGCCGGTCGAGGATCCGAACCGCAACAGCATCGAGAACTGGATGGCCGAACTGCGCTCCTCCCGGCGCAGCGGCAAGGCGCCCGGCAAGGCCGAGGAGGGCAGGCACTCCGGTGGCGACGGCCGCACCGTCAGCGTGAACGAGCTGCTGCGCCGCCGCGACACGGAATAGCGGAATCCGCACCGGCTTTCGGGATTCGCACCAGTTCCGGACCTGCGGAACCGGTGCGAATCCCTGGAGTCGGCGCGGATCTCGCTACTCCGCCTCGGCGAAGGCGCGGGCGTAGCGGGTACCGACGACCAGGAGCAGCACGCCGACGACGAGGAAGGCGGCTACCCGGACCAGTCCGTCCAGGGTGGCCAGGTCGAACAGGAACAGCTTCGCCAGCGCGGCGGCGGTGACCAGCAGGCCCGAGCCGAGCGCGAGTTTCGCTACGGCGGAAGCCTTCCCGAGGTTGCGCAGGCCGTAGAACAGCGACGCGGTCGCGCCGGCCATCCACAGGATCGTCGCCGCGCTGTGCCCGATCAGGAAGCCGTCGTCGGCACCGGTCGCGACGGCGATCGACACCGCGGCGGTGGTCACCGCGTACAGCCCCGCGAGACCCGCCACGATCCACTGCAACTCGGCGGTGTTCCGCAGACCGGGCACGGTGCGCGCACACCAGAGGGCCACCGCCACGACCGCCATCAGCAGCAGCGCGGCCAGTGCCGTCGCCACGGTCAGGCTCTGTTCCGACCGATGCTGCGAGGCAAGGATTTCCGGGCTCGCGACGTTCAGGAACGCCAGGCCGCCGAGTACCGCGAAGGCCGCACCGAGGCCGGCCGCGACACCCGAGCGCCGCTGCCCGGCAACGCCGAAGAACCCGAGCGCCACCAGCAACCACGCGATCGGCAGGGTGCGCGCGTCGGTGACGACAACGCAGACCTCGAGCAGCGCGACCGCTCCGGCGACCGCCGCGACCGTGCAGGTGTGTCCCGGAAGCCGCACCAGCGCCGCGACTTTCGGCACCAGGGCGGTGGCGGCCACCAGCAGCAGCACCGCCGCGAAGACCGCCGCGATCGCGGTCGCCACCGGCCGGTCGCCCCGGTACATCCCCGGCGCGATCAGCAGCGGCACGCTCACGAGGGCGAGCGTCAGCGAGGCGGTGACATCGGACGGCCGCTGCCGGACCACCAGGACGGTCCCGGCCAGCCCGACCGCCGCCACGGCCACCGCGGCCACCAGCAGCCGCAGCCGATCGTCCGGGGTGTCGAGCAGTGCGCCCGCGACCACGAGGAACGTGGCCAGCCCCGCGGGCAGGGTCCGCACGACATGCAGATACGGCCAGTCCCGCACCAGTTGCACCGGCAGGCACGCCACCTGCAATACGATCAGGAACGCCAGCAGCACCAGCTCAGTCGTCAACACGGGCGACAGCGCGGCAGCGCCGACCACGACCAGCACCGCAAGCGGCTGCGACTGCCACCGCAGCGCCAGCGCCACCCCGATCGCCGCGACGCCGAGCGCCACCGCGAAGCCGAGCACCGGATGCAGCCAGTGATAGATCGCGGTCACCGCGACCACGTCGAGGTAGGCGCCCGCGATACCGGTGGCCGCCAACGCGATACCACCGACCCGGCCACCCGGCCGATCGAACACCCGCATGCCCGCCGCCACCAGCGTGGCCGAGAATGCCGCACCCGCAACAACTCTGGGAATCGGGCCGAAGAAGCCCGCCTGCGCGGCCAGCACCAGCAGCATCACCACACCGATCAGCGTCACGCCGACCCCTGCCACCGCCAGCAGCTTGCTGATCAACCCGTCGCGCTGCCACCACGGCGTGTGCGGCACCGGCGGCGCGGCCCGCGGCGGCACCGGCGGCCGCATCCCCGGACCGGGCATGCCACGCCCCGGCATCGGCGGCCGCGCAGCCCACCCCGGCCCGCCCTGCGGGGCGAACATGGGCGGGTAAGGCGGCCGCACCGCGCCGGAAGACACTGCGGCCCAAGCCGCTTCATTCGGGAGAGGCGCGGTGCCCGGACCGTGCATTCCCTGCGGCGCAACGATGCCCGCCGCAGGAACACCCTGCGGCGATCCACCAACGCCCGGGACCTGGCCCATCGGCACCGCCCCTGCCGTCGTGGGTGCGCCCGGCGCACCCGAGGACGCGGATGGAACATCCGTACCGGTGCCCGGAGCGGCAGCCGAGCCCTGCACACCCGTCGCCGGGGTCGCAGCAGCGTTCGCACCGTGCGTCGCTGCTTCGTCAGGAGCCGAGCCTGCCCCCGAAACCGCGTCCGATCCGTGCGGCCGCGGACCCGTCGCCGCGCCGGAGGCGAAGCCCGCGCCCGAATCCTGCGCCTGCGGACCCGAGCCCGTGGCCTGTCCCGGAACCTCGGTACCGAGCGCGCCCGAGCTGGTCTCCTGCGAACCCACCCTCAGGGTGGGGCCTGCCAAGGCCGGCGGCACCTGCCCGGCGCCGAGATCGACGGCGGTTCCCGGCACCGACCCCTCGGCGCGACCGCCTTCCAGAGCCGAAACCCCGTGCGCCCCAGCGGAACCTGTCACTACCTGAATACGCAACAGCTCCAGGTCCCGTCCGAGCACACCCATCTGCGTCCCCAACGCAGCGAATTCCCCCGAAAGGCGCGAGATCAGCGCCGGATCGATAGATGTGGTCATGCACCCATGCTCGCCCCGCCGACCCACGCGAACATGAGTAGTAACCCCTGCTGACGACCCGAGATCTACCCGAATACCGGCACGGCTCGGCCACGCGACAGCGCGCGGCGACGATATGCAGGATTCGCGCACGCGACCCGCCCCGCGGTGCACGTTTTTCCCGCGGCGATCTGGTGTTCCAGCGGAAATTCACGCCACGGCACCGGTGCGGCGACGCAAGCGGATCGTGGCTCGAATACTCGGTGTCCATCCGCATTCGGGAAAGGACAACAACATTGAGTGCGACACCAGCGAGTGACCACCCCGGGGTGACCTTGCTCGACGGGTTCGTCCCGGTGATCGACCTGTCGGCCAGGCACCATGCCGACGGACGCCGGGCGATCGCGCGGGCGATCGGACAGGCCTGTGCGAACTCGGGCTTCTTCACCATCGTCGGCCATGGCGTGCCTGCCGACCTCATCGCTCGGATGTGTGCGTCGAATCGGGAGTTCTTCGAGCTGCCCGACGCGATGAAGGACCGGGTCGCACACCGGCCCGGGGTGTCGGGGTTCCGGCGCATGGCGGGCGCCACCGCACACAGCCTGGACCAGCCGTCGCCGCCGGACCTGTGCGAAGTCTTCGCCGCACACGTGACCGGAGAGCTGAGCGAGGCGCGACGCGCGCGTCTCGGCGACTATTGGGCCTCGTGGAAATTGGCCAATATCTGGCCCGAGGTGCCCGCGGATTTCGCGGACGTCTGGCACGAATATCTCGCCGCACTCACCGAATTGGCGGGCGATCTCATGCGGTTGTTCGCGCTGGCACTCGAATTGCCGGAGACCTTCTTCGACGCCCTGTTCGACCGTCACGTCTCCTCAGTGGCGGTGAACTACTACTTCCCGCAGCGCGCGGCGCCGCTACCCGGCCAGTTGCGCCGCGGCGCGCACACCGACTGGGGCAGCCTCACCATCCTTTACCAAGACACCGCCGTCGGCGGCTTGCAGGTACGCCACGGTGCCGGTGCGTGGCAGGACGTCCCGGCGGTGCCCGGCGGCTTCATCGTCAACATCGGCGATCTGATGGCCCTGTGGACGGCGGGCCGCTGGGTCTCCACCATGCATCGCGTGATCAACCCCGAACAGGGTGATTCGTCGTCACGGCTGTCGATTCCGTTTTTCTACCTCCCCAACCACGACGCCGGCCATCGATCCGATCGGCGCCTTCGCCGACCGGGCCGCACCGCGGAAATTCGACGTCGACACCGCGGGACAATGGATCTCGCGCAAGATGCAGAAGACCTTCGCGGCCGATCCACAGCACTACCGATCGGCAGGCTGATCCCACACCGACCCGGTCCGACCGGCGGGGCGGGTCAGTGGCCCATCATCCGGCGCCAGTGCGCCATGAAGGGGTGTTTGGCGGTGAGCGAACCGAAACGGATGCGGCCCCGGACCACGAGGTGCAGCGGGCCGATGGGCGGCCCGGTGCGCACCTTGTTGTTGACGCTGGAGCCGATCAGGTCCACCTCGTTGAGGTCGACGGTGGCTTCGCGCGGCACGATGAGGGTGAGCGAGCTGCAGAAGTCGTCCACGTTCACCTCGACCACCTGGGTGGACATGATCGCCTCGGTGAAATCGAGGGTGACGCCGGAGAGCCAGCTGTCGAGGTGCAGGGTGGGCGCGACCTGCCACGGCCCGCGCCGGTTCACCCCGGACAGCCTGCTGCGGATCACGCCGCCGTTGCCGGTCACCGGGCCGACCGGCGGCGGCACCGGACGATGCTTCACGAACGAGGGCGTGGTGTTCACGAACGCCGACGGCTGCGCGGTGGGCTGACCGACCAGCCGCACCCCGGGCAGATCGATGAGTACGGCGTTGAGCTCGCCGCGGGTCTTCGCGGCCAGCGCGGTGTCCATCCGCTCGGTGAACTCGCCGAGCGAGAGCATGCCGAGTCCGACGGCACGCTGCAGCAGCTGCCCGACGTGTTCGCGTTCGGCGTCGGACACGCGCAGATCCCGGTCGCCGATCGCGTCACCGGGGCCGACGCCGTGGGATGTCGATTCGGGTCCGCCCATGGCTTCGAGATTACCGATTCGCCGTCCCCTGCGGATCAGGGCGATCCCGGATTCCGCATGGCGAGTTCGTACCTCCGCCGGACTACTCCAGGCCCTGCTCGATCGCGTAGCGGGTCAGCTCGACCCGGTTGGCCAGCTGCAGCTTGCGCAGCGTCGCCTGCACATGGTTCTCCACGGTGCGATGACTCAGGTTGAGCCGGGACGCGATCTGCTTGGCGGACAACCCTTTCGCTACCATGCGCAGCACCTCGGTCTCCCGTTCGGTGAGCGCGGGACGGTGCGGCTCGTCGGGCTCGGCAGGCGCCGTTGCCATCCGCCGATACTCGCCGAGCACCAGCCCGGCGAGGCCCGGGGTGAACACCGGCTGCCCGGCCGCGGTCGCGCGCACCGCCTCGATCAGCTCTGCCACCGACGCGCTCTTCACCAGGTACCCCGAGGCACCGGCCTTGATCGCGTCGAGCACGTCGTCGCGTTCGGCCGAGGCGGACAGCACGAGCACCCGGCTCTGCGGCGAGACGCGCAGCACCTCGGCGGTCGCCTGCGCGCCGTTCCCGTCGGTCAGCTGCATGTCCATCAGCACCACCGCGGGTCGCACCGCGGCGGCCCGCCTGGTCGCGCTGCCCACCCCGTCCGCGGTGGCGACCACCTCGAACCCGGCCTCGGTGAGATCGCGCGACACCCCGTCCCGCCACATCGGGTGGTCGTCCACCACCATCACCGAAATCGCTTCGGCGCCAGCACTGTCGGTCATACTCCGCTCCTCGGTACCCGGAATTCCCATTCGGTGCCGAAGCCGACCCCACCGTCGATCTCGGTGAGCAGGTCGGCGGTGCCGCCGAGGGCGGCGATCCGTCCGACGATGGACCGGGAAACACCCAGTCGCCCTTCGGCTTCGGCTTCGGCCAGCCGCCCCGGCGCGATGCCGACGCCGTCGTCGCGCACCGAGATCACCACTTCCTCGCCCGTGTCCTCCAGCAGCACATACGCTTTCGCGTCCGGGCCGGCGTGCAGCTCGACGTTGGACAGCGCGTTCGCGACGGCGGCCGCGATCTCGCCCGCCGCCCAGCGCCCGATCGGCACCGGCTCGCCGGGGGTGGAGACGAACACCGTCGGCTTCGCGTGCACGGTGAGCAGCGGCCGCAGATCGACCTCGGCCCCGCCGGCATCGCCGCGGTCGGCCTGTTCGCTGATCAGGACCCGCAGCGCCACTTCCTGTTCCCCGGCGCGCTGCGCGAGTTCCTCGGTGGGACCGCCGATTTCGGTGCCCCGCCGCTTGATGTAGCTGAGCACCTGGAGCACTCCATCGTGCACTTCGCGCGAAAGCCGTTCCCGCTCTTCGGCGGCGGCGGTCAGCCGAACGGCGCGTTCGAGCTGCTCCTGGGAGCGGCGCGCGGTGTTCGCGGCCAGCCCGAGAGCCAGCCCGACCGAGACGAGCACCGGCACCGTCGCGTCGGTCCACACGTCCTGTCCCCACTGGTCACGCACGGTCAGCGCCGCCGAGGCGATCAGCGCGCCGGAGAGCACGCCCGCGATCGGCCCGCGCAGGATCGCCGCGCCGATCACCGCGTTGGCGGCCCAGAGCGTGGTCGGCAGCGTCTGATGCCCGTGGTACCAGTCGTAGTCGGCGACCAGCCTGGTCGCGGCCATCAGGGCGATCACAACGACGTGGTCGCCGAGCACCACCCAGCCGCGCAGCCGCCGCACGTCGGGAAATTGCCACTGCGACAACATGATCGCCGATGCGCCCGACCAGACCGCCATCAACGCGATGAGCACCCAGCTCAGCCGCTGGTTGTGGTAATACGGCACCGAGGAGACCTGCTGACCGACCGCGTACAGCAGGGTGACCAGGCGCAGCGCCTGTACGGCCCGCCACAGCGGCGTGGTCGCCGCGTCGGAGCCGGGCTCAGCCGCGCGGCGAGCCATCACCGGGTCCAGGCGTGGCGGGCCGCGCCTCGGGCGTCTCGGCCGCGGCCTTCGTCAGGGTCGCCGCCACATCGAAGCGGTGCGGGTCGGGCTCGTCGGGTTCGATCTCCCCGGTTTGCAGGTCCTCGAACAACTCCTCCGGGCTCTCCGCGAGCAGCGAGCGGATGGCGGTGTTCATCACCGCGACGAACGGCACCGCGAGCAAACCGCCCGCGATCCCGCCGAGCACCACGCCCGCCGTGATCGCGAGCACCACCGCCAGCGGATGGATGCTCACCGCCCGGCCGAGCAGCAACGGTTGCAGCACATGGCCTTCCAGCTGCATCACCGCGATGATGATGCCGAGCACGATCAACGAGGTGATCAGTCCCTTGGTCACCAGCGCGATGAACACCGCGACGAACCCGGCGACGAACGCGCCGATGATCGGGATGAACGCGCCGATGAACACCAGCGAGGCCAGCGGAAGGGCCAGCGGCACACCGAGAATGCCCAACCCGGCGCCGATGCCGATCGCGTCCACCGCCGCCACGGCGACGGTGGCGCGCACGAACCCGACCAGCGTGCCGAAACCGAGCCTGCCCGCGGTGCGCACCCGCTCGCGCTGCGGAGTCGGCACGATCCGGGTGACGAAATGCCAGATCTGATCCCCGCCGTAGAGGAAGAAGATGAGGATGAACAGCGTCAGGAAGATGCCGGTCAGCAGCTCGAAGATGACCCCGGCGGTGGTCAGCGCCCCGCTGGTGAGCCGGTCCTGATTCGACTGGATGGTCTTGACGATCTGGTCGCCGGCATTGCGGATCTGATCGTCGCTCATGTGCGGCGGGCCGGTGATCAGCCAGTCCTGAATCTTGTGAATGCTGTTGGTGAACTCGTCGGACAGTTGCGGCACGCCGGCGACGAACTGCTCGACGACGAAGGTCATGATGCCCGCGACCAGCCCGAGCGAGCCGACCAGCGCGACGAACACCCCGACCGAGCGTGGCACGCCCAACCGCTGTAGCCAGTCCACCAGCGGCGCGAGCAGCGCGGCCGCGAGCAGCGCGATCGCCAGCGGGATCACCACCGTCGCCAGCTTCTGGATGATCGCGATCAACGCCAGCGCGACCGCGAAGAGGATAAGCAGCCGCCAGCCCCACTCCGCCGACACCCGGACGATCGGATGCACGGAGTCGGCGGCAGGCCGGGTCGACGCGGCTTTCCGCTTCGGGTTCGGCTCGGGGGCACTCACCTCGCCGAGCTTAACCGGCACAACAGGGCAAAGTCGCGCGTCGACCCGCCCTGTGCCGCGCCCGAACCTGGGCTGAGCCGCGCCTGAGCCCAGGCTGAACCGCACCGGCGCGACAGCGCCGCGGCGATGGACGCGTGATCGAAACGCTAGATTGTTGGTTGTGTCAGCGCCCCTGGAAGCGGTCAAACAGACCATGCGAACGCGCTGGCCGCTGTACCTGGCATCGATGCTGCTGGCCAACGCGTTCGGCGCGGTGCTGGTGTGGGCGTTCATCCAGTACGGCCTCCCAGTCCCCGAGGACGCGCAGTCCGGTGCCAGGAACACCGGCCTGCTGGTTCCCGGCCTGGTGTTCATCACCGGCGGCATGCTCAGCGCGGTCGCGTCCGCGCTGATGCTGCGCCCGGTGATGCGCTGGCAGATGCGCGGCGGGCCGCCGAGCAGGCAGGAACAGATGGCCGCGCTGCACGCGCCGCTGCGCCAGGCGATCCTGCACCTGGCGCTATGGCTGATCGGCGGCGCGATCCTGGCCGGCCTGATCATTTCGGAGGAACCCAAGCTGGCCGGCGCGGTGATCGTCACCGAGTGCATGGCCGCCACCATCGTGTTCGGCTTCACCTACATGCTCGGCGAGCGGATCCTGCGCCCGGTCGCCGCCGAGGCGCTGACCGCGGGCACCTTCGATCACACCCTGACCCCCGGTGTCGGCACCCGGATGGCCATGACCTGGGGCATGGGCACCTTCGCGCCGACGATCGCCATCGTGCTGCTGTGTATCACGCAGATCTCCTCGGACGTGAAGTTCTCCGCGCAATCGCTGGCGATCTCCATCCTGCTGCTCTGCGGCGTGGTCATCCTGCAGGCGCTCGCGCTCTCGATGCTCACCGGTTCCAGCATCTCCGACCCGGTGCGCCAGCTCAGCCAGGCCATCGACCGGGTGCAGGAGGGCGCGCGCGACGTCCAGGTCGAGGTCTTCGACGGCAGCGAGATCGGCCTGCTGCAGGTCGGCTTCAACCGGATGATGGAGGAGGCCGCCAAACGCCGCCAGTTGCAGGAGCTGTTCGGCCAGCACGTGGGCGAGGAGGTGGCCCAGCGCGCGCTGGACTACGGCACCGAGCTCGGCGGTGAGACCCGGTTCGTCGCGGTGCTGTTCGTCGATATGGTCGGCTCCACCGCGACCGCAGCCGAGCGCCCGCCCACCGAGGTGGTGAGCCTGCTCAACGAGTTCTTCCGGATCGTGGTCGACGTCATCGACCGGCACAACGGCTTCGTCAACAAGTTCGTCGGCGACGCCGCGCTGGCCATCTTCGGCGCACCGCTGGACCGCCCGGACGCACCGACCGCGGCACTGGCCGCCGCCAGGGAACTGCGCGAGGTATTGCGGCAGGTGCCCGGTCTCGACATCGGGATCGGGGTGTCGGCCGGGCTGGCCGTCGCCGGAAATATCGGCGCGGCAAATCGTTTCGAATACACGGTGATCGGAGATCCGGTCAACGAGGCATCCCGGCTGACCGAGCTCGCCAAAGACCAGCCGGGGCGCACCCTGGCCTCCGGCAGCGCGCTGTATTTCGCCGATGAAAGCGAGCAGGACAAATGGGAAACCGGCGAAGAGGTACAACTGCGTGGCCGCCGCCGAAAAACCCTGCTGGCCTGGCCGAAAGAAAGCGTCCGGCATACCGAGGAGGCAGACGCCGAAACGGTGCGTTCGTTAGGCTGACCGGGTGACGGCCCACGGGGAACTGGCCGGAGAACCTGCGCCGGCGCACACGGACGAGACCCGCCGTGGCAAATTCTGGTGGCTCAAATGGGTCGCCGGTATCGCCCTGCTGGCATTGTTGATCGGCGAGGGCGTCTATCTGTGGCCGCGGCTGCACGAATCATGGCGAAAACTCAGCGAAATTCATTGGGGCTGGGTCGCCGCGTGTATTTGGTTGCAGGCGTTGTCGATGAGTGGATTCGGCCGGGTGCAGAAACAACTGCTGAACGCGGGCGGCGTCGAGGTGAGCCAGCGTAAATCCGTCGCGGTGGTCTACGGCGCCACCGCCATGTCCGTCACGCTGCCCGCGGGCCAGGTGTTCTCCACCGCCTTCACCTATCGGCACACCCGCCGATTCGGCGCGAGCCCGATCGTGGCGTCCTGGCAGCTGGTGTTCTCCGGCGTGGTCGCCGCCGTGGGTCTCGCGCTGCTCGGCGTCGGCGGCACGCTGCTCTCCGGCGGCACCATCGGCCCGTTCAAGCTGGTCTTCTCGCTCGCCGCGGTCGTCGCGCTGGTGTGGGGCGGCAACTACATCTCGCGCAATCCCGGCTCGCTGGAGGCGCTGCTGCGCCGGGCGCTCGGGCTGGTGAACCGACTGCGCAAACGACCAGCGGGCCAGGGCGCGAGCAAGATCGGCGACGTGCTGGCGCAATTGGAGTCGGTGGAGCTGGGCAAGCGCGACGGGGCGCTGGTCGCGCTCTGGGCGCTGGTGCACCGCTTCGCCGACGTGGCCTGCCTCGGCGCGGCCTGCTATGCCGTCGGCGGCGACCCGCGCCTGGCCGGGCTGCTGCTCGCCTTCGCGCTCGGCAAGGCCGTCGGCTCGATCCCGTTCGCCCCCGGCGGGATCGTCTACGTCGACGCGACCCTCATCTACGGTCTCACCGCGGCCGCGGGCCTGCCCGCCGCGCAGGCGGTGGCCGCCGCGTTCGTCTACCGCATGGTGAGCTTCATCCTGGTGGCGATCGTCGGATGGATCGTGTTCCTCTTCCTGTTCCGCACCCCGCAGGACGACGACGCCGAGTACGAGAAGGAATTCTCCCAGCGGCGGTTCTGAACGCACCCGGCCGAACACGCAGCGCCGCAGGTGCTTCACATTCGGCGCGGCCGCGCCCACTACGCTGACCCGCGTGAAGAAACTGGTGCCGTTGGTTGTCGATGCGCTCCTGGTGATCTTGTTCTGCGCGATCGGCAGGCGAAGCCACGACGAAGCGGTACTCACCGGCCTGCTGCGCACGCTGTGGCCGTTCGCGATCGGCCTCGCCATCGGCTGGCTGGTCGCCGTTGCCGCGGCGAGCAGGCTGTTCGGCGATGCCGGGCGGATCGCGCGGTTCGACGGAACGGCGCTGTGGCCCACCGGGATCCTGGTCTGGCTCGGCACGCTCGGCGGCGGCATGCTGCTGCGGGTGGTGAGCGGTCAGGGCACCGCGTTGAGCTTCGTGCTGGTCGCGGGCGTGGTGCTGGCGCTGTTCCTGCTCGGCTGGCGAGCCGCCATCAAAGCGTTGAACTAGGGATCCGGGGTCGCCAGCGAGCGCAGCATCCGCACCGCCATGCGCGCGGTCGCGTCGGTACTGTCCACATCGTTGATGTGGACCGCGAAGGCCAGGTCACCCATGTTCGCGATGAGCCAGCCGTCGCGGCCCGCGGTCGCCGCGAAACCGGTGACGTCGCGATACATCCGTAGGCTCGTGAACTCGGGGGCATTGGTCGCGTCGCGCAGCATCGCGCGCAGCCGCTCGGTGATCTCGGGCGAGAGCGGGGCGAGCTGCGCGTCGGTGGTGCTCGGCCGCGCGACCTCGATCAGCGGCGGCGGCACCGAGCCACGGGCGATCGCGGCCGCGGCGATCGCCATGCCGAACGGGCTGGCCAGCACCGCGTCCGAGCCACCGCCCTGGCGGACCTGCTCGCTGCGGCCCGCGACGGCGAGCCGCCCGGTCACCTCGTCGAGACCGGGCACCTTGAAGTCGACGCCGACACCGAGCGCGGGCGCGAACTCGGCCGCCTCCGGCACCGGAACATCCTGCGGCGCCTTACCTTTGGTGATCGCGGCGATGGCGCGGAACAGCTCGATATTGCCGCCGACCGGGTACAGCCCGGTGAACGCCACCGGCCCGTGCTCGCTGGCCTGGGTGTTCTGCGCGACCGCGACCACCGCGCCGCTGGAGGGCTGGATCGCCACGATCGACGCGGGCGTCGGCGCGCTGACCACCGCGTCCTCGGCGGCACGCTGCAACCGCTGGTCCATGGTGCCCGCGATATCCGGACCGGGCGGGCCCTGCTCGCCGGCCAGCTGTGTGACGAACCGGCCGTCCTGCTCGAATATCTGGACGCCCCAACCGGAATGCTGATCCTGGCTCTCCTGCTGCACCTTGCGCAGCGCGTCCAGCATGGGCGACCAGACGCGGCGGTCGGTGGAGATGAGCCGCTGCTGCTTTTCCATCACGACACCCGGGATCGGCGCCATATCCGGTTCCAGCAGCTCGAAGTCGGATTCGCGCAGGTTCACCGCGACCACCGGCTTGCCCTGCGAGGTGGCCACCTGCTGCATCAACGACGGTCCGGTGATCAGCGGGGCGACCGGCTCGATCGCCTTGGCCAGCGCGGTGGTCGAGCCCACCGGATCTGGCATCTTCGCCGGGTCGAGCTTGATCACGTTGATCGGCTGCTCGGTCATCAGCGGCTGACCCGCGATGTCGTTCACCTTCGGCGCGGGCGCGGGCTGGGTGCGCACCAGGCGCACGGTGCGGTTGTGATCGAGCTGCGGCATGACGATCGCCGGATCCCACGAGATGCGCCAGCCGATCGCGAGCTTGCGCACGTTGCCCTGCAGGCTGTAGTTCCAGTTCTTGCGGTCGCCGAAGTTCCAGTCGGCGTCCATGCTGAAGATGGCCGATTCCGCGTCGAGCCCGATGAATTGCGTCTTGCGGTAATCCACCTTGCCCGGCTGCAGGCCGGCGAACATTTGCTTCAGGGTTGCCGATGCCGCGGTGGGATAGGACGTCAGTTCCGAGGCCCGGGTGTAGTCCTGTTTGTCGAGCAACTCGGTGAACCGCTCGACGACCTCCTCGGCCTCGTTCTTACCCTCGTGTATCCCGCACGATCCCATCGCGATCGCAAGCGCCGCCACCCCCGCGAGTGCCATAGCGCCCCGGACGCGGAAGCGGCGGGATCCCCACACATCCATGTCGCCCACTCTTCACTCTTGTCACTCCAGTAACAAGACCACCGTACCTGAAAAAGACCTGTCTGCGGTGCCTCCGCCGCACGGACGTTACCCATGCTCAGCATCTCGATTGTGCCCGAAATCTCCCGTCTCGGGGGTCCGATCTCGATCGGTGTCCAGTGCTACGGCGACAACCGGCGCCGCTACCGTACCGGGCACTCGCGCAAAGTTGTGCACTTACTGACTTACTCGGCGTTTCGGATCAATGGGTACCCAGACCGCGTCCGGACGAACCCTAGAACAGCCATCGGTACCGGTGGCTGAACCTGCGGCGAACTCTGTTCGCACAGAGCGGAACCAATGCCTCGACATGCGACGTAATCTTGTAATTACTGTAAGTGGGACAAAACGGTAAGTAGGTGATCCCCCATGAGACAGCACCACCGGGGACGGAGCTTCGGACGACCGGGCGGCTGGCAGCAGGCCGACCTGCCCGACCCCGCCGACGCGGCGGATTGGTTCGCTGGCAGGTTGCCAGATGACTGGTTCACCGGTCCGCCCGTGCTCGAGATCGACCGGGACGAGATCGTCGTCATCGGCGAACTGCCGATCCCGCGGCCCGAGAAAACCGCCGCCGCCGACACTCCCGCGGACGGCGACGCCGAAGCACCGACCGACGAGGTGCCGCGGGCGACCAAGGAGGGGGCCGTCTCCCGCTTCCGTGAATCCACCCGGCCCGCCCGGATGCAGATCGCCGACGAAGCGCAACGCCGCTACGGCCGCAGCGTCGCGTGGGGCGTCTCGGTCGACGGGGAACGCCTCCTGTTCACGCACCTGGCCGTGCCCGTGATGACGCGGCTGCGCCAGCCCGAACGCAAGGTGCTCGACACACTCGTCGACGCCGGCGTGGCGCGCTCCCGCGCGGACGCGCTGGCCTGGACGGTGAAACTGGCCGGGCAGCACGCGGAATCGTGGCTGGCCGAGCTGCGCGACGCGATGCGCAAAGTCGATGATCTGCGCGCGGAGGGCCCACAGGGCCTTTAGGGCGACCAGGGCCTAATGTTGCGAGCATGTCCGCATCTGGCCCGATCCTGGTTCTCAACGGCCCGAACCTGAACATGCTCGGCACCCGACAGCCGGAGGTCTACGGGTCGGCCACCCTCGACGACGTCGTCGAGCTCTGCAGGCAGACCGCCGAACGGTACGGTCGCGAGATCACGGCATTTCAATCGAATTCCGAAGGGGCACTGATCGACCGGATCCATCGGGCGCGCGGTGTCGAATCGGCCATCGTGATCAATCCCGGCGGACTCACCCACACCTCGGTGGCGCTGCGGGACGCGCTGGTGATCCCGGAGGTCCCGATCGTCGAGGTGCACATCAGCAACGTGCACGCGCGCGAGGAGTTCCGGCACCACTCCTACATCTCCCCGATCGCCACCGCGGTGGTCGCGGGCATGGGCATCCAGGGTTACGCCGCGGCCATCGAATTCCTGGTCCGCTCCGCCTGATCGCGAAAGCGCGGCGAGCCGGGCTTTCAGCCGATCCGGAAGACGGGAAAGCCGGGAGCGATGGCGGCGAGCTCTTCGTCGGTGGCGTCCTTGTTGACCCCCTCGAAGAACTTGCCCACCTCCCAGCCCCACTTCCGCAGGTAGAGCCGCAGCAGCGGCACCTTGTCCGCATCGGCGACCTCGGTCGCGGTGAACTGCTCGACCTTGCGACCGAGCCGCAGTTCGCCGCCGCCCGCGACCCGCAGATTACGCACCCACTGGGTGTGCCCGCGCGGGGCGACCAGGAATCGCGCGCCGTCCTCGCGCACCATCGGATTGACCATCGTGGTCCGCCACTGTCCACTCTTGCGCCCGCGCACCGCGAGCAGCCGCGAACCCGCCACGCTGATGCCGATCCGGGGCAGCCAGTTGGCGATCCGGTTGACGATCGGATCCAGACCGGAGGGGCCGATGTAGCGGGTGCCGAGGTCCATTTCTTCACTCCTTGCGTGAGCACTGCTCTCTGTTGCGATAAGCGTCCCACACATGCAATCGGAAAGCAAGAGCACTGCTCTCTTTTGACGAAGAGGCAGGTGCGGCGAGCTATCCACACTTATGCACAGCCCGGTGCGCGCTGGGGATGAATCCGCGCGCCGCACAATGTGGAGATGACACGGGAAGACCCGCGCCGGGTGGTGCTCGCGCCGGACAAGTTCAAGGGGTCGCTGACCGCCCCGCAGGTCGCGGCGGCGCTCGCGGCGGGCATCACGCGCGTCGCGCCGACGGTCACGGTCGAGCAGGTGCCGGTCGCCGACGGCGGCGACGGCACCGTGGACGCCTTCGTGACCGCGGGCTGGCGACGGGTGGAGCTGGTCGCGCCCGGCCCGACCGGCGTCGTCACGAACGCCTCGTACGCGATGCGGGGCAGCACCGCCGTCATCGAACTGGCCGCGGTAGTCGGACTGGTGAAACTACCAGGGGGACAAACCGATCCACTGGAAGCGAGCACCTACGGGCTCGGTGTCGCGCTCGCGCACGCGCTCGACAACGGCGTCACCGAGATCGTGCTCGGCCTGGGCGGCAGCGCCTCCACCGACGGCGGGGCGGGCATGGTGCAGGCGCTGGGCGGGCGCATCCTGACCGCCGACGGGCGCGAATTGCCAAGGGGCGGCGCGGCTTTGACGCAAGCGGCCCGGCTCGACCGGTCCGGCCTGCACCAACGGCTGCGGGCCTGCACCGTTACGGTGGCCTCCGATGTGGACAATCCCCTGCTCGGCTCCGCGGGCGCGGTGGCGGTCTACGCGCGCCAGAAGGGCGCGAGCGCAGCGGATCTCGGCACACTGGAAGCAGCACTGCGCAACTGGGCACAACTGGCCGGGCCGGAGTTCGCGGACCGGCCGGGCGCGGGCGCCGCGGGCGGCACCGGCTTCGGGGCACTCGCCGTGCTCGGCGCGCAGGTGCGCAGCGGCATCGAGGTGATCCTCGAATTGCTGGATTTCCGAACGCTGCTCGCCGGCGCGACGCTGGTCGTCACCGGCGAGGGCGCCTTGGACCGGCAGAGCCTGCACGGTAAGGCGCCGATCGGCGTCTGCGCGGTCGCGAACGCCCTGCGCGTCCCCGCCGTCGCGGCCGTCGGCCGAACGCTGCTCAGCGCCCGGGAGATTCGCGCGGCGGGCTTCGCCGAGTGCTACGCGCTCGCCGATCTCGAACCGGACCCGGACCGCTCGATGGCCGCCGCCGCGACACTATTGGAGCAGGTCGGGGCGAAGATCGCCCGGCATCAGCTATGAGATGTCCGCCGCCGTGAGTCGAGCACCGAGCGGCATGCCACGGGGCTGACGCCGCCTAACTCGCCGAGGCCAGCAGGTTGCCGAGCAGTTCGGCGCGGTGCCGTTCGCCCCATTCCTCGAGCGGCCGCAACGCGGCGGCCAATTCCTGACCGAGCGGGGTGAGCGAGTACTCGACGCGCGGCGGCACCTCGGGAAAGACCTCGCGGTGCACGACGCCGGAGGCCTCGAGCTGACGCAGGTTCTCCGCGAGCACCTTTTCGCTGACGCCGGTGAGCAGGCGGCGGATCTCACCGAACCGCTGCGGGCTGGCGCCCAGTGCCCACATCAGGTGCAGTTTCCACTTGCCGCCCACCACGTCGATCGCCACGGACATGCCGCACACATCGTGATCCGCGTCACTACTCATGTTCCCCGCACTCCTTCTGACCTCATCTCGAACCTCGAGGTAAGCAACCACACCTGAACGTGCGGTCTTCCCGACCCTACCTGCGGCAACGACTATTGCTCTCGGCGCCGAACCCACCGAAATCGAGAACCGAAGGGACACACAATGTCCGATCAGACCACCCCCCGTTCCGTCTCCGTCGTCGGCCTCGGGCCGATGGGTCAGTCCATGGTCCGCGCCTTCCTCGACGCCGGTGTCGAGGTGACGGTGTGGAACCGCAGCACCGACAAGGTCGACGCGATGGTCGAACTCGGCGCCAAGCGGGCCGACACCGTCGCCGCGGCGTTGGCGGCCAACGAGGTGACGGTGCTGAGCCTCACCCACTACGCCGCCATGTACACCGTGCTCGAGCAGGCGAGCGCGCAGCTGGCGGGCAAGGTGATCGTCAACCTGTCCTCGGACTCCCCCGAGCAGGCGCGCAAGGGCGCCGAGTGGGTGCGCTCGCACGGTGCCGAATTCCTTTCCGGCGGTGTGATGTCGGCGGGCGACAACCTCGTCCATCCCGCGTCGTACATCTTCTACAGCGGCCCGCGCGAGGTCTTCGACGCGCACGCCGAACTGCTGCGTCCGCTGAGCCCGCAGGAGTACCTCGGCACCGACGACGGTCTGGCACAGGTCTTCTACCAGGGCTTGCTGACCATGTTCCACCCGTGGCTGCTGGCCTTCGACCAGGCGACCGCGATGATCGAGCGGTCCGGCAACAGCATCGCGCAGTTCATTCCGTTCGCCGTCCGTTCCGCGGCCGCGTACCCATACTTCATGGAGGAGTTCGCGGTCGCCAACCAGAACGGCGGCTGGGCCACGCTGGCCAGCCTGAAGATGATGGACGCCGGCGCGCAGCACATCATCGATGCCAGCGAGGAGGTCGGTGTCGACGCGACGTTCTCGCACACCGCACAGGCCTTTTGGCGCAAGGCGGTCGCGGCCAGCGAGGAGCAGGGCACGGCCGTCTCCACCTTCGCCCTGCTCGGCGGCGGCCGCGCGTGAGCACCGACTAGCCAGAGCCGGGACCGATGACCGCCGCCGACCCAGCGGCGGTCATCCCTCGTTCCGGTACGGCCGTCCGGCGCCCGACCGAGACCTCCACCGGCTCAAGCTGTTCCGGTGCCCAGCCGAGGAAAGGGCTGAGTGGAGAACACCACTTCCACCGCGACCTCGAAGTAGGCCGCGATGCGCAATGCCAGATGCAGGCTCGGGCTGTATTCGCCGCGCTCGAGGTAGCCGATGGTCTGGTAGTGCACACCGAGCGCCTCCGCCAACTCGCGCCGCGAGATACCGCGCTCGGCACGCAGCATCGCGATGCGGTTGTAGATGACCTCAGTAGGCACGCCGCATCGCCTCCACGCGGCGCTCGGCCACACTGGAGCCGGACTCGCGCCGCGGATTTTCGATGTCGAGGACGATCTCCCGACCTACTGTCATTGTTCCCTCCGATGGCGGGTATCCCTCATTTCGTAGCGTATCTACTACATTCCGCCCGGACAACGCTCAGCCCCCGACATCAACCGTTGACATGCAGCCAAACGGCTGCCTATTCTCGCAACATGCAGCCGAACGGATGCATATATCGAGAAGGTGGCATGGACGAGGTCTTCAAAGCCCTGGCCGACCCGCACCGCAGGCGTTTGCTGGACAGTCTCAACGCGCGCAACGGGCAGACCCTGCGCGAACTGTGCGCGGGGCTGGCGATGGCCCGCCAGTCGGTCAGCAAGCACCTCGCGGTGCTCGAGGCGGCGAATCTGATCAGCACCCGCCGCAGCGGCCGCGAGAAGCTGCACTACCTCAATGCCGAGCCCATCAACGCCATCACCGAGCGCTGGATCAAACGGTACGACCGCGGGCGAGTGCACGCACTCGCGGATCTGAAACAAGCATTGGAGGCAAATCCCATGAGCGACAACACTTTCGTCTACACCACCTACATCAAGACCACCCCGCAGCGGCTGTGGCAGGCGCTGACGGACCCGGCGTTCACCAGCCGCTACTGGGGCGCCACCTTCGACACCGACTGGCGGACCGGCTCGGAAATGGTGTGGCACCAACAGGATTGGCATTGCAAGGACCCCGAGCAGGTGGTGCTCGTCGCCGAGCCCTACACCACTCTGTCCTACACCTGGCACACGTTCGACGCCGAGTTCGCCACCGCCTTCGAGATGAACCCCGACGAGGTCGCCGCCTGGGCACGCGAACCGCGCTCCAAGGTGACCTTCGAACTCGAGCCCGCGGGCGAGGTGGTCAAGCTGACGGTCGTGCACGACGGTTTCGCGCCGGGCAGCAGGGTGCTGGAAGGCATCAGCGGCGGTTGGCCCGCGATCCTGTCCGGACTCAAGACGCTGCTCGAGACCGGCGAGAAGCTGCCGGATCCGGAACCGGCGCAGCCCTGACGGCAGGGCGGACGCGGCCGGGGCCGTTGTATATTCGGACTCCGGCGGCGAGGGGTTTGCGGTGGCTGTACCGAGTGATGAGTTTTTCCGGATCATCGAAGCGCTGGTCGACGTGCGCGGCAACCCCGGCGAGAAGTACACCTCCTACAAGGTGCGCGGGAAGGTGTTCGGCTACTACTGGCCGCGCACCAAGACCGTCGGCCTGAAGCAGACACTGTGCGAGCAGCGCGCCCTGATCGCCGAGCGACCGCAGGTCTTCGAAGAACAGTTCACCGCAGGCGGTTTCGGCTGGGTCGTCGTCCACCTGGACGGCATCGATGCCGACGAACTGGCCGAGCTCGTCTTCGAAGCCTGGCGGCTGTCGGCCCCCGACACGCTGCTCGCCGAAGTCCCGGACTGGAGCCCGGCACCGCACCGGCAATCGAAGTGAACCCGGCGCGGTGTCATGATCGTTCAGGTCCCGCTGCGCTATTCGCTCGGGTTCGCAACGTCAGACGCGGATCCGGATCGGGTCGTCTGGCCGATACTGGTGCGGGGGTGCGACGATCCGCCGGGTGTGCGCGTAGACCGCCGCGTGCACCCGATCCCGGACACCGAGTTTGGCCAGCACATTGGACACATGGGTCTTGACGGTCTGCTCACCGACTCCGAGCGCCGCGGCGATCTCCGGATTCGTATAGGCCTTTGCGATCAGCTGCAACACCTGATGCTCACGGGCGGTGAGGTTTTCGACCTCGGGCGCGCTGGGGAACGGTTCGCTGCCACCGGTCAACCGGGTGACCAGCCGGCGGGTCAGGTTCGGGTCGATCAAGGCGTCACCCCGGGCCGCCATTCGGATGGCCGAGATCAGGCCGTCGGCGGGCAGCGTCTTCACCAGAAAGCCCGTCGCGCCGAGACAGAGTGCGCGATAGAGGTTTTCGTCGGAGGCACTGCCGGTGAGGGTGAGAATGCGGGTGCCGCCGCCCAGCGCCGCGACCGCGTCGACGGCCGCCGGACTGTCGAAACCGGGCAGGTCGAGGTCGATCAGCGCCACGTCGGGCCGCAGGCGCTCGAGCTCGCGCACCGCTGCGGCACTGTGATCGGCCTCCGCGACGCATTCGATATCCGGCTGGGTGCCGATCGCCGCGCGCAATCCGGACCGAGTTGGCCCCGCGCGGCGAGAGCGACCAGCGTCGAGCCCTCCAGCACCGCCAGCGCCATCGCCAGGTAGCGGGTGTACTGCGTGATCTTCGCCTGACCGGTGGCGCCCTCCTTGCGCAGTTCCTCGAAGCGCGGGATCACGACCGTCAGCAGCTGCGTGATGATCCCCGCGGTGATGTAGGGCGTGATGCCGATCGCGAACACCGAAAGGTGCAGCATCGCGCCGCCGGAGAACAGGTTGATGAGCTGGTAGATGCCCGCGGCATCGCCGCCGGAGGCGAGCGCGACACAGGTACGCACCGCCGCGAGGTCGACGCCGGGCGAGGGCAGTGCCGCACCGAGGCGATACAGCGCGAGCAGCCCGACGGTGCAGAGTATTTTCCGCCGCAGCTCCGGAGTCCGAAAGGCCGGTACGAGGGCGGAAAGCACGGGTCCTCCTGACGAAAGGCAGTGTCGGACAGGGGAATGCCTGCCGTTGCCTTCGCACGGTACGGAGCATCGACCTCGGCCCACGTCGCCCGCGAGTCGGAATTCGTCCTCCCTCCATCGGGGGAAACGTGGGCGTGGCCGCCGCGTGCCTCAGATGCGAACCAGCACCTGGTCCAGGGACTTACGGGTCAGATTGGGGACAACGGAGTCCTCGGCGGGGTACCCGATGGGGATGACCGCGAAGGCCTTCTCGTTGCGCGGACGGGCGAGCACCTCGGCGAGGAACTTCATCGGGCTCGGCGTGTGGGTCAGCGCGGCCAGGCCGCTCAGATGCAGCGCGGTGAGCAGCATGCCAACGGCGATGCCGACCGATTCGTCGCCGTAGTAGTGCTTATAGGTGGTGCCGTCCTCGCGTAACCCGTAACGCTGCTGGAAGACCACCAAAAGGTAAGGGGCATCGGTCAAGTGCGGCTTGTGCTCGTCGGTGCCGAGCGGACGCAGCGCAGAGAGCCATTCCTCGCCGAGCCGCCCGCTGTAGGAGATGCGCTCCTCGGCTTCGGCGGCCGCCCTGATGCGGGCACGCACCTCGGGATCCTGCACCAGCACGAAGGTCCACGGCTGTTGATGCGCACCGGAGGGCGCGGTGTTGGCCACCGCGATGGCGTCGAGCACGAGTTGCTCTGGCACCGGATCGGTGGCGAACATCCGCACGGTGCGGCGCTCGTCCATCCTGGCGCGCAGCACGGCGGAGGCGGCGAGCGCCTGCTCGGCCGGAATCCGGTTCGGGTGGTAGGGAATCGGTTCGTACGGGTGCCCATGCAGCGGAGTCCACGTCCTCATAGGTGGAGTGTGGGCCGCGCCACCGCGACAGACAACGCCGCACCGCGATTACTGTCCACTCCGCCAGACGTGCGCCGACGCCGAAACCGCGCCGGGGCGGCATCGCTCAGCGGTCCGGGATCGGCGCCTCGGGCGCTTCGGTGATGGTGACCTGGCCGGTACGCAGGTAGGTCATGACGGCGTCGTCGACTACCTGGTTGCCGCGGGCGAAGTTGCCGTGGTCGCCGCCGGCCACCGTGATGAGCGAACCGTTGAGCGCGTGCGCCATCGCGGGGCCGCCTTCGTATTTGGTGAGGGCGTCGTGGCGGCTCTGCAGCACCAGCGGCGGGGTGGCCAGGCCCGCCCCGCTGATCTTCACCGGTGTGGTGACGGGTTTCCATGTGCCGCAGCTCATTCCGGAACGCACCAGGTCGGCGCGCGCGTCCATCGCGTTGCCGCCCGAGACGATCGTCGCGACCGCGGCGCCGATCACGTCCAAGCGACCGGGAATCGCGTTCTCGTTGCAGGTGATCGCGGCGAACACGAACCGCCCGGTGGGGTCGGTGGCGGTCGCGCCCGCGATGGCGCGCAGCCGTCGCACGTTCGCCGGATCGGCGACCGCCTCGGACATGGCGCGCGCGAACGCGGGCCAGAAGGTGCGGGTATAGCTGGCGACGGACGTCGCGCCGAGCAGCGGCCCCTGCGCGGAGACGCCGCCGGAGATCAAGGTGCGCACCAGATTCTGCAGCTTGCCCGCCTGCTCGACGCTGCCGCTGTACCCGTCGCGGGCGATCTCGGCGAGCGGCTCGGGCAGCGCGCCGGGCAGGTCGGCGAGGCTGGCCGGCGGCGGGGTCAGGTTGGCGTACCAGCCGCCGCCCTGATCGGCCGCCAGCCGCACCCAGTGCTGGTAGACCTGCAACGCGGTGTCACCCAGGTGGTATTCGGCGCTGTGCTCGGCGATCCAGGCGAACAGGTCGTCGAGGCGCTGTTTGCCCGCGATCTGCTGCTGGGCGAACTCCTCGGTCCACACCCAGTCGGGATTGACGTTGGAGTCCAACACCATTCGCTCGACGCGGTCCGGAAACAGCGAGGCGTACACCGCGCCGAGGTAGGTGCCGTAGGAGGTGCCGAGGTAGCTGATCCGGTCCAGCCCGAGCGCGGCCCGCACCGCGTCGAGATCACGCGCGGTGTTCGCGGTGGTGATGGTGTCGAGGTAGCCGGGCCGCGACGCCTCGCAGGCCTGCTTGATCTCGGCGCGATTGCCGCCGCCCAGCGAAACCTGGGCGCCCTCTTCTGCTTTCACCGCGCCCGCACACAGCAGCGGTGTGGCCCAGCGCAACCCGCGCGGCTGCACCGCGACCCGGTCGTAGTGGGCGGCCAGCTCGGCGGGCACCACGTCGGTGCGCGATCCCCAGAAGTCCAGTCCGTCCGCGCCGGGTCCGCCTGGATTGGCGAACAGCACACCGCGGCGCTCCCCGCTCGCCGCGATCCGGCTGACGGTCAACTCGATCCGCGGTCCGTCCGGGTCGGCGTAGTCCATCGGCACCTCGACGACCGCGCACCGCACCCCGTGCCCGGCGACCACGGCGCCGTCCGGGCAGGCGCCGAAGTCGACGCCGGGCGCGGCAGTGGCGAAACCGGGCACGATCGATGGACCGAGCAGGCACACGGCGCCCATGGCGAGCGCCGCCCGCGCGAACAGCCCTACCTTCATCATGTTTCGTACCTCCCCGGGCCGCCGCCACGCACACGCGCGCGACCCCCGATCAAGAGCATTCTGCGCAGGTAGGAGGCAACAGACAAGTCGAACATCGGTTTTCGCCGGTCAGCACGCGGGCCGCGACGGCGGGCAGCATAGAGCCGGATGTGCCGTGGAATACGCGGATGACGTCGCACGGGAGTAGCGTCGAGCCATGTCGACCGAGGTCCGTCTCAACACCGCATTGGAACGTTTCGAGATCCATGTCGACGGTGCGCTCGCCGGATATGCCGATTTCCAGGACACCCAGTCCGAACGCGCGTTCGTGCACACCGAGATCTACCCCGACTACGAGGGTCAGGGTTACGGCCGCGACCTGCTCGAGGCCGCGCTGAACAGCACCGCCGCGGATCTGCTCGGCGCGTTGCCGATGTGTCCGATGGTGCACCACTTCATCCAGACCAGGCCGGAATACCTGGTGATGGTGCCGCACTGGGCGCGCGACAGCCTGAACCTGCCTCAGTAGGCCGCGACGGCCCCGTCGAGCGCCTGCTGCAGATCGGTGCGGACCAGCCGCGCGATATCGCCCGGCTTGGCAGGCAGCTCGGTGATCGGCACGCCGAAGTAGAAGCTGGCCGACTTGGCCTGCTCCTTCGTCGGCTGCACCGCGGGATCGTCGCGCTTGCCGTAGCTCAGTCCCATCGACACCAGCACCGGCGCGGCGCCGAGCTTCATCGCGCGGAACGCGATGTGCCCGATCCCGCTGCCGACCGGCTGCACCTGGCTCGGGTCGACCTCGTTGCAGGTGCCCTCGGGAAACACCGCGACCCCGTCACCACGGGCCATCCGCTGCGCGCAGATGTCCATCATGCGTTGCCCCGCCGCGTTCACCGCGCGAATCCCGTGGTCCTTGCCGCGGAAAACCGGGATGCCGCCCATCATGTCGATCTTGCGCCGCTGTTCGGGTTCCTCGAAGAGCTCGTCCTTGGCCAGCACTCGCACCCGCCCGATCACCGGGCGCAGCACGCTGCGCCACGCCGCCGCCGCGACGGTGTACGGATCGTTCTCGGAAAGATGATTGATCGAGATCAACAGCGGTCGGCCCTGTTTTATCGCCGCGCGTAAACCCGCGCGGGCGCCGTCGGCATAGGCGATGCGCGGATAGTAGCGACGGCTGAGAATGGCGTACGCACCCCAGGCTTTCAGCCGGTTCTGACGGTGCTCGAGATAGAAGTCGTACACGGTATCGCTGTTCTCGAGGCGCACCTCGGGAGGTTCCATGACACGGACTCTACGACGCCGCGCCGCGGCCGGTTCGGGGCCCCGAGCCGAAATCCGATCGCCGGAACTGCGCCGCAGAAGGAGCAAATCACCGAAACAACTGCGATGATGTCCGAGTGGCACGCGCAGACGACCCGGATGATCGGAAAACTCGCGGCGGGCACGGCGACCGCAAGCGGCGCGATTTCCGGCACGGCGAGCAGGTGGTGCGCGCCGGCACCCTGTTGGTGTCGGCGACCGAACTCGCGGAACCGACCTTCCGGCGCACCGTGGTCTACATCATCGAGCACAACGAGGCGGGCAGCCTCGGCGTCGTGCTGAACCGGCCGAGCGATACCGCCGTGCACGACGTGTTACCCCGCTGGACAGAGCTGGCCGCCGCGCCGCGCACCCTGTTCATCGGCGGTCCGGTCAAACGTGACGCGGCGCTGTGCCTGGGCACCCTGCGCGTCGGCGCGAGCATCGACGGCGTGCCCGGCCTGCGCCGGATCGACGGACGCGTGGTGCTCGTCGATCTGGACGCCGATCAGGAAGAAATCGGCCGGCTGGTCGAAGGCATCCGTATTTTCGCAGGTTATGCGGGCTGGACCTTCGGACAGCTGGAAGGCGAATTGGAAAACGACGACTGGATCGTATTGTCCGCGTTGCCGTCCGATCCGATCAGCACCGGCCGCCGGGATTTGTGGGGCCATGTATTACGCCGCCAGCCCCTGCCGCTTTCCCTGCTCGCCACCCACCCGATTGAACTAGAACGCAACTGACACCGTGTACTCGTCGAACGGCATCACAACGAGACGACGTTCCGGCGAGATCCTGGGTAACTCATGGAGCCCGCCGAGCATCCGGCGAGGCAATCGAGCGCCGGCCCGCGACGTGAGTTCGGAGGCACCTACCTGTGCGGTTGATACGCGGAGAGGCGGAGCACCCCGACGACCAGAGCGAGTTGTTGCGGGTCCTCTACGACGAGCACGCGTCCGCCCTGTGGCGCTACACCCTCGGTTTGGTGCGCGATCCGGGCCGGGCCGAGGACATCGTGCAGGAGACGCTGCTGCGGGCATGGCAACGCCCGAACGTGCTGGATCAGGCCACGACTTCGGCGCGCGCGTGGCTGTTCACCGTGGCGCGCAATCTCGCCGTGGATGAACACCGCAGCGCCCGCAACCGGCGCGAGTACCGCACCGACGCACCGCCGGAGCGGGCCGCGCCGGACCAGGCCGACCGCGCACTGGACAAATGGCTGGTCGCGGACGCGCTCGGCAAGCTGAGTTCCGACCATCGGGAGGTGATCGTGCGGGCCTACTATCGGGGCCTGTCCACCCAGCAGATCGCCGAGGAACTCGATATTCCGCCCGGCACGGTGAAGTCCCGAATGCACTACGGCATGCGGGCGTTACGACTGGCACTACAGGAGATGGGGGTGACGAACCAGTGACGGACCTTGCCGACGACTACACCACGTGGGATGCCCCGTACGTACTCGGCGCCCTGACTCGCACCGAACGTCAGGAGTACGAGGCACATCTCGCGAGCTGCACCGCCTGCCAGGCCGCGGTCGCGGAGCTGGCCGGCCTGCCCGGCATGCTCGCGATGGTGGACCAGGACACCGCGCTGGCGATGATCGAGCCGCCCGCAACCCTTGCCGCCGAGGCGGATCCGGCCGAGACCGGGCCGCAACCACCGCGGTTGCTGCCCCGCCTCGCCGCGGCCGCCGAGCGGCGCAGGCGGCGCGGCCGCTGGGTCACGATCGCGGCGGCCGTCGCGTCGGCCGCCGCGGCCGTCGCGATCGCCGTGCCGGTCGTCAGCACCGTGACCGCAGCCGATTCGCCGACCGCCGCAGCGGTTTTCGCGCAGCGACAGATGGATCCGCTGGTGCCCACGCCGGTGCAGGCCAGCTTCAAGCTGCTCGCGAACGACGGCAAGGCGACGGTCGAGCTGTCGTGCAGCTACGCCGCGGGCGGTCCGGACTACAACGCGGACTTCCAGATGTGGATGACGCTGAAGGACGGCCGCACCGCCGAATTGGCCGGCTGGACGGCCGGACCTGGCGACGCCCTGACCTTGACCAGAACCACCGAGGTGGCGCCGGAGCGGATCCAGAGCGTGGAGATCCGCTCGCCGCAGACGGGGCAGACGATCCTGCGGGCAGCGGTCTAGCGTCGACGGCGCTCACGCCGTCTTGCGCCGGAAGATCGCAGTGGCCCAGCAGAATCCACCGATGGTCAGCACCAGGCACCACCCGATCGCGATGATCGCGTTGCTGCCGATCGCACCGCCCATCAACAGCCCGCGCACGGTCTCGGTGATCGGCGTGAACGGCTGATACTCGGCGAATTGGCGCAGCCCGGCCGGCATCGTGTCGGGCGCGACCAGTCCGCTGCCGAGGAACGGCAGCATGATGATCGGGAAGACGATGTTGCTCGCGCCCTCGGCGTTCGGCGACAACAACCCGAGCGCGACGGCGAGCCAGTTCAATCCGAAGATCATGAACGTGAGCAGGCCGAGCGCCGCGAGCCATTCGACCGGCGTCGCCGCCGGGCGCCACCCGATCAGCAGCGCGACCACGCCCATGACCGCGATGCCGAGCAGCGCCTGCAGCAGCGCACCGAGCACGTGGCCGGTCAGCATCGAGGACTGGGTGATGCCCATGGTGCGGAACCGGTTCACGATGCCCTTGTCGGCGTCGTTCGCGATGGACACCGCCACCGACGCGGTGATGTAGGCGGGCACCATCAACAGCATCCCAGGCACGAGATAGTCGACATAGTTTCCGCCGGAGGACTTTTCGAGCGCGCCGCCGAAGACGAACTTGAAGATGAGCAGCAACAGTGTCGGCATCATGATGACGCCGATGCTCATGCTCGGATAGCGCTTCGCGTGAGTCAGGTTGCGCCGCAACATCGTCGCCGAATCGGCGAGGGCAAGGGACATGGCGCTCATACGAGGGACTCCTTTTCGGAGGTGGGGCGGCCGGTGAGGGTGAGGAAGACATCGTCGAGATCGGGTGTGTGCACAGCGAGGCCGTCGACCTGGATCTGCGCGTAGTCGAGCCGATCGAGCACGGCGCGTAGCGATTTCACGCTGCCATCGCTCGGCACCGCGAGCGTGAGGTCCGCGGTGTCGTCGTCGGCGGCGACGCTGCCCGCCACCACGCCGAACGCGGCGGAGGCCGCGAGCAGGTCGGCGCGCGCGGCGAAACGCAACCGGATGTGGCCGCCCGGCACCATTCGCTTCAGCTCCGCCGCGGTGCCCTGTGCGACGATGCGGCCGTGGTCGAGCACGGCGATGCGGTCGGCCAGCTGGTCGGCTTCCTCCAGGTACTGGGTGGTGAGAAAGACCGTCACGCGGTAGTCGTCGACCAGGCCGCGGATCATCTCCCAGATCACCCGCCTGCTGCGCGGATCGAGCCCGGTGGTCGGCTCGTCCAGGAAGATGATGCGCGGATCGCCCACCAGCGTCATCGCCAGGTCCAGCCGCCGGGTCATGCCGCCGGAGTAGGTGGACGCGGGCTTGTCTGCGGCCGCCACCAGGTCGAAACGTTCCAGCAGGTCGGCCGCCAGCCGCCTGGCGTCACGGCGCGGCAGATGGTGCAGATCGCTCATCAGCAGCAGGTTCTCCCGGCCGGTGAGCAGTTCGTCGACGGCCACGAATTGGCCGGTGACACCGATGATTTCGCGCACCGCGGCCCGCTCGGCCGCGACGTCGTAGCCGCCGACCCGCAGCTCACCGCCGTCGGCGTGGCCGAGCGTGCTGAGAATCTGCACGGTGGTGGTCTTGCCCGCGCCGTTCGGGCCGAGCAGCGAATAGATCGTGCCCTCGGGGACGACGATGTCGATCCCGTCGAGCACCACCTGCTCGCCGAATGCTTTGCGCAAGCCCAGCGCCGAAATGGCGGGTGCGCGATGACTGTTGACCATGGCGGTCCCTTTCGATATAGATCAGTGAATGCGCATGTGCGCATGACTGATCGACACCGCACCCGATGTTCCGGGGCGGCGGGAGGGCCGATCAGTCGCTGTCCAGTTGTCCGAGAGCCGGATTCGGCTAGATGTCGAGGTCTTCGATCTGGGGACGCTTCGCCAGATCGACCGCCCGCTCGTAGAGCTTCGGAGAAAGCTTGCCTTTCAACTCCTCGATCGTGTCCACGATCTCCAGGACGTAGTCACCCCAGTCCTGTTCGCCGACACCGAGCATGCGCCGCCAGTTCGTCAGATCCTTGAGCCAATTTGCAGATTGGGGATAGTCGGACCAGTCGTTGTAGTGCGCGTGCAGCACGTACTTGCCCTTGCGACTGCGGTACACGCGGATGTGTTCCAGCCGCTCGTCGGTGTACTCGCTCGACTCGATGAGCAGCACGCCGGAGAAGCGGACCTGCCGGACACCGTTGTGGCCGACCCGGACGATAATTTCGTCGAACCCCTCCTGACGACCCTCTTCCAGCTCGATGAAACGGCGCAGCGCCGTGGTCACCGCTCCGGAGAGATTGCCGCCAACCAGCTCCTGGGCGCGCTGGAACAGCGCCAAGTCGTCATCGGCAACATAGATCGTCTTATTGGGCATGATCCGACTATACGTAGATGTATACGTACATACAAGTGTTGCAGGACAATAGCCTCAGCCCTTTCGTGGAGATACATCTTCTTGTAGGTTGCTGAACATTCACTGAGATTTACTCAGCCGACGCTGCCTGAGCTCAGGAACTCAATCGGCAGGATGCTGGGTGCGCGCGAATGCCGCCCGGCGAAGCGAAAAGGGTGCTGTGGTGATCTCTCCGAAGAACCTGAGGAAGCTGCCGGCGCTGCTGGCCCCCGCGGTCGGTTTGCTCGTCTCGACGCTGCTGGTGGGTACGGCGGCACCCGCGTCGGCCGAGTTCGTCGACCCGGCCACGCTGAACGTCCGCATCGGCCACCAAGAGGTGAAACCCACGCTCGACGGCTTCGCCATCATGACCACCGAGGCCAACACCGACGCCAGGGTCATCCCGCCGCTGGACGGCAGTCCGTTCAGCCGCGAGGCATTCCTGTCCGGCATCGGCATCGGACAGGTGGACGGGCCGCCCGCCGGGCACGTCGCCAGCGCGGTGATGGAGGTGGGCTACGAGGTCGGCTATCCGATGTCGTTCGCGCCGAACGGCATCACCGTCACGCTGAACTCGCCCTCGGTCTCGGTCTCCGGCGCGGTCCGTCCCGAAATCTCGGCCGGGGTCACCCCGCAGATCAATCTCGCGCCCACACCCGGCGCTCAGATCGAGTTCCCGCTCAGTGCCAAGCTCGGCGCCGAACTGGGCGCGCAAGCCACGGTACTGCCGTCGCAGCAGCTGTCCTTCCAGGTCGGGCACGGCGGAATCACCGAGGTGTCGCTGGCCAAGTTCACGCTGACCCAGCCCCTCGCCTACGCGGATCTGTCCAACACCCATATCACCGTCACCGGGGCCCTCGGCCCGGTCACCATCCGCACCTTCGTGAAGTTCACCCTGGTCACCGCCGCGGGCCAGACCAGCGACGCGGTGTACAGCGACCCCATCTCGCTCTGAGCACTACCGGGCGCGCACCGGTTCACCGTTGAACCGTCTGCCGGGCTCACCCGTATCACCTTTGTACGCAGGATGTGATCTCGCGGGCCCGGCACACCGGACCGCGGGGAGGAGTGCCGATGCAGACCCGGGTCGTGGACTATCTCGTGCAAGTAGTCGCGGACCTGGGCGTACGCCACATCTTCGGCGTGGACGGCGCGAACATCGAGGACCTCTACGACGCCCTCTTCGACACCGCCCACGATGTCACCGGCGTGATCGCCAAGCACGAGTTCGGCGCGGCGACCATGGCCGACGGTTATGCCCGCTCGACCGGCGGGTTCGGTGTCGTAGCCGCCACCTCGGGCGGCGGCGCGATGAATCTCGTTGCGGGTCTTGCCGAATCATTCGCCTCCCGAGTCCCGGTACTCGCGCTGGTCGGCCAGCCGCCGACCGCGCTGGAAGGCAACGGCGCCTTCCAGGACACCAGCGGACGGGCGGGCACCATCGATGCCGCTCGCATGTTCGCGGCGATCACCCGCTACTGCGCCCGCGTCGAGACCGCCGCCGACCTGCCCGATCAGGTGGCGGTGGCGGTCGCCGCGGCCCGCCGCGGCGGCCCCGCGGTGCTGTTGCTGCCCAAGGACGTGCAGCAGTGCGACCTGGGCCGGCTGCCGCCGTTCCGGTTGCCCGCCAAGACTTATCGGCGCGACGGACCCGGCCTGGCGCAGGTGGTCACCGCCCTGCGCACGGCCCGACGGACCGGCAAGATCGTGCTCATCGCCGGTGACCAGGTGGCCAGGGACAACGCCCGCGCGCAGCTGGCCCGCCTGGCCGTGGCGCTGGACGCCGTGGTCGGGGTCGCGCCCGACGCCAAGGACACCTTCGACAACACCGATCCCGGCTTCTGCGGGGTCGCGGGCAGCATGGGCCATCCCGAACTCGCTGCCGCACTACGGAACTCGGCGTTGTGCCTGATCATCGGCACGCCCATGCCGATCACGGCGCGGACCGGCCTGGAAGACGCGCTGGCCTGCACCACGGTGGCCGCCCTCGGCGCCGTGCCGACGCATCTGCCCGCACTGCACGCGACGAGCACCGATCTCGCTCGCACGCTGGACGAACTCGCCGACGAATTCGACACCGCCGCGACTACCCGCGATCCGCGGCCCGCCACCGCGCTCACCCCGCTGCGGGTGCCCGCCGCGACCGGCCCCGGGCTGCGCTACCGCGAGATCGTCGAAACCATCGAGGCGGCACTGCCCACGGGCACCGACATCTTCGCCGACGCGGGCAATACCGGTGCGGCGGTGGTGCATCAGCTGCGGGTGCCGCGCGGTGGCCGGTTCACGGTGGCGCTCGGCATGGGCGGTATGGGCTATGCCTTCGGCGCCGCGATCGGCTCCGCCTTCGCGCGGCGCGGCGGCGGCAGGCGCACCGTGGTCGTCGCGGGTGACGGCGCGTTCTTCATGCACGGCCTGGAACTGCACACCGCGATCGAGCACGCGCTGCCGGTCACCTTCATCGTGTTGAACAACAACGCGCACGCCATGTGCGTCACCCGCGAGCAGCTCTACTACCGGGATCGCTACAGCTACAACAGGTTCCGGCCCGCGCAGCTCGGTGACGGCATCGGCGCGATGTTCCCGACGCTGCCCGCCGTCTCGGTGCGCGCACCCGGCGAGCTCGCCGCGGCGCTGCGCGCCTGCTTGGAAAGCCATGGGCCGTCGTTCCTTTCGATCGACGTCGACCCCGACGAGATCCCCCCGTTCTTGCCTTTCCTGACCACCACCGACACCTCGAGGAGCAGAAATGACCGCAGCGCGTAGCGATTCCCGAAGCAGCGGTGGCCAGGCGACGGACGGGTCCGGCAGCGCCCTGCCCGCCCTCAGCGATTTCCCGGACGAACTCGTCCCGGGTGTGCTGCGCATCGAGAACTCCGACAAGGACGCCACCACCCCGATCATCATGGACATGCTGCGGTCGGTGTACCCGCACGACCAGATCTTCGGCGAGTACTGTCCGGTGCAGGCCTATATCGCCGCGCCGCCGCGCGAAGTGTACGAATATCTGGCCGATACGAGGTCGCTGGAGGAATGGACCTACAGCCTGCGCGGCTTCGTGGAAACCGAGGAGCCCGGCCTGTGGCTGGCCTACGACCGGCTCGGCGACCAGACTCAGATCTTCACCAGGACCGTGGCCAATCCCGAGGCGATGACCGTGGACTACCACTGCGCCTGGGACCAGTCACGGCACCTGTGGATGATCTACCTGCTGCGGGTGATCGACGCCCAGGTCGTGTTCGACAAGCCGGGATCGGTTGTGCTGTGGGTCAATTGCAAGCATCCCTTCTACGACGAGAACCCCTACCCCGAGACCGCGCCGCCGCGGCGCCCGGTCTGGGTCGGTGACTTCTGGGAGATGTTCTCGGCCGGGCACCAGCTGGAAATGGACAACCTCAAGGCGATCTGCGAGTACCGGGCGGCCAACGGTCTTCCGGTCAAGCCCGACTGGATGAAGTGAGACCCGTATGAGTTCGTTTCCCACAGTCAGCCTGGTCGACGTCGCGAGCTATCTGCCCGGCGAGCCGGTCGGCACCGAATACTTCACCCAGTTCTCCCGCTCGGACCGGATGGCGAAGAACGTGATGTTCCGCTCGCCCAAGGCCCGCCACCACGTGGACCGCGACGAGACCGCGGTCGACATGGTCGAGCGCGCGGTCGCCCCGCTGATCGAACGCCATGGGGCGCGGTTCATCTCGGAGATCGACGTGCTGATCACGCACACCCAGCTGCCGACGAATCCGGTGCTCGGCTGCGGGCCCGAGGTCGCCCGGCGCCTCGGTGCGCGACCCGGCTTCGTCTACGACGTGCACAACGGCGGGTGCGCGGCGTTCGTGCACATGATGTCGATGGCGCGGATGGTCCTGCAGACCACCGACGCGCGCACCGCGTTGATCGCGGCGACGCAGAACTGCGCGGGACCGGTGTTCACCCAGCCGGAGATCCGCAAGCTGGCCCAGGCGCCGGTGCCCGGCGACGGGTGCGGGGTCGGCCTGCTGGTCAAGGACGACAGCTCGCCGATTCTCGACATCGAGTGCCGCACCTACCCCGAGTTCGCCGGCGACATGGAGTTCTCCACCAACGGCGAGCGCAAGTACTGGGAGCCCGGCGAGGGCCAGGGCTGCGTCAGCTTCACCGAATCGAAGATCACCAAGGTGTTCGCGCGCGGCAACCGGTTGGTGCCGGAGGTGGCGCTGGCGGTGTGCGACCGGATCGGGGTGAAGGGACGCGACATCGACACCTTCGTCACCAACCAACCCAACCGCTTGTTCCTGCGCAACTGGCACGACGCGCTGGAACTGCCCGCCGAACGCCATCCGGACACCTTCGACATGTGCGGAAACCTGTTCGCCGCAGGCATTCCGGTGACTCTGGACGTGGAGAACCGCGCGGGCAGGCTGCGCGCGGGCTCGGTCGTGCTGCTGTCGGCCTTCGCGCACGCGGGCGATTTCGCGGCCGCGGCGGCCGTCCGGTGGGGCGCGGCCGGATGAACGTGCGGCTCGTCGAGGAGACCAGGCCGTCGCGGCAACCCCGCGGCGCCGCCACGGCGCCGCGTTTCGACCTGGCCCTGAGCGAGAATCCCTTCCCGCCACTGCCTTCGGTGCTGCGCGCGATGCACGCCGAACTGGCACAGGCGAATCGGTACCCCGAGTTCCTGCCGGACCGGTTGCCCCGGCTCATCGCCGGGCATCTCGGCGTGTCCGCGGATCAGATCGTGGTCGGTGCGGGCGCGACGGGGGTGGCGCTGCAGATCATCCAGTCGCTGACCAGTGCCGGTGCCGGAATCGTCTACGGCGCACCGACTTTCGACGGCTATCCGATCATGGCCGAGATGACCGGACTCGACGCAGTGCCGGTACCGCTGACCGCCCGCGGCGACCAGGACCTGTGGGCGTTGGCCCGGGCCGTCGACAAGCGCACCGGATTGGTGGTGGTGTGCCGCCCGCACAATCCGACCGGCACCGTGGTCACGGCCGGGCAGTTGGCCGCGTTCCTGCGCACGGTGCCCGCCCGCGTGCCGGTGATCCTGGACGAGGCCTATGTCGAATTCCTCGATGCCGCCGCCCATATCGACCCCGGTGCCCTGCTGCGCAAACACGCGAACCTGCTTTTCCTGCGTACCTTCTCGAAGGCGTACGGCCTGGCGGGGCTGCGCATCGGCTACGCCTTCGGCAGGCCGGAACTGATGGCCAGGGTGCGCAAGCTGCAGTTGCCGTTCGGAGTGAGCTCGACCGCGGCGGCCGCGGTCGCCGCCTCCTATGCCGCCGCACCGGAGCTCGCCGCGCGCACACTACGCATCACCGCCGCACGCGAGGCACTGCGCACGGCGTTGCGCCGTCGCGGCATCGAGGTACCGCGCAGCCAGGCGAACTTCCTGTTCCTGCCCGGCCCCGGCGTGGCCACCGCGCTGCGCCGGGCCGGTATCGCCGCGAAGGCGTATCCCGATGGCAGCGCACGCATCTCGGTCGGCGACCCCGACGCCGATCAGGCGGTGCTGCGCGCACTGGAGGGGCTGCGTTAAGCGGCGGGCTTCAATTCCCCTGCCTCGCCTGGCTCCTCGGCCTGCTTGCCCCAGCGCTGCGATAGCGCGGCACAGGTGATCAGCTGGATCTGATGGAACATCATCAGCGGCAATACGATCAGGCCCACCGGCTGGCTCGCGAACAGCACCGTCGCCATGGGCAGCCCGGTCGCGAGGCTCTTCTTGGAACCGCAGAATACGATCACGATGCGGTCCGCGCGGGAGAAGCCCGCGAAGCGGCCGATCAGCATGGTCAGGGTGATGACGAGCGCGAGCAGCACACAGCAGACACCGGCCAGCGCGAGAATCCGCCACGGCGAGAGCATGTGCCAGATGCCCTCCACCATGCCCGCGCTGAACGCGGCATAGACGACGAGCAGGATCGAGCCGCGGTCCACCAGCTTCGTCGGCTCGGCATAGCGGCTGAGCCAGCCGATCACCTTCGGCCGGATCAGCTGACCGATCGCGAACGGCACCAGCAGCTGCAGCACGATGTCGCCGATCGACGAGAAGTCCACGCTGGCATGGCCGGTGGTGTTCATCAACAGGATCACCAGCAGCGGGGTGATGAAGACACCGAGCAGGTTCGAGGTGGTCGCGCTGACGATCGCGCCGGGCACGTTGCCCTTCGCGATCGAGGTGAACGCGATCGAGGACTGCACGGTGGACGGGACCAGGCACAGGAACAGCAGGCCGGTGTACAGGTCGTCGGTCAGCACGCTCGGCACCAGCACCCGCGCCGCGAGTCCGAGCAACGGGAAGGCGACGAAGGTGCAGGCGAGCACCACCAGATGCAATCGCCAGTGCGTCAGGCCGGCCAGCGCCTCCTTCGGCGAGAGCCGGGTGCCGTACAGCAGAAAGAGCAATGCGATGGCAATCTTCGTCAGCACGTCGACCACGTCCGCCGCGGTACCTCTGGCCGGGAAAACGCTGGCCAGGGCGACGGAAGCGAGGATCGACAGGATGAATCCGTCGATATAGAACTTGCTGAGGAATCGCACAGCCCAGGCTAACGCCGCGGCACCCCTGCGCGACTCCTGAGCAGTGCGTACTTCCTCACATCCCATGAATTGCGCGGCGGCCGCGGCGGAACGCGATCTTCGGCGCCCGCGGTGCCGGGCCACCGGCGCGAACGGGGTTCAGCGCCGCGACGACCACCGCGCACGTTTGCTTGCCCTGCCCAGCAAAGGTGCTGGTAGATCCAGATATTGCGCGAAGTCCACCGCATCGGCGGCGGTCGTGGTCTTGGGCTTGCCCGCGGCCCAGGCGATGAATAGCGGGGTGAAGTCGGCCCCGCAGGCGTGGGCCAAGCGGGGGTAGCGGCGGGCCACCTCGCCGGCGCGTTTGCGCAGCAGGGCGTGGGCGGCCGCGGCAAGGTCCTCGGGGTCGAAGCCGGTGGGGGCGGATGCGCCCGCGACGAGAGCGCGGATCAGCGCGGCTTGGCGGGCGGCGAGTTCGTCGCTCATGGGCGCGGTGCTCGCGCGCGGCCAGTGATCGAGGGACGGTCGGCCGCGACGGCGATCGCGTCCAGTTCGTCGAGGAGTTCGGCGGCGGGCGGGTAGTTGCCGTCGCGTTCGAGCATCAAGGGCACCGGATGCCGGGCGGTGAACGCACCGACGAGGGCGAGCACGTCGGCCGGGACGGGGTCGGTGTGCGTGTCGTGGTAGCGGCCACCGGCTTCGTGACCGCCCGCGACGTGACAGTAGGCGACCCGGTCGGCGGGCAGGCGCAAGAGTTCGGCCAGCGGATCGCGGGCCCGATTACGGGCATTGGCATAGATATTCGCGAGGTCGAGCAGTAGGTACACCCCGGTCCGCTCCACCAGTTCGGTGAGGAACTCCGATTCGGTGTACTCGTCGTCGGGCCAATCGAACAGCGCGGCAATGTTTTCCACGGCCAGCGGCACGCCGAGCCCGGCCTGGGTCCTGGTGATGTTGCGGGCCAGCACCGTCAGCGCCGCGGCCGAGCGCGGCACCGGCAGCAGATGCCCCGCCTCGATGCCGTCGGCCCGCACGAACGCGATGTGCTCACTCACCAGCGGCGCGCCGAGCGCGACCGCGGCGGTGCCGAGCTGTGCGATCCGTCGGTCCTCGACCGGGTCGGCGCCGCCGAGCGACAACGAAACACCGTGCGGCACAACGGGGATACCGCGTCCGACGAGCGCGGCCAACTCGGCGGGCGGCACAACGCGCGGCCCGCGCAGCCGGGATCGCCGCATGGGTAGTGCTTCCGCGATGACCTCGCAGAAGCCAAGGCCGGCCAATTGGGCGATGACACCGCAGATCTCCGGACGCCAGCCGATGCCGAGCGCCCCCTCGGGCAGCAGCCCGGTCATCGCCCGGCCGGACCGTCAGCCACCACAGCCGCCACCCCCGCCACAGCCTCCGCCACCACCACAGCCACTACCGCCACCGTCCCCGCTGCCACCGCCGTCGCTCCCCCCGGACGAGCTCGGCGGCTCGACCGCACCGGCCAGCCCCGGATCGAGCGACAACAGCGCGGCGCCACCGAAGATCGCGGCCGCGAGCGCGGCGCTCTCCGCCCCGTAGGTGGAGTAGGCGGGTGAATTGGACGGGCGCAGATGCAGGCCGCTGGTCGTCGCGTTGGCACGGGCTCGATGGCCGAACGGGGTCAGCCGTGGCTTGCGCACCAGGAACCAGTAGCAGAGCAACTGTGCCAGGAGCGCGAACACGAGGAAGGCGACCGGGTTGTCGTTGAGCAGGCCCGCGATGAGCCGCACCACGCCGACCGCCATCACGATCAGCGTCGGCAGGCCCGCGTCCCAGATCCGACGCTTGAATTCCGCGTCAGGGAAGTAGCCGCGCTTGACCATGGACTCGCGCATCTCCGCGCGGGTGCCGGACAACGCGGCGGTGAGCGCGGCCACCGTCGGCTTGGTCCCGGCGACGATGCGCCGATAGACCGCGACGGTGAACGGGTCCAAGCGGAACTCGTCGGCCTGCTCCAGTGGCCGGGCCGGCGCCGCGCTCGAATCGATGAGGTCGGCGCTGCGCAGCCGGGCCAGCGCCGTGAGCACCGCACGCCGATCGTCGAAGAGCAGGCCCAGCTCGGGCAGGGACAGTTCGGCGCCGGGGTGTGCGGGGGCGGAGTCGGGCGCGGCCCGCGTCACCCGTAGCCGCAGCCACACCCCGAGTGCCAGCGCGAGCAGCGCGAACGGCAGATAGATCGCCAAGAAGTCGGGCCCGGAGATGCCCCAGGTGTCACCCGCGGCGACCACGAGGTCGGAGCTCGTGCTCCGGTCGAACGTACCCATATCCACCCCGGAGTCGTGCCAGTAGTTTCCCCAGTATGGGACCGCCCCACACCGGTGTGAACCGGATTCCGTGCGTTGACCGGATCGAAACCCGGGTGAATAGGGTCACCGGCGGGCCGGTGGCACGGTTCGGCCGGACGAAACGGGGCCTAGGTCGCGGGCTGGCAGGTGTCGCGCAGTGAGCACCCGCCGCACGCGCTGCCGCAACCGCCGAGCTCGGCGGGCGGCGCGATCGCCTCGGCCTTCGCCGCCGCCGCGTTGGCGCCCGCGCCGAGGGTGAACAGCGCGAGCACGGCGACACCCGCGGCGACGAGCAGCGCCGCGAAACCACCCGCGGCGAGTACGACGAGTCCACCGGCGAACAGCAGCGCTCCCGCGGCCAGCGAGGTGGGGGCGGCGACGCGATTGGCGATCCGGAAGGTCTCGTCATCGGAGAGGGCGGCCTCGGTGTGCACCCCGACGAAGCGGTTGCGCGGCAGCCGGCCGCTCAGCCCGAGCGCTCCGGTCGCGAGGGCGACGAGGCCGAGCACGAACAAGGCGAGAGCGACTACGAACACCCATGCAGGCTATCGCATCGGTCGACTCCGGCTACCGACAGCTCCCGCGCAACCACCCAGCACATGGCAGGCCACCACTGCGGACGAGCGCTTTCCACACTGCGCCGAAACGGCTCCGCAACGCAGCAACCAAACGCACTGTTGGGTCCGCCGAGATGAGAACGCCGACGCCGGGGCGACGCGAAACCGGTGTGCCGCAGCGACATACCGACGGGTGGGTAACCTCGTACGGAAGATCGGCACGCCCGCGCGAGCGAGGTCTGCGCAGCCCGATTTTCAGTACCGCGGTGTGCACGTTCTACCCTGATAGACGAAGTTTGTCGGGGATCGGCGATAACAAGAAGGCAGGACCGTGCAGGACACTCGTGCGACCGATAGCGATGTACCCGAGCATCGGTACAACGCCGCGCTTGCCGCCCGTATCGAACAGCGTTGGCAGCGGACGTGGGCCGAACGCGGGACCTTCCATGCGCCGAACCCGGTCGGTCCGCTAGCGGGTGCCACCCCGGCGGACAAGCTGTTCATCCAGGACATGTTCCCGTACCCGTCGGGGGCGGGCCTGCACGTCGGGCATCCACTCGGCTACATCGCCACCGACACGTTCGCGCGGTACCACCGGATGCACGGCCGCAACGTGCTGCACGCGCTCGGCTTCGACGCGTTCGGCCTGCCCGCCGAGCAGTACGCGGTGCAGACCGGCGCGCATCCGCGGGTGACCACCGAGTCGAACATCGCCAACATGCAGCGCCAGCTGAGCAGGCTCGGCCTCGGCCACGACAGCAGGCGCTCGTTCTCGACCACCGACCCGGAGTACTACCGCTGGACCCAGTGGATCTTCTTGCGCATCTACAACTCCTGGTACGACCAGGAGCTGGATCGCGCGCGGCCGATCGCCGAGCTCGAGGACCAATTCGCCAGTGGCGCACGCGCGGTCCCGGACGGCAAGACCTGGGCCGAGCTCACGGCCGCCGAGCGCGGCACGCTGCTGGACTCCTATCGCCTGGTGTACCTGACCGATTCGATGGTCAACTGGTGCCCCGGCCTCGGCACGGTGCTGTCCAACGAGGAGGTCACCGCCGACGGCCGCAGCGAGCGCGGCAACTTCCCGGTGTTCCGTAAGCGGCTGTGGCAGTGGATGATGCGGATCACCGCCTACGCCGACCGGCTGATCGACGACCTGGACCACCTGGACTGGTCGGATCAGGTGAAGGCGATGCAGCGCAACTGGATCGGCCGCTCGCGCGGCGCGCAGGTGAAGTTCGACGCGGCGGGCAGGCAGATCGAGGTCTTCACCACCCGGCCCGACACCCTGTTCGGCGCGACCTATGTCGTGCTCGCGCCGGAACACGAGCTGGTCGATCAGCTGACCGCGGCCGAGTGGCCCGCCGGCACCGACCCCCGCTGGACCAACGGCGGCGCCGCGAATCCCGCGGACGCCGTTGCGGCCTACCGCAAGTCGATCGTGGCCAAGTCGGATCTGGAGCGCCAGGAGAACAAGGAGAAGACCGGCGTCTTCCTCGGCGTGCACGCGGTGAACCCGGCCAACGGCCAGGCCGTTCCGGTCTTCATCGCCGACTATGTGCTCAGCGGCTACGGCACCGGCGCGATCATGGCGGTGCCCGGCCACGACCAGCGCGACTGGGAATTCGCCACCGCGCTCGGCCTGCCGATCGTGGAGGTCATCACCGGCGGCGACCTGAGCGAGGCCGCCTACTCCGGCGAAGGCACCCTGGTGAACTCCGGCTACCTCGACGGCCTGTCCGTCGAGGAGGCGAAGGCGACCATCATCGCCCGGCTGGAGACCGAGGGCCACGGCACCGGCACCATCCAGTACAAGCTGCGCGACTGGCTCTTCGCCCGCCAGCGCTACTGGGGCGAGCCGTTCCCGATCGTCTTCGACGAGGACGGCAGGCCGCACGCGCTGCCGGAATCGATGCTGCCCGTGCGGCTTCCGGAGCTCGACGATTTCGCGCCGGTCACCTTCGACCCGGACGACGCCGACTCCGAGCCGTCGCCGCCGCTGGCCAAGGCCGCCGAGTGGGTCAATGTCGAGCTCGACCTGGGCGACGGACTCAAGCGGTACCGCCGCGACACCAACGTCATGCCGAACTGGGCGGGCAGCTCGTGGTACCAGCTGCGCTACGCCGACCCGACCAACGCGGAGGCGTTCTGCGCCAAGGAGAACGAGCAGTACTGGCTCGGCCCGCGCCCGGCCGAGCACGGCCCGGACGATCCCGGCGGCGTCGATCTGTACATCGGCGGCATGGAACACGCGGTGCTGCACCTGCTGTACGCGCGGTTCTGGCAGAAGGTGCTGTTCGATCTCGGCGATGTCAGCGGCCGGGAACCGTACCGGAAGCTGTTCAACCAGGGCTACATCCAGGCCTACGCCTACACCGACGCGCGCGGTGCGTACGTGCCCGCGGCCGAGGTCGTCGAGCGCGACGGCAAGTTCTTCTGGACCGAGCCGGGCGGCACCGAGATCGAGGTGTTCCAGGAGTACGGCAAGATCGGCAAGTCGCTGAAGAACGCGGTCTCGCCCGACGAGATGTACGACCTCTACGGCGCGGACACCTTCCGCTTCTACGAGATGTCGATGGGTCCGCTGGACAGCTCGCGGCCGTGGGCGACCAAGGACGTCGTCGGGGCGCACCGCTTCCTGCAGCGGGTGTGGCGACTGGTGGTGGACGAGGAGACCGGCGCGGTGCGCGTCGCCGACCTGGACCCCACCCCGGAGACGCTGCGCCTGCTGCACAAGACCATCGCCGGTGTCGACGAGGACTACGCCGCGCTGCGCGACAACACCGCGGGCGCCAAGCTGATCGAGCTGACCAACCATCTCACCAAGACCTACCCCGACGGCGCGCCGCGCACCGTGGTGGAGGCGCTGGTGCTGATGCTGGCCCCGCTGTCCCCGCATATCGCTGAGGAGATGTGGGAACGCCTGGGACACAACGAGTCCCTGGCGCACGGCCCGTTCCCGGTGGCCGATCCCGCGCTGCTGGTCGAGGACTCCGTCGAGTACCCGATTCAGGTGAACGGGAAGGTGCGCAGCCGGATCCAGGTGCCCGCCGACGCCGACAACGCCACCATCGAGGCGGCGGCGCTCACCGACGAGAAGATCGCCGCACTGCTCAACGGCGCGGCCCCGCGCAAGCTGATCGTGGTCCCCGGCCGACTGGTCAACATCGTCGCGTAGTCCACCGAACTCGGCCCCTTCCCGCTCCGACGCACACCGGAACAGGAAGGGGCCGAAGCCTTTTCCTAGCTCGGCATCGGGCGCAGCACGATCTCGGTCGGGTGCGCGTCGCGCGGCGTCTCGACCGCGGTGCGCACCGCGCCCGCAACGGTCTGCGCGCGCAGGAACTGCTCCGGCTGGTAATCCCTGCCCTCGTGCGCGATGATCGCGCGCTGCATGTCGGTGTCGATCCGGCCGGGGTGGATGGCGGTGACGCGCAACGCGGGCTCCTCCAGCCGCAGTGCATCGCCGAAGGCCCGCAGCGCGAACTTACTCGCGGCATAGGAAGCCCAGCCCGCGTTGGCGCGCAGGCCCGCACCCGAATTGATCAGCACCACATGGCCGTTCGCGACGCGCAGGGCAGGCAGCAGCAGCCGGGTCAGCTCAGCGACGGCGATCACGTTGGCTTCCAACGTGTGTCGCCACTGATCTACGGTGGACTCGGCGATGCTGTTCAGATCCGCGACACCCGCGTTGTGCACCAACACATCCAGCCGCGGTATCTGCGCGGTCGCCGCGGCCACCGCCGGATAGTCGGTCAGCTCGACCGGCCACGCGGTCGCGCCGGGCAGCTCGTCGAGAACAGGGCGCAGCGCCTCGGCCGATCGCGCGCCGAGCAGCAGGTCGTGCGTCGGCGCGAGCTCTCGGGCGATCGCGGCGCCGAGCCCGCGGCTCGCACCGGTGATCAGCGCGGTCGGCTTCGGGGTGCTGGTCACGGCATTGGTCATGCGCCCCACCGTAATGGCCCAGGAAAACAGAGCGATGCACGCATATATCGATCGACAATCTCGAGCAGCGAAATACGGACGGGGCATTCGAGAGTGACAACCGCCGCGCACGAGCCCCCCGCCACCAGGTGGGACGAGGCCGAGTCGGACATCACAGAACGCGCGTACTTGCGGGTGGCACCGCAGAATAGGGGGATGGCACACCCGGGATTCACCCCAACGCAGCTCGCGGCCCGCGCCGCGTACCTGCTGCGTGGCAACGACCTGGGCACGATGACCAGCGCGGCGCCGCGCCTGTACCCGCACATGTGGAGCTGGGACGCCGCGTTCGTCGCGGTCGGCCTGGCACCGCTGAGCGTGGAACGGGCCGTGATCGAACTCGACACGCTGCTGTCCGCGCAGTGGAAGAACGGCATGATCCCGCACATCGTCTTCGCCAACGGCGTCGACGGCTACTTCCCCGGCCCCGCGCGGTGGGAGTGCCGCAGGCTGGCCGCGAACGCGCCGGACGGACCGGACACCTCCGGCATCACGCAGCCGCCGGTGCACGCCATCGCGGTGCAACGCATCCTCGACCACTCACGCAGGCACGGCCGCAGCACCCGCGCGGTCGCGGAGGACTTCCTGCAGCGGCGCTGGCCCGATCTGGTGCGCTGGCATCGCTGGCTGGCCCACGCCCGCGACCCCAAGGAGACCGGCCGGATCACGCTCTATCACGGCTGGGAATCCGGCATGGACAACTCGCCACGCTGGGATCGGGCCTACGCCAACGTGATTCCTGAGGATCTACCGCCCTACCGGCGTGAGGACACCGCGGTGGTCGCCGACCCCACCCAGCGCCCGAGCGATCGCGAGTACGACCGCTATCTGTGGCTGGTCGAGCAGATGCGGCGGGCGGGCTACGACGACTACCAGCTCTCCTCGACGATGAGTTTCGCCGTCGAGGACGTGTTCGTCACCGGGATCTTCGCGCTGGCGTGCGAGGTGCTCGCCAATATCGGCGAGGAGTACAAGCAGCCGCACGCGGACGTGCGCGAGCTGTACTCGTGGGCCGAGCGCTTCCGCGCGGGCGTCATCGCGACGACCGACGCGCGCACCGGCATCGCCCGGGATTTCGATGTGCGGTTGCAGCGCTGGATCAGCACCGAGACCTTGGCGATGTTCGCGCCGCTGCTGTGCGGCGGGCTGCCCCGGGATACCGAGCGCACCCTGCTGCGCACGTTCGAGGGTCCGCGATTCTGCGGGCATCCCGACCTGCGCTACGCGCTGCCGCCGTCGACCTCGCCGGTCTCGCGCGACTTCCGCTCCCGCGAGTACTGGCGTGGGCCGGTATGGCCGGTGATGAGCTGGCTGTTCTCCTGGGTCTTCGCCCGGCGCGGCTGGGCCGAGCGCTCGTTCATGCTGCGCGCCGAGGGCCTGCGCCAGGCCAGCGACGGCAGCTTCGCCGAGTACTACGAACCGTTCACCGGCGAGCCGCTTGGCAGCATGCAGCAGTCGTGGACCGCCGCGTCGGTACTGGACTGGCTGGGCTGAAGCGCGCGGTTCGCGTGCCGTTGGGTAAATGTTCCGCAACTGCACCTTACGCAACACTGGTCACAGACAGATCAAATAGCTATCGTCGAACGCCATGGACATCCCGCGTTGGAGCTCGACCATCCGTCGCCGCGGTTCGGCGCTGACCCTGATCGCCCTCACCGGCATCCTCACCGCAACCACGCAGGCGACCGCGGTGGCGACGCCGACCGGTCCGGACGTCTCGTCCTGGCAGCACATCGACGGGCGGCTGATCGACTGGTTCGCGGTCAAACGCTCCGGCCACGACTTCGCCATGGTGAAGGCCACCGAGGGCTTGAGCTACATCAATCCGTACTTCGTCCCGGACAGCCTGCTGATGCGCGCGGCGGGCGTGGCGCGCGGGACCTACCATTACGCTCGGCCGAACCTGCCGCCCGAGCCGCAGGCCGCGCTGTACGCGACCGTGGTGCTCGGCCAGAACGGCGCGCTGGACCTGCCCCCGGTGCTCGACCTGGAGACCGCCGGCGGACTGCCGCCTGCCGCGCTGATCGACTGGACGCACCGGTATCTCAACACCGTGCAGGCCCTCACCGGGCGCGTGCCGATCATCTACACCTATCCGAACTTCTGGCGCACGGCGATGGCCGACACCAACGAGTTCACCCGGTTTCCGCTGTGGATCGCCGACTACCGGGACAACGACGACCCCGAGGTGCCGGGCGGCTGGCCGCACTGGACGTTCTGGCAGACCACCGACAGCGGCCGCATCGACGGCATCGCCGGCAACACCGACCTCAACCGATACAGCGGCGCGCAAGGCGATTTCGCCCGCTTCGCCAACATGTAGGCGCACCGGGCGCGGTGACATAGCTAGTGGGATCGGCCATGGTCTCGACCAGGCCGAAAATGAATGCCGCGCCGCTCCGCGCGATTCGGAGGGACGCGGCATTCGCCGGCGTTCAGGCATTAACGGCGAGGGCGATGACGACCTCTTGCTCGACCTCCGGCAGGTAGTGCACCCGCAGGATGCGCCCGACCTGCACCTGGCCGACGCTGCCGGGGGCAAGGAACTTCTCCACGAGGGTGCTGAAGGTCGAGCCGTCCGGCCGGGTCACCACCAAGCCGAGGGCGATCTTCGAATGGCCGTCGCGGATCTCACCGGTGACCGAGAGCGAGCGCACCACCGCCTCGGTGGCGATGCCGCGCTCGGCGATGTCGAGCTTGCGCCGCGTGGTGATGCCCTTGCGGATCATCGACTCGTTCATGGCCTGCTGGGCCCGCGCGGTATCGCCGGAGAGGTCGACCTCGACCTTGTCGGTGCGGTCGGGCAGATAGCGCACCGGCAGCACCACCCCGGGCCGCAACAGTGCCAATTCGGTCAGCGGCACAATCATTTTCGCGGTGGCGACAAAGGTCTTGCCGTCCGCGCCCTCGACCGCGAACTCCACCCGGACCTGCGGCTGATCGTTGACGGTCACGCCGGTCCGGCCGACCGATCTGATCGTCCCGAGCCCGAGCAGGCCGTTGCGGAACGCGGCGCTGTTGCGGCCGGTGAACGCCGCGGCGATGCCTTCGCCGGTCACCGCGAAGAGCACCGGCACGAGGGTGAGCGCGACGATCGGCAGCGCCAATTGCCAACCGAACCAGCCCATTCCGGCGGGTTCGTAGGCATCGGTGCGGACGTAGGTCAGGCCGTGGAAGAGGTAGTAGCCGATGGCGAGCGCCGCGAGCGCGGCGGCGGACCAGCGCAGGGTTTTCATGATGCTCCTGGTGGATTCGAGCCCGCCCCGTCGTCGGGCGCATGGCCACGACGACGGGGCGGGGTGGGTGGAAAGGGTTGGGGCCGAGGGCGTTCAGCCGCCGACGATGGCCGAGCAGGCGAAGGTGACGTCGAACTTCGAGGTCTTGGGGCCCGCGAGCGGGTTGGTCAGATCGGGAGCGCCCACTCCCTCGCCGGAGATCTTGTAGGTGTTGCCGTCCTTGGTGAGGGTGGCCGAGCCGCCCGGCATGCCGTTGCCGAAGCCGATCGCGTAAGGTTGGCCGGATTCCCCGCCCTTGGTGCCCGCGAAGCCCACCGCCTGGACCGTGTCGGTCCCGGTGATGGTGGCGCTCACCGAGAGGTTGCCGTAGGTGGGGTTGGCGGTATCGGTGAGCGCGAGCGCCAGCGTGCCTGCCTGCTTGGCGCAGGTGGTGGTGAACGTCGCGGTGAGCGCCTTGCCGTCGACCGAGGCGGACGACTTGCCCGCCGGTGCCGGGTCGCCCTGCGCGGACGGTGCCGCGGCGCCCGAGGACTTGGCCGGGGCACTGCTCGCGTTGTCGCTACACCCGGTAACGAACAGCGCGGTCGCGGCGGCGGTGACGAGGGCGGCGGTGACGGACTTGGTGTTCATGATGGTTCCTGACTGTCTGTGGAGGGCCCGATGCCTTCCTGGAGTTCGGTCAGCCCGGTGTGGCTGGGCCGATACGAGAAAGGTAGGAACGGTTCGCGCCCTACCGATCCCAGGTTTGCTCGGGTCCGAATCCGATAAATGTCCGTTAACCTGGTCGAATGCGACGACCGCGCGCCATGGTGCTCGACGAGGTGTGGCGCGAACTCGACGGCGTCGAACCGCTCAGCGGTCCGCACGGCGGGCCGCTACGCCGCACGGTGAAACTCGTGCTCGATCCGCTGGTGATCCGGCCCGTGCGACATCCGCTCTGCGCGGGCCCGATCCTCTCCGCCGACGGCGCGGTGCTGCTCGCCACCCGGGTACATGCCGCGGCCGACGTCCTGCGCGCCACCGCGGCCTGGTTCACCGTGCTCAAGCAGGTGCGCCGCGCGTTGCGGATCACCGAGGGCAATCCACAGGACCTGTACTTCCAGCGCTGTTTCGAGCTCGCGACGACGGCGGGCATGCCGGACCTCGAGCGCGACCGCGCGGTCGCCGAGGCGACACTGCGCGACGTGCACGATCTGGCGGCGGGCCGGACCACCCAGGCACTGAAGGAGTACGTCACGCAACGCACCCCCGAGCTCGCCGAGCTGATCGAGATCGCCTGGCGGCGCAGGCCGTTGACCGACCCGGCGGATGTCGCGCACACCGCCGCGATCGCCGGGCTGCTCGACGCGTGCGCCGCCGCCAGACAGGGGCAGCGCCGGGACAGCGGTCAGGCGAGCCTGGACGGCCTCGTCGCCGCGCACGCGGGCACGCATACCGGCATCCGGCTGTGGCAGGACGAATCCGGCTGTTCGGCAAGTGAGCTCGGACTCACGGTGTACCCGGTGCCGCAGCCGCCCGAGGTCGGCGCCTCCGCCGCCACCGCCACCCTCGGCTTGCCCTTCGACCGCAGCGTCTACGAGCGGGTGTTCACCGCGTTGCAGGCCTCGACCGAGCGGACCGACCTACCACCGATTCCCGAGCTGGTGCGCACCGAGATCGCCCGGAGCTGTTCGCCATGGGCCCTTTTGGACGAGACGCTGCGGGTGACGGCGACGATCGGGCTCGAACTCGCGCTCGGGCTCGCCCCGATCGGCGCGCGCGAGCGGGGCCCATCCGATCGCCCCGGCGCCGATACCGCCGCGCACCGCGTCATCAACAGCCGCTGGCAGCGGGAAGCCTATGTGCTGCAAGCCCGGAGGTTGGTGGTCGGCGACGGCACCGCACCCCGGCCCACCGGGCCGCTCGCGGCCATCGCCGCGGAGTTGTGCACACCATGGCGGCCGTACCTGCGGCGGCTGTGGGTTCGGCTGCACGGCCGCGACATTCGGGAGTTCGCGGTGTTCGACCCGGAGGAACTGTGGGATCTGCTCGACGGCGTCGCCCGCTCGGTCATCCTCGATCACCGCACCAGGGTCAAGCAGGCGCTGAGTGTCATGGCGGCCGAGCCGGATTCGACCGAATCGAGGGCGAGCTGATGAACGACGCGGTGCGCATCCGCCGAACCGAGAACGGGCTCGTGGTGATCGCCGCGGCCGGGGCGCCGACGGTGCTCGACCCGGCGGCACGGCTCGACGTCACGGTGCTCGAGGTGCTGGGCGGCCATCTGACGTGGCACCTGCTCGACGGCACGACGCTGCCCGCCGCGGTGCTCGAGCGCGTCGAACTCGCGCAGGAATGGCTGTGGGCGGTGTTCGGCGAGCAGGTCGCCCTCGCCGTCGAAGCGGCCGAGGACGTCGAACTGCCTGTCACGCCGGAACTTCCGGACCTGACGCCGGCCGCATGGCGGCTCGCCTATGCGCACTGGGCGAGCCGGTGGTGGCCCGCATCGACCATCGACGGCATCGCGCCGCTGGACGAGCGGCTGCTGCTGGACGAGATCGCCGCGCTGAGTGCCGAATGCGAGATGCTCCTCGACGGTGCCGATCTGGCGGCCGACGAGGCAGACCTGCCGGTGTTCGTCGGGCGCGCCGAGGACTACGCCTTGGCCGCCGGACCCGCGATGACCCCGCCTGGCGGCGCGCTGGTGCTGGCCAGGGGTACCACCGGCTGGAATTGGCGACGCTGCCCGCCCGGCCTGCTCGACGCCGCCGAACGCGCGATCTCCTGGACGGTGCTGCGCGCCGACGGCCGAACCACCGTCACCGTCCGCGCCGTCGCCGCCCCGGGTCTGCGCGGTCCCGTACCGCTCCACCTGCGCCCGCACGCCCTGGTACACACCTCCGCCGGGCCGGTGCACACAGCACTGACCCTGCACGGCGACGCGTGGACCGGCGAGGTAGCGGCCCCGGCCGACGCGGATCCCGCTGTGCGAATCGAGGTTTCGGTTCCAGGGGTCGGCGACCCCGGTCTCTCCGACAACGAGCCGGCCAGCTCCGACCCGAACGGCAACGAACCGCGCAGCGGTGCGGCCCTCGGCAGCGAGTCGGGCGACGCGGACCGGGGCTCCGGGGAACCGAGCGACGCGGGGTTGCGCCGCGAAGGGCCGGGCAACGGCGGGCGGCGTGACGGCGGATCGCATGCCGGGGTAGGCGGCACCGACTTGGATGGGCCGGAGATCCGCCGCCGCATCAGGGATTTCGCTTCCGATCGGCTACGCCGCGCCGCCGATCCTGGCGCCGGGGCGTTGGCGGCCGAAACCGCGGCCGCTGCTACGGATTCGGACTTCTGAGATGGACACCGGCACATCGGACGACGGTCGCGCGCTGCTCGCCGCGGGCGCCGAAGCCTACTCCCGCGGCGACACCGCCGAGGCGCTGCGCATCTTCGAGGATGCCGCCCGCACCACCACCGGGGACGTGCGGATCGGCGCCATCGTCAACGCGGCGAGCATGGCCGATGAACTCGGCGAGCACGCGACGGCACTGCGGCTATACCGGGAGGCGCTGGCGGCGATGCCGCAAGACGCGCCGCGGCTGCGCCCCAACGCGCTGGTCAACATGTCCCAGGCGCTCCAGCATCTCGGTGAACTGGACGCGGCACAGGAGGCGTTGGAGCAGGCGCGCGCGTTGCTGGCCGCGAGCACCGATCCGGAGCAGGGCGTGCTCCGGGTCGCCTGCCTGCTGTCGCTGACCGCCGTCGCGCTGCATCGGCAGCAGTGGGCCTACGCCGCCGAGCTGGCCACCGAATCGCTGGACGCGGCACGGCGGTTCGCACCAAAGCTGGCGGGCCATCCGCTGATGAACCTGGCCGCCACGTATTTCGAGACCGGGCGCCGCGAGTTGGCGGTCGACCTCACCCGGCAGGCGCTGGCCGCGTTCGACGCGGCCGGTGATCGCAACGCGGTGGCCGAAACCCAGCAGAACCTGGCCACCATGCTGGTCCGGTTGGCACGCTTGGACGAGGCCGAGGCTCCGTTACAGACCAGCCAGCGGTATTTCGAGCAGGCCGGGCTCGGCCATCGGGCCGGCATCGGGCTCAAGACCCTGGCCTTTCTCGCCGAGGGGCGCGGCGAGCTCACCCGGGCACAAGAGCTTTACGAGCGCGGCCTGGCCTACTTCGTCGAGTCCGGTGCGGTGCTCGACGCCGCGGACCTGCGCATGCGTTTGGCCACAGTGGCTTTCAAGAACGGCGACGCGGCGCAATGCGAGGCGCTGCTCGCGCAGGCGTTCACCGCCTACGCCGAGCGCGGCCTCGGATTGCACTGCGCCCAGCTCGACTACTGGCACGCCACGCTGCTGGAAGGCGCTGTGGATGCCGCGGAGTCGCCATCAGCACAACTGCTCGCCCAGGCCGTCGAGATCGCGGTGCCCGCGGCGCTCGCCATCGACGCGGTCCGCTACACCCTGCCCAACGGCACCCAGCGTGATCAGTGGAATCGGCAGATCGCCGACCCCGCCATGCGCCTGGCGTTCCGTTTCGCCTATCTGTCGGGCAATGGCTTATTGCTCGCCGACCTCATCGAAACCCAGTGCGCGGGAACTACTTTGAACCTCGATCGCGCCGAGCGCCCGGCCACCGCGCAGCTGCCGCTCGAGCTGTTCGAGCCGCCCGCCGAGCCGACGGCCGATCCCGGCGTCAGCGCGCTACAGCTCGGCGCGGCACTGGCCGAGGTGGCCGCCGCGGCGGGATTGCCGGTGTCCTCGCCGCCCCGCCTGGCTTTGGCCGCGGAGGGCCGCATCGCGTTGGCTCCCTATATCGCCGCCGCCGAACAGCGGTACGGACGCGTGATCCGCGACAGCAAGGTGCTCACCGTATGACGCGGCAGCCGACCGTCCTGGTGCGCATGGCGGACGCGGGCGATGTGTACATGTCCTGGCGCTGGCCCGACGGCACCGCGGCGCGCGGCGCGGCCATGCTGCCCGGCGGGCCGGTACTCGAGGCGGTGCGACGGCTGAGCGCCGCGTTGCCGCAGCCGGCCCGGCCGGGCGGGCTCGAACACGCGATGACGAACGGCGCGTTCGCCGCATATGACACCGAATATCCGATAGCCCAGGCTCTTTCCCGCGCGCTGCTGCCGCAGGGGCTGGCGATCCAGCTGTATGAGCTGTGGCAGCAAGGCATTCGACCGCATATCCGGCTGCAACCTTCGCCGCGCGTCGCGCAGGTGCCGTGGGAGCTCCTCGCGCCCGCACCCGAGCTGCGCCTGATCGATATCGCCGACGTGAGCCTGCTCGCGCCCGCCGGAATCGTGCGGGCGCCGGGGCGCACCGCCCGCAGCTGGGCACACACCCGGTGCGAACCCGTTGTCGCCGTGCTCGATCCGCGCATCCCCGGCTTCCGCGCGGACTCGACGCTCGGCTCGGTCCTCGGCCGGATGCCCGCCGACGCCCCGCTCACCCGCCGCATCGCCGGCTACGCCGACCGGGACCGCCTGCGGCCGGCCGTCGCCGTGCCGACCGAGATCTTCCGCCGCACCGACCTCGACCGCAGCTGGCTCGGCGAGACGCTGCGGGCCGGTGCGAGCAGGCTCGTCTACGTCGGCCACGTCACCGCCGCGCCACCCGAGTCCGGCCAGAGCGAAGCCGCGCAACTGCATCTGTCCTGCACCGCCGACACCCTGGGCTTCGCCGAACCCGACCGCACCCATCGGCCGTTGTCCGCCAAGGACTTCCTGCTCGGCACGCACACCCTGGCGGCGACACCGGCACACGGGCCGGACCTGTGGCCGCTGCCGAGCCGGGTCGCGCTGATCGCCTGCGAGAGCGGCGGCGACCTGCGCTTCACGGAGGCGCTCGGCCTGACCGCGGCCATGATCAACGGTGGTGCCGAACTGGTGACGGCGAGCCGCTGGCCGTTGCCCACCGACCTCGCCTTCCATCGGATCGCAGGCGCCCCATCGCACGCGCACCCGCTGCAGCAGGCGATCTGCGCGATCGACGCGGCCCACGAAACCGAGGACCCGATCACCGCGCTGGCCGAATGGCAACGCGCGCAATTGAACCGGTGGCGCGACGCGGGCACGATCGAGTACTCGCCGCTACTGTGGTCGGCCTTCGCCACCCTGCTCGCCTAGGGCACGACCTGGCCCCGGCCGCGGACCGGCCGCACCACCGTGGGGTCGACGCCGAGCACATCGAGCATCTGCGAGATGGACATCGCCTGCACCTCGCCCGCGTAGTCCGGCCGGGACGCGTCCGCCAGATCCGCGTACTGGTGCAGCCGTTCGTAGTCGGCCATCGTCATGATCACCGCGATCTCGGTGTCGCCGTCGGTGACGATGGCGTCCGCGCCGGTTGCCACCACTTCGCGGACGACGGCCGCGACGGCCGACGGCAGTTCGTGCAGAGTGCGCGTATTCGAGTTGGGCATGCTCCGCATTCGGAGCGGTATGCCCCTTTGGATCGGCGTGTCACCGATTCGTTAACTCGAAGGCCATGTCCCGCCCCGCGGTGCGCGCGGACGCTCGCGAAAAGGTTGCCGGGCGAACGTGTCCCGACTCAGGACCGATGGGCGAGCAGGTGCCGCATGATCAATCGGGTCAGGTCTTCCGGGGCCTGCTCGGGAATCCAGTGCGAGACGTCTTCGAGCATTTCGAAGCGATAGGGGCCGGTCACGTACTGCCGCGTGGCGAGCGCGGCGGTGGAGCCGATGACGCTGTCCTCGGTACTCCACACGTACAGCGTGGGCACCGTCACCTCGCCGACCCGCCCCGACAAATGCGCTGCCCGATACCAATTCAGCGCCGCGGTCAACGCTTCGGGCTGACCGAGCCGATCCACATAGTGCTCGACGCGCTCCTCGGGGACCTTCCATTCGAAGAGCCGCCGCAGGCCGATCGCGCCGTCCGCGAGCAGGGCCCGCTCGGCGGTGCGCGGCTCGCGCAACCGTGCCACGTACTGCGACCGCAGCGCCTGGTCCTCGTCGTCTTTCAGCGCCTGCTGCAGCGCGGCGGGATGCGGTTGCGAGACGGCGGTGAAGGTGCGCAGCCGCTCCGGATACCGCGCGGCCACCGCCCAGCCGACGTATCCGCCCCAGTCGTGCCCGACCAGATCGAAGCGCTGCCAACCCAATTCGTCCGCGATGGCGAGCACGTCGCCGACCAGTTCGTCGAGCCGGTACTCGGCGGGCCGCTGCGGGCGCACCCCCGCGGAATACCCGCGCTGATCGGGTGCCACCACGTAGCACCCACCGCCGCCGAGCGTGTGCAGCTGAAACTCCCACTCGATGGCCGCCTCCGGAAACCCGTGCAGCAGCATGACCTCACGACCACGCACATCCCCGCAGGCCAGCGCGTCGAACGTCCCCGCAGCGGTGGAAATCTTCGTCGCCTCGATCACCCGGACGACTCTAGTGCGCCAGCGCTCGGCACCCTGGCGGCCGCCGATAGCGTGGCGACGTACCGTGATGGTGTGGGTAGAGAGGACGATCATCGTGCGCAATGACCGCTTCGCGGCGCGAGGTGGCTTCCTCCGGCGCGTCCTGCTGCCGCAGGACGCGGTCACCGACGACTATCCGTTCACGCTGCCCGTGGTGCGGCAGTTGGCAGGCTCGCCGGGTTTGAGTCTGGCGCCGGGTGTCACCTTTCTGGCGGGTGAGAACGGTTCCGGCAAGTCGACGCTGCTCGAGGCCATCGCGGTCGCGGCCGGGTTCAATCCGGAGGGCGGCAGCCGGCACTTCCACTTCGCCACCCGGGCCAGCGAATCGTCGCTGGGGGATCATCTGGTCCTGCAGCGCGGCATCAACAAACCGCGCAACGGCTTCTTCCTGCGGGCCGAGTCGTACTACAACGTGGCGTCGGAGATCGAGCGACTCGATCGCAGTGGCGGCCCGCCGCTGCTGCCCGCCTACGGCGGCGTCTCACCGCACGAGCGCTCCCACGGCGAATCCTTCGTCGACCTGGTGATCCACCGGTTCGGGCCACAGGGGTTGTATCTGCTGGACGAGCCCGAGGCGGCGCTGTCGATTCGCGGCTGCCTGGCGGTGCTCGCCCGCTGGGCGGAACTCGCCGACCAGGGCAGCCAACTGATCGTCGCCACCCACTCCCCCGTCCTGCTCGCGCTACCGGGCGCGAGCATCCTCGAAATCGCCGAGGACGGCTCGATCACCCCCGTCGACTACGACGACGCCCTCCCGGTGCGCCTCACTCGCGACTTCCTCGCCGCCCCGGAAAAGTTCCTGCGCCACCTGCTACCCGACGAGCACTGACCGGGCCAAGCCCAGAACACGGTGGGTCCGATGGCTTGGCCGGTCGGAGGTCAGTGTTCGTCGTAGTGGCCGTCGTGCGCGGCGTGGCGGTGGCCGTCGTGCAGGTAATCGAGGTGGTCGCCGTGTTGGACGGACTCGTGGCCGCAACCCTCGCCGTGCTGGTGGGTGTGGTTCGCGTGTTCGGTGTGGGTCGGCGGCTCGCACTCGTCGTAGTGGCCGTCGTGCTCGCGATGCAGGTGGCCGTCGTGCGCGTAGTCGATGTGATCGCCGTGCTCGACCGCGGTGTGCCCGCAACCGGGGCCGTGCGCGTGATCGTGTGCGGTGTGCTGCAGATGCGCTGTCGTCATAGTTCTCCCTCTTTCCCAACCTGGACAGATAGAGCTTGTGATCGACAACACATTAACATCTGCGCATCAATGAAGGTTGCTGGCGGTGCGCCAGCGCACCGGAGAAGCCGCGGCGTCCGACGCGCTGCAGGAACGCGGACGCCACGGCACCGCAGACGTTAGAGCACCTGCGACAGAAAACGTTGCAGGCGCGGTGTCTGCGCGTTGTCGAACAACGCGTCAGGCGTCCCGGTCTCCACCACCTGACCCGCGTCCATGAAGACCACGCTGTCGGAAACCGTTCGGGCGAAGCCCATTTCGTGGGTCACCACGATCATCGACATACCGCCCGAGGCCAGATCGGCCATCAGCGCGAGCACGCCCTTGACCAGCTCCGGGTCCAGCGCGGAGGTGGCCTCGTCGAAGAACATCACCTCCGGCTTCATCGCCAGCGCGCGGGCGATCGCGACGCGCTGCTGCTGCCCGCCGGACAGATTGGCCGGACGCGTGTCGACCTTGTCGGACAACCCGACGATCTCGAGTTGCTCCACCGCGAGCGCGCGGGCCGCTTCCTTGGACAGACCGCGCAGTTTGCGCGGACCGAGCGCGACATTGTCGGCCACGCTCTTGTGCGGGAACAGGTTGAAGTGCTGGAACACCATGCCGATGCGCTGGCGCAGCTTGTCCGGGTCCTCGGTGAGCACCGATGTGCCGTCCAGCAGCACATCGCCGCGATCCGGCTCGTGCAGCCGGTTCAGCACGCGCAGCAGCGTCGACTTGCCCGAGCCGGACGGCCCGATGACCGTGGTGGTCTTACCCGCGTCCACGTGGATGTCGATACCGCGCAGCACGTGGTTGTGCCCGAGCGTGAGGTGCAGTCCGGTACCGGTGAGGGAGGCACTCATGGAATTATCCGCGCCCTTCCGTGATCGTGGCGGCCTCGACCGGGTCGATCGGCCGGTCCGGCCTGCCGGTGCGCATGCGCCGGTCGATGTAGTTCACCAGGTGGGTGAGCGGGATGGTCAGCAGCAGGTAGACCAGGCCCGCGGCGACCAGCGGCGAGAGGTTTCCGGTCTGCGCGTTCAGGTCCCGGCCGACCGCGAACAGCTCGCGCTGGGTGGCGAGCAGACCGAGGAAGTAGATCAGCGACGAATCCTTGATCAGCGCGATGAACTGGTTCATCAGCGCGGGCAGCACGCGCCGCACGCCCTGCGGGATCACCACCAGCGTCATCGACTGCCGGTAGCCGAACCCGATGGCACGGGCCGCCTCGAGCTGCCCGGCCTCGACGGACTGGATGCCCGAGCGGAAGATCTCGCCGATATAGGCCGAGGCCAGCAGGGCCAGCGCGACCGCGCCCAACCAGTACGGGTTGTTCCCGGTCACGTTGCGCGCCACCGGCCCGATGCCGAGGCCGATCAACAGAATGATCACCACGGCGGGCAGCCCGCGGAAGATGTCGGTGTACACCCGGGCAGGCCAGCGCAACCACCGCGTCCTGGAAATGCCCGCCACCGCGAGCAACATGCCGAGCACGGTGCCGAGCACGCCCGAAACCACCGCCAGGATCAGGGTATTCGGCAGACCGGTCTTGAACAGATCGGGAAAAGCCTTGCGGTACAGGGACCAATCGAAGAACGTGTCCCGCAATTGTTGCAGCGTGGATTTCGGCGCGCTCTGCGCGGCGTCTTCGGGCTGGCGCGCGGCGGCAAGGGCGGCGAAGTCCGGAAGTTGCGGCAGCGGTGCGGCCTTGGAGCCCGGCTGCCAGCCCGGCGGCAGTTCCCGCGGCACCCAGTCCTGGTAGAGCTTGGCATAGGTGCCGTCGGCGATCACGGCGTCGAGGCCGCTGTTGAGCGCGTCGATCAGCGGCTGGTTGTGCTTGGCCACCGCGTAGCCGACGAAGTTGTCCAGGCTGAAGGTGTTCTGCGACACCGTCGTTCCGTCGCCGGGCTTGATCGCGCCCTCGGCCTGCGCGGACGGCGCCACCCAGGCGTCGACCTGACCGGACTTCAGATTGGCGTAGGCGGTGTTGTAGTCGGGGAACTTCACCGGGTCCAGGTGCAGCGTGTTGACGACGAACTCGTCCTGCACCGTGCCCTGCACGACCGCGATCCGGCTGCCGCTGTCGAGGTCCGAAAAGCCTGCGATCGCACTGCCTGCCGGGGTGACCAGCGAGAAGTAGCCGAAGTCGTAGCCGTTGGTGAAGCCGACCAGCTGCCTGCGCGCGTCGGTGGTGGTGATGTTCGATGAGCCGACGTCGAAGCGCCCGCCCGCGACCTGCGCGAGCAGCCCGGCGAACTCGGTGCCCGAGAATTCCACTTGCAGACCGAGTTTCGCGCCGATCGCGCGCAGCAGCTCGTTGTCGAAGCCGGTGAAGGCGCCCGCGCCGTTGACGCAGATGCTCGGCGGCGCGTCGGAGAGCGTGCCGACGCTGAGCTTGCCTGGCGTGATCAAGCCCAGTTTCGAGACGTCGATCGCGGACACCGGCGCGGTGGTCGCGGTGGTGTATTTGTCCGCGCCCGCGGTCTGCGCCGAGGCCAGGTTGGTCGGCGCGGCCGAGGCGGCGCTCACCCCCGGCGGGGAACACAGGTTGCGCTCCGAGGACGCACCATCGGAGCCGGAACCGCACGCCGTGGCCGCGAGACCAACGGCGAGCAATATCACGGCGATCAACGCACGAGACCGCACAGCGGGCAGACCAGCCATGATGGACAACCCTAGCGGCGGACCGGTTGCTAACCCGCAGCTACCCCGACGGCACCGCGAACGGGACAAGTCGGACCAGGAATACGCGAATTCGGATCACCGTGATCCGAATTCCGCCGCACCGCCCCGTCCCGGCCCGGCAATCCGGCGCCGACCGGGCCGAACGCCGTCAGGCGAGCCCGCTGACCTGCTCGGGGTTGACCTCGTCGCGCCAGCGAAGCGCGCGCTCCACCGTGCTCAGGTCGTAGTCGGGCCCGCTGACACCGACCGTGAAGGTGGACACACCGGCGGCGACGAAGGCGGGCGCCTGCTCGAGCCCCGGCCACGGCACCGAACGCTCGATCCTCGTGTCGTCGGTGCCGACCGCGGCACAATGCTCGGCGAGCACCTTGTTCTTGTGCACGAGCTGGTCCAGGTCGGCGAAGCTGTGCCACATGTGCGCGTACTCGGCGACCAGGCGCAGCGTCTTGCGCTCGCCACCACCGCCGATGAGGATCGGGATCTGCCTGGTCGGCGCCGGGTTCAGCGCGCGAAGCCGCACGGTGAGCCTGGCCATGTTCTCCTTCAGCAGCGCGAGCCTGCTGCCCGCCGTGCCGAACTCGTAGCCGTACTGGTCGTAGTCCTTCTGGAACCAGCCCGCACCGATGCCGAGGATGAGCCTGCCGTCGCTGATGTGATCCACCGTGCGCGCCATATCGGCGAGCAGGTCCGGGTTGCGGTAGCCGCCGCCGGTGACCAGCGCGCCGATCTCCACCCGTTCGGTCTGCTCGGCGAGCGCGCCGAGCATGGTCCAGCACTCGAAGTGCGCGCCGTCCGGGTCGCCGGTGAGCGGATAGAAGTGATCCCAGTTGAAGACGATGTCGACGCCCGCGTCCTCGGCACGGCGCACGGCATCGCGGATCAGCCCGTACTTCGGCGCGTGCTGCGGCTGTAACTGAACTCCGATCCGAACCGGGCGGCTCATGCTCGCGCCTCGGTGATTCGCTCACTGCGTTCGCTCATAGCAATGCTCCTCCCTCGCTGTTCGGCCCCTGATCGAGGCTACTCGCGGCGGCCGATGCCCGACGGCACCCCGCTCAGGCGCGACGCGGCCGGAAGGTGCTGCGGTCGGTGAGCAGGACCGTGAAGGTCAGCGCCCAGGCGCCCACCGCCACGACCAGCAGCAACTCGCCGAGCAGGTGCAGCGCGGGCACGCCGACGGCGGCGCCGGTGGACAGCGCCGCGACGGCGGTCATGCCGAGCGGGAAGACGGTGGCCCAGCGGCGGATGTCGTAGCCGGGTCGCGGGCGCAGCACCTCGGCGACCAGCAGCACGGCGTAGCCGATCAGGTTGAGCCCGAGCACGATCAGCGCGACGATCCGGAGCAGGCCGTGCATGCCGCCGGTCAACTGGTGGGCCGCAACGAGTTTCGACGCCACCAAGGCGGAGATGGCCAGCGCTCCGGTGGCGATCCACTGATCACCCGCTCCGGTCCACACCTGTGCGACATCGAAACGCGCCAATGCCCCGACATAGAGCAGCAGGCCGAGGGAGAAGAACACCGCCGTGGCGAGGATCAGCCAATCCCCGGCGCCGGCCAGTGCCAAAGTGCCAGCCAGTACCGCGAGGCCCTGCGTCGAGACGCACACCAGGAACACCGCGCCCGGCATCCGCCGCCGGGCCTGGCGCAGCACCGCGTTCAGCAGGACCGGCCAGACCAGCGTCGCCGCGGCCAGCAGCACCGCCGCGACACCGAGCAGACCCAGCTGCGCGAGCCGGGTGCCGAGCACCGTCGTCGCCGCGATCCCCGTCAGCGCGGGCGGCGTATCCGCCTCGGACAACCAGCGAGATCTGTTGCGCAGCAGCCGTTCCGCGAAATCGAACACCAGCACCAGCCACACCACCGCGGCCAGCACCAGCCCACTCAACGACACCACCTCGAACCCGGTCAGATGCAACCCGACCGACACAATGCCGGTAGCCATCACAAACGACCCCGCCGCAGGCGGAAGCTCCCGCCACCATCGCCGCGCCACCCACCCATCCCAACCCACCCCCACCCCCAGGTCAACCAACACCCCAGCCCGCGCGTCGCCGCACGTCACATGCACCGAGAACTGGCCGCGAACGCTGTGACGTTCTCCCTACCAACGATCGATTCCGCGCGAATTCGGGCAATTCGAGCAGGATTCGCGCAGAGCCAGTAATATCGCGGGTCAACCCTTACTCGGATCGTCCGGCACGTTCCTGCCGGTGATGGGAAGTGATTTCGCATGGCCACAGTGACTTTTGATCGCGCTACGCGGTTGTACCCCGGTTCTACCAAACCTGCGGTGGACCAGTTGAACCTGGAGATCGAGGACGGGGAGTTCCTGGTTCTCGTCGGCCCTTCCGGTTGCGGCAAGTCGACCTCGCTGCGCATGCTCGCGGGACTGGAGGACGTCAGCGACGGGCGCATTCTGATCGGCGCCAACGACGTGACGCACGCCGAGCCCAAGGAACGCGATATCGCGATGGTGTTCCAGAACTACGCGCTCTACCCGCACATGACCGTGGCCGAGAACATGGGCTTCGCCCTGAAATTGGCCAAGGTCGCCAAGGCGGAGAAGGACAAGCGGGTGCTCGAGGCGGCGCAGCTGCTCGACCTGGAACCGTTCCTGGACCGCAAGCCGAAGGCGCTCTCCGGCGGTCAGCGCCAGCGCGTCGCGATGGGTCGCGCGATCGTGCGCCAGCCCCAGGTGTTCCTGATGGACGAGCCGCTGTCGAACCTGGACGCGAAGCTGCGCGTGCAGACCCGCACCCAGATCGCCCAGCTGCAGCGCAGGCTCGGCACCACCACCGTGTACGTCACGCACGACCAGGTCGAGGCGATGACCATGGGTGATCGCGTCGCCGTGCTGAAAGACGGTCTGCTGCAACAGTGCGCGACCCCGCGCGACCTGTACCAGAATCCGGTCAACGTGTTCGTCGCCGGGTTCATGGGCTCGCCCGCGATGAACCTGTTCACGCTGCCGGTGTCCGACGGGAGCGTCTCGCTCGGCGGTCACGACCTGCCGCTGCCGCGTTCGGTGGTGGACGCGGCCGAGGGCTCGGTGTCGGTCGGCATCCGCCCGGAGCACTTCGAGCTCAACGGTGCGAGCGGCGGCATCGAGATGGAGGTCGACGTGGTCGAGGAACTCGGCTCCGACGCCTACATCTACGGTCGCACCACCGCACAGGGCAACGCCGCCGGGGAAGCCATTGTGGCGCGGGCAGATTGGCGCAACCCGCCCTCGAAGGGCACCCGGGTCCGCCTGTCCACCGACCCGGCCCACACCTACTTCTTCTCCGCCACCGACGGACGTCGCCTGAACTGAGTCACGGTTCCGCCGGCCCGACCCGCACCGGACCGGGTCGGCGGATACCCCCGAGCCGCGTCGGCAACAGTCGCGCGGAATTCGAAACGTGTTGCGACTTCAGGATTTCGGCGCTCGCTTGCGCCGCTTCGCAGCCATGTAGTCATCGTTCAACCGCACCCCCAGCTCTTCGAGTGCGATCTCGTGCCCCGACTCGCTGCGGACCTGCACCCGCACCGGCGCGCCGGTGGCCTCCTCGACGAGCAGTAGCGGCGCCGGGCCCGGTTGCAGGTAGGTGTCGCCCCACTGCATCAGGGCCAGCACGGCAGGGAGCAGGTCGCGGCCCATGTCGGTCAGCACGTATTCGTGCCGGGTGCGTTTGCCCTGCTCCTGGTAGGGCCGCTTGGCGAGCAGGCCCGCCGTGGTGAGCTTGCGCAGCTGCGCGGCCGCGGCCGCGTCGGTGATGCCGACGCGCTGGGCGAACCCGTCGAACCGGGTGGTGCCGTAGTAGGCCTCGCGCAGGATCAGCACGGCCGAGCGGGTACCGATCAGGTCCATCGCCTTGGCGATCGAGCAGTCCGTCGCCTGCCACGCACTCAGATCGGCCAACGGGCCCTCCATCACTGCTGCCATGACCGACAGCATATCCGAGCTGACTTGCCACAACTATCGCCAGGGGTAACCTGACTATGTATTGATAGAGCCAGGCATGGTCGCCCGGTTCTCGGTTCGGAAAGGTTGCACCGTGAGAGACGCGGTGATCGTCGAAGCGGTACGCACCCCGATCGGCAAGGGCAAGCCGAACGGCGCGTTACACGAGGTCAACGCGGTGGATCTGCTCGCGCACAGCCTGCGCGAGGTGGTCAGCCGCAGCGGCGTCGACCCGGTACTCATCGATGACGTCGTCGGCGGCATCGTCACCCAGGTCGGCGAGCAGGGCATGAACATGACCAGGCGGGCCGCGCTCGCGGCGGGCTATCCCGAATCCGTCGCCGCCACCACGGTGGACCGGCAGTGCGGCAGCAGCCAGCAGGCCATCCACTTCGCCGCGCAGGGCGTGCTCGCCGGTGCGTACGACATCGTCGTCGCCGCAGGCGTCGAGTCGATGGGACGAGTGCCCATGGGCGCCAACCTGATCGGTTCCGACGATAGCTCCGGCATCGGCTTCGCCGAGCGGTACCCGCAGGGCCTGGTGCCACAGGGGATCAGCGCCGAACTGATCGCCGCCAAGTGGGGCCTGAGTCGGACCCAGCTCGACGAGTTCGCCCTCGGCAGCCACGAAAAGGCCGCGCTGGCAACAAAGAACGGACTGTTCGCGCGCGAACTCGCCCCACTCGGCGGACTGCTCACCGACGAGGGCATCCGGGTCGGCAGCACCTTGGACACGCTCGCCGCGCTGCGCCCCGCCTATTACGACGAGGCGATGGCCGCCCGCTTCCCGCAGATCGGCTGGGCGATCACGGCGGCATCGGCGAGCCAGGTCAGCGACGGCAGCGCCGCGGTGCTCATCATGACCAGCGAGCGCGCGCGAGAACTCGGCCTGCGTCCGCTGGCCCGGCTGCACAGCTTCGCGGTGGCGGGCGACGATCCGTTGCTGATGCTTACCGCAGTCCTCCCGGCGACCCGAAAGGTGTTGCGGCGGGCCGGACTTCAGCTCTCCGACATCGATCTGTTCGAGGTCAACGAGGCCTTCTCACCGGTCGTGCTGGCCTGGGCGCAGGAGACCGGCGCCGACCTCGCCAAGGTCAATGTCAACGGCGGCGCGATCGCCATCGGCCACCCGCTCGGCGCCTCCGGCGCCCGCCTGGCCACCACACTGGTGCACGCCATGCAGGACCGCGGCGCCCGCTACGGCCTGCAAACCATGTGCGAGGCAGGCGGGTTGTCGAACGCGATGATCCTCGAACGCCTCTGATCGATCGGTGCCCACCCCGCCGGGGTGGGCACCGTCATACCGCGACCAGCACGATCGTCACCAGCAGGCCGACCACCCAAGCCCCGATGATCACCGGCACCGCCACCACCGGGGTCCAGCCGACCGGCCTGCGCGCCCTGACTCTCCCCGCCATCAGCAGCACCGCCCACAGCACCGCGCCGACGATCCCCGCGAACGCGACGAACTGCGCGATCCCCAGGTACCGCCGCGCCCCGCCGTCGGCGTCCTCCCATGCCACCACGTCGTAGACCGACACGAATGCCGCTACGACCCAGGCGAACCCGATCACGAACATCGACCCGAGCACGGCTCGCGCGATATCCGCTCCCCACCCCCGTAATTCCGATCTCACCCCCCATTCCTGCCCGCAACGTCACCACCCCAAACGCCCGGCCGGTACGAAACCTGCCGACAACCTCGTTCACCCCAAGATGTTGCGCGGCCGGACCGTCGACTGAGATCGTTCTGCACGCGTCGCCGGGTCCGGGGGTCGATCGCCGGACCCGCGCGCGGGTGTCCTAGACCTGGCTCGCGAGGGACGCGCCGCAGACGAACGAGCCCACGATCACGGCCATGGCGAGGATCGGCCAGTAGAACATCAGCCAGCGCTTCACGGCGGCGACGATGATCATGACGAGGGAAACGACGAGGGCTGCGGCGGTGCCGCCCCAGGAGACGGCGAAGGCGGCGTTCAGATACTCGTCGTGGCAGGTGCGGCCCGACCCGCAGGCATCGGCGGCGAAGGCGAAGAAAACAGTCAAGTAGGCGGCGATCAGGCCCGCTACCACGGCGGCGCAGTAGAGGACGATGGTGAGGATCACGTCCCAGGTCCGCTGTGGCGGCCGGGCCGTCTGCTGAGCGGCCGGGTAGTAGGTCATGGCTTCAGCATCGCAGGGCAGGCAGCGGGCGGGTACCGCAAAACTACTCAGGCCGGGTGAGAGGTTTCCGCGCCGGTTACGCTGACGCCGATGACCGATCACGTGCTCGAGAGTTTCGTCTACGCCATCCCGATGCGCACCCGGTTCCGCGGTATCACGGTGCGCGAGGGGATGCTGATCCGTGGACCGCTCGGCTGGGGTGAGTTCTGCCCGTTCGTCGAATACGACGACCGGGAGGCCGCCGGGTGGCTGGCGACGGCGCTCGAACAGGTGAGCATCGGCTGGCCGGACCCGGTCCGCGACCGGATCCCGATCAACTGCACGGTGCCCGCGGTCGATGCCGAGCGCGCGCACGCGATCGTGGCGGCGTCAGGCTGCGGCACGGCGAAGGTGAAAGTCGCCGACCATCCCGACGCACTGGCCGAGGATCTCGCGCGGGTCGAGGCCGTGCGTGACGCGCTTGGCCCGGCGGGGGCGATCCGGGTCGACGCCAACGCGGTGTGGGACGTCGCGACCGCGGTCACCCACATCAACCGGATCGACCGTGCCGCAGGCGGTTTGGAGTATGTCGAGCAGCCGTGCCGCACCATCGATGAGCTGGCGGCGGTGCGCAAACAGGTCGAGGTCCGCATCGCCGCGGACGAATCGATCCGGCGCGCGGAGGACCCGCTGCGGGTCGCGGTCGCCGGCGCCGCCGATATCGCGGTGCTGAAATGCACTCCGCTGGGCGGGGTCCGGCGCGCGCTGCGGGTGGCCGAGGCCGCCGGGTTGCCCTGTGTGATCTCCTCGGCGCTGGAAACCAGCGTCGGGCTGGCCGCGCAGCTCGCCCTCGCCGGCGCGCTCCCCGAACTCGGCTTCGCCTGCGGGCTCGGCACGTTGTCACTGCTCACGGGGGACGTGGTGGACGACTCGCTGCGCCCGGTCGACGGATATCTGCCGGTGCCGCGCACCGCACCGCATCCCGACCCCGCGCTGCTCGAGCAATACCGGCAACGCGACCCGGAGCGGGTCGCCTGGTGGCAGGACCGCCTCCGCCGCACCTTGCCGCTGGCCACCGCCTCGACCTGAACGACGCACTCGCGGCGAACACTCAGCCAAGGCGGACCCCGCAGCCCAGCATCGTCGCGCGCAGCACTAGCGCCGCTTCGGGACCGATAACGCCGTCCACCAATTCCAGGTAGCGGGTGCAGAATTCGGGACCGTGCGGGGCGACCTCGCCGGGCTCGGCCTCCAGGTGATGGGCGAGTTCGTGCAGGACAACGAGTTCACGCAGCGCCCACGCCGTGCCACCGGTGTGCAACGGGACGGCGAGCACCGCGTCGGCGGACTCGTAGTGCGCGGCGGTGGCCCCCGCCCTGGCCCGCACCCGCACCGGCACGCCCGCGCGATCCCATTGCGCCCGAACCCAATTCAGGGCCAGTACCTTGCTCGCATAGACCTGCACCGAATCGACGGAGGCGAAACGCCGCTCGATCGGCAGCGTGATGTGTGAGCCGTACAGCTCGACGGTGCGGTTGCCGTGTTCGTCGGCTCGGTCGAATACGCCGCGCACCAACTGCTCCGCGTCGTACACCTTGGCGCGCTGCGTATCTCGCACGCTCACGACGCCCCGCCGATCGCGTATCGAGGGTCGTCGCGCCGCCCACCGCCACGCGACGTCGGACTGTGGCTCGAAGCACTCGGCTGACGCACGCCCACGAGCATCGTCCTACGCACCCGAACGCGCGACCCGAGCCGGAATTCGGCACCTGAGGCACCCGACCGCGCGCGCACCGCACTCACGCCGACCCGCTGCCCTTGCCTCGCGACTTGCGCGCCGTCAATTGCCCACGCGCGGCGCCGAGTTCGGGCGAGGTACCCAGACGCGCCGCTTTGCCCGCCCGGTCGCCCGCGCGCCGTGCCGCGGCGGAATGCCCGGCCGAGTCCTGCGGTCCGCGCCACGTACCCCGCGCCTCGGAGGTACGCGCGTAGAAGTCGGTGAGTTCGATCTCCTTGTCCCGCAACGCCAGCGCGGTGCCGGTGGCGGGCGCGTCGGCGGGCGCCACCTCCGCCTCGACCTCGGCCTTGACCGCGGCGAGGCGCTGCCCGATCCGCGCGGCGAAGGCCATCTGGAAGTTCAGCCGGGCCGTCACGCCCGCGACGGGCGCCTGCACCCGGCGTTGCACCCTGCGACCCCAGCGCTTTTCGGTGACGACCTTCTCCACCGTGGCCGACCGGTACTGGCCCGACTTGATGTACTGATCCGAGGCGCGGACCATCTGCACGAGCAGACTCGCGTACAACGCCTCGCAAGTATCGATGTCGGAGTCGAAACCGTAGGCGTACACCTGGGTCGAGGTGCGAGCGACATCGCAGCGCACATCGTTGGCGGTCGCGATCGCGACGAACAATTGCACGTACGTGCGCAATCCACGCTTGCCCGGCTCGCCGATCGGGATGATCCGCTGCACCGGGGTCGGCCTGCGTTCACGCCCCGCGACGTGCGCACGCGCCACCGTCAGATCGATGGACGAGCGCGTCGCGAGGCGCTGCGCCGCGGCGAGGAACGCCTCGGCCTCGTGTTCGTTGTCGGTGGACTCGGCCTGGCGCAGCAGTCCGCCGATGCGTGTCAGCATCCGTTCGGGAACCGGGTTCGGCGATGTCATCACCTGCGAGCTTAGGCGGCTGGACGCGGCGGCGTAGCGAGGACTTCCCGCCACATGCCCCCGAGTAACTCCCACACCATGTATCTTGCGTTGTGCAACCGGCAGGGTGTGCTAATGCTCACGATCGATCTGGAGTGTCCGCGATGGCTGTGAAAAAGGTGTCGTCCCTACGTACGTCGCTCGTACCGAAGGCCGCGATGGCGGCTGTCTCGGTCGCGCTGCTGACGGCGACGTTCACCAGCGCCTGCTCCAGTGACAGCGGCGGCAGCCCGATCAACCAGAACCTGGACGGGCGCGGCCCGATCACCTACGTCGAGGGCAAGGACACCACCGAGACCGGTGCGGTCAAGCAGCTCATCGAGCGCTGGAACGCCGCGCACCCGGACGAACAGGTGACGTTCAAGGAACAGTCGAACGACGCCTCGCAGCAGTATGACGACCTGGTCGAGCACATGCGCTCCAAGCAGTCCAACTACGACGTGGTCGCGCTCGACGTGCCGTGGACCGCCGAGTTCGCCGCGAAGGGCTGGATCCAGCCGCTCAAGGACTCCTTCGCCATCGACACCTCCGCGCTGCTCTCCCCGCCGGTCGCCAGCGCCACCTACAACAACACCCTCTACGCGGCGCCGCGAAACACCAACGGCGGCTTGCTGTTCTACCGCAAGGACCTGGTGCCCAACCCGCCGAAGACCTGGACCGAGCTGCTCGCGCAGTGCCCGGTGGCCAAGGAGCAGAACATCGGCTGCTACGCCGGGCAGTTCGCACCCTACGAGGGCCTGACGGTGAACACCGCCGAGGTGATCAACGCCTACGGCGGCAGCTTCGTCGGCTCCGACGGCAAGACCCCGACGGTGAACAGCCCGCAGTCGAGGGCCGGACTCAAGGTGCTGGTCGACGCCTACAAGAACGGCGACATCCCGCCGGAGGCCATCTCCTTCAAGGAGCCGGAGAGCAGCAACGCCTTCGCGCAGGGCAAGCTGATGTTCCTGCGGTCGTGGCCGTCCACCTACGGTGACGTCGGCGGCGAGTCGTCCGCGGTCAAGGACAAGTTCGGAGTCGCGCCGCTGCCCGGCGAGAACGGTGTCGGCGCGTCCACCCTCGGCGGCTACAACGCCGCGATCAGCGCCTACTCCAAGAACAAGGCCACCGCGCTCGACTTCCTGCGCTTCCTGATCAGCGAGGACGCCCAGCACATCGTCGCCTCCGGCGCGCTGCCCTCGGTGCGCGCGTCGATGTACGACGACCCGGCACTGATCGCGAAGATGCCGTACCTGCCCGCGCTCAAGGATTCCATCGCCAGCGCGGTGCCGCGCCCGGTCACGCCGTTCTACCCCGCGGTGTCGAAGGCCATCCAGGAAAACGCCTATGCTGCGCTGAAGCAGACCAAGTCTGTCGACGACGCGATCACCGGCATGCAGAAGGGCATCGAGACCGCGGGATCGTAGGCGCGAGCGCAACGGACCCGACGAGACCCGTAGGAGAGAGAAACGGTGTCGGATCCTTCGGGAGCGGCCAGCACTGTGTCGAGCGAGGATTTCCTGCCACGTAAGCGTGGGCTCGGCGAGACCCTGGCCTCGGAAATGCGGCGCTCCGGTAAAGCGTGGCTGTTCGTCTCGCCGGTATTGCTGGCGCTTGCCGTGGTCATCGGGTATCCGGTGGTGCGGGCGCTGTGGATGTCGTTCCAGAAGGACTCGGGACTGGACCCGGCGACGGGGATGTTCACCGAGGGCGGCAGCGCGGGCTTCTCGAACTACACCCACTGGCTGCTGCAACAGTGCCAGGCCGGCGGCGAGACGGTCAGCTGTCCCACCGGCAACCTCGGTTCGCAGTTCTGGATGGCCATCGGCGTCACGCTGTTCTTCACGGTGGTCACGGTGACGCTGGAGGCCACCCTCGGTCTCGGCTTCGCCATGGTGATGGGCAAGACGTTCCGCGGCCGCGCCCTGCTGCGCGCCGCGGTGCTCATCCCCTGGGCGATCCCGACCGCGGTCACGGCGCGGCTGTGGGAGTTCATGTTCCAGTACGACGGCGTGGTGAACCGGGTGTTCGGCACCCACATCCTGTGGACCTCCGACGCCTGGGCCGCGCGGTTCGCGGTGATCGCCGCCGACGTGTGGAAGACGACGCCGTTCATGGCGCTGCTGTTGCTGGCGGGTCTGCAGGTGATCCCGGCCGACGTGTACGAGGCGGCCAGGGTCGACGGCGCCACCGCCTGGCAGCGCTTCACCCAGATCACGCTGCCGCTGCTGCGGCCGGCGCTGCTGGTCGCGGTGCTGTTCCGCACCATGGACGCGCTGCGCATGTACGACCTGCCCGCGATCATGACGCTGAACAACCCGTCCACCCGGGTGCTGTCGATCCTGGTCGTCGATCAGGTCCGGCAGGGCCCCAACAGCGCGGCCGCACTGTCGACGATCACCTTCCTGTTGATCTTCGCGGTGGCCTTCGTGCTGGTGAAGGTCTTGGGCGCGAACGCGGTCCGGACCCAAGAGGAACAGCGAGAGGCGCACTGATGTCCGTTCAGACTTCGGCAAAGCCTGCCGCGCAATCGGTTCCGTGGACCAACCGGCTCAAGTCGGTGCGGCTGTACGCCGGTGTGTTCATCGTGCTGGTGTGGGGTCTCGGACCGTTCTACTGGATGGCCGTCACCGCGTTCCGCGATCCGGACTACACCTTCGACAGCACGCCCTGGCCCACGCACGTCACGCTGGAGAACTTCCGCAACGCCTTCGACACCAGCCGTGGCAACAACTTCGGCAGGGCGCTGCTCAACAGCGTGGTCATCGGCTCGATCACCACGGTGATCGCCCTGCTCATCGGGGTCATGGCGGCATACGCGCTGGCGCGGCTGACCTTCCGCGGCAAGTATCTGGTGTCGGGGCTGATCCTGAGCGCATCGATGTTTCCGGTCGTCGTCCTGGTGACCCCCCTGTTCCAGCTGTTCACCAACATCGGCTGGATCGGCCAGTACCAGGCGATGATCATCCCGAACATCTCGTTCGTGCTGCCGATGACGGTCTACATCCTCGCCTCGTTCTTCACCGAGTTGCCCTGGGAACTCGAAGAAGCCGCGCGCATCGACGGCGCGACGAAGATGCAGGCCTTCCGCCTGGTGATGTTGCCGCTGGCCGCGCCCGCGGTGTTCACCACCGCGATCCTGGCGTTCATCGCCGCGGTCAACGAGTACCTGCTCGCCCGGCTGCTCTCCTCGGACAAGACCGAGCCGGTGACCGTCGCGGTCGCCCGGTTCTCCGGCAACAATCCGCTGGTCGAGCCGTACGCGGCGATCATGGCGGCGGGCACCATCGTGTCCATTCCGCTGGTGCTCATGGTGCTGCTGTTCCAGCGCCGGATCATCTCCGGTCTCACCGCCGGTGGCGTCAAGAGCTGACCCCTAGGCGCGATCGCGCTGCGTCGCGACGCCCCGGTGATAGCATCGCGGGTCACCCACCGCACGAGTACAGTCGGGCCGTGGGGGCACATTTCCGATCGTTGTTCGTGCAGGTGAGTTTCGACCGACGCTCCGGGAGGAGATGATCGTGGGCTCGATTCGCAGGCGGAAGTCGCGGCGCGGCGCCGAGTCCGCGCCCTATTCCTCCATCGCGGGTTTCAACGAGCTGACCTCACCCGCCGCCCGCGCGAATCGTCGTGCGCACGCGGCGAACAACCGCCCGCCCGCCCGGCCGAGACCCACCACAGACCCGAATCACCCGCCGCGCGGCAGGGCCGAACGCCTGCGGCGGCTCGTGCTCGCGCTGTTCATCATCTTCGGTGTGGTGCCGCTGCTGCTCTCGGTGCTCGTCTACTGGAGCGCCGAGATCCCGGACCCGAGCTCGGTGCAGACCAACCAGATCGCCACCATCCTGGCCGCCGACAGCAGCACGGTGATCGCCAAAGTCGTACCGCCGAACGGGAATCGGAGCCCGGTGCCGCTGAGCGAGGTGCCGCAGTCGATGCGGGACGCGATACTGTCCGCCGAGGACCGCAACTTCTACAGCAACCCCGGCTATTCCACCTCAGGCTTCCTGCGCGCCGCGCGGGACAACCTGCTGGGCCGTGACGACGCGGGCGGCGGCTCCACCATCACCCAGCAGTACGTGAAGAACGCCTTCCTCGGCTCCGAGCGCACACTGACCAGGAAGATGCGGGAATTGATCATCGCGGCCAAGATGGCGCGGCAGTGGAGCAAGGACGACATCCTCGCCGCCTACCTCAACACCATCTACTACGGGCGCGGCTCCTACGGCATCGCCGCGGCGACCAAGGCCTATTTCAACAAGCCGGTGAACCAGCTGACCCTGGCCGAGAGCGCGGTGCTCGCCGCGCTCGTGCGCACCCCGTCCATCCTGGACCCGGAGTCGCATCTGCCCGATCTGACGGCACGCTGGCAGTACGTGCTCGACGGCATGGTCGAGATGGGCGTGCTCGCCCCCGGCACCCGCGACGCCACCACGTTCCCGGCGATCATCCCGCTCAGCGAGATTCCCGACGAGAACGTGGCCCGCGGGCCGGAGGGGTTGATCCGGGCCCAGGTGGTCCGCGAGCTGCGGTCCTCCGGGATCAGCGAGCACGAACTGAACACCGGGGCTCTGCAGATCACCACCACGATCGACGCCAAGGCCCAGCAGGCGGTGCTCGGCGCGGTGCAGGATCGGCTGGCCGGTCAGCCGCCCGAACTGCGCGCCGCGGTGGTGTCGATCGATCCGCGCTCGGGCGCGGTGCGGGCCTACTTCGGCGGATTCGACGGCATCGGCTACGACTTCGCCCAGGCGCCCTTGCAGACCGGCTCGGCATTCAAGCCGTTCGCCGCGATCGCCGCGCAGCAGCAGAGCATCCCGCTGACCCGCGTGCTGGACAGTTCCCCGGTCACCGACCGCGGCACCAAGATCACCAACGTGGACGGTGAGTCGTGCGGCAAGTGCAGCATGGCCGAGGCGCTCAAACGCTCGCTGAACACCAGCTTCTATCGGCTCACCATGTCGATGTTCAACGGCCCCGAGTCGATCGCCGACGCGGCGCACGCCGCGGGCATCCCGGAGCGGATCCCCGGCGTCGCCGGTAAGACGCTGACCGAGGACGGTGGCCGGCCGTTGAACGGAATCGTGTTGGGGCAGTATCTCGTTCGCCCCATCGATATGGCATCGGCCTATGGCACCATCGGTGCGTCCGGGGTCTACCATCAGCCGTACTTCGTGCAGCGGGTGGTGACCGGCGACGGACGGGTGCTGCTGGACCGCGGCGCTCCGGAACAGCAGATCGGCAAGCAGATGCCCGCTGGGCAACAACGCATCCCCAAGGCGATCGCCGACAAGACCACGCAGGCGATGACGCCGATCGCCGCGTACTCCAACGGGCACGCCCTGGCCGGTGGCAGGCCGTCCGCGGCCAAGACCGGCACCACCCAGCTCGGCCAGTCCGACGACAACAAGGACGCGTGGATGATCGGCTTCACCCCGTCGCTGTCCACGGCCGTCTGGATCGGCACCGAGCAGTCCCAGCCCATCCGCACCGCACGCGGTGCCGACATCTACGGCTCCGGGCTGCCCGCCGACATCTGGAAGCAGGTGATGGACAACGCGCTCGACGGCACCGCGGTCGAGCAGTTCCCCGCGGTGGAAGGGAGCAACCCGACCGCGCAACCGAACGCGAACAAGCCCTCCGGCGGCACCTACGACATCTTGAACCCGCCGACGGGCACCCCGCGCGAACCGGTCGTCATCATCCCGCCCGCCCCGCAGGGGCCCAAGGAAGTGGAGATCTTCCCTGGCCTGAGCATCCCGGTCCCGGGATAGCGATGATGCTGTGACCTTCGTGCACCCAGGGGAACGGTTGGCATGGCAGCATCGTTTGCCAGAGTGAGAGCGAGCAGGGGCTGGGTCGGAACAGGCCGACGCCGGGGCCCCGGGATCGATGCGGAAGGATATGCGCTCGAGCGACGACACAGCGGTGTGAGCGACAGGCCCGACGGCGACGGCTTGCCTGACCACGATGGGCTACGAGACCGAACACAGCGACCCGTGAGCCGGCCCGGAGGCGCACCACGAAGGGCCGGGGAGCGCCGCAATTGGAGACAGACGAGACATAGGGGCTACGCCGGTGGATTTCAATGTCGTTGACCAACCCGAGACGCTGGTGGCGGGCACGGTACTGCGCAGCCCGGCGCTCGCGGTCGAGGGGCCGCGCCGCGCGAAAGTCGAAGAGGCGTGGAAGCACAACCTGGCGCGCCAGCTGCCCGGACCGCCGACGACCGCGTACGTCGACCACGCGCCGGAGATCAATTCGTATTTGACCCACATCGTGGGTTATCGCTGCCGCGGCCTCGACGACTTATTGCCCGGTGACGTGCTGGCACGGGTGCCCGCGGGGCGATTCGCCCGATTCATCGCCAGCGGCGACAACCTCGGCGACACCATCGTGCACATCTGGCGTTCGGTGTGGGATGCCGAGGCGGCGGGCCGTTTCGTGCGGTCCTACACCGGCGACTGGGAGCACTATCCCGACGCGCGCACGGTCGAAGTTTTCGTAGCGCTGGCAGACGACCAAGTCGACGGGTAGGAACAGACTGTGGACTTCGAGATTGTCACGTTGGACCAGAGCCTGGTCGCCGGACTGACCGTCCCCCTGGCCGGCCGTGAGGTGACCGCACGCGACCTCGACCTGGTGAACTTCACCTGGGATCGCTACCTCGCGCGGGAGAAGAACGTGCCGCGGGTGGCCGCTTACATCGGCCAGAACGATCACGCCGTCGCGGTGCTCGGCTACGAGATCACCGGCATGGACGAGATGGACGCCGGCGACGTGCTCACCCGCGTTCCGCAGGGCCGCTACGCCAAGTTCGTCGTCTCCGACAAGCCCTACGACCTGCTGCGCACCGCGTGGGCCCAGGTACGCAAGGCCGAGAGCGCGGGCACCATCACCCGCTCCCACACCGCCGAGATCGAGCGCTACACCGGCCCCACCTCGGTAGAGGTCTACGTCTCCCTCGACTGAGCACCGACCGGACCCCAACACAGCAAAGTCGCCCGAAGGCTGAAACCTCCGGGCGACTTCTATTAACAGCCCACAGCGCGAGTCTTACGAGCGCGTTCGCGGCCCGTCTCGCATCCGAGTGGCCGAAGCGCACGCGCCGCAGGCGCAAGTCTCGGCCGCTCGGATGCGAGACACCAGGGGCCGCGAACCCGCCGCGCCCGCGCGGCCAACTAACTCAGCCCTCGATGATGAAGGCTTCCAGCTGGGCACGGGCGATGTCGTCGGCCAGCTGCTGCGGCGGGGACTTCATCAGGTAGGCCGAGGCCGGGATGACCGGTCCGCCGATGCCGCGGTCCTTGGCGATCTTCGCGGCGCGCACCGCGTCGATGATGATGCCCGCCGAGTTCGGCGAGTCCCACACCTCGAGCTTGTACTCCAGGTTCAGCGGCACATCACCGAAGGCGCGGCCCTCGAGCCGGACGTAGGCCCACTTGCGATCGTCGAGCCAGCCGACGTGGTCGGACGGACCGATGTGCACGTCGTTGGCGCCGAGCTCCTTCTTCAGGTTGCTCGTGACGGCCTGGGTCTTGGAGATCTTCTTCGACTCCAGGCGCTCCCGCTCGAGCATGTTCTTGAAGTCCATGTTGCCGCCGACGTTGAGCTGCATGGTGCGGTCGAGCTGCACGCCGCGGTCCTCGAACAGCTTGGCCATGACGCGGTGGGTGATGGTCGCGCCGACCTGGCTCTTGATGTCGTCACCGACGATGGGCACACCGGCCTTGGTGAACTTCTCGGCCCACTCCGGATCGGAGGCGATGAACACCGGCAGCGCGTTGACGAACGCGACACCGGCATCGATGGCGCACTGCGCGTAGAACTTGTCGGCCTCTTCCGAGCCGACTGGCAGGTAGGACACCAGGACGTCGACCTTGTTGTCCTTCAGCACCTTGACCACGTCGACCGGCTCGGCCTCGGACAGCTCGATGGTCTGCGCGTAGTACTTGCCGATGCCGTCCAGGGTCGGACCGCGCTGCACGACAACGTCGCTCGGCGGCACGTCGGAGATCTTGATCGTGTTGTTCTCGCTGGCGAAGATCGCCTCGGCGAGGTCGAAGCCGACCTTCTTGGCGTCTACGTCGAACGCGGCGACGAACTTCACGTCGCGGACGTGGTACTTGCCGAACTTGACGTGCATGAGGCCGGGCACGGTCGCGGTCTCGTCCGCGTCCCTGTAGTACTGCACACCCTGGACCAGCGAGGAGGCGCAGTTGCCCACACCCACGATGGCGACGCGAACTTCGGTGGCGTTGTCAGCCTTCTGTGCTTCACTCATGGCCGATATTTCCCTCTTTCTGTGGTGCCGCCTTCGTCGATTGCTCCGCCGCAATCAACTCGTTGAGCCAGCGCACTTCGCGCTCGCTTGATTCGAGTCCGAGCTGATGGAGCTGCCTGGTGTAGCGATCGAGCGACCCACTGGCCCGCTTGATCGCCTCCCGCAGCCCTTCTCGGCGCTCTTCGACCTGGCGCCGCCTGCCCTCCAGGATCCGCATCCGCGCTTCGGCGGGGGTGCGGCTGAAGAAGGCGAGGTGCACGCCGAAGCCGTCGTCTGTGTAGTTCTGCGGTCCGGTATCGGCCAGCAGTTCGCTGAACCGTTCCCGGCCCGCAGGCGTCAGTTGGTAGACCCGGCGCGCACGACGTGCGACCACGCCCGCCGGGATCTCCTCCGCGATCAACCCGTCGGACTGCATGCGGCGCAGCGTCGGGTAGAGCGACCCGTAGGAGAAGGCCCGAAACGCGCCGAGCAGGCCGGTCAGCCGCTTGCGCAGCTCGTAGCCGTGCATGGGCGATTCGAGGAGCAGCCCGAGGATTGCCAGCTCGAGCACCGGGCTTCACCTCCCTGACTATGTACAGACCTAACTGATGGATGCGACTCCAAACTATATCGGAGCGATATAACCGTGCATACCCCCACGCGATACAGCGGGATCGACGGCCGTCGAATTCGGCGGGCCGCGACGCGCACCGACGGTGCCGGAGCGGCTTTCTCATACCCCTGAGCCGGGGCACCCCCTCGGCAACACCGCTACTCTGGTTCTCGTGCGAATCCAGCGGCAAGTGGTCGACTACGCCCTCCGGCGGCGATCGCTGCTGGCCGACGTGTACGCGGGCCGTGTCGATGTCGCCGAGGTATGTGATGCGAATCCCTATCTCCTGCGTGCGGCGAAGTTCCATGGCCGGGGGAGCGAGGTCACATGCCCGATCTGCCGGAAAGAACAACTCACGCTTGTATCTTGGGTCTACGGCGACGGCCTGGGACCGATGGCGGGTTCGGCTCGCACCCCCGAGGAGCTGACGCGCCTGGCTGAGACTCGCGAAGAGTTCTCGGTCCACGTCGTCGAGGTATGCCGATCCTGCAGCTGGAATCATCTGGTGCAGTCCTATGTGCTCGGTACCACACCGGCGCCGCCGCGCCGCCGCACCGGTACCCGAGCCAACCGGCGCACCGCAGCCGAATGAAGTGCCTGGTCATCTGCCCGTCGGGTGACTCGCGGAACCGAAGCGGGTCCGCCGCGGTCCACCCGACCGCACCGAGCCACCAGCAACGTCACGAGTTATGGAGATCTTGTCAGTGAATTCGCCCTACGAGACTTCCCCCTACGGCGATGACCCGAACGGCGGCCGTGCTCCACGGAGTTCACATCCAGGTCCCAACCCCTATCAGAACCCACGCCCCGGGCCGCCGCCCGGACCGCGACCGGGCCCGCCGCCGCAGCGTCCGGCCCCGTACCCGGGCGAGCTGCGTGGCCCGCAGCCACAGCGCCGCCCCGGCCCACCGCCGCCGCCCCAGCAGCGCCCGCCGCAGGGGCGCCCCGCGCCCGGTGCGCCGAACGGCCCGCAGGCGACGCAGCGGATCGAACGACCCAGCACGCCCAACAACGCGGTGGCCGAACAGAATCGGCGCGGCGCACCGCCCACCGGTCCGCGCCCGGCCGAACGCGCGCGCCGGGTCGGCGATCCGGCCAACGGCACCGGCGAACGCCGCAAGACCGCGGGCGGCCCGCCCTCGGGTCCGCCGCCGCGCCGCAACGGCGGGTCCGGTGACGGCTCCGGCGGTGGCTCGGGCAAGCGTCCTGGGCAGAAGAAGAAGTCGCCGTGGCGCATCGTGCGTCGCGTCATCTATGTGTTGATCGCGATGATGATCCTGATCCCCAGCGGCGTCTTCCTCATCGCGTACACGACTGTTTCGGTACCCCAGCCGCAGGATCTCAAAACCAATCAGGTGGCGACCATCCTCGCCGCCGACGGTGAGTCGGTGATCAGCAAAGTCGTTCCGCCGGAGGGCAACAGGACCGACGTGACGATCGACAAGATCCCGCCGCACGTGCGGTACGCGGTGATGGCCGCCGAGGACCGCGACTTCTACTCCAACCCGGGCTTCTCGATCTCCGGTTTCGCCCGCGCGGCCAGGGACAACATCCTCGGCAGGGAAAGCGCCGGTGGTGGTTCCACGATCACCCAGCAGTACGTGAAGAACGCGCTGGTCGGTGACGAACGCTCGCTCACCCGCAAGATGCGCGAGCTGGTCATCTCGGCCAAGATGGCGCGCCAGTGGAGCAAGGACGAAATCCTCGCCGCCTACCTCAACACCATCTACTTCGGTCGCGGCGCGTACGGCATCGATGCCGCGGCCAAGGCCTACTTCGGCAAGCCGGTGCAGGAGCTGACGCCCGCCGAGGGCGCGGTGCTGGCCGCCACCATCCAGCAGCCGTCCGGCCTGGACCCGGAGAAGAACCCGGAGGGCGCCAAGACCCGCTGGAACTATGTGCTCGACGGCATGGTCTCCGGCGGCAACCTCTCCGCCGCCGACCGGCAGGCGATGCAGTACCCGCAGGTGGTCCCGGTCTCGACGACCAGGGACAAGACCATGGACGACGGACCCGAGGGTCTGATCAAGTTGCAGGTGCTCAAAGAGCTGACCGCGGAAGGGATCAGCGAGCAGCAGCTCAACACCGCGGGCCTGTCGATCACCACCACGATCGACCCGAAGACGCAGAAGGCCGCCGTCGACGCGGCGCAGCAGAAGATGCAGGGCGAGCCCGAACAGCTGCGCACGGCGGTCGTCTCGGTGGATCCGAAGACCGGCGCGGTGCGCGCTTACTACGGCGGCGAGAACGGCCAGGGCTGGGACTTCGCCAACGCGGGCCTGCAGCCGGGCTCCTCGTTCAAGGTGTTCGGTCTCGCGGCGAATCTCGAGCAGGGCGTGCCGCTTTCGCAGCTGTACGACAGCTCGCCGCTGACGGTGAACGGCATCAAGATCACCAACGTGGAAGGCGAGCAGTGCGGCATGTGCACCATCGCCGAGGCGTTGAAGCGCTCGCTGAACACCAGCTTCTACCGGATGCAGATCGACATGGGCAACGGTCCGAGGAAGATCGCGGACATGGCGCACAAGCTCGGCATCCCGGAATCCATTCCCGGCGTGCCGAAGACGCTGACCGAACCGGACGGCTCCGGCCCGAACAACGGCATCGTGCTCGGCCAGTACCAGGTGCGCGCGCTCGACATGGCTTCGGCCTACGCCACTTTGGCCGCCTCGGGCACCTATCACAAGCCGCATTTCGTGCAGAAGGTCGTCACCGCCGACGGGCAGGTGCTGCTCGATCGCGGTGAGGTCGCGGGCGAGCCGCGCGTCTCGGCCGCGGTGGCCGACAACGTCACCGCCGCGATGAAGCCGATCGCGGCCTGGTCGCGTAACCACAACCTGGCCGGTGGCCGCGAGTCGGCCAGCAAGACCGGTACCGCCCAGCTCGGTGACACCGGGGAGAACAAGGACGCCTGGATGGTCGGCTATACCCCGTCGCTGTCCACCGCGGTCTGGGTCGGCAGCGTGGACGATTCGCCGCTGCGCAACTACGGCGGCGGCATGATCTACGGTTCCGGTCTGCCCTCCGATATCTGGAAGGCGACCATGGACGGTGCCCTGCAGGGCACGCGGAACGAGACCTTCCCCAAGCCCGCCCCGATCAAGGGGCAGGCCGGCGTGCCGGAGTGGTCGGCCCCCTACACCCCGCCCTCGACCACCGAGGCGCCGTCGATCCTGCCGCCGATCTACATTCCGCCGACGATCGACACCCCGTTCGGCCCGATCCCGCTGCCCGGCGGCCAGCCACGGCCGCAACAGCAGCAGCAACCGCAACCGCGCAACGAACAACCGGAGAAGCCGGACGCCGGTCCGCTCCCCGGCCAGCCGGTGGCCCCCGCGGACGGCTCGTCGCCGACCGCGACGGGCGCGCCGCGGCCGGGCACCAACGGGCAGGGCGATTCGAACGCGACGCCGCCGACCGCGCGCAGCAGGTAGGTCTGGTCGAGTGACCAGGGGGGAACAGGTGCGCGACACACCGGATGGTGATCGCCCGGTAGCCTCGGGTGCCGTGACTGATCAGCAGCTGGTGGATCAGCGGGCGAACGGGAGTGGACCGCACGCGAGTGAGGTGCCCTCCGGCACGGCGTATTACGTCGCTCCCGGTCCGCTCGCGCCGGATCTGCGCTCGGCCGACGCGCGCGACCGGCCCAGTCGCAACGACTCGCTGACCGCGCAGCTGTCCACGGTGATCGGTGGTCCGGTCGGCGAGCACGCGCTGATCGGCCGGGCCCGATTCTGGACGCCGATGCGGGTGCTGTTGGCCTTCACGGTGGTGTTCCTGGCCTTCGGCTGGTTCGGCAAGGCGGGCTGCATCCAGCAGACCGGCACCGACACCGGCGCGCTCACGCTCGACTGGAACAACGGCCGCCAATACGTCGCGATGTGTTACTCGGACACCGTGCCGCTGTACGGGGCCGAGCGGCTGAACGAGGGCGCGTTCCCGTACAAGAAGTACTGGATCGAGCAGACGCCCGATGGCAGCCGGGAGACCCGGTACATGGAGTATCCGGTGTTGTCCGGTCTCTACCAGTACGTTTCGATGCGCATCGCCAAAGCCTGGGACGCGCTGCCGCTGCCGGGCGCGCTGCAGGTGGTGATCTATTTCAACGTTGTCGCGTTCGGTCTCGCGCTGGCCTGGCTGGTCACGGTGTGGGCGAGCGCGCAGCTGGCCGGGCGCCGGGTGTGGGACGCGGCGCTGGTCGCCTGTTCACCGCTGGTGATCGTGCACATCTTCACCAATTTCGACGCGCTAGCAACGGCTTTGGCCGCGACCGGCCTGCTGGCCTGGGCCCGCCGCCGCCCCGCGCTGGCCGGCCTGCTGCTCGGGCTCGGCGGCGCCGCCAAGCTGTATCCGCTGCTGCTGCTCGGCCCGATCGTGCTGCTGTGCCTGCGCACCGACCCGATGCAGCGCACGCCGAGCACCCAGAACGGCGTGCGCCTGCGTGATATCGACAGCCCCGCCGCCGCGCTGGACTGGATACGCGAGATTCCCTACCGCGTGCACGTACTCGGCTCACGCCCGCTGGGCGCCGCGGCGGTCACCGTGTCGGCCGCGCTGGGCACCTGGGTCGTGGTGAACCTGCCGATCGCCGCGCTCTACCCCACCGGCTGGCGAGAGTTCTTCCGGCTCAACACCACTCGGCACGCCGACCCGGACTCGATCTACAACGTGATCACCTCGTTCACCGGCTGGGTCGGCTTCGACGGGGAACTCACCCACGCCGAACCCCCGGTCATCCTCAACGCGGTCTCACTGCTGGCGTTCATCGCGGCCTGCGTGGCGATCGGCTATATCGCGCTCACCGCACCGCAACGCCCCCGACTCGCCCAGCTCTGCTTCCTCGTCGTCGCCGCGTTCCTGCTGACGAACAAGGTGTGGAGCCCGCAGTATTCGCTGTGGCTGGTGCCGCTGGCCGTGCTCGCGCTGCCGCACCGCCGCATCCTGCTGGCCTGGATGACGATCGACGCGCTGGTCTGGGCGCCGCGCATGTTCTATTACCTCGGCCTGGACAAGAAGGGCCTGCCCGAGCAGTGGTTCACCGGCACCGTCGTGGTGCGCGACCTCGCGGTGATCGCCCTGTGCGCCTTGATCGTTCGTCAAATCTATCGCCCCGGCGAGGACCTGGTGCGCCGCGACTACGTCGACGATCCGATCGGTGGCATCGTCGACCGCGCGCCCGACCCGCTGCTGCCCTGGCTGCCCGAGGTGCTGCGCCCCCGGGTGGCGCCCACCCGCGAATGGCATCCGCAGGTGGACGCGTCGGCTCAGTGGGTGCGCAGGTAGCGCGCCAGCCGCTCCGGATCCTGGGTGAGCAGATCGAGGTCGAGCTGCCACGGGCTGCCGGTCCACGGATCGAACAGCGGCGTCCCGTCCACGGTCGGCAGATGCCTGCACGACTGCGAGAGCATCGCGACCGTGGTGTCGGCGGAGTCGGATTCATCGCTGCCCACGATCACCGTGGACAACCCGATCAGATCGCCGCGCATGACCAGCGAGCCAATCCGTTGCGCGTCCGAACTCTGGTAGCCGTGCGGGAAATCGGCCGCGATCAGGATGCGATGTTCGCTCGGCGGGCTGCCCATGCCGCTGGTGAAGGCGAGCTCGGCCAGCTCGGCGGCCTGCACCAATTCCTGTAGCCGCGGGGAGATCTCGGCGTGGTCGGTGATCGGCGCACCGTTGAGCACCGGCGCGAGCGGCGTGGTGAAACTGGTGAAAGCGCCGGTCAGATCGATGATGTCGACCACAGTGCGCCGACCGGGCGCCGCGGTGAGCAAGCGCGCGAGCAGCGCGCCGACCACCGGAGCGACCGCATGGGACGACTCGGTGTCGATCCACAGCGGCCGATTCAACGGCACCGGAACGCAATACGGCACCCGCAGCGCACCACGCTCCTGCGCATAGAGCTCCCCGAGCCGGATGCCGTCGCTGGGCGCCACCGGCTTGTCCCACGCGGGCGAGTCCCAGGACGCCAGCGCGGGCGGCAACATCAGGTCGGCGTTCGCGAGTTCGCGCAGGAGCTGTTCGCTGTCGCGCTGATGGTTGCGCTCGGCGGTGGCGATCAACTCGTCGCTGCGTTGCTGAGCGGCGCGCCGGGCCGCGTCGGCGGCCGGGGTGTTCCTGGTCGCGGGATCCGAGACGGCAGCCGACAATTCGTGATCGAGCCGCTTGGCCGCGTAGTCCCGCGCGGAGACCAGCGCCGCGGCCGAACGCGCGGCGTCCTCGAAAATCATCCACAGCCGTTCCAGGCCGTGCCCGACCTCCACCGGGGCGGCGGTGACCGAGCGGACCTCACTCGCCATCGGCCCGGCCATGGTGTGCGCGCCGGGGCCGGTGTGCGCCGTCGCGGTCGGCTGCGGCACAGCACCGGTCTGCGCGGCCGAACCGGTCGCGGCGGCCGGGTCGGCGGGCTGGTCCTCGACGTCGACCCCGTGCGCGGTCAGCAGCACCGCGAGCCCACCCGCATAGCCCTGACCGACCGCACGCAACCGCCATTCGGCCCCGCGCCGGTACACCTCGAGGCAGATCAGCGCCGCCTCACCGGCGACCGGGGTCACCACGAATTCCGCTGCCACCGCACCGTTCTCGGACAGTGTCGCGGTCACCGTGCCGAGCCCGCCCGCCGCGGCAGGCACCGCGGGGTCGGCGCTGACCACCAGCAACACCGCCTTGGCGTCCGCGCGGACCTCGGCGAGGGCGATGCTCACCTCGGCGCCGGCCAGCCGCACCCCCGCGGTGGCGGGCTGGTTGTAGAAGACGAAATCGTCCGAGGAGAACACCTTCAGGTTCTCCGCCACCACCAGCGCCGAAACATCCAGTGCCGCTTCGGCTTGCGCGCCGAACCGGACGATATCGCCGGTCAGGGGCACATTCTGACCGGCCTTGAGTTGAATCACGTTGTCTGCCCTGCCGTCCGCGCTGCCCTGCTCAACCGTTCTGCAGGAACCGGCCGAGCTGCGGCACCGCCTCGCCCGGATGCTTGGCCGCGAAGCCCTCGCCGAGCGCCTGCAGCTTCCAGTCGTTGCCCACCCGGAAGACCTTGGCCATCGCCATCGCGGTGAACGGCATCCCGCCCGCGAGGGTGTACCTGGCCAACTCCGCGTTGTTGGACCCGTCGACCAAGCGGCAGAACGCGTTCTGGATCTGCTCGAAGGTGTGGCCCTTGTAGGAGGTCACGATGAACACCAGCGTGCTCACGTGCGCCGGGATGCGGGTGAGGTCGACCAGGATCACCTCGTCGTCGCCCTCGCCCTCACCGGTGAGGTTGTCGCCCTGATGCCGGATCGAGCCGTCCTTGGAGGTCAGCTGCCCGTAGTAGGCGACGTCCACCGGGTTCATGTCGGCGAACATCACCACCGACGCGTCGAGGTCGACATCGACGGTGCGGTTGCCGAACATGCCGCGGCTCTTCACCGGATCCCAGCCCAGACCCATCTTGACGAAGGTCAGGGCGGTGCCGCCCTCCTTGCGCAGGGTCACCCGCTGACCCTTGGTCAGGCTGACCGGACGATCCTTGCTGAGGCTGACCTCGGCCGGCGGCTGCTGCGGCGGCGCGGCCGGCGGCCCCGGCTGCTGATATCCCTGCGGCTGGCCGGGCGGCGGGTAGCCACCCGGTCCGGGCGGCGGCGGGTAACCGGGGCCCGGCGGCGGGTAGCCCGGTCCGGGCGGCGGGTAACCCGGCCCCTGTGGCGGGTAGCCACCCTGCGCGAACTGCGGATCCTGTTGCGTCGGGTACGGCGGCGGGTAGTTCGGCGGCTGGGCCGGGGGCGGCGGCTGCGTCGGGTACGCGGGCGGCGGTGGCGGGGGCGGCGGCGCGGCCTGGGTCGCGGGCTGCGACGGCGAGTCGTCGACCGTCACGCCGTGGTCGGTGACCAGGGCGGCGAAACCGCCCGCGTAACCCTGCCCGACAGCACGCACCTTCCAGCTGCCCTGCCTGCGGTAGAGCTCGAGCGCGATCACGATCGACTCGGTGCTCAACCCCTCGATCTGGTACTCGTACAACCGATTACCCGCCGTGTCCGACACGATCGCGGTCGGCGCCGGGAACCGGCCGAAGTTGCTTGTCGCGTCGTCGAGCGTGATCACGGCGCGGATCTGGTCGATGTCCGGCGGCACCGAGTTCAACGACACCGCGAGCGAGGCGGGCTGGCCCGCCGGGGCGGGCTGCAGGTTCACCCCGGGTCCGCTCGGCTGGTTGAAGAAGACGAAGTCCGCGTCGGAGCGGACCTTGCCCGTTTCGGTGACCAGTAGCGCGGACAGATCCGCCGGCGCCGTGAGCTGGATGGACACCACCACGTCGTTGGTGGCCAACGGACCGTTTTGGCCCTTGGCGAGTGTTGCGGACAAGTTCGACCCTTCGCTTGTCGGTGCGTTCGAATGCCACTCTACGAGAAACGCGCGGGCCGCGGTTCCGGTAAACGCCGTGCTGGCCCCGCCGGTTCCCTCGGCATTCGCCCCGGCCGGACCGGCGCTGTGGATAGAATCCGTCGCGCTGCGCCTTATCCAGGTGACGAAACGCGGGCCGAATGTGGCGCGATTACCCCATATTCACTGATCGAGAACAGCAGGGCAGACACCTCTATGGCGCAACTCTTCGAACAATCCAAGAAGGTGATCGAGGCGCATCTCGCCGGAACCACACTCCGCGCGATTTCCGGCTCGATGATCGCCTACGAGGGCAACGTCCAGTTCAAGTCGGCCGGTTTCGGCGGCGGCGACGGCGTGCTCGCCGGACTCAAGCGCCGGGCCACCGGCGAGAAGCTGTCGCTGATGGAGTGCTCGGGCAACGGCCGAGTGTTCTTCGCGGTGAACGGCCAGCATGTCACCGTGGTGAATCTGAACAACGAGACCCTGCAGGTGGAATCGCAGCAGCTGCTCGCCTTCGCCGGCAACCTGCGCACCGACGTGCGCTTCGCCGGACTCCAGGGCGCGTCGACCGGCGCGGGCCTGTTCACCACCACGGTGACCGGTCAGGGCCAGGTCGCGCTGCTCTCGGCGGGCGGGCCGCTGATCCACCTCGAGGTGTCGCCGCAGTATCCGCTGGTGGTCGACCCGGACGCGTTCGTCGCGGCGCGCGGCAACCTCAATCAGTCGTTCATCACCGATATTTCGTGGCGTACCGCGGTCGGCCAGGGCGCGGGTGAGACGTTCTCACTGCGCTGGGACGGCCATGGCGTGGTGTTGATCCAGCCGGCGGAACGGTAAGGGCGAGTAGATGTTCGAGAAAGTCAACGGCAAGGTCGTCAAGATCAACGTCGGGATGTCGGGCGGGGTGGTCGCCCGCACCGGCGCGATGCTCTTCTACACCGGCGACGTTTCCTTTGCGCCGCACCAGATTCCGGGCGGCCAGGGCATGGGCGGCGGCGGGCTGATGCGCATGGCAGGCCGCATGATGGCCGGTGAACACGAGCGCACCATGCTGGCCCAGGGCACCGGCGAGGTGCATTACGGTTACGCCGGGCTGGAAGTCCATGTGGTGCACCTGCAGCCGGGCGCGACCCTGCGGGTCGAGGCCTCACGCCTGCTCGCCAACACCGCCGGATTGCAGAGTTCGATTGTCTCGGTGATGAGTTCGGGCGGCGGTGGCGGTGGCGGCGGCCTGATGGGCGCGCTGCGCGGCGCCGCCTCCGGCGCGCTCACCGGACAGGGCATGTTCACCACCCAGCTTTCCGGTCAGGGCTCGGCGGTGCTGCTCGGCCACGGCGGCTTCCTGGAATTGCCAGTGGGCGGGCCCAATCCGATCGTGGTCGACCCGCAGGCCTTCGTCGCCGCGTACGGCAATGTGCAAACCGAGCTGAAGACCGCACTCAGCTGGCGGGACGCGGTCGGTCGCGGCGCGGGCGAGGCGATGCAATTGCATTGTGTCGGACAGGGAGTGGTGTACGTGCAGGCCTCCGAAGAGAAGTTGTGACCATGGCTGACATCTTGAACCCGATGAATCTCGGGGAGAGCGACAACATTCCGGGCAACAACTACGCGTACTGCATCGACCTGAACAAGCCATGGTTCATGCGCAAGGGCGCGATGATCGCCTATTACGGCGACATGCGCTTCCAGACGCTCACCCACGGTCTGCAGGGCGGGCTGTTGCAGATGGTGGCGCAGCAATTCTCCGCGCCGCTGTTCACCGGCGACTACGTCGTCGCGCAGGGCCACGGCAAGCTGATCATCGGCGACCGCGGCTACGACATCAATTCCTATGATCTCGAGGACAACGGCAACCTCACCATCCGCGCCGCCAACCTGCTCGCGTTCGAGCCGGGGCTGTCGCTGAACCAGTCCATCGTGCCCGGGTTCCTGACGCTGATCGGCACCGGCAAGTTCCTCGCCTCCTCCAACGGACCGGTCATGTTCGCCGAACCGCCGCTGCGGGTCGACCCGGAATCACTGGTCGGCTGGGCCGACTGCCCGTCGCCGAGCCATCACTACGACGAGCGCTGGATCGGCAGCTTTCTCGCCGCCGGCGCGGCCCGGTTCGGCGTGAACTCCGGTGAGGAACGGCAGTTCGATTTCACCGGCGCGGGCACGGTGCTCATCCAGTCCAGCGAGAAGGTGCTCAGCGACGAGATGCTGGTCCGCACCATCGAGGGACAGATCCAGAGCGGTATCACCCCGCCCGGTCTGCAACGACTACAGGCCACCATCATGCAGCAGCTCGGCGGCCAGCAGCACTACTGACCGGCCCCAGGAGTAGGCCGAGATCCTCCCCGAGGTCGTCCGTTCGGAGGACTCGCCGCGCTTCGGCGCGCGGTTAGCGTTCCGGCAGGACTTCTTGCCGGGAGGGCATCATGAGCGTCGGATTGCTGATCGCCGTGTGCGTCGGCGCGGTCGTGCTGATCGTGAAACGGTTCGCCGGGGAGCCGGTGGACGCGCGCGATACGTTCGTCACGCCGCTGATCCTGGTGGGCATCGGCGTGTACAGCGTCATCCACGTCCAGGGACTCAGCGGCGCCGATATCGGCTGGCTGGTGCTCGGGGCGGTGGTCGGCATCGCGTTCGGCGCGGTACGCGGCACCACCACGATCCTGTTCGAGCGCGACGGCTACCTCTGCCAGCGGTACACGGTGAAAACCCTCGCCGTATGGGGTGTCTCAGCCGTCGCGGGCTTCGGTGTCAGCGCACTCGGCAGCGTCATGGGGCTGCACCCGGAGGCCAGGCCGATCACCCTCTCGATCGGCGTCGGCATGCTCGGCGAAATGCTCACCCTCGGCCTGCGCGCACTGTCCACCGGCATCCCGTTCGCCCCGGCCAAACGCGCCGGCGGGACCACGAACCGCCAAGGCGCGCAGGACATCTCGTCGACGCTCGATCGATTCCTGCGCAACCTCGGCCACCCGGGCTCCGCCGACCCGCACCGCGACACCACATCTGCGGACTCCGCGCCGCGGAACCCGGGCTCGGCCGACCGACTCCCGGGCTCCGCCGACCGGCAGGCAGGATGGGGCTCCGGGCACCCGGGCGCGGGCGACGGACGCCGCGACTCCACCGCGTATCCAGGCTCCGCGCCGCGGTACTCGGGTTACCCGCCGCGGGAGCACCCTCGTGAGCACGGCTCCGGTCCCCTTTCGCGGGACCGCTACCCCGGCGATCCAGCCGACGGCCGCCGCGGCGAGCCGGGTGGACCAGTCGGCGACTACCCGCCCCGCCTCGACCGCTCCCCCAGCTTTCGCGACGGCCTCGATTGGCTACGCGACCGCCGCCTCTGAGGTACTGCCCGCTCCGCTCGAGGGTTCCGCACCCTGCTAGGGCTGTCTCATAGGCCCGGCCGGATGTCGCTGCGGTCAGCTCCTAGCCCGGCAAGGCGGAGGAAGAGCCGATTGCGGGGTCGTATCGGGACGACAACGCGGCCAGGTGGCGAGCTGAACCGCGGCGCCGGATGGGTTTATGGGACAAGCCGAGCAGTGTCAGGGAGCGCGGGTGGACCATGCGTCGCGCAGGATCGCGGAGATCGACGAGTGGACGGGGGTCCAGTGCAGTTCTCGGTGCGCGCGGGTGCTGTCGCTGACCAATCGAGGCGGTTCGGGTTGGGACGGTTGGTGTTTCACGGGGATAGGGCGACCGGTGACCTCGCGTGCCGCGGCGATCAGCTCGCGCACGCTGGTGCCCGTGCCGCTGCCGATGTTGTACGTGCGGCAGTTCGGTAGGTCCGGCTGATCGATGGCTGCCGCGAAAGCCTCTGCGGCGTCACGGATATGGAGGTAGTCGCGCACGGCGGTGCCGTCGCCGTTGACGGTGAGCACCCGGCTCTCCCCCGCCGCGGCGGCGAGGATGCGCGGGATGATCCGGGTCGGGTCGCGATCGTCACCGCCCGCGATGTTGAACAGGCGCAGGACGACCGCGTCGAGGGCGCCGGTGGCGGCCTGCGCGGCGAGTACCGCCTCGGCGGCGTGTTTGCTCACCGCGTAGGGATGCGGCGGGCGCTGCGGCAGGTCCTCGGACATCGGCTGCGTGGCGGGCGTCCCGTAGATCGCGGCGGTCGAGGCGAAGACCAGCCTTCGCGTCCCGCTCGCGGCCAGCGCCCGCAGCAGCGCGACGGTGCCGCCCACGTTGACCTCGAAATAGCCCAGCGGATCGGCGAACGATTCGCGAACCCGGGTGCACCCGGCCAGATGACAGACCGCGTCCACGTCCCGCACCGCCACGGCAAGCGCGGCGGGATCGCGCAGGTCGGCGGAGCGCACCGGTACGCCCGCGGGGACACGCGAGCGGTCGTGCCGCACCAACCCGACCACCTCGTGCCCACCGGCACGCAACGCCGCGACCACCGCGGCACCCAGGTAACCGTTCGCTCCCGTCACCAGTACCCGCACACGCGTCCTTTCGTCCCCTGGATCGTGCCAGGTCGCGGGCCTCGGTCTCGTGCCGAAGTCCGGACGGATGCCGCCACGGTTCAGCTCGTCGCCCGGCAGGGCAGCCGAGGAGCCGATACCGGGTTGTCTCGTTGACGACAACGCGGCGAGCCGGACTGCGGAGGCACCGGACTTATCAGGGCCTAGTTGTAGCGGCTGAACTCCCACGGGTCGTGCGCGCTGAACACCGAGACCTCGTCGGCGTGCTCGCGCACGAGTTCACGCAGCCGCGCCTGGGTGCCGACGCGCAGGTCGTGATGCACCTCCGAGCTGGTCTGCACGACGTCCATGATCGGGTGCGGGTGATGGGGCCGCGTCAGCTCGCGGTGGTAGTAGTAGGCGTCGCCGCAGTGCAGCAGCCATCGGTCGTCGTCGCGCACCGCGACTCCGGTGTGGCCCGCGGTGTGCCCTCCGAGCGGGATCAGCTTGAAGTCCGCCGACAGCCCGGCCACCGGTGTCGCCTGGAAACCGAACCAGTCCTCCTCCCCGTCCGGGTGATAGGTGACCCAGTCCGGACCGTGGGCCCAATGTGCTTCGCGGTAGCGGTAATTCGAGCCTTCGTCCCGCACCGCCGCCAGTTCGGCGGCGAGCACGTGCACCTTCGCGTGCGGAAAGTCGGGCAGGCCACCGCAGTGGTCGACGTCGAGGTGGGTGAGGATGATGTGGCGCACGTCGGCGGGCGCGTAGCCGAGCCGGGAGACCTGCCGGATCGCGGTCTCGTCCTCGTCGAGCACCGGTGCCGCCATGGTCACCCAGTCCGCGCCGAGCGTGCCCGCCGGGTCGCGGATATCGCCGAGGCCAAGCCCCGTCTCGACGAGAACCAGTCCTTCCGAAGCGGTTTCGACCAGCAGGCAGTGATTGACCGCGGCCGCCGGGGCCGGACCCGCGTAGGTCGCCTCGATCTGTCGCAGCGACCCGCAATTGAGGTGGTGAATCTTCATGGCGAGTAGTGTTCAACTTGAAGCGCGCTTGAAGTCAAGGAGAACCATGGCCGCCACCCTGCTCGACATCGCCGAGGTCGCCGCGCACTCCGGACTCGCCCCCTCGGCCCTGCGGTTCTACGAACAGCGCGGCCTCATCGCTTCGGCGGGCCGCAACGGATTACGCCGGACCTATCACCCCGAGGTGCTCAGCCGCCTGGAGATGATCACCTGCGCGCGCGAGGCCGGATTCAGCATTGCCGAGATCGCCCGATTCACCCGCGCCACACCCCGCGACGCAGGCATCCGGGCGAGTATGGCGCGGAAGGCCGACGAGCTGGAGGACGAGATCGCGCGACTGATCCGCATGCGCGAGGCCCTGCGCCACGCCACCACCTGCACGCACGAGGTGCTGGTTGACTGCCCGGATTTCAAAAGCACGCTGACGAACCCGACGCCGCGTGCGGACCGCGCGCCACGCCGTCGCACCGGCGCACGCTGACTCAATCCTCTTGCGGCGGCGATCCTTTGATGAACCAGTTGATGATCTCCTCGCCCGCGAGGATGCCGGTGGCCCTGGTGACGGTGAGGTTCGGATGGGTCCAGTTGAGATGTTCGAGTTCACCGTGCCTCGGCCGGATGGCGTAGTCGGCGGCGCGCAGCATGTCGGCGTCCAGCGCTCCGTCTCCTGCGGCGAAAGTCCTTGCCTCGGTGGCGAGTTCGCCGGACTCGAATAGCCTGCGGCGCACCTCGGCGACCGCGTGGCTCTTGCAGACCACGTGCGGCATCGTGTAGATCTTGCGGCCCTGCTGGGAGGCGGACCAGCCACGAGGACGGCACCATGCGTCCCATTCGGCGAGGAATCCCGCTGGCACTTCTTTCGGACGCACCACCAGGTAGCAGAACAGATCGTCGGCGACGCGGAACTTGGTGACCCACCCGTCGCCGATGCGGGCGCGTAGTTCGGTGGTGATCTCGGACAGTGTGGCGCCGCCCGCGCGCACCTTGGCGTCGATATCGATGCGCCAGCGCAGATCGGGGACGCCGTCGACGAGAATATTGCCGCCGTTACTGGTGATGGCGTAACGCCATGGCGCACCGGGCAATCGGATCCGATTGAACTGTTTGATGGTGCGGGTGGTGGTCGGCACGACCGCGGCGGGCTGGGTGAGGGTCTGCATCCGGAGCGCGGCGGCGGTCGTCATGAACGACAGCGGGGCACCCTCGAGGTGTTCCACGCAGACCGTCGGCACCTCGGGATGGGCGTTGAAGGCATTGCGCGAGTAGATCATCGTTCGGTCCAGGTCGGTGGCGACCAGTGTGTGTCTTCGTAGTCGACCGTGACCCATCATCCGCTCTGCCCCATCATCCACTCAGCTCTATCATCAACCCGGCTCCGTCATCTGCTCGGTTCCATCCTCTGATCGGTTCCGTCACGACTGCACGTCCTTGATCAGGCCCATGCACGAGTAGGCCAGGCCGGGCACGACCTCCACCGGCACGCCGCGGGCCGCGGCGAGCAACCGGATGTGCGCGTGTTCGGGCGCGTCGGCCTCGCGCACCAGCACCCGCCACGGCAGCCTGCGCAACAGCACCCTGGTGGTCTCCCCCACCCCTGGTTTCACGAAATTGACACTGGCGATGCCGTATTCGGCCCGCACCTGCTCGACCGACGCCCATCCGGTCCACGTCGGCGTGCGCGCCGCGGCACGAACGGCGGCGACCGCGGCGGGCACCCGGTCCCGGATCGCGGCGAACGCACCGGACACGGTGTCCAGCAACCGGTTCGAGACGTCGTCGCCCGCCAGCTCGCGATAGAACTTGGCGCCGTGGAACTCGCCGGGCCCGATCAGTTCGTCGTTCAGCACCGTGCGCGAGATCAGTCCGGACACCGTCGAATTGAGGCAGGCCGAGGCGATGAGGAAATCGTCGCGGGTGCCGTAGGTGCGCACGCAGTGTCCCGGATCGGCGAGCACGGCGAGTTCGTCGTTGAATCGCGCGCCGCCCGCCGCGTGGTAGGCGGCGAGCGCCTCGGTCAGCTCGCGCGTGATCGCGCCCTTGCCGGTCCACCCGTCCACGAACACGACGGAGGACGGATCATGGTGTGCGGCAAGGTAGTCCAACGCGACGGCATCGATGCCGCGGCCGCGCACGATGGACACGGCATAGTGCGGCACGTCCAGGCGCGGCAGTCCGGCGGCCCGGCCGGACCGCAGCCAGCGCCGCATCAGGATGCCGATCGGCGTTCCCGCCCGCGCGAGCGAGACCAGGACGATATCGTCGCCGCGTTCGGCCACCACGAGTTCGGCGACCGTCGCGACCGCGAGCGCCAGCCGCTCTGCGCTCTCGGCGAGCACGTCGTCGAACAGCGCGCGATAGGCGGCATCAGGCTGGTACTCGATCGGCAGCGATTCCGCGTAGTGCGCCACACCGGCCTGGATGCGCCGTTCCCGCGCCTCGACATCGGCTTCCAGCTCGGCCGCGGACAGATCCTGCAGCAGCCAGCCCACCTCGTCGGCCGCGTACGAGCCGAATTCCGGGCCGTACAGCGGCTCCGGCAGCGCGGGTCGCACCGCGGTCGCCGGAGCGGGCTGGACGCCGGTGCGCAGCTCGGCGCGCGCGGCATCGAGCGCCCGGGGATCGGCGCCGGGCAGCACCGCCACCACCACATCCGCGCCGGAGGCGGTCAGCACATCCACCAGACCGCCGTCGGCGATCAGCTCGTCACTGTCGGCGGGCGGGTCGATGACGACCAGCAGCACCGGATCGGCGGCGTCCTCGTCCCACTGCGCGTTGTACAGGTAGCGCGGCGCTTCGCGGTCGAATTCCGGTGCGGTGAATCGGAACCCGCGGCGCAGCGGATAACCGGGCTCGTCCAGCACGTAGGCGGGCGAGCGCGTGGTGGTCTGATACCGCACCGGCGTGCCTGCCTCGGCGAGCCCGACCGCAAGGCGCAGCGGCAGGTACATCAGCTCCTCGTGCCCGAGCACGATGATCGGCCGCGCCGGGAAATCCGCGGCGAACCGCGCACGCAGCAGGTCGGTGGCCGTCGCGACGGCCGCGTCGAACGGCGCGAGGTCGGCGCGCAGTACGCCGTGCCTGCCACCTTCGGGCACCGAAGCGGGCCAAGGCAATTCGATCCGGGTGAACGAGCCGCGCCGCGCGGCAACCGGATTGAGCGTGCACTCGGGCAGTTCGGCGACCGCCTGCACCAGCCCTTCCGGCAGCACGGTCTGCCCCGACGCCAGGCATACCGTGTCGATGCGGACGCCGAGATCGGCCGCCGCTTTGTCGAATGCGGTGCGATCGGCCTCGCCGCGCATATCCACCAATGACGCGAGCACATAGTGCGAACGCGGCGAAAACGCGTGCAGCGCTCGTATCGCGTCGAGTGCCGTAGCGCCCGTGGATATTTCGTCGTCGACCAGAACCAATGGCAAGTCGTTGAGAAAGATATCGGCGGGCACCGGCTGCAGCTGATGCGAGGTGGCATGCGAATGCCCCTCTTCGAAACCGGTGAGCGTGTCTGCTTCGGCGACATCACGCCTGGTCGAATGCAAATAGCCGACGGCATCGATCCGTGCCGCCACGCAATGGCCGAGTCCCGTCGCGGTTTCGGCGAATCCGAGCACAAGCACGTCACGGCTGCCGAGCAGGGCGCGCACCAGATCGCCGAGGCGGTTGCCGCCCTCGAGCACCACGCGGGGATCGGTCGGCAGGTGCTTGCCGAGCACGGTGGACACGAGCAGGTGCGCGCGGCGCGGATTGCGCCGCAGGCCCGGCTGGATCAGCGACGCGATATCCAGCTGCGCGGGCAGCACCCCGACCTGGGCGGTCCCGAACGATTCCGCGTGCTCCAGTCGAATGCCCAGATTCTTGGTGGCCCAAGGGGTTCCGACCGCGTCCAGCGTCGCGCCGCTCATACTTTCACCATCGCGGTCAGCAGATCCACGAACGACACTCCCTTGTTGGCCACGCCGAACACCCTGGCGCGCAGCAAGGTCTGGCGGGCCCAGCTGCGGTGCGGCCGCATCTCGTTCATCTTGTTCCGATAGCCCGAGGCCGCCACCCCGCCGACGTCTACCTGCAGGATGTCCAGCGCGTCGGAGTACTCCTCGTGCGTCACCACCGACAGCGCGTGCACCGCCGCCACGTGGGACGGATGGATCACCGTCTTGCCCTGGATGCCATTGGCCCGGTCCAGCGTGATCTCGCGTAGCAGGCCGTCCAGATCCCGGCTGACCAGGTACTGCCGGAACGGCACCGCGTCGGATTCCTCGAATGGCGCGGTGCGCAGCAGCGGCCGGAACATGCGCTCGTGATCGGCGAAGTATTCCCAGACCGGGCCCGTGATGACGAACCCGGTTCCGTCCGCGCGGCCGAGGTAGTTCACGATGTCGCCGATCACGTCGGCGACCACTCGCACGTCATAGATGGTCAGGTCGCGATCGCGCCGGATGCCGAAGGTCGAGCACATGTCGGTGGCGCCGATCCGCACGGCGAGCACCCGATCGCGATGCGCGGCAAGCAGTTCCGCGATCCGGCTCAGCTCCTGGTCCCGGGTCTGGCGGTGCACGAGGCCCGCCGACTCGAGCACCGGCATGCCGTAGATCGGCCGGTCGAGCCGGTGCATCGCCGCGCTCAACGCCTCCAGATAGCGCGGCCCCGACGTGCTGTCGAATTTCGGGAAGACGAACCCGGTCAGCACCGAGGCGCCCGCGTCGAGCTGATCGACGATCTCGGTGATCGTCTCCGCGTCGCGCACCCGGACGAACAGCAGCGGATTCGCATCCCCGTTGTGCGCCAGCGCATCCAGCGTTCGTACCGTCTGCGACTTGGCCAGTTCGACCTCGTGATCGGCGACCGCGTCCTCCAGATCGATCACCATCGAGCACACGCCGCGGGCGGCGCGTCTGCTGATGGTGAGTGCCAGATCCGGGCGGGTCGCCGGTGCGTAGAGGGTCGCGCCGAGCGCGACCGCCAGTAATTCGCGATCGGTATGGTCGTCGCCGAACGGCTCGGGCTCGCGGTGGAAAAGACTCCGCACATCCGGACCGTGCAGCTGCCGAAAGTGGCGCAGCGGCATTCGCTTCCGCAGGGAAACTTCCCGCTGGACGGCGATGCCTGCGGTCATCGTTGATCCATCCTCATTCTCGTCGTGGTCCTGCTTGTTTTCTCATTCGATCTACCACCCCGGCGATGAAATCCATGACGGTATCCAGCTCCGTCACATAGGCCCAGTAGTCGGGGTGCCGCCCCGACAGGTTTTCGCTGATTCGATCGATCCGTACGGCTTGTGCGTCGAGCACAGAACCCCATTCCGGGACCAACTCGCGACTCACCGCGAGCATTTGCGCGTCCCGCAGCCGAAATCGTACGGCCTTTGCCTTCTCTTGCGGGTCGGACCGGACCTCCCGCAGCAGCGTCAGCCGCTTGGTGACGGCATCGACCTGCTGCTCGGCCTCCGTGAGATACCCGCGGGCGGATGTGGTCAGATCAAGTGCAATCTCCGGGTTGTTCTCCGCCGCTGCCGCACGCGCCCGGGCCAGGGCATCGTCCGCGGCCTCGATGGCTCGCTGGCTTTCCCGCTCATTGTCAGCTAAGTCCGCGGAACTCGCAGCATTGAATTCCCGCAGCAGGGCCGAATAGGCGGGCGCGAGCCCCTCGGCTCTGGTCCGGGCCGCGGCCAGCCGGGTGGTCACCGAGGAGATCGCGGTTTTCGCGGCGGCGGCCCGAGATGGGGCCTGCGCCAACGCTTCTGCCAACGCCTTGGTGGTCGCCTCCAGCCGATTCGCCGCCTCCCGGACGGTGCTCGCCGGGGCACCCGGACCTGCGGCTTCGAGTGTGATCAGCGCCTCATCCACCGCTTGGGCGCGTTGGCGGACCGAGGGATAGTTCGCGAACTCGGACTCGGCCGCCCGCCTGCGCACGTCCGCGGCGCCGATCTTCACCTGCTGCGCCAGCTGCGGCACCGTGGCGAGCACCCCGACCGCCTGCTCGAGCTGGGCCTGGTTTCCGCGATAGAACTCGTCGACCGCGTGCGCCGCCTCGGTCAGCTGCCTGGTCACGGTGGCGGCCTTGGCCTGCCCCTGTGGCATCGGCGTGCCATCGCGTTCGACCTGCTCGAGCTGCTCGGTCAGGCTCAGATAGGCTCCCGACGCTGCGTAGCAACGACCGCGCACCGGTTCCCAGCGCGCGGCCATCCGGCGCTCGGGGAACACCTGCTCGCACGCGTGCACCGCCGCCTCGGCCGCGCTCTGCCGTCGGTCCATGTCGAGGAACGCCGAAGCCAGCGCCCCTCGCGCCTGCTCGATCCATTCGTTGTTCCCGGATGACCGGAACCATCCGCGCCTACGGCCCACCACGCCCCGATCTTAGAGATCTCCTCTGTTCACCGAGGGTTCTACGGGTTCCTACGCAAGTTCGCCGAAACCTACTACTGTCGTAAGGCGTACCCGGCGATTCGGACATGCTGGGAACCAATGACGGACTATTGAAAGGGAATCCCGCATGGGTGTCAGTTTGTCCAAGGGCGGCAATGTCTCGCTGACCAAGGCGGCGCCTAACCTCACCAACGTCGCTGTCGGCCTAGGGTGGGATGTGCGGACCACCACCGGTACCGACTTCGACCTCGACGCCAGCGCGATCGCGACCGGCGCGGACAAGAAGGTGCTTTCCGACCAGCACTTCGTGTTCTTCAACAACCTGAAGTCGCCCGACGGCGCCATCGAGCACGCCGGCGACAACACCACCGGTGAGGGTGAAGGCGACGACGAGGTCATCAACGTCGACCTGGCAAACACTCCGCCGACCATCGAGAGCATCTTCTTCCCGGTCTCGATCTACGACGCCGAGACCCGGCAGCAGTCGTTCGGCCAGGTCCGCAATGCCTACATCCGCGTTGTCGACCGCAGCAACAACAACGAGCTCGCCCGCTACGACCTCACCGAGGACGCCTCGACCGAGACCGCCATGGTGTTCGGCGAGCTGTACCGCAACGGGGCGGAGTGGAAGTTCCGCGCCATCGGCCAGGGCTACGCCTCCGGCCTCGCGGGCATCGCTCGCGACTACGGCGTGAACGTCTAGGAGCAATCCGCGGTTGCAGGGGGCCCGGCGACGGGCCCCCTCGTCGTGCGCTCGAGCTTGTCCGATTTGTCGGGAACGCTGACGGGCGCGACATCGTTGGACAAGCGAGGGTTCTCCGGCCACGCTGGTACCGGCGGTGCCATCTCGGCTACATCAGATAAGCGATCGGACGGCAGACGTCCGGCCGACGCAAACGAAAGGTCCCCGCGTGGTCCTGCGAATTTTCGGCATGTCCATCATCGTGACGGTGGTGTCGCTCGTCGTGGCGTTCCTGTACGGCGGACCCACGGCCCTGGCGCTCGCCGCGATCCTCGGCATCCTCGAAGTGTCGCTCTCCTTCGACAACGCCGTCATCAACGCGACGGTGCTGGAGCGGATGAGCGCGTTCTGGCAACGGATCTTCCTTACCGTCGGTGTGCTGATCGCCGTGTTCGGCATGCGCCTGGTCTTCCCGCTGGCGATCGTGTGGATCACCGCGGGTCTGGACCCGGTCAAGGCCCTCGACCTGGCACTGAACCCGCCCGCGGGTGACGCGCCATACTTCCCCAACGGCGATCCCAGCTACGAAACCCTGCTCACCGACGCGCATCCGCAGATCGCCGCGTTCGGTGGCATGTTCCTGCTGCTGCTGTTCCTGAACTTCATCTTCGAAGACCGCGACATCACCTGGCTGTCTTGGCTGGAGCGCCCGCTCGCCAAGCTCGGCAAGCTCGACATGCTCTCGGTGGTCGTCGCCAGTATCGGCCTCATCCTCACCGCGGAACTGATCACCCCCGACGACGACCGCTCCACCGTGCTGCTCGCCGGCCTGCTCGGCATGGTCACCTACATCGTGGTGGACGGGCTCGGCTCGATGTTCCACACCGAGGAGCACACCGGCGACGGCCCGTCCGAGCTGGCCAAGGCCACCGGTAAGGCCGGGTTCTTCCTGTTCCTCTACCTCGAGGTGCTCGACGCGTCGTTCTCCTTCGACGGCGTGATCGGCGCGTTCGCCATCACCTCCGACCCGATCATCATCGCGCTCGGCCTCGGCCTGATCGGCGCCATGTTCGTCCGCTCGATCACCGTCTACCTGGTGCGCAAGGGCACGCTGGCGGAGTACGTCTACCTGGAGCACGGTGCGCACTGGGCGATCGGCGCGCTGGCGATCATCCTGTTCATCTCGATCGGCGTGCACGTCAACGAGCTGATCACCGGCATGGTCGGTATCGCGTTCATCGGCGCCGCTTTCATCAGCAGCGTGCTGCGCAACCGGCGCGAGAACGACGAAGAACTCGACAGCGAACGCGAGCCGACCCCGGTAGGCTGATTTTCGGCAGCCAGCCGAAGACTCGTGCGGCAGAGGGGATCGCGCCATGGCGACCGACAGCAACGGCGGAGTGAACCTGTCCAAGGTGACCCTGTCCAAGGCCACGCCCAGCATCAACCTCACCAAACCCGGTGAGCAGCAAGGCGCCATGCGGGTGAACCTGAACTGGTCCGCGGGCGCCAAGGGCTTCTTCCGCCGGTCCAAGCCGGTCGACCTCGACCTCGGCTGCCTCTACGAGCTGGCCAACGGCACCAAGGGCGTCGTGCAGGCGATCGGCAACAACTTCGGCTCGCTCGACGCCGAGCCCTACATCCGCCTCGACGGTGACGACCGCAGCGGCACCGTGTCGGGCGGTGAGAACATGCACATCAATCTCGCTCGGCCCGAACTGTTCCGGCGCATCCTGATCTTCGCGTTCATCTACGAGGGCGTGCCGAACTGGGCGGCCGCCGACGGCGTGGTCACCCTGTACCCCACCGCGGGCCCGCAGATCGAGGTCCGGCTCGACTCTCCCGTCGACGGCGCCCGCTCATGCGCGATCGCGCTGCTGCAGAACCAGGGCAACGGAATCACCGTGCATCGCGAGGTGCACTACATCAACGGCGCCCAGCAGCAGATCGACGAGGCCTACCGCTGGGGCATGAACTGGCACCGAGCCCGCAAGTAGCGTCGGCTCAACGCACCGCGGGCACGAGGCGCGGCGGACGCGCCCGCGCCGCGGCCGGATTGCGCGAGGCAAGCAGCAGGCCGAGCAACCCGACGCCGAGACCGGCAAAGGTCAACGGCCGCACCGGTTGATCGATCAGGACCCAGGCCACGCCCGCGGTCACCGCGGGCGTGGCGAAGAACAGCCGGCCGACCCTGGTGGCGTCCCAGTACCGCAGCATCGCGTTCAACAGCAGAAACGCGGCCATCGAATTGACGAGCACCATCCAGGTCAGTGCCCCCGCGAACCGGGGTACGTCCCACACCTCGAGCTGTCCGCTCAGCAAGGCGAGCACGCCGGCGACCGGGGCGCTCACGAGCACGTGTACCGCCGTCGACGCCCGCGGGTCGACATCAGGGACGAACCGCTTCTGATACACCGTGCCCATGCTCAGGCCGAGCAGGCCGAGCACACACAGCAGCAGGCCGAGCAGGGAGAAGCTCGTCTGGTCGAACACCGCCAGCCCGACCCCGATCCCGCCGATGCCGAAGCCCAACCACTGTCGCGCCGAGACACTTTCGCCGAGCACGCCCGCGAACAGGGCGATGACCACCGGATTCAATCCCTGCACCAGCGCGATCACCGCGGCGGGCACGTGCTCGTGCATCGCGATGTAGAACGAGCCGAACTGCACCACCTGCATGAGCAATCCGGCCACCGCGACATGGCGCAGGCGACGACCGCGCGGCCAAGTGGCATGGACCGCAACGGCATAGGCGGCGAGCAGCAGGCCCGCGACGGCGAAGCGGGCGAACAACACCGTCATCGGCGGTGCCGCGCCGACCCCCACGATCCCGGCGATGAAGGCGCTGCTCCACAGCACGACGAACACCGGTTGCACGGCCACCGACATGAACCGACCCTGCATGCGCCCTCCCGAGCTAACCACCTTAAGTGGTTACTACGGTGACAGTCCGTCAACTAACCTGTCAAGCCGGTTACTATGAGAGGATGTTCACCTTCGTCAGCGGCAACCTCGCCCTGGACCTCGCTGGCACTGTCAAGGCCCGCGACACCACCTGCGACGACCTCCTGCGGACACCGGGCGACCTCGCCGACTGGCTCCGCGCCGCGGCCCTGCTCGACCGCGTCGCCGAGTGCGACGCGGCCACCTTCGAGCGCGCAATACGGTTGCGCGAAGCCGCCTACCGGTTGGCCGTCGCCACAGCGCGCGGCGAGGCACTACCCGACACGGACCGCAGGCTCGTCAACGAGATCGCCAAAGGTGAACTCCCCCTGCTCACCCTGCGTCCCGACGGCACGCTGCGCCGCTCCGGTCCGCCCGCCACCGCGCTCACCGCGGTCGCCCGCGCCGCGATCGAACTACTCGGCGGCCCGGCCACGGTCAAGGAGTGCGGCCGCGACGCGTGCACCCGCCTGTATGTGGACACCTCACGCGGCGGCACCCGACGCTGGTGCGATATGACCATCTGCGGCAACCGCGTCAAGAGCGCGTCCTTCCGCGCCCGGCACACCCCGTGACCACGCGCCCGAAACGGATCACGGTTCGGTAGCGAGAACTGGCCGCCGGTGAGCAGCAGACTTACGCTGCCAGGGCCGCTATCGCCGCGAGATACCTTGTCGCGCCCATTCTTTCGGACAGCTCACGCGCTTCGGCGCGCAGCTCGGCGGCGGCCTCCGGTCGCACCGCGGCGAGTTCCAGCAGGGCCGGAACCAATTCGACCGGCGACGCGTAACGACGCAGCTGCTCGACCGCCTGGCGCAGCAGGTCCACGTCGACACCGCCCGGCGCCGCCGCGGCGCGCGCACGCAGCGCCCGCCCGAGCGTCCCCGGGGTGTCCCACCGTTGCGCCAGTTCGAATTCCGCGGCCGCCAGCTCGGCGGCCCGTGCCCGTTCACCGAGTCGCACCAGTTCGAATGCCGCGGAACTGCGCCACGGAATATGCGCCGGGTTGCTGATGCCGACCGCGCCGACCCGACGCCCGCAATCCAGATAGTGCGCCACCGCCTGCCGCGAATCCCCTTGCGCCGCACACAGCATGCCCATGACATGGACGACGACCGTCCACTCCCAGGTTTCCGGATCGGCCTGCTGCGCCACGCTGTCGAGCCGACGCCGCGCCTCGGCGAGCCGGCCGAGCCCCAGCAGGGCATGCGCGTACTGGGCGACCAAAGCCACCGGCGGCCGGATGGTCTCGTCGTCCAGCACCCCGACCGTCGGCGCGAGCAGGCGCAACGTCTGGCGGTACTCGCCGCCGCGCAACAAGACCTCCGAGTGCAGGATCAGGCGATAGACGTCGATGGTGCCGAAGTGGTGGTCCCGCGCCTGCACGCTGAGCTGCTTCGCCAGCGCCAGATCGCCCGACCACATCGACAGGTGCGCGAGCAACCCGACCAGCTGCCGCGGCAACGCCGCCCAGCCGCGGGCCGCATCGGCCGCGGCGGGAAACCGGGCGAGCGTCTCGCGCGCGGAGCACCGGACGCTGAAGGCATCGTCCCAGGTGAGCACGGCGGTGCCGATCTGGTCGGCCTGCGCCGCGCGCAGTCCCGCGACGTATCCGCGCCAGCTCGCGGCGGTCAACCCCGCCACCGCCCAGGCGGCGGCACGAATATCGCTTGCCGCCACAGGGTTTCGCTGCTCAGTTTCGGCGAGCACGGTATCGAGCAAGGTCATCGCGGCCGCCGCCTGCCACCGGGTCGACATGGTCCAGGTGAGCGGGATGAGCGCGGTCGGCGCGACACCGCGGGCGCGCTGGCTGTCCAGCGCCTGCTCCAGATGCGCACGTGCCGCCGCCGGATTGGTCCACAATTCCACCTGACCCAGGCGCACCAGGACGTCGTCGCGTTCGGCGGGCGCGGTGATGCGCAACGCGGACGTCAACTGCCGGATCGCCTCCGAGATCAGGCCCTGCCGCAGGCATTCCGCCGCCGCATCGAGCAGCACCACCGTCCAGCGCGCGTACTGCGTGCCGACCAGATCGTGCAGGATGGCGGCCACCTGCCTGGCCGAATACCCGGCGCTGCGCGCCTGCTCGGCCGCGGCGATCCGGAACCGGTCGGCGTCCTCGCGGCGACACAGCCAGCGAATCGTATTGCCGGTCAAAGGATGCCGGAACGCCGGCGGCGTCACCGACGCCAGTATTCCTGTGGTGGCCAGCAATTCACAACGAAGCCGTACCTCACTCTCCGGTTCGGCGCACGCGGCGGCGAGGATCTCGATGGTCGGCCCGACCTCCTGCAACACGGCGAGCGCGCGCAGCATGACCACCCCGCGCGGCGCGTACCGGCCGAGCAGTCGACCGATCGAGCGCGAATAGCAGCCGTCGGGCAGAAAGGGCGGGACTCGTTCCAGATCGCGCAGGGCGAGCAGGTCCGCGATCAGCGCGCCCGCCAGCAGCGGTATGCCCGCCGTGGCCCGCTGGATCTCGGCGGCCAGTCCAGGCGGACATGGCCGCCCGGCACGCTGCTCATACAGTCCCTCGAGCGCGGTGTCGCTCAACCCGCTCAACCGCAGCACCGCGACCGCGTGCGGTTCCAGCTGCTCGTGCAGCGCGAAGACCGCGGGCTCCCAGGCCCGTTCGTCCAGCGCGAGGATCAGCAGCACCGGCAGGCGACGCAGGCGGGGCGCCGCCGCGGCCAGCACCCGCGCGGAACGCTCGTCCATCAGGTCCGCACCGTCCACCGTGCGCACCTGCGGTCCGGACAGGCTCGCGCACAACAGTTCTGCCGCGTGCTCGTCGGTCACGGTGGGCTCGACCACGGTCCCGGCCAGTTCGGCGATCAGCCCGAGGGGCGGGGCGACATCCCACGGCCGCGTCAGCTCGATCCGCCGCACCCCGTCGTGACGCCGCGCCACCTCGTCGAGCAACCGCGACTTGCCGAACCCGGGCAGTCCCGAAATCACCAGCAGCCCACCGCTACCCGCCGCGGCCCGCTCGATCCAGGCGGCGATCTGCGTCAATTCGCGTGCGCGTTCGAACACCTCGGGCACCGCCGGATCGATCACGGGGCGCGTGCGCGCCACACCGATCGCCTCGACGGTCGGCGTGACGGCCGTACTCTCCGCCACCACCGGCGATTCCGGCGCCGCGCCTGGTCGCGCCCGATCCTCGGTCGGCTGAGCCGACGCCTCGGGCGGCCGCCCGACAGCCGTCGATGGTCGGGCTTCGACATCGTTCACGTCTGTTTCGAATGCCCCTGCGCCGGAAAGGATCTGCTCGTGCAGTCGCCGTAGTTCCGGTCCGGGTTCGACGCCGAGCTGGTCTACCAGCATGGCGCGGGTCTCCCGGTAGAGCTCCAGCGCTTGGGATTGACTGCCGCGGCCGTACAGCGCCCGCATCAATACCGCACGGGGTCGCTCGCGCAACGGATGTTCGGCGGTGAGCACCCGCAAACGGTCGATCACCTCGTCGGAACGGCCAAGAGCCACAACGACATCCAGACTGTCCTCGACCACCGTGAGCCGTCGCTCGGCGAGCGCCAGGCGCTGACGCTGCGCGAAGGGGCCGGGCAGGCCGGCCAGTGCCTCGCCGGAATAGAGCGCGAGCGCGCGCGTGTAGCGGTCCTCGGCGCGCGCCAGGTCGCCCGCGTCGCGGGCCCGGGTGGCCTCGCCGACCAGTCTGTCGAAGACACCGAGATCGAGCTGTTCGTCCTCGATCCGCAGCTGATATCCGCCGTGGCCGGACAGCAGCACGGTCGGCGGGGTGCGCGGCGGGCGATCGGGCTCGAGCACTCGCCGTAGCGCCGACACATAGGTCTGGATCACTCCGACACCGCTGGCCGGCGGCGCACCGTCGTACAGCGCCGCGAGCAGACTCTCCGCCGAAACCCACTGCCCGCGCCGCAGCGCGAGCACGCTCAGCACCGCGCGCCGCTGGGGCGGGCCGAGCGGCAGGACCTCGTCACCTCGGCGTGCTTCGACGCCGTTGAGCAGCGTCAACACGACGGGTGGCGGGTATGCGCCCGTGTCCGCCTGGTCCATCCGTTCACCACCGTCTCACGCCGCGACCAACCCGGACAGAGTATGCGGACCGGAGCCTTTTCACTCGGTGCCCGTCCACCGGTGCGCGACGCCGCGGTATCGGCCGGAGATCAGGCAGGCACCGCCTCGAGCTGGACATTCGGCAAGGAGCATGCGGTCAGCGGGGCTGCCACGCACCGGGACAGCCGGTGACGCAGATCGCCGCGAAATCTCAGGCCGGGATCAACTCACCGGGCGCGAACCGTGGCACCGGCGGTTGGGCAGGACGGAAGCCACGCGGCACCGTGCGCAGGAAAAGGAAGAACAACGCGATCAGCAGCACGGCCCGACCCCAGACGCCGAACTGGACGACCTTCTCCATCGTCTCGTAGGGACGACCGGAACCCAGCGCGTAGAAGTAACGGAAGACACCGACACCGATGGCCGCGTCGGCCACCAGGTACGCCCCGATCAACGACCACGGCACCTCCAGCAGCACCAGGAACGGCACCAGCCACAGCGTGTACTGCGGCGAATGCACCTTGTGCAGCAACAGGAACGCGCACAGCATCGCCCCGCTCACCTCGACCCACGGGAACACGCCCCGCCCGAGATAGCGCTTCCAGCCGAGCCACATCGCCAGCGCGAACGCGGCGAGCACCAGCGTCGGCGAGGCGAACGAGACGATCTCCTGGAACAGCGCCTCGCTCGTGGCGTCGTGCTCGAACAACGGCCGAACACCCCAGTACCAAATGGAATTCGTGGTGATGTCGGCCTGACGCAACTGCTGGAAGGTGATCGAGGCCCGCCAGCCCTCGTACCCGGCAACCGCGAACGGCAGATTCACCACCACCACCGTGCCGATGGCCGCTGCGGCCGTCGCCAGCGCGCCGGTGACATCGAGGCCGCGCGTCCGCGCTCCCGGCTCGGCCTGGGCACGTTCGACCCCGCCGGTCAGGACATAGGCCATCAGCGGCAGCACGAAGATGCCCGGGTACAGCTTGAGGCAGAAGCCGAGCCCGAGCAGGATCGCGGCCAGAATTCCCCTGGTACGCAACGAATATCGGGTCAGCGTCGCCATCACGTAGACGGCGGCGACCGCGGTGCAGACCACCGGGAGCTCCCAGTTGTGGAAGCCGTAGAGCACCAGCGGCGGCCCCACGGCCCACAGCAGCGCCGCCCGCCCGGCGAGGCGGGCCAGCATCCACGCGGTCAGCAACGCGAACGGGGCGAGCAGCAGCGCCGTATGCCGCAGGAACTCGGCGTCGTTGTGCGCGTCGAGCGCGCCGAGCCAGATCAGCGTGCCGCTGAGCACCGGGTATTCCACCGCACCGCCCACCAGCGCGCCGTCGTCGGTGATACCGCCGTTGATATAAGGAAAGACGTGCTCGTTGATGTCACGACCGAGCCAGAGGAACTGGATGTCGGAATAGCAGACCGCGGAGTCCTTGCTGGTCTCGAAGACCGCGCTGCGGCCGTCCGCCTCGAACGGCGCCCCGGCGCAGCGCGCCTTGTTCGCGTACGCGAGCGCGAGGGTGAGTCCGCACAGCACGAGCACGACCGCCGCCAACACCGCGCGCCTGCTCCCGCGGCGCGCGATCAGATCGCTGACGGCGAGTCCGGTCGGCATGAGCACCACCCTAAGTGGAGAGGTACCGCTGTGCCCGCGTTCCCTCGTCGACGAGATCGATTTCAGTGGTCAGGGGCGGTTCATGTAGCCTTGTCGGGTTGCTGACGCAACGACCCTCCTGCCACGGAGAGCCCGTGGCCGTTTCCTAGTCCACAGGAGGTGATTGGTCCGTGCGTCATTACGAAGTGATGGTTATCCTCGATCCCAGTCTGGACGAGCGCACCGTTGGTCCGTCTCTCGAGACGATGCTCAACGTGGTTCGTACCGAGGGCGGCAAGGTCGACAAGGTCGACATCTGGGGCCGCCGCAGGCTGGCCTACGAGATCGCCAAGCAGGCCGAAGGCATCTACGCGGTGGTCGATCTGACCGCAGAGCCGGCGACCGTGAGCGAACTCGACCGCCAGCTCGGCCTGAACGAGTCGGTGCTGCGCACCAAGGTCCTGCGCCACGACAAGTAGGCCCGCAACCCTCGATCGCGTCGGAGCCTGTCTCTAGGCTCTAGCGCAACAGCGAGACGCGGACTGCGTACCCGAGCAGGAGGAACCACATGGCAGGCGACACGGTCATCACCGTCATCGGCAACTTGACGGCCGACCCAGAGCTTCGATTCACGCCCGCGGGAGCGGCGGTGGCCAACTTCACCGTCGCGTCGACACCCCGCGTGTTCGACCGTAATTCGAACGAATGGAAAGACGGCGAAGCGCTCTTCCTGCGCTGCAACATCTGGCGCGAAGCTGCCGAGAATGTCGCCGAAAGCCTGACCCGCGGTTCCCGAGTGATCGTCAGCGGACGACTCAAGCAGCGCTCCTACGAAACCCGCGAGGGTGAGAAGCGCACGGTCGTCGAGCTCGAGGTCGACGAGGTCGGTCCCTCGCTGCGCTACGCCACCGCGAAGGTCAACAAGACCAGTCGCGGCGGCGGTGGCGGCGGCTTCGGCGGCGGCAGTGGCTCCGGCGGCGGAGGCAACTTCGCGCCGGCCAACTCGGGTGGTGGCGGTGGTCGTTCCGGCGGTGCCGAGGACGATCCCTGGGGCAGTGCGCCCGCGGCAGGCTCCTTCGGGGGCGGCCGCATGGATGACGAACCGCCGTTCTGACAACGGCTTTCATAGGTCCACCCCGCGTGGACCATCACTGATAACGGAGTAAAGACCATGCCTAAAGCGCCCGCGCGCGAAAAGGTGCTCAAGAAGAAGGCTTGCGCGTTCTGCAAGGAAGCCAAGTCCGGAATCGTCAACATCGACTACAAGGACACGGCGCTGCTGCGTAAGTACGTCAGCGATCGCGGCAAGATCCGCGCCCGTCGCGTCACCGGCAACTGCGTGCAGCACCAGCGTGATATCGCGGTTGCCGTCAAGAACTCGCGTGAGGTCGCCCTGCTGCCTTACGTGTCGACGGCTCGCTGAGTAAGGGAGGCACGCAAATGAAGTTGATTCTGACTGCAGACGTGGACAACCTCGGTGCGCCCGGCGACACCGTTGAGGTCAAGGACGGCTACGGCCGCAATTTCCTGCTGCCGCGCGGCCTGGCCATCGTGGCCAGCCGGGGTGCCGAGAAGCAGGTCGCGGGCATCCGCCGGGCACAGGACGCCCGCCGCGTGCGCGACCTCGATCACGCCAACGAGCTGAAGCAGGCCATCGAGGGCCTGGAGTCGGTCTCGCTGTCGGTGAAGACGGCGGGCACCGGCAAGCTGTTCGGCTCGGTGACCCAGGCCGACGTCGCCGCGGCCATCAAGGCGGCCGGCGGCCCCGTGGTCGACAAGCGCAGCATCGAGCTGCCGAAGTCGCACATCAAGACGGTCGGCAAGCACGGCGTCGTGGTGCACCTGCACCCCGACGTGGTGGCCAAGTTCGACCTGCAGGTCGCTGCCAGCTGATCGCATCACGCCTCGAAGACCACTCCCGTGTTCGGCACGGGGGTGGTCTTCGGTCGTGCGATGTCGACCACTTCTTCGCGGTAGCTGATCAATAGCTCCGCGCGCAGCCCTGCCATGCGGAACATTCTCGGCAAATCATCGCTGGTCATCGCGGTGCCGAACGCCGCCCTGTGGATGGATTCGGAAACCGACCGGTGGCAATGTGACTCAGCTCATATCCGCCTATCGGGCCGTTACCTCAACACGCCCGGCCGTTCAACTTCGCCGACACGCCGCGACTTTGTTCATCCACACGTGGATAGCGCGGCAAATCCCTATCTATCTGCGGATTTCTCTGCGTTGACCTGGGTTTTCCCCAAGTTGTCCACAGGGGGTGCACAACGTTGGGTGAACAGTCCCCAACTTATCCACAACTGTGTGCACAATGGCGTTTGGTGAGACTCCCCAGGTCGCTTAGGTTCGTCGCTACGACGTGCACGAACACCCCGAACATCCGGTATCGCGACGGTAGCTGGATCTCCGGTCAGCCACGACCGACCGGTGCCCGCGAGCGGCTGCCAGTGCGGACAGCGTGTCGGAGTCGGAAAGTTGGAACCACACCAATAGCGTGAAGCCCGCTGGGTAGAGAGAGGACAGTCGAGTCTCATGGCAGTCGTCGATGACCGTGGACACGCGGACTTCCCGCCCGAGCCGCCCGGCGAGGACTTCGGCAGGCAGCCACCGCACGACATGGCGGCCGAGCAGTCCGTGCTCGGCGGCATGCTGCTGAGCAAGGACGCCATCGCCGACGTCATCGAGGTCATGCGGCCCGGCGACTTCTACCGTCCCGCGCATCAAGCCATCTACGACACCATCCTCGACCTGTACGGTCGCGGCGAACCCGCCGACCCGGTCACCGTCGCGGCCGGCCTGGACCGCCGCGGCGAACTCAAGCGCATCGGCGGCCCGCCCTACCTGGTCACGCTCACCCAGACCGTGCCGACCGCCGCCAACGCCAGCTACTACGCCGAGATCGTCGCCGAGAAGGCCATCCTGCGCCGCCTCGTCGAAGCGGGCACCCGCATCGTCCAATACGGCTACGCCGGCGCCGACGGTCAAGACATCGCCGAGGTCGTCGACCGCGCCCAGGCCGAGGTCTACGAGGTCACCGAACGCCGCACCACCGAGGACTTCCTCCCGCTCGAGGAACTGCTGCAACCCACGATGGACGAAATCGACTCCATCGCCAGCCGCGGCGGCATCTCGCTCGGCGTCCCCACCGGCTTCACCGAACTCGACGAGATCACCAACGGCCTGCACCCCGGCCAAATGATCATCGTCGCCGCCCGCCCCGGTGTAGGTAAGGCCCTCGCGCTCGACACCCCACTCCCGACCCCCACCGGCTGGACCACCATGGGCGCGGTCCGAGTCGGCGACGAACTGCTCGACGCCGCCGGACGCCCCACCCGCGTACTCGCCGCCACCGACGTCCTCACCGACCGCCCGTGCTACGAGGTCGAATTCTGCGACGGCACCGTCATCGTCGCCGACGAGGAGCACCAGTGGCTCACCGTGGCCCGCTCGCACGGCCCGCGGCCCGCGGTACGAACGACCGGCGACATCGTCCACAGCGTGCGCACCGCCGACGACGACGTGAACCACGCCGTGCCGGACACCGCGCGTGCCGAGGCCCGCTACATCGTGGACGTCCGCAAGATCGACACCGTCCCGGTTCGGTGCGTCGAGGTCGACAACAAAGACCATCTCTACCTCGCCGGGCAGACCATGGTGCCGACGCACAACTCGACCCTCGGTATGGACTTCATGCGGAGTTGCTCGATCAAGCATGGGTTGCCGAGCGTCATTTTCTCGCTGGAGATGAGTCGCACCGAGATCGTGATGCGTCTGCTGTCGGCGGAGGCGAAGATCAAGCTCGGTGATATGCGCGCGGGGCGGATGAGCGACGACGACTGGACCAAGCTCGCGCGGCGGATGAGCGAGATCAGTGAGGCGCCGCTGTTCGTCGACGACTCACCGAACCTCACCATGATGGAGATCCGGGCCAAGGCGCGTCGGCTCAAACAGCGCCACGACCTGAAACTCGTTGTGGTGGACTACCTGCAGCTGATGACCTCCGGTAAAAAGGTCGAATCCCGCCAGCAGGAAGTCTCGGACTTCTCGCGAAACCTGAAGCTGCTCGCCAAAGAACTCGAAGTCCCCGTGGTCGCGATCAGTCAGCTGAACCGCGGCCCCGAACAGCGCACCGACAAACGCCCCATGGTGTCCGACCTTCGCGAGTCGGGTTGCTTGCCCGCGTCCACCCGTATTCTGCGCGCGGACAACGGCAGTGAGAGCACGCTCGGGGAGCTGCTGGCCAGCGGTGAGCAGCCACTGGTGTGGTCACTGGACGAGCGGATGCGCATGGTGGCGCGTCCGATGGTGAAGGTCTTCCCGAGCGGACGCAAGGAAGTGTTCCGGTTGCGGCTCGCCTCCGGACGCGTTGTCGAGGCCACCGGCAACCATCCCTTCCTGACCGTCGACGGCTGGATCGCCCTGGAGAAGCTCGCCGTCGGCGACCGTCTCGCCTCGCCACGCCAGGTACCGGAGCCGGTGCACACCACGCGGTTGCCGGACGCCGAGGTCGTCCTGCTGGCGCACATGATCGGTGACGGTTCCTGCGTCAAGCGCCAACCCCTGCGCTACGCGAGCATCGACGAAGCGAACCTCGAAGCAGTCACCGAGGCCGCCACGCACTTCGGTGTCACCGCCGCACGCGACGACCACCCGGCCGCACGAGCGACCACCCTGCGTCTGCGCGCGCCGTACCGACTCACCCACGGCAAGCGCAACCCCATCGCGGCATGGCTCGACGAGCTCGGCCTCTTCGGGCTGCGCAGCTACGAGAAGTTCATCCCCAAGCCGATTTTCGAGCTGCCCAACGATCAGGTGGCATTGTTCCTGCGCCACCTGTGGGCCACCGACGGCTCGGTGCGCTGGGACGAAACCGACAGGCAAGCACGGGTCTACTACGCGTCGACCAGCCGGCGCCTGATCGACGACCTCGCACAGCTGCTGCTTCGCGTCGGCGTGCACGGCCGGATCAAGCTGGTCCGCAAGACCGGCTATCGGGACTGCTGGCAGCTGAGCATCGACGGCTCCGAGAACCAGACCGTCTTCCTGCGCGATGTCGGCGTGCACGGCATGCGCGGGCAGGCCGCGGACGCGGCGCTGGCCGAACTGGCTCCGCTGACGCGCAATACCAATGTCGACACCGTCCCCAAGGAAGTCTGGAACCAAGTCCGTAGCCTGCTGGCCACCGAACAGATGACCCATCGAGACTTCTCGGCCGCGATGGGTTCGCGGTTCTGCGGATCCACGATGTGGAAGCGCTCCCCGAGCCGCTCGCGCCTGGCCCGGGTCGCCGCCGTCCTCGACGACGCCGATATCGACATGCTGGCCACCAATGACGTCTTCTGGGACCAGATCGTCGAAATCACCGCCCTCGGCGAGCAGGACGTCTACGACGGCACCGTACCCGGCACACATAACTTTGTGGCCCAAGGCATTTCGGTCCACAACAGCCTCGAACAGGACGCCGACATGGTCATCCTGCTGCACCGCCCCGACGCCTTCGAACGCGACGACCCGCGTGGCGGCGAAGCCGACCTCATTCTCGGCAAACACCGAAACGGCCCCACCGCCACCATCACCGTCGCCCACCAACTGCACCTCAGCCGCTTCGTAGACATGGCCCGCGGCTGATGTCATTTGTAGGGTCTCAAAAATCGTGGCGGAATCTCAAAAGGTTTGGCGGTGCCGTGGCGGATCCGCCACTTTTTTGAGATTCCGCCCTCTGCTGACCGGCTCGTGCATGATCGTCGCCAGTTGCCGTCCACAGCAGGAGGATTCGGTTGGCGAGTCCGGCGATACCGAGAGGAAGCAGGGCTCGACGATCGGTCACTGCCGATGCCGTCGAGGTCGCGTTCCGCTGCGCTGCCGATCAATCCGAGAAGATCGTGCAACTTCCGGCGGCCAGCGCCGAGGTTTTGAGTGCGGCATCGCCGTGGCGGACTTTCCGTTGGCACCATGGTCAAAAGCATTATTCGGGGACGTACTGGTCAGCTACTCAACGTGGGCATGTCATCTACGAGTCTCGGTTGGAACTGGCGCGGCTGCTGTTCGCGGACTTTGACCGATCCGTGCGCAGAGTCGTGGCTCAGCCCTTCCTGCTGAGGGTAGAGATCGGCGGCAAGCTGCGGCGCCACATCCCAGACTTCCTGTTGCTCACCGACTCCGGACCTCTCGTGGTCGACGTGAAGCCAGCTGACCGACTGCAGAATCCGAAGGTCGCCTTCACCTTCGAATGGACTGAGGAGGTCCTTACTGCGCGAGGTTGGCGCTACGAGGTGTTCTCCGAGCCGGATGCTGTTGAGCTGGAGAATGTTCGTTTCTTGGCAGGCTACCGCCGTGATTGGTTGTTCGATCCCGATATCTTGCGAGGGCTGCGGAGCTTGGTGACGACTCCGGTGACCATCGGCGATGTTCTCAGCTCGACCACGGAGGTCCCAGTATCAACGGCTCGTGCGGCGCTGATGCATTTGTTATGGAGGCAGGAGTTCGTCGTGAATATGTCCTCTCGATTGAGGTCGACCAGTCTCCTGTGGGTTGCGTAATGGCCAGAGCCGCAACACGTTTCGGGGTTGGAACGCGTCTGATCTACGACGGCGAGGCCGTTGAGATCATCGAAATCATCGCCACATCGGCCGGTAACGAGGTCGTCCTCCGATCTGAATCGGCTGATCGGGCGGTGCGCCGGGTCGCGGTCCGAGAGCTGCTCACATCCGATGCTGTCCGAGTTATCCCAGCTGAGGTCGGCCCAGCAGCCACGGACCAAGATGCCTCTGCAAGCGTCATTTTGGCCACCCTGAGCGAGGCGGAACGTCGTCGGTTGCTCGACCGTGCCGATCATGTTCGCGAGGTTCTCACCGGTTTCAAGTCCGGTTCCGCCGAGCTCGGCACCGCAAATGAGCCGCGGCCAGAGTATGACCCGGCATTGCCCCTGGCTTCCCGTTATGCGGCGAAAGCCGCCGAGATGAAGGTCGGCGTCCGGACATTGGAGCGATGGGCCGGTGATTACCGGAAGATCGGGGAAGCCGGGCTGTTGGAGAACAAGCCGAAAGGGCGAAACGCCTTCAGCAGCAACGACTCCCGCTGGGTCGAGATCGCCAGGGAAGTAATGGCTGAGCACACTGACCAGTCGAGGCCGTCACGGACGATGGTGATCGAACGAACCAACGCCCGGGTTATCGCTCGGTTCGGTCCAGATGTGGTGAAGCCACCGTCGCGCGCGACGGCGTTCCGGGTGTTGGAAGAGTTGGAGCGGCAGAATCCGCTGTTCCGGTTGAGCACGAAGCGGAACCGGGATATAGCGGATCGTCCGGGTGGGGTTTACGGGAAGCTGCGGCCGACGCGTCCAGGTGAGTATCTGCTGATGGACACCACGCGTTTGGATGTGTTCGCGTTGGACCCGGTGACGCTGCGCTGGATGCAGGCCGAGTTGACGGTCGCGATGGATTGGTACACCCGCTGCATCTGCGGGGTCCGGATCACCCCGGTGTCGACGAAGTCGGTGGATGCAGCGGCGACGCTCTATCAGTCCTTCAGGCCACGCGCAGCAGGCAAAGACTGGCCCCGCTACGCGGTTTGGCCTGAGCACGGCATTCCGCGGTCGGTGCTCGTTGACGTCGATGCCGTTGACGGTCCGCTTACCGGCGCTGCTAATCCGGCGGTGGTGCCGGAGACGATCGTGATCGATCACGGCAAGATCTACATCTCGGAGCATTTGACGAGTGTGTGTCAGCGGATGGGGATTTCGATCCAGCCCGCCAGGCTGCGCACGGGCCGGGACAAAGGCCCGGTCGAGCGGTTCTTCCGCACCTTGAGGGAGGATCTGCTGCAGGCTCTGCCCGGTTACAAGGGACCCGATGTTCATTCGCGCGGACTCGATCCGGAGTCCGAGGCCTTCTTCTACCTGGATGAGTTGGAAGCGATCATCCGCGAGTGGATCGCGGTGGTCTATCACCATCGCCCGCATGACAGCCTGGTCGACCCGCACGCCCTCACCTTGCGGATGTCGCCGGCGACGATGTTCGAGCACGGCATGGCCCGCGCCGGCTACATCGAAGTGCCCAGAGATCCAGACCTCGCCTACGAATTCCTGAAGGTCGAATGGCGCTCCATCCAGCACTACGGCATCGAGCTCGGCGGGCGCCGCTACAACGGGCCGGTCTTGGACGGCTTGCGCGGTGAAACCAGCCACTACACCGGGAAAGCCAAGGGCCGTTGGCCGATTCACTACGACCCCGACGACATCACTCGCACCTACTTCCGCCATTCGGAGAGCAACGAGTGGCACCCGTTGCGCTGGGAACACGCCCCGGCGGCGGACATGCCGTTCAGTGAGGAAGCGCTGACCTTCGCGCGCCGGCTAGCCGCATCGAAATACACCTACCCCGATGATCGGCTCGCTGTCGCGGATCTGCTCGAGCGCTGGAACCTGGGCCTGGGATCGTCGGTGGTCGAACGACGGATGGCGCTGAGATTGTCCCGCGAGGCGACCTTCATCGACAACGCCGCCGAGGACTCGGTCAACACTCTGCCTTCGGTGGCGAAGGTCTTGGAGATCACCGCCGACAGCGTCGAGCCCGGCCCGACGACGTCCGAGCCGGAGCCGCAACAAGACGACCGCGAGGTCGGTGACGACGATCTGGACGACGAGTTCGGCGACGAGACAGAGGATTTCGATGAGGACGACTTCTACGCCGACGCTTTGGAGGACGTGTGACCGCACCAGCTGATACTCCTGCTGAGGCTCGGCTGGACAACCTCACATTGGCACGCAAGGAAGGCTGGAGCCGGTTCGTCAACATCCCGGCCCGGGTTCCACCGGAACCGTTGAGCCGCAAGGACCTCGCTGGGTTGGGCGATGAGGCGTTCGAGGCTTACAACCGGCGGCGCCGGGAGTGGCATGCCAACCTCGGGCCGATCAAGACGCCGCAGCTGACCGAGCTGCATGAAGACCTCTGGGATATCGTCGACAGCAACCTTCACGACGGAGACAAAGCCAAGGGCGCTGTCGCTATCGATGCCTTCCCGGGTCTGGGCAAAACCACGTCGGTGCTGGCGTTCGCCAAGGAGTTCCACCGGCGCGAAATCCGGGCCGACGGACCGAAAACCCTTGACGGGCACGAGCGTTGGCCAGTCTGCCGAGTTGGATTGACCGGCAACACCGGGATGCTCGACTTTAACCGGGCGATGCTGTCGTTCTTCGCGCATCCTGGAGTGTCACGCGGGAACGCCGCACAGTTCGCGCATCGGGCCTTGGATTGTGTTCTGGCCTGCGAGACCCGCGTCCTTATAGTCGATGACCTGCATTTTCTTCGCTGGCGCAACACCTCCGGGATCGAGATCAGCAACCACTTCAAATACGTCGCCAACGAGTTCCCCGTCACGCTCATCTTCGTCGGTGTCGGTTTGGCCGCCCGCGGCCTGTTCTCCGAGGGGTCTTCCTACGAGGACGCGGTAATCGCCCAAACCGGCCGCCGCACGACCCGCCTGGACACACGCCCGTTCACCATCGACACCGCTGCTGGCCGCCGGGAATGGCGGCAGTTGCTGCTTGCCCTGGAACAGCGAATTGTGTTGGCAGATAAGCACCCTGGCATGGTCGCCGATGAGCTGTCCGACTATTTGTTCGCCCGCTCCACCGGACACATCGGATCGCTGATGACCCTGATCAACCGCGGCTGCCAGCGCGCGGTCCGCACCGGCGTCGAACGTCTCGATCGGGACCTGCTGGATCAAGTGAAGAACGACGCCGCCTCGGAAAAGGCCCGCCTGGAATTGGAGGCCGCGTTCGAGTCCGGCAGGCTCACCACCCGGCCTCACGCGCGCAAGGCCGGATGAGCCAGATCCGGACGCTGCCCATCCGGGTTGCACCGATACCCGGTGAAGCGCTCGATTCGTGGTTGGAGGCGCTGGCGGCACGCAGCTACACCACCTGGGCCGACCTGCTTACCTCGATCGGACTGATCCCAGCCGAAGGCCCACGCACCAACGGCTGGATTGCCCAATTGCGCCCTGATGAAGCCGCAGCCGTCTCCCACGCCACCGGCATAGAAGTCTCCGACCTGCACGCCATGACCCTAGCCCGCTTCGACCGCGCCGCCCTGCGGATCAGGGCCGCCACCCGGACGGTCGACCGAACGTTTCCTTGGGGCCGCGGTCGCGGCTCCCGATATTGCCCGGACTGCTTGGCCGACAGCGGAGGAAGCTGGCAGCTGACATGGCGGCTGGGCTGGTCTTTCGCCTGCCTGCATCACGCCTGTCTACTCGCTGATGAGTGCCCTGGCTGCGGCAAAAGGCAACGGCTGCGCCCGTTCTCCGGCGAGGTGGTCCCTCGACCCGGATCCTGCGCCAATCCAGGCGACGGCGTCTCGGGTCTGTCACCAACCCGATGCGGAGCCGACCTGACCACCGCCGAGGTCGCCAGATTTCCCGCCGATCACCCAGTCCTCACAGCGCAGCAGAACATCTACGACATCATCGACTCCAGCACAACAGAATTCGGTATCTACACCACCAATCCGCAACCAGCGATCACGGCGCTCGCCGATATCAGAGCCGTCGCCGGCCGCATCCTGGCCTACGCCACCGCCGAAGACCTTTCCCGCATCCTTTCCTCGGATCTGCTTGCCGCACACCGCAACATCCCGGTCTCCCAACTCGGCCAGGCGACCGCACGCCGGCCCACTCCGAAACCAGGACTGGCAGCACCCGCTCATGCCGCCACCGCTGCGGTCGGTGTTACCGCCGCGCTGACCGTGATCGCCGCGCCGGATATCGCCACAGGCGGAGAAGCGCTGCGCTGGTTGGTTACCAAGACTCGCGACGGTGGCAGAGCTGTCCGAGCAAGCAATATCGGCTGGGGCCAACAGATCAGCCCGACACTTTCCGCGGTCCAACTCGCGGCCCTGGCCCCCCTGTTCAAACCCGTCGATCAACTGCGCCACCGAACCCCGATGACGATTCCCCGACACCCGAGGCCAAGAGCGACACGCATCGACCATCTCGTCCGCCGAGTTCCGACGATGCTCTGGCCCACATGGTCACTACGGCTGGCAGTGCCGGGCACTCACCAACGCATCCTTCGCCCCGTCGCTTCGGCCACACTACTGCTCGTCGGAACCCGCCTTCACCGAGCCGACGCGGTGACCCTGCTCAACAGCCCGATCGCCGCGAGCACGGTCTCACGGGTGTTGCAGCTGATGACAAACCATGGAGCGCAGAGCATCCTGCTGGCGCTGATCCGGATGGCAGACCACCTCGCCGACAACGACATCACCATCGACTATCAGCGGCGCCGACTCCTCGACTACACCGCCCTGCTCCCCGATAAGACCTGGCGGCAGATATGCCGAGCCACAGGCACCGCTGGCCCCTTCTCGAGCCGCGCACGAGTCGCGCGAAGCTTCCTATTCGAACGAATCAGCGGCCTACCTTCCGGTGACGCACCAGAGGCATTGGATGACAACGAGTTCCGCACGAAGACCGCGGACTTCCCGAAACACCTCACCCCCGAACTGGCTGCGGCGTTGCATCACCATGCCGCTGAATTCCTTGCCGACCATCACATCTACGACGAGCCCGTCACTTGGCAGCCGCCGACAGACCTACTCGATGACCTCCCGTTGCCCAGTCTCGACCCCGCCGCCGTCGATATCGGAGAACTGCATCGGCTGATTCGCCGAGAGGATCACTCACCCGGCGCGGCAGCCAATGCCCTGGGCACCACACTCGACATCATCCGGCACCTGCTGGAAGAGCGGCCTGCCCCGACGCGGCCGCCCACCACCGCGGACCAAGCCAGAGCTCACGGCCACGCCTACATGACGGCCAGAAATCAGCTTCCGCGCGATGTGCTCATCGATCTCTATCAACGTCAGCGGATCAGTTTGCGCGACATAGCCGAGCGTGTCGGAGTCAGCCGGCCGACCCTCGCGAGCCTGGCCCGTGACTACGAGATCCCACTGCGCGAACCACATCCGCACGCCAAGATCCACATCGACCGCGACTGGCTCTACGACCGATACGTCAACCAGCGCAGAACACTGTCCGAACTCGCCCGCGAAACCGGCATGAGCACCGCCAACATGGCCCGCTGGGCCAAACGCTACGACATCCTGATGCGGCCAAGAGGCGGGCCCAGCCACTCCGCGAACCTCGACGCGAACACCATGGCAGCGACAGCACCGCTCAACCTGCAGCCAGCACTCACCACGATCGGAGGCTGGGAACGGTTGCGCCGCTTCGCCGCCGCAACTCGCTACCCCACACTCACTGCCGCCGCGAAAGGCCTCGGCATCAACCAAATCACCCTCACCAGCCAGGTCAACCGGCTCGAACGAGAACTCGGTGGCCCATTGCTCAACCGCGCCGAACGCAACCACCCCATGACCCTCACACCACTCGGCGAGGAAATCCTGGCAGCGATCAACGTTGCTGCTGACCAACGACCTTGAATCAGAACGGGACACGTCGGTGGTTGATGTTCGCCAGTCATGTTGCGGTACAGCATGATTCGGGCGACTACCGCAACAAGTGCTCTGCGATCGGCACCTGTTGACGGCGTGGAGATACGTTCCGCTGCGGACGACCGGGAAGGTTACGATTGTCTGCATGGCTGCTGTGATCGACTACACCGTCGCCGGACCGATGACCAGCCTGCACAGCGTCGATCCGACGGCGTTAGAGCAGATTCCAACCGACATCGTCGACATCTGCCGTCTTGCACCCAGTCTGGTCGTTCAGCCTCACGACGCCCAAACCCTCGGCTTGTCGGCAGAGCGGTTCTCGGAGAATCAGATTCGTCCAGCCGCTGAACTGGTCGATGCCCTTCTGGCGCTGAATCCGGCCCCGTTGACCATCCGGAGAGAGCCGGGCCAACGCGTGATCGGCACCTGCCGTCACTTCGCGGTGATCAGCTGCGCATTGCTGCGTTACCGGGGGATCGAGTCCCGCGTCCGCTGCGGGTTCGCCACCTACTTCCAGCAGGGACAGGGCCTCGACCACTGGATCACCGAGTATTGGCATGACGCTGAACGCCGATGGGTGCGCATCGATGCCGAGATCCTCGACCAGTCGATCCTGGCACACCCGGAAAACCTTCGGAACGGTGAGTTCCTCAGCGGCGCTGAAGCATGGATAGCCTTCCGAGAGGGGAGCATCGACGCTGCTACGTTCGGCGTTCACGGGACCGCTAACTGGGGACCGGCCGAGATCCGCGGCAACGCGATCAAGGATCTCGCCGCGCTGAACAAGGTCGAGATGCTTCCGTGGGACGAGTGGGGGCGAATGACCGCGTCATATAACGGCGAGACCGGCCCGGACTACGACGAGCTCCTCGACACCATCGCCGCGACCTGCACCGGCGACGATCTTGCCGCGATCGCCGAACTCTACGCCCACGACGAACTTCGAGTGCCTCCCGAACTCATCAGCTCAAGACACGTACCCGGACAAGAACCCGCACCCGCCGAAGAAATGCCATCGAACTGAGACAACAGACTCTCGCCACAACGTGAGACAAACCGGAAACGACCAGGTCAATCGAGTGGCAAATGCCACGGATTTTGAGACCCTACACATAAAGTTTTGGCCACTCGATGGTCACTCGGCCAGAGTTTTGTGCCCTTTCTTGCTGATGTATGAGCGTCGCCGGTTGCCGCTGGCGACAGGAGGCACCGGGCGACGAGGGCGTTCAGTGCCGTGGGATCAGTGATCGAAGCTCATCGACGCATCGAATCGGGTCGCACCACAGGCAAACTCGTGCTCCGCGTCGGCGATCGCTGACTATTCCCGCCGAGGTCAGTTCGGGGTGAGGCGACGCATCCTGGCGTTGAGGTAGCGCTGCTCGGGCAGGCTCGCGGTGAGTTGGGCGGCCTGACGGTAGCTGTCGAGCGCGCCCGGCCGGTCGCCGGCCATCTCCAGTAGATGGGCGCGAACGGCGTGGGTTCGGTGGTGTCGGCGCATCACCGGATCGTCGAGCAGCGGCTCGACCAGGGCCAACCCGTCCTCTGGCCGCAGCGCCATCCCGACCGCGACCGCGCGGTTGAGCGTCACGATCGGGCTCGGTGCCACCCTGGCAAGCATGGCGTAGAGCAGGCTGATCTGCCGCCAATCGGTGCTTTCCCAGGTGGTGGCCTCCGCGTGCACGGCGGCGATCGCCGCGTGCAGCTGGAATCTGCCGACATGTCCGTGCGGCAATACCCGCTCGAGGATGCGTACCCCTTCGGCGATCAGCTGGTGGTCCCACCGTGCCCGGTCCTGTTCGGCCAGCGGCACCAGATCGCCGTTGTCGGTTCGCGCGGTGGCGCGGGCGTAAGTGAGCAGCATCAGCGCCAGGACGCCTGCGGCTTCGTCGTGGTCCGGTATCACCGCGTGCAGCAGGCGGGTGAGCCGAATGGCTTCCTCGGCTGGACTCGCATCCACCAAAGTTCCACCGGCAGAACGGGTATGGCCCTCGGTGAACATCAGATGGCAGACGTCGAGCACCGCTGCGATGCGCGCGGGCAGCTCCGCCTCGGTCGGGAGGCCGAACACCGCGCCCGCCGCCCGCAGCGTGGACCGTGCCCTGGTCAGGCGTTGCGTCATCGTGCGCTCGGGCACCAGGTACGCGGCGGCGATCTGGGCGGTGCTCAGCCCGGCGACCGCGTGCAGAGTCAACGCGACCTGCGAGGAACGGCTCAGGCTCGGGTGGCAGCACAGCAGAAGCAGCCGCAACGTGTCGTCGTCTTCAGCAGCGGGTGCGTCATCGGCCGCCGGCGCGAGGTGCGCGTCGCCGGGCTGCGCGCCTGCCACCGCCTCCTCGCGTTCCGCTCGGGCGCGGTCGGCCCGCGTCCGATCGATCAGGCGTCGCGAGGCGACCCGGATCAGCCAGCCGCGCGGATTGTCGGGCACGCCGTCGCGATCCCATTGCCGCGCTGCCGCTTCGGCCGCCTCCTGCGCCGCGTCCTCGCAGTCACCGAGGTCACCGTGCCTGCGCAGCAGGGCGGCGAGCACATGCGGGGACTCGCGCCGCCACACGTGCTCCACCACCCCCGCACTCACTGGTCGTCGCCGCCCGGCCCCATGGTGGGCCGCAGTTCGACCGTCTCGCCCGGCCCGGCGAACCGAGCGGCGATCTCCTCGGCGCGAGCCCGGCTCTCCACATCGATCAGGAAGAACCCGGCCAGATGCTCCTTGGCCTCCGCATACGGACCGTCGGTGACCAGCGGCTTCGCATCATCCCACCGGTACAGCCGAGACGACTCGGGCGCCCCGAGCGCCTCGCCCGATATCAGTTCCCCCTTCTCGTGCAGCTCGCCGAGCAGCTTCTCGAACTCGGCGTTCACCCGGTCCCGTTCCTCCTGTGACATGTCCTGGTATTCCGGCAGGTAGTCGGAGGTCGGATGCCCCCACGGCCGCGGGTTGGAGTGAATCATGATCACGTACTTCATTCTCGGCTCCTTGCCTCATGGTGCGGACACGCTCCGGACGCATCCTCACCTGAGACGTCGGTGCTCGGCGCGGCATGTCGACATTCTCTGCCGCTGGATCTTCTGGCGACAGGAACTCCACCTCTGCTATACGTCGCCGAAGGCCAAGCGGGGCGACGAATCGAAGGCCGCCAATCCGTGGCTCCGCGCGACGGTCAGTCGAGGACGGCGAAGGCTTCTACTTCGACGAGGACGTCGGGCTCGAAAAGGTAGTCGACACCGATCGCGGAGAGCGGCGGCAGCGGCTGCGGGATGCCGAGTTCCGTTGCGACACTCTCGATTCCGGCGACGAAGTCGGCGTATTTGTCGGGGGTCCAATTCGTGACGAAGAACCGCAGGCGCACCACGTCGGCGAAGGTGGCCCCGGCTCCGGCGAGGCCGCGGGCGGTATTGCGCAGAGCGTGTGCGACCTGGCCGGTGAGATCGCCTGTCGCGACCGGTTTGCCGTCGGCGTCGCGCGCGATCTGGCCGGCGACATGCACCTGACGGGTGCCCGTGCTGATCGAAACATGGTGGTACGGAACAGGAGTGAACATGCCTTCGGGAGTAAGGAGCTGGACTGTCATCGGGTTCCTTCGCAGTGTCGGGGTAGGTATCCGATGTCTACCTGGTGTTCGAAGGAAACTTCAACGAGACTAAGTTTCATGCCGGATACCGCGCCGCCGAACTCGGGTAGCCCGCAGCTCACCGAGCAGCACCGTGAGCTGCTCGATCAGGTGCTCGACAAGTGGTCGCTGCAGATCCTCGACGCACTCTGCGAACGGGGATCGCTGCGCTTCAACGAGTTGCGCCGAGCCATCCCCGTCGTCACGCAGAAGTCGCTCACCGCCGCCCTGCGCCGCCTCGAACGCAACGGAATGATCGAACGCGTCATCACGAGCACCCGGCCGATCGCCGTCGAATACCGCCTCACCCCTCTCGGCAGGTCACTCCAAGACCTGATCGACGCCCTCCTGCACTGGGCCACAACCACATTGCCCGACGTCGAAAACGCCCGCGCCCGCTTCGACAACCACACCGAAGCCGAATAATCCCTCCGCACGGTGCAACCCGGCCTTGCGGTGGCCCAACCGAGATGCCACTCCAGAAGTTTGCGAGTAGCGGTTTTAAACCTCGAAATCTGTAGTTGGCAGTTGGGTGGCAGTGGGGGAGCGGGGTGGCAGGCGGGTTTGACCGAGGTGGGGCGGCATCGTAGGGTCGGTGATCGCCGAGGGGTTGCTGACCCGGGGAGGGCTTCGATGATGAGGAAGAGCTTCGCTGCCGGTTTTCTGGTGGTGGGTGTTGCCGCGCTGTCGGCATGCGGGGGCAATTCGGATGAACACGCGGGGCACACCGTGACGTCCACGGCGGCGCCGGTGTCCGTGCAGGTGAGTCTGCCGCCCGCGCCGACCCAGACCGGGACGAAGCAGGTGCGGTTCGATCCATGCGCGCGGGTGGGCGACGAACTGGTGGCACGGACCGGGTTCGACCCGGCGACTCGGGAACGGGCGGTGAGCGAGGGCGTGTCCTCGTTGTTCACCGAAATCGGCTGCCAATTCTGGCGCGAGGCGCTCGTAGACGGCGAGAAGTTCCCCACCGGAGCGCTGACCGTGACGTCGACCGACTTGACGCTCGACGACATCCGACAGAACCCGAGCTACAGCATCTTCAGCTCCGACCCGATCGCAGGCCGCGAGGCCGTGCTGTATCGGACTCCGCAGAGCGCTGGTTCCTGCACAGCGGCGATCAAGTCGGCCGACGGGATGTTCCGGGTCGGCCTGCTCGTGCATCCCGGCCCGGTGGACGTACCGCCACCGTGCGATCAGATTCGTCAGTTCGCGGAAATCTTCAGCGAATCGCTCGGTACGAGCTAGGCGGGTTCCCGTCCCGAAGCGGCCGGTCGGCGGGGAGTCACCGGATTCGTCCACCCCTCGGGGAGAACAGAGTTAGGGCATTACAGGTATGGCCGAGACATTCGCGGCAAATCCCAGCGAGATTGCCGGTCTGAGCAATCTTGTCACCTCGATCGCCGGGGACGCGCTGCTGGCGTCCAGCTTCGTGGCCAAGGAGGGCAGGGCGGCCGATTGGCTGCACGGGCCGATCATCGACACGCTCACGACCTATATCGACGACGTAGCCGAATGGATGTCGCGGCGCCACGCGGTACTCGGGAACACCACACTGGGCACCGGCACCGAACTCAACAAGGCCGCCTGGATGTACCACAACCAGGATCAGAAGACCTATGCCGAGCTCAACGCGCACACGGAATCCAATATCCCCTCCGATGACAGCATCGAAAAAGCCGGTGTGACCGCGCAATACGTCGGCGCTGCGACCTACTCGAAGCCGGAATCCGTCAAATACGAGGCACCGGTGGCGAACAAGGAAGAGCTCGCCGGTCTCATCGCCGATGTCTTCCCCGTGCTCGGCAGCGTGAACGAGTCCATCAAGAGCATCACTCGCGCGGCGGGCACCGAATACGATCCGCTGGTGACCTGCTTGCAGCCCATCCCGGGCAACTGGTCCGAAATCCGTAGGCTTGGCGAGGTTTACAAGGCCGCAGGAAACGGGCTGGAGGCATGCGGCAAGAACCTCGAAGCCGGCGTGAAACGGATCGATGGCAGCACTGACGGCAAGCCCAATTGGGACGGTAAGGCCTCGGTGGCCTTCAGTGACTGGGCGTCCAAGCAGATCGCGGCAATGAAATGGGAGGGCCCGGTCGGGCGGATCGTCAGCGATTGCGCGGGCAGGGTTTCCGATGAGATCAAGAACGGCATCCGGCGGATCCTGAACGGGCTGTGGGGAATGCTCAACAAGTATGTCGACTTCGACGACATCAAGGGCGCACTCAAGTCGGTTGCCAACATCTTGTCTGCGGCCGTGCCAGGCCTCGGCGCTGCTCGAATCGCCAAGCTGGCCTATGACATCGGCGTGATCGTCAGCACCGCATTCGATGTGGTGAAGCAGATCAGCGAACTCGTCGATACCTTCAAGCGGCTCCTCGAGATCATCAAGGACCCGATAGGCCAGCTGAAGGAGAACGCGAAACAGAAGCTGGACGAGGCCATCGCGCCGGTCAGCAAGAAGATCGATGACGCGACCCGTGCGGCGACTCTGGCCAAGGACATCGAGCAGATCTCGCACTACGGCGATTTCACCAACCGCCCCACCGAGGCATATGACTCCGGGTCCGGTGCCGCACCATGGGAGAACGCATCATGACGCGACCGCAGTGGGACAGCATGCGCGAACCCGATCTCGATCCCGAGGTGGAGGCGATGGCGCGGAAAGTCATGGCAGCGGTGGACAACCTGCGCACCGCGACCATCCGCCTGTCCGATATCGACATCGATCAGCTCTTCGACGGTGCGACGGAGGTGACCGAGGAGTTCATCTCGATGGTCGCCGGCATGGATACCGCATCACCAGCGCTCAAGGCCTATGCCGAACGCGTGGCCAGCGGCGAATGCCGTTGGAGCGAGATCGAGACCCGCGCGCATCCCATGCCACCTGAAGTCGCCGAGATGAAGGACTCGCCACAGTTCACCTGGAAGTGGACACCGGAAGCGTCGCAAGTTCCCGCCGCGCCAACGGAGCTCCCGTGGTCGCCTACCCGCCGCCCGCGTCCGAGCGACAATGTGGTCGGTCCCAGCGACTGGCCGGACGACTTCGAGGAGTACCCCGAGGAAAGGCCTTGGCGCTGAACGGCAGCGGACTGTGCTGGAACGTTCGATGGTGCCGTTAGAGTCGGCGGCGCACTGCCCGCACGGTCGAGGAGTTTGAAGTGGGTCGGTCCGACAGGCTGCTAGGCCCGATGTCGCTGGTGTGGACGCTGGGTGTCGCCGTCGCGACCGTAGCGTTCATCGGGGGTGCGCTGAACCTGGGTGCCGCGATAGTCCGGTGGACCGATTCGCAGCTCGCCATGGCGTTGTATCTTCCGGTGAGCACGTTCGCGGGCATCGGTGCCTGGATGCTCGTCCTGTCCGCGGCATGGCGGTTGCGCCGCAGCTACCTGCGGCGGGCGGGAACCGAGGTCCCGGCGGTAGTCGTCAAGTCCGAATTTCGGCGCAAATACCGTTCGGGCACGCTCAATTACGATCTGTGGCGGCTGAAGGTCGAAGCGCGGTTCGCCCACCCGGAGTTCGGCCGGGATCTCGTCGTCCGGAAAGAGTTCCTCTATCCACAGTTTCGCGAGACCAAGGCACGTGCGTTGGCCGAGCGGCTCAGCGTCGACTCCTCGGTACCGCTGCTGGTCCGAAAGAACGCCGCGCTGTTCGACATACCCAAACGTCCCACCTGGACCGACATCTGGTGAGCGAAGAATCCGCCACGCCCGAACAACCCGCATCTGCCGGGGGATTCACGTGATCCGGCTGAGCTCGGTGCACATCCAGTTACCCTGAGGTGATGCGATTCCCGGTTCGTAGGTATGTCCTGGCCGTACTCGCTGCCGCCGCGTCGACGACGCTGGCATGGTCGAATGTCGCGGCGGCACCGCCGATCCAGCCGGTCGCGGCTCCGTTGGGCGGTGATTTCCTCTGGGGCGTGGCCAGTTCGGGGTTCCAGTCCGAAGGGCATGCGCCCGACAGCAATTGGACCCGCTACCTCCCGAATCACCCGGACTACGACGCACTGCACGACTCGGTGGACTTCTATGACCGCTACGCGTCCGACATCGATGCGGCGGCTGCCCTCGGTGTGCGGGTGTTCCGGATCGGGATCGAATGGGCTCGACTGCAGCCCGCGCCCGGCGTGTGGGACGAGGGCGCGTTCCGGTTCTACGACGGTGTGCTCGCGAAGATCACGCAGGCGGGGATGCGGCCGATGATCACCCTCGATCACTGGGTGTACCCGGGGTGGGCGGTGGACCGCGGCGGGTGGCGCAATCCGGGCATGGTGGGTGACTGGCTGGCCAACATGCGCACGGTGGTGGATCGCTATGCCGGCCGTGATCCGCTGTGGGTCACGGTGAACGAGCCGGCGGCCTACATCTCGCACGAGGTGCGCAGAGGCAAGGCCGATCCCGGCGAGATGCTGGACCGGCTCGCCCAGGCGCACAACGCCATCTACGACCACATCCACCAGGTGCAACCCGGCGCTCGAGTCACCAGCAATGTCGGCTATGTCGCTGGGGCGGAGACGGAGGTCAACGGCGCGTTCATCGATCGCGTCGCGGCCCGGCTCGACTATGTCGGCGTCGACTACTACTTCGGCTTCGATCCGGTGCAGTCGGTGCTGGGCTCGGCGACCAGGGCGCTCGGCTCGGCCGTGCCGAACCCGCCGGGCATGAACATCTGGGATCTGCCGCTGCGCACCGAGGGCATCTACTATGCGCTGCGCCACTATTCGCAACGCTTCCCCGGCAAGCCGCTCTACATCGTGGAGAACGGCATGCCGACCGAGAACGGCCGTCCCCGAGCCGACGGGTATTCGCGCAGCGATCACCTGCGCGACACGGTCTATTGGATTCAGCGCGCCAAGGCCGACGGCATGAACGTCATGGGCTACAACTACTGGAGCATCACCGACAATTACGAATGGGGCAGTTACACACCGCGATTCGGGCTCTACACGGTCGATGTGCGCACCGACCCCTTGCTCACCCGTCGACCCACCGACGCGGTCGGCGTCTACACCCAGCTCGTCGCCGCGGGTGGCGTGCCCGGCGACTACCGGCCGACGCGCGCACCGGCGCTCTGCATTCTGGTCGATCCGCCCGCCAGCTGCCTGACTCCCGTCGCGGCTCCGTAACCGTTTGGGCCGCACGATGATTACCCCGGAGGTAATCGACCCGCATCCCTCCCGATGCCACGGTAGGTACCGTACCGATCGAAAACGGAGGATGCCATGCCCGCCTACGCCATCGCACATCTGCGTAATCCCGCGCCGCACACGGATATCGCGGAGTACATCGAGCGGCTGCCCGAGACCCTCGCACCGCATGGCGGACGCTATCTCGTGCACATGAAGGAGCACGAGGTGAAGGAGGGGAGCTGGCCGGGCGCGGTGGTGATACTCGGATTTCCCGGCCTCGCCGAGGCGCGGGCCTGGTGGGATTCGCCCGCGTACCAGGAGATCGCACCGCTGCGTTCGCGGCATATCGACGGCGACATCATCATCGTGGAGGGCGTCGCCGACGACTACACCTCGACCGCGGCCGCGCAGGCGATGCGGGCGAGTCTGGCCGACGCCTGAGCCCGTCACCGCGGTGGCGGCAGGTTGGCGATCTGAATCGGCTCGGGCGCCCTGGTTCTCCCCGTGAGCCGTCACCCGTCGTGGCCGATGATCTTCGAATGGCGCAGGGCTCGCAGCGTCGCGGAGGTCATGCGGTCGCGCAATTGCCCGACCCGCGCGCTCCACTGTCTGGTGAAACCGGGATCGTCCTCCAGACCCGCCCACAGCGGCCGCAGCCGCGCGGCGGTGTGCGCGCCCGGCATCCACAGCGGCACCAGCTGATCCAGCAACAGCGCGAGTTGCTCAAGCGCGGGCTCGGTCTCGTGGCCGGTCGGTCCACCGCGATCGGCCACCTGACCGATGGTGGTGAGCAACCAGTCGTGCATCGCGAGATCCTCGCAGAACCGCTGTGCGACAGCGACATCCCGGGCGCTCACGGTCAGCCGTACCGAGCGCGATGTCGCTCCCGCCAGATGAAAGGCGAAGTGAGGCTGCTGATCCGGCGCCGTGGACACCTCGACCGACCACCGCAATCGGGTGGCGCCCGCGCGAAAGGGCGGCTTCTGGTCCAGGCGCGGATCGACGCCGGTGAAGGCGGACATGCGCTGGCTGATCGAGGTCAGGTCGAGTTGGTCGGCACCGCGCGAGTGCAGGTGGCCGTCCGCGATTCGCGCCGCCGGCTCGGCGCCGAGCGCGCTCACCGCGTCGACGGTGCCCGGCCTGCTCAGGTAGTACGACCACGGTTGGCGGTCCCGCGCCCGCGTCACCATGGTGTGCGACGAGCCCTGCAGCACCCGCCCTCCGGTTACCACCGTGCGCGAGGCGACGGTGCCTATGACGTGAATGTGCCTGCCCGACACTGGAATCAGGTCGCAGTCGACCCCTTCGAACCGATTCGGGGAGACTACAAGCGGCATCGGCCTCGCGCGTGCGGTCACCGCGATACCCCGGCGCACGGCACTCAGCAGTTCGATGCCCGCCGTCGTGTCCAGCACGGTGCGCGACGGCAGCAGACAGGTGTGGATCTCACCCAGCACGACCAGCGGAGGGCCGTCGGAGCACGCCGGGCCCTCGCTCACCTCACGCTCCTGTCGCGCGGGCGCGCGTGCCGACCTCGTCGACGAACAGGTGCGACAACCGGCCGGTGACCTCGCGCGGAATCGTGATCCGCTCGCCTGCGGCACGTTCGACGGCCTGCGCCAGCACCTCCTGGTCGATAACGATGTGGTCCAGGATGGTCTGCGCCGCGTGCTCGATCTTGACGTACTCGCGCGGCAGGATGGACAGCGCGCAGTATGCCTCGAACGGTGCCGCCTGCGGATTCAATTCGACCACCGAGGGTAGCTCCGACCAGCGCCGCGGCCACGGCCCGCCGTGCGACTGCGGCTCGACCACGACCTTGCCCTCGTAACGCACCATGCCCAGGCGCAGCAGTTGCCAGATCGCGGCCAGGAACGGGCACGACCACCGGGTGTGCTCCTCGCCGTCCTTGTCGATCTGGCTGTTCCACAGCTCGATGTCCAGGAAGATGGTGTGCTCGCGGGAGACGAACTCCTCGGGCCTGCGGTATTGCGCCACCTGCGTGGCCTGCCCCGAATCGTGTTCGCAGGAGCGGCGTCCGTTGCACAGCCAGCCGGATTCGACATCCGGTGGCCGCCGCCCCGTCGTCTGTTTCAACGGTTCGGCGACGACCCAGGACGCGACCATCTCGGCCAGCTCGATCTGCTGTCCGGTCATGCGGCCGTTGACATACAGCGGCGTTTCCCAGCAACCCGCTTCGCGCGCAAGGTAGTCGATGCGCAACTCGCATTCCTCGGCGATGCCGAGCACCCTGGGCAGGATCTCGTCGGGTTTCGTGTGCGCGCCGAAATAGTCGTCGATCAGGAAACACGTACTCACGCGGGCGGATTCGCCGTATTCGGCTCTGGCGTCGGCGGTGTACAGGTCGACCAGCCTGGCCACCTTGCGGAATTGGCTGCGAATCTTGTCCTCGCCGTTCACCAGGCTCTTCATGGCGAAGTGCCCGGTCTCGATGGACAGATGCGCGAAGTTGACCCCGGCCACCTGGGCCTGCTCGATAGCCTCGCTGTAGACGGTGACACCGTTCATCGTCAGTAGAACCTCTCCCAGGCCGCGTCGTCGACCTCGACCACGCCCGAGCTCAACCCGCACTCGAACATCAGCGCGGGACTTCACTGATCGAGTTCGAGCCATCCCGCCCACTCCACCGCCGAGTATCGTCTCGGTAGCAGGCCGCCGACCGCGAGCGCCATGGGTTCAGAATCTGCCGCCGTGGCTGGATTCTCATGGATCGCAGCCTTTCCCACTCGGACAACGGTGTTCGAGGTCAGCTGATGATCTGACCATTCTCATTGTCGAGGACTGCGCTGAAGCCGTAAACCCGGAAATCGCATCCGGCATGCGAGCGTCCGACCATGCCTGCGCCACAGTGGACCACATCCTTGTGGATCGGCGGCCGCGCGAGTACACCGCACGCGGGCAGCGCCAGGTTCGGTCGATGCTCACCCCTGGCCGCGAGACCGGCACCACGGGCTGATCATTTCCAGACCGATCAGGAGGGACCGAACTGGACCGACCACGATGCGACGCGGGCGCGACGCCCCCGGTGGTCGGCGTGCTCAGCTCGCAGGATCGCCTGGAACCTACGCTGCTCGCCGCGGCGAGCACGCCGGTGCGCTTCGAGGTCGAGGCCGTAGCTCTGGCCGAAGGCGCCGACGGCGTCGTGGCGTTGCTGATCGATCGGGGCAGCCGTGCGCGTACCCGGGTTCGGGCGGATTACGTGCTCGGTGCCGATGGTGCGAATTCCGCTGTCCGGCAAGCCCTCTGCATCGGCACCACCGGCCCCCGGCCTGCTCCGCCGTGCGACCTCGGTCGTCTTCGACGCCGACCTGCCGCGATTACCCGCGCGCACGGTTGACGCGCACCCCGAAATCCGGCCGGCCGAATTCCGGCCGCCCGAGTGAAGCCACACCTGAACTATCCCCCGTATTTCGAGAAATGGCTCCGCGTCGGCCGCCCGGATACCTCACTTATAGGGGCCTGGATTCGATCACGAACCGGACCAGAAAACATGCCTACCAGCTATAAGACCAGCTAGACCTACTCGACAGCGGTTGTCCGTCAAGGCGAATTGCGACCGACGTGTCCGATTCCACACCGCCCGCGACCATTCCGGCCAGTAACACTCGAGAGCCCGGTCACGACGTTCTCGGTGACGCATGGCCCGCGGGGGGGCCTTGTCCGTCACCTTGTCGGTAATTGATTGGGGATAAGGACATGGCTTTTCGCGAGTTCTTCGCGCGACATCGGATCGCCTCGGCGGTCGCGGCGCCCGCGGTGCTCGGCGTGGCGGCGGCGGTGGCCGCCACGTTCGCACTGACGTCGTCACCACAGACCAGGGATACTCAGCTCACCACGTCGGTGACCGAGTGCCGTGACATGGTGACGATCTCGGTGGCCGGACGCAACGACACTCCGGTGGCGGGGACCACGCGACTACTCCTCGACGCGGAGGGCAAGGAACTGCCCGCCGCGATGGCGGGCGACCACAACAGCGAATGGGTCGACCCGGTGGTCAACGCGCCGAACGGGCAGGTCGATCCCGGCTCGTACGCCGCGGTCTACATCGCCTATCCGGCGAACATGGCCACCTACGAGGACGCGGTCAACGCCGGTGCCGCCAACACCGAGCAGGTGATGCGGGAGATCTCGAAGGCCTGCCCGGACACCAAGTTCTCGATCGTCGGCTACAGCGAGGGCGCCGATGTCGTGCGCCGCGTCGCGCAGAAGATCGGTCACCAGGAGGCGGGCCAGGACGGCACGTACGGGATCGTCGATCCCGACGATGTGCTCGGTGTCGTGATCCTCGCGGACGCGGGACGCGGCGCGGGCGACGGCCCCTTCCCCGGCGCCAAGGATCCGTTCGCCAATCCCGACGGCTTCGACCAGAAGTATCAGAACGGCAAGAACCCCGTGCCGGGCCAAGGCGCGTTGCCCGGCACCAGTGGCGATTTCGGCAAGCTGAACGGCAAGATCGCCTCGTTCTGCTCCGACGGCGACCTGACCTGCGCCGCGCCGGAGAACATTTCGCTGCTGCAACTGGTGGTCAACGTGGGCAGGCAGATCAATGTCGACGCCCTGGAGCGTGACGGACTGACCCCGGCCACCGGGCAGGACGTCGCGGTGGTGCTCGGCAGGATCGCGATGACCGCGTTCGCCGATATCGCCGCCAACCCGAACTGGATGAAGAGCGACGAGACCTTCCTGCAGGTGCTGTTGAAGGTCTCCGATCCGGCGTACAAGCCGGGCCAGCCGTCGACCACACCGGTCAAGGCCGACGCGATCGCGGCCGACGACATGTCGCCGCTGGCCTACCTGCCGCAGAAGATCCTGAACGAGATCGTCGGGCTGATCGTGACGAACCAGAACACGATTCCGGTGGTGCTGAGCGATCCGTACAAGCTCACCCTCGGCCCCGACCACACCGGCCATCACTTCGACTACTGGAAAGACGCCGACCCGGCCAACGGCAAGCCGCTGACCTCCGCCGAGTACGCGGCGGCGTGGATCACCCACCTGGCCAAGCAGGCGCAGGAGGGCAAGCAGATCGACAAGAACGCCAAGCCGGAGCAGGCCGACGTGGAGGCGGTGTACAAGGCGGCCGCGGCCACCTCGACCAGCAAGTCCGCGCCGACCAGCAGCACGACCACGGCGCCGACCAGCAGCAGCGCCGCGCCCACGGTCAGCACGTCGCCCACGACGACGGCGCCGACCACGACCCCGTCGCCGTCGGTGACCCCGACCACCACGGTCGCACCGCAGGCGACGACGACCACGGCGGCGCCGTCGGAGATCGCCGCGCCGATCACCACCTCGCCGAGCGGATCGGCAACCAGCACAACATCATCGGCCCCGACCACCACGACCGGCACCGCGGCACCGGCCAACTGAGTTCGGCACACCCCGCTGGGGCAGGCGAACGACGCCACCGGAGTACCGGTGGCGTCGTTCGTATTTTCCTGAAAAATATTGCCCTGCAATGGAATCCATAGCGAAGAAAACTCGGATGCGGGTGCGTCCGGTTCGGCATAGGGTCACTGCCATGCGGTTGCTTGTGCCCTATCACCTCGATGAACGGCTGCCGGAACTGGACGTGCCGATCGACCCGGACGCGGTGCTCACGACACAGCTGCCCGAGCACGCGAGCCCCTGGGAACGGATGGCCGTGCTGTACGAGGAGGTGGCCCAGCGGGTAGCGCGGTCGGCGCTGCTGGGGGAGCGGCCGGTGGTGGCGTCCGGGGATTGCACGACCGCGCTCGGGGTGGTCACCGGCTTGCAGCGCGCGGGGATCGACCCGGCGATCGTCTGGTTCGACGCCCACGGCGACGTGCAGACGTTGGAAACCTCGGCCTCGGGGTATCTGGGCGGCTTCCCGCTGCGGCTGCTCGTGGGGTATCGGCGCGAGTTGCTTGCGGATCGAATCGGCCTGCGCGACATCGCCGAAGAGCGGATCCTGCTGGTGGACGGGCGCGACCTGGACCCGCCGGAGGCCGAGTACCTGCGCACCGCGCGGATCCGGCAGCGGCCGGTGCACGATCTCGTCGAGCTGCCCGACGGTCCGCTCTACCTGCACCTCGACTGTGATGTCGTGGACCCGGGCGAGCTGCCCGGCCTGCTCTATCCGACACCGGGCGGGCCGAGCCTGCGCGCGGTCTCGGGTGCGCTGCGCGGCATTCTCGGCACCGGGCGGGTCGCCGCCTTCGGCATCGCATGCACGTGGCACGCGGGACAGGGCGCCGCCGAGCACGCGCGGACGCTGGTCGACGCGGTCTGAGCCGGACGGCCCGAGGCGACCGAAAAACGCCGATGCCCCGAAATTTCGGGGCAAGTGGCCTGGTCGTCGCATCGCGAAGTGGATCTGTCGGATGATCCGATCCCCTGTATAAGCTCCCGTTGATCGAAAGCGAGTGGAGCATGCCAGTACTTCTAACCTGCCACAGTGCGCCGTGCCGACCGGTGGTCGTTCGATGACACAGCGCGGGTGGGCATTGTTCCTCGCGATGGGCGTGATCTGGGGCGTGCCGTACGCGATGATCCGAATCGCGGTGGCGGACTTCGACCCCGTGGTGGTCGCGTTCGGCCGGACCGCGATCGGCGCGCTGGTCCTTTTGCCGATCGCGTGCTACACCAAGGCACTCGTGCCCGTCTTACGCCGGTGGCGGCCGCTGCTGCTGTACACGGTGGTGGAGATCGTCGGACCGTGGCTGTTCATCGGGTTCGCGGAGACCACGTTGAACAGTTCGACCGTCGGCCTGCTGATCGCCGCGGTCCCGTTGATCGCGGTGGTGATCGTGACCAAGCTCGGCCACGACCGCTTCGACCGGCGCCGGGTCACCGGGCTGCTGGTGGGCTTCGCGGGCGTGACGGCACTGGTCGGCCTCGACATCGACCTGTCCGATCCGGCCGCCATCGGCGCGATCGCCCTGACCACCGTCGGTTACGCCCTCGGCCCGATCGTGATCAACCGCTCGCTGTCCGACCTGCCCCCGCTCGGCGTGGTGACGGCCTCGCTGCTCATCGCCGCCGTGGTGTACGCGCCGTTCGCGGTATTGCGCAGGCCGGCCAGCTATCCCGCCGATGCCACCGTCTCGGTGCTCGGTCTCGCGCTGGTGTGTACCGCCGCGGCGTTCCTGCTGTTCTTCGCGTTGATCTCGGAGGTCGGACCGGCGCGCGCGACGGTGATCACCTACATCAACCCCGCGGTCGCCATCGTGCTCGGCGTGAGCGCGCTCGGCGAACCGCTCACCGCGGGCATGGCGATCGGCTTCCCGTTGGTGATCCTCGGGTCGATCCTCGGCACCGCACGCAGCCGTGCGGTCCGCGAGGACGCGCTGACCTGCTCGCCCGCCGCCCCCGAGGCCGCGGCGCAATTGCCCGAGCGACAACCGCCGGACCAGCAGCCGGACCTGTCGGTGCGCGGGTGAATGATGGTGCGGTGGTCGATCATCCGCACGCTCCCGACGTAGCCGTCACCCGCGCCTCCTACGACGAGATGGCCGAGCTCTACACCGCATTCGCCAAGGGACATCTCGAGGCCAAGCCGTTCGATCGCGCGATGCTCGGCATCTTCGCCGAGCTCGTGCGCGGCCGGGTGGCCGATATCGGTTGCGGGCCGGGACGTTTGACCAAGCACCTGGCCGGGCTCGGCGTCGATGTGCTCGGCATCGATCTGTCCCCCGAGATGATCCGCATCGCCCGGCGGCAGTATCCGCGACTGTCCTTCGAGGTCGGTTCGATGGAGCGGCTGGCGCTCGCCGACGGCTCGCTCGGCGGCGTCCTCGCCTGGTATTCGCTCATCCATCTGCCGCCCGAGCGCATGCCCGATGTGTTGCGCGAATTCCATCGGGTACTCGCACCAGAAGGACACGCGCTGTTGGCTTTCCAGGCACTCGACGGAGCCGAGCCGGTGTCGGCGTTCGACCACAAGGTGGCTCGCGCCTACCGCTGGTCACCCGAGCGATTGGCCGAGCTGCTGCACGAGGCGGGCTTCGCGGTCCGCGCCCGGCTCCACCGGCAACCTGACCCGGATGAACGCTTCCCCGAGGGCTGCCTGTTCGCCGTCAAGCTTGCGCAATAGGCGCACAGAGCCCCGCGGGGCCAGGTATTTTGGTGATGTCGCGCAGGATTCATGGCTGCGCGCGGCCCACCCGACAATGTGGTCGATTCGCTTGCAACCCACACCACTGTCGTCAGGGGGCGACCAACCATGGAACTCATCGCACCGGTCGATGCCGTCTTCCTCCTCGCCGAATCCCGCGAACACCCGATGCACGTCGGCTCGCTCCAGCTCTTCGAGACACCCGAGGACGCGGGCCCCGACTTCACCCGGCTCACCTACGAGAAGTTGTTGGCGGCCAAGGAGATCGACTCGACCTTCCGCAAACACCCGGCCACCCTGTTCGGCGCACCACAGCTGGTGTGGAGCCGCGCGGCGGAGGTCGAGCTGGAGTATCACCTGCGCAGGCTCGCACTACCGCGCCCCGGCCGGGTCGACCAGCTGGTCGAGCTCGCGTCCGGGCTGCACAGCACCCTGCTCGACCGGCATCGCCCGCTCTGGGAGATCTACCTGATCGAGGGCCTGGCCGACGGCCGCTTCGCGGTGTATTCGAAGATGCACCACGCGTTGATCGACGGTGTCTCCGCACAGCGCGTACTCCAGCGCACACTGACCAGCGACCCGGCCGAGACGCAGGCCCGGGTGCCGTGGAATCTGCCGAAACGACCGCGCCGTGCGCACCCCGAGGCAGCGGGCGGCCTGCGTGGCGCGGCCCGAAACCTGTTGTCCGCCGCGGGAACCGGGGCGGCCATGGCGCGGGTGGCGCGCCAGGTGCTGGTGCGCCAGCAACTGACGTTGCCGTTCGAGGCGCCGCGCACCATGTTCAACGTGCCGATCGGCGGCGCCCGGCGCACCGCCGTGCGATCGGTGTCGCTGGAGCGGATCAAGCAGGTGAAGAAGGCCACCGGCTCGACCGTCAACGACGTGGTGCTGACCATGTCCTCGGGCGCGCTGCGCTCCTACCTCGCCGAGCGAAACGCGTTGCCGGACAAGCCGTTGATCGCGATGGTGCCGATGTCGCTGCGCGCGGCCGACGACACCGAGACCAACGGCGTGAAGGTAGGCGCGGTGCTGTGCAACCTCGCCACCGATATCGCCGACCCACTGCAGCGGCTGCAGATGGTGAGCGAGTCGATGCGCAAGAGCAAGGAGGTCTACGGCGGGCTGTCCAGCGCGCAGACGATGGCGCTGTCCGCGCTGATGCTCAGCCCGCTCGCGCTCACCCTGCTCCCCGGTCTCATCCCGCTCACCACGCCCGCGTTCAACATCGTCATCTCGAACGTTCCCGGTCAGCGCGAGCCGATGTACTGGAACGGTGCTCGCCTGGATGCCACCTACCCGATGTCGATCCCGTTCGACGGCCAGGCCGTCAACATCACCCTGACCACCACCGCGGACAACCTGGACTTCGGCGTTGTCGGCTGCCGTCGCTCCGTGCCGGAGCTCCCGCGCCTGCTCGACCATCTGGAGAACGCACTGACCGAGCTGGAGGAACTCGCCGTCTGAAAGACCTATCCCGAGCAAAACTAGAACGTGTTACTGTCAGATGATGGTGCACCGACGAGTCGAGGAAGCCGCGGCCGCGACATGGCGATATCCGCGGCTCGCGGCGGAATCGACGAGCGGGGCCCAGCGAAGGACCGGCACCGTCCGCGGCCAATCATGTAACTCGTTCTAGGACAGCTGTGCGTCGTCGGCGACGACGCGCGACGAGGGAGACCAGCACGCCATGCGTACCGAAATCTGCGAGCGGCTCGGGATCGAATTCCCGATCTTCGCGTTCACCCATTGCCGCGACGTGGCGGCCGCGGTCAGCAATGCCGGCGGGCTCGGCGTGCTCGGTGCGGTCGGCTTCACCGCCGAGGAACTGGAGGTCGAGCTGGCCTGGCTCGACGAGCACGTGCACGGCGTGTACGGCGTCGATCTGGTCATCCCGAGCAAATACGAGGGCAAGGGCATCGACGGCCTCACCCCCGAGGAGCTCGAGGCCAAGCTCGCCGAGCTGGTGCCCAACGGCCATCGCGACTTCGCCGAGAAGATCCTGGCCGACCACGGCGTGCCGCAGTTGCCCGACGGCGAACGGCACAACCAGCTGCTCGGCTGGACCGCGACCACCGCGGCGCCGCAGGTGGCGGTGATCCTGCGGCATCCGAAGGCCAAGCTGGTCGCCAACGCGCTCGGCACGCCGCCCGACGACGTGATCAAGCAGGTGCAGGACTCGGGCCGGCTGATCGGGGCGCTCTGCGGCTCGGTGAAGCACGCGCTCAACCACAAGAACGCGGGCCTGGACTTCGTGGTCTGCCAGGGCACCGAGGGCGGCGGGCACTGCGGCGAGATCTCGTCACTGGTGTTGTGGCCGCAGGTGATCGATGCCGTCGGCGATCTGCCGGTGCTGGCCGCGGGCGGGATCGGCAACGGCCGTCAGGTCGCGGCCGCCATGGCGATGGGCGCCGCGGGCGCCTGGACCGGCTCGCTCTGGCTCACCGTCGAGGAGGCCAACGTGCCGCCCGCGCAGATGCAGACCTACATCGACGCCACCAGCCACGACACCGTGCGGTCCCGGTCGTGGACCGGCAAGCCGTGCCGCATGCTGCGCAACGACTGGACCGACGCCTGGGAACAGGCCGACACCCCCGACCCGCTGCCCATGCCGCTGCAGATGATGGTGGCGCTGGACGGCGTCAAGCGCGGGCACCGGTACCCGGAGGCCGCGAAGGACGTGAACTTCAATCCGGTCGGCCAGGTGGTCGGCATGATGAAGCGGGTGGAGCGCTCCGCCGACGTGGTCGGCCGGCTGATCGAGGAGTACGTCGAGGCGTGCGACCGCCTCAACAAACTCAACGGCTGATCACCGCGGCCATTCCGGCCAGCCCTTCTCGCGCAGCACCGGGTCGGTGATGCCGCCCCAGCAGGTGAGCTGGTCGGCGTCCCACCCGGCCAGTTCCGCACCGTTGGCGTAGACCGACTGAAAGAACTCGAGGGCGGCACCGACCGGATCGGCGCTCGCGCGGGCTTCCTCGTAGGCGTAGTAGGCCGAGTGGCCCGCGCCGGAGGTGACCCAGCGGGCGCCGTTCGGGGTCAGCGGCCGCTCGGCCAGCCCCGCGGGTTCGGGCGCGGTGTAGCTGTAGAAGGTCGGCTCGGGAACCTTGTCGTCGCCGAACCAGAACCCGGAGCTGATCACCTCGCGGGAATACGCCTCGCGGGTCACCGAATCCACCGAGTCGGGCAATTCGACATGGCGCGGCGAGAACCGCTGCACGGCGATGTCGAAGGTGTGCCAGAACAGCTGCACCGGGCTGATCTTGCCCGAGTAGGTGGCGCTGAACTCCTCCAGCACCCGGCCCACCTGGCTCTGCACCCGGAACGCGTGGGCGACCTTGTCGGGGTCGTAGTGGCGGTGCTCGTCGTCGTCCTCGAACGGCCGTCGCGCGTCCGGCAGGTCGAACGGGTACGGGTTGGCCATGATGAAGTCCACGTCCAGGTCGCGCAGGCCGTTGCACACCGCGCCGTAGAAGGTGGCAACAGACTGGTCGACCAGATCGATCTCGGCCTCGGCGCCCTGATCCGTCGCGATCCGCAGCACGTGGTCGAAGAAGTCGAACGAGCAGGTGAACACCGGCCCGGAGCGCGCGGACCCGAGTGGGACGGTGGTCCAGCCGCGCGCGGTGAGCCGATAGGTCATATGCCACCAGTGGTTGCGCCGGATGCCCTTGGCCAGCGCCACTTTGCCGACGATCTGGGCGAACCGGTGCAGGGTCTCCTTGGTCGGCCGCCAGGATTCCAGCGGGATCGCGGGCAGCGGCTCGAATGCGACGGTCATGAGAAAAACGGTACGCCAGTACGAGTAACTATCGGCGGCTTCGATACCGGCCGAGCCGGTCCGGCCACCACACCAAGGCCCTCAACTGTCTGAGACAATGTACACTTCCTCGGGCGCGCTCGACACCGCAGCGTGCACGGGATCGCGCCTGGCGGCCTGCCCGCGTCGCCAGCACAGCACTGGGAGTGACCGGATGACAAAGCTTCTGACCATCGCCGCCATCTTGCTCGCCGTCGGCGCGCTCGCCGGACTCGTCGCGCTGTTCGTGTCCCGCCGATGGGCCAAGGCATTGCTCGCAGGCGGCGGCACACCGATCAAGCCGGTGCCCGCAAAAGCGCTGCGCGGCTTCGTCGATGACAAGGCCGCCTTCGTCGTCACCGCGACGCAGACTTTCGCCGCGCCACGGGAACGGGTGTGGGCGGCACTGGACACCAACGGCCTGTTCTCCTGGCTGCCGCTGATCAACGGCATGCGCTATCGCGACGAAAACCGCGGCGTCGGCACCACCCGGATCTTCGACGGTCTGCTGGTCGCGGGGGAGGAGCAGGTGATCGCCAGGGAGGAAGGCCATAGGCTCGCGTTGACCGCGACCAAGTCCTCGGTACCGTTTGTCATGAAGTCGATCACCGAGGAATACGAACTCGACGGAAACGGTTCCGGTGACACGACTCTCACGTGGACGCTCGCGGTGCAGCCGCGCTTCGGCGCGCTGTTGCCGCTGCAACTCTTCGTTCCGCTGGCCCGGCCGGTGGCACGCTGGAGCCTGCGTGGACTAAGCACTCGGATCTGATTCTTCCGGAGGTTCGGCATGTACCCGTGCGCCAATCGTCGCTGTGCCGATGCGGCACACCCATCGATCGAATGCCCGAACCTGGTGCGCGCGGACGCCCCCTCCGGCCGAAACCTGTTGATCCTGGCGGTACTTGCGGCGTTGATCGTGGCGGCACTGGTGCTCGCCGCGGTCACCGTCGGCAATCGCTGAGCCCGGCGACCGACTGTCCACGCGCCGACGCACGAATAACGGTGCACGCCCGGTGCTCGACACTGTCTGAGCCGCAGAGATCCGCAGTGGTCGCCGCGTCGGTGCCGCCGTACCGCGGCTGCTGCCGCCGTCTCGCGGCCGTGTGCGCCGAGTGCGCAGCTCGGCATATCCACCGTGCCATCAATATGTCTCGCGCACGCGAGCCGCGCTCGCAACGGCCATCGTCGCACCCACCTGGGCGGTGGCAGCGCGAAGCACGGCATATCCAGTGGGATGAAAGCCGTTGGCCACCAATCATTCGAGTCGCGCCTGGTCGTTGACACGGCGCGAAACATGCTGCGGGCATCAATGAATGCGGAACCGACCCCAGCGTGAAACCCACCCGCGACCAGCGCGGCTCGACGCACCGCGTCGCGGAGTTGCTCTTTTGTCTGAGACAAAATACGCGAAGGCCGGGGGAACCGTCGCCGGACGCCGAAAAAGTGGGTACCCCCGGACGGATCCGGTCAGGCCGCCGCGCCGTCCGCGGCGAAACCGGGTAGCCACCGCGCGACCAGTTCCAGAAACGGCCCCTCGGCATCGAGTTGCGCGCAGACCCCCACCACGCCGGCGAAGACCCGACCGAGCATGGCGAGTTCGGGGATCTCGGTGGGCGCCTTCACGGCTCGGGTGTTGGTCAGCGAGACGTTTTTCATGTCGAGGGCACGGGCGGTGTGCCCCTGCAACAGTTCCCGGCTGATGTGCACACTGTCGCCGTTGATCTGAGCGACGATCGGCGCGACCAACCGTTCGATCGGGCCGAGCTCGAGCTCGTGGCCGGGGCGCACGAATCCGTTGTCCCGCATGAGTACCACCAGCTGGTCGTAGTCCTGCCGCACCGCGCAGCGAGCCAGCTCGCCGATCACCGCGGGAATGCCCGTGGGCAGCGCGACGGCCGCGCCGAAATCGATGACGCCGAGGCGGCCGTCGTCGAGCAGCTGGAAGTTGCCGGGGTGCGGATCGCAGTGCAGGTAGCCGACCCGCACGGGTGCGGAGAGGGAGAACTCGACCAGCAGCGCGCCGGCGCGATCGCGCTGCGCCTTGCTGCCGTCGGCGATGATCCGGGACAGCGGGGTAGCCTGCAGCCACTCGGAGACAAGCACTTTCGGGGCGCTCGCGATCACCCGCGGCACCTGGAAGTCCGGATCGTCGGCGAACACCTTGGCGAAGCGGCGCTGATGGTCCGCCTCGATCCGGTAGTCGAGCTCGTCGGCGGTGCGGTCGATGAACTCCGCGATCAACGCCTTGGTGTCCGCGCCCGGCATCACGAGACCGAAAGCGCCGGAGAACATCTGGAGCATCTTGAGGTCCGACAGCAGCGCGGCGTCCGCGCCCGGGTACTGGACCTTGACCGCGACCGTGCGCCCGTCGCCCCACACCGCGCGGTGCACCTGCCCGATGCTGGCCGCCGCGACCGGCTGGTCGTCGAAGCTGGTGAAGCGCTCCCGCCAGCGGGTGCCGAGCTGCTCGGCGAGCATGCGATGCACCGAGGCGGTCGGCATCGGCGGGGCTTGCGATTGCAGGCGGGTGAGCGCCTCGCGGTAGCGATCGGCGAAGCGGGGCGGGATGCTGGCCTCGGCCACGCTCAGCGCCTGGCCGAGCTTCATCGCCCCGCCCTTGAGCTCGCCGAGCACCGCGAAGACCTGATCGGCGGCCTTGTCGATGAGCTCCTCGTCCAGCTCACCACGGGATGCGCCGGTCATCATGGCGCGGCCGGTCGCGGTGACCCGGCGGGCCATGATGCTCATGGGCAGCCTGGCCAATTTCGCCGACCGTGCCAGCCCCGTACGCCGTTTGCCTGCCATGGATACCTCGCTTCGCTGCGTGATCTTCACCCTATTCTGTCTGAGACAGAGGGTCAATCACGGGAAACGAGGGGATTTCAGGCTGTCGCCGCGTGACCTTCGCCGGCTTCCGCGTCGGACACACCGACCAGTTCATCGAAGCGCAGCACCACGCGCTCGTGGTACATGCCGAACAGGTCCTCGAACAACGCGACCTGCGCGTCGGACGGTCCGGACCCCGAGTCCCACACGGCCGCGAGCGCCCGCCAGACCAGCACATGCAGATCCGGCGCGCCCGCGAAGAAGGCCTCGACCGCCTCGGGCACCTCGAGCACCATCTCGCCGATCGAGTTCAGGATCGCCCGCTGCATGGACAGCCCGAGCGCGGTGAGCAGCCTGCGCACCAGCGCGACCTCGATCGCGAGGATCTCGCGCAGATCCGGCGTGTCCTGGCGGGCCAGCGTCTCCAGCTTGTCGATCTCGGCCTTCAGCAGCGCCGGATCGATCTCCTGGGCGCTGCCGGTGTAGGCCAGCAGCGTGTCCATCACGATGCCGCGCTCGACCTCGACGATGTCGCGGAACATCTCGCTCGCGACATCGGGCATGGACACCGAAAAACGGAACAACTGCCGGTACACATCCACCCCGCCCACCTCGCGGACGTCGCGGATGGTGAAACCCTTGCCACGGCGCGCCTCGACGAAGCCGTTCGACTCCAGCCGCCCCAGCGTCAGTTGCGCGGTCGCCCGATTCATGTCGAATTCCTCGGCCACCTGCCGCACCGACGGCATGAGCTCCCCCGGCTGATACTCCCCCGCGGCAACCCGGCGTGCCAACTCATCGGCAACGTCCGCGACTACCGTCTGGGCTCCCATCGAAGTCACCTTTCGACTACGTTCGAATACGTCCCAGACAGTCTAAGGCCTACTGTGCCAGACTGCACGTATGCGACACTGGTCGGCGCACAGTGTGAGGTGAGTCATGGCAATCCGGCGCAGCGGCGACAGTTCTGACATGAGTTCCACGGAACGGCGTACACGCCTGTTCACAGCAAGGTCCGACGGTAAACCACCAGTTCGCACGGCTATTCGCAATGCCAAGCTCGCCGCATTGCCGGTAGCCTTCGCCGGTCGGCAGGCCGCGGGCGTCGGGCGGCGCGCCCTCGGCAGATCGGCCGAAGAAGTCAATCGAGACATCCAATTGCGTACCGCGCAACACATGTTCGAGGTGCTCGGGGAGCTCAAGGGCTGCGCCGCGAAACTCGGCCAGCTGCTCGCCATCTATGAACTTGCCCTGCCGCCGGAGATCGCCGAGCCGTATCGGATCGCACTGAGCCAGCTGCAGGATTCGGCGCCCGCGATGCTGCCGAAGACCGTGCACGCGGCCATCGCGGCGAGCATGGGCGAGAACTGGCGGTGGCACTTCCAGGAGTTCGACGATCGCCGCGCGGCCGCCGCCTCGCTCGGTCAGGTGCACCGCGCGGTCTGGCACGACGGCAGGCAGGTCGCGGTCAAGGTGATGTACCCCGGCGGCAGGCAGGCCGTGGAGGGCGACCTCGAGCAGCTGCGCCGGATCTCGCTGCTGGCCACCGTCTTTCTGCCCGGCGCCGACGTCAAGGCCGTCACCGAGGCGATCTGCGACTGCGTGCGCGAGGAACTCGACTACGCGGCCGAGGCCGAATATCAGCGCGCCTTCGCCGCCGCCTACGCCGACGACCCGGACTTCTCCGTGCCGCGGGTGGTCGCCCAGCGCGGCGACGTACTGATCACCGAGTGGATCGAAGGCACCCCGGTGACCAAGGTCGTGGCCACCGGCACCCAGGCCGAACGCGACCGAGTCGGCATGCTGATGTTGCGTTTCGTGACCTCCGGCTGGGGGCGCCACGGGCTGCTCTACGCCGACCCACACCCCGGCAATTTCCGGGTGCTGCCGGACGGCAGGCTCGGCGTCGTCGATTTCGGCGCCTGCTGCGCCTGGCCACCGGAGGGTTTCGAAGAACTCACCATCGACTACTTCAAGGCCTTCGCCAACGGCGGCCCAGGGGAGTTGGAGGCGGCGACCCGCCGCCACGGCTTCGTCGCCGCAGGCCGCAGCTTCGACAGCGAGGCGCTGTTCAAGGCGGTCGCGCCGTGCAGCGAACCGCTCAAGCACTCGACCTACCGCATGACCACACCATGGCTGCGCAAGCAGGTGCTGCGCACCACGAACCCGCGACTGAGCAACGTCGTGCGGGAAATGACCATGCCCGCCTATTTCACCCCGTTCGCCCGCTCGATGCTCACCCTCGTCGGAGTGTTGAGCCAGCTGGAGACCGAGGGCCCGTTCCGCGACGAGATTCTGCGCTGGTTGCCGATGCTCGCCGAGGCACTCGAGTCCATCGAGCCGCCCGATCCGAACCGGCCGGTGGATCTGGCCGCCGTACGCAAGCGCCGCGCCGAAGCGGAGGATCGCCAGATGTCGGTGGGCTGACCATCGCGTTCCGTGGTCCGCACCGTACTGGCCCTTGCGTCTGAGACAGTGTTAGTCTCGGTAGCGGCACTCGCCGAATCCATCCGCAGGCTGAGCGTCCGTACCCGAGGAGGAGCATGCGCACCAGGATTTTCGGCCGTCGCAACGCACGCAGGGCGCGCGCGGCGGGCACCGCCACACCGCGACCGGTCGTGCTCACCCCGCGGCCCCCGGACAGCGCGCGTGCGCGTGCCTTCGGGCTCGGTCTCGCGGGCACCGGTGCGGCCCACTTCACCGCGCCGCGCGCCTTCGACCCGCTGACCGCGCGGGCCTTCCCGCGCGCGACCCGGCGCTGGACCTATCGCAACGGTCTCACCGAGATGGTGCTCGGCCTGGCGATCACCTTCCGGCGCAGCAGGCCGATCGGGTCGGTCGGCTTCATCGCCTATCTGGCCTTCCTCGCCTCCAGGCTCGCCGGAGCACGGCCCGCCGCGCGGCTGACCGCGGTACCGCCGCGGCCAAGCGAACCCATGCCGGTCAGCGCGTAACCGCGCGCACGGTCGCGGCCTCCGGGACACGAGGGGTTGCCGGAAACCGGACCGTGCCGACACCCACCGCCCCTGCGCCGTACAAAACGAACACCCGGCGGCGGTGCCCGGAACCGGGCATATGATCGCCAGAGGTTCGTTCGGGAGGGAAGTGCTGGTGACTACGGAGTCGGTTTTGGCGGCGGCCCCCGCGGCGCCGCAGTGGTTCGCGGAACTGTTCGCCCATCGGCGCTGGATTCGCCGCACACAGCCGTTCCCGCACGTCTATGCCAGGGACGTGTTCGTGCCGGAGTTCTATCAGCGGCTCACCGAGGAGTTCGCGCGCGTCCGGCGCGACGAGGCGGATCGGTTCGGCCGGGTCGCCACCAACTACAGCGCGGACGGGCTCGGCCTCGCCGAACTGCGCGACGGCCCGTTCGGGGTGTTCACCTCCCGGGAGTGGCACGACCTGGTCGCCGGGGTCGCCGGCGTCACCACCGCGACCGGCGACGTCGAGGGCTCGGTGCATCACCACGCGCCGGGCGCGCCGTACGGCTGGCCGCACAACGACCTCAATCCCGCGTGGTTCCCCGGCGACCCGCCCGGCCCGTCCGAGGTGCGGCTGCCCGGCGACGGGGTCGATACCAAGACCGGCGCGCGTCCGTCGGGTGTGACCGCGCGGGCGAACGTGCGCGCGGTGGCCGTGCTGTACTACTTCGGCAACCCGGACTGGCAGCCCGGCGACGGCGGCGAGACCGCGCTGTATGACAACCTCGCCGAGGGCGAGACCATGCCGAACCTGACTTTGATTCCGCCACTGGACAATTCGCTGATCCTGTTCGAGGTCACCCCGCGTACCTGGCACACCTTCGCCGGCAACAACACCAGGGATCGCAGCAGCGTGGTCATGTGGGTGCACCGGCCCAAGGAAGACGCGGTGCAGCGTTGGGGAGGAGACAACATTGTCTACTGGTGACCGCAGGGTCTGTCTGCTCACGGGTGCCAGCGGCACGCTGGGCGAGATGTTCTGCCGCTCCTATTACACCCAGTACGACATCGTCGCGGTCTGCCACACCCGCACCCCGGCGGCGCCGTCGCAGCTGGAGTGGTTCGTCGATCCGCTGGAGCCGGAAAAGCCGCTGCCGGAAAACGACTCGCGCATCTTCGTGGTCCGCGCCGACCTCACCAAACCGGGCGAGGTCGAGCGGGTGGTCGAGCTCGCGCTGGCGCGCTACGGCAATGTGGATCTACTGGTCAACAATGCCGCCCACGTCCAACTGCAGCCGCGCGGCATCGTCGACGGCGAGGCGGCGCTCGAGCAGTTCGATCCGCACTTCACCCTGAATGTCGCTGTGCCGCTTCGGCTGTGCGCCCGGCTCGGGCAGCAGGCATGGATGCACGCGGGACCGCGAAACCGCGCGCGCAACCGCAACATCGTCAACGTGTCGAGCATCTCCGGTTCCGAGGTCTATCCCGGGCAGACGCTGTATTCCGCGTCGAAGGCGGCACTGAACCAGCTCACCCGCAATATCGCGGCCGAGTTCGCCGAGTTCGGCGTGCGCGCGAATGCCATTGCGCCGACGACCTTTCCGGCACTGGTACCGACCGAGCAGGTGGCACGGGCGATCGTCGAGCTCGACCAGAGCGCCACGCTCACCGGCGGTGTGTTCGGCGTCGGTCTCGGCACCGAGCCGGGCGAGGCGGAGCCGGGCCGCCACGCCAAGCTCACCGACGCCTAGACAGAACCTAGCCCTGCTCAGTTCGGCGCGACCCCGGTTACGCGCTCGGACAGCTCCCAGAGCCGCTGGGCGAGTGCGGGATCCACCGCCTGCTTGTTGCGCGGCCGTTCCAGCTTGAACCGGTGGTAATAGTCGCCGCTGGTGAATTCGGTGGTGGTGGCCAAGCGCTCCAACGGCTGCGCGCCCTGCTCCGACCGAATGAAGAACGGCCGCGACAGCGGCGAGCGGATCAGCGCACCGAGGCCGAACGGGGCGTTGTCGTAGACGTGGGTGGCAACCGCGCCGGGGTGGAACGCGGCGGTGCGCAGGCCGGTGCCCTCGGTGCGCCGCGCGAGTTCCCGGGTGAACAGCAGATTGGCCAGCTTGGACGCGGCGTAGGCGCCCATCTGGTTGAACGAGCCCGCGGTGGCGTTGACCGTATCGAGGTCGAGCCGGGCCATCCGGTAGGTCGTGCTGGAAGTGTTGATCACCCTGGCCGAGGACTGCACCAACCGGTCGAGCAGCAGGCTGGTCAACAGGAACGGTGCGAGATGGTTGACCTGGAAGGTGAGCTCGTTGCCGTCGACGGTCGCGGTCCGCTTCGGCCACGCGCCGCCGGCGTTGTTGGCCAGCACGTCGATCCGCGGGTACCGGTCGAGCAGCTGGTCGGCCAGTTTGCGCACCTCGTCGAGGCGGGCGAAGTCGGCGAGGAACGGCTCGGCGCCCGCCTCGCGCGCCACCTCGGCCGTGCGTTCCGGGGAACGTCCGACGACCGCGACGGTGGCGCCGCGGGCCGCCAGCCGGGCCGCCGCCGCGGCGCCGATCCCGGAGCTCGCGCCGGTCACCACGACGGTCCTGCCGGTTAGATCTTGGCCTGCTTCCACCATTGCTGCCTCCCTGGGCCTCGGTTGTCCGACTGATCGTCATCATCCTGGCGGAATTCGGCAATGGCCGCCGCGCTCGAATAGTGCGCGGCGATCTCGTCGCTGGTGGTCGTCCACACGCCGGGATGGTTGACCACGTACTCGAGCGCCTGGTCCAGATACTTGGTCCGGAAGGCCTGACCGATGACGAAGGGATGCAGCGCCAGCGCCAGCACCCGGCCGCTGTCGGCGGACTCGGCGTAGAGCTGATCGAGCTGGTCGGTGACGATCCGCACGAAGTCGGGGCCGCTGGTGCCCTTGGCCAGGAACAGCGAGTTGTCGTTCAGCTCAACGGTATAGGGGACGCTGAGCATGCCGGGGACATGCAAAGGATAGGGCTGATCGTCGTTGGTCCAGTCCAGCACGTAGTTCAGCCCGAGCTCCGCGAGCAGCGCCGGCGTGTGAAAGGTTTCGGTGAGCGCGGGCCCCATCCAGCCGCGCGGGCGGTGACCGGTGCCGCGTTCGATGGTCTCGACCACCTCGGTGAGGTAGGCACGCTCGGCATCGACGGTCAGCTCGGTCTGGAAGATCGAGTTGTTCTTACCGTGGGCCAGCCAGGCCCAGTCACGATCCAGGCCCGCCTGGATGAGCTGCGGATAGCGGTGCACCACATCGGAATTGAGCAGCGCACTGGCCCGGACCCGGTGCCGGTCGAGCGTCTCGGCGACCCGCCAGAAGCCCACCCGCGGCCCGTAGTCACGCCAGCCGTAGTTCAACGGATCCGGCGTCAGGTCGGCGGTGCCGGGAAAGATGCTGGTGGCGGGCCGATCCACCTGGTAGTGCTCGACATTGAGGCCGACGTAGAAGGCGACGCGCGCGCCGCCGGGCCACTGGATGGGCGCGCGGTCGACGATCGGGCTGTAGTCGTACAGGTCGTTGTCCATGCCGTCGATTGTCGAACCTGACACTAATGTCAGGTTCAACCCCGGCGAAGGTGACATCGGGCACAATCCGGGCGCTACGCCGCCCGCGAACGGTTTCGCCTGCCCGGACGACACCGCCCCGGTGTGTACATTTGCCCGGCGGACTCGGCAGCCGAAGGGCCGGGCGTTGCGGCAACTCGCCGGAAGGCACGGGCGCTCGGCGATGCCGTGATCCGCAGGCCCACGACGGTACGTTGAGGCACGGAGAGGCGGACGAGCCGCGGAGAGGCGGACCAGCACATGCGAGTGGACGGGCGGGAAATCCCGGTCACCGGCAACCTGCTACAGCCGATGGTCCGGCGGACCAGCGACATCATCCGGGTTGTGCTCGCGGCGCTGTGGGTGGCGATCGTCGTCGCGGCCTCGGTGATCACCCGCCCGGAATGGCTCGCGCTGGAACGCTCGGTCTCCAATATCGTCGGCTTCCTCAACCCCGACCAATCCAACCTGGTCTATCTCGTCTACGGCACGGCCATTCTGGCGCTGCCCTTCGCCATCCTGATCGAGTTGATCATCGGCAGGCAGTGGAAGCTGCTGGCCGGTTACGCCGCGGCGGGCCTGACCGCCGGGCTGCTGCTGTCGATCACCGGCACCGGCCTCTCGGCGCCGAAATGGCATCTGCAGGTGCCCGATCGGCTCGACACCTTCCTCTCCCAGTTCCTCGACGACCCGCGCTGGATCGCGATGCTCGCGGCCGTGCTGACGGTGTCGAGCCCGTGGTTGCCCAACCGCCCGCGCCGGTACCTGTGGTTCCTGCTGCTCGCGTTCGCGCCGATTCACCTGGTGGTCAGCACGGTCGTGCCGGCCCGCGCGATGTTCGGGCTCGCGGTCGGCTGGCTGGTCGGCGCGGTCATCGTGCTCGTGGTCGGCACACCGGCGCTGGAGGTGCCACTCGACGCCGCGGTGCGGGTGCTGGCCGGGCGCGGGCACACCGTCACCGGATTCACCGTGGTGCATCCGGCCGGGCGCGGCCCACTGGTGCTTGCCGCCGCGATCGACGGGCCCGAACGCGAACTCGTCGTCGAGATGTACGGCAAGAACCAGCGCAGCTTCGGCGCGCTGCGCCAACTCTGGCGCTGGCTCACCTTCCGGGCCAGCGAAACCGCGGCGATGCACGGCTCCATGCATCGCGCCGTCGAGCATCGCGCGCTGCTGGCGATCGCGGTCGACGAACTCGGATTGGCCAGCAGCACACCGGTCGCCGTCGCGGCCCTGGACCGCGGCTGGATGCTGCACGCGCACACCGTGCCCAAGGGCGAGCCGATCACCGAGCTGTCCGCCGAGCAGCTGCCCGGCGTGTGGAAGGGCCTCGACGCGCTGCACCGCGGCCAGATCGCGCACGGCGACCTGCGGCCGACCGAGATCCGAATCCAGGACGGCACCACCCTCTTCGGCGGATTCTCCAGCTCCGAATTCGGCGCATCGGCCAAACAGCAGCAGTCCGATATCGCCCAGCTGCTGGTGTCGACCACCGCGCTCTTCGGCAAGGAAGCCGCGGTACGCACCGCGCTGGACTCGCTCGGCAGGCAGTCGGTGCTCACGGCGGCGAGCAGGCTCACCAAGTCGGCGATGCCCGCCGGGCTGCGAAAGTCGGTGCCGGACTGGAAGGACGCGCTGTCGGCCGCGCGCGAGGAGGTGCGCAAGCAGACCGGACAGGACCGGATCGAGGCCGAGCAGATCACCAGGTTCACCCGCAATCAGATCATCCAGCTGGTGCTGTTGATCGGACTGGTGTACGTCGCTTATCCGTTCATCAGCGCGGTACCGACCTTCTTCACCCAGCTGAAGACCGCCAACTGGTGGTGGGCGCTGCTCGGGCTCGCCGTATCGTGCCTGACGTATGTCGGTGCGGCCGCGGCACTGTGGGCCTGTGCCTCGGGCGCGGTGAGCTTCCGGAACCTGGTGATCATGCAGATCGCCAACACCTTCGCCGCGACCACCACGCCGGCCAGGGTCGGCGGGCTCGCGCTCAGTGTGCGCTTTCTGACCAAGGGCGGAGTCGGCGCGGTGCGCGCCACCGCAGCGGTGGCGCTGCAGCAGGCGGTGCAGGTGATCACGCACGTGAGCCTGCTGGTGGTGTTCAGCATCGCGGCGGGCACGTCGGCGGACCTGTCGCACTTCGTACCGGACGCCACGGTGCTGTACCTGATCGCCGGTGTCGGCGTCGGCATCATCGGCACGTTCATGTTCGTGCCGCAATTGCGGCGCTGGCTGAACAATTCGGTGCGCCCGCAATTGCAGGAGGTGCTCGGCGAACTCGCCGAACTGGCGCGCGATCCCAAGCGCTTCTCGGTGATCATCCTCGGCTGTGCCGCGATCACGCTCGGCATGGCGGGCGCGCTGTGGGCCAGCGTGGAGGCCTTCGGCGGCGGCACCACCTTCGTCACCGTCACCATCGTCACGATGATCGGCGGCACCCTCGCCTCCGCCGCGCCGACCCCGGGCGGGGTCGGCGCGGTCGAGGCCGCGCTCATCGGCGGTCTCGGCACCTTCGATGTGCCGCTGGAGGTCGCGGTCCCGTCGGTCCTGCTCTACCGGGTGCTGACCTGCTGGCTGCCGGTGCTCTGCGGCTGGTTCACCATGCGCTGGATGACCGCGAAAGACATGCTCTGACGCCGCGGCGGCGAGAACTCAAGCGCGCACGACGGTCTCGGCGAGCCGGGCGGTGATCAGCCCTTCGGCCTCGGTGACGATCCGGGTGATGAGCTCGGCGCAGGTGGGGATGTCGTTGATCAGGCCCTGCACCTGTCCGGCACTCCAGATGCCCGCGTCCAGGTCGCCCTCTTCGAAGACCCGGCGACCGCGCGCGCCCGCGACCAGATCGCGGACGTCGTCGAACGTGCCGCCCGCCTTTTCGATCTCGACCACCTTGCGGCTGATCTCGTTGTCCGCGACGCGGGCGGTGTTGTGCATGGTGCGGAAGATCAGCTGGGTGTCGCGCTCGGTGTGCGCGACGATCTGTTCCTTGACCTTCTGGTGCACGGCGGATTCCTGGGTGCACAGGAAGCGGGTGCCCATGTTGATGCCGTCGGCGCCGAGCGCGAGCGCGGCGACGAGACCGCTGGCATCGGCGAAACCGCCCGAGGCGATCATCGGGATGTCGAGCACCCGGGCGGCGGCCGGGATCAGGATCAGACCGGGGACGTCGTCCTCACCGGGGTGGCCGGCGCATTCGAAACCGTCGATACTGACGCCGTCGACGCCGATCCGCTGCGCCTTGAGCGCGTGCCGCACGCTGGTGCACTTGTGCAGCACCTTGATGCCCGCGTCCTTGTAGTAGGGCAGGAAGGGCTCGGGGTTGCTGCCCGCGGTCTCGACGATCTTGACGCCGCTCTCCACGATCGCCTGCACGTACTCCGCGTACGGTGGCGGGTTGATCGACGGCAGGATGGTGACGTTCACGCCGAACGGCTTGTCGGTCAGCTCCCGGGTCCGCGCGATCTCGCGGCGCAGATCATCCGGGGTGGGCTGGGTGAGGGCGGTGATGAACCCGAGCCCGCCCGCGTTGGCGACGGCCGCGACGAGTTCGGCTCGGCCGACCCACATCATGCCGCCCTGCACGATCGGGTGTTCCACGCCGAAGGTCTCGGTGAACCTGGTCCGCAGCATTGCGCTCTCCTCTGGCTCGCGCGGGCGGTCCGGTTCGCCCGTACGCGACGATCGTGACACGAGAATCCACTCGTATTCAACTCCTAAGTGAGCCGTCATTCGCATTGGTGCACGTTAAAGAGGGCAGCCGGCCTCGGCCCCACATCGGCCTCTCATCAGGAAATATCCAGCTCAGTTGCACTTTCTGCGCCGTGGCGGCGCTTTCACCGGATTAACGGCGATTCATCAACAGAACCCTTGTCTGTGCGATAAGTTACTTGCTATTCTGCTGGCGTTCAGCCGTCGGCGCGGTCGGCCATCCCGGCGGGCGCGGCCGACGGTCCGAGAGGAGTTCGTGGCATGACCACCGGTGCGCATGGGGGATCGACGGCGGCGGAGTCGGCGGGGCCGGTGGGCACCGCGCTCGACGAGCCGCTCCGCTCGCGGCGCAATCACTGGAACAACCAGGTCGCCGGGCACGCGCGGATGCGACCCGACGCGGTCGCCCTGCGCTTCCGCGGTGTGGACACCACCTGGCGGCAGTTGCACGAGCGCTCGCTGAAGTTCGCCGACGCGCTCGCCCGCCGCGGGGTCGGCTTCGGCGACCGGGTGCTGATCCTGGCGTTGAACTATCCCGAGTACATCGAGGCGGTGTTCGGCATCAACGCGCTCGGCGCGATCGCCGTCCCGGTCAACTTCCGCCTCACCCCGCCCGAGGTCGCCTACATCGTCAGCGACAGCGGCGCGAAGGCGATCGTCACCGACACCCTGCTGCAACCGCTGGCCACCGCGGTACGCGACGGATCCGACACGCTGGAAACGTGTTTCGTGATCGGCGGCGCCAGCGCCGACGGCGTACTCGGGTTCGAGGACGTGCTCGCCGAGCAGGGGGCGCCGCACACCCCGCTCGACATCCCCGAGGACACTCCGGCGCTGATCATGTACACCTCGGGCACCACCGGCAGTCCCAAGGGCGCGATCCTGTCCTACGCGAACATGAACGCACAGGCGTTCACCGTCATCCGGGCGCTGGCGGCCACCCCGGATTCGATCGCCTTCTGCACCTCGCCGCTGTTCCACATCGCCGGACTCGGCAGTCTCTCGGCCAATTTCGTGCTCGGCGCGAAGACCGTGCTGCATCCGCTCGGCGCCTTCGACGCCACCGAATTCCTCGACGCCGTCGAACGCGAACAGGCGACCGGCGCGTTCTGCGTGCCTGCGCAGTGGCAGGCCATTTGTGCCGAACCCACTGTGCGCGAACGCAAGCTGGCGCTGGAGTCGCTCAGCTGGGGCGCCGCCCCCGCCTCGGACTCGGTGCTGCGGGCGATGGCGGACTGCTTCCCGAACGCGTTCAACGTCGCGGTGTTCGGGCAGACCGAGATGTCGCCCATCACCTGCGTGCTGGAGGGCAAGGACGCACTGCGCAAGCTCGGTTCGGTCGGCAAGCCCATCCCGACCATTCAGGCCCGCATCGTCGACGACGAGATGAACGACGTCGCGCCCGGCGAGATCGGCGAGATCGTCTATCGCGGACCGACACTCATGCAGGGCTACTGGAACAAGCCAGAGGCCACGGCCGAGGCGTTCGCCGGCGGCTGGTTCCACTCCGGCGACCTGGTCCGCCAGGACGAGGAGGGCTTCATCTGGGTGGTCGACCGCAAGAAGGACATGATCATCTCCGGCGGCGAGAACATCTACTGCGCCGAGGTGGAGAACGTGCTCTTCGGCCACCCCAAGATTCGCGAGGCCGCGGTGATCGGCCGGGCACACGAGAAGTGGGGCGAGGTGCCGGTCGCGGTCGTCGCGCTCGACAACCCCGACGACGAGCTCACCCTCGACGAGCTCACGGCGTTCCTCAACGAGAACCTCGCGCGCTACAAGCACCCCAAGGATCTGGTCGTCGTCGCGGAGCTGCCCCGCAACGCCAGCGGCAAAGTCGTGAAAGTGCAACTGCGCAAGGAATATTCATCCTGATTCCGGTGCGCTGAGGTACGGTCGTTCGGATGGCGATTCCTCGTATCCGTGCGGCCGTCCTCGCACTGCACTGGCAGGTGAACGTGATCGAGCCCGCGGGTTTCTTCGGGCCGATGCTCGCCGGACCGGTGGCCGCGAGCGGCGTCGTCGAGCGCGCCGTGCGATTCCACGAAGCGGCTGCCGCACAGGATATTCCGGTGCTGTTCACCCGTTTCACCATCCCCGTCGGCGAGGGGCAGCTGGTGCGCAACACCGGGTTCATGCGCTCGGTCGGTGCGGCGCAGACCGAATTCCGGCCGAATTCGCCTGGTAGCCAGATCATCCCGGAGATGGCGGGACAGCCGTCCGCGGTGTTCGACAATCAGAAGCTGTCCGGCCTGGCGGGCAGCACGCTGCCCCATTGGTGTGCCGCGCGCGGTATCGACACCCTGTTCCTCACCGGCGTCGCGACCAACCTGACCGTGGAGCAGACCGCACGGCACGCCACCGACCTGGGCTTCACCGTGCATCCCGTGGCCGACTGCGTTGCCGCGGCCGACCCCGCGGCGCACGAGGCGTCGCTGGCCGACCTCGAACTGACCACGGCGGGTACGCTCAGCGCGGCGCGGGTGCTGGCACTGCTCACGCGGCGCTGAATACCTGTGCGGCTCGGCACGATCAGGTTTACCGCCGCGCCCGCTCGGCAACCCAGCGGCTACGGAACCCGGTAGTCGCCCTCGGAGTCAGGAGCCAGCACTGTGAAACTCACCCACCTCGCGGTATGCGCCGCCGCCGCGCTCGCGGTCATCGGCGGATCCGCCGGATGCGGCAGCGACGACACCGACCATTCCGCCCACACCGGTTCGGCGACGACCGCGGCCGCCGCACCGGAGCACACCGCAACCCACACCACCCCGGCCGCCGCAACGACCAAGGCCGCCGACCCCAGCGCGACCGCGGCGCCGGGGGATACCGTCGAGGACGTGAACTGCGGGCCGGTCACCGACGCCGGCGGAGGCACCCGCACCGTCATCGCCGCGGGCACGCCGGTCGGCCGGGTCGGCTGCACCGAGGCCATCAACGTGGCGACCGAGTACGCGCAGACCGTCAGCAACACCGACGCACAGACCGTGCAGGGCTGGCAGTGCGCCGCCCAGCCCGACACCGTGACACCCTCGGCGTGCACCAAGGACGGCCTGCGCATCGAGTTGCGCGCCAACTGATCGCGGCCCGTCCGCGCGGGCCCGGCACCGCCCTCGATCCGGTCCGGAGCGAAGGTCGAGCAAAAGACCCTGTTCCGCAGTGCGATATCTCGGCATAATCGCGGGGGTACCCGGACGACCCGGCAGGAAGTCGTCGTAGCGGGGGGTCGAGCGGTATCGGAATGGATCGGAGCTCAATGGTGCACAGTCGGCGTGTGACGCTCACCTCCGCGGCGGTCACGGCGGTGGCCGAACTGCTCGGTGTGGACGCGACCACCGTCGCCACCGACGCACCGTTCGCCGACCTCGGCTTGAACTCCACCCAACTGGCCCGGCTGACGGCGCTTTTAGAGGACGCCGCGGGGGTCGAGGTCTCGCTCGCGACGATCTACGACCACCCGGACATCGATCGACTGGTCGAGTATCTCGCGCTGCGATGACGGCCGCGGGCGTATCGATCGTCGGCATCGGCTGCCGGATTTCCGGTACCACCAGCGCCGACGAATACTGGCGCACGCCGCGCGACCGGACACCGGTCAGCACCGATCCGGCCCCGTTCGACCACGCGTGGTTCGGCCTGTCCGAGCGCGAGCGCGCGAGCGTGGACCAGCCGCAGCGCCTGGCCATGACGGTGGCCGTAGAGGCGCTCGACGATGCCGGAATCGGTTACCTGGCACCGGGTTCCGGTGCGGCGGTGCTGTTCGGCGCGAGCGCGGGGACCGCGGATCGGCTCTCCGCCGCGCTGGAACTGCACGGGCCGAGCCTGACCCTCGACGGCGCGCGATCGTCGTTCCCGACCGCGCTCGGCCTGGCCGTGCGACTGCTCGACGACGCGACGGTGCCGTTCGCCGTCGTGGGTGCCGTCGCGCCGAACCCGCCCGCCCCCAACGACATTCCCGCGGACGGCGCCCGCGACACGGCCGAGCAGTGCGCGGTGTTCGTCCTGCAGCGCACCGCGGACGCGGCCCAGGACGGCAATCGGCAGTACGCGCAGATCGTCGAGGTGGCCTTCGGTTCGAACGGACACCCCGCCGGCCAGCCGCAGCAGACGCCCGCCGCGCCACCGTCGGCCACGAGCATCGGTGCGTTGGTCGAGGCGGTGCTCGGGGTCTACCACCGCGATGCGGCGGTCGAGCCCGACCCGACCGCCGAATCGGCGCTGGTCCGGGTGAGCGTCCGCGCGGACGGAAGCACCTACGCCGACGTGGTGCTGCGGCGTGCCGAGGCGACGACCACGGCGCGAGGCTGCCAGCCGCCGGTCCTGATCCCGGTGACCGGCCGGGACAATGCCGAACTCCGGGCGCAGGCCCAGCGTTTCGCGCTGCATCTCGAACGCGCGGCGGGTGGCGATGCACCGGGCTCACCCGCTCTCGTGCGTGAGTTCGCCGCGGCCACCGCGCGATTGATCCCAGAGCGGGCACGCGCGGTGGTGCTCGCGCAGGACCACGACGACGCGATGACGCAGCTGCGGGCGCTGGCGCACGGCGAGGCCAGCACCGCGGTGTTCGGCCCGACCTCGCTGCGGCGTCCGGGCGGACTGCTGTTCCTGTTCTCCGGGCGCGGCGCACAGCATCACTCGATGGGCCGCGCGCTCGCCGCCCGGCACCGGATCTTCGCGGCGGCGCTGGCCGAGACCGCCGAGGCGATCGTTGCGGCGGGCGGCCCACGCCCCTGGACACCGAAGCACGGCTTCGCACTCACCGCGGGCGGCGGCGCCGACGCCGCGTACGCGAGCGGGCTGGTCGCGGCCGCGCTGTTCACCTTCCAGGTGGCGGTGGCGAAATTGCTGGCAGCCTGGGGTGTTCGGCCCGATGCCGTCGCCGGGCACGGGCTCGGCGAGCTCGCGGCCGCCGCGGTCAGCGGCGCGCTCTCCCTCACCGATGCCGCGCTGATCGTGGTGCGGCACAGCACATTGCCCGCGCCGACCGGTGCCGCGGCGGCATTGCTGAGCGCCTCCCAGGCCGACGCGGTGAAGCTGGTCGAGCCGCTGCGCGGTCAGGTCCGGATCGCGGCGGTGGACGGTCCGCGCTCGGTGCTCGTCACCGGGAGCGCCCGCTATATCGAGACGGTGATCCGGCGGGCCAAGCGCCGCAACATGTTCGCGCGCCGGCTCACCGCCGGCACCAGCCCGTTCGGCCAGAGCGGCAGTGTGCCCGCGGGTTTCCTCGACGCGCTCGCGCAGGTGCGTCCAGCCGCGCCGCACACGCCCATGTACTCGACGGTCCGCAACGGCGCGGTGCTGACCGGGCCGAGCACCGACGCACGGTACTGGGCCGAGAACGCCTCGGGCACCGTGCAGCTTGCGGCCGCGCTGGCACACGCGGCGGTGGACGGCATGACCACGGTGGTGGAGATCGCCCCGCAGCCCGTGCTGCTTTCCGCGGTCCGGGCGTACCCCGACTTCCGGGACGCGGCGTACCCGGTGGCGACCAGCACCGACGAAGCCGGCGAGTTCCTCGCCTGCCTGGCGCGGCTGCATCTGGACGGACGGCCGATCGACTGGTCCGCGCAGGGCCCGTTCGTCGCGCCGCCGCGCCGGATCTGGCGCAGGTCGCGCGCGCTGCCCGCAGCGCGCGGCACCGAATCGGCGCCGCCCGCCGACGATCTCGTGGTCCACGGAACACCCGCCGTGCCTGCGTCCTACTGGCTGTGGTCCCTATTTCGGCACGCGGGCTCTGGCACCACAGTACTGACCGACTTCGCGGTGCACGAACCGGCCGATCCGGCGCTGCTCTCGCTCGTCGGCTACCACGGCGTCGACGGCGAGGGGAGTCTGCGGGCGGAGGTCACCGACGGCGGAGCGCTGGCTTCGGCCCGGCCGGTCGGTGACCCCACACCCGCGGATATCGTCGCATGGATGCGGGTGGTCGATGCGAACCGGGCCGGGCGACACCGGATGCGGGCCGTCGCGCCCGCCGCCTTCTATGACGAACTACGGTGCAGGCGGGTGGCCTACGGACCGCGACTGCGCGTGCTGCGCGGCATCGCGCTCGGGCCGGAGCAGGCCATCGGGCTGTTCGACGCCGCCGAATTGCACAGCCCCACAACGATCGAGGGGTGCCTGCAGCTGCTCGCCGCGACCGGGTACGCGGACGCACCCGCCGAGGCCATCGCGCTGCCGATCGGCATCGAGTCGGCCTGGCTGTCCGCCGAGCCACGCCGGACCGTGTTGGAGGCGCACGCGTTCCTGCACACCCGGACCGCGACCGCGCTGCTCGGCGACGTGATCGGCACCGACCAGCACGGCGTTCCGTGCCTGGCGCTCTCCGGCGTCCGGATCCACCTCGCGGCACCGGATGCCGCGGCGCCCATGACGAGTACGCCGCAGCCCGTCGAGCGCCCGTTCTCGTTTCGGCAGGAAACATGGGCGCCCGGCGAACTCCCCGATCTGGTCCAGGACCCACTTGTCGTGCGTGCCTTGGTCATCGGCGACTCGGAACTGGCCGTCCGGCTGGCCACCGCGCTCGAGGCTGTGGCGCCGACCGACCGCGTACCGCACGCCTCGTTGCCGCAGGTAGCGTCCGCGCTCGACCGGGATTCCCGCGGTGGGCACACGGCATTCGTGCTGGTGTGCGCCGAACTCGTCTCGACCACAGCCGAATTCGAGCAGTCCACGGCGACCGGCGAGATCGCGGCGGCGGTCGGAGGTGCGCTCTTACTGCTCCAACAGCTGCTCGCCACGCAGGCACCCGGACCCGTGTCGATCGTGCTGCCCGCACAGGCCGAACCGGCTACGGAGACAACGCGGCTCGGCGAACTCGCGACCGCGCTCGGGATCGCGGGCCTGGTGCGATCACTGCAACACGAGTGCGCCCGGACGGTGCGGCTGGTGTGGGCCGATGCCGCGGACGCGGCGACGCTGGGCAGGCTGGTCGTCGCGGGTGCGGCCGACCTGCCGACCGAGTTGCGGGTGTCCGCGGACACTTTGCGCCTGCGCCGGTTCGCGCATGCCCGCCGCCGCACGCTGCCCGCCACCGTGGACATCGGCGGAACCTATGTGGTCACCGGCGGCCTCGGCGCGCTCGGCTCGATCGCCGTGCGCTGGCTGCTCGATGCCGGGGCCCGCGATGTCGTGGTACTCACCAGGTCGCCGCGCCCCGTCCCCGCGCTGCTCGACGGATGGGAGGATCGGATCGTGGTCGTACGCTGCGACGCCGCCGATCGCGGCGATCTCGCCAACGCGCTCAACGACATCCGGGCCTGCGGTTCCACCATCCGCGGCGTGGTGCACGCGGCCGCCGACGGCACCGACGCGGCGTTCGACGCCGTCACCATCGCCCAGCTCACCAGGATGTTCGCGCCGAAACTGCAGGCGGCGCGCAACCTGATCGAGCTCACCGCCGCCGACCCGACGGACTTCGTCCTGCTGTGCTCGGCCACCAGCAGCGCGCTCGGCGCGGCCGGGCACGCCGCGGACGCGGCCGCCAACGCGGCGATGGACGCCCTGGCCGCGAGTTGCCCCGGGCGCGGGGTGCTCAGCATCGGCTGGGACCGGTCGACGGCCGACGGCGACGATGCCGCGCTGTCGCGCACCGGCGCCGCCCGGCGCGGCGCGGGCCTGCTCACGCAGGTACTGCGCTACAGCGACACCTACCTCCTCACCCTCGACGAGGTCGCACCGGAACCGGTCGGTGAGGCCCCGTGACCGCGAGCCCGCCGCGCAACTGTCTCGCCGTTCGGGTCGCCGAACGGGCCGCGTCGCAGCCGGACACCGTCGCGTACACCGAACTGCGCTACCGGTTGCACGAGCGGCTGCCGAACTCGATCACCTACGCCCGCTTGCACATCGCGGCGGGCGAGCTCGCCGAGCGGCTGCGCGACGCGAGCGCGCCGGGGGACCGGGTCACCATCCTCTGCGGCCACGGACTCGACTACGTCGTCGCGTTTCTCGCCTGTCTGTACAGCGATCGCATTGCGGTACCGCTGTTTCCGGCGGCGGGCACGCGCAACCGAGAACGCTTGCACGCGGTCCTCGCCGACGCCCGGCCCACGGCCGCCCTGCTCTCGCACAGCGACGTGACCAGCCCGGCGGTGCTCGGGCCCGGCCTCGGGCAGGTGGTGCGACTACCACCGGACGTCACCGCCCCGGTATCCGGCGGTGCGTCACCCGAGGAACCCCGAATCGACCCGGTGCGCGGCACACCGGCTTATCTGCAATACACCTCAGGATCGACGCAGTCGCCGACCGGGGTCCAGGTCACCCACGCCAATATGGCCGCCGCACTGGAACAGCTGTGCCACGCCCTCGCGCCAACGCCGGACAAACCCATCCTGACCTGGTTACCGTTCTTCCACGACATGGGCCTGATCCTGGGCCTGTCGCTACCGCTCTACTGCGGGGTGCCCGGCTACACGATGGCGCCCGCCGAGTTCGTCAAGCGGCCGATCCGTTGGCTGCGCGCGGTCAGCGACTATCGTGCCGGCATCACCGGCGGGCCCAATTTCGGTCTTTCCCTTACTGTTTCGGGCACGACGCCGCAGGAGCGAGCGGGCCTCGACCTGTCCGGGCTCGATCTGCTGCTCAACGGGTCCGAGCCGGTGCGCGCCGAGGCGCTCGACGAATTCAGCACGGCCTTCCTCGATTACGGTTTCCGGCACCAGGCGCACACGCCGGGCTTCGGCCTCGCCGAGGCCACGCTGACGGTCACCGTCTGCGCGCGGGACGAGCAACCGGTGGCCCAGCGCTTCGACCGGGCCGCGCTGTCGGAGGGCCGGGTGGTCGCGCTGGTGCCCGGGGACGAACCGGTCGGCGCGGCGCTGGTCGGGTGCGGTGTGCCCGCCGGGCAGGACGTGCGCATCGTGCATCCGCTCACCCGGGTCGAATTGCCCACCGGTCGAGTCGGTGAGATCTGGGTGGCGGGCGCCAACGTCTGCGACGGCTATTTCGGCAGGCCCGACGCCACCGCCGAGACCTTCCACGCCGCCCTGGTCGGCAGCGACCTGCGTTGGCTGCGCACCGGTGACCTGGGCTTCTGGTTCGACGATCAGCTCTATATCGCCGGACGCCGCAAGGATGTCGTCGTGGTCGACGGCCGCAACCACTATCCGCCCGACATCGAGGCGACGGTGGAGACGTGCGCGCCGGAGGTCAGGCCGGGGCACGTGACGGTGTTCGGGCACGACGACGGTCGCCGGGAGGATCTGGTGGTGGTCGCCGAACTCGGCACGGTCGACGCGGTCGAACCCGCCGAGTTCACCGTGCTCGCCCGGCGCATTCGAGCGGCGGTCGCGGCCGCGCACGAGGTGCTGCCCGGCGCGGTGCTGCTGGTCGAACCGGGTCGCATTCCCAAGACCACCAGCGGCAAGCTCCGGCGCGGCGAGTGCAGGGCCCGCTACCTCGCGGGCCGCCTCGACCCCGTCGCGATGATCTGACCTGCCGCAACACCGGCGAGGTCCCACCGATCGGCGCCCACGGCCGCGAAGATGTGGACATGGCTACCGAGTCCGCCGAGATCGCCGCCCTGCCATGACCTTCTCCACCCTCGCGCTGGTGCTCGCGCTCGGGCTGTGCGGGCCGCTGCTCGCGCTGCGCGGCACCTGGCACCCGCCCGTGGTACTCGGCGAGGTGACGGCCGGAATCGTGTTCGGCGCCACCGGATTCGGCGTGCTGCACAGCGCCGACCCGATCTTCACGTTTCTGGCGGATATCGGCTTCTCCGTCGTCATGTTCGTCGCGGGCACCCACGTTCCGGTGCGCGATCCGACGGTACGCGCCGCCCTCGGGGTGGGCGCGGTGCGCGCGGTGCTGGTCGGATTGCTCTCGGTGCCAGCGGGTTTCGGTATCGCCCGAGGGTTCGATACCGGGCACGGCGCGATGTACGCCGTGCTGCTCGCGTCCTCCTCGGCGGCGTTGGTGCTGCCCATCGTCGACTCGCTCGGTCTGCGCGGACAGCCGGTGCTGGCGTTGACGGCGCAGGTCGCGATCGCCGACACGGTCTGCGTGGTCGCGCTGCCGCTGGCCATCGATCCGGCGCACGCGGGGCGGGCGGCACTCGGCGCGCTCGCGGTATCCGCCTGCGCGGTAGCGCTTTTCGTAGTACTGCGCTGGGTGGAGCAGTCGGGGCTGCGTCAGCGGGCACACCGGATCTCCGAGCAGCGCGGGCTCGCCCTGGAGCTTCGCGTCAGCCTCGCCGTACTGTTCGCGCTGTGCGCGGTCGCCACCCAGACTCGCGTCTCGATCATGCTGGCCGGCTTCGCCGCCGGGCTGGCCGTGGCCGCGGTCGGCGAGCCGCGGCGGGTGGCACGCCAGCTCTTCGCGATCAGCGACGGCTTCCTCGCGCCGCTGTTCTTCGTCTGGCTCGGCGCCCGGCTCGATCTGCGCGACTTCGGCGCGAACCCGCGACTGATCGCCCTTGGCGCGGCACTCGGCGTCGGCGCGCTGGTGGTGCACCTCGCACCGCGACTGGTCGGGCAACCGGTTGGCTACGGCGCGCTCGCGGCCGCGCAGATCGGCGTGCCGGTCGCCGCGGTCACCGTCGGTACCGAGTTGCGCGTGCTGGTGACCGGGGAGGCCGCGGCGCTGATGCTCGGGGCCCTCTGCACGATCGCCATCGCCGCGACGGCCGCGAGTCGACTCGCGGCGCGCGCGCCGTGAACAGCGCCGGGCGCGCGGGGACCGTGCTCAGTCGCCGGTATCGAACCCGTCGGCACGGCCCGGAGCTTCGGTGCGGCCGAGCAGCCGGTCGGTCTCGCGCCGTTCGCGCTTGGTGGGCCGGCCCGAGCCGCGGTCGCGGCTGGGCATAGCCGCGAGCAGCTCGCGGGCGGGCGGTGGCGGGCTGCGGTCGATCAGGCACTGTGCGGCGATCGGAGCACCGACTCGTTTGGTGACGATGCGCTCGACGATCACGATGCGTTCGATGCCGCCGACGCGGATGCGCACCTCGTCGCCCGGTTTGACCGGCTGGGCCGGTTTGGCCGTGCTGCCGTTGACCCGGACGTGTCCACCGCGGCACGCTTCGGCGGCGGCGGATCTCGTCTTGAACAGGCGCACGGCCCAAGTCCATGAATCGACTCGGGCCTGCGTCGCGGTGTTCGTGTTTGCGTGGGTACGGATGCCGTTGTCGGCGCGGGGCACGCTCTAGACGATACGGCGTGCGGTGACGACCTGGTCGGCGTGCAGCGGGGTGTAGGACACCGGCTGGCCGGACTGCACCGCGTTGAGCAGCTTGCCGTCGCCGGCGTAGATGCCGACGTGGCCGCCGCCGTTGGTCACGACGATGTCGCCGGGCTGCAGGTTGTGGAAGGCCACCGGAGCGCCGACGTGCGACTGCTCGAAGCTGGTGCGGGGGAGCTCGACGCCCGCCTGACGGTAGGCCCACTGGACCAGACCCGAGCAGTCGAAGTTGGAGGGACCCGCGGCGCCCCAGGAGTACATGGCGCCGACCTTGGTCTTGGCGGCGTCGAGTGCGATATCGCTGGCGCTGGGCGCGGGGTTGAACATGCCGGGCATGTTCGGCGCGAAGTTCGGCACGCCGGGGGCGGCCTGCTGCTGGGCGCCGGGGGCCTGCGCGTTCGGCATGGCCGAGACGGCCTGCTGGATCTGCTGGTTGAGCTGCTGGACGGGCGCCTCGTATTCCTGCGGGACAGGAACATCGAAGTTCCCGACGCCGGGAATGTTGATGGTCGCGGCCATCGCCGGAATCGCGGGCATCGCCCCGGTCGTTGCGGCCAGCGCGCCCATCACGACGGCACCCTTGACGGAATTCGGCAAGCGAGAATCCCGCTGCAAGCTGTGTTTACCCACCGAGCTACGTCTCCGATCTTCGTGCTCTCCCGCCGACCGGGCAGCTGACCAGAACATGGCCGCAAGGCATCACCGTCAACCAACATTCGGGCGATCCCGGCACGACAGCCGGGTAGATGGCCCCGACAGCCGATAAGGCGGTAACTCCGTGGCGCCGCTTCTCTTTCGAAACGACAGGACTCCACTAAGTCACGAAGAGATTACGATGCCTGCGCGGTGTTGTCCAGCGCACAGACCGCCACGTTTTAAGCGGAACTGAAAGTGCCTGGATGATCGCCCGAAATCACGACACGCCCAGCCGGTCACGACACGATATCGCGCCGAGCGCCGGTGTCACGGAATGACCCGCGACAGGACGAATCGGACAGGGGCAGCTCAGGATTCGCGCGCGCCGTCGCGGCCGCCGAGCGCCTGCTCCAACTCGACGATGCGCCGCTGCGCGTCGGCGAGGCCGACCTCGAGCTGACCCAGCGCCATGACCAGCGGCCCCACCGCCAGGTCGGCGACCAGCTGCGGATCGTCATAGCCGCGTTCGATCGCGACCAGGATGTTGGACCGGATGCGCCGCGCCACCGTGGCGCCGGCCGGTACGTTCCAGGATTCGACCACCTCGGCGGTGGTCGGGGTGGGTTCGTCGGACATGCCCCTCCGATACTCGCTGGAATCGCCCTCAGCGTAGTGACTTCCGCAGTACAAGGACAATCGTGCAATACCCGCCGCTAGGCGTATCTAGGACACGCCGTAGATGTCGGCAGATTTCCAGGACCGGACGGGCTACGGTGTGCGGGTATGGACCCCGTGCGGAATCCGTATGCTCCCGGAGCCGGACAGCGCCCACCCGAATTAGCCGGGCGCGCCAAGCAACTCACCGCCTTCGACATCGTGCTCGAGCGCATCGCACGGGGCCGCCCGGAACGCAGCGTGATGCTCACCGGGCTGCGCGGTGTCGGAAAAACGGTGCTGCTCAACCAACTTCGCTCGGCCGCCATCTCGCGCGGCTGGGGCACCGGCAAGATCGAGGCGCGCCCGGATCAGGAACTGCGCCGCCCACTGTCCTCCGCGCTGCACATGGCGGTCCGGGCGATCGCGATGGCGCACCGCAATCCCGAGCGGGTGGACGACTTCCTCGGCATCCTCAAGGCCTTCGCGCTGCGCGCCACCGCGGACAAGGGCATGCGGGAACGCTGGCAGCCCGGCATCGACGTCCCCGCGGTCACCGGCCGCGCCGATTCCGGCGACATCGAGATCGATCTGGTCGAACTGCTCGTCGAGGCCGCGGCACTGGCGAGCGAGATCGGTGTCGGCATCGCGATTTTCATCGACGAGATGCAGGATCTCGGCGCCGCCGACATCTCCGCGATCTGCGGCGCGTGCCACGAGTTGAGCCAGGACGCGGCGCCGCTCATCGTGGTCGGCGCCGGCCTACCGCACCTGCCCGCGGTGCTGTCCGCCTCGAAGAGCTACTCGGAGCGACTGTTCAGCTATCACCGCATCGATCGGCTCGATCGCGAGGCCGCCGACCTGGCCCTGATCGCGCCCGCGCAGCGCGAAGCGGTGAAGTTCACCGACGAGGCCTTGGACGCGCTGTATCAGCGGGCCGACGGCTACCCGTACTTCGTCCAGGCCTATGGCAAGGCGGCGTGGGACCAGGCGCCGGAGAGTCCCATCACCGCCGAGGACGTGGCGGTGGCCTCGCCGAGCGCGGAGGAGGAGCTCGCGGTCGGATTCTTCGGATCCCGCTACGAACGGGCGACACCGGCCGAGCGAGAGTACATGCGCGCCATGGCCGATCTGGCCGGCGACGACGGCCCGGTCGCCACCGCGGCGGTGGCCAGCGAACTAGGCCGCAAGCCCGCCTCGCTCTCGCCTGCCAGGGACGGGTTGATCAAGAAGGGGCTGATCTATTCGGCCGAGCGCGGCACGATCGGTTTCACGGTCCCGCACTTCGGCCGCTACCTGCGCAGCGTGTGAGGTCGGCGGTGAGCGCCGAATCAGGCTGTCTATCAAGATCATTAGAGATCGGTAGACACCAATCGACGCGAAGGCCTACCGGCGGGTAACTAAAGTTCTTACACTCGAATGTGATCCTGATCACGTCCGAGGAGGACATCATGGCGACTGCCGCGAAAGTCGACGCCACCGAAGAACAGGCCCGCGCCCTGGTCGAGGAATCCCGCGAAACCACCTGGGCCAAACCATCGTTCGCCAAGGAGATGTTTCTCGGCCGGTTCCGGCTCGACCTGATCCACCCCTACCCGCGGCCCAGCGCGGAGGACACCGCGCGTACCGACGCCTACCTGGCCCGGCTGCGGCCGTTCTGCGAGTCCATCGACGGCCGGGTGATCGAAACCGAGGGGCGGATCCCGGACGAATACGTCAAGGGGCTGGCCGAACTCGGTTGCTTCGGCCTCAAAATCCCGCAATCCCATGGTGGACAAGGGCTTTCCCAGTTCGGCTACAACCGCGCGTTGATGCTCGTCGGCTCCGCGCACCCCAGCCTCGGCGTGTTGCTCTCGGCGCACCAATCGATCGGCGTCCCCGAACCGCTCAAGCTCGCGGGCACCGCCGAGCAGAAGGCCGAATTCCTGCCCCGCTGCGCCGCGGGCGCGGTGAGCGCGTTCCTGCTCACCGAACCCGACGTCGGATCCGACCCCGCCAGAATGGCCAGCACCGCGGTGCCGACCGATGACGGCGAGGCGTACCTGCTCAACGGCGTGAAACTGTGGACGACCAATGGTGTTGTCGCCGAACTGCTCGTGGTGATGGCGCGGGTGCCCAAGAGCGAGGGCCACCGCGGCGGCATCTCCGCCTTCGTCGTCGAGGCCGACTCGCCGGGCATCACGGTGGAGCGGCGCAACGCCTTCATGGGTCTGCGCGGCATCGAGAACGGCGTCACCAGGATGCACGACGTGCGGGTGCCTAAGGCCAACCTGATCGGCCGCGAGGGCGAGGGCCTCAAGATCGCGCTCACCACCCTGAACGCGGGCCGCCTTGCCATTCCCGCGCTGTGCACCGCCTCGGCGAAATGGTCGCTGAAGATCGCCAGGGAGTGGAGCGCGGCGCGGGTGCAATGGGGCAAGCCGGTCGGCGAGCACGAGGCGGTCGGACAGAAGATATCCTTCATCGCCGCAACGACTTACGCGCTGGAGGCGGCACTCGACCTGTCCGCGGCCATGTGCGACGAGGCGCGCAACGACATCCGGATCGAGGCGGCACTCGCCAAACTGTGGGCCAGCGAGATGAGCTGCGCCATCGCCGACGAGCTGGTGCAGATTCGGGGCGGACGCGGGTACGAGACGGCGGCCTCACTCGCGGCACGTGGCGAACGCGCCGTCGGCGCCGAACAACTCGTCCGCGATCTGCGCATCAACCGCATCTTCGAAGGCTCGAGCGAGATCATGCGGCTACTGATCGCCAGGGAAATGGCCGACGCGCACATGAGCGCCGCCGGCGCGCTGGTCGACCGCAAAGCCGAGTTCAAGGACAAGGCGAAGGCGGCGGTCGGCGCGGCGGGGTTCTACGCCAAGTGGTTCCCGCAGTTGGCGGTCGGCGCGGGCAGCACACCGGCGACGTTCTCCGAATTCGGTGTTCTGGCAAAGCATTTGCGCTTTGTCGAGCGCAGCTCGCGCAAGCAGGCGCGGTCGCTGATGTACGCCATGGGCCGCTGGCAGGCCGGGCTGGAGTACAAGCAGAACTTCCTCGGCCGCATCGTCGACATCGCGGCCGAGCTGTTCGCCATCTCGGCATCCTGCGTGCGGGCGCACGCCCTGCGCGCCGCGGCCGCCCCCGAGGCCGCGGCCGCCGAGGAACTCGCCGACGTCTTCGCCAAACAGTCCCGCGTCCGCGTGCGCAAACTGTTCGACTCCCTCTGGGACAACACCGACGCCGAAGACCACACCCTCACCCGCGCGGTCCTCGACGGCCGCTACACCTGGCTCGAAGCGGGCGTCTTCGACCCGAGCGAAGGCACCGGCCCCTGGATCGCCGAATGGCAGGTAGGCCCCTCCACCGAACAAAACCTCCTGCGCCCCTTCCTCCCCTCCACCCGCACCCCCCACCAAACCACCTGACCCCCACCCCGGGGCCGCGCTCACCACGGCGTACCCGACCGCGACCCCGGGGCAGGCGTTTCGTCGGTAGGTCGATGTGCGCGTCAGCAGGGGATTATCTGGCGATCTTTTGGAATTGCTAGAGAGCTGTAGATATTGATGGCTGGTGGAAGTAGGGGTTTCTAAGGCAATCTAGATTTGGGGGTATAGAGATGTAGATTTTGGGGAGGAGGGGGTGGGGGTGGGGGTACGTGTCGGCTTCAGTTGGACAACTTGTGCATAACGCCTGGTATGTGGGGGTAACGGGGCGGAAATATCTATCGACAACCGGGCAAGAACGATCCGCTTGGATGCACCCTCCACAGGAGGTCGTCATGTCCATGACTATTTCGCGCTGTGCGGCCGACTACGACGGCCATCGCGTCACGGTGACGGCCGCGGACGGCGTCCCACTGTCGGTCCGCGTGTTCGGCGCGGATACCGCGCCGGTGACCATCGTGTTCGCGCACGGACACTGCTTACGCACCGAATCCTGGGCGTTCCTGCGCGAGCAGCTGCTGCGTCAGTGGGGCACGGCAGGCGGCTCGGCGGTCAAGATGGTGTTCTACGACCACCGCGGGCACGGGGAGTCCGGCGAGGCCCACCCCTCGACGTACACCATCGACCAGCTCGGACACGACCTCGACACCGTGCTGCGCACGGTCGCCCCGACCGGTCCGGTCGTGCTGATCGGGCATTCGATGGGGGCGATGGTCGTGCTGGCCTACGCGCGGCTGTTCCCGGCGGCGATCGGCACCCGCATCGTCGGTGTCGGGCTGATCGCCGGCGCCGCCAACGGCCTCACCGAGGTCGGTCTCGGCCGCTTCCTCAAGCGCCGCGCGGTGCGCTCGCTGCAGGTGGCGGTGGTGCGCGCGCCCCGGGTGATGCAGGGCTCCAAGCGGATGTCGCGGCGGATCTTCGAGCCGATCATGCGCGCGGCGAATTCCGGGACGCGGCGGGTCAATCCGCGCATGGTCGCGGTCGCGACCGCCATGCTGAACGACACGCCGCTGCTGACCATGTCGAGCTTCCTCGCCTCGCTGATGACCTTCGACGAGACGGCGACCCTGCACCGGCTCGGCAGCATCCCGGCGCTGGTACTCGCGGGCACTGCGGACATCGTAGTGCCGTTCGCACACTCGGTGGTGCTGGCCTCGCAATTGGCGGGATCGCAGCTGGTTCCGCTGGAGGGCGCGGGACACAGCGTGATCTTCGAACGCGCCGAAGAGGTGGCGCTGTCCATCGTCGGGCTGGTCGATCAGGTCGTCGGCCATCTGCGCGGGCAGGGCCCGGAATACGCGGTCGCCGGCTGACACACCGGCCCGTCGGCGTTTCCCACCAGCGCCGACGGCCGGTCACGGGCAACGTTTGGGCGAACTACCGAAATTCAGCTCTCGACGAGCCAGAACCCGATTCCTTCTGTACTGTGTTAGAGATCACGTTGTGTGGTGAGTCACACGACTCGGTGTCGCGCGTTTCCTGGCAGACCATGGAACAAACCGCTACCCACCGAGTTCGCATGTGCCGCCAGGAACACAGGAGGTATCGATGACACGCAGCGAAATCGCGGAACTCCGCTATGCGGTCGGCCAGCTCCGGCAATCCATCGGCGCACTGCGGACGCACTATGGCGACGCGAACATGGTGCGCCGGTTGGAGAACGACCTCGAACGGCTCGTCATCGACGCCGACGAGATCGAGCAGGCGCCGCCGCCGGAGGTGAAGCGCCGGGCGCAGGACACCATCTACGTCCCGGACAGCAAGTCCGACGAGGCGGCCTGGATGGGCGCGCAGGACGAGGGCCTGGGCTTCCACTCCCGCCCGCGCACCAAGTAGCCGGCAGCGACTTCGCGGGCCCGTTCCGTGCCGGTGGGCCCGCGTAGTGCGGTGTGCTCAGGCCCGGTGCCTGCCGAAACGACGGTTCGGCCGCGCACCGTGGAACCTCGCGCCGCGGGGGACATCCGCCACCGGCGTCGACCCGGCCGCTTCGAACAGGGCCGCGATGCCGTGATCATGGCCGAGCGCGATCGCCTCCAGCCCGTAACTACCGTTGGTCCGGGCGAGTTCGTGCAGCATCGTGGTCATGATGCGCAGGCCGGTCGCGCCGACCGGATGCCCGAGCGCGATGGCCGAGCCGTTCACATTCAGCCGTTCCCGGTGGTCGAAATCCCACGCTCGCGCCAGGGCCAGCACCTCCACCGCGAAACCCTCGTTGACCTCGACCAGGTCGATGTCGTCGAGCCGCAGCCCGGTGCGGCCGAGCAGTTTGGCCACCGCCGGTGCGGCGCCGAGCGTCGCCGGGCCCGCGTCACTGCCCGCCGCCGCCCACCCCACCAGGTAGGCCATCGGGGTCAGGCCGAGATCGGCGAGCCGGTCCTCGGCGACCACCAGGCAGGCCGCCGCCCCGCGCCGGTGTGCGCTCATGTTGCCCGCGGTCACCACGCCGTCGGACAGCAGCGGACGCAACGCGGCCAGGGTGTAGGTGGACACCTCGTCGTCGACCCCCTCATCGCGCAGAATCCGGTGTCCCCCAGTGTCTTCCACGCCGGAGTCGACGCCGTGGCCCGGTTCGGCGCGAACCCCGACCGGGATCACCTCCGCGGCGAAGTTGCCCTGTCGCCAGGCCCGCGCCGCCTTGCGATGGCTGGCCACCGCGAACTCGTCGGCGTCGGCGCGGCCGATGCCGTAATAGCGGGCCAGGCCCTCGGCATTGCTCAGATCGGACGCGTCCACCGCTTCGCCCTGGCGGCCCGCGGCTCCCGCGGCGCACTCCACCCCGCCCGCCACCACGACATCGGCCGCCCCGGTCTGCACCATCATCGCCGCGGTGAGCACCGCCTGCAGGCCGCTGCCGCAGCGCCGATCGGTGAGCACGCCCGGCACCGCGAACGGCAAACCCGCACTGCGCGCGGCCAACCTGCTCAGTTCCGCACCGCCGGGCAGACTGCCGTCGACGCAGGCCAGCACGATGTCTTCGATGCGGGCCGGGTCGACCCCGGAGCGTTCGACCACCGCGGCGAGCACGGTCGAGGCCAGCCATCCGGCCGGCATGCCGGTCAATGCGCCCCCTTCGATCCCGCTGGGTGTGCGGACCGGCGCGACGATCGCGGCTCTTCTCACGTGGTTCTCCTTCCCCCGGCCGCGTGCGCGCCGATCGGGCGCGCTCGCGGCCGCTGTCGTGACATCAGTGCACGTCAGCGGGTACATCTCGGGGAAAGGTGACCACAGATTTGTTGCCGCCGTGTGACGATCGGCGCGTCGTGATTTCAACCCGCGGTTTTGTTCCGGCCGAGCTTGCTCGAATCCTGTTCCGTTTTAGTCGAGTTCGAAGTGTTTGCGGTCCGTTCACCGCTCAGCGCTGTCTTTTGCGGCGACATCGAATGTGGCGCAAATCACGGGCATCCCGGCGGGTCCGGAATGCCAGGACCCCGCTCGAGCGATAGCAGGGGTGTCGTATGGTGCTGGGCATCACATTCGATTGCAGAGGGAATCGATCCCCCCGCACAGCAGAGCGAGGCATCCACCTGTGAGTGCCGCACCTACCGCCACCCCGGAGACGGGGACGGGCGTCTTCAGCAAGACCAGGGCCCGAATCTCCGAACGCACACTGCGTACCGATCGATGGTGGGTACCACCGTTGATCACGGTGCTCGGGCTCGGCGCGTTCGTCATCTACGCGACGATCAGATCCTATGTGCGAACGGCATATTGGGTACCGGACTATCACTACCTGACGCCGTTCTATTCGCCGTGTCTGAGCACCTCGTGCGTCGAGGGGTCCAGTCACTTCGGCACGCCGTTCGGCGAGCTGCCCGCGATTCTGCCGCTCGGCTTCGTGGTGCTGCCGTTCCTGCTCGGCTTCCGGCTGACCTGCTACTACTACCGCAAGGCCTACTACCGGGCCGTGTGGTTCTCCCCGCCGGCCTGCGCGGTCGCCGAGCCGCACGCCAAGTACACCGGTGAAACCCGGTTGCCGCTGATCATCCAGAACGCGCACCGCTACTTCTTCTATGTGGCGCTGCTCGTTTCGGTGATCAACACCTATGACGCGGCCGTCTCGTTCCACGGTAAAGACGGCGGCTTCGGCCTCGGCCTCGGCAATTTCGTGCTGTGGGGCAACGTGCTGCTGCTGTGGGCCTACACCCTGTCCTGCCATTCGTGCCGGCATATCGCGGGCGGCCGGCTCAAGAACTTCTCGGCGCACCCGGTGCGCTACTGGTTCTGGACCCAGGTCTCCAAGCTGAACACCCGGCACATGGCGCTGGCCTGGACCACTCTCGGCACGCTCGTGCTGACCGACTTCTACGTCATGTTGGTGGCCAGCGGGACGATTTCGGACTTGCGGTTCATCAACTGATCCGCCTCAACCCCAGGAGTATTCGCGGCCATGCCAGAAGTGGAACGGCACAAGTACGACGTCGTCGTGATCGGAGCCGGTGGCGCCGGATTGCGCGCGGTCATCGAGGCCAGAGAACACGGCCATTCCGTCGCGGTGGTGTGCAAATCCTTGTTCGGCAAGGCACACACCGTGATGGCCGAAGGCGGCTGCGCCGCGTCGATGGGTAATGCCAACGAGAAGGACAACTGGCAAACCCATTTCAAGGACACGATGCGCGGCGGCAAGTTCCTGAACAACTGGCGCATGGCCGAATTGCATGCCCAGGAGGCGCCCGACCGGGTGTGGGAGCTGGAAACCTATGGGGCGCTGTTCGATCGGACCGCCGACGGCCGGATCAGCCAGCGCAACTTCGGCGGCCACACCTACCCCAGGCTCGCCCACGTCGGCGACCGCACCGGCCTCGAGATCATCCGCACCATGCAGCAGAAGATCGTCTCGCTGCAGCAGGAGGATTTCGCGGCGACCGGGGACTACGAGGCGCGGATCAAGGTCTTCTCCGAGTGCACCATCACCGAGCTGCTCAAGGACGGTGACCGGATCTCCGGCGCCTTCGGCTACTGGCGCGAATCCGGCCGCTTCATCCTGTTCGAAACGCCCGCAGTGGTTTTGGCGACCGGCGGCATCGGCAAGTCGTACAAGGTGACCTCGAACTCCTGGGAGTACACCGGCGACGGTCACGCGCTCGCGCTGCGCGCCGGGGCGACCCTGATCAACATGGAGTTCCTGCAGTTCCACCCCACCGGCATGGTCTGGCCGCCCAGCGTCAAGGGCATCCTGGTCACCGAGGGGGTGCGCGGCGACGGCGGCGTGCTCAAGAACACCGACGGCAAGCGCTTCATGTTCGACTACATCCCCCCGGTCTTCAAGGGGCAGTATGCCGAGACCGAGGAGGAGGCCGATCAGTGGTTGCGCGACAACGATTCCGCGCGACGCACACCGGACCTGCTGCCGAGGGACGAGGTCGCCCGCGCGATCAACGAGGAGGTCAAGGCCGGACGCGGCACCCCGCACGGCGGCGTCTTCCTCGATATCGCCTCGCGGATGCCCGCCGAGGAGATCGTGCGTCGGCTGCCCTCGATGCACCACCAGTTCAAAGAGCTCGCGGACGTGGACATCACGAAGGAGCCGATGGAGGTCGGCCCGACCTGTCACTACGTGATGGGCGGCATCGAGGTCGATCCCGACTCCGGCGCGGCCACCGTGCCCGGATTGTTCGCGGCCGGTGAGTGTTCCGGCGGCATGCACGGCTCCAACCGGCTCGGCGGCAACTCCCTGTCGGACCTGCTGGTGTTCGGCCGTCGGGCCGGACTCGGCGCGGCCGCCTACGTCGAGCGGCTCACCGAGCGCCCCGCGGTCTCCGACGCCGATGTCGACGCCGCCGCCAAGGTGGCGCTCGCGCCGTTCGATCCGCCTGCCGACGGCGCGGGGGAGAACCCGTACACCCTGCACACCGATCTGCAGCAGACGATGAACGACCTGGTCGGCATCATCCGCAAGGAACACGAGGTGCGCGAGGCGCTCACCAAGCTCGACGAGCTGCGCACCCGGTTCAAGCAGGTCACCGTCGAGGGGCACCGGCAGTTCAACCCGGGGTGGCACCTCGCGCTCGACCTGGAGAACATGCTGCTGGTCAGCGAGTGCGTGGCGAAGGCGGCACTGCTGCGCACCGAGAGCCGCGGCGGGCACACGCGCGACGATCATCCCTCGATGGATCCCGATTGGCGCAACAAGCTGCTGGTCTGCGCGGTGGATCCGAAGACGGCGGACCAGGCCATCCCCGACGTCACAGTGACGCCGAAGGACCAGGTGCCGATGCGGCCGGAGCTGCTCGCCCTTTTCGATCTCGGCGAGCTCGAAAAGTACTACACCCCGGCCGAACTCGCCGGGCACCCGGCCACCGCCGGGAATTCGACAGAGCGAGAGGCGTAGCGATGGGTTACGACGCCAAGTTCCGCGTATGGCGCGGCGATCTCGAGGGCGGCGAGCTGCACGACTTCACCGTGCCCGTGAACGAGGGCGAGGTGGTGCTCGACATCATCCACCGGCTGCAGGCGACGCAGGCGCCGGATCTGGCCGTGCGCTGGAACTGCAAGGCGGGCAAGTGCGGATCGTGCTCGGCCGAGGTGAACGGACGGCCGCGGCTGCTGTGTATGACCCGCATGTCCACCTTCACCGAGGCCGAGGTCATCACGGTGACCCCGATGCGCACCTTCCCGGTGATCAAGGACCTGGTCACCGACGTCTCGTTCAACTACGAGAAGGCGCGCGAGATCCCCTCGTTCACCCCACCCGCGGACCTGAAGCCGGGCGACTACCGGATGAAGCAGGTCGACGTCGAGCGCTCGCAGGAGTTCCGCAAGTGCATCGAATGCTTCCTCTGCCAGAACACCTGCCACGTGGTGCGTGACCACGAGGAGAACAAGCAGTCCTTCGCCGGTCCGCGGTTCCTGATGCGGATCGCCGAGCTGGAGATGCATCCCCTCGATGTCGCCGACCGGCGCGACCTGGCCCAGGACGAGCAGGGCCTCGGACTCTGCAATATCACCAAATGCTGTACCGAGGTCTGCCCGGAACACATCAAGATCACCGACAATGCGTTGATCCCGATGAAGGAGCGCGTCGCCGATCGCAAATACGATCCGCTGGTGTGGTTGGGCAACAAGCTCTTCCGACGCTGAAACAACCAGATGCGCACCGGCCGAGGCATTCTCGGCCGGTGCGCATTGCTATTTCCAGACCACCAATTACAAGATCGCGACCACGCCGAGGGCAACCACCCACACCAGTGCCCCGACCAGTAACGACTGCACCAGCGAACCGGTGAGGAGGAACACGCCGACCGACGTCACGGCAAAGAGCAATGCGACGATCAGCCATTCCACCCAATCGCCCGGACGCAATTTCTTGTACGGGGAGTGGGAGTTCTTCAACCCACGGTCCATAAAGGATGGGCTACCCAAATGTTATCCAAGCGAAACGCTTCGCTCCGGCGCGCCGTGGAATAGTGCCCGTGACCGGGCAGATCCGGGCTGGCTACCGCGGCCGGTCGAACTCGCCGTCCTGCACCCCCGCGGTGAACGCCGCCCACTCGGCGGGCGTGAAGACCAGCACGGGGCCGTCCGGGTTCTTGCCGTCACGTAGGCCGACGTGCCCCTGCGCCAGCAGCGCCACCTCGACGCTGGCGTTACCCGCCCCCGCACCCGCCGTGCGCCAGGTCGCGCCGGACAGGTCCACATTCGCACCACTGTTGACACTCACGAATCGAACTCCTTGATCGGCACAGCGCACTCAGGCACGGGTGAATTCGCCGTCCGCGACACCGGAGGTGAATGTGTCCCATTCCGCGGGGGTGAAAACCAGGGCCGGGCCGCCGGGATTCTTGCTGTCCCGCACGCCGACCCGTCCGCCGCCGAGGAAGGCCACCTCGACGCAATCCTTACTGCCGCTGCGGGAGCTCGTAAACCACTGAGCCCCAGCCAGATCGATACTCATGCCGCAAACTCCTTCGCTACCTGCCGAAGCAGGTGTCTACTGGTTTGAATATCCAGCGCGGCGCGCTGGAGGCACGCGTGTGCCCGATGGTACCGCTGCACATCGACCGGTCTTTCGAGGTAGAGATCCCCGGTGAAGCCTTCTACATACACAACTGGGGGCTCTACCGGATGCCCCTTGCTATCTGTGCCGAACTCGAGCACGGTGAAAGGACCCGTGGAATCTCCGAGCGGAATGCCGGCCGCGAACGGCAGGATACGCACAGCAACATTGTCGTTGGTACTCAAATCCGCAAGATGTCTTAGCTGCGCCGCCATCACTTTCGCGCCACCGACGACGCGACGCAGGACCGACTCGTGCAACACGACGGCGACCGTCGCGGGGGAGGCACGGCGCGAGATGAGCGCCTGCCGTTGTAATCGCAACTGCACCCGGCGTTCCAGCTCGGCGTCGGAATCGTCCGGATAGCCGAGGCGATGCAGGGCCTTCGCGTAGTCCGCGGTTTGCAGCAGACCCAGTACCAGTTCCGATTGGTAGGAACTGAGTTGCTGGGCCGATGCCTCCAAACCCACATAGACATCGAAGTTTTCGGGGATCAGGTCACCGTAGGCGTGCCACCAGCTTTTCACCGCGGCCTGCTGGGCCAGTCCCTTGAGGCCGTCGGCCAGGTCGTCGGGAATGCCATAGATGCGGCACAGCTCTTGGATATCTATGGTGCGGATGCGGTCGGCCTGCCCCTTCTCCAACCGCTGCAAAGTGCTTGCGCCCCACTCCATCAGGCGCGAGGCCTCGGCGATGGTCAGGCCCGCCTGAGTGCGCCAATCGCGCAGGTACCGCCCCAACTGCCGACGCGGTAGGGTAGAAGAAGCACTCTCGATACCGGACGGTCTGTCGTGATTTCCGGACACTCGCACCGAACTCGTTGACGCTCTTACCGAACTCGCTGACACAGCACGCTCCGTTCTGTGTTCGGCTGCTCACCCGCGCGCGGACAGGGGCAACCAGCAAGCTCGGTTCCCCGTCACTTCGCTTGGGCAGCGGGCTCTTTCGTCCACTATGGAGAATCCTGCCCTCCCTGCTGGTTTTCGTGCTGGGAATTCGCGCGAAATTCTTGGATATCCATCGCGGGCGTTGTTTCACACCCCCGGCAATGGTGTGCTGGAAGTATGCCCGGCACCGTCCGGGCACTCGCCAGGAGTCGCCACGCAGGAACGAGGAGTCATGGCTGTACATGTCATTGCGTCGTCCTTGATCACCAGCGATCTCACTACGCGCCGCGCACGCGGCGTCGGACCCGGAAGCTGGGTGGTGTCTTGCCTGCCGGGACACCCGCCGACGGGCGCGCAAACCGTTGCCGCGCCGCGGGTTGCCGAGCCGATGCCGACGCGACATCCGATGCCATCGCGGCAGCGCCGGCACACCACCGCAACCTCGGTGGGAGCCGCCTGATGCAACTCACCAACCTGAACATGCATGTGGCCGCGATGCTGGCCTGCGGTGCCGACCCGGGCATCATGTCCGTCGAACAGGCCCACGCGGCAATGCAATTGCACCTCGACTGCACCGTCGACCGCTGCCGGGTGCGGCGGCGCGCCAGGACCACCCTCGTCGAGGAGGGACGGTGCGTGCTGGACGAGCGCGCGCTGCCCTGCTGAGCGTCGCGGGCCTGAGCGCCGTCGTCACCTGAGCCGAACCCGCGCCGATCCGTTACCGTTGCCTGCGCGATGAGGTGTGTGTGGGAGAGGCGAACCCTGGTGGTGGCGCGGCAGTTCCGGCGTTCGTTGACAGTTCTGACAGTTTCGCTGCTGGCCGCCGTACCGGTCGCCGGGTACAGCGGTGCCGCGCCGGACACGGAGTCCGGCGGCATGGCCCGGTTCTATGCGCAGCGGCTGGACTGGAAGCCGTGCGGCATCGCAAATCTGGACAAAGCAGGCGGCGAATGCGCGGACGTGCTGGTCCCGCTCGATTACGGCAAGCTCGACGGCCGCACCATGACGGTGGCCATCTCGCGGGTCAAGGCGACCGAACCCGCTCGGCGGCAGGGGATTCTGCTGGCCAACCCGGGCGGGCCCGGCGCCGAAGGCCTGGACACCATCGATCTGCTGGGCGACGTGCTGTCCCCGCAGGTGCTGGCCACCCACGACCTGATCGGGATGGATCCCCGCGGCGTCGGCGCGTCCGGGCGCGGCGAACGTTGCGGCTGGCCGGTCGGGGAGATGATCCGATCGGCGGGCCTTGATCTCGCGGGCTTCGCGCACGACACCGTCCAGTCGGCGGGCATGGCCGTCGGCTGCCTGGTGCACGACCCGGAAAAAATGCGGCAGTTCACCACCCGCAACACCGCGCGCGACATCGACGTGGTGCGCGGCGTGCTCGGCGAGCCGACGCTCGACTATTACGGCACGTCCTACGGTACTTACCTCGGCGCGGTGTTCACCCAGCTGTTTCCGGACCGCAGCGGACGGATCGTGCTCGACAGCGCCATCGACCCGGATCGGTATTGGACAGGGCTGGTACAGGATTGGGGCCCGGCCGACGAGATCGCCCTGGACGACTGGGCCGCCTGGGCGGCGACGAAGGACGAGACATATCGGTTCGGCAGCACGCCGCAGCAGGTGCGGGCCACGATCGAGCAGCTGATTCGCACGGCGGCGCGCACACCGATCGTTATCGACGATTTCGCCGTCGACGATCACTGGCTGCCGTTCGTGCTGCACGGCATGCTGATGAACTTCCGGCTGAACGACGCTCTGGCCCAGACTCTCCGGGAGATCGCCGACGCGGCGGGCGGCCCGCCCGCCAAGGCGCGCACGCCCCGGCTCGCCGCGATCCTGACCGCGCTGCGCGACGGCGAGAATTCGACGCTGGCGCAGATCGCCTGTGGCGATGCCGGGGTGCCGCGCGATCCGGGCTGGTACTGGCGCACCATCGAGGAAAACCGCGCCACGCAACCGGTTTTCGGCGCGATGGCGAGCAATATCCAACCGTGCGCGTTCTGGCCAGGTCCGGTCGAAGCGCCGACCGTGGTGCGCAACGCGGTGCCCGCGCTGATCGTGCAGTCCACCGGTGACCCGCGCACGCCCTATCGGCACGCGCAGCGGCTGCACCAGCAGCTGAGCGCCTCGAAACTGGTGACGCTGCGAGATGTCCGGATCCACCTGACTTTTCGGCCAGATCTGAGCAGCTGCGTGAACGACGCGATCAACGCATATTTCGCCGCGGGCACGCTGCCCGACACCGACGTGGACTGCTACGCGGACAAGACCCCGGTCGAGTAGACCCCGACGGCATTCGGCCCCGATGACCCCTCAGGCATCGGGGCCGAATGTCCTCAGGCCGCGACCGTCGCCGGTTCCTCGGCGAACTGGGTCCGGTACAGCTCGGCGTACCGGCCCTCGGCGGCCAGCAACTGGGTGTGGTCGCCGCGCTCGATGATTCGGCCATCCTCCAGCACCAGGATCTGGTCGGCGGCGCGAATGGTGGACAGCCGGTGCGCGATCACCAGCGCGGTCCGGCCCGCGAGCGCCTCCGTCAGCGCCTCCTGCACAGCGGCTTCGGAGGTGGAGTCGAGCGAGGCGGTCGCCTCGTCCAGGATGACAACGCGCGGCTGCTTCAACAGCAGGCGGGCGATGGTCAACCGCTGACGCTCGCCGCCGGAGAGACGGTAGCCGCGCTCACCGACCACGGTGTCGAGCCCATCGGGCAGCGACTCGACCAGCTCGCGTAACCGGGCGCGCCGCAGGGCATCCCAGAGTTCGGCCTCGGTCGCCTCCGGGCGGGCCAGCGCCAGGTTCGCCCGGATCGTGGTGTGGAACAGGTGCCCGTCCTGGGTCACCAGGCCGACCGTGTCCCGCAGCGACGTGGTGGTCAGCTCTCTGACGTCGGTGCCGTTCAGTCGCACCGCGCCGCTGTCCACGTCGTACAGGCGCGAAACCAGCTGCGCGACCGTGGACTTGCCCGCACCCGACGAGCCGACCAGCGCGATCAGCTGACCGGGCTCGGCCCGCAGCGAGACATTGTGCAGGACCTCGACGCCGCCGCGGGTGTCGAGCGTCGCGACGTCTTCCAGCGAGGCGAGCGAGACCTTGTCGGCGGCGGGATAGCCGAAGCAGACATTGTCCAGTTCCACCGCGACCGGCCCCTCGGGCACCGCGACCGCGCCCGGAGCATCCTCGATCAGCGGCTTCAGATCCAGCACCTCGAACACCCGCTCGAAGCTCACCAGCGCGGCCATGATCTCCATCCGGGCGCTGGCCAGCGCGGTCAGCGGGGTGTAGAGCCGGGTCAGCAACAGCGACAGCGAGACGACCGCACCCGCGTCCAGCTGACCGCGCAGTGCGTACCACCCGCCGAGGCCGTAGACCAGGGCGAGCGCGAGCGCCGACACCAGGGTCAGCGAGGTGACGAAGACGGTCTGCAGCATCGCGGTCCGGACGCCGATATCGCGGACCCGGCGGGCGCGCAGCTCGAACTCCTCGGACTCCTGCCGCGGCCTGCCGAACAGCTTCACCAGCGTCGCGCCCGGTGCGGAGAACCGCTCGGTCATCTGCGTGCTCATCGCCGCGTTGAGGCCGGCCGCCTCACGCTGCAGCCCGGCCAGCCGATTGCCCATCCGACGCGCGGGCACCACGAACACCGGCAACAAGACCAGGGCCAGCACGGTGATCTGCCACGAGATCCGCACCATCACCGCCAGCGTGAGCGCCAAGGTCACCAGGTTCGTGATGACGCCGGACAGCGTGTCGCTGAACGCGCGCTGCGCGCCGATGACGTCGTTGTTCAGCCTGCTGACCAGCGCGCCCGTCCTGGTCCGCGTGAAGAACGCGACCGGCATCCGCTGCACGTGATCGAACACCGCGGTCCGCAGGTCCAGGATCAGCCCCTCGCCGATGCGCGAGGACAGCCACCGGATCAGCACGCCGAGCACGGCATCGACCACGGCGATCACGCCGATCGCGACGGCCAGGGTGACGACGACGCGGGGCGCGGCCCCGCCGACGATGTCGTTGACCACCCGCCCGGCCAGCACCGGCGTCGCCACGCCGAGCAGCGCGGCCAGCACGCTGAACAGCAGAAACGCCCCGATCCGGCGCCGATGCGGCGCGGCGAACCGCAGAATGCGGCGCGCGGTGGCGAGGCGGAACGGCCGCTGCTCCTCCGGCGCGTTGGCCCGCCGGTACATCTGGCTCCACGCCACCGATTCGATACTCACCGTCTGCTTCCTTTCACTCCCCACCCATCCAAGCCTTCGGCACCGACACTAAGACCTCAACAAAGGTTGAGAGCAAGCCCTTCCCGCCACCGTTCGCGATGGTTCGTCACCTCGGGCCGCGGCACGCGTCGCGTGCGGAACCGGGCCTAGGCTGGCGTGGTGACCGAGGATCGGATGCCGGCCGCGTTGGCGGGACGCCTCGCGGGTGAAGTCGACACGTCCGAGCGGCGGCGGGCGGAGTACTCGTCGGACGCGTCGAACTATCGCGTGCCGCCGCGGGCGGTGATCTTTCCGCGCACCGACGAGGACGTGCGGACCACGCTCGAGTTCGCTCGCGCGGAAGGCCTGCCGGTGACCGCGCGCGGCGGCGGGACCTCGGTGGCGGGCAATGCCATCGGCGCCGGGCTGGTGCTCGACTTCAGCAGGCACATGCGACAGATCATCGAGCTGGATCCGCAGGCCCGCACCGCGCGGGTGCAACCGGGCGTGGTGCTCGCGCAACTGCAAAGCGCGGCAAAGCGATACGGCCTGCGGTTCGGTCCGGACCCGTCCACCCAGAACCGGTGCACGCTCGGCGGGATGATCGGCAACAACGCCTGCGGACCGCGCGCGGTGGCCTGGGGACGCACCTCGGATACGGTGCGGGAGCTGCGCATTCTCGACGGCACCGGAACCGAGCGGCGACTGGCGAACGACCTCACCGTGCTGCCCGGTCTGCCCGAGTTCACCACGGCCAACCTCGCGGTGCTGCGCACCGACCTCGGCCGCTTCGACCGGCAGGCCTCCGGCTACGGGCTGGAACACCTACTGCCGGAACGCGGTTCGTCGATCGCGAAGGCGTTCGTCGGGTCGGAAGGCACCTGCGGCCTGCTGCTGGACGCGACGGTCGAGCTGGTCCGGCTGCCGCGCGCGAGCGTGCTCACGGTGCTCGGCTACCCCGATATCGCCACCGCCGCAGACGATGTCGCCGCGGTGATGGCCGGCAAACCGACGGCCGTCGAAGGCATCGATGCCCGGCTGGTCGACGCGGTCCGCGCGCATCGTGGCACGGTGCCCGAGCTGCCGCGTGGCGGGGGCTGGCTGTTCGTCGAGACCACCGGCGACACCGAGGACGAGGCCATGGCCGCCGCAGACCAACTGCGCCGTGGCGTCGGCGCGCTGGACGCGCGCATCGTCACCGATCCGGTTGCCGCGGCGGCGCTGTGGCAGATCCGCGCGGACGGCGCCGGGCTGGCGGGCCGTACGCCGGACGGGCGCCCGGCCTGGCCCGGCTGGGAGGACGCGGCGGTGCCGCCGGAGCGCCTCGGCGCCTACCTGCGTGAGTTCGCCGAGCTCACCGCCGCCCATGGCGTGGAAGGATTGCTGTACGGCCATATCGGCGACGGGTGCATCCATGTGCGCCTCGATCTCCCGATCGCCGAAGCCCCGCAACGCTTCCGGCGGTTCCTCTTCGACGCCGCCGAATTGGTGGTGCGCCACGGCGGCTCGCTCTCGGGCGAGCACGGCGACGGTCGCGCGCGCTCGGAGTTGCTCGCGCTCATGTACTCCCGGCCGGTGCTCGATGTATTCGCCGGGTACAAGGCGCTTTTCGACCCCGACGACGTGCTCAACCCCGGCGTGCTGGTGGCGCCGCGGCCACTGGACGCCGATCTGCGGGTGGCCGGACTCGCGCCGCTGCCCAGCGCGGGCGGGTTCGCCTTCCCGCACGACGACGGGGACCTGAGTACCGCGGTGCACCGCTGCGTCGGTGTCGGGAAGTGCCGGGCGGACACCCGCGCGAGCGGCGGCTTCATGTGCCCGTCCTACCTGGCCACCGGGGACGAGAAGGACAGCACGCGGGGCCGGGCGCGCGTGCTGCAGGAGGTGGCCCGCGGCGCGCTGGCTTGGTCTTCCGACGCGGTGGCCGAGTCCTTGGACCTGTGCCTGTCCTGCAAGGCGTGCGCATCGGACTGTCCGGCCGGAGTCGATGTCGCCACCTACAAGTCCGAGGCACTGCATCGACGTTATCGGCGCAGGCCGCGGCCGATCGATCACTACTCGCTCGGCTGGCTACCGCGCTGGCTGCGGTTGGCCACCATGGTCCCGCGCGCCGCCAACGCACTGGCCGAGATCGGGGTCCTGCGGCGCATCGGCTTGCGCGCGGCCGGGATCGATCCGCGCAGGCCGGTGCCGCGACTGGCCGCCCGTAGCTTCCGCCGGATCTGGCGCGACCACGGCGGCGAGCCCCCCGCGCTCGACCCGGCGCACCTCGACCAAGCACATTTGGACACAGCACATTTGGACACTGCGCACCACGACCAAGGCAACGCACCCGCGGCACGACCCGAGGTGATGCTGTGGGTGGACACCTTCACCGACGCGTTCGATCCCGAGATAGCCATGGCCGCAGCGCGATTGGTGCAGTCGCTCGGCTATCGGGTGCGCATTCCCGCGCGCCGGGTGTGCTGCGGGCTCACCTGGATCAGCACCGGGCAATTGGACGGTGCGCGGGCGCGGCTGCGCGCCACGCTCAACGCGCTCGACGAACATGTTCGCGGCGGCGGCGTCGTGGTGGGCCTGGAGCCGTCGTGCACCGCCGTGCTGCGGTCCGACCTGCCCGAACTGCTTCCGGACGACCCGCGCGCGGCGCCGACCGCACGGGCGGTGCGCACACTCGCGGAATTCCTGGCCGAACAACCGCGGTGGCGCCCACCGCGCCGACCGGACCTTTCGGTGGTGGTGCAGCCGCATTGTCATCACCATGCGGTGCTCGGCTTCGAGGCCGATCGCCAACTGTTAGCCGCAATGGGAATAACGGTGACCGAAATCACCGGATGTTGCGGTCTTGCCGGAAACTTCGGAATGCGGCGCGGCCATTACGACATTTCGGTCGCGGTGGCCGAGAACGGCCTGCTGCCCGCGCTGCGCAGCGCGGACGCGGAGACGATATTGCTGGCCGACGGTTTCTCCTGCCGCACCCAGGCGGGGCAACTGGCCGGTCGGCCCGCCCGTCATCTGGCGCAATTCCTGGTGCGGGAGTGAGGCTTTCGCGCCCACATCGGCGATCGTCACGACGCGGGCGCCACCCCGATCAGCTGCCGAAGGGCAGGGTGCCCGGCGGGATCTGGTAGCCCGAGCTGCCCGCGGAAACGCCACCCCAGGCGTTGAGCAACCAGTTGAGCACGTTGGTGATCATGCGATACCTCCATAAGGCGACCGGGGACGATAATCGGCGCGCCGAGCGACAGAGCACACAACTCTGCCAGCTGTTTGCCGATCGCTCGAATATCGCGACCCCCATTACTCGCGTTACAAAATACCGACACGCTGTGGTGATGCCGCATCGGCATGACCGAAACGCCGAATACCGTTGCGCACGCACGATTTCCCGAGCCGCGGCGGGCCGATCACGGGCGAGCGCGGCGATCGGGCAGAATATGGCGATGCACATCGCGACGGTCGAGGCGGGCAACGGCCGGGCCAGGACCGTCACCTCGGACCGCCCGATCGACCTGGCCGGCACCATCGCCCCGCTGCGCCGGGGCAGCGCGGATCCATGCCATCGCACGACCAAGGACGGCGCGCACTGGCACGCCTCGCGCATGGCGTCCGGACCGGTCACCTACCGGCTGACCCAGTCGGGTCCGTGCGCGGTAGCGGCCAAAGCCTGGGGCCCCGGTGCCGAGGAATTCCTGGACGGCCTCGCGCACATGCTCTGTCTGGACGAGAACTTGGACGGCTTCGCGCCGGATCATCCCAAGCTCGTCGAGGCCCATCGCCGGTTTCCCGGATTGCGCATGCTGCGCACCGGTTTGGTCTTCGAGGCGCTGGTACCGGCGGTGCTGGAACAGAAGGTGCACACCGTCGCGGCGCGCGCCTCGTGGCGAAAGCTGGTGCGCCAGTTCGGCGAACCGGCGCCGGGGCCGGCGCCGGATGGCATGCGGCTTGCCCCGGACGCCGAAACCTGGCGGCGGGTGCCGTCCTGGGCGTTCCACCGGGCCAACGTCGGCCCGCAACGCGCGCAGACCATCGTGCGCGCGGCCAGGGTGGCGAGTTCGCTGGAACGCGCGGCCGACGTCGACCCGGTCGAGGCGGCGCGCAGGCTCCGCAGCATCAGCGGCATCGGCGAGTGGACCGCCGCCGAGGTCGCCCAGCGCGCGTTCGGCGACGCGGACGCGCTGTCGGTCGGCGACTTCCACCTCGCCGCCGTCATCGGCTGGACCCTGCTCGGCCACGCGATCGACGACGACACCATGGTCGAATACCTGGAACCGCTACGGCCACACCGGTATCGGGCGGTCCGACTGCTGGAGATCAGCGGTCAGGCGCACAGGCCCAAGTTCGGGCCGCGCACCCCGATCACCGATCACACCTGGCACTGACCGCTCAGAATTCGCCGAGCACGCCGAAGACCGTGCGGCCCGTGTGCGCTCCGCTCTGAATGCTGTGCAGCACCTTCTCCGCCTCGGTGATCGGCGCGACCTGGGTCAGCGCCGAAAGATGCTGCGGGCGCAGCTCCTTGCCGAGCCGGGCCCACAGTGCGCGGCGCTTGTCGATCGGCAAGTTGACCGAGTCGATGCCGAGCAGGGCGACATTGCGCAGGATGAACGGCAGCACCGTGGTCGGCAGTTCCGCGCCACCGGTCAGGCCACTGGCCGCGACCGCGCCGCCGTAGCTGACGGTGCTGAGGATGTGCGCGAGCGACTTGCCGCCGACGCTGTCCACCGCACTCGCCCAGCGCGCCTTGCCCAGCGGCCGCGGCTTGGCGTCGGGGTCCTCGGGCAGCCTGCCGATCACCTCGTTGGCGCCGAGCTCGCTGAGCAGGTCACCGGCGTCGGTCTTGCCGGTGGACGCGACGATCTCGTAGCCGAGCCCGGACAGGATATCGATGGCGACGCTGCCGACACCTCCGGTCGCGCCGGTGACCAGCACCGGTCCGTCGTCCACGGTGAGACCGCGGTCGATCAGCGCCTGCACGCTGAGCGCCGCGGTGAAACCGGCGGTGCCGAGCGCGGCCGCGTCCCGCGGGCTCAGTCCGTCGAGCTTCACCACCCATTCGGCGGGCACCCGCGCGTATTCGGCGAACCCGCCGTGGTGCGAGACACCGATCTCGTAGCCGTGCGCCACCACCAGATCGCCGGGCGTGAAGGCGTCGTCCGCGGAGGAGACCACCTCGCCGGTGAGATCGATGCCCGGAATGATCGGGTACTTGCGCACCACGCCGCCACCGGGGGTGATGGCGAGTCCGTCCTTGAAGTTCGCACTGGAGTAGTGCACCTTGATCGTCACGTCACCAGGCCCGAGGAATTCCTCGCCCACCTCCTGCTTGGTGAGAACGATCCCGCTATCCGATTCATGCGCCACCATCGCCCAGAACTCCATGCGGACGAGCTTAATGGGACAGCGCGTCCGGAGCCCGGCTTCGCACCGCGCCGATCTCAATTGGTGAAACGGCCCGAGCGGCCTACTCCTGGGCCAGCTCCAGCCGCACGCCGAGCAGCCGCACCGGGCGGGTGAGGTCGAAGCGATCGATGATGCGCAGGGCGGTTTCGCTGATCTCGGCGGGGTCGATGGTGGGCACGCGCAGCTTCTCCTGCTTGCTACGGGTGTAGAAGGTGCTGGTCCGCACGGTGACCGAGACCCGGGTGCCGATCCGGCCCGCCTCGGCCATCTCCTCGGCGACCTCGGTGGCAAGGCGCGCGACCTGGGCGCGGATCTCACCGGGTTCGGTGAGGTCGCGCGGAAAGGTCTCGGATTTGCTGCGGCCCACCGGAACCCGGGGTTCGGTGGTCACGTCGGTGTCGCCCTTGCCGTGGCCGAGCACCCACAGGTACGGGCCGGTGGTGGGGCCGAACTCGGCGGCAAGGCGCTGCCGGTCGGCGGCCATGAGGTCGGCGACGGTCTCGATGCCGAGGTCGACGAGGCGGGCGGCGATCCGCGCGCCGATGCCCCACAGCGCGGTCGTCGGCCGGTGCGCCATCACCTCGGTCCAGTTGGCGGCGGTGAGCCGGAAGACACCGGTGGCCGCGCCCGCGCCCGGCTCCGGGGCCGCGTCGGTCTTGCCAGTGGATTTGGCGAAGCCGGTGGCGAGCTTGGCGGTGAGCTTGTTGTCCCCGATGCCGACCGCGCAGGTGAGCGCCAATCCCTCGATGGCGGCGCGGATTTCAGCTGCCAGCCGCTCCGGGTCGTCGGTGTCGGCGGCGAGAAAGGCCTCGTCCCAGCCCCACACCTCGACCCGGCCGGGAAAGCCGCGCAGCAGTGACATGACCTCGTCCGAGGCCGCCTCGTAGGTGGCCATGTCCAACGGCAGGAACACCCCCTCCGGGCATTTGCGCTGCGCGCTGCGCAGCGCCATGCCTGCCCGGACCCCGAACGCGCGTGCCGGATAGGACGCGCAGGTGACCACCTTGCGCGGCTCGGTCGGGTCGCCGTTGCCCCCGACGATGACCGGCAGGCCGCGCAGTTCCGGGTGACGGCGGAACTCCACCGCCGCCTGGAACTGATCGAGATCGACGTGCAACAGCCATCTGGCCATAGCTCCGTCTTACCGCACAGGGGCGACAAGCAGCGGATTTCCGCGCGATCAGCCGCCGACGACGGCCCAGAGCAGGCCACGGACGTACCATCTTCCTGAGCCGAAGCAAGGGGGCATCGATGACCGAGCACCGCGGCAGCGATCCAACCGGCCGCGGCCGGACACCGGGTGCGTCCGACGCGGGGGACAAGCCCGCCACCCTGCCCGTGATCCGCGTGGGGGATGTGGACCGGGAGACCACCGCGCGGCTGCTGCATCTCGCGGTCGAGGAGGGCAGGCTGGATCTGCCCGAGCTGGACCGCAGATTGGTGGCGGTCTACGCCGCGCGGACCAGCGCCGATCTGATGGCCGTCACCTCGGATCTGCCGAGCGCCGCGGTGGCGGGCGTACCGATCGACCTGCGTACGGGCAGCGGCACCCGCAAAAAGGCCGGGCAGTGGATCGTCCCGGCCGAACTCAACGCCGAATGCGCCTCCGGCAGCATCGTCATCGACTTCACGCGCGCCATCTGCCCGCATCCCGAGGTCACGGTGCACGCCTCGGTCGGGTCGGGCAGGATCACGCTGGTCGTGCCGCGGGGCTGGTGGGTGGACCTGGACCGGGTGCGGAGCAAGAGCGGCAGCGTGCGGAACAAGGCGATCGGGACCGTGCGGCCGGGCGCGCCGCTGCTGCGGGTCGATGGGCAGGTCCGCTCCGGCACCCTGGTCGCGAAGTATCCGCGCAGGCCGCGACGGTCGTTCGCGGACTGGTTGCGCGGCCGTCCACGCCCCGTGGACTGAGCTCTTTCCGACCTCCCTTTCACACCTGACCATTGCCGTGCCGGAAAAACAGAACTAAATTCTGGTTGTGAAGATTCGAGATCGGTTGCTGTTGGCGGCCGAGCGGCAGTTCGCGGAGCGGGGGGCGCTGGAGACGACGCTGGCCCAGATCCGCGAGGCCGCGGGGGCCAGTGTCGGCGCGCTCTATCACCACTTCCCGGACAAAGCAGAGCTGTACCGACAGGTGTGGGCGCACGCGCTGGCCGACTACCAGCAGCACTTCTGGGCGGTGGTGGGCGAGAGCGCCGACGCGCGCGCCGGCGTCACCGCCGGGGTGCGCGCGCACTTGCGCTGGGTGGCCGAAAACCAGTACCGGGCACAGGTTCTCACCGCCGCTCGACCGCCCGGCGTGCGCGAGAGCGAGAGCAATCGGGAGTTCCTGCGCAACGTCGCCCGCTGGTGGCGCACCCACGCGGGCTACGGCGCGGTCCGCGACCTGCCGCTGGATCTGGTGTACGCGCTGTGGCTCGGTGCGGCGCAAGAGTATTCGCGCCAGTGGCTCAGCGGCGCCGTCCCCGCCGGCCCGCTCGAAGTCGCCGACGATCTCGCCGACGCGGCCTGGCTGAGCCTGGCCGCCGCCCCCTCCGACGCCGCGCGGCCGAGCACCGCGGCGCGCACGAAAGGCAGCCCATGACCTCGATGATCGACCTGGACCTCGCCAAACAGGTCCTCGCCGCACAACCTTTCGCCGAGCTGGTCGGCACCGAGATCACCGGTTTCGGTCCGGGCACGGTGACCTTGACCATCCCCATCCGCCCGGAACTGGCTCAGCAGTTCGGGTTCGTGCACGGCGGCGTGCTGTCCTACGCGGCAGACAACGCGCTCACCTTCGCGGCGGGCACCGCGCTCGGCGCCAACGTGCTCACCGGCGGATTCACCATCACCTATCTGCGCCCGGCCGCGGGTGTGCGGCTGCGCGCCGAGGCGACGGTCACCGACGCGACCCGCCGCCAGGCGGTGGTCCGCTGCGAGATCTACGCCGAGAGCGCCGACGGTGCGGCGGTGCTGTGCGCGGTGGCGCAGGGCACCACCCGCGCGGTCGACCGCGCGCTCGCGACACAGGACTCGTGAACGCTTGCCGGTCCGTCGCGGATGGGCCGGACCGTTAGTCGTTCAGGTATTCGCCGACGCATCCACTTCGGCGGGTGCACCATCGAAACCCGCTGTGCCGTACGCGTTCTCGGTATCGACCGACGTACCGGCGAGGCGCCGCAGCACGGCCGCGAGCAGCGTGGGACGCAGCCCGGCGTCGGAGCGGCCCGCGACGATTCCGTCCGGGCGGACCAGCAGCGCACCGCCCTCGGGCAGACCGGTGCGCTCGGCCCACGCCGCGGTCGGGATCGCGTGCACGGTGATGTCGATACCGGTGACCCACTGCGCATCCCACACCGCGTCGCGCCACGCCGCCGACGTGCCCGTGGCGAGCAGCGCGAAGCCGGGCCCGCTCAGGTCCAGGGTCGAAATCCGCTGTGCCCGATCGATCCACTCGTGCGGCACCCTGGTACCGACCTGGCCGGTGAGCCTTTCCACGTGCGCCTCGCCCGCGTCACCGCCGAATAGGGCGGCAGAGGCGTACCGATACCTGGTCATCACCGTGTCATTGGTCAGCTGACGGGCGAGATCGGCGGCGTTGTCCGCGGTGGGTACGGCGTAGCGGGTGTCGAAATCGGTACCGAGCCGGGCCTGCTCGGCGGCGACGAGCGCACGCGGGCGGCGCTCGTCCTGATAGCTGTCGAGCAGATCCGGGCCCGCGGTACCGGACAGCACCGCGGCGAGCTTCCAGATCAGGTTGTGCGCGTCGGCGATTCCGGTGTTGGCGCCGTAGCCACCCCACGGGGCGTGCCGGTGTGCGGCGTCACCGGTGAGGAACACTCGGCCCCTGCGGTACTCGTCGGCGACGAAAACTCCGGTGTCCCAGGCGGTCCGGCCGAGCACCTCGACATCGATGTCCGGCATGCCGATCGCGGCACGCACCAATTCGACACACCGTCGCGGGGTGTAGTCGGCCAGACCTGCTGTGGTCGGGTCGTATTCGAGGTGGAACGACCACTCGTCGGTGTTGTTCTTGCTGAGCACCAGGCAGCGCACCGCGTCGTTGTCGATGGCGCACTGACTGAAGGTCCGTCCCCGCAGCACGCCGGTGAGGTCGGTGCGGACGAAGGCGTTGATGTAGTGCTGGGTTGGGGGCAATGTCGAGCCGCTGATGCCGAGTCGCCGCCGGATCGGACTGCCGCCCCCGTCGGCCGCGATCAGGTAGTCGGCCCGGACGACGGTGCTGGCGTCGTGCTTGTCCCGCAGCGTCGCGGTGACGCCGTCGCCGTCGGCGACGAAGTCCACCAGCTCCACCCCGAAACGCAGGTCACAGCCGCGCTCCCGGGCCAGCTCGGCGAGCAGCGGCTGTAGCTCGTCCTGTGGCAGGAAACAGAACGACGACGGACTCGGTTCGCGCTGTGCCATGGTGCGCATGAGGGCGGTGAGGTCCAACGGCTCGGCCGTGGTCAGCGTCGCGCCCCGGCTCGCGCCGCCGAAGTGCCCCGCCTGCAGCACCCGCGCCGCAGCCTGCTGCACCCTGGTTTCGATGCCGAGCTGGCGGAACAACTCGACGGTGCGCGTGTGCACGCCGCGGGAGCGCGGCAGCACCGAGGCGTCGGTGCGCTTCTCGACGAGAATGGCAGGCACGCCGTGGTATTCGAGAAAGAGCGCGGCGCACAACCCGACCAGGCCGCCGCCGGCGATGAGGACCGGTGTGTGCTGGGTGGATGTCATGTATTCAGGCTCCGCGCAGCCGCTTGCACCACACTTGCGTCCCGGTGACACAGCGCGGGGCCGGGCACGCTCGGTGCCCGGCCCCGCGGCTGCTCGATCAGGCGGTGGCGGCCAAGGTCCGTCCGTCCAGCGCCGGTTCGGCGACCGGCTCGATGGCGTAGGCCAGGATCTCGGCCACGTCGGCGACGGGGCGAACATCCAGTGCGGCAAGCACTTCGGCCGGGACATCGTCCAGGTCCGGCTCGTTGCGCGCCGGAATGAACACCGTCTTCAAGCCGGCCCGCTGGGCCGCGAGCAACTTCTGCTTGACGCCGCCGATCGGCAGCACCCGTCCGTTCAGCGTGACCTCACCGGTCATGCCGACATCGGCGCGCACCTGCCGGTCCAGGGCCAGCGACACCAGGGCCGTGACCATGGTGACACCCGCGGACGGTCCGTCCTTGGGCACCGCGCCCGCCGGGAAGTGCACGTGGATATTGCGATCGAGCACCGACGGCTCGATGCCGATCTCTTCCAGGTGCGAACGGACGTAGGTCAGCGCGATCTGCGCGGACTCCTTCATCACGTCGCCGAGCTGACCGGTCAGGGTCAGCGACCGCTCGCCCTCGGCGGCATTGGCCTCGATGTAGAGGACGTCGCCGCCGAGCCCGGTGACCGCCAGTCCGGTGGCCACACCGGGAACGGCGGTGCGTTCCACCGAATCCGGGGTGAACCGCGGCCTGCCCAGGTAGTCCTTCAGGTTGCCGAGGTCGATCGTCAGCGACGCCACCGGCACGTCGTACCCGAGGTCGGCGCCGTAGCCGAGCTCGACCACCTCGGATTCGGCTGCCGCCGTGGCGGTCGCGTCCTCGGACAGCCGAGTCGCGGCCTTGCGCAACGCCTTCGCGATGAGTCGTTCCATCTGGCGCACGCCGGCTTCCCTGGTGTAGTTCGCCGCGATCTCGCGCAGCGCCGCGTCGGTGACGCGCACCTCGTCGGCGGTCAGCGCGTTGCGTTCCAGCTGCCGCGGCACCAGGAACTCGCGCGCGATGGCGACCTTGTCGTCCTCGGTGTAGCCGTCGACGGTGATCAGCTCCATCCGGTCCAGCAGCGGGCCGGGGATGGTCTCCATGACGTTGGCGGTCGCGATGAACAGCACGTCGGACAGGTCGAGGTCCAGATCGAGGTAGTGGTCGCGGAACGTGTGGTTCTGCGCCGGATCCAGCACCTCGAGCAGCGCGGCCGCCGGGTCACCACGGAAGTCCGAACCGACCTTGTCGATCTCGTCCAGCAGGACAACGGGATTCATCGATCCCGCTTCTTTGATCGCGCGCACGATGCGGCCGGGCAGCGCGCCGACGTAGGTGCGCCGGTGCCCGCGGATCTCGGCCTCGTCGCGCACGCCGCCGAGCGCGACCCGCACGAACTCGCGGCCCATGGCCCGCGCCACGGATTCACCGAGCGAGGTCTTGCCGACACCGGGCGGGCCGACCAACGCGAGCACCGCGCCGGAGCCGCGGCCGCCGACGACCTCCAGGCCGCGTGCGGCCCGCCGGGAACGCACGGCCAGGTATTCGACCATGCGGTCCTTGACCTCGTCCAGGCCGTGGTGATCGGCGTCGAGGACCGCGCGAGCGGCCGAGACATCGGTGCGGTCGGTGGTTTTCACCGTCCACGGCAGCTCGAGCACGGTGTCCAGCCAGGTCCGGATCCAGCCGGATTCCGGGCTCTGATCGCTGGCCCGCTCCAGCCTGCCGACCTCGCGCAGGGCCTCCGCACGCACGTTGTCGGGCAGGTCGGCCTGCTCGATCCTGGTGCGGTAATCGTCGGCGCCGTCAGGTTCGTCCTCGCCGAGTTCCTTGCGGATCGCGTTGAGTTGCTGCCGCAGCAGGAACTCGCGCTGGCTCTTCTCCAGACCCTCGCGCACGTCGTCACTGATCTTCTCGGTGATCTCGGCCTCGGCGATGTGGTCCTTGGTCCACTCGATCAGCGTGTGCAGCCGCTGGGTGACATCCGGGGTCTCCAGCAGTTCGCGTTTCTGCTCGTTGCTCAGGTACGGCGCGTAGCCCGCGGTGTCGGCGATCGCGGACGGGTCGCTGAGCTGGTTGACCGCGTCGATGATCTGCCAGGCCTCGCGGCGCTGCAGCACGGAGACGACGAGCTTCTTGTATTCGGCGGCAAGCTCTTTGGTCCGGCCGTCCGCGGCGGGTGTCTGGACCGGCTCGGCCTCGACCCACAGCGCGGCACCCGGCCCGGTAACCCCGTGACCGATCTTGGCGCGCCGTTCCGCCTTCAACACGGCCGCGGGCGCGCCACCGCGCATCCGGCCGACCTGCTCGATAGTGGCGACCACGCCGTAGGAGGCGTAGCCCTCGGTCAGGCGCGGCGCGAGCAGCACGGCGTCGGTCTTGGCGGCCCGCGCGGCATCGATCGCGGCCTGCGCCGATTCGTCCAGTTCGATGGGCACGACCATGCCCGGCAGCACGATCGGATCGGTCAGGAACAGCACCGGCAGGTTCTGAGGTGTAGTCACGTGTTCGACCCTTCCAAAAGTTGAGCGATACCAACTCAACCCCACCCCCTCCGGCTTTGTTCCACCACCTCCCCGCTGTTCGCTGAGGGCGAATCGGGGCACCTAACCGGGCGCGGGTCGACGCGGCCCGGTCTGCGCTCACCCGGGCTCGGGGTGGGCAGGGCTCACGAACGCCGCGGCTCGAAGTGCAGCGCGATGATGCCGCAGTCGAAGGGGGTGGCGCCGACCGCGCGCAGGCGCTGGTAGGCGCCGGGGGCGAAGACCGGCATGCCGGCGCCGATGGCGGTGGCGTTGACGAACAGGTGGATCTCGTCGACGAGTTCGGCGGCGAGCAGGGCGGCGACGAGGGTGCCGCCGCCGTAAACGATGAGGTCGCCGCCGGGCTGCGACTTCAGCTCGGTGATGATCTTCGTGAGGTCACCGCCCGCCACCGTGGCGTTCTCCCAAGGCGATTCGGTGAGCGAGTTCGAGATGACGACCTTGGGGGTGTTGTTCATCCAGTCGATGGTCTCCTGGTCCTCGCCGTCCTCGGGGGTCCGGCCCGCCCAGGTGGGGATGAAGCCCTCGGCGAGGTTGCGGCCGAGCACGATGGTGTCGACCGGCCGCATGATCTCGGCGATGTAGGCGCCGACATCGGCGGTCCACGGGAAGGTCATCCAGTCCATCTCCCCGTTCGTGCCCGCCATGTAACCGTCGACGGTGGTCTGGACCTGGAGCTTGAGCTTGCGCATCGCATTTTCCTTTCGGGGCCGGGCCCGGTGCGGGCCCGCTGTTCTGGCGTGCGTTCACAGTGCCGGAGGGGGCTTACGGATTGTTTACGGTCGCTTCGAGCCGGCCCACAGTCCGCACCGCGACGCGAACTGGCCGACCATCGCCATCACCCGGTCGTGTCGATGCCGATCCGCAAACCACGACCCCAACTCCAGCTCTGCCGCCGCCACTTCCGTCGAGTCACGCTGACAAGCGGGTTCCTGACCCGGGATTTGCCGGGCTCGTTGCTGGCCAGGCAAATCACCGCAGCCTCAGGATCGGCGCGGCGGTATCTGGAACGGCGAGGATTTACGAGGAGTTCGTAGCGGCGCTGCGCACCTCGATGACCGATAGCGAAGTAGCCGAGCACCTCGGCGGTAGCCTGTCCGGGATCCGGCGGCGCGCGACGCTGCTGCTGTTGGATGCCTACGGTGAGACCGTGGCACTGGCTACGCCGCCGCTGATGAACCTTGTCTCCACGTCGGCGCTATTGCCCACGGCGGCGCAGGGCTTCGAACTCGGCGAGGCGCGCCATCAGCTGACGGAAGTCAGATGGTCACATCCTCGATCGAATACGCGAAAGTAGTCGACCGGGCCGAGTGGAGGTCAGCTCCTTGGCCGGCGCACGTTGTCGTCGTACCCGTCCAAATAGTTGCCTGCCGGGTCGTAGTCGGTGACGGTGTACATCTGCATCCCATGATTCGGATTAGGTTTGCAGGCCACACCGACGCCCAGCTTTTTGGTGGCCGCCCACACGAGCTGGGTGAAGTTCTCGGTGCTGCCTCGACCGGGTTGAACACCCGGATTGTCGAAGTTGTAGTTGTTGATCTCGCTGTACCAGGACCCAGCCACTGCCTCAGCGGTCGGCAGCCTCTGACCAGCTATCCATGAAATGTTTTGGCCGTAGCGACCCGGATCGCCGCCCCCTGGCTTCTCCTGCCCACCATGTTTCACTTGGCCGTCGGGACCGACGGCCAAGTGGTCGGCCCATTTCTGTGCGGCGTTGCTCGCGTCCTTGTCCAGCACCAAGGGCGGAGAGCCATGCCTGGCCCGCAGCATGTTGTGAGCACGCAGCATGTCTTGGCTGAATGCCTGTATATCCGGACACCCCTTGACCGGAGCCGCAGTGGCTGAACTCGCAGCTGGAACGGTCAATAGCGTCACCGCAGCCGCTGCGAGAACCACCCGCCCGCTCAACCGGATACCAGTCACAGTTGGCTGCCCTCTCCTCATGTCCCGCTGCGCTTCAGCTGGGAACTTGCGAGAAGTAATCGTTCCGCAGGCGGTTTCGGATGGGGACATTCTCGGTCACGATCGCGAGTCGCGCTGCTAACGCTTGATTGCCGAGCATCGACTCGCAGATCGACGGCAGTGTCTCTTCGCGCCCTCGCGCAACTCGCCCGACGTCGGCCTCGACGGTCGGCCACGGCCCATGTCCCGCCCCTGCCGGGTGCGCCGGGCCGCGTTGACACTCGCTCCGGCGCAATGACAATGTTGGAGCCTCGATACCTCATACCGGCGGTTCCGCCGGCTCGGCCTAGGGAGATCCATCGATGAGTTCGCTCGCCGCAGGCGTGTTCATCGATTGGGAGGAGTTGACCGGTCAGTCCAAGTTCGTGGTCGATCTGATCACGTTCCCGATCTTCAGCGCGCTCGCGGGCTGGCTGACCAACTGGACCGGCGTGCTGATGCTGTTCTGGCCGGTGCGATTTCGCGGCGTCCGGATTCCCGGGCTGCACGTGCTGTACCCCTATTTTCCGCGCCGGGTACAGGTGCTGCCGACGTTCTCCGGGGACGGCCGCAGGCTCGGCTTCCAGGGTTTCATTCCGGCCAGGGCCGAGAAGATGGCCAGCATCTGTGTGGACAAGGCGCTGATGCGGATCGGCAGCCCACGCGATTTCATTCACGAGCTCGATCTCGACGGCATCGCCGACTACGTGGCGGTGCTGGCACGCAAACAGGTACAGCCGCTGGTCGACGAGCTGATGTACCGGGAGAATCCGGACCTGTGGCGCACGGTCCCCCGCGCGGCCAAGCAGATCATCTACCAGCGGGTGGACCGGGAACTGCCCGCGCTCTCGCGCCGCGCGTTCGAATCGCTGGGCGACAACGTCGATCAGCTGATCGATATCAAGAGCTTCGTCATCAGGTATCTGCAGGACAACCCGGACATCCTCAAGGACCTGACCACCACGATCGCGGCCCCCGAGCTGCGGTTCATGGTGCGGATCGGGCTGCTCGGCGCTCCGTTCGGGCTCGCGCTGGCGCTGTATATGCATGTGCACCACCGGGTTCCGGTGCTCGGCTGGGTGCCCGGTTGGGTGATCGTCCTGCTCGCCTCGGCGGCGATCGGCGTGATCGTGAACGTCATCGCGGTGAAGATGGTGTTCGAGCCCGGCGATCCGCAGCCCTGGTACAAGTACCTGTGGCAGCAGGCGCTGCTGGCCAAGCGGCAGCCGCAGGCGGCCACCGACCTCGCGCACATCCTGGCCTACCAGGTGCTCACCCTGCCTAACCTGTCCAGGGAGTTGCTGGACGGACCCAACGGTGACAAGACCCGCCAGCTCCTGGAACGGCTCATCTCCGACGAGATCCATCGTCAGCTCGGCCCGACCACCTCGATCGTGCGCGCCGCGCTCGGACGACGTCAGTTCGCCAATCTCAAGGCGGGCGCGGCCGGCGCGGCGGTCGGCCTGGCGCCGACGCTGGTCGAGGACGAGGAGTTCACCCTCGAACAGGCGAAGACGATCGATGTCTTCGCGGCCCGCAAGCTGCGGCAGCTGACACCGGGGGAGTTCATGGAGATGTTCTATGCCTCGGTGGAGCAGGACGCGTGGCTGCTCTATCTGCACGGCGCGGTGCTCGGCCTCGCGGTCGGCGCCTCGCATCTGATCATCTTCGGCTGGTGAGCGCCGGAGCTCGATTATCCGCCCGGCGTAAATACAAGCACGCATGCTTGCATTTTTCTGGGGGCGCTGCGATGCTGAACCGGCGCGACACCCGAGGCGGTGTCCCGGCCGGTAAGGAGCAGGGGAAAGATGGCTGACCTCGAAGCACTGCTCGGCGATTTCGCCGAGGAATGCGCCGACCTGGAACGAATCGTCGCCCCGCTGGCGGCCACCGAGTGGACCCGCGCGACCCCGGCACCCGGCTGGACCATCGCCCATCAGATCGGCCATCTGGCCTGGACCGACGAGGTCGCGACGGTCGCGGCGACCGATGCCGCGGAATTCCAGCGGCTGGTGACCGAGGCCGGGCCGAAGGTGCTGACCTTCGTCGACGACGCGGCCGCCGCGGCGGCGAGCGCGCCCGCGGCCGAGCTGCTCGAGCGCTGGCACCGTGGCCGCAAGGCACTGACCGACGCGCTGCGCGCGGTACCGGCGGGCACGAAACTGCCGTGGTTCGGTCCGCCGATGAGCGCCGCCTCGATGATCACCGCCCGCATCATGGAGACCTGGGCGCACGGCCAGGACGTCGCCGACGCCCTCGGCGTGACCAGGGAGCCGACCGCCCGGCTGCGCACGGTCGCCCATATCGGCGTGCGCACCAGGAACTTCGCCTACACCGTGCACGGCAAGACCGCGCCCGCCGAGGAATTCCGAGTGGAGCTGACCGCACCCGACGACACGACCTGGTCGTGGGGGCCCGAGGCCGCCGCACAGCGGGTGAGCGGGCCCGCGCTCGACTTCTGCCTGCTGGTGACCCAGCGCAGGCACCCGGACGATCTGGCGATCGTCGCGACGGGCCAGGACGCGGCCGAATGGCTCACCCTCGCACAGGCTTTCGCCGGACCCACGGGCGCGGGCCGCACACCGGGGCAGTTCGCCTGACCCGGAGACGACAACGACGGCCGGATGCGCGCATTCGGCCGTCGTCGGCACCCGACCAATCCGAGGATTCGGGAGCCGGCGAGCGCCACACTTGGGTGCGCCGTTCGTATCGGCCGGACGCCATTGGCCGGGTGTCTCGATGTGGCAGTCGAGAATGACGCTCGCCAGCTGAATTACTGTTTACCCGCGCTAGACCTGGTGGAAACATAAACCACCCCGAAGTTTCGAGCGCGACCGTACCGACCGGACCCGGCCCGACTGTGATCCTGCTCTCCCGCCCCCGGCGCCTCCTCGCCCGCGCCCGTAACCTGGAGAACCGTACGGCTTTCAACGATGCGGGCCGCTGCCGGGTAACTGAGCGGACGGAAGGAACGCATCGTGAGAACACACAAGCCTGCCCACATCGCGCGGCATGCCGCGATCGTGCTCGCCGGTGCCGCGAGCCTCAGTCTCACCGTGGTCGCGGGCGCCTACATCGTGCACCAGATCGCCGACACCCAACGGCCCAGCGGCCCGGTCGCCGCCCCGATCGCCGCGCCCGCAACGGAATTCGAGCACGAGACCGTGCGCGTCGAGCCGGTACTGACCAGCGGCCGCCACGCGCTGCCCGCGCCGCGGCTGCCACGACTGGACGACAGCGCCGATCCGGCGTCGAAACCGGCTGGACCGCAGACCGATTCGACACGCACCGCGCGAGACCCCGGGATCGGCGGACGGTTGCTGTTCGGCGAGACCTACCTCGGTGCGCGGTTGGCCGCAGGCCCCGCCGAGTCGATCTCGTTCACCGTGGACACCAACGCGGTCACCGTGCTCGCCGGCTTCTTGCCGTCGGACCCCCGGCGGGCGACGACCGGCGACACCCGGCTGTGCACCGAATTCGACACGCGCAGTGGCGCGGTCGTATTCCTGCTGACCGATCCGACGCTCGGTGCGCACGATCTGCGCCTCGACGACGCGACACAGCCGGACCCCGAGCAATCGATCGACGCGTGAATCCCACCAGGGACAACAGTGCGAGCACGTATGGGACTTCGGGACAGGGCCTAGGGTGCTCGATATGCCGCACAGCATGTACGACTTCTGCGTGATCGGCGGTGGCATCGTGGGGGTGGCGACCGCGCACCGCATTCTGCGCGAACACCCCGGTGCGAGCCTGGTGCTGCTGGAAAAGGCCGCGACCCTGGCCACGCACCAAACCGGACACAACAGCGGGGTCATCCACTCGGGTATCTACTACCCGCCCGACAGCCTGAAGGCGCGACTGTGCAGGCAGGGCGCGCGCTGGACCAAGGAATTCGCGGCGGCGCAGGGGATCGCGTTCGAGGTCTGCGGCAAGCTGCTGGTCGCGACGGACGCGGCCGAGCACCGGCGGATGCTCGCGCTGCACGAGCGTTCGGTGACCAACGGCGTGGCGGTCGAGCTGATCGATGCCGCCGAGTTGCGCAGGCGAGAACCGCGGGTACGCGGCGTCGGCGCGCTGTTCGTGCCCGACACCGGCATCGTCGACTACACCCGGATCACCGCGGCGCTGGCCGCCGAGGTGACGGCCGCGGGCGGGCGTCTGGTGTTCGGCGCCGAGGTCACCGCGCTCGCCGAGACCGACAGCGCGGTCACCGCTAGCGGACCTGCCGGATCGTGGTCGGCGCGAACCCTGGTGGTGTGCGCCGGTCTGCAGGCCGATCGCCTGGCGCGGATGGCCGGTCTGCGCAACGACTTTCGGATCGTGCCCTTCCGCGGCGAGTACTACCAGCTGCCGCCGGAGCGGGCCGGGCTGGTGCGCACGCTGATCTATCCGATCCCCGACCCGGAGCTGCCGTTCCTCGGCGTCCACCTGAGCCCGACCATCGACGGCACGCTGACCGTCGGCCCGAACGCGGTGCTCGGACTGGCCAGGGAGGGCTATCGCAAGGGCAGCTTCGACGCCAGGGACGCCGGCGCGGTGCTCGGATTTCCCGGCGTGCACCGGGTGGCCAAGGCCAATATCCGGACCGGTTTGCGGGAGTTGCGCAACTCGGTGTTCAAGCGCGGGTACCTGGCCGAGTGCCGCAAGTACTGCCCCGAGCTGACCATGGCGGACCTTCGACCGCGCGAGGCGGGCATCCGCGCGCAGGCGGTGCTGCGGGACGGCACCCTGGTGCACGACTTCATGATCGAGCGCACGCCGCGCTCGATCCATGTGCTCAACGCGCCGTCACCCGCGGCCACCTCGGCCATGCCGATCGCCGAGCACATCGTCGCTCAGCTCTGACGAACAGAACAAACCAGACGGTTCGATAGCCACGCTGACCGGCGCGCAACGCGTAAGCAACCGCCCGGTCGTCATGGGAGAAAGGCGCGTGCCGAATCCGGCGCAACCTCTCCAATAAAGAGGAGAGCTGTAGTACTTTTAACGCCAGTCGTGGAAATGGGAGGGCCCGTGGGCCACATCAAGTACGCGAGTGACGTCGGAGCGCCTGTCGAGGTCGCCTTCACCTATACGGACAACCACCTGTTCGTCCCGGATTGGATGTTCGGGGTCGCCGGCTTCGAACCCGCCGGGGAACTGGACCACGGTCTCGGCGCGACATTCACCACCACCACTCGACTACTGATGCTCTGGCGCCCGACCATGACATGCGAGGTCACCGAATATCGCCGCAACGTCGTGATCGGGTATACGCTGCGTGGGCGTTTATCCGGGACCTTGACGCTGCGCTTCGACCCACTCGGTTACGGGAGGTCGGTGCTGACGTCGGAGGCACACTACAGTCCACCGCGCGGCTTCGCGGGGCGTCTGTGTGCCGGTCTGGTGGACTCCGCCGTGAAATCGGCGCTCCGCCGCACCGAGTCCCAATTGCGAAGGGAGATAGAAGAATTCCACGGTACCGATCTTGTCGGTCGGATTGCGTAGGGTGCCAGCCATGATCATCGTGAGCACCGACGGATCCTGCCTGCGCAACCCCGGCGGCGCCATCGGCTGGGCGTGGGTCAATCATCAGGGCTCCTCGTCCAGCGGCGGCGGCGCGTCCGGCACGAACCAGGTCGCCGAGCTGCGCGCGGTACTGGAGGCGATTCTCGCCCATCCCGGCTCGGAACCCCTACTGATCGAAAGTGATTCGCTCTACGCGATCAAGTGCGCGTCGGAGTGGATCTCCAGCTGGCGGCTCAACGGCTGGCGCACCTCGACCGGTGGCGCCGTGAAGAACGTCGAACTCATCCGGCAGATCGACAAAGCAATCGCCAGCAGACCGGGCCCGGTTCGATTCCGTTGGGTCCGTGGCCATGTCGGCAACTACTTCAACGAGCAGGCCGACGCGCTTGCCGGAGAAGCGGCTCGGAAGGCGGCCGTCTCGGCGGCCGTTTCCGAGGCGAACACCGCGGAAATCCCCGCGGTGACTGTGGAAGAGGCGCCGGCGGTGCCGGAGGTGTTGCCGCACAAGCCCGAACGGCTACCCAAACCGGCTGCCGTCTCGGGACAGGCCGCGGGGAAGGCGGCCGCGCCGTCGGCGCCACAGGCATTGACGCTGTTCTGATCGGAAGAACAGCCGCCCGAATGACCTCCGGCGGTGGTGGCTCGGCCCACCGCCGGAGGCGCTCGGCGAACTAGGATCCCGGGCTCAGTTGCCCGGGGCCGGGGTGGGCTGCTCGTTCGGAGCGGGCTGGCCCTCCGGCGCGGCGGGCACGTTCGGCGCGGGCGCACCGGGCAGGCCGGTGCCCGCCCCCTTCAGCATCGGCGAATCGAGCTTCTCGACCAGCCACTTGTCGCCGGACTTGGTCAGCTGCGCGATCACCACGACGAACTGACGCTCCGGATTCGACTGGGTGAAGTTGGTCCGGTACTGCGTCAACGTGACGAGCACGTTCGCCGAGGTCTTGTCGCCGGACTGGTAGCCGCACTGCACGTCGTCGACCCAGGACTTCACCTTCGCCTGCACCATGGCGTCCTTGAGCGCCTTGGTCGCGTCGTCGAACTCCTTGAGGAATTCGCCGCTCGCGCCGGACTTCACCTTGGTGAAGTAGCCGTCGAGGTCCTTCGAGTAGTCATAGATCGAGACGTCCTTGCCGAACGAGCACGCGGTGTTGGTGGCCTCGCGGATCGCGTCGAGTTTGTCGCCGCGATCCTTGCCCTGCAGGAAGAACACCACCACCGCGGTGATCGCCGCGACCGCGAGCACGCCCGCGACGAAGGCCGCGATCAACGGCGTCGAGCTGGACCGGTTCGAGCCGCTGGGCTGGGCCGCGGCCGTGCCGGGATCGGCCTTCGGTGTCGTGACCGGCTCGGTCTTGGCGACCTGCTCGGTCGGCTGCGCATCCTTCTTGGTCAGATCGGTCGCGGCGGCCGCGGTCTCGGACTTCGCTGCCGCACCGCCCTCATCCGTCGTGGCATCGGCCACGGTCTCGGCATCCTTGTTGGTGTCGGCATCGTCGGTGGACATCGATACAAACCTGCACTTTCCCGGCGCGCGGGCGCACCGATCGACTGACGGGCCCGCATCTCGGGCGAACCGTACGCGTTCTACCGGCGAGTATGCCCGGACCCGCGCGGTATACGCGGGGCCGGGGCCACTCACCGCACCGGGGGCATGGTCCGTTCGTTCGGATCGACACCCGGCGGCATGTGCGCGCCGTTGTTCGGCACATCTGGACGCGGCGCGTTGGCGGCGCCGCGAATGTACATGCCAGGAGGCGGATTCTCGCAGTAGTTCCACTTCGGAATCGAGCCGTCCTGCACGGTCTCGTTACGGATCTGCGGGGTGTCGTAGGTGCAGAACGGGCGCGGCCACAGATCCAGGATCGCGTGGAACTCACCGTCGTGCGCCGGCACACCGAGCGCCTCGGCACCCGCCGCGAGCGACGGGAACAGCGCACGCAGCGCGGGCAAGCGCAGCTGCGCGGCCTTGGTCATGGCCGAGAAATTGGCGGCCAAGCTGGTGATCGGGTCGCTGGTCTTGTCGAGCACCGCACCGAGACCGGCCAGCTGCCCCGGTGCCCGCTCCAGCACCCCCTGCAGCTCGGCGTTCGCATTGTTGAACTGCTCGAACAGCGTGCCGGAGTTGCGGGTCAGCGTCGCGAGATCGGGCTGGGCGTTGGAGGTGGTCTCGGCGATCGTGCGCAGGTTGGTGATCAGGTTGGTGGTCTGCGGCAGCAAGCTGTCGAAACCGGCCATGGCCAGGCTGATGCCATTGACCATGCCGCGCAACTGATCCGGCCCGCCGCTCAGCGCGGTGTCGAGCTCGCTGAGGATCACACCGAACTTCTCCGGGTCGACCTGCGCGATCAGCGCGCTGGAGTTGTCCAGCACCGACCACACCGGGGTCGGCGTCTTGATCTTCGCCGCGTCGAACGCGATCACCGCGCCGTCACCGAGATACGGCCCCTGCTCGGTGCCAGGGCGGAAGTCGATGTACTGCTCGCCCGCGCCGGAGAGCGCCTGCACCGAGATGTCGGTGTCGACCGGGATCTTGAACTTGCTCTCGATCTGGGCCGCCGCGGCGATGGCCTGGCCGCGATCGGTCAGCTTGATCGAGGTCACCTTGCCGATGCGGTAGCCGCGCAACGTCACGTCGTTGCCCGGCTGCAGCCCGCCGGAACGATCCAGGTTCACAGTGACGGTGTAGCTGGAGCGCAGCGGATTGACCCGCATGACGCTCACCATCAGATAGGCGGCGCCGATGACGAACACCAGCACCAGGCCGAGCGAGGACAGCACCAGCTTGTGCTCTTTCAGCTTCGCGATCACCGGTGACCCCCCTGCACTCGGGACTGCACGATCTGCAGCACCTGGATCAGGCTGCCCGCGAAGTCCTGGAAGTCCTGCAGGTCTTGCAGCCTGCCGTGCTCCGGGTCGGTCAGCGCGCTGAGGTCGAGGTTGGTCGCGGTCGCGTAGACCGCGAAGCTCTTGCCCTTGAAGGTCGCGTCGAGCTTGGGGCGCAACGTATGTGCCCGGTCGAGCAGGATCTCGAGGTTGTCGCCGGTGGCCGAGAGCGCGTCCATCAACTGCCGGGTGTTGTCCAGCAGGCTGGCGAGCTGCTCGCCGGAGCTGTCGGCGTAGTCGCCGAGCGCGGCGCTGGTGGTCGAGACCTTGGTCAGCAGATCACCGATGGCGCGGTTGTTCTCCGCGATCGCGCCGATCATTTGCGGCAAGGTGTCGGCCACCTGGCCGAGCTCGTTGCGCCGGGTCTCGATGGTGTTGGCCAGCGCGCTGAATTCGTTCAGCACCCCGTCGACCTTGGCGCTGTTGTCGTTCAAACTGCCGACCACGCCGGTCATTTCGGTGATCAGGTGCGACAGCTGGCCGCCGCGGCCGCCGACGATGGAGTCCAGCTCCGAGGTCAGCCTGCTCAGGCTGGCGACGCCGCCGCCGTTGAACAGCATGGAGATCGAGATCAGCAGCTGCTCGACCGTCGCGCCCGCCGAGGTCTTGTCCAGGCCGAGGGTGGCGCCGTCGCGTAGCAGGGCCGCGCCCGGTTCGGTCTTCGGCTTGGACACCGCGATGAACACGTCACCGAGCGGGGTCGCCTGGCGCAACTCGGCCGTGCTGCCCTCCGGCAGCTCGATGTCCTTGTTGATCTGCAGATCGACGACCGCCTGGAAGTTCTTGGTCGTGATCTTGGAGACCACGCCGACATCCGAGCCGCCGATCTTCACCTTCGCCTGGTCGGGCAGGTTCAGCGCGTTCTCGAATACCGCGTGCACGGTATAGGTTTCGTTGCCGACGCCCGGTTTGGGCAGCGGCAGCTTCTCCACCGTGAGACCACACCCTGAGGTGACCGACACGGCGGCCACCGCCGCCACCGCCATCAGCGCCCGTCGTGCCTTGATCGTCATTCGATACGTCATTTCGTCAGTCCGAGCAGCGCTGCCGTGAGGCCGTAATCCGGCCCGAAGTCCTGGCCGTAACCGGTACGGCACCCCTGCGCCTTCATCTGCACGCGTTCGCAGAACAGGCTCAGGATGTCGCCGGTCAATGCCGTGCCGATGATCGCGTGCAGCCGGACGTAGCCGTGCTCGCGATTCATGATGCGGTCCACGTTCTGGAAGGCCAGCGGTGCCACATCGACGACCTCGGTGATGCCGTAGGCGTTGTCGCGCAGCTGCTGGGTGACGTTGGTCAGCCCGGCCATCGAGCCCGCCAGCTGGTCCTGGTACTGGACCAGGGTCGTGCTGGTGTTGGCCAGGAAGTCGTTGATCTGGTCCAACGTCGCCTGCAGACCGGGGGACTGCTCCGCGAGCAGCCCGGTGAGCTGGGTCATCCGGTTGCTGAAGTCGCGCACCGACTGATCGTTGTCGGCCAGCATCGTGGTCAGCTCGTTCAGCTTCACGATGATGTTGGACACCGCGTCCTTGTTGTCGACGCCGACCTTCAACGCGCCGGACAACGCGTTGAGCGTGTCCCGCATCTTCTCGCCGTTGCCGTTCACCATCGGGTACAGCACCCGGCCCGAAAGCGGGCCGATGCCCTCGCTGCCGGGCTCCGGCTTGAGCGCGGCGGCGAACTGATCAATGGTCTTGATCATCGTGTCCAGCTCGACCGGCGTCTTGGTCTTGGCCAGCGGCAGATGCGCGCCGTCGGCCAGCGTCTCGCCCTTGGTGTAGACCGGCGTGAGCTCGACGTGCCGGTCGGTCACGATGGACGGCGAAATGATCGCCGCCATCGCGTCTTTCGGGATCTTCACGTCGTTGTCGATCGACATGTGCACCTCGACGAGGGTGCCCTTCGGCACGATCTTGTCGACCTTGCCGACGTCGAGGCCGAGCACGGTGATCGGGTTGCCCTCGTAGATGCCCGCGATGTTCTCGAAGTCGGCGGTGATCCGAATCGTCTGGCCCAGTGCGTCGTTCACCGAGGTCGGCACCAGCGAGCAGCTTCCCACGGTCAGCGCGGCCGCGCTGACCAGCACCAGCTTGGCGAGGGAACGGAGTTTGACGGTCTCGGCGAAGCTCATCCCTGGCACCCCTCGATCGCATTGGCGAAGCACAACCAGTTGTCCGGGAACAGCCACGGGAGACCGACGTCGCCGTACGGTCCGCTGCCGCCCCAGGAGTTCGCCAGATAGCGCACCGTCGGCGGCATCAGCGAGAGCAACCGGTCCAGATTGTCCTTGTTCTTCTGTAGGCCCTCGGCCATGGTGTTCAACTGCTGGATGGTCGGGCCGAGCTGGTTGTCGTTCTCCGCGCCGATCGCCTGCAGCTGCTTGGTGAGCTGGGCGACGTTGTCGAGCAGCTGCCGCAGCAGCCCCTGCCGCTCCATCACCCGGTTCGCGATGGCCTCGCCCTGGGTGATCACCAGCAGCACGCTGTTGCGGTTGTCGCCGAGGATCTGGGTGACCCGGTTCAGGTCCTTGAGCAGGCTGTCGACCTCGTCGCGGCGGGTGTCCATCACCTTGGCCAGCGCGCCGACGCTGTCGAGCGCCTGCGCCATCAGCTGCGGAGAATCGCCCATCTGCTGATTGATCAGGTTCAGCGACTCGGACAGCTTCTTGGTGTCGAGCGCCTCGAACTTGGGCGTGCCGACCTGCACCACATCGGCCAGGTTGTACGGAACGGCGGTGTTGGACACCGGGATTCGCCCACCCTTGAGCCCGGTGCCGTCACCGGGCTCGAGATCGACGTACCTGGCGCCGAGCAGCGTGGCCATCTTGATCGACGCGCGTGCGTCCGGGCCGAGCTTGACGTCGTTGTCGACGCTCAGCGTCAGCAGCACGTGGTCGCCCTCGAGCTTCGCGCCGTCCACCCGGCCGCTCGTCACGCCCGCGATGGCCACCCGGTCACCGACCTTGATGCCCGCGGCCTGCACGAACTCCGCCTTGATCGACTGCTCGCCGACGCCGAGCAGCTTGATCGCGCTGGAGGCGAGCAGCAGCGCGACGATCAGCGCGCCGCCGATGATGCCGAGCCAGAAGTGGCGATTGTTGTCGAACCTGGTCTTGAGCTTGGTCATCATGGGCGGCACACCGCCGAGTGCGAAGTGCCACCGATCTGGGAGAACAGTCCGCGCGGGAACAGCACTCCGTACAGCGAAACGTCCAAGCCGCACAGGTAGGCGTTGGCGTAGCCGCCCTCGGAGGTGTGCTTGCCACCGATCGAGACGATGTTGGGCAGATCGATCGCCATCTGGTCGAGCTTGGCGCCGTTGGCCAGCAGCAGCGTCAGTGCCGCGCTGGTGGAGTTCTGGGCGGTCTGCAGCTTCGGCTGGATGTTGCCGACCATGTCCACCAGCGAGCTGGTGGCATTGGCGATCTGCACCGTCGAGGACTGCAACGACTGCCCCTGCTCGTACAAACCACCGATCAAGGCCCGGGTCTGGGTCACCAGGGTCTCCAATTCATCACCTCGCTTGGCCAACCCCGCCATCACACCGGAAAGGTTGACGATCACATCGGACAGGATCGCGTCCCGCCGCTGGAAATCGGTGGCCAGCTGCGCGGCCTGAACAATGAACGCGCTCAACGAGACTCCGTCACCCTGCAAAGCCTGGATGAAGGTCTCCGACAACCGGTTCACCTGCTCGGGCTGCAACGCCTGGAACAGCGGCTGAAAACCGTTGAGCAGCCCCGACACATCGAACGACGGCTCGGTGCGCTCGAGCGGGATCGAACCGTTGTTCTTCAGCTGCGCCGGATTCGGCTCCTTGCCCGGTGCCAGCGCCACGTACCGCTGACCGATCAGGTTCTGGTAGCGCACAAGGGCTTTGGTGTCGTCGAACAGCGTCTGATCCCGCTGCACGACGAAGGTCACCTTCGCCACCTGCTTCTTGGACTTCGGATCGCGATTCAGCTCGATCTTCTCGACCTTGCCCACCCGCACACCGGCCATCCGGACATCGTCACCGGTGTGCAAGCCGAGCACATCGGAGAACGTCGCGGAGTAGGTGTTGGTGTCACCCTGGACAATTCGCGCCAGCGTGTTCCAGACGACGACCGTCACCAGGATGGAGACGATCGCGAAGATGCCGAACCCGATCAGCGGCTTCTTGATGCTCATGACGGCACCTCGCTGGATGGCGCCTCGCTGGCGCTCGGCCCCGTCATGCGCACGGCGCGCGGTGACATGATTCGCTCACTCATTTGCTCGCCTCACTCTGGGCCACGTGCATGGTCCCGCCCTTCAGGATCGAGCTCAACAGCAGATATTCGGCGGTGGTCGGCTGGCGGCCGAGCAGCGTGGTGATCGCCGCGTCGCCTCGGTAGGAGATCTCACCGGCCTTCGGCGTGCCCTCGGTCGCGGCGGCGGGCGCCACCGGCCCCGGTGCCTCGGGTGCGGGCGCGGGCTGCGGGCCGAGCAGGTTCGGCAGCATCGGGAACAGGCCCTCCAGCGGCGTCCCCGCGAACGGCCGCGGCTCACCGGCCACCGGGCCGGGCACGGTCGCCGGGTTGGGCATGGTGACGCCGGGAATCAGCGGCAGGCCCGGCATCGGCACCACCGGCGGGAGGCCTGCGGCCGACTCGAGCGCCCGCGGCTTCAGGTTGTCCGGCAGCGGCGGCAGCTCGTTCACCGCGGGGGCGGTGGCACAGCTCGGCCCGGCCATGTCGCCGTAGCGGGGGCAGTCGGCCACGGTGTACGGCTTGTACGGGGTGAGCGTGATGCCCGCGTTCCAGCGCTGCTGCTGTTGCGGGCCCCAGGTGAAGGTGGTGTCCATTTTGCGGACCATCTCACTGAGATTCAGGATCGTATTGGTGATCGCGGCCGGATCGGCGGCCACCGCGCCGAACATGTCGCTCGTGCCCACGGTCACCTGCTTGCCCACGTCGCCGTTGCGCGCGAACAGATCGTTCACGGTGTCGACCGTGTTGCTGGTGCCGGTGATCAACGCGACGAGATCGGTGCGCCGATCGGCGATGGTCCGCGCGGTGTCCACGGAAGTGCCGAGCACATCGAGCAATTCGGGCGCCGACTGGTTCAGCGCGTGCATCGACGCGGACAGATCACCGAGCATCACGCCGAGATCGGGGATGGAGTCGTCCACCGACTGCAGCCAGCGATCGAACCGCTCGACGGTGGAGCCGGGCATCCGGCCGCTGCCGTCGAGCGCCTGCGACAGCGTGCCGAGCACCCGCCCGAACTGCATCGGGTCGATCCGGTCCAGGATGTTGCGCACCGTGGTCAGGGTGTCCTGCAGCGCCAGCGTGCCCGCGCTGCGGTCCTCCTCGATGACCGAGCCCTCGTGCAGGTACTGATCGGCGGGCCCGTTGAAGACCAGCTCGACCGAGGTGACCGCGAACAGGTTGCTCGGCACCACCCGCGCGGTGACGTTCGACGGAACGCCCTTCGCGAACTCGGGCTTCATCTCGATCTGCACCTTCTGCAGCTCGCCCTTGGCCGCGACCTCCACGTCGGCGACCTCGCCGACGAGCACGCCGCGGAACTTGACGTCGGCCTTCTCCGGCAGCCCGTCCCCCGTGGTGGTCAGGTTCGCGACGACGTTCACCTTGTCGACGAAGTAGCCGGTGTAGCGGCCCATCAGAAAGGCGAGCACGACGGCGAAGACGACCAGCCCGCCGACACCCGCGAGGAGCAGCTGGCGCATGGTGGGACCACGCCCACTCGGATCAATGATCATCTCGTCCTACCCTGAGATCCGGATTCCGGCGGTGACGCCCCAGATCGCCAATGTCATGAACAGATTCGCGAAGACGACCGCGATGATGCACACCTTGATCGCCCGGCCGGCCGCGACGCCGACGCCCTCCGGCCCGCCGGAGGCGAAGAAGCCGTAGTAGCACTGGATGAAGGTGGTGATCGCGACGAACAGGATCGCCTTGACCAGCGAGTAGACCACATCGCCCGGTACCAGGAATTGATAGAAGTAGTGCTGGTAGGTGCCGCTCGCGGTGCCGCCGATCAGTTGCACGGTCAGCGAGCAGGAGATGTAGGCCATCGCCAGGCCGAGGCAGTACAGCGGGATGATGGCGACCATCGCCGCGAACATCCTGGTGCTGATCAGGTAGGGCAGCGGACGGATCGCGATGGACTCCAGCGCGTCGATCTCCTCCGAGATCCGCATGGCGCCCAGTTGCGCGGTGAACCGGCAGCCCGCCTGCGCGGCGAAGGCGATCGTGGCGAGCAGCGGGCCGATCTCGCGGGTGGTGGCGAAGGCGGAGATCGCGCCGGTGATCGGGCTCAGGCCGAGCAGGTTCAGCGAGTTGTAGCCCTGGATGCCGACGGTCATCCCGCCGAAGGCGCTGAGGATGACCACGACCCCGATGGTGCCGCCGCCGACGACCAGGTTCCCGTTGCCCCAGGTGACATCGGAGAGCAGCCGCCACACTTCCTTCGGATAGTGCTTGAGCGCCAACGGAATCGAGCCGATCGAGCGCAACAGGAAGAACACCTGATGGCCCAGTCGGGCGAGCAGATTCGCCGGCGCCTGCGCGCCCTTGCGAAGCTGTTGGAACGGCCGCAGCAGCGGGGGAACGTATGTCGACGACACTCAGACCACCTGTGACGGGAACAGTGCGTTGTACACCTGAGTGATTATCAGGTTCACGCCGAACAGCATGATGGCCGAACTCACCACCGCGGAATTGACCGCGTTGGCCACACCGCCGGGGCCGCCACGGGCATTCAGTCCGTTGTCGCAGGCGATGATCGCCGCGAGCAAACCGAATATCAGCGATTTCACCAGTGCGACAAGAAGATCACGGGTGACCGCGAACGACGAGAACGTCCCGATATATGAACCGGGCGTTCCGTTCTGCGCGAAAATATTGAAGATGTAACCAGTCAGAAAACCGACAAAGACGACGAATCCGCACAGCAGGACACTGACCAGCATCGCCGCGCCGAGCCGGGGGGCAACCAGCCTGCGCATCGGGTCGACGCCCATCACCTTCATCGCGTCGATCTCTTCGCGGATGGTGCGCGAGCCGAGGTCGGCGCACACCGCGGAACCGACCGCGCCCGCGATCATCAGCGAGGTGACCAGGGGCGCACCCTGCTGGATGATGCCGAGGCCGTTGGCAGCGCCGATGAACGAGGTCGCACCGACCTGCCCGGCGATCGAGCCGACCTGGATCGATACGATGACACCGATAGGAATGGCGACGAGCAGCGTGGGCGCCGCCGAGACGCTCGACATGAACGCGCACTGGCGAATGAACTCACGAAAAGGGAAGCGGCGACGGAAGATCGAGACGAAAAGTTCGGCAACCGCCGCGATCCCCATGGTGATCTGGCGACCGAAGGTTTCCAGCGAAGCCTTCGGATGGTCTGCCCAGTAACCCTTGGTCCAATCGACCGCATCACTCATCCGTGACCCTGTTGGTGGACTCTCGGTCGACTGCACTGGCTAACCCCTCTCGACGCCGGTTGCCTGCCCCGACGACTTGTTTGCTTGACGCACCTTACTACGTAGTAAGCGGGAACACACCACCCTCTTGTGATTGCAGTCATAGAGCTTCGCCACAGTGCACGTAACGCTATGACGTGGGACATCGACATTGGGGCATAGCCCAAAGGCGCGGCCGTCGACGTTGGCACAAGTGACAGGTCAGCCGGGGAATCGACGGCGCGGATCACGCCGTCTCGGCAATTTGTTCGGACAAAATTCATACAAAATCGCATTTGATTCCGGAACCGCGCGAAACGGACCGCACTACTACTCGAGTGTGAACAGGAACCGAACAAAGGGCTTTTCCATAGCGTGTCGCTATCGACATCAATATGAGACAAAAGGAAGGATTTGCCCAAAATAGGGTGGAAGCGCACCCCGCCGCGAACACCCGGCAGTAGATGACGCGCCCGGACAGAAATACTGACACGATGGGTGCGACAGATTGATATCGTGCGGGCTTCCGACGTCTGGAGGGACATGTTCAGCAAACTCGCCAAGGTGGCCAACGCCGCCTTCGCCGTAGCCTTGGGCGCGGCGCTGCTGGGGACGGGCGCGGGGGCCGCGCAGGCCGACCCCGGCCCACCGGTCGTGGGCGGCGGCTCCGGCATCATCATCTCCGACACGCCGGGAGCCCTCAGCGACCAGTTGTTCGAGTGCACGGTCACCACGGTCGGCCGCGACAGCGCGGGCCGCCTCGTCGGCTTCACCGCGGGCCACTGCGGCGAGCCGGGGTACGAGGTGTACGCCGAGGCGAACCGCGACGCGGGCGTGATCGGCAGGTTCGTCTACTCCAATCACGACCTGGACTACGCCGTCCTGCAATTCAACGAGGGCAAGATCGTCCCGGTGAACCGGATCGGCAACGTCACCATCACCGGGCTCGGCGGACCCGCCCAGTTCCCGACGATCGTCTGCAAGGAGGGCCGGACCACCGGCAACACCTGCGGCATCAGCTGGGGTGACGTCTTCGGGTCGAACACCGAGACCTGGAGTCAGATGTGTGTCGTGGAGGGCGATTCCGGCGCACCGGTCGTCGTCGGCTCCACGCTGGTCGGCATGGTGAACGCCTATCTCGCGCTCGCCTGCTTCGGCCCCGAGGTGGGCACCAACATGTCCACGATCACCGACGACGTCAACGCCCGCGGCGGCGTCGGCGCGGGATTCCAACCGATCTGAATCTGCTCGAACCGAACGGCGGCGCACCACTACACACGGTGGCGCGCCGCCGTTTTCGTGTCACCGATGCGCCGGACTCACTGGGCCGTGCGATCGGTCGGGTCGGTCGGGGCGAGGGCCGGGCCGGACGCGGCGGGGCATTGGGGCAGGCAGTCGACGTTGTCCAGGCTCGGCTCGTGCCGCGGCGGCCGCAGCAGCACCCCGGCGAGCACCGCCCCCGCGAACAGCAGCCCGACGCAGATCCACACGGCCTTGCTGAAGCCGTGATCGAACGCGACCGGATCGCCGAGCGCACCGGAGATGCCCGCCAGGCCGGGCAGGGCGGCGACGGCGAGCAATTGCGCGGTGCGCGCGACGGCGTTGTTCACCCCGGAGGCGATACCTGCCTCGCCCGCGGGTACCGCGCCGAGCACGGCCCCGGTCAGCGGGGCGACCAGCGCGGTGAGACCGAGCCCGAAGACGAGCACGCCGGGCAGCACATCGGTGAAATACGTGGTGTCCGGCCCGATCCGCAGGAGCAGCACCAGACCGCCCGCGGCCAGCAGCGGCCCGAGCGTCATCGGAATGCGCGGCCCGTGCACCTGTGCCCACCGGCCCGCACGCGCGGACAGCAGCAGCATGATCAGGGTGACGGGCACGGTCGCGACGCCCGACATCAGCGGTGAATACCCCGCCACCAGTTGCAATTGCAGCACCAGCAGGAAGAACACGCCGCCGAGCGCGGCGTACACCGCCAGCGTCACCAGATTGGCCGCGGTGAACACGCGCGAGGCGAACAGCGCGGGCGGCACCAGCGGGTGATCGCTGCGCAGTTCGATCAGCACGAACGCGGCGAGCAGGGCCAGCCCGCCGACGACGAGCAGCGGCATGGTGTCGATCAACCCGAAGGTCAACGCGCCGAGTGCGAGCGCGACCACGACGGCGCCCGGCACATCCAATCGGGTGGTGGCATTCGGATCACGGCTCTCCGGCACATGTTTCACCGCGACGAGCACGACCACCACCGCGAGCGGCACATTGATGAAGAAGATCGAGCGCCAGCCCGCCACCTCGATCAACCACCCGCCGAGGAACGGTCCGAGCGCGCCGGAGATGCCGGCGAAACCCGACCACAACCCGATCGCCGCGCCCTGATCGCGCTGATCAATGGACGAGGAGATCAGGGCGAGACTGCCCGGGGTCAGCATCGCGCCGGCCACGCCCTGCAGAAGCCGGGCGAGCACCAGCATCTCGATGTTCATCGCGGCACCGCACAGCACCGAGGCGAGCGCGAAACCGATGGTGCCCCAGACGAATACCTTGCGCCTGCCGAGCCGGTCACCCAGTGAGCCGCCGAGCAGGATGAACGACGCCAAGGTCAGCGTGTAGCCGTTCAACGTCCACTGCAGACCGGCGACGTCGGTGTCCAGTGATTCGCCGATCCTGGGCAGCGCGATGTTCACGACGGTGGCGTCGAGCGAGGCCACCGACGAACCGAGAATGGTCCCGAGCAGAATCCAGCGCCCGGTGGACGATTTCAGCCGCGGCAGATCAGTCGTGCTCACCGACCCAACATAGGCCCTGTCTCATAAGACCAGGCCAGGCGGCGAGCTGGACCGTGGAGGCCGCACCGGATGGGACTTACGAGACAGGGCCTCATGGGCAGGATCGAACAGCGGCGGTATTCCGGAGGGCTCAGAGCTCCTGGACGCAGACCACGAACTTGCGTTCCTCGTAGACATAGCCCGAGCCGCTGTCGCACGCGCTGACATCGGCGGCGCCCTCGACTCGGTTGACCACCTTGACGCCCTTCTGCGGTGTCGCGCCGGTGCAGTCGATCCGCTTCGGGTCGTCGCCGCCGACGTCCATGCAGCCGCCGACGACCCAGTCGATGTCGAGGCAGTAGGCGCCTTGCTCGATGCCGTTGAGGGTCTCTGCGTAGTAGTTGTCGGCATCGCCGACGCACGCGGTGCTCTTGGGCGCCTTGCCGATCACCTTGTAGTTGGCCGCCCTGCTGCCGCACGAGGCCTTCTCGATGGTGGCGTTGCTCGTGGTGCCGCCGAGGGTGACACAGTCACCGATATCGGCCTGGAAGTCGGTCTTGCCGCCCTTGTTGGTGCTGGTGGGCGCGGGCTTGCCGGACGAAGGTCTCGGGGTGACCGAGACGGCGTCGATGGTGCCGTTGTTCACCGCGGGCTGCGCGTGACCGCTGACGGTGGAGCTACAGCCCACCAGTGCGAGAGCGGCGACACCGACCGATGTCGCGAACGCGACACGACCCCAAGTCAGTCGACCAGACACGTACAGTCCTCCCGAGCTGTAGTGCTTCGAACTCGGACCCCCGGAAGAATTCGAAGTGAACAAAGCAGTGCTTGAAATACACGCCATGCATACACCATGGATCGCGGGCACGTCGACCCTGCCGCGGAATCAGGCTCCTAGCAACCGATCTGGGTACAGTGGTGTTTTCGGTGCGAGAGGAGTGGGTCCGTGAAGCCGATCAGCGTGATCGTATGCGCGACTGCCGCGGCGGGGGTCTCGCTGATGTACCAGGGCACCGCGTCAGCAACCGACGTGCAATGCTCTTCGGCGCATGGGACGGACATCACCGTCGTCGACGGCAACACCGCGTGCCGGGCCGCCAGCGATCTGCTGGGTGAGGCCAAATCGCTCGGTATCGACGGCATCGGTTACGCGAACGCCACGGCGGGCGCCCGCGCGGTCGGCATCGGCGTCGCGGGTGGCGTCGGCGCGGGCGAGGGTTCGGGCGGCATTCCGATAGCGGTCGGCGTCGGTCAGGATGCCATCGCGTTCAGTTCCATTGCTCGCGACGAGGTTTCGACCGGGCCCTGGCCGCGGGTCGCGGTGTCGGTCGCCTTCGAGGGGTCGCGGGCGAGCGTGCAGACCGCCGAGTCAGGCGTCGTCTGTCTGGGCGGTGGGGCGTTGGCCTGGAATTCGAGCACCGGCGACATCTGCCTCAGCACCCCGCTGGGCCGCTGGCAAAGCCGCGACGAGCGGTTACCCTGAGGGACGCTCCGATAAGCGGTGGTCAGGAGGTGACCCCATGGTTTCGGCGATGGCAGCAGGCGGCTGCGATGGTGGGTCCGAACGCGGCGAACTCACCGCGCCCAGGGAGATGCTGGTCGATCCCCGGTTCATCCGGCTCGCGGACCAATTCTTCAGCATGTTCGAACAACCCAGCCGCGGTGGCGGCGCGCTGGCGGTCTACCTCGACGGCAGACCGGTGGTCGACATCTGGGGCGGCTGGGCCGCCAAGGATCGGCGCTGGAACGGCGAGACCGTCGCGCTGACCTTCTCCACCGGCAAGGGCGTCGCCTCCACCGTCGTGCACCGGCTCGCCGAGCGCGGCCTGCTCGACTATGACGCGCCAGTGGCCACCTATTGGCCCGAGTTCGCCGCGCACGGCAAGGCCGACATCACCGTGCGCGACGTGCTCTCGCACCGCGCCGGGCTGCATCGGGTGCGCGGCCTGGTCCCCGGCCGCGAGGGCATCCTCGACTACGCGGCCGTGATCACGGCGCTGGCCGAGAGCCCGGCCGACCCACGCCGCATTCGCGCCTCCGGCTACCACGCGATCACCTTCGGCTGGCTGGTCGCCGAGATCGTGCAGCGGGTGACCGGCGACCCGTTCACCGAGGTGGTGCGCCGCGAGATCGCCGAACCACTCGGGCTCGACGAATTCTGGTTCCGCGTACCGGAAACCGAGCGCTACCGGATCGCCAAGATCTTTCCGCACCTGAGCCCGCCCGGTATCCGCTGGAACACCGCGTCGTCGGTGCTGTCCTGGGTGCGGCCGATCCGCGGGCTCGCCGAGGCGGGCATGCCGGAGAGCTTCGACGAACTGGTCCGCGACCCGCGCGTGCACGACGCGGTGATGCCCGGCTGGAACGGCGTTTTCTCCGCGCGCGCACTGGCCAGGATGTACGGCGCACTCGCCAACCAGGGCACGGTGGAACTTCCGCGGCCCGGCGGCGGCAGCCGGACGGTGCCGTTCCTGCGGCCGGAGACCATTCAGACGATCAATCGGGTGCAGCCCGCCGAGAGCCGCGACTACGTGCTCGGCCTGCCGCTGCGCTTCACCCTCGGCTACCACCGGCCGGTGCTGATGTCCAAGCAGCAGCCGCGAAAAGCCTTCGGCCACTACGGCGTCGGCGGGTCCGGCGCCTACGCCGACCCGGAACTGGGCATGTCGATCGCGTTCGTCACCAACCGGCTCGGCAACGCGGTGACCGCGCTCGGCGACGCCAGACTGGCCAGGTTGGCGGCGACGGCGCGGACCACCGTGCGCCGGGCCAAACCCGCGATCACCGTCGATGAGAGCGACAACTGACCGGGCTCGCCGATCGAACCGCCGCGCTGGCCGGCTCGTAGCTATAGATATGGACGGCGCGCACGCGACAACGGTCGCCGAACTCCGGCAGCCGCGGCCGATGCTGGGGCACGCGCTGCTGGCCTGCGTCGATTTCGAACGGTACTTCCGCTGGCGGCGGGCCAGGGACGGCGATCCCATCTACTGCCGCTTTCCCGGCATGGGTTCGGCGTTGTTCACCGGGACCGCCGCGGGGGCGCGCGAACTGTTCCGCGCGCCGGTCGACACCGTCGAGCCGCCGCTGCCCAACCCGATCGAGCCGCTGGTCGGCCCTGGATCGCTGATCCTGACCGCCGGTGCGCGGCATCGCCGCGATCGCACACTGCTCGCCCCCGCGTTCCACAGCGCGCGGATCCGCGAGTACGGCGAGCTCATCCGGACGGCCACCCGGCGGGAACTCGCGGGTGAGACCGGGGCGGCCTGGGTGCCGGGGGCGCGCATCGATGCGCGGGCGGCCGCGCGCTCGATCACCCTGCAGGTGATCCTCACCGCAGTGTTCGGTGTGGGCGGCAGGCAGGACCGGACCGAGTACGCCGCCGCGGTCGGCGCCTTCCTGGAGTCCTACTCCGGGCCGCTGATGCTGCTTCCGGTGTTGCGGCACAAGGCGTTCGGTTACGGGCCGTGGGATCGGTTCGTACGCGCGCGGGCACGGCTGGACAGGTTGATCCGCGCCGAGATCACCCGCAGGCGCGCCGACCCGCACCGCCGCACGACCGACCTACTCGGATTGCTGCTGAGCACCCACTACGACGACGGCACCGCGATCACCGACGCGCAACTGTGCGACGAACTGCGCACCCTGCTCGTCGCCGGACACGAGACCACCGCGACGACCCTCGTCTGGGCGCTGTATCACCTGCATCGCGCGCCGGCGACGCTGGAACGGTTGCGCGGCGAACTCCGCGACGCCGGGCCGCGAACCGATCCGGCGGAGCTGGCGCGGCTGCCCTATCTGGACGCGGTGTGCCAGGAGACGCTGCGGTTGCATCCGCCGGTGCCGATCGTGGTGCGCAGGCTGACCGCGCCGGGAACACTGTGCGGAATCGCCCTCGACGCGGGCGACACGTTGGGGATCGCGGTGCCGCTGCTGCATTCGGATCCCGCGGTCTGGTCCGAGCCCGCACGGTTCGAGCCGCAGCGGTTCATCGAACGCCGGTATCGGCCCTGCGAATTCGCACCGTTCGGCGGCGGGCATCGACGTTGCGTCGGTGCGGCACTGGCGGATTACGAGCTGCGCGTCGCGTTGGCGACCATGCTCGCGGCGGTGCGATTGCGCCTGCCGCAACGCGCGGCACACGGGCGCACGCCAATCTCGGTGCCGCACAACATAGCAACCGGTCCGCATCGGCCGATTCTGTTCGACATCGTGAGTGATTTACATCACGAAGATGTTTGACCGATTCCGCGACGCGGCCCACCAGCGACAGCGCGCGGCACGGCGGACTCGCCGACGTGACCGGTGACTTTCACTCAACCAGGTGAAGACCGACCGGCTATGTGACGGCTACCACACCACGCGGTCTGGCCGAATCACTATGAAAGACAACTGGCTTCATGTCACCCCGGGACGGTAGGAAGGACTGCAGGGTCGGGCCGTCAATACCCGGGGAGTGCTCTGTCGACACCCGGGCGAATGAGATCTTTTGTTCACGCGCGCGTCTACACGTGCGCGCGAGAGATGGAATGGACGAGAAACCTATGCATGTCGCTTCGCACACCGGGTCGCCAGCCGCGCACCGCAGAGGCGCTCGGTTGCCGCGCCGGTTGCGCGCGGGCGCCCTGCTGTCCGCGACGATCGCGGCCGCCGGCGTCCTCCTGGTCGCCCCAGCCAGCGCCGAGCCGTTCCCCTGGTTCGGTTCCGGGTCCGCCGGTTCGGCCAACGAGCCGGCACCACAGCCGAACTTCGCGCCGCCGTCGATCAACATCGCCGACGGCGAGGTCGTCGGGGTGGCGCAGCCGATCATCATCAACTTCAAGGAGCCGGTGCCCGACCACGCGCTCGCCGAGAAGTTCATCAAGATCACCTCGTCGCAGCCCGCGCCGGGCCACTTCTACTGGCGCGGCGACAAGCAGGTGCGCTGGCGGCCGAACGACTACTGGCCCGACAACATCGACGTGCGGGTGGAGGCAGGCGGCACGAGCAGCGCGTTCCGGATCGGCGACGCGTTCGTCAGCACCGCCGACGACAACACCCACATGATCACCGTCACCCGCAACGGCGAGGTGGTCAAGACGATGCCGACCTCGATGGGCAAGCCCAAGCACGAGACCCCGAACGGCATCTACATCGTCGGCGAGCAGCTGCCGAAGATGATCATGGACTCGTCCACCTACGGTGTGCCGACCACCGACCCCGAGGGCTACAAGCTCGAGGTCGAGTACGCGACCCGCATCTCCAACAGCGGCATCTTCGTGCACGCGGCCCCGTGGTCGGTCGGCCAGCAGGGCAAGTCCAACACCAGCCACGGCTGCCTCAACGTGAGCACCGAGAACGCCAAGTGGTTCATGGAGAACTCGCGCCGCGGCGACCCGGTGGTCGTGGAGAACACCCAGGGCGGCATCCTGAGCTCCAGCGACGGTCTGGGCGACTGGAACTAGCCAGCGCCATTCTCTCGAACTGGTCCGTCGGTTTCCCATACGACGGACCAGTTTCGCGTTTACGCTCCCGTCAGCTAGACGCGACAACTGATTTCGGGAGAACATGGGTAACTCGTCGGGTACGCCCAAAACTGAACCATCCGCTGAACCGCCGGCCCGGCGCGATTCGGTCGCCGCATCCGACGACCGGCAGAAGTCCCGGAGAGGCGGGGGAGCGCTCGAGAAGTTAAACAGCTCGGGGGGCATCGTTAACCGGCTGTTTGCTCCTTTCCGTAGAGTGCGCGACGTGCGAATGCGGCCGGAGCGAGTTCTACCCCAACCGCGTGGACGTGGCTGGCGCGGCCGACCCTGGCAGGACTACGCGCTGTTCCTCGTGCTCGTGGTACCCAACCTGGCGCTGCTGACGCTGTTCGTCTATCGGCCGTTGATCGACAACATCCGGCTCTCGTTCTACGACTGGAACATCTCCGACCCGGTGGCCACGTTCATCGGCGTCGAGAACTACCGCGAGTGGTGGGGCCGCACGGATTCCTGGGACATCGTCACCAACACCGTGGTGTTCACCCTGGCCGCGGTGGTCGGCAGCATGGTGCTCGGCCTCGCGCTCGCGCTGCTGCTGGACCGGAAGCTGTTCGGACGCAACGTGGTCCGCTCGGCGATCTTCGCGCCGTTCGTGATCTCAGGCGCCGCCATCGGCGTCGCCTTCCAGTTCATCTTCGATCCGAGCTTCGGCCTGGTGCAGGACGTGCTGCACCGGATCGGCGTGGACAAGGTGCCGGACTTCTATCAGAACCCGCACTGGGCGATGTTCATGATCACGGTGACCTACATCTGGAAGAACCTCGGCTACAGCTTCGTGATCTATCTGGCCGCGCTGCAAGGGGTTCGGGCCGAGTTGATGGAGGCGGCCGAGATGGACGGCGCGAGCCGCTGGACCACCTTCACCAAAGTGCTGCTGCCGCAGCTGCGCCCGACCACCTTCTTCCTCTCGATCACCGTGCTGCTGAATTCGCTGCAGGTCTTCGACATCATCAACGTGATGACCCGCGGCGGGCCACTCGGCACCGGGACGACGACCATGGTGTTCCAGGTCTACGAGGAGTCCTTCCGCAACTTCCGGGCCGGTTACGGCGCGACCGTCGCCACCATCATGTTCCTGGTGCTGCTGACCGTCACGCTGATCCAGGTGCGCGTCATGGATCGGAACGAACAGTGAAAAACGCAGGGGTGGAGACACTCTCGTATCGCAGGCGCCAGCGCGCGGTCATGGTGCTCGGTTACGCGGCCATGGTGTGCGTGCTGATCATCGTCGGGGTGCCGCTGTTCTGGATCTTCATCACCTCGTTCAAGGAGCGGCCCGACATCTACGTGCAGCCCGCGGTGTACTGGCCGCACAGCTGGCGGCCGGAGAACTACAGCGACGCCACCACGACGTTGCCGTTCTGGACCTTCCTGCGCAATTCGGTGATCGTCACCGGTGTCGTGTCCGCGGTGAAGTTCGTGCTCGGGGTGTTCAGCGCGTACGGGCTGGTGTTCCTGCGCTTTCCCGGCAAGAACGTGGTGTTCCTGGTGATCATCGCGGCGCTGATGGTGCCGAACCAGATCACCGTGATCTCCAACTACGCGCTGGTTGCCCAGCTCGGCTGGCGAAACACGCTGGTGGGCATCATCGTTCCGCTCTGTGGCGTCGCCTTCGGCACCTTCTTGATGCGCAACCACTTCCTGTCGCTGCCCTCGGAGGTGATCGAGGCGGCGCGGATGGACGGCGCGAACTGGTGGCGGCTGCTCACCAGGGTGGTGCTGCCGATGTCCGGGCCGACCATGGTCGCGTTCGCGGTGGTCACGCTGGTCAACGAATGGAACGAGTACCTGTGGCCGTTCCTGATGGCCGACGGTCCCGAGGTCGCGACGCTGCCGGTCGGGCTCACCCTGCTGCAGAACACCGAGAACCCGAGCGTCACCAACTGGGGGCCGGTGATGGCGGGCACGCTGCTCACGATGCTGCCGATCCTGCTGGTGTTCCTTGCGCTGCAACGTCACATGATCAAAGGCCTCACCTCGGGTGCGGTCAAGGGTTAGAAACAGGAGAAACCACGTGTCCACTTCTCAGTTCCCCGCGCTGTCGCGGCGCGGATTCCTCGGGCTGGCCGGCACTGTCGCCGCGGGTGCTGTCCTCACCGCGTGCGCGGGCACCGGCGGTGGGTCCAAGCAGTCCGGCGACTCCAACACGATCAACTTCTGGTCCAACCACCCGGGCAGCTCGAAGGACCAGGAAACCGAGCTGATCAAGCGGTTCACCGAGAAGTTCCCCGACCTGAAGGTCAACCTGATCGACGCGGGCAAGAACTACGAGGAGGTGTCGCAGAAGTTCAACGCGGCGCTGTCCGGCGGTGAGCTGCCCGATGTCGTTGTGCTGTCGGATGTCTGGTGGTTCAACTACGCGCTCAACGGTTCCATCGAACCGCTCGACGGGCACTTCGGCGACGCCGGTGTGCGCCTCGACGACTACGTCGACTCGCTGGCCTCGGACTACCTGTTCAACGGCAAGCACTACGCGCTCCCGTACTCCCGCTCGACGCCGCTGTTCTACTACAACAAGGACGTCTGGGCGAAAGCCGGTCTGCCCGACCGCGGTCCGAACAGCTGGCAGGAATTCGACGAGTGGGGCCCGAAGATCCAGTCGGTGGTCGGCGACGGCAAACTCGCGCACGGCTGGGGCGATGCGAAGAACTACCTGGCCTGGACCTTCCAGGGACCGAACTGGACCTTCGGCGGCGCGTACTCCGACGAGTGGACGCTGAAGTTCACCGACCCCGGCACCATCGCGGCGGGCCAGTTCCTGCGCGAGATGATCCACACCAAGAAGTACGCGGGCATCAAGCCGCAGATCGCCGTCGACTTCGGCACCGGCGTGATCGCCTCGACCATCGCCTCCACCGGTGACCTCAAGGGCATCAAGCAGAACGCCGAGGGCAAGCTGGCGTTCGGCACCGCGTTCCTGCCGCATCCGAACGGTCCCGGCGTCACCACCGGCGGTGCGGGCCTGGCGATTCCGGCGCGGATCTCCGATCAGCGCAAGATCAACGCGCTCAAGTTCATCGAGTTCATCACCAACCCGACGAACACCGCGTACTTCTCCCAGCAGACCGGATACATGCCGGTGCGCAAGTCGGCCGTGACCGACCCGACCGAGCAGGACTTCCTCGCGAAGAACCCGAACGCTAAGGTCGCCATCGACCAGCTGCCGCTGACCAAGTCGCAGGACTACGCGCGGGTGTTCGTGCCGGGCGGCGACCAGATCATCGGCACCGGACTCGAACAGATCGGCCTGCAGAACGCCGATCCGGCAACGGTTTTCGGCAACGTCACCAGTCAGCTGCAAGCCATCATCGACCGGCAGATCACGCCGAAGCTGCCCAAGTAGTACCCACGCCCTGGCCGTCGCGGCGGGCCGCTCAGCCGGTCTGCCGCGAGGCCGGGGACGCAATTCGATTCATCCGAGGAAAGGCCGACAACGATGGCAACCGTGCAGTTCGAGAGCGTCACGCACCTGTATCCCGGTGCGCCGACGCCCGCTGTCGACAGCCTCGACATCGACATCGCCGACGGCGAATTCATCGTGCTCGTCGGCCCTTCCGGCTGCGGGAAGTCGACCAGCCTGCGCATGCTGGCCGGGCTGGAGTCGGTGGAGGACGGCCGGATCCTGATCGGCGGCAAGGACGTCACGGGTCTGCCGCCGCGCGCCCGCGATGTCGCCATGGTGTTCCAGAGCTACGCGCTGTATCCGAACATGACCGTCGCGCAGAACATGGGCTTCGCGCTGCGCAACGCGGGCATGAACAAGGCCGACACCATGGCCCGGGTGCAGGAGGCGGCCAAGATGCTCGAGCTCGAACCGCTGCTGGACCGCAAACCCGCGAAACTGTCCGGCGGACAACGGCAACGGGTCGCGATGGGCCGCGCGATCGTGCGCAGGCCGCAGGTATTCTGCATGGACGAGCCGCTGTCCAACCTGGACGCGAAGCTGCGCGTGAGCACCCGGTCGCAGATCGCCGCCTTGCAGAAGCGGCTCGGCACCACCACCGTCTACGTCACACACGATCAGGTGGAGGCGATGACGATGGGCGACCGGGTCGCCGTGCTGCTCGACGGCAAGTTGCAGCAGATCGCCGCGCCGCGGGAGCTGTACGACAACCCGGTGAACACCTTCGTCGCCGGCTTCATCGGCTCACCGGGGATGAACCTGCTCGAGGCGCCGGTGCGCGACGGGGCGGCCGTGCTCGACGACCTGCGAATCCCGTTGCCGCGCACCGCGCAAGCCGGCGAGCGGGTGATCGTCGGCATCCGCCCGGAGTCGTGGGAGGTCACCACCGACGCCGACGGACTCACCGTCGCCGCCGAACTGCTCGAGGAACTCGGCGCCGAATCCTTCGTCTACAGCCACGGCGTGGCCGAGGGCTGGAACAGCCGCTCCGGCAAGGTGGTCGCCCGCGTCGACCGCCGCTTCCAGGTCGCCCTCGGCGACCAACTGCGCCTACGCCCCAAACTCGACGACGTCTTCTTCTTCGACGCCACCACCGAAACCCGCCTCTGACGAGTGTTCACTGACCGTCGTAGTCGAGCTGCGTTTCCGCATCGACAGGCCCTGCCTCCGCGTACGCCTCGTCGTATGATTCCACTGTCCCGGCATCATTGCGGCGAGTACGGCGTCTCTGAGCTTCTGGTTAGTTGATCGTTCTCAACAGTGTCGCCCTAGGCAGAATCGTCTTTGCGGCCGCCGCTGCGCAGGAGTTCGGTTTCGACCTCACCTGCCAGAGCGGTACACAGCTTGGCGTCGGCAGTCAGCAACGGTATGCGGCGCTCGATGGCCAACTGCGCGAACAACGCATCGTACATTCCTAACCGTTTGCGCGCAGCCAGGTCTGCTGCGAGCTCCAATCGATCGGCTGTGATCTCGTGCACTACAACCCCTAGGTCATCAATCACTCGAACCGCCGCAACGAACCCTTCGCGGGTCAACCGTCTCGTCAACAGTCCCTTCTTGCGCAGCACTCCCGCCACTTCAACTCGTGCGAAATCAACCGTCTCGAGCGAGATGGCTCCATCTATGAAGCGCTGCTGCACCTCACGGGCATGCTCGTATCCATCCTGATCGATGAACCAACGCAGAAACACGGCGCTATCGACGAGGTAGTTTTCAGCCACGGTCCTCGTCCCGGAGTCGATGCAGCTCCTCGTCGATGCCGGTAGCTCCGCGCATCCGCTCCTGCACATCCGCCAATGCCGCTGCGGCAGCGATCCGGCGACTACGGCGTGCTCGCTGGCGAGCCAGCTCCAGGACGGGCGCGATCTCCCCGTCCGGTAGCTGGTCGACCAGTTCGTGCAGCTCGTCGCGAAGTGCGCTCATGCTGCGAGTTTACCGCGAGAGCGGTATGTAACTACCAGATGCGGACGCGGGATTCGGGGGGCAGGTAGAGGGCGTCCTCGGGGGTTACGTCGAAGGCTTCGTGGAAGCTGTCGATGTTGCGGACGACCGCGTTGCAGCGGAACTCGGGCGGGGAGTGCGGGTCGACGGTGAGGCGGCGGATGGCCTCCTCGGCACGGGCCTTGGTGCGCCACACCTGAGCCCAGCCGTAGAAGACGCGCTGCAGACCGGTGAGACCGTCGATCACCGGGGCCTCGGCGCCGTCGAGTGAGATCTTGTAGGCCTGCAGCGCGATGGACAGGCCGCCGAGATCGCCGATGTTCTCGCCGATGGTGAATTCGCCGTTCACGGTGTGCTCGTCGGACAGGTCCTTGGGCGAGAGCACGTTGTACTGCTCGATCAAAGCCTTTGTCCGCTTACCGAATTCGGCGCGATCCTCGTCGGTCCACCAGTCGACCATGTTGCCGTCGCCGTCGTACTTGGCGCCCTGATCGTCGAACCCGTGCCCGATCTCGTGGCCGATCACCGCGCCGATGCCACCGTAGTTGGCGGCGTCGTCGGCGTTCATGTCGAAAAACGGCGGCTGCAGGATCGCGGCGGGGAAGACGATCTCGTTCATGCCCGGGTTGTAGTAGGCGTTCACCGTCTGCGGCGTCATGAACCACTCGTCGCGATCGACCGGGCCGCCGAGCTTGTTCAGGTCACGGTCGTGATCGGCGGCGTACCCGTTGCGGTAGTTGCCGACCAGGTCGGCGGGGTCGATGCGGACGTCGGAGTAGTCGCGCCACTTGTCCGGGTAGCCGATCTTCGGGGTGAACTTCTCCAGCTTGGCCAGCGCGGCCGCCCTGGTATCGGCGCCCATCCAGTCCAGCTGGGCGATGTTGCGCCGGTAGGCCTCCCGCAGGTTGGCGACCAATTCCACCATCCTGGCCTTGGCCTCTGGCGGAAAGTGCTCGGCCACATACAGTTTGCCGACCGCCTCGCCGAGCAGGTCCTGCACCAGCGCGACGCCGCGCTTCCACCGGTCCCGGATCTCCTCGGCACCGGTGAGGGTGCGCCCGTAGAAGGCGAAGTTCTCCGCGACCAGGGCGTCGGTGAGATACGGTGCGCGCGCCCGCAATACCCGCCACGCCGCCCAGGCCTGCCAATCCGCCACCGACTCGGCCGACCACACCTGCGCGAAGGTGCGCAGGTAATCCGGTTGCCGGACAACGACTTCGGCGAATGCCTCGGGGCCGGACGCGCTGACGTGCTCGGTCAGCGCCGAAGTCCATGCCGCCCAGTCGAACTCGGGATGCTCGGCCACCAGTGCGGCGAAGGTCGTCAGGTTGTAGCTGCGCTCGGCGTCGCGGCGGCGCACCACGTCCCAGTGCCCGGCGGCGAGCTTGCGTTCCAGCTCGAACACCCGCTGCCCGACGGTGTCCAGCTCCCGCGGCAGCAGGTCGGCGATGCGCGGGTCGGTCGCGGCGATGGCGAACATGCGCCCTACGTGCGCGATGTAGGCGGTCCGGATCTCGGCGTGCTCGTCCTGCCGGTAGTACGACTCGTCGGGCAGGCCGAGGCCGGACTGGGTGAGGTGCATCAGGTAGCGGGCGGAGTTCTTGTCATCGGTGTCGACGTAGCACCCGACGGCGCCGCCGACGCCGGTGCGCTGCAACCGGCCGAGCAGGGCCGCGAACGCGCCGCGGTCGGCGACGTCGTTGATCGCGGCGAGCTCGGCGGAGATCGGGGCGAGACCCGCGGCGGCGACCGTCTCGGTGTCCATGAAGCTGGTGAACAGGTCGCCGATCTTGCGCGCGTCGCTACCCGGCTCGGCGGCCGCGGCGGAGGCCCGCTCGATGATCGCCTGTACGTCGCGCTCAGCCTGGTCGTACAGCGTGCGGAAGGCGCCGTCCACCGCACGGTCGGCGGGGATCTCGTAGTCGTCCAGCCATTTGCCGTTGACATGCGCGAACAGGTCGTCCTGCACCCGTACGCCCTGGTCACGATAGGACAGATCAATGCCGGAGGGACTGGTCAGCTCGGAAGTCACGCTGTCCAGTATGCCCACCGCGGGCGCGGGCGTCCGGTGCCGAAGCGACCCGTCCTGCCGAGGGTGCGCTCCGAATCATCAGCAAGATCAACTCGTCCGCATTCGAGAGTGGAGGTCCGTGCCGTGCAGGATTCGTCTCGCGGTGGCTTACGTTGCCGGATGGTGCTGTCCGTCGCCGGAGTGGCGATGCTGGGTGGTGTCGTGGCCGCGGGACCGGCCGCGGCGGACTGGCCCGCGCCCGGGAAGGGTTTTCGCATTGCCAGCGTGGGGATTTCCGGTCAGTGCGTGGCCGCGGTGGGCGAGGTGGTGGGGCTGCAGCCGTGCACGCAGCCGGTCAGCGCTGAGCAGACCTGGTGGGCGATCGACGGCGCGTACGCCTCGCGACTGCGAAACGCGGCGACCGGCCGCTGCGTGCTGAGCGACAACGGCTTCCGAAACGTCGAGTGCGGCAGTGCGCCGCAGTGGCGGTATGTCCTGGTGAACGGGTATGTGGACCGGGCCGTGATCCACCTGAGGCAGAGCGGTCGCGGTGCGCTCACCTGCTGGCAGGCGTTCACCGGATCGAGCGGTGCTGTCTTGTCCGGCGGGATCCGGCCTGCCTCGGCATGCGACTCGATCAAGGGCGATCAGCTCCCCACGCTCAACATGTGGACCCTGACCTCCGTCTCCTGAGGATATGCACCCGTGGTCGGCGATAGTCATCGACGAACTGTCGCCTTGTGCCCGCGCGCGGGTCAGACGGTAGACGCGACGCGGTCGAATTCGCCGTCGTGCGCACCGAGCAGGAAGGCATCCCATTCAGCGGGGGTGTAGGTGAGCACGGTGTCGCCGTGCCGCAAGGTGGTGTGGCCATCGGCGGCGGTGTCGGCGACCAGCGAACCCTCCGTTCGCCTTCCGGCGCGCAAAGCGTCGAGGAACGCGGTCCAGTCGAGCGCGGTGACGGTGATGACGGGTTCGTCGGCGGGGCGATTGGCCGGATCCCGGCGGTATTTGCTGTCCCGGACGAGCACCGCGGTGCCGTCGAACCGGACCTCGACACACTGGTTGCCGTTGTTCGACCGGGTCGAGGTGAACCAGCCGGTGGAAACTGACCGGTGGGTAGAGGTGGTGGCCATGGGCAGGATTTTACACGCCGGCATAGGCTCTGATCAGGGTCGATGACTCGTCACGGGCCAGCGATTGTTCTTGTGCGCGAACGTAAGCGAAGCTGAGATCGCGGACCAGCTCCGGGTCGTCGACCGCCCCGCCGAACACCGCGCTCTCGGCCCAGCCGAAGGTCGGCAGCTGCTCGCCCGCGAAATCTATGAGATGAAAACTGGACCCGCCGAGCACCGCGCCCGCGGTCGCGGTGAACGGGATGACCCGTACCTCGACGGTGTCGAGCTCGTCGATCAGCTCGGCCAGATGGGTCAGCTGCCCGCGCAATACCTCGGGGCCGCCGGTCTGCTGCAGCAGGGTGCCCTCGCCGATCACGGCCGTGAGTTCGACCGGATCGGCGCCGCGTAATCGCTGCTGTCTGCGCATCCGAATCGCGACCAGCTGCTCGACCTGCACGGGGCGAATCATCACGTCGGCACTGATCAGCGCGCGGGCGTAGTCCTCGGTCTGCAACAGCCCCGGCACCACCAGACTGTCGTAGCTGCGGATGCTCTGCGCGCCGAATTCCATGCCGTAGAGCCGCTGCAACTCGGGCCCGATCAGCGCCGACGATCTGGTCCACCAGCCGCGCTGCTTGCTCGCGTCGAGCAGGGCGAGCAATTCGGCCCGCTCCTCGGCCTCCACCTCGAGCAATTCGAGCACCGGGCCGATGGTGTTGGTGGTCAGTACCCGTCTGCCCTTTTCCACATGTGACCAATTGGCGGGGGTGAAGCCGACGCGCTTGGCGAAACCCGCCGAATCGAACCCGCGCAATTCGCGCAGCTCCCGCAGCCGAAGCACCAGTTCCCAGCGGGCAACGGTAGGCGAGACGGGTGCCATGCCTGGCGATCGTACGCGCGGACTCGACACCGGCGTGTGACTATTGTCAATAGTGACGCGCCGCACTATGGTCGGGACGCAGCGGTCGATTTACTCCCACTTCACGCGATCCACCCGCATCGAGGCAGGTTCGTCATGAGTTTGTCCCGCACCGAGTCCGACGACCATCCGGGCGTTCCGGACTACACCGCGATTCAGGACGCGCTCGCCCGCTGCCGCAGCTACCGCAAGGACCACGGCCTCTACGGCATCGTCGATCCGGCACTCGGCCGCATCATGCTCGAGGTCGGCGCCGTCGGCGCGGTGGTCATGCCCGCCGCGCTGGGCAAACGCGTGCGGACCTCGCTCGTCGAGTCACCCACCGAGTCGCGGCCGGGGCCGATCATCGCCCATCCGCGCTCGTCGCGCTGGACGTTTCTGACCGGCCCGACCGACAACTCCTATCTGGACACCGTGCTGTTCGCGGACCTGTTCCGGGTCTGCGCGTCCGTCGCGCTGCCGGGCAGCCACGTCGTTCTGCCATCGCCCACCGACGAGAACACCGGCTACCGCAGCTGGATCGCGCCGCCCGAGCACGACTTTCGTCGCGATATGGGCGAGGTGCTCGCCGCGATCCGGGCCTGCGCGAGTGGCTAGCGCGTTGGGACAGGCTGCGGTGTCAGCGTGATGCTGAACCGATTCTCGAGCTTCTGGTTCCACTCCCGCTCGCACTGGTCGAGCTTGGCCTGGTCGTTGCCGGCCTTGCTGACACAGTCGATGAAGTCCTTGCCGCCGGAATCGACGAAGAAGCTGTAGCCGACGACGGCCAGCACGGCCGCGATGATCATGCCGAAGATGCCGAGCACCAGGCCGGTGATGGCCATGCCCGTCCCGCCCGCACGACCTGACCTGGCCTTGACCGCCGCGATGATGCCGAAGATCAGCGCGAAGACGCCGAACAGGAAGCCACCGACCACGGTCCAGCTGGTGAGCAGCGCGATGATGCCGAGGACCAGCGCGGTGATCGCGAGACCCTTGCCCTTGGGCGACTCCTGCCAGTACTGACCGGGTTGCTGACCCGGCGGCGGGTATCCGGGCGGCGGAGGATATTGGCCGTATTGGTCTGGAGGGGGCGGGTATTGCGACATGAATTTCCTCTCCGGGTGGCGCAGTGATCGCCTACTGATCGACCACGCTACGGGCGAACGTTAATAGCTTCGGGTATATCGACACCGGCGCGACAGATGTCGACCGCGCCACACCCCGGCCCGCACGCCTACTGCGCGCCCAACCGGGCGTGCATCTCCCAGACCAGAACCTCCGATGGCCGGTGGGCGCGTACGCGCTGACCACCGGTCCGAGTCAGCCGGACCGCGTCGCCCTCGTCCAGGGTGCCGACCCCTTCCATCTCCACCTCGCCGCGCGCGACGAACACGTGCAGATACGGCGCGTCGGGCAGGTCGATGACCGAGTCGGCGTCGCCGGACATCCTGGCCACGTGCAACGCCGCGTGACTGCTGTTGATGGCGATCGCGGTGCGATCCCGATAGCGCGGCAGGCCCGCCGCCACGGTCACCAAACCGCCGCCGGCCAGCGCGTCATCGATCTCCAGCTGCTGGTAGCCCGGGGTCAGCCCCGGCTCGTCCGGTACCACCCACATCTGGACGAAATGCACCGGCTCGTCGTGTTCGGCGCCGTCGAGACGCCACGAATCGTTCTTCTCCGAATGCAGGATGCCGGTGCCCGCGCTCATCCGCTGGGCCAGACCGGGATAGATGACACCGCTGTGCCCGAGCGAATCCTGGTGCACCAGACTGCCGCCGAGCACCCAGGTGACGATCTCCATGTCCCGGTGTGGGTGGGTTTCGAAGCCCTGACCGGGCAATACGATGTCTTCGTTGTTGACCAGCAGCAGGCCGTGATGGGTGTTGTCGGGATCGTAGTGCTCCCCGAACGAGAAAGAGTGCTTCGAATCCAGCCAGGACACCCGCGTCTTCATGCGGTCGCCTGCTCGATGGACGTCGATGTGTGGTGTCGTGAGTGTGGACATCGCGGTCCTCCTCTCGGGCCCGTGCACCGATCACCTTTCAGGGTAGGAGCACTTCCGTGGCGGTACTCCACATTCCTAGTAAATTGTCCTGCACTCGGCATTTTACGCGAGCGACCAGCGGGTGAACGCCAGGCGAGCAGCACCGACCGGCCCGCGCGAACGGCGGGCAGCACCACCGCCGCCGCACCCGCCACGCCGGACCGTTTCCGAGCTGGATTCGTAACATGTTGTGCCGCAACGAAACCGGAGGTGAGTTCGCGATGCGACCCGATACGCTCGCCAGTCTCGAGCAGCAGCTCCGCGCTCAGGCCCGCCGCGACGGCATCGCACACTTCGTCGTCGGCGTCGCGGTGTTCCGCGACGGCAAACTTCTGGTGGTGCGCCGGGTGCCCGACGACTATCACGGCGGCATGTACGAACTACCCGGTGGCGGCGTGGAATCCGGCGAGAGCTTCGCCGACTGCGTGCACCGGGAGCTGTTCGAGGAGACCGGCCTTCGGGTGCGCACGATCACCGACTTCCTCGGCGGCTTCGACTACGCGACCCGAACGAAATCCAAGGTGCGCAAGTACAGCTTCGTGGTCACGGCCGAACCGGGGGAGGTGGCGCTGGCCCCCGGCGAGCACGACGCGTTCGCCTGGATCGATGCGGGTGCGCTCGAGCAGCTGCCGATGGCACCCGATATGCGTGCGGCGGTCAGCGCCCTGGTCAACGACTAGACAGAACCTTGTGACCAGGGCCTTTTCGCTGATTCGGCGCGGCGGCACCGGACCTATTAACCTCGCGGCGTGCCCACTGGTCGCTCCGAGAGCCCCACATCCGCGGCCGGGCGGCCGCTCCCGCTGCGGGTCGCGCTGCGCGAGAGTCCGGGCGTGTTGCGATTGGCGGTGGTGCGCTTCGCCGGGCAGTTCGGCGAGGGCATGTTCCAGGCCGCCCTCTCAGGGGCGATCCTGTTCAACCCCGACCGGCAAACCGACCCGCTGGCCATCGCGGCCGGCTTCACGGTGTTGCTGCTGCCCTACTCACTGATCGGGCCGTACGCGGGCGCGCTGCTGGACCGCTGGGATCGGCGGGCGGTGCTGCTGGTCGCGAACGTACTGCGCGCGGTGTTGATCGGGGCGGTGTGCGCGGGCCTGCTCGCGGGCATCGACGAGACGCCGCTGCTGTTGCTTGCCCTGGCGGTGGTGGGGATCAGCCGGTTCGTGCAGTCGGGCGTGTCGGCGGCGCTGCCGCGGGTGCTCGCGCAGGAATGGCTGGTGCCGATGAATTCGGTGCTCGCCACGGTGGCCTCCGGGTGCGCGGCGCTCGGCGCGTCCGCCTCGGTCGCCGTGATCGGCCTGATCGGGGCCGGTGATTTCGGCTCGGCGGTCGCGGTGGCGATCAGCGGTATCGGGTCGGTGCTGAGCGCGCTCTTGGCGGCCGGCTTCGCGCCGCGGGTGCTCGGGCCGGAGCGGGACGCGACGGCCGGGCACGACAGCGCGGTGCACGCGATCCTCACCGGGCTGCGCACCGGCGCGACGGCGGTGTGGGAATCGAAGCAGGTCACCACGGCGATGCTCGGCATCGGCACGCATCGGATCGTGTTCGGTACCAACACCTTGATCATGGTGCTGGTGCTGCGGCAGACACCGGCGGCGGGTTCGGGCCTTGGCAACGGGCTGATCGGCTTCGGCGTGGCCATCGCCGCGACGGCGGCGGGCATGCTGGTGGCAGCGGTCGTCGCGCCGCTGCTGATTCCGCGGCTCGGCCGGCCGCGCACCGTCGTGCTCGGACTCGTGTCCGCGACGGTGGTGCAGTTGACGCTCGTCTCACCGATCGCCATCGCGGAGGCGGGGACGGCTGCCCAGCACGCGCATCGGCTGCTGCTGGTCGGCGCGTTCCTGTTCGGCTTGGCCGGGCAGACGATCAAGCTGGCCGGTGACGCGACGATGCAGATCGATATCGACGACGCCCGCCGCGGCCAGGTGTTCGCGTTGCAGGACACCGTGTTCAATATCGCGTTCATTATCGCGATCGCCGCCGCGGCCGTGGTTATTCCGGACGATGGACGCTCACTGCCGGTGATTGTCGCCGGCGCCGGTATCTATTGCGTGGGCATTGTCGCGATCGTGTGGAATACCCGGCGGCGAACCGATCCGTCGGTCGGCTAGTGCCTCGTCCAGGAAGGTCGGTGCGATTATCGGCGGTCTGGGGCGTCCGCTGGTAAGGCGGAGGAGGAGCCGATACGGAAATACCGCGGCAGGCACGGTATTTCAGGCGATAGTGGGTGCTCGGCCGGGATCACCTCCGGTTCGATTCATCCCGTGGGCGAGATAATCGGGCAGATCCTGGTGACTCGCGTGCGGCAGGTTGTCCGGCGCGGTGCCCGGTGGCTTGACCTCGGTGTGGATGGCCGGGGGATGGTAGCTCGCCGGACGCATGGCCTCGAGCGGTTGCTCGACCGGGCAGGGGAGCACCGCCGAATCCTGCTGTGCACCAGCCGAGTCCGGCTCCGGTGGCACGTCGGCGGCGAAGCCGCCGGTGCGGTGGATCCAGTTGAGCGGCTCGTCACCCGCGTCGGCGACGGTGCCGGTGACGTGGTGGTTCCAGGTACCGAGGCCGGTGGGGTCGGTATAGAAGTGGTCGAGCACGCCGTCGTCGTTCAGGTCGAGGGCGGCCACATCGGCGACGCCGAGACCCGCGCTGTCCCATAGGGCATCGTCGACGAGACCGTCACCGTCGAAGTCGAGCCGGACCGCGTCGTGCGGACCGGCCAGCGACAGATCCGCCTCGCTGGTCCAGACCTGCGGCGGGCCGACGCCGGTACCGAAGACGTACTCGATCTCGTCCATATTTGATTGGACGCACGCGTTCGCCAATCGGTTCCGATATTTCGCCACAAATAATTTCGTTCGCGAAGTCCAGCATTCCGGCGCGTCGGTCCGGTACGTTGATTTCGCTTCGCCCCGATTCGACAGGGAGTCAACGAGTTCGAGAGGGAGTCAACGCGACATGGGTTTTCCGGCGATGATCTTCGCTGCGGTGCACCACCTACTACTCGGTGGGTGGGGCACCATGCTGCTGCCGCTCACCGAGCTCGCCGAATAACTCCCCCCTGAGGTAATGCGCCGACCCGGCCGCCACCCCGCCTGTGTACCGGCAGTGTTCGGTGTGCTGCTCAGCGGCGTGCTGACGACGCCCGCCCAGGCGGGTCCACTGCCGTGGGCACCTGCCCCGGTGAACAGTTGCGGCGAGGTCGGTTTCGATCCGCGCCTGCGCGAACCCGATCCGGCACAGCCCGTGCCACCGCCCCTGGCACTGCCCGAGCGGATCGATATTCCGATCCCGGTGCCGCAGCTCGTCCCGGTGCCGGTACCGGGCCCGCCGCAGCAGGACGTCCGCATCGACGCACCGCCGCTCGGCCCGGATCCGTGCCACACGCCGTGCCCCGAGGTGCGCGACATCGCGCGCGAACCCGAGCGGTCCGAACCACCGGAGCAACCGCCGCCCGGCGCGCCGATCACGGTGCCGCGCATCGGGATCACACCGGAGATCGAGCCGATCCCGGTCCCCGTGCCCGACGGCCCGGCACCGGAACCGACTCCGGCGCCGCCGCGGGTCACCCCTCCGGTGGCACCGGGTCCGCTCGCGCCGCCGGTGGCCGAACCGCGCGTCGGCACGGTCGAGCTGGCCGGACAGGTCACCGGGCACGGCTCGCCGAATCGCACCGACGTGCGCTGGCAGGTGGACGGCACCGACCTCGGCGTGCTGTGGGAAACCAAGCCCGGCGAGGTCGCGGTGGCCTTCGGCGACACCTTCGGCAAGGGCTGGGCCACCGGCGGCGCCGGCGGACAGGACCAGGATTGGCGCAGCAATGTGCTCGGCTACAGCACCGATCGCGACCTGTCCGACGGACTCTCGCTGGATCGCATGGTGCAGGACAGCAGGTGCCACGCCGCCGAGATCCTGAGCAGCCGCAAGATCAAGAACTGGGAGATCACCACCATCCCGACCTCGGGCTTCGCGCTGGGCGAGCGGCAGTATCTGAGCTACATGTCGGTGAACCGGTGGAGCCGGATTCCTGGCCTGTGGCGCAACAACTACGGCGGCCTCGCCTACTCCGACGACAACGGGCGCACCTGGACCAAGGATCAGCATGCGAAGTGGGACAACGTCTTCGGCGTCGGGCGGTTCCAGGTCGTCGCGATGGTCCCGCACGGCGAGCACGTCTACATGTTCGGCACCCCCAACGGGCGGCTCGGGGTGATCGGGCTGGCCAGGGTGTCGAAGGAAGACGTGCTCAACACCTCCGCCTATCAGTACTGGGTGAACGGGAACTGGGTGCCCGCGGCCGAAAACCAGGCCACGCCACTGGTGGCCGGACTCGCCGGTGAGGTGTCGGTGCGCTTCGACGAGGACACCGAGCAGTGGCAGATGGTGTATCTCGACCCGACGCGCGGGGCGATCGTGCTGCGCAATGCCGCGCAGCCGCAAGGGGAGTGGACCGAGGCGGTGCCACTGCTCGACACCGCCGACTACCCGAGCTCCTACGGGGGTTTCCTGCACCCGTGGTCGACCGGGCGCGACCTGTACTTCACCCTCTCGACCTGGCAGACCTACAACGTGTATCTGATGCACGCGCAGTTGGATTCACCGCGCTGACGCGGCGCGCAGTCATCCACCGCCGGCCGTGCACCACGCAACTGTCCACCGCCCGGCCGTCCACCGCCAGCCGTCCACCGCCAGCCGTCGACTGTTCAGCCGTCGACGTCGACGAACCGGACGCGATCGCCCACGCCGATCAGCGCGGGCGGCTCGCGCTCCAGATCCCACATCCGCAGCTCGGTGCTGCCGATCAGGTGCCAGCCGCCGGGTGTGCTGCGCGGATACACCGCCGAGTAGCCACCGGCCAGCGCGACCGCACCCGCCGGGATGGTGGTGCGGGCCTGCGGCCGGCGCGGGACGGACAGCCGCGCGTCCTCGGCCACCAAATAGCCGAAGCCAGGGGCGAATCCGATGAACGCGCACTGCCAGATCGTTCCGGTGTGCGCGGCGACAACCTCCGCCTCGGTCATGCGCGACAGGCGAGCGACCTCGGCGAGGTCGGCGCCATCGTAGCGCACCGGAACGAGCAGCGGTTCGGCGGGAGAATCGTTGTGCGCCAGTGTTCCACGGGAAACATCGGCCGAATCCCGTTCCGGCGCAGACTGTCGCAGCGTGCGTAATAGCTCATCGAGCGAGCGGCGTACTGATTCCGCGTGCTCGGGTGAAAACAGCGTCACCAGAACGGTTTCCGCGGCGGGCAGCACATCCTCGACGCCGACCGGTGGGTCGCTGCGCAGCACCTGGGCGAGTTCCACCACCTCGATCGGCGGCGGCACCAGCACCAGCAGCGCCCGATCGCCCGCCGCGCGGATCAACCGCCGGCTGCTTGTCGGCGTGCCGCTCATCCGCTCAGCAGAACGGCTCGACCGGCACACCGGCCTCGCTGAAGGCGGTCCGGATCCGCCGGGCCATCTCTACCGCGGCCGGGGTGTCGCCGTGCACGCAGAGGCTCGCCGCGCGCACCGGCACCGTGCCCGCACCGTCGACGAGGTGCGCGGCACCCGACACCGCGATCGACATCGCCTGAGCCACCGCAGCATCCGCGTCGAGCACCGCGCCGGGCAGGCCACGCGGCGCCAGCGTGCCCGTCGGTGTGTACGCGCGATCGGCGAAACCCTCACCGACGAAACGCACCCCGGCGGCGACCGCGGCCTTCTCCAGCTGCGAGCCGGCCGGGCCGAGCAACGCCAGCTCCCCGTCGTATTCGGCGAGCGCGGCCAGCACCGCGTCCGCGAGCGCCTGATCGCGTCCGGCCGAATGGTAGAGCGCGCCATGGGGTTTCACGTAGCGCACCCGGTCACCGGCGGCCTTGGCGAACGCGTCGAGACTGCCGATCTGATACAGCACCTCGTCACGCAGCTCGGCCGGGTCCATCACGATCTCCCTGCGGCCGAAACCGGCCAGATCGCGATAGCCGACGTGGGCGCCGATCCTGACCCCCTTCTCGACGGCCAACCCACAGACGCGCCGCATGATCGAGGGGTCGCCGGCGTGGAAACCGCAGGCGATGTTGGCGCTGGTGACGATGTCGAGCACCGCCGCGTCGTCACCCATCGGCCACGGGCCGAAACCCTCGCCGAGATCACTGTTCAGATCCAGCGGCACCGTCACGCCTGCCTTTCTCCACTGCTGTCATTACCTGCCCTCATTGTCCTCGCCCGCGCGTCGCCGCGGGATCGGCGGCCCGGCATCACGGAAAGTCGCTGGTCGCAGGCGGTACGCAGGGTGAATTGCCGCGGCGGAGCGAGGCGAGTTGGGTCACAACGCGATGGTCGCCGTCGGTGCGGGCAAGTACGCTCGGAGCAATCATGGCCATGTATTTCGATCCGAAGTCCTGGTCGCCGATGCGAGCCGTCGATCTCGGCAAGCGCCTGTTCGATCAATCCTGGCTGGAGCAGTGGGTCTCGGTCACCACCGCCTGGGTCGATCCGGTCGTCGACCTCGGGGCGGGCACCGTCACGGCGCTGCTGCCCGATGTCCTGATGACCATGCTCAGCGAGGGCATCCTCAGCCGGTTCGGCGGTCAAGAGGTGAACGCCACCCTGCTCGGTCACGACCTGCACGCCACGCTCCAGGTGCTGAAGGTCCGCCGTCGCGGCGCGCACTTCCAGACCAAGACGGTGCTGTCCCGGCTGCGCTGGGACGATCACCCGATCGAGGCGGTCACCGTGATCGCGCACGAGGTGCGGCTGATCCCCGGCGTACCGACCAAGGTGCGGGCCGGGCGGATGGACCTCGAGGGCACCCTCACCACCGCGGCGCTGATCGGCTGGCTCAACGCCCAGCCGCTGGACTGGACGTTGCGGCTCGACGACAACGGCTCGATCCGAGCCAGGCACCGCCGCCGCAGGCTCAGCGCCGTGGTCGAGGCCGCGGTGACCGACAACGAGGTGCGCGTGCAACCGCAACGGGTCAACTGGTTCGGCGTCCGGCTGCCGCGCCGACTGGTCGGCACCCCCACGGTGCGGCTCGAAGACCTGCCGAAACAGGCGCGCATCGCGCACGCCACCCGCGAGGGCGACCTCGTCCGGTTCCGGGTGGAACTGCCGGAAATCACCGGCTCGTTCGACCTCGCGCAGATGCGCGCCGCGATCGTCGCCGGAACCACCCTGATCGTCTTCTGATCAGGCCTGCGCCTTCCACCACTCCCGCAACGCCGTCTCGGCCTCGTCCCTGGTCATCGGGCCGCGATCGAGCCGGAGCTCCTTGAGGAACCGCCACGCCTTACCGACCTCGGGCCCCGGCGGCAGACTGAGCAACTCCATGATCGCGTTGCCGTCCAGGTCGGGCCGGACCTTGGCCAGGTCCTCCTGCTCCTGCAACCGGGCGATCCGCGCCTCTAGCTCGTCGTAGGTGGCGCGCAAGGCCGCTGCCCTGCGCTTGTTCCTCGTCGTGCAATCGGCCCGGACCAGCTTGTGCAGGCGAGGCAGCAGGTCGTCGGCATCGGTGACGTAGCGGCGCACCGCCGAATCGGTCCACTGGCCCTTGCCGTAACCATGAAACCGCAAGTGCAGGAAGACCAGCCGGGCCACGTCCTCGGTGAACTGCTTCGGATACTTCAACGCCCGCATCCGCTTGCGCACCATCTTCGCGCCGACCACCTCGTGATGGTGGAAGCTGACACCGCCGCCGGGCTCGTTGCGTTTGGTGTCCGGCTTGCCGATGTCGTGCAGCAGCGCGGCCCAGCGCAGCACCAGATCCGGATCGCCGTCCTCCAGGTCGATCGCCTGCTGCAGCACGGTGAGCGAATGCCAGTAGACGTCCTTGTGCTGGTGATGCTCGTCGATCTCCAGCTTCATCGCGGGCACCTCGGGCAACACCCGCTGCGCCAACCCCGTCTCGCACATGATGTTGATGCCGTCGATCGGATGCGCGCCGCCGATCAACTTGTCCAACTCCACCCGCACCCGCTCGGCGGTGATCCGATCGATCTGCTCGGCCATCTCGCTGATCGCCGCCCGCACCCGCGGATGCAACTCGAAACCGAGCTGCGAGACGAACCGGGCCGCCCGCAACATCCGCAGCGGATCGTCGTTGAACGAATCCTGCGGCGCCGCAGGAGTATCCAGCAGGCCCGCGAGCAGCGCGTCCATCCCGTTCAACGGGTCGACGAAGTCGAGTGCCCCGTCGGCGCCGATCCGCACCGCCATCGCGTTCACCGTGAAATCCCGGCGCACCAGGTCGTCGTCGAGCGAATCACCGAAGGTCACCTCGGGATTGCGTGACACCCGGTCGTAGTTGTCGGAACGGAACGTCGTGATCTCCAGCTGCTGACCGGACTTCGACCCGCTGACCGTCCCGAACGCCAGACCACCGGTATCCCACAGATGATCGGCCCACCCGCGCAACATCTCCTGCACCTGCTCAGGACGCGCGTCGGTGGTGAAGTCCAGGTCGGTGCCCAACCGGCCGAGCACCGCGTCCCGCACGCTGCCGCCCACCAGATACAGCTCGAACCCGCGCGCCGCGAACATCGCACCGAGCGGAGTCAGCACGTCGGACAACCCGCCCAACGTCACCGCCGCGGCAGCCAGCAATCGGGTACGTCTATCCAGCTCTGCGTCCTCGGACTTGGGCGAAACCACGAATCAGCAGCTTACTGGGTTGCCTTTGCGGCGCCGGGCGGCGCTGCGTGTTCGCGCCCCGAGCGGCCTGGCGGCCGAGTGCCCGAAACTGGCGCCCGGGTGTGGTGGGCGCCCCGCGGTGCTGCGGCCGACAACGCCGCAAACGCAACACAGTAGGATTGCTTGGTGTCTCCGGCCGATCGCGCGAACAGTCGACGCCGCCAGCCTCGGCGCCGCGGTTCGGCCGCCAACGCGGCGAAACCACGCATGCGCACGGTGCGGGAAACGTCCGCGGGCGGGCTGGTCGTCGACGGTTTGGACGGTCCACGCGAGCAGCGCAGCGCGGCCCTGATCGGCCGCACGGACCGGCGCGGGCGGTTGCTGTGGTCGCTGCCGAAGGGCCATATCGAGGAGGGAGAGACCTCCGAGCAAACCGCGATCCGTGAGGTGGCCGAGGAGACCGGCATCAACGGTGTGGTGGTGGCCGAACTCGGCAGCATCGACTACTGGTTCGTCACCGAGGGTCGCCGGGTACACAAAACGGTGCATCATTATCTCTTGCGCTCCATCGGGGGCGAACTGTCCGACGCCGACGTGGAGGTCACTCAGGTGGCGTGGGTTCCGTTGAGCGAGTTGAATTCCCGACTGGCCTACGCGGACGAGAGACGTCTTGCCGAGGTGGCGAACAAGCTGATCGACCGGATGGAGACCGGCAAGCGATGACCCATACTTTTCGGCGTCGCGCAGCGATTCCGGTGGGGATCTTCGTCGCGCTCCTGACCATCCTGGGGTCGATGACGACGTTGCCGCTGCTCGCGCAGGCGCAACCCACCGGCTCCGGGACCGTATCGGGCCCGAAATTCCTGAAGCTGTCGGTGGATTCGGTGAGCCCCACCGCCGTCACCAGCACGAGCGATCCGGTGGTGACGGTCTCGGGCCGGGTCACCAACATCGGCGATCGCGCGGTGAAGGACATCAGCGTGCGCATCCAACGCGCCGCAGTGGTCACCGATCCGGGCAACCTGCGCGCGGCGCTGCGCCTCGACCAGGTCAACTACGAGGTGAACGGCCCGTTCGAGGACGTCGCCCCGCAACTGGCTCCCGGCCAGTACAAGCAGTTCTCGGTGAGCATCGCCCTGCGGCCGGGCGGCGGCACGAGCGGGTCACTGGATATCACCGACCCCGGCGTCTATCCGATGCTGCTGAACGTCAACGGCGAACCGGCGTTCGGCAAGCCGGCCCGGCTCGACGATGCCCGCTTCCTGCTGCCGGTCCTCGGCCTGCCGCCCGGGTCCAAGGACGCCGACCCGGCGGAGGCGGTGACCGCGCCGACGAACGCGCCGGTGGCGACGACGCTGCTGTGGCCGCTTGCCGACCGGCCGCGCATGGTCGCGGGCATTCCCGGTTCGGTGGACGGCAAGGTCGAGCTCACCGACGACGAATTGGCCGCCTCGCTCGGCAAGGACGGCAGGCTCGACCAGTTGCTCGGCGCGCTGGAGAGCGTGTTCGATCTGACGCCGGGCCGCGATCGCACGCTGCTCTCCTCGATCTGCCTCGCGGTCGATCCCGACCTCCTGCTCACCGTCGACGCGATGACCAGGGGCTATCGGGTGCTGGCCAGTCCGTCCGACCCGGACGGCGCGACCAGGGCGGGTGCGGGCGCCACGCACGCGCAGACGTGGCTGGAGCGGTTGCGCAAGCTCGCCGGATCGATGTGCACGGTGGCGTTGCCGTTCGCTCAGGTCGACCTGTCCGCGCTGGCGGCGGTCAACGACCCGGACCTCTCGGCGCGAGCGGTGAACGCACCCGCCGAGATCGTCGACTCCATCCTGGGCGTGAAATCGGTCCGCGGGGTGAGCCTGCCGGATTCGGGCAGCATCGATGCCGGCGCGGGCACGCTCTTGCGCAGCCACGGCTTCGGCACCGCCGTGCTCGCCGACACCGCGGTCGCACCGGAAGGCACGGCCGGTACCTCGGAGGTGTCGCAGCAGACGGCGACCCGTGGCGACACCAAGACCCCGACGGCGACGCCCCAGGTGCCGGACACGGGAGCGCCGGAACTGGTTCGCCTGCCCGCGATCACGGCACCGGTGCCGTCGGCGCCCGAGCCCGCCGCGCCGGGCGGGCATCTGACGAGCGGCACCGCGTCCTCCGCGACCAGTGGCACCGCGTCGGCCACACCGAGCAGTACCACCGCGACGGACAGCGGACCCGCGCCGAGCAATGCGCACACCGCCCCGCCCGCAGGCGATGCGGCGCTGCACGCCGCGACCTTCGACATCTGGTCGGCGACCGCGCTGGCCGCGGTCGGCTCGTCCAACCCGCCGACCCCGTCGTTCACGCCCGCCTCGGTGCGCTATGAGGTCAGCAACGATTCGCGCGCCGCCCGGCTGCAGGACGCGCTCGGCGCGATCTCCTGGTCGGCGCTGAATCCGCAAGCGGACAAACCACGCTCGCTGCTGCTCGTGCCGCCGCAACAGTGGGGAGCGAACCGCGAGGAGGGTAAGGCGCTGCTGCGTCAGGTCGAACTGCTGATGCGCGCCGACCTGGCGACCCCGCGCCCGTTCCAGGACCTGATCGCACAGCCGACCGACCCGAAACCCTATGAACTGGACTACCTCGCGCAGGCCGAGCAGGACGCGGTGCCGGGACGGTTCATCGATCCGGTGCGTGATCAGGGCAGGCGGATCAGCGAGCTGATGCGGGCGATGGTCGAGGTGCCCGAGCTCAAACCGACCCCCGCGCAGTTCCTCACGCCGTTGCGCGACGACCTGATCCGGGTGCTGAGCTCGTCGGATCGGCGCACCGGCGACGCCACCCAGGCCGACACCTTCGCCCAGCGCCGGGTGGACCAGACCGTCCGCACCATGGACAACCTCTATCGCTCGGTAACCGTCCTGCCGCCAGGCGGGGTGTACACCCTCGCCTCCGAGCAGAGCCCGTTGCTGCTGGTCGCGCGCAACGATCTGCCGGTCTCGATCCGGATCAAGTTCCGCATCGAGGCCCCGCGCGAGACGAAGATCACCGACCTCGGCGAGCAACAGCTGCCCCCGCGCGGGACACGCTCGTTCCAAATCCCGACCGAGGTGAGCGACAGCCGTAACCTGGTGATTCCGATCTCCCTTACCACACCCGACGGAATCCCGCTGGGCAATGCCACACAAGTCTCGGTGCGTTCGAACGCCTATGGTCAGGCCCTGGCAATAATTACGGCATGCGCCGCATCGCTGCTGTTCCTGTTGATCATGCGCCGCTTGTGGCGGCGCTTCCGCGGGCAGCCCGACGTTGCCGACGAGGGCCTCGACCCGCCGCTGCGCCGGCGGGTCATCCGCTACGGGCGCGCCAAGCAGCGGGCGCTGCAGCAGGAGCATCAGGAGGCACAGTGAAGGACGGTCATCTAGCGTCCTCCGTCGTTTCCTGTGCGCAGGCACCAGCCGCGGCTACCGGATTTGGACGTCCGGCGAACCGCGGTGGCAGAGTGGAGGACAATCGCGGGAGGCTCGCAGCAGCGCAGGGGTGGTGCGAGTGATGGGCACCGACACCGCGCGTAACAATCCCGCAGCACTGCTCATCAGCGCCGACCGGGTGCGGCTGTCCCGCGGAAAACAGGAGGCATGATGAGCGACGATGATCCATCGGCGCATCGGCCTCGATCCGAGCGGCGCGACGGGCCACCGGTCCGTCGGGCGCCGGTCGCACCGTGGGAACGGCACCCGCCACAGGCGCAGGAGCCGGAGCCGGATATGAATCCCGGCCCCTATGACGCGCCCGCACCGCGGGTGCCGCAGGTCAGTCGTCCTTCGACGCCGCCGCAGCGGATACCGCCGGGACAGCGCCTGCCTTCGGGGCCCGCGCAACGTCCACCGGGGCCGCCGCAACGGCCCGCTCCCGCACCGCATCCCGGTCAGCGGCAGTATCCGGCGCAGCAACCACCGCAGGCGCAGCAACCACCGTCCGCGCCGCCGCAACAACCACGCCCGGCGCCGGTCCAACGTCCCGGCCCGCCGCCAGGGCAGTCCGGCGGGATGCCGGCCGCACCCCGGCCCGCGCCCGGCCAGTCCGGTGCCATGCCCGCCGCGCCACGCCCTGCCCAGTCCGGTGCCATGCCCGCCGCGCCACGCCCCGGCCAGTCCGGCGCGATCCCCGCCAGCGCGCCGCGGTCCGGGCCGATGCCCGCCGCCCCGGCTCGACCGGTTCCCGGCCCGCCGCCCGCGCCCCGGCCCGGTCCCGCGCGGCCCGAGCCGACCCCGGCCGGTGCGCCGCAGTCCGGTCGGGTACCGCCGCCGCGGTACGCCCCGCCGCAAGCACGGCCCGAGCCATATCCGCCGCCGCGCCGCAGCCAGCCCGTCGCCAACGACGCGCCACCGGTCGACGTGGCGAAGCGGCCGCGTACCCAGGAGTGGCCCGCCGCGACCGCGACCAAAGAACCCGAGCAGAGCGCGAATTCGCGGTTGCTCAAGGACTCCGGTTCTATCGCGATCGCCACGCTGATCAGCAGGCTCACCGGTTTCGGTAAGCAGCTGCTGCTCGCGACCGTGCTCGGCCCCGCCATCGCAAGCGCGTTCACCTCGGCCAACCTGATCCCGAACATGATCACCGAGCTGGTGCTCGGTGCCGTGCTCACCGCGATGGTGGTGCCGACGCTGGTCCGCGCGGAAAAGGAGGACGCCGACGGCGGCGCCGCCTTCGTACGCAGGCTCGTCACCGCGGCGTTCGTGGTGCTCGCCTTCGCCACGCTGCTGGCCACCGCGACCGCGCCCATCTTGGCAACCCATGTCTTCGTCGCCGCCGACGGCAAGGTCAACACCGCGCTGACCACCGCGCTGACCTTCCTGCTGCTGCCCGCGATCCTGTTCTACGGCATGTCCGCGCTGTTCACCGCGATCCTGAACACCAGGCAGGTGTTCCGGCCCGGCGCATGGGCTCCGGTGCTGAACAACATCGTCGTGCTGCTCGTGCTCGGGCTCTACGCGCTGACACCGGGGGAGATCACCCTCGATCCGGTGCGGATGAGCGACCCGAAACTGCTCGTGCTCGGCATCGGTATCACGCTCGGTGTGGTCACCCAGGCGCTGACCTTGGTCCCGGCGATCCGCCGGGAGGGCATCGACCTGCGCCCGCTGTGGGGTGTCGATACCCGGCTCAAGCAGTTCGGCATGATGGGCCTTGCCATCATCCTGTACGTGCTGATCAGCCAGTTGGGCCTGATCTTCGCCAACCATGTGGCCTCGGGCGCGGACGAGGCGGGCCCGGCCATCTACTCCTACGCCTGGCTGCTGCTCCAGCTGCCCTATGGCGTGCTCGGCGTCACCGTGCTCACCGCGATCATGCCGCGCCTGAGCCGCAACGCGGCCGACGGCGACACCCCCGCGGTGGTCGACGACCTTTCCGTCGCGACCCGGCTGACGATGATCGCGCTGTTCCCGGTGGTCACCTTCATGACGATCGCCGGGCCGGAACTCGGCCAGGCGCTGTTCGGCTACGCCCGATTCTCCGGCGACGCGCAGCGACTCGGCCACGCGGTCAGCTGGTCGGCCTTCGCGCTGATCCCGTACGCACTGGTGCTGATCCATCTGCGGGTGTTCTACGCCAGGGAACAGGCATGGACCCCGACCTGGATCATCCTCGGCATCACCACGGTCAAGACCATCCTCTCGGCGCTGGCCCCGGTGATCGCCGACGACAGCGACTCGGTCGTGATCGTGCTCGGTGTCGCGAACGGACTCGGCTTCACCGCGGGCGCCATGATCGGTGGCTATCTGCTGCACCGCAGCCTCGGCGATCTCCGGATGGCCAACGTCGGGCGCACCGTCACCAGGGTGGTGCTCTCGTCGCTGGCCGGCGGCGCGGTCATGTGGATCGTGGATCGGGTGCTCGGGCTGGAGCGGCTGAGCGATTCGTTCGGCGGGCCCGGCTCGCTGATCCGGGTGGCGATCACCGCCGTCGTGATGTTCGCGGTGGCCTTCGGGCTGATGCGGCTCGCGGGCGTGCCCGAGGTCGTCGGCATCACGGTCGCCATCTCGCGCCGCCTCGGCTGGACGCCGCCCGCACCGGATCTCGATCTCGACGGTCCGGTCGACGACCCGTACCCGACCCAGATTCTGCGCAGGCCCGATCCCTATCCGGCCTACCCTGCCTTCGATCCGTACATGGACGCGCAAACCATGGTTCTACCGGTGATCCGAGCCGATGCCGTTGACATCACCGGCATGGGCGAGTTCCCGTACCCTGTTCGGCAGAGAAGCACAAGTGGCGAAATCGCCGAAACCTCGACATACCAGGGCGAAGGAGGACCGAGGGTGAGCGACGACGCGGTGGGCGGCGTCCCAGCCGCTGATTCTTCTGCGACCACGGCAGGCGGGCTTTCGACCGACGCTCCGCCACCCGGTGGCGAGCCGTCGGATCCCGCGTACGCGAACCGCGAGCTCGGTGCCGGTCCACCGGTAGCGGAGGCGGACCCGCGGGAGCACGAGGCGGGTCCACCGGAACAGCACGAATCCCAGAACCAGCTGCCCCCGCGCGACCCGATGTACGACACCGGGATGATCCCGATCGGCGCGCCGGAGATGCCGCCGCTCGGTGGCGACACCCCGGGCGGACGACGGACCCCGCGCGGCCCCAAGCTGATTCCGGGCGCCTCGGTGGCAGGCGGTCGCTACCGGCTGCTCGCCGGGCACGGCGGTGCCCGCGGCCTCAAGTTCTGGCAGGCACTCGACATCAAGCTCGACCGTGAGGTCGCGCTGACCTTCGTCGACGCCGACCAGAAGGCCGCGGACAACTCCGGTCACGACGGCCCGCAGGCCATCCTCTCGCGCACCCTGCGCCTCGGCCGGATCAACTCGCCCGGTCTGGCCCGCGTGCTCGATGTGGTGCGCGGCAGCTCGGGCGGCATCGTGGTGGCCGAATGGACCCCGGGTCGCTCGCTGCGCGAGATGGCCGAGACCGTGCCGTCGCCGATCGGCGCCGCACGGGCCATCCGCGCCCTCGCCTCGGCCGCCGAACTGGCACACCGCGGCGGTGGCTCGCTGTCCATCGATCACCCCGACCGGGTGCGGATCAGCGCGTCCGGCGACGCGGTGCTCGCCTTCCCCGGCACCCTGTCCGATTCCGACGCGCAGTCGGACGTGCGTGGCCTCGGCGCCATGCTCTACGCCCTGATCACCGCCCGCTGGCCGATCCGCTCCGGTGGCGTCACCGGCACGGCGGCGACGGTCGGCGGATTGCGGCTCGCCGACTTCGGCCCGGACGGCACGCCGGTGGAACCGCGCCAGATAAGACCCGAGGTGCCGTTCGAGATCTCGGCGGTCGCGGTGCGGTCGCTGGAATCCAACAAGGGCGTGCGCACCGCGGCGACCGTGCAGCACGTGCTCGAACAGGCCTCGGTGGTCGATCAGAAGACCGACTTCATCCCGGTGCTGCGGCTCGGCCAGCGGGCCACCCCGCCCGCACCCGACGAGTCGCTGGCCGACCCGGAACTGCTTGCCGCCGAACGGGAACGCTCGCAGCGGATGATGTGGATCATGGTCGGCCTCGGCATCCTGGCCGCGCTGGTGGTCGGCATCGTGATCTGGTGGATGGTCAGCGTGTTCGCGCCAGGCGCCTCCGACGCCCCGCTGAACGAGCAGCGCAATATCGGCCTCACCACCAACAGTGCCCCCGCGCCGACCCCGGCCGCGGTGGGGCCCTCGGTCGGCACCGGGGGTGTCCAGGTGCCGGTGACCGCGGTCAGCGTGTTCTCCCCCGAGGGCACCCCGGACGGTGTCGGCAACGTCAACGCGGTGCTGGACCAGAACCCGGCCACCATGTGGCGCACGGACCAGTACTTCCAGCAGTTCCCCGCCCTCAAGAAGGGCGTGGGGCTGCTGGCGACGCTGCCGAGCGCGGCCAAGCTGACCAACGTCACGATCAACTCGCCGAGCCCAGGCACGTCGGTCGAGATCCGTACCTCGCCCACCGACTCGCCGACGCTGGATCAGACCCAGCTGATCGGCTCGGGCAAGCTCGTCGAAGGGCTCACCGATATCCCGGTCCGCACCGACCAGGCGGCCCGCTACGTCCTCATCTGGATCACCGGACTCGGCAATTCCGGTGGGCAGTTCCAGAGTTCCATCGCCGATATTCGTTTGGATGCCACCCCGTAGCACCGCTGATCGTCTTCCGCCGCACGTGAAGTGACCGTGCCGGCCCGCGCGCACCTCTTCCGCCGCGCGGCTCATCCCTGAATCCCGTTCAGTTTGTTGCTGCCGGATCGCGACTGACGATATGATCTCTTCGCGCTCTCAGCAGGGGAGCTTCCCGGGTTCTGGTGCCTCGATCCTGGATGCTGCGAAATTTCGGTAATGGTCTTTGGTGTCCGTTGCCACCGTGAGCGCTGGTCAAGGGGTTGGCATTGTCGTCCGAATCGAACGAGGATTTCCGCGGGGGGACGTCGCGCCCAGTCGCGTACCGCGAACGCTCGTTCGTGGCCGCCGACTGCAGCGACGTCGAGTTGCTGCGGGCGCACGTGCGCGGCCAGCGACATGCCTTCGCGGAGCTACTACGCAGACACAACGATCATCTCTGGCAGACCGCCCTGCGCACCTCCTATACCCGCGAGGACGCGGCCGATTCGCTCCAGGACGCGCTGCTCTCGGCCCATCGCACCGCCGCCAAGTTCCGGGCCGAGGCCGAGGTGCGCAGCTGGCTGCACGCGATCGTGGTGAACGCCTGCCTGGACCGGATCCGGCGCAACAAGATCCGCAAGGCCGTCTCGCTGACGCCGGAGACCATGCCGGAGCCGCGGGACGAACGCGACGCCGTCGCCGAGCTGGAGATGTCGCTGGTGGTCGACCGCGCGCTGTTCTCGCTGCCCGCCGATCAGCGCACCGCCCTGGTCGCGGTGGATCTGGAAGGGTATAGCGTGGCGGAGGCCGCCGCGATGCTCGGCGTTCCGGAGGGGACCATCAAGAGCCGCTGCGCTCGCGGCAGGCAACGCCTACAGGAACGGCTGGAATTTCTGCGCGATCCGGGGAACCGGAAGTAGTCGAGATGCGTCATTAATAGTGACGAACCCGTTGACGATGTCCCAGTAAGTCCCCGGCCCGAGGGATCAGCGATGGCAGACGAGAACACCGGAGGTGCGATGGCAACCAGGTCCGTGCCGCAGCCTCCGTTCTCACCGGAGCTGCTCGCCGACCTTCACGCCGGCAATCTCGCGCCCGAACTGCACGAACAGTTGTGGCCCGCGGTCCGGCGCGACGGGGAGGCACTGCGTTTCGTGCACGCCCTGGACGAGGTCAGCTCCGAATTGCGCGCGCTCGGCCGTTCCGACCGCGTCATCCACCGCATGCCCGAGGACGTCACGGCCCGGCTCACCGCGTTCGTCGACGGACTGGACGCGGACGGCGCGCCAGAGGACGCGGGCGAGACGATCTACCACCTGCCGGTCGCCGGTGAAAACCACGATGGTGCAACGGTTCCCGACGATGCCGCACGGTCCGACGGCGCTGTTCGATTCAGCGGCGCTGCTCGGCTCGATGATGCCGCTGGGTCCAACGACTCCACTCGGCTCGAGGGCACTACTCGGTTCGACGATGCCGCTCGGTTCGACGATGCCGCTCGGTTCGACGATGCCGCTCGGTTCGACGATGCCGCTCGGTCCGACGGCGGTGACCAGCTCGACGGACCTGCTCGGCCCAATGGTCCCGCCGGGTTCTACGACGCTGTGCGTCCCGGGGACGTGGCGGTCGCCGCAGGTGCCGTGCCGGAGCCCGCGGTACCCGCTGCAACGCCCGTCTCGCTGGACGAGCGGCGCCGGAGCAGGCTGCGCTGGCTCACCGCCGCGGCCGCCGCGGTGGCGGTCGTCGCGTGCGCCTCGATCGCGCTGACCGTCGTCCGGGGGAACGACACCCCGCCGGTCGCCCAGCCCACCTCGGAGGGCGCCGAGCTCGACGAGCCCACCGCGGCCGCCATGCTCACCGCCCTCGGCCGCAACGACGCCTCCGGCCTGCTCAGCAACCCGGCCGCGCGAGAACGCTGCGTGCGCGCCAACGACCTGGAGCGCACTGTGCTCGGCTCGATGAACATCAGCTATCACGGCAAAGACGCGGTCCTGCTGCTGCTCACCGGCCCGCGCACGCCCAAGATCACCGCGCTCATCGTCGGAACCGGTTGCAGCACAGACGATCCGCAACGACTGACCGTGCAGGACATCGGCTGAGTGAGCAGGCCCACCCGGCGGCGCCGAAGTGTGCCAGGCCACTGAGCCGAAGCTCACCGCACACTCCACCAGCGCAGGAACAATAGCCATTACGCTGTTGTTGACCGAGACGTCCGTCGATATCTGCCTGGGAAGGGCCTCATGAGTGCGCCAGTACGTGACCTGATCATCGTCGGCTCCGGTCCCGCCGGCTACACCGCAGCGGTGTACGCGGGTCGTGCCGAGCTGCAGCCGTTGTTGTTCGAGGGCACCCAGTTCGGTGGCGCGCTGATGACCACCACCGAGGTCGAGAACTACCCGGGCTTCCGCGAGGGCATCATGGGCCCGGACCTGATGGAGCAGATGCGTGAGCAGGCCAAACGCTTCGGCGCCGAGATCCGCACCGAAGACGTCGACGCCATCGACCTCAGCGGCCCGATCAAGACGGTGACCGTCGGCGACGAGACCTATCAGGCGTACGCGGTGATCCTGGCGATGGGCTCGGCGGCCCGCTACCTGAACATCCCGGGCGAGCAGAAGCTGCTCGGCCGCGGCGTCAGCGCCTGCGCGACCTGCGACGGCTTCTTCTTCAAGGGGCAGGACATCGTCGTGGTCGGCGGCGGCGACTCCGCCATGGAGGAGGCCACCTTCCTGACCAAGTTCGCCGCCAGTGTCACCATCGTGCACCGCCGCGAGGAGTTCCGTGCCTCGCGCATCATGCTCGAGCGCGCCAAGGCCAACGAGAAGATCAAGTTCGTGCTCAATACCGAGATCGCCGAGGTCAACGGCGATACCAGCGTGACGAGCCTGACCCTGCGCGACACCCGCACGGGGGAGACCTCGGAGCTGGCCGCGACCGGTCTTTTCGTCGCGATCGGCCACGATCCGCGCAGCGAGTTGGTCCGCGGCCAGGTGGAGCTCGACGACGAAGGTTACGTGCAGGTTGTGCACCCGTCGACGGCCACCAAGGTGCCCGGCGTGTTCGCCGCCGGCGACCTGGTCGACCACACCTATCGCCAGGCGATCACCGCCGCGGGCACCGGCTGCCGCGCGGCCATCGACGCCGAGCGCTGGCTCGCCGAGCAGGGTGACATCACTTCGAACACCCTCGAGCACGCGAGCAACACGGCGGCCGTGCCTGCCAACTGACCTCTCGCCCCCAGGGAGTGGTTCGCCCGCGTGGCCGAAAAGGCCACGGGGGCACCGCAATTCAGCAAGGAGAAGACCCATGTCCGATAGTGCCAAGACCGTCGCGGTCACCGACGCATCCTTCGCCGACGACGTGCTGCTCAGCGAGAAGCCGGTGCTCGTCGATTTCTGGGCGTCCTGGTGCGGTCCGTGCAAGATGGTCGCCCCGGTGCTGGAGGAGATCGCGGGCACCCACGCGGACAAGCTCACCGTCGCGAAGATCGATGTCGACGCCAACCCCGAGACGGCCCGCGATTACAAGATCCTCTCGCTCCCCACTATGATGCTGTTCCGCGGCGGTAAGCCGGTGAAGCAGATCGTCGGAGCGAAGGGCAAAGCCGCCCTGCTGCGCGAACTCGACGACGTCATCTGATCCTGGCATTCGACTGCCATAGGCACCAAAGGTCGTCGGGATCGACCGACGCGCCGTAGGATGCCTGGACCCGGGAATGCCGAATTCCCGTCCGGGTCTGAGACAATCGACCGATGCCGGTCGTGCGAAGGTGTATCCCATCGCATGAGTGGGTACCCGGATTGACGCGGAAGGAAAGGGCTCTCACGCATGCACCGACTTCGTCACGGCGATAGCGGTCCAGCCGTAGCAGAGGTTCGGAGCACCCTGGCAAGTCTCGGGTTCTTGCACGCACACGTCGATGCCGACGGCGCCGACGCACGCGAGTACTGGAAGGACACCGAGGCGACCTTCGACCATCGACTCGACTCGGCGGTCCGCGCGTTCCAACAGCACCGCGGACTGCTCGTCGATGGTGTCGTCGGCCCGGCCACCTATCGCGCCTTGAAAGAGGCGTCCTACCGGCTGGGTGCCCGCACACTGATCTATCAGCTCTCCGCGCCGCTGTACGGCGACGACGTCGCGACCCTGCAGCGCAAGCTGCAGGATCTCGGCTTCTACGTGCACCGGGTCGACGGCTACTTCGGGCCGCACACGCACGAGGGGCTCACCTCATTTCAGCGCGAGATCGGCCTGGCCGCCGACGGCATCTGCGGGCCGGACACGCTGCGTTCGCTCGACCTGCTCGGCGCCCGCGTCACCGGCGGCAATCCGCACCGGATCGCCGAGGAAGAGGTGGTGCACCGGGCGGGGCCGCAGCTCACCGGCAAGCGCATCGTGATCGATCCCGGTCTGGGCGGACCGGACAAGGGACATCCGGTGCCCTCCGAATACGGCGACGTGTACGAGTCGGAGATCCTGTGGGACTTGGCAAGTCGGCTCGAGGGCCGGATGGCCGCGACGGGCATGGAGACGTTCCTGTCCCGCCCGTGGGGCGCCAACCCCACCGATGCCGAGCGGGCCGACACGTCCAACGCCTTCGACGCCGATCTGATGATCTCGCTGCGCTGCGCGACCAACCCGAGCCCGCTGGCCAACGGTGTCGCCGGCTTCTACTTCGGCAACTCCCATGGCTCGGCGTCGATGATCGGCCAGGTGCTGGCCGGATTCATCCAGCGCGAGGTCGTCGCGCGCACCTCGCTGCAGGACTGCCGGACGCACGCCAGGACCTGGGATCTGCTGCGCCTCACCAAGATGCCGACCGTGCAGATCGATATCGGCTATCTGACAAACGATTACGACGCCAACGTGCTCACCAACCCGCGCATGCGCGACGTGATCGCGGAGGCCATCCTGATCTCGGTCAAGCGGCTCTACCTGCTCGGCCAGGACGACCAGCCGACCGGCACCTATACCTTCGCGGAATTGCTCGCCGAAGAACTGGCCGCCGCCGACCGCATGTAGGTCCACCCCGAAACCAGAAGGGCCCCGCACCGATTCACCGGTGCGGGGCCCTTTTCGACACGTTCAGCGCACGCCGACCCGGGCGGGCGGAGTCATCGACGCGGCCGCGAGCAGCTGATCGAGGGCGCGCTCGACGTCTTCCTTCCAGCCGTGATCGGAATTGATCTCCAGGCGCAGCCGCGGGAACTTGTGGTGCGGCGCGACCACCTCGAAGCCGACATCCTCCAGGAAATCGGCCTCGATCATGCAGGTCTCGGGGGAGCATTCGGCCGTCGGGCCCGCCGCGGCGCCCTTGATCGGCGCGATGATCCGCTCCATCAGCGTCATCGAGCCGAACCGCTCGGACAGCGCGTGCGCCGGGGGATCGGACCGGATGCCGAAGGCCTCGAGCGCCCGCACGCCACGGCGCACCAGATCGGCCACCACGGCCTGCATCAACTGATGGGCAACCTCCGCGTCCTGGTACGGGAATTCGGCCCGCAGCGTGGTCAGCAGGACCGCGTCCGGGCTCACCGGCGAGGTGGGGAAGAGGGTGGCGCGCGGCACCGCGCTCGGTGGCGAATACAGCGCACACCCGGCGACATTGCCGTCGACGTTGGCCACCTGCCCGCACGAGCCCCACTCCAGCAGGACCGTGGACAGCCAGGCCTCCTTCTCGAAGACCGGATCGCTGAAGCCCCGGGAGTCCTCGGCCACCGCGGGATCCATCTCCCAGAACACACAACGCCGGGAGTGCGCGGGGAGCTTGTCGAGCTCGCCGAGGGTCAGGGCCGTGACGCTGGTCGCCATCGCTCTGCTCAGCCTCCAGCTCTCCGATTCATCCACGCTCATGCTCCGCCTCGCCTACGCTCGGCTCCGGCGCGCGGAGACGGTCCGGCCCTGTCGTCGGGCACTCGCTCATACCGCATCACTATTCACTCGCCAGCAAGAATAAGCGATCAACTGATCCCGCCTCATTCCACGTCGCTGTGCTGTTGGTAAGGAACTTGTGCTGGGCTCGATCCCGGAATCACACGTCGTCACAGTGACGTTTCAGTCCCGGGTCCTTACCTGTCGCATTCACAAGTTTATTTTTGCCACTTCTGTCACAAGTCGCGTTGGCTCTGTTCCATCAGGCGAACGATGCGCTCGAGGTCGTCGACCGAACCGAACTCGACGACGATCTTGCCCTTGCGTTTGCCCATGCTCACGATCACCCGGGTGTCGAACGAGCCGGACAACCGATCGGCCACATCCTGCAGACCCGGCATCTGGATCTGCTTGCGCTGGGGGGTAGGGGCCTCCTCCGGATCCGGGGCGAGCGCCTTCTCCTGGTTCGCGAGGATGACGGCCTCCTCGGTGCTGCGCACCGATAAGCCCTCGGCGACAATGCGCTTGGCCAGTTCGTCCTGCGCGTCCGCACCGCCTTCCAGACCGAGCAGCGCCCGCGCGTGCCCGGCGGACAGCACGCCCGCCGCGACCCGGCGCTGCACCGAGATCGGAAGCTTCAGCAAACGGATCATGTTCGTGACCGCTGAGCGGGACCGGCCGATCCGATCGGCCAGCGCCTCGTGCGTGACGCCGAACTCCTCCAGCAGCTGCTGATAGGCCGCCGCCTCTTCCAGCGGGTTGAGCTGCACCCGGTGGATGTTCTCCAGCAACGCGTCCCGCAGCATCGACTCGTCCGCGGTCTCCCGGACGATCGCGGGGATGACGGTGAGGCCCGCCTCCTGCGAAGCACGCCACCGGCGTTCGCCCATGACGAGCTGGAACTTGTCGACCCCAGGCTCCAGCCGGCGCACCACGATCGGCTGCATCAGGCCGAATTCCTTGATCGAATGCACCAATTCGCCCAGCGCCTCCGCCTCGAACACCTGGCGCGGCTGCTTCGGGTTGGGTTCGATCTGCTCCGGCGGAATCTCGCGGTACACCGCGCCGCCGGACGCGAGGTCTTCCGCTTCCGGGTCAGGAACCCGATGCAGATAGGCCGAAGCGGGCTGCGGCCCGATCGGATCCAGACCGATGACGCTGGCCGCTTGACTGCTGAGCCCCGGCGCAGTCGCCGGTCCCGTCGGGATCAACGCGGCGAGACCGCGTCCTAGCCCACCCTTCTTCGCCTGACTCATCGGTCCACTGACCCCTTCCTCGTTCCGCCACCACACCCGGTCTCATCGACCTGGCAAGTATCGCGCCAGATCACTCCGCGCCTTCGGCGACCCGCACCACCGAGCGCGCCGCCATTTCCCGTCCGGCATCGAGGTAGCTCATCGCGCCTCGGGAGCCTGGATCATAATCGAGCACCGTCATCCCGTAGCCCGGCGCCTCGGAGACCTTCACGCTGCGCGGGATCACCGAGCGCAGCACCACGTCACCGAAGTGTCCGCGGACCTCCTCGGCGACCTGGTCGGCCAGCTTGGTCCGGCCGTCGTACATCGTGAGAATCACGGTGGACACGTGTAAGTCGGGATTCAGGTGCGCCTGCACCAGACCGATGTTGCGGAGCAGCTGACCGACGCCCTCCAGCGCGTAGTACTCGCACTGAATCGGGATCAGCACCTCCTTGGCCGCGACCATCGCGTTGACGGTAAGCAGGCCGAGCGAAGGCGGGCAGTCGATCATCACGTAGTCGATGTCGTACCCGGCGATATTGGCCTCCTGGATGGCGGCCTTGAGCCGGCCCTCCCGCGCCACCATCGACACCAACTCGATCTCGGCACCGGCCAGATCGATGGTCGCCGGGATGCAGAGCAGACGTTCGTTGTGCGGGCTCTGCTGGATCGCGTCCTTGACCGACGCTTCGCCGATGAGGAGTTCGTAGCTGGACGGCACCCCCGAGTGATGCTCGATGCCGAGGGCGGTGCTGGCATTGCCCTGCGGGTCCAGATCGATCACGAGGACCGTCATCCCCTGGTGCGCCAGAGCGGCCGCGAGATTCACCGCGGTGGTCGTCTTACCGACGCCGCCCTTCTGATTGGCGATGGTGATGATGCGTTGCTCGTGCGGTTTCGGCACTGTCACCTTTCCTGGATGCAATATCTGGCTAGCGCGTTGCGCTTCGGCCGCGATCGGGGTCTCGCTGGGGGAGATGTTCCCGAACGGCGTGCTTCCGAATGTCTCCGCGTCGAAATTGCTGGAGTCCAGCATTCCCGGCACACGCGACGTAGTTTCCCGTGAAACATTCGCCGGACCGCTCGACATAGACAGCTCCTAACCCGAGAAACTCAGATCACGCGCGGCCGACGGAGCGTCGGCGCCGTGTCATCAAACAAGCTGCGTCGGATCGAACATGATGCCCAACCGGGTTCGCGGCGCCCGATCGACCGAGCGGAGCCCTTGCCGCTGTCAACACCAGATCCTCCGTGGCACCAACGCTCACGCCCGACGTCCACTAGCTTGCCAGCCCCGAGCGGGATAGGAAAGCTGAATCGCGGCAACGGACGAAGGACACGCAAATCTGTCCCCATTCAGCCATCGATTCCCGATGTTTCACATGAAACCCCGCACCCGCCAAAGGGGTTACGAGGTCTCCGGCGGGTCGCCGGGCGTGCCGAACCCGATGTTTTTCATGTGAAACCGTTGGCGGCGTAGGGGAGTACGGGTCGAGCCACCAAAGGCAATACGTCAGTGTGACGTATCCCCGGCAGAGGTCCGGTGCCCCCTCCGAGACCGAGCTGCCCCCTCCCCAAGATCGAATTCCCCACTCGCCCAGTCGGGTCGCCCAGTCGGGTCGCCCAGTCGGGTCGCCCAGTCGGGTCGCCCAGTCGGGTCGCCCAGTCGGGTCGCCCAGTCGGGTCGCCCAGTCGGGTCGCCCAGTCGGGTCGCCCAGTCGGGTCGCCCAGTCGGGTCGCCCAGTCGGGTCGCCCAGTCGGGTCGCCCAGTCGCGCGGTGTCATGTCCTGCTGGATGGCTCGGTTGCGGATCGCGCTCCTTCTTAGTTGTTGGGGCGGGATACCGGTCGAGGGAGGCGGGCGCGGTGTCGCGGATTGATTCACGTGAAACAGACGTAGCGGCCGATGGATCCGTTCGCCCGCGTCGGGGACGGACCGCCGTCCCGAACTCGTGGCGATAGGCGCCGGCGGGCACAACGGGGTGGCATTCCGCTATCGAGACCAAGGGGGCACACAGGTCTGTTGGGTGGGCTAGCGGTACGCGTCCCTGCTTTCCCAGCGCCCGATGTTTCATGTGAAACCGAGCGGCATGGGCGCTCCGCGCTCAGCCTCCCAGGATTCGCAGCCCGGCGGACGAGGGGTAGAGCCGGCGCAGTCTGGATGGTGATCCCGGGTGCGCCAACGACGATGATCGCGCCGAGCGCACTGGGGTGCCTGACGATAGAGGCGGAGCGTCATCCGGGACGGACAGCGCATACGCACAAGCGAGGAATCAACCTGTCCCTCCCCGCGAGACCGCGCACCGCTCGCCAGCACGGCGCACCAGACACTGGGACTAGGCACCGCACACCCGAGACCGCATCGGTACCGCGCACCGCTCGCCCCTGCCCCTGCGCATCGAGCATCGAGCACCGAGCACCGAGCACCGAGCACGGGCACGGGCACGGGCACGGGCACGGGCACGGGCACGGGCACGGGCACCACGAGACCGCATCCGTCGCCCCCTCGCATCGCACCGGCCGTCGCGCATCGACCATCTCGCAATGCCCATGGGAATACGAGCACCAGAGATCGGGCACCAGATGCCGGGACCTATGCACCGGGCAGTCGACACCGCTCGACGGACAACCCGGACAACAGACATCGCACACTGCGCACCGGGCACCTGACATCACAGACTGCTCGCCCGGCACCACTTGCCCGGCACCACTCACACGGCACCACTCACACGGCACCACTCACACAGCACCACTCACACGGCACCGCCCACACAGCACCACTCACACGGCACCGCCCACACAGCACCACTCACACGGCACCGCCCACACAGCACCGCCCACACAGCACCGCCCACACAGCACCGCCCACACGGCACCACTTGTTGGACACCCGCTCACCGGACACATCACACGCGCAGCGCCACTTGTCGGACACCTGCTCTCCCGACACCACTCGCCGGACACCCGCCCGCCCGACACCACTCGCCGGACCCCACCCGCCGGACACCCACTCACCCGCCGGACACCACACGCCCAACACCGCTCGCCCGACACCACTCGAGAGGCATCGAGCACCGCGTCAGGGTCCCGCTCGTCGGGGGGTTCGCGCCACCGGGGTGCTGCGTACCGCGCGCCTCGCGCCGGGCACCCAGACGTTATGGGGTGACAGCTCTGCGCTTCGCCCCGCATCTAGTTGGCAGGGAGGGTGGGGGTGATCGGCGACCTAGATGTCGGGCGTTCGCACAGTCAAGTCCGGATCCCCGTATACCGGCGCGCCTGTCTGAAAGCTGCGTGGTTGGCCAGCGATCGTGTGCCCCAAATCGGGGACGAATGTGCTTCGCCCCCCCGCGACGCTGAACCAGCACGCGCAGGCGTCTGCTGTTGGATCCGCGGGGTCGGTGCTGCAGCTTCCCGAATCCATCGCCGACTCTATCCACGCGGGCGCCGGATACTCGGTCAGGGTGGGCATCCACGCCTAAGACGAGAAGTCCGTGCCGTGGCCATTCCGATGATCCGAACTGACCGACAGCTCAGCCCGGCGGGATCGGATCTGTCGCGTTCGTTCATTCGGAGGAAGGCGTCGTCGCTCGTCTAAGCCTGCGTTGCTTCACGTGAAACGTCGGCCGGGGTCGCCATTGGAGTCGCATGAGGCGGGTGCTCTGAAGGCGGACAGGTTTGGTGGATCCGCAGATTCGGGGAGTAGTGCACTGATTGCAGTCACGAAGGGAGCGGAGGGTTGTTGGTGTCGTCGTTCAGGTGGGTCGGTCTCGGGCGATCTCCAATTGATGTTGTTGAGCCCTAGGTAGCCCTCTGGGGCCACGGTGACCAATGATTCACGTGAAACCTCACCCCCGCTGAGTGACTGAGTCCGCGATCGGCGGCTGAGTCCGCAAGCTGGGCGACGCGAGCGGCTCCAGCAGCGGCCCGTCGTATAGGCGACGCGGCCTGGACGCGCGATGAGGACTGCGAGGGGCGGGATGGTCGCGGGCCGTGCGTAGTTCCGTTCCCTCCGGACGGCCGGTGCGGCCTCGGGGGCGCGCTGACCCGACGACGGCTCACGCCAGACCCCAGCACGGGATAGGACCGCCCGCCAAACCAAAGTTCGGGCTCCGACGACAATCCGGCACGCGCCAACGCCCGTCCAGTTCGGTCGGTGATTCGACCTGCCTGTCCGCCAAAGCCGTCAACTCCCGGTTCCCGAGACGGGTGCGCGGACTCCCATACGAACGCCCGATCAACGCGTAGCAACCCACGACGGGAAGTTCGCCGCCGATGATTCACGTGAAACCTCCGCGTCGCTTGGCGTCAAAACTCCGAGTCCTAACTGAAGTCACGCGCGACGTTTTCGCCGCATCCGACGGCGGTTTCGCCGCACAGATGTCCCCCTGATCGACCCACCCGTTCAGCACCGGGGACGTGAACCGGCGCGCCCGTTGACGGCTGGCCCGGGTGCCGAGAGTGGCCCGACCCCGGCTGCGAGGAACCGCGGGCACCGCCATACGAAACGCCCCACGGACCGACCACGAGGGATCGGGGTCAGGCAAGTACGTCAGCAGTCCGGGCGGCACGGAGCAAACGATGTCCGGCGGAACGTGGCACCCGGAAGACGAAGCAGAGGGACCCCACGCAGGCGGAGGACAAGAACCGGCCGGACCCGATGCATCCCGGCGTGACCGACCCCACCCCCTGCGGGCCGAATCCCGAGCTATAGTCGGCACTGTCGCGAAAAACGATGTGCCCGCGGGCTTCTCCGCCCGGCACGTCGCGCATACATCGATTCGTTCTGATCGTTGAGCGGCTCCTTGTCGAGGCCGGGCATCCGCCCGTCCCGGCACTGTCCATCGCCGACGCGGGGTCGGCGCAACGGAGGAGCGCGGTATGCGGAATTCCATCGCCATTGTCGGAGCCGGGTTGGGCGGGCTGACGCTCGCCCGGGTGCTGCAGGCGCACGGTGTCGACGCGACGATCTATGAGAGTGAGGCGTCGGCGAAGAGTCGTGGGCAAGGCGGCCTGCTCGATATTCATGAGGAGACCGGCCAGGTCGCGGTGCGGGCGGCCGGTCTGTACGACGAGTTCCGCGCTCTGGTCCGTCCAGGCGAGGACGCCAAGCGCGTGGTCGACCACCGCGGCACGGTGCTGCTCGACAAGCCCGCCGACCCCGGCTCGGCCCGTCCCGAGGTGGATCGTGGCGAGCTCAGGCAACTGTTCCTCGACTCGCTGACGCCAGGGACGATCAGGTGGGGGCACAAGCTCGACGCGGTTCGGCGCCATGCAACGGGAGGATACGAGCTCGCCTTCGCCAACGGTTGCGCCGCGCACGCCGACATCGTCATCGGTGCGGACGGCGCCTGGTCGAGGGTCCGTCCGCTGCTCACCCGAGCCGAGCCGCGCTACAGCGGTATCTGTTTCATCGAGGTCGCCCTCGGGTCAGACACCGAGCCCCACCGGGCGAGTGTGGCCACGATCGGCAGCGGCACGCTGATGGCGGTCGCACCGGGTAAAGGCATCATCGTGCATCGCTACGCCGACGGAAGCGTGCGCGGCTATGTGGCACTGAACAAGCCCGAGGAGTGGGTGCGGTCGATCGACTTCGTGGATCCGTCCGCCGGGCTCCGCCGGGTTGCCGACGAGTTCGACGGCTGGTCGCCACTACTCACCGCATTCGTGACCGAGAGCGACGCGCGACCGTGGCTGCGACCCATCTATGCCCTGCCCGTCGGCCTCGACTGGGATCGGGTGCCGGGCGTGACGCTCGTGGGTGACGCCGCGCATCTGATGTCACCGTTCGCCGGGGAGGGCGCCAACCTCGCCATGTTCGATGGCGCGGACCTGGCCAGCAAGCTGGTTACGGAACAACGCGTAGAGGTCGCGTTGCATGCCTATGAGAAGCGGCTGTTCCTGCGCGGCCGCGACGCCGCCGACCGCTCGGCGCGAAATCTGGAGACCTTCTTCGGTCCGGAAGCACCGCGCAGTGTGGTCGACCTGTTCGATCGCCACTGACAGTCACGTGACGATTCGCACCCGATGCTCCGGGGCCACACCGGCGAGGCAACTCTGGACAAGATCAGGTCAGGCAGCGCACGGCCCCGACGCACGAAGGGGCGCAAGCCGATTCGGGGACGGCCTTATTTCCCCTTGCGGGTCCGTCCGCGCCCGCCGTCCGCCCGCTTCGCCGCACGCGCCTGCTTGCGCGCGGCGGCGTGTTCGCTGCGACGCTCGGCGCGGGGGAAACGCTCGGCGCTGATGACGAGGGTGGGGGTGGAGACGAGCCCGGCACCGCAGGCGAGGACCTGAGTGTTGCCTGCTCCGATCCGTTCCAGCGCGGCGGCGTCGCGTTCGAGTTCCTCGGCGGCACTGACCCCCTTGAGGGCGAGCATGTGGCCGTGGTCGCGGAGCAGGGGGAGCGACCACTGGGTGAGTTTGGCGAGGGGGGCGACGGCGCGGGAGGTGACGACATCGGCGCCGCCCGCCTCCTTCATGACGCCGGATTGTTCGGCGCGGCCGCGGACGACGCTGACGTCGAGGCCGGCGGCTTCGATGAATTCGCTCAGGAAGATGGTGCGGCGCAGCAGCGGTTCGACCAGGGTGATGCGCAGGTCCGGGCGCGCGATCGCGAGCGGGATGCCGGGCAGCCCGGCACCGCTGCCGATGTCCACCACCGACGCCCCCTCGGCGATCAGCTCGCCGATCACCGCGCAGTTGAGGATGTGCCGATCCCAGAGCCGGGGCACCTCACGCGGACCGATCAGGCCACGCTCGACGCCCGCGGTGGCGAGCGCCGCGCAGTACTGACGGGCGAGATCGAGTCGCTCACCGAACACCACCGCGGCGGTCGCGGGCGGTTCCAGCTCGGCAGGCAACGCGGTGGTTCCACCGAGATCTCGTTCCACGTGAAACATCCTTCCGAACTCGAAATGATCAGAGAGACAAACAAGTACAGGGACGCACCACTCTGCCGGACATGAACAAGGCCTCCGATCCGAAGACCAGAGGCCCTATCCAACCACTACCGTCAGAGTGACGAAATACGCCGTCCCCTAACGATGTCCGGCCATCGGTGCGCGGATTCGCTCAGGACGGAACGACGACCACGTGCCGGTTCGGCTCGACGCCTTCGCTCTCGCTCTCGACGCCATCGATCGCCGCCACCGCGTCGTGCACGATCTTGCGCTCGAACGGGGTCATCGGCGCGAGCGCCTCCGGGGCACCGGATTCCAGCACACGCTGCGCGGCGGCGGTGCCGAGGGCGCTCAGGTCCTCCCGGCGCTTGGCCCGCCAGCCGGCCACGTCCAGCATGAGCCTGCTGCGCACGCCGGTCGCCTGCTGCACGGCTAGCCTGGTCAGTTCCTGGAGCGCGTCGAGCACCTCACCGTTGCGACCGACCAGCTTCGACAGATCACGTCCACCGTCGATGCTGACGATGGCGCGGTCGCCCTCGACGTCGAGATCGATATCGCCGTCGAAATCGAGCACGTCGAGCAACTGCTCGAGGTAGTCGCCCGCGATCTCGCCCTCTTCGATGAGGGCTTCCTCCGCGTCGTTCACGACATCGTCGGCGTCCGTTCCGGCGTTCACCATCGTCGTCGCCACTGTGGCGTCCCCTCCGTCGGTCTCAACTGTCATTTGGGTTTCCTTCATCTGCTCATCGCGCTCGCCGGGCGCTCGCCGCCGGACGGTGCGCGATCAAAGGGTTGCTCAGCGTGGTGGCCTGCCCGGCCACCAGGAGTGTGATCAGCGTCTGCGCTTCTGGTTCGCCCGGCCGCGGTTACCCGGCCGCTTCTGACCGCCCGGCCTGCGCTGACCCGCGGCCTTGCTGGGGGTCTTCGCGGTGCCGTTGGTCGACGGGGCACCCTCGACAGCGTCCTCGACGGCGTCCGTCGCGGAACCCGACTTCTTCTTCACGTTGACCGGCTTGGCGCCCGGCTTGGGCGCGTTCTGTGCCCGCTGCTCCAGCTTGGCCAGCTTCTTGGCTTCCTCTTCCTTCTCCATGCGGCCGAAGACGAGGTGCTGCTGCCCGTAGGTCCAGATGTTGTTGGAGACCCAGTACAGGAGGATGGCGATCGGCAGGAACGGACCACCGACGAGCACACCGAGCGGGAAGACCCACAGCGCGAGCTTGTTCATCATCGCGGCCTGCGGGTTGGCGGCCGCCTCCGGCGTCTGCCGCGCGACCGAGGCGCGCGCGTTGAAGTGCGTTGCGAGACCGGCGATGATCATCAGCGGGATGGCGACGAGCGCGATGTTCAGCTTGTTCGGCAGCCCGAGGCCCTCGATGGCGAAGGCGCGCAGCTCGGTGTCGGGGATCGTGATGAAGGCCGAGATCGGCGCACCGAAGATACGGGCGCTCAGGAACGACTGGACATCGGCGGCGTTGAAGACGTAGTTGGGCGTGTTCGCGTTGTCCGCGATCGACATGCCCAGCTGGCCGAAGCCGTGACCGGTCCGGTTGAACGAGCGCAGCACGTGGAACAGGCCGAGGAACACCGGCACCTGGGCCAGGATCGGCAGGCAGCCCATCAGCGGGTTGAAGCCGTGATCCTTCTGCAGCTTCTGCATCTCGACGGCCATCTTCTGGCGGTCGTTCTTGTACTTCTTCTGCAGCTCTTTGATCTGCGGCTGCAGTTCCTGCATCTGTTTGGTGGTGCGGACCTGCTTCACGAACGGCTTGTAGAGCAGCACGCGCAGCGTGAACACCAGGAACACGACGGCCAATGCCCAGGCGATGCCACTGTCTTTACCGAGACCGGGCACCAACGCGAAAACCCGATGCCAGAACCACAAGATCCAGGACACCGGATAATAAATGAAGTCGAGCACGGCTCTATGCACTCCCGTCGTTCGTATCGCCGATCACCGCGCGCGGTGATCCTTTCCAAGCGTTCGGCTCCGACACCGGGCCGGTCTGCAGGTCTGTTTCCTGCGACGCCGGATCGGTGGCTGCCTCGGTTCCTGGTGCGGTGCGAACGGTGCTTCGCTTCCGCTCCGGAACCGGGTCCCACCCACCAGGGTGCCAGGGCGCACATTTGGCCAGTCGCACGGCTGCCAATCCGAGGCCGATGAACAGCCCGCGCGTCCGTAACGCGGTCACCGCGTACTCGCTGCAGGTCGGGGTGAAGCGGCACACCGGCATGCGGGTGGGGGAGACGTAGGTCCGATACAACTCGATCAGGAAGATCAGCGCGTTCGCCGGTAGCCGGCCGATCGTGGCGGTGCGGCTCATACCGTGCCGACCCCGAGTTTGCGCATGGCGGTACGCATCTGGCGCAACAGTTCGGCCGAGGAGGCGTCCGCCGCGCCGGGCAGGGCGCGGATGACGACGTCGGTGTCGCTGGGCAACTCCGAGATCATCTGGTGACACATATGACGCAGGCGGCGGGCTACGCGGTGTCGAATCACCGCGTTGCCCACCGCCTTGCTGACGATCAATCCGAAGCGTGGTCCGCCGACGCGGATGGACACCGCGGCTGGATCACCATGCGGTTCGCTCATGTCCACGACTCCGTCATACCCCTGCTTCGACGCCGGGGCATGGCCGACTGCGCAGCCGACCTGATGGGTGAAGACATGCACGACCAGATCGCGCCTCCCGATTCGCTGGCCGCGGCGCACCGTCCGGGAGAAGTCGGCACGATGATGCAACCGATACGGCTCAGGCAACACCCGAGCGTCCGCGCGCGAGGATCAGGCAGTGAGTTCGGCGCGGCCCTTACGGCGACGCGCCGAAACGATGGCGCGACCCGCACGGGTGCGCATCCGGAGACGGAAGCCGTGGACGCGCGCCCGACGACGGTTGTTCGGCTGGAACGTCCGCTTGCCCTTGGCCACGGTCAACACTCCTCGAGTCAGTGGGCGCCATTCGGTGCCCGAAGCTTGTTCGGTGATACAGGTATTCGCGATGAATCGCAGGTCTGGTCATCATCGGCGCGTCGGTCTTGGCGCACAGTCGGTCGATATCGACCTACCCGCGGTCAGCACAAGACCGCCACCGCACCAAAGGGTGACTGTACGAGGGTACTGATCGGCTTCGAGCGGGTCAAACTCGGCCCACCCCGCTGACCTCGGCCGCTCGACCAGCGCAAACCCGCGACGACCTGGTGCGGCGGCTGTGCATATCACTGCCCAGGCCTGTGAGTATCACCGTGAGTTCGTCCACACCCCTAGCCACGCCCGGGCGGGCACACCAGCTATGTTGCTCATCGTTAGCCACAGATCTGCTGGTCAGGGCCTTACCCGGCGGCCGCACACGCTCATTTCACAACTCCCCAGAGTTCTCCACATCTGTGGATAATTGTGTGGAAAGACCCCTGGAGTGGCATATTCGTAGGGCCGACGGTGCCACGCCGCCGCCCGGAATGGGGATCTGGGCAGCGTCCGAACCGGTTACGGACGTACGCAGGATCACGGTACCGACCCGAGGATGGTCGTCGCCATCACCTCCCCGCGTGCCCCGGCCGTCTGCTCCTATCGACCTACTTCCGGGGAGGAAACTGC